>NZ_JAGSHT010000032.1 GCF_019947135.1 Occultella gossypii | reverse complement strand
TGCCGTCGATCCCGAGACCGGCGAGCAGGTCGAACTGCACCTGGTGATGGACAACTACGCCGCCCACAAGCACGCCAAGGTCAAGACCTGGCTCGCAGCGCATCCAAGGTTCAAGGTCCACTTCACCGGCTCTTCAAGGTTCGTGGTGAACGGTGTGCTGTGATGGTTGTTCACGCCACTGCTCGTGCGGCGCTGGTGAGCAGGATACGGGTTCGGTAGTTGGCGGCGTTTCGGAAGCCGCGGCCGGTGCGCAGCATTTCGCTGAGCACGCGTCAAGTTTCACCCCAAGCGGGCCGCTAACAGATCCTGTCTACTCCTCTGAGCAGTTTTATGGGTCAGCGGGCGCTGGCCGCCACTCGCCCCTACCGAATGACTTCAATACGCAGAGGCAGCCTACGGAGATCGTCGGCGGTCACCGACAGCCCGCGGCCCCTGGCAAGTGACGCCAGACGTTCCCAGGGTTGCGAGCCCTCCGGCTCCCCTTCATCGGCGCCTACAACGTTCATGACAGTCCGACGGATCTCGTCATCCGATATCGCCGGATGCGGTGCCACCCTCACGCGGCCCTCTAGACCAATCTCCAGGGGCTCGCTCACAGTGAACCCGCGGTCAGCGTTGAGAGCGGCGCGACGGCCGCCCTCGAACACGAACTCTTCGCTCACATCGAAGCCTTCGCCGCTTGCTCCCTTGCGGCGCCTAGCGATCAATAGCACCGCAATAGGAAACTCTGCCAGCGGCCCGCCATCGTCACGGCTTGACGCACTTCCGCCGCGATCAGCAGACGACCAGCCCGATCCCGATCGCACCCAGGTCACGAATGCGGGCCGGGCGGAGAACAGGACAAGGTCACATCCGGCGACTCCTGCATACCGGGCGGGTCGATGATGCCCGGCAGGTCAACATCTGTCAGCCCACGGAACGTTGTACTCACCTGGGTGGCGCACGGTATGCGCGCGTTCACTCGCCTGCCACGTTCTCCAGTGCCCGGCTTCAACTGCATGCTGTTGCTGTCGACGGTCAGCCACGCAAGCGTCCCATTGGGGTTGCGCCACAGTGCCTGGAGGTAGATATCCACGTTCGCGTCGGCAGGGCACGTGCCACTTACGTAGCGCCACCAGCCATGTACCGATGCGTCTCCACCGCTCTCGTGCGGGTTGTCGTTAGCCTGCCGGTAGGTGCACTCCCCAGCCGTAATTGGACTACCCTGGCCCATAGGCTGAATACCAACTGCCGCACCCTCGCTCGCGTCCGAGAGCGGTGCGCTTGAGTCATCCCCCAGCAACTCGGCCTGCGAAACGAACTCGGCGTCTTCGGGAATCTCGCTCGCCCAGCCACCGCCGTCCGGCAAGTCCTCGACTTGGACCACTTCCAGCCCAAGCGCATCTTCCTGCGCCGCTGCCTCGCTCTCGCCGGATCCACCGCTGGCCTGCGCTGGGAGTGCACCGAATAAGAGCGCGAGGGCACTCAGTGCGGAACCAATGCCTATCCGTCGTGCGCGCCTTGAAACCATTCCTACCCCCATCGGTTAGGTATCGATGCCTCCGCGTAGGTATAACCATACAGCGAGTTTGGCGCTCAGCGATCGACGAGATGCACGCCCAGGTCTTTGACATCGACGACGCGCATCATTGCCTTCGACGACCTCCACGACTGCTCGCCTCCGAAGGCATCGCCCTCGACAGCACCGAGCCCTGGCTCCCCGATTCCGCCAACGCCCGATCCCTCGCGCTCGAGCAGCGCGACTTGATCAGACCTTCGTCTCCTGCAAGGAGCAGACGGACTTCACGCCCTGCGTCGCCGCGTTCGAGGCCGCGCCAAGCCGACGCCATCAACGAGTTGCGCCGACGAGCTGTTCGACGACCGCACTGAGCTCGACCACGCACTGTCGAAGCGCGCGCGATGTTCGAGAACGAGGGGCGTCCCGTTGATCGCAAAACCACTGGCTCAGGTCGGATCGGGTCAAGCATGGATCGTCGCCCGTGCCTCCTGATCGCGTCTGGCCGCAGCCTCACCAGCCCTACCCGGCACCACAAACGATGCTCGGGAGAGATACGTTGGCTACCAGTCACTGAGTCGCAAAGGTCGTCCAAGTGTTCACGAACTAACGACACGCGACACTAGCCAACACACAGACCTCTCGACCGGCGTCTGGCATCCCAGACAAGGCTAGTCCGACAGCCCTTGGGCCCGCCCCTGACCTGGGATGGAATGGGGTGCCATGGCACCGGTGCACGCCAACCGGCGCAACTTGCGCGAGGAGGCCGGAATGGACGGAGCACGCGAGGTCCGCGCCCCGCGCGGCACCACCCTGACCGCGCGCAGTTGGCAGACCGAGGCGCCGCTGCGGATGCTGATGAACAACCTCGACCCGGACATCGCCGAGCGCCCGGATGACCTCGTCGTCTACGGCGGCACCGGCCGCGCCGCGCGGGACTGGGCCAGTTTCGACGCGATCGTGCGGACGCTGACCACGCTCGCCGACGACGAGACCCTCCTCGTCCAGTCCGGCCGCCCGGTGGGGGTGCTGCGCACGCACGAGTGGGCGCCGCGGGTGCTGATCGCGAACTCCAACCTGGTCCCGGACTGGGCGAACTGGCCCGAGTTCCGCCGCCTCGAGCACCTCGGCCTGACCATGTACGGGCAGATGACCGCCGGCTCGTGGATCTACATCGGCACCCAGGGCATCCTGCAGGGCACGTACGAGACGTTCGCCGCCGTCGCGGCGAAGCTCGCCTCCCGCTCTGGCTTCGCCGAGGCCGACGACGGCGGGGCGAGCCTCGCGGGGACGCTCACCCTGACCGCGGGGTGCGGTGGGATGGGCGGCGCCCAGCCGCTCGCCGTGACCCTGAACGGCGGGGTCTGCCTCATCGTCGACGTGGACCCGGCCCGGCTGCGTCGCAGACTCGAGCACCGCTACCTGGACGAGATCGCGCAGGACCTGACCGACGCCGTCGGGCGGTGTGAGGCGGCGAAGGCGCAGCGGCGGCCGCTGAGCGTGGGCATCGTCGGCAACGCCGCGACCGTCTACCCGGAGCTGCTGCGGCTCGGTGTGCCGATCGACATCGTCACCGACCAGACCTCCGCGCACGACCCGCTCTCCTACCTGCCCGAGGGGGTGTCGCTGCAGGAGTGGCATGCCTACGCCGAGGCGAAACCGGAGGAGTTCACCGCGCGGGCGCGGGCGTCGATGGCCAAGCACGTCGGCGCGATGGTCGCCTTCGCCGACGCCGGCGCCGAGGTGTTCGACTACGGCAACTCCATCCGCGACGAGGCCCGCGAGGGCGGCTGCGAACGGGCCTTCGACTTCCCCGGGTTCGTGCCCGCCCACATCCGGCCGCTGTTCTGCGAGGGCAAGGGCCCGTTCCGGTGGGCCGCGCTGTCCGGCGACCCGGCGGACATCGCGGCGACCGACCGTGCCGTGCTCGAGCTGTTCCCCGACGACGTCAAGCTGCACCGCTGGATCCGTGCCGCGCAGGAGCGGGTCGAGTTCCAGGGGCTGCCGGCCCGGATCTGCTGGCTCGGCCACGGCGAGCGGCACCTGGCCGGGCTGCGGTTCAACGAGCTGGTCGCCTCCGGGGAGGTGTCCGCCCCGATCGTGATCGGCCGCGACCACCTGGACGCGGGTTCGGTCGCCTCCCCCTACCGGGAGACCGAGGCGATGGCCGACGGGTCCGACGCCATCGCCGACTGGCCGCTGCTGAACGCCCTCGTGAACACCGCGTCCGGCGCGACCTGGGTGTCCATCCACCACGGCGGCGGGGTCGGCATCGGGCGCTCGATCCACGCCGGGCAGGTGTGCGTCGCGGACGGCACCGAGCTCGCCGCGCAGAAGCTGTCCCGGGTGCTGTCCAACGACCCGGCGATGGGCGTCATCCGGCACGTGGACGCCGGCTACCCGCGCGCCGAGGCGGTCGCCGCCGAGCGGGGCGTGCGCGTGCCAATGCGGGAGGGCTGATGGGCTCGATCCTGATCACCGGCATCGCCGAGCTGGTCACGAACGACCCGGCGCTCGGGGCGGGCCGGCTCGGGATCATGCGCGACGCGGCGGTGCTGGTCGATTTGGGCGCTTCCGCGGAAGCGGTGACGAACTCGCGCGCTTCCGCGGAAGCGGCATCCGGTCCCGGCGCTTCCGCGGAAGCGTTGCCTGACCCGCGCGCTTCCGCGGAAGCGTCAGGCACTCGACGCGCAACGCCCGACGGCGGCCCCGCCTCGGGTGGTCGGGTCGCCTGGGTGGGGCTCGCCGCCGGGGCGCCGGCGGCGGACCGGGTGATCGACGTCGACGGGCGCGCCGTGGTCCCCTCCTTCGTGGACTCCCACACCCACCTGGCGTTCGCCGGGGACCGCGCGTCCGAGTTCACCGCCCGGATGGCCGGCGCACCCTACGACGGCGGCGGGATCGCCTCGACGGTGGCGGCGACCCGCGGCTCTTCCGCGGAAGCGCTGAGAGCGCGGCTGGCCGCGTTCGTCGCCGAAGCCCGCGCCCAGGGCACCGGCACCATCGAGATCAAGAGCGGGTACGGGCTGACCGTCGTGGACGAGGTCCGGCTGCTGCAACTGGCGCGGGAGGTGACCTCGGAGACCACGTTCCTGGGTGCGCACGTGGTGCCGACCGAGTACGCGGGCCGCGCGGACGACTACGTCGACCTGGTGACGGGTTCGATGCTGGCCGAGTGCGCCCCGCACGCCCGCTGGATCGACGTGTTCTGCGAGCCGGGCTCACCGCACGCGTTCGACGGCGACCAGGCCCGAGCGGTGCTGGTCGCCGGCCGGCGGGCCGGGCTCGGCCTGCGAGTGCACGCGGGCCAACTCGGCCCAGGACCAGGGGTGCGGCTCGGAGTCGAACTGGGTGCAGCCGCCGTCGACCACTGCACGCACCTGACCGACGCGGACCTCGACGCCCTGGCCGGCTCCGACACCGTGGCGACCCTGCTGCCCGGGGTCGAGTTCTCGACTCGCTCGCCCTACCCGGACGCCCGCGCCCTGCTGGACGCCGGCGTCCGGGTCGCGCTGGCCACCGACTGCAACCCGGGCACCTCGTTCACCAGTTCGATGCCGCTTTGCATCGCCCTCGCCGTGCGGGAGATGCACATGACTCCCGCCGAGGCACTCTGGGCGGCCACGGCGGGCGGAGCCCTGGCCCTGCGGCGGGACGACGTCGGGCACCTGGGCGTGGGCGCGCACGCGGACCTAACCGTGTTGGAGGCGCCGTCGCACGAGCATCTCGCCTACCGGCCAGGGGTGCCGCTGGCGCGGACCATGGCGCTCGTGACCTGATCGGAGCCGGCGACCGGCGGTCAGGCGCTCGGGTGGACCACGGCGATGTCCAGCACCGTCGGCTCCCGGTCGTGGGTGGCCCTGGCCGCGTCGACCGGCCGCTTCGACGCAGCCATCACCTGCGTCGCTCCTCGCGAACTCGCGGACGCCATCGGCCTCCTCTCGCGCCGCTTCGCCGAGGCTGCCCCGCAACCGCTCCCCTGACATGATCGGGTCACCAGAACGCGAACGCGCGGCACCCATGGCAACGAGGACAGATACCCCAATGAGCACACCCATCCGGATCGGAATCGCCGGCTACGGCAACCTGGGGCGCGGCGTCGAAGCCGCGCTGGCGAAGAACCCGGACATGACGCTGGTCGGGATCTTCAGCCGCCGGCCACCCGAGAGCCTGGCGGCGTTGGACCCGGCGGCACCGGTGTTCGCGATGGATGCCCTCGGTGAACGGACCGGCGACATCGATGTGCTGATGCTGTGCGGTGGCTCCAAGTCGGACCTGCCCGAGCAGGGGCCGGCTCTGGCAGCCCGCTTCAACACCGTCGACAGCTTCGACACGCACGCCCGGATCCCGGAGTACTTCGACGCCGTCGACGCCCCGGCCCGGGCGGGTGGGAAGACCGCCCTGATCTCAGCGGGCTGGGACCCGGGGATGTTCTCGATCAACCGCGCCTACGGCGAGGCGCTCCTGCCCGACGGCGCGACCTACACGTTCTGGGGTCGCGGCCTGAGCCAGGGGCACTCGGACGCGATCCGGCGGGTGCCGGGAGTGGCCGCCGGGGTGCAGTACACGATCCCGTCGCAGGAGGCGATCGACCGGGTCCGCTCGGGCGAGCGGCCGGAGCTGAGCACCCGGGACAAGCACACCCGGGAGTGCTTCGTGGTCCTCGAGCCCGGTGCCGACGCGGACGAGGTCCGGGCCGCGATCGTCGGGATGCCGAACTACTTCGCCGACTACGACACCACGGTGGAGTTCATCTCCGACGAGGCGCTGCGCCGCGACCACGACGCCATGCCGCACGGCGGGTTCGTGATCCGCAGCGGCAACACCACCGACGCGCAGGCCCAGGTGATCGAGTACCGGCTCGCCCTGGAGAGCAACCCGGAGTTCACCGCCAGCGTGCTCGTCGCCTACGCGCGGGCCGTGCACCGACTGAACCAGCAGGGCCGGACCGGTGCCGTCACCGTGCTGGACGTGCCGCCCGGGCTGCTCTCGCCCAAGACCCCGGCGCAACTGCGGGCCGAATTGCTCTGACGCCTCGGCCGCGCGCACTCGGCAACCCTCTCGCGCACCGAGTGACTCCCCTGTCGTGAGATGTGGGTGGGTCCGCGCGGAACCCGCGTCTGGGGCCAGGGGAACCGGGATGGCGTGGGGCCCGCGGGCGCCAGGCCAGTCCTGGGAGGACCCAGTCGGTCTGGCACAGCGACCGGCCTGGCGTGCCACCATGGGTTGGCTGATGATGGAACGCAGGAGGACCACGATGTCTGACGTAACCGTGGCGGAAGTACTCGCCGAACTGGCCGCGCTCGAGGACCCGAGGATCCGCGAGGTAAACGAGCGCCACGGCGACGATCACGGCGTCAACCTCACCAAGCTGCGGGCCGTGGCGAAGCAGCTGAAGACCAACCAGGACCTCGCCGTCGAGCTCTGGGACACCGGGGACACGGCCGCCCGGCTGGTGGCCCTGCTGATCTGCCGGCCGAAGGCATTCAGCCACGAGGAGCTGGACGCCATGCTGCGTGAGTCCCCGCAGCCCAAGGTGCACTACTGGCTGGTCAACTACGTGGTGAAGAAGAACCCGAACGCCGAGGCCCTGCGGGTCGCCTGGTTCACCGACGCCGACCCCGCGGTGGCCAGCGCCGGCTGGGAGCTGACCACCGAGCGGGTGAACAAGCGCCCCGAGGGCCTCGACCTGTCCGGGCTGCTCGACCTCATCGAGGCGCAGATGAAGGACGCCCCGGACCCCCTGCAGTGGGCGATGAACGAGACGCTGGCCCAGATCGGGATCAGCCACCCGGCGCAGCGGGCCCGTGCTCTCGACATCGGCGAGCGGCTCGAGGTCCTCAAGGACTACCCGACCCCGCCGAACTGCACCTCACCGTTCGCGCCCACCTGGATCACCGAGATCGTTCGCCGGCAAGAGGCCGGGTAGGTCCCCTCGGCCCGAGGAGCCGGCCTCACGCCAGGTGCCGGGCGAAGAACCTGGCCGCGTCCTCCCCCGCGAACTGCGGGACGCCGGTGTGCCCGCCCATGTTGGCCTGCAGCGTCTTCTCCCGGGAGCCGAAGGCATCGAACAGGTCCAATGCCAGCTGCCGATCGTTGCCCTCGTCGTCCCACTGCAGCAGGACGTGCAGCGGGATCGTGACCTGCCGGGCCTCGTCGAACATGGCGCGGGGTACGTAGCTCCCGGCGAACAGGCCGGCGGCCACGATGCGCGGTTCGACCAGCGCCAACCGGACCCCGACGGCGATCACCCCGCCCGAGTACCCGACCGGGCCGCCGAGCTCCGGCAGTGCGAGGAGGGCGTCCAAGGTGGTCTGCCATTCCGGGACGGCCTTCTCGACGAGCGGGAGGACCAGCCGGTCGACGATCTCACCCTCGACCGGTTCGCCGGCCGTCACCGCCCGGCGCAGCTCGGCGCGAGCCTGTTCGGCGTCGGCCGATCGGGGCCGGTCACCGCTGCCCGGGGATTCGATGGTGGCCGCGGCGAAGCCGTTCGCCGCGGCGTGCCGGGCCCGCCCCGCCAGCCTGGGGTACATCGCGCGCAGCCCGCCGGGGTGGCCGAGCAGGATCAGCGGGGCCGGTCCGGGCGCGGATGCAGGCGTCCACAGGATGCCGGGGACGTCGCCGAGGGAGAATTCGCGTTCGAGGACGCCGTCGTCGAGGCGCTGTTCGGAAGTGAAGTGCATGGTCGTGCCTTTCGGGAGTGCTCGGGTTGCGGCGCTCCCGGACGACCTATCGCCCGACCGTGACCCCGAACAGGAGCACCCACGTCGATTCGTTCACGAGTACCACCTCCTGTTTCTCTCGCACGGCTTCCGCGACAAGGTAGCAGCGGCCGTCGGGCCTGCGCCGCCTATTTTGCCGAGCGCTCCGGGGTCAGCGCGGCACCGACGTCGGCGGCGTGCAGGCCCGCGCCCGGTTCCCTCCGCAACGCCTCGAGCAGCGCGGCCGCGGCGCTGATCGCGATGACGGCCGGCTCCTTGCCGTGCAGGCCCGGCAACCCGATCGGGCAGGTGATCGTCCCGATCGCGGCGTCGGTGTGGCCGGCCTCGCGCAGCCGCTTGCGGAACCGCTGCCACTTCGCGGACGAGCCGATCAGGCCGATCGAGCCGAGGTCGCCGCGGCGCAGGGCCGCATCGCAGAGCACCATGTCCTCGGCGTGGTCGTGGGACATGATCAGCACGTGCGCCCCGGCCGGGAGCGCGCTCATCACCGTCTCCGGGATCGGGGCGTGGGTGAGGTGGACGTCGGCGGGGCCGTCGTCCAGCCCGAGGGCGCCCGCGGCGGTGATCTGCGCGGACCGGCTGTCTGCGAGGTGCACCACGAGCGGGAGCCGGGACAGGATCCGGCCCAGCTCCAGCCCGACGTGCCCGATGCCGAACACGGCCACCACGGCCCGGGCCGGCAGCGGGTCGAGAAGCACGTCCACCACGCCCCCACAGCACTGCTGGCCGTGCCTGTTGGTCACGTGCTCGTTCAGTGCCGCGGCCAGTGTCAGCGGTTCGACGGTGCCGGCCGCGATCAGGACGCGGGCCTGCTCGATGGCCGTGGCCTCCAGGTTCCCGCCGCCGATGGTGCCCCAGGTGCCGTCGGCGGAGACCACCATCTTTGCGCCCGCCTCACGCGGGGCGTGACCGCGCACGGACGTGACGGTGACCAGGACCGCGGATCGGCCCTCCGCTCGCAACCGTTGGACGGCGCCCAGCCAGTCCATCACTCACTCCGTGACGCCGTGAGGCGCCAAGGGTTCGGCGAGCTCGCGCTCGACGGTGCCGTTCCCGCCGCCGGCATCGCTCGGGGTGACAGTGCCGGAGGCGGCGCCGTTCCCACCCGTGCCGTTCCCACCGGTGCCGCTCCCGACGGGAGCCATGCTACGGGCCGATGCCCCGCCGTCGCCCGCTTCTCGCCCGGCCCGACGGGCGGCGTCGACCGCCCAGTAGACCGCCTCCGGCGTGGACGGGCAGCCCAGGTCGACCATGTGCCCGGCCGGCCCGAACGCGCCGGCCGCGGCGCGCAGTGCCTCCCGGACGCTGAACGCGAGCATCAGCGGCGGCTCGCCGACGGCCTTGGAGCCGTAGACGGCGCCGTCCTCGGTGGCCCGCTCGAACAGGTGCACGTTGAGCACCTCGGGCATCTCCGAGAACGACGGCAGCTTGTACGTGCTCGCGGCCTGGGTGGCCAGGCGGCCGCGACTGGGTTTGTCCGAGGTGTCCCAGCGCAGCTCCTCCAGGGTCAGCCAGCCGGCGCCCTGCACGAACCCGCCCTCGATCTGCCCGAGGTCCACGAGCGGGGAGAGGCTGTCCCCGACGTCGTGGACGATGTCCGTGCGCAGGAACCGGTAGGCGCCGGTGAACCCGTCGACCTCGACCTCGGAAATGGCCGCGCCGTAGGCGAAGTACTTGAACGGCTCGCCCTGCATCCGGCTCGCGTCCCAGTGCAGGCCCTCGGTGCGGTAGTACCCGGCGGCGAAGAGCTGGATGCGCTGGAAGTAGGCGGCACGGACCAGGTCCGCCCAGGCGATGGTGTCCTGGGTGCCCAGGCCCGTGACCACGCCGCCGGAGATCCGCACGTCGCTCGGGTGCAGGCTCAGCGTGCGGGCCGCGACCTCCTCGAGCCGCTCCCGGATCTGCTCGCAGGCGTTCTTCACGGCGCCGCCGTTGAGGTCGGCGCCCGAGCTGGCGGCGGTGGCGGAGGTGTTCGGGACCTTGTCCGTGCGGGTCGGCGCCAGCCGGATGAAACTCAGCGGGACGCCGAGGGCGGTCGCGGCGACCTGGCGCATCTTGGTGTGCAGGCCCTGCCCCATCTCGGTGCCGCCATGGTTGATCAGGACGGACCCGTCCTTGTACACGTGCACCAGTGCGCCGGCCTGGTTGAACGCGGTGAGGTTGAACGAGATGCCGAACTTCACCGGGGTCATCGCCAGGCCGCGCTTGACGTGCTCGTGTTCGGCGTTGAACGCCTCGACCTCCCGACGGCGTCGCTCGAGCTCGCCGCGCTCGCTGAGCTCGTCGGTGATCTGGGTGAGCCGCTCCGCGTGGCGGACCGGCATGCCGCACGGGGTGACCTGGCCCCGCTGGTAGAGGTTGCGGCGGCGCAGCTCGGTGGGGTCGATGCCGAGCGCGGGCGCCACCCGGCCGAGGATGTCCTCGAGGACGAGCATCCCCTGCGGGCCCCCGAAGCCACGGAACGCCGTCTGCGACGTCTTGTTCGTCTTCGCGATGCGGCCGTGCGCCTCGATGTCCGGCACGTAGTAGGCGTTGTCGATGTGGCACAGGGCCCGGGCCAGCACCGGCTCGGACAGGTCCAGGCTCCAGCCGCCGTCGGCGGTCAGGGTGGCGCGCAGGCCCTGGATCATGCCGTCGTCGTCGAAGCCGACCTCCCAGACGGCGTGGAACGGGTGCCGCTTGCCGGTCATCGTCAGGTCCTGGGTGCGGTTCAGGCGCAGCCGCACCGGGCGGCCGGTGAGCACGGCGCCGAGCGACGCGATCGCCGCGAGCCCGTGCGGCTGCATCTCCTTGCCGCCGAAGCCGCCGCCCATCCGCAGGCACTGCACCGTCACCTCGTGGTTGTGCAGGCCGAGGACGTGGGCGATGATCTCCTGCGTCTCGGAGGGGTGCTGGGTGCTGGACTGCGCGAACACCTGGCCGCCCTCGTCCACGTGCGCGAGCGCGGCGTGGGTCTCCAGGTAGAAGTGCTCCTGGCCGCCGAACTCGAACTCGCCGGAGAACCGGTGCGTGGCGCGGGCCAGGCCCGCGCCGGCGTCGCCGCGGCTGACCGTCGGCTGGGCGCCCTGGAACGACTCGGCCTCGATCGCCTCGGTGAGGGTGATGATCGAGGGCAGCGGTTCGTAGTCGACCTCGACGGCCTCGGCGCCCAGCCGCGCGGCCTCGAGACTCTCCCCGAGGACCCAGCAGACGGCGTGGCCGAAGTAGCGGACCTCGTCGGGGAACAGCGGCTCATCGTGCTTGACGCCGGCGTCGTTGACGCCGGGCACGTCCGCGGCGGTGAGCACCCGGACCACCCCGGGCAGGCCGAGCGCGGGGTCGGTGCGCAGCCCGGTGACCAGGGCGTGCGCGTGCGGGGACTGCACCGGCCAGGCGTGCAGGGTCCCGGCCATCCGGGAGACGAGGTCGTCGGTGTACAGGGCTGCGCCGGTGACGTGCAGCTCTGCGCTCTCGTGCGAGACCGTGAGGCCGACGATGGGGTTCGCCGGACGTTGCGACAGGGCGGTCATCGGGTCACCTCCAGGGCGGGAGCGTCGTGGTTCTCCTCGTAGAACTTCAGCAGCGTCTGCTCCAGCATCGCAGCGCGGTAGCGGGCGCTGGCGCGGTGGTCGTCGAGCGGGGTGCCCTCCGCGGCCATGACGGCGGCCGCCTCGCGGGCGACGTCGACGGTCCAGGGCCGTCCGATGAGCGCGTCCTCGGTGGCGCGGGCGCGGATCGGGGTGGCGGCCACGCCACCCAGGCCGATGCGCACCCGGGCGACGGACCCGCCGTCGAGCGTGGCGGCGACCGCGACGGCGACGGACGAGATGTCGTCGAAGCGGCGCTTGGCGATCTTGTAGAACGCGGTCCGCGGCGCCAGCGGCAGCGGGATCCGCACGGCGCGGATGATCTCGCCCGGGCTGCGCACGCTCTCGCGGTAGCCGGTGAAGTACGCGGCCAGCGGCACCTCGCGCTCACCGGCGGCCGAGGCCAGCAGCACGGTCGCGTCCAGGGCGAGCAGCACCGGCGGTGCGTCGCCGATCGGGGAGCCGGTGCCGAGGTTGCCGCCGAGGGTGGCGCCGTTGCGGATCAGCCGGGACGCGAACTGCGGGAACAGGTCCGCGAGCAGCGGGACGCTCCCGGCCAGCCGGGTCTCGATCTCGGTGAGGGTCAGGGCGGCGCCGAGCTCGATGTGGTCGGGGCCGAGGTGCAGCCCGCGCAGCTCCTCGATCCGGTCGATCGCGAGCGTCAGCGGCGGGCGCAGGTGGCGGATGTTGCGCTCCACGCCGGCGTCGGTGGCACCGGCGACGAGCACGGCGTCCGGGGCGGCGGCGAGCCGGTCGAAGAGCTCGGCGAGGCCGGCCGGGCGCACGAACTCGCCGGCGTCGGTGACCACGCGGGTGGGCCGGGCCGCGGGGGCCGGCTCATCGCGGCGGCGCGCGAGCGTGTCGGTCGGCTCGGGACGGCCGAGGGCGTAGGCGGCGTCCTTGATCGGCCGGTAGCCGGTGCACCGGCACAGGTTGCCGCTCATCGCGTGCAGGTCGAAACCGTTCGGGCCGTGCTCGTGGTCGGCTGCGTGCTCCGCGCCGACGACGGCGGGTCCCGTCTGTGCGTCTTCGTCGCCCGGGTCGGAGGTGCGGTCGGGGCGGTAGTACTCGGCTGCCATCGAGCAGACGAATCCAGGGGTGCAGTACCCGCACTGGGACCCGCCGCGCTCGGCCATCTCCTTCTGCACGGGGTGCAGGTCCGCGATCGCGCACGCGCCGGGGGCGCGGCCGAGGCCCTCGGAGGTGACGACCTCCTGGCCGTCGAACGCCAGGGCCGGCGGCAGGCACGAGTTCACCGAGACCCATCGGGTCGTGCCATCGGGCTCCGGCCGGGCCACGAGCACCGCGCACGCGCCGCACTCCCCCTCGGCGCAACCCTCCTTGGCGCCGGTGAAGCCCTCACCACGCAGCCAGTCGAGCAGACTCGTGTGCGGCCCTGCCGCAGCCGCGGCCCGCACCTCACCGTTGACGGTCACCTGAATGGGATCCATCTCCCACGCTCCTCGTTGAGCCTGCCACCCGCCGGACGGGAGGATCAGCCGATTATGCGCATGGTTGGGGCAATAGCCGAGACGCCGGTTATCCATGCCAACGACGTGCTGGGCCATTGCCATCATAACCATCGGGTCCCGGCTGGGCGTAGGCGCCGAGGATGGGATTGCCGGCCCTGCCGGAATAGGCCGACCCCCACACCGGTTTGACACGACCTAGCGACAACGACGTGAGGAGTGGCTGATGGAGATCGGAATCGGACTGCCGAATACGGTGCCGGGGGTGAACCGTGCGGGGATCGTGGACTGGGCCCGCCGCGCCGAGGACGCCGGTTTCTCCTCCCTCGGGACGATCGGGCGACTGACCTACTCCAACTACGAGGAACTCATCTCCCTCGCCGCGGCCGCCGCCGTCACCGAGCGGATCCGGCTCACCACCGACATCCTCTTGGCGCCCCTGCACGCGAACACCGCGCTGCTCGCCAAGCAGACCGCCACCCTCGACCACCTCTCCGGCGGGCGGCTCGTCCTCGGCATGGCGGTCGGCGGACGCGAGGACGACTACACCGCGTCCGGCCTGGACTTCCGCGAGCGCGGCCGGGTCTTCGACACCCAGCTGGAACAACTCACCAGGCACTGGGCGGGCGAGACCGGCGTCGGTCCCGCCCCGTTCTTCGGCAGCCGCCCGCAGGTCCTCATCGGCGGTGGCGGCGCCCGGGCGATCCAGCGGGCGGTCCGGTACGGCGACGGTCTGACCATCGGTGGCGCCCCGCCGGAGGCCATCGCCGAGGCCCTGCCCGCGCTGACCACCGCCTGGCAGGACGCCGGGCGAGAGGGCAAACCGCGTCTGGTGGCCCTGTCCTACTACGCGCTCGGACCGAACGCGCAGCAGCAGGCCCGCGACGACCTCGGCCACTACTACGGCTTCCTCGGCGAGTACGCCGAGATGATCATCGACGGCGCCGCGAAGGACGCGGACACCGTCCGGGCGTACGTCGAGGGCTTCACCGCCGCCGGTGCGGACGAACTGATCCTGTTCCCGACTGCGGCCGACCCGGCCCAGGTGGACCTGCTCGCCGAGGCGTTGCCGCAGTTGCGCGGCTGACCCGTCGAATCTCCCTTGACACCGGGGTCCGCCAGGTGTGTGATCACGATGCAGGCGGGGATTCAACCGGCGTCGACGGAGACGCCGAGTGCGTCCGGGGGTAGCACGCGTCCCCTCGAGCGGAAAGGGCGCAGTCATGCAGAACCCGTTCGATGGATCGATCTCCCAGAAGTTCAAGAGGAGCGGCGGCCAACTCGTCCACGCGGGCGTGGACATCAGGCCAAGGAGCGGCGGCACGCTCGGCAACCCGGTTTTCGCCGCGTTCGCCGGCACGGTGGAGAAGTCCGTGTCGATGCAGGTCCCCGGGGACACGTCATCGGGCCGGGCGCCGCTGCGGACCGGAAACGGTGCCGTCATCCGCAATCCCGATGGCGAGGCGCAACTCTACGATCATGTGCTACCGAGCGTGCGCAAGGGCGACCGGGTCAAGGAGGGTGAGCTGGTCGGGTTCTCGGATGCCACCGGGATCCAGACCGGCCCGCACCTGCACTTCGAGACCTGGGACCGGGCCAGCCGACCTCAGGATCCCGTGGCGGCGTTCAGCAGGCACGGTGTGTCACCGGGCAACGGAGTACCCGCGGCGGCATCCGGTCCGTTCCTACCGCTGCGGGTGGACGGCAACTTCGCGCACCGCACGGCGACCGAGCTCCAGCGGGCGCTCGCCCGGGCCGACTTCTACGACGGAGCCATCGAAGCCGATCAGCGAAAGCACGCCGTGCTCGGCCCGAAGTTCATCGGCGGGTACCAGCGGTTCCTCGTCGCGAACCGCACGGCGCCCGACAGGAACGAGAAGTTCTTCGGTGTGCGGTCGGTCAAGGCCGAGCAGACGTGGCTCACGCGGCTGGGGCTCTACCGGGACACGATCGACGGCGATCGTGGTCGGCTCACCATCGAGGCACTCCAGCAAGCGCTCAACAACGGACGGGTCCGGGTGACTTGAGTCCACCCCGCTGGCCTAGGCGCTGCCACAGCTGAGCGGCTGTTCACCCGTTCGGCCCGGGCTGGTGCGATGTCAGCGGCGGGACCACCCCGACGCCCGCAGCGGACGCCGGCACCGGGGCGTCCCGCAGCTGCTCACCGATGCACTCGATGCTCTGCCGCAGCGCGGCGACCTCCAGGCGCAGCAGGTTGAGCTCGGTGTCGGCGTCGGGGCGGGGCGGGATCTCGGCCCCCGCGAGCGCCGACCGGCCGGAGTCGTGGTACATCCGGTCGGCGAGGATCGCGGCGCCGAGGTCCTCGGTGCGGGCCTCCGGGCGCACGCCGAGGTCCCTGGCGAGCGCAGCCCGGCACTCGGCCAGCTGACGGAGGGCACCGGTCCGGTCACCGACCTGGCTGAACAGGCGCATCAGCCGGCGGTGGCTGCGCTCGTGCGCGGGCTCGATCTCCAGGAGCCGCTGGGTCCAGGCGATCGCCCCGTCGATGTCGCCGCGCCGTTCCCGCTCCCGGCTGATCCGGTCGAGCAGGGTCAGGCACCGGTCCTCGAGCCGGGCCCGTGGGATCAGGCACCAGTCGTCGTAGCAGCCGGCGTGCAGCGGGCCGCGGTAGAGGTCCGCCGCGGTGCACAGGCGGATCAGGCGGTCATCGGTAAGGACCCGGCCACCGGTGTCCTGTGCCTCCCGGACGGCTCCGACGAAGACCGGCAGGTCCACCGACACCGGCCGCTCGGGGTTGATCATCAAACCGTCGCCATCGCAGATCACCAGCCGGTCCTGCGCCACCGGCTCGTCCGTGGCGTGGTGGATCTGCCACAGCGTCTGGCGCATCGCCTTGCGGGAGATCTCCGCGTCCGTGTCCGGCCACAGCGACTCCGCCGCGGACTCGCGCAGCAGCGCATGCCCGGGCGCGAGGAACAGCATCGTGAGCAGGTCCTGCGCCTTGTGCAGCATCGGACTGGGCAGCGGCCGGTCGCCGCGCAGCGCGCGGAACGGGCCAAGCAGCCGGACCGTCAGGGCGGTCATCGCCGGCGTCCTCGCGGCCGTGCCCCGGGTACAGGCACCGCCGGCGTACCACTCGGGCGCGGCCGAGACCGGGAGCCGGGCACCGGCGGCGCACCACGCGTGACCGGCCGGCCGGCGCGCGCCGGGTCCGGCACAGCCGAACCGCCTGCGCCGAGATGGTCTTTCGTTCGTAGCGACCCACCGTCGGGCTGCCCCTGCTGATTCCTCAGCCCGGCGGGCAGGCCGCGGTTCCTCGCGGACATTGGCCTCTCCCCGCCGTGTTCCTCGCCCCATTATCCGCCCCGGACCCGGGGCCGTGTTGGGTGATTGGCGCACGAAGTCGGGTGAAAGTCCGAAACGAGGACGGTGAAAGACGCCGCCGAGACGCGCCGGAGACACCCGCGAGACCGGCTCCGTCCACGATGCCCGCACGGAAGAGATCGAGCGGGGAGTCTGGCGTGGCATGTCCGGACACGAGCAGGTCGGCGGGGCGCAGACGAATCTCGTCGCGCGGTCGTTCCTGGTCCGCGCCCTGCTCGAGGACGCGACCGGGGCGGGCCCGCGCTGGCACGGGATCGTCACCGACGTGCAGACCGGCACCCGCACCGGTTGGCACCATTCCGGTGAGATCGCACGTGCCGTGGACCTGGCGCTCACCAGCGACGTGGGGCCGGGCGCCGATGGCCTCGACGTGCCCGCCGTGGGGGCCGACGTGAGTGCCCCGACCCTCACCGACGTGGTCACCGCGATGCTGGGCGTCCTCGGGGCCAGGCTGCCGGCGCCGCTGCCCGGCGTACCCGACAGCAACGTGACCATCGAGCAGGTGACCGCCAAGCCGGTCGGCCTCGGCGACCACATCGGCACCGAGGGTGCACCCGCGCTCGGCACCCGG
This sequence comes from Occultella gossypii, assembly GCF_019947135.1. Classification (GTDB taxonomy): domain Bacteria; phylum Actinomycetota; class Actinomycetes; order Actinomycetales; family Beutenbergiaceae; genus Occultella; species Occultella gossypii. Next base: position 42,927 of record NZ_JAGSHT010000032.1, on the reverse strand, counting down.
ACGCTGCGCGGCGGCCGGCTGGACGCACGGGTGCGGTTCCAGTTGTGGGCCGGCTCCTCCCCCGAGGTGGACGCCGCCGTGCTCGACTTGCAGTCCACGTTGCTCGACGACCGGGACGCGCTCCGCGCCGAGGGATTCCTGAGGTTCGCCGCCAGCCAGACCACGATCGCCGAGCACATTCCGGTCGTGCCGGCCTGGCGCAAGGCCTCCAGCTACGACGTCCTCTACGAGTACCGGTACACCGCCGACGACGACGCGGACTCCCTGATCGCCCGGATCCCGGTCACCACCGGCCACGGCGACGAGGCCGCACCCACCAATGAGGCCCAGACGATCGTCGACGAGCTGCGCCGCTGGGACGACGAGGGCGCCCCCGCGCTCACCGTCACCGGGCCGACGGCGGTCGGCACCATCGCCGCGATCGCGTACGTCCCGGGGCCCGCCCTCGGCGGCACGGTCACGTTCGCGCGCAGCTCTGGCGCAGGCCCGACGGCGTTCGCCGACCTCGACGGTTTCCTCACCGCCGCCGGTGGTGCGGTGCCCACGCACCGCGACGCGACGGTGACGCTGACGCCCGCTGCCGCGCTCGCGGCGCTGGGGCCCGCCGTCCCCGGCCCGGACCTGGGCGACTGGGACACCGACGGCACCGTCGACGCCTACTCCGGCGCGGCCCGCCGGCTCACCACACCGATCCTGCTCGCCGCCGGCGAACGCTTCGAGATCACCTACACCCCACCCGGCGCGAGCCCGGGACTGGACCAGACCGCCGTCGTCTATCTACGGCTGTCCCGCTGAGAACACGAACGAAGGACCCCGAACGCGCTCCGGTGGGAGCGAGGGAGCGAAAAGGAGCGGAAGTCATGACCGAACTAGTCCTACCCGGCGTCTTCATCGAAGTGCGCCCCGAGGGCCTCATCGTCCCGGGGGCGATCACCGTCGGGAACCTCGGCGTGGTCGGCACCGCAGCCAAGGGGCCGGTGGGCACGCCCCGCCTGCTCGGCAGCTACAGCGACGCCCTCGCCACGTTCGGCGCCTACGACCCGTGGCACGGCGGCACCAACGACGAACTCACCCTGACCCGCGCCCTGGAGCAGGCCTACCGGTTCGGTGCCACCAGCGTGTGGGCCGTGCGGGTGGCCGATCCCGGCGCCGTCGCCACGGCCGGCGTGGACCTGGCCTCGGCGACCGGGCCCTGCGTACGCGTCGACGCGCGCTGGCCGGGTACCTGGGCGAACGGGCTCACGGTGACCGTCTCCACGGCCGACGCGAGCGCCCTGGTCCGCGAGGAGACGGTGGCCGGTCCACCGTTCGTGCTGGCCCATGCCGAAGTGCTGCACAGCGCGGTGAACCGCATCGTGGTGCGACCGGGCGGCGGCGGCTCGGACACGGTGGTCCCGATCGTCTACGACGCGGCCCCGAGCCCCACCCAGGTGGGCATCACGACGGCGGACGGCACCCTCACGTTCGGTACCGACCCCGCGGCCGGTGACACCGTGCTGGCCACCTACATGGTCGACAAGGCGTCCGCCGTGAAGGTGACGATCACGCTCGGGGTGAGCGCGAAGGAGGAGTACAACGTGGTCTCCGGCGACGACCTGGTCGCCGACCTCGCCGACTCGGCGCTCGTCACGGCCACGGCCCTGGCGAACCCCACGGAGGTCCCGAGCACCCTCGCGGCGACCCCGATGGGCGGCGGCGCGAACGGCGCGGGCGATCCCACCGGGGCACTGCACGCCGGCGGCCTCGACGCCCTGCTCGGGGTCGACGCGCACATCATCGTCGGTGCCGGGCAGACCGACTCCACGTTCGGCGACGACCTCGCCCTGCACTGCGCGCTCGCCTCGAACGACGACAACAAGCGCGAACGCATCGGCATCGTCGGCACCGCACTCGCCGGCGACCGGGCCGCGTTCGTGCAGAACGCGTCCGGGCATGCGCTGAACAGCGACCGGGTGGTCCTGGTCGGCCCCGGCTTCGTCGCCGACGACCGGTCCGTCAGCCCACCGGTGAAGGTGACGCTGCCCGGCGCGTACACGGCGGCCGCCGTCGCCGGGCTGCTCTCCGCGCAGGCGCCGCACATCTCGCTGACGAACAAGGTCCTCGGCGTCGAGGCGCTCGAGCACGACCTGTCCAGCGCCGAGCTGAAGCAGCTGGTGCTGAGCCGGGTACTCGCCGTCGAGAAGCGGCAGGGCCTGCGCCTGGTGCGGGGCATCACCACGTCCACGAACACGGCGTGGCAGCAGATCACCACCCGCCGGATCGTGGACTACGCGAAGTTCGGCGTCCGCAGCGCCGCCACCCCCTACATCGGGCTGCTGAACAACGAGCGGGTCCGCGGCGCACTGCGGGCCACCATCAACAACTTCCTGAACTCGATGGTGCTGGACGAGCTCCTCGCCTCCGAGAACGGCTACCGGCTGGACGTGCACGCCACCCGTGACGACGAGATCCGAGGCATCGCCCGGGTCGACATCTTCCTGCGGCCCACGTTCAGCATCGACTTCATCAAGGTCACGATGTTCCTCGAGTAAGGACCCCCGACATGGCACTGACAGAGGTATTCACCGGAAACCACGGCACCCTCACCCTGGCCGCCGAGGACACCCCGGAGGGCGCGGACGCGTCCGCCGTGGTGGACACGTTCGCGATCCAGACGGTGGGCCGGCTCACCGACGTGCGGGTGTGCGTGGACACCGCGCTCAAGGAGTTCTACGAGGTCGGCCGCCGCCACCCCGTGTCCCTGAGCCCGGGTGACATCCACATCGCCGGCACGGTGGGCCGCGCGTACGTCAACGGCGCGCTGCTCCTGCTGCTGATGGGGCGCGGATCAGCCCCGACGGCGGTGGCCGAGCCGTACGTGCAGCCCGCCTTCACGATCAACCTGGTGTTGGCGGACCCGGCGCACCCGGGCAACTCGCTCACCCTGGAGATCGCCGGGGTGAAGTTCGAGAACTGGCGCTACACCCTGCCCGAGGACGACTTCGTGGTGGAGAACCTGCGGTTCCGGGCGCTCACCATCCGTGTTCTCGACCGCGAGGGCGCCGGCGGCGGTGGCGGCGAGGCGCCGCCCACCGAGGTCGCGTTCGCCACCGAGTGAACGGAGCACTGCGATGGCAGGGACCGCACTGACCGCCGAGGAGCTGCTGGCCGGCAGCGCGCTCACCCACGAGGTGACGCTGCCGCCCGGTGGCCCCACCGGAACCGTGACGATCCGCCCGCTGACCGTGCGGGACGTCCAGCTGGTGGCGCACGCCGCCGGCGGGGACCGCGAGCTCGCGGCCGGGCTGATGATCGCCCGCGCCGTGGTGGAGCCCGCGCTCACGGCCGAGCAGGCCGGCCGCCTGCCGGCCGGGCTCGCCCGGGTGCTGGTGGACGCGATCAACGAGCTGAGCGGCATCGAGACGCCCCGGGACCGGCTCGCCGAGCTCGTCCAGGCCCCGCTGGCGAAGGCGTGCTTCGTGCTCGCCGAGGAGTTCGGCTGGACGGCGGAGGACGTCGCCGGGATGACGATCGGGCAGATCCTGATGTACCTGGAGATGACCGGGCGGGCGGCGGAGGTCGCATGAGCACGGGCCGGGCGTCGTCCACCGCCGGGAGCTCTGCCGCCGGCGGCGGCCATGCCGTGCTGCCCGGGGTGCGCGGTGTGCTCCCCCGGGTGGGCGGCGCGCTCGGGCACCTGGCCGGTGGCGGCGGGCCGGCCGCGTGGTGCCGGGACACCGCCCGGCTGACCCGGTCCGTCGACGTGCTCGACGCGCGGGTCGGCGCGGTCTGCGCGGCCGCGCACGCGCCGCCCCGGCTCGCCGAGGGCCCGATGCTCGGCCGCACCCTCGCGGAGTGCGTCGGCGGCCCGGGCGACGGCGCAGGAGTCCCCGACCCCGTCGGCCGGCGGGAGCGGTGGCGCCACTCGGGCGACGATGACGACGGCGGAGCCCGCCCCGGGCGGGGATCGTCGGGGGTGGTGGGTGGTTGGTCCGAGGACCCGTTCGGCCTCGGCCGCCGTGGCGGTGCCCCGGGCGGCCCGGCCGGCTCGGGCCGGTGGACGCCGGCCGCGGATCCAGTCGCGCGGAACACCGACGCCCGGAATCCCGACGCCGGCGCACCCGTGCCGCAACGCCCCGGCGCCGGGGCCGGCCGGACGCCCAACCACCTCGGCCAGCTGCCGCCGCCGGACGCGTGCCCGCCGGCCGCCCGGCTGCGCGAACTCGCCGAGCCCGGCGACGCGGACCGCCGATCCCGGCCGCCCAGACCCGCAGGGCAGGCCCCTCGCCCGGTCCACCCACCCCACCCCCGCCCGGCCGCGGACACCTCCGCGCGGCCCGGGGCCGCCGCGAGCCAGCTGCCGCCGCCCGACGCCGGTCTCGACCACGTGCTCGAGCGGGTCCGGGCCGGCCTCGGTGCGGCCGGGCTCGGCGCCCTCGCCGACCCGGCGTCGACCGCGCGCCGACCGCTGCGCCGAGCCTCCGCGGAGGATGCCCTCGCGCTCACTGCGTCACTGACCCGTGGGGCGGGTCAGTGGCGCAATGCCTGGAACGGCACCGGATTCGGCGAGCCGGGACCCGCCGTCGGGCCGGCGCGCGAGCGCCGTGACGCACGCCGGACGAGCGGCGACGTCGACCGCCCGAGCACCTCCGCCGTCGGGCCGACGGAGGCTGGGAGGCCTGGTGCGCCGCTCGCCGGCTGGCCCACGCCGGACGGCCGCGACGCGGCCCCGCACGCGCGGACCGCCGCCCACGGCCTCGACCCGCGGACGGAGTTCGCGATCGCACCCGCGCGCCCGGCCCGGCTGGTCCGGCTCGCCGGGGACGCCGAGGAGACCGAGGGCGGCGAGCACGGGTGGCCGGCCACCTGGCCGGCCGGGCCGGCAACGGCCTCGGAGAGCTCGGCCGCTCCCGGCGTCGGCGGGTCGGTGCCGGCCACCTCGGTGCCGGAGCTCGAGCGGCTCGTGGCCCGGATGCTCACCGATGCGGCCCGCCGGCACGGGATCGAGGCGTGACATGCGACCGATGCTGGGCACCCTCGAACTGCCGCAGGTGCAGGACCTGACCACCAGCGACCTGCGCGCCGTCGCCGAGCACCAGGCCGTCGGCAAGGACGGGTCGATGCTGCAGAACCTCGGCCGCGCCCCCACCGGGGTGCGGGTGCGCGGGGTCGCCACGGACACCGGCGCCGCCACCCTCATCGAGGAGCTGAAGGCGCAGGTCCGCACCGGGGAACCGGTCGCGTTCGTCGCGGACATCACGGCGGACACCTCCGTCGAGGAGGTCCTCGTGGACGACCTGCAGGTCCGTGAGCTGGCCGGGCGGCCGGGCGCGTTCGCCTACGTGCTCACCCTGCGTGAGTTCACCGAGCCCGTCGCGCCCGCGTCCACCGCCGGGCTCGAGGCGGACATCCTCGGCGAGGCCGACGACCTGCTCGGCGACCTCCTCGACGGGCTCGACATCACGCCACCATTCGCGACCGGCCTGGAGGCGTTCGTGACGCCGCTGACCGGCCTCCTCGAGCGGCTGCGCGCGTTCCGGGAAGCCACCGGCGGCTGACCCCACCTCCGAAGACACCGACGCAGGACCCACCCAGACGGGAGCCGATCATGGCCGAACCGAACCTCTTCGAGGAACTCAAGGCGGTGCTCGCCGACTTCAAGTCGTTCCTCGACGACAACGTGGCCACCATCAAGCCCGCGATCCAGGCGATCGCGTCCCTGGTGCCGCAGGTCACCGAACTCATCGACCTGCTCGTCGAGCTGATGAACAAGCTCAAGACCGAGATCCAGAACCTCGACGTGGGCGCCATCCCGGGCCTCGGCGAGGTCGCCGAGTTCACCGGGAAGATCCCGGCGTTCCTCGATGCCGCGAAGAAGATCCTGCCCGGTGAGACCGGTGCCATCGAATCGATCGCGGACGTGGCGTCGGTCGTCACCGGGCTGCCGTCGGTGGACCAGGTCAAGACCGAGCTGCTGGACCTGATCACGGCGATCACCACCCACCTGAACTCGCTCAAGCCCTGAGCGAGAACACCCGGCGACGGCGGATGAGGAGGGTGAGCGATGGTGCGGCCCATGCTCGGTGAGCTCGAGCTGGAACAGGTGCAGGTGGTCTCCTCCGACTCCGACCACGCACTCGTGCGCCACCGCGTGCCCGCCCTCGAAGGGGACTTCCTGCAGGCCCTCGGGCGCCGTGGGGCCCGGCTGATGCTCACCGGCGTGCTCACCGCACCGGACACCAGGGAGCACCTGGCGGCGGTCCGTGAACGGTTCCACGCCGGTGACCCGGTCCCGTTCGTCTCGGACATCTCTGCCGCGACGTCCGTGGACCGGGTCATCGTCGAGCGGATGGACGTGCGGGAGGTCGCGGGCCGGCCGAGCGCGTTCGAGTACACCCTGGCGCTGCGCGAGCTCACCGACGCCGAGCCGATCGACGTCGAGGAGGTGATCATCCCGCCGCCCCCGTCGCCGACGGTCACCGACGGCAAGCTCGCCGTCACCGTGGTGGTGGAGGGCGACCCGGCCTTCGACATGGACCGGGTCCGGGTGAGCGTGGCCGGCACCACCGACGACGGCGCCGCCCTGGACCGGGTGCTCACGGACCGGATCCGCCCGGACACCTGGTTCGCCGACCCGTTCCCGGCCGGCCAGTACACGGCGAGCGCGCTCGTCGACGACACCCGCAATCCCAGCGGGCAGCACGAGGTGCTCACCGGGTCCGCGACGGTGCGGGTGATCGAGGGGGCGACGGCGTCGGTCACCATCGTGCTGCGCCGCGGCGCGAAGATCGGCACCGTCTTCGTGATCACCTTCGAATTCGACAAGTCCTTCGTGGAGCCGTGCGAGCGGCACGTGCTCGCCCAGGTGATCGCGTACTCGGACGCGCACCCGGACGAGCGGCTGCTGATCGTCGGGCACACCGACCTGACCGGCGGCGACGACTACAACCAGTCCCTCTCCGAGCGCCGGGCCCGGGCCACCTACGCGATGATGACGTTCGGCTCCGACGCGGTGGCCGCCGTCGCCGAGTGGGACGAGCTGCGCCGCACCCGGCCGTTCGGGACGATCACGACCGTCAAGGACACCTGGGGCACCCGCGAGTACCAGTTCATGCTGGCCGACCTCGGGCGGTTCTTCGGCAACGTGGGCGCGGACCCGGAGCTGACCGACACCGCGGTGCGGACCTTCCAGTCCGACCACGGCCTCACCCCGGACGGCATCGTCGGCGACGCGACCTGGCCGGTGCTGATCCGGGAGTACCTCGGCAACGGCCCGCTGAACCTGCCGACCGCACGGCTGATGCCGAACGCGAGCGAGGGGTGCGACTCCGGGCCGCTGCGCTGGCTCGGCTGCGGCGAGCAGGACCCGGTGCTGAGCACCCAGTGCGCGTGGCGCCCGAACCGGCGCACCGAGCTGATGTTCGTCAAGGAGTCCGCCATGCCGGCGCAGGTGCCGGAGCCGATCACCCTCGACCAGGTGCCCGACGGCGCGGGCGGCGGCGGCTGGTGCCTGGACGACGGCACCGCCACCGGCGTGGCCGACTTCGTGGTCCCGTGGGGCCAGCCGTGCCCCAGCCCGCCGCAGCCGACGTGGTGCCGCACCCCGGCCGAACCCGGCACCTCCCCCGTGGTCGGCCGGATCAGTTTCACCGACGGCACACCGTTCGCGGACCGCCCGTACGTGCTGATGGCCGCCGACGGCGAATACCTCGGTGGCGAGGTCGCCGTCACCTCGGCCGCGGCGCACGCCGGCACCCCGATCCGCAGCAGGACCGACGCCGACGGGAACTTCACCTTCCCGACGCCGACGCCACCGGAGAAGGGTCCCGGCATCTACGTGATCTCCGTGGACGGGCCGTTCCTGCTCCGGACCGCCACCCAGTCCCTGGCCGACGTGCGCGGCAACGCCACCTGCTTCCGGTACTCCGGCATCCCGGCCGAGATCATCGTGGTGGACCGGGCCGTCGCGGACGTGGTCCCGGCGATCACCGGCCCGGACGTGGTGCTGGTGCGGAAGGTCCATACCAACCCGGCGCGGCGCCCGGTGGTGCTGCGCACCCCCGCGTTCACCGGATCCGGGCGCCTCGAGGCGTCCAGCGACGCGGTCCGGTTCTTCGACGCCGCCGCGGGCGGCACCGAGATCACGTTCGACGGCGTCGACAACGTGTTCGACTCGGCCGCACTGGCCGCGGGGGTCACCCTGTTCGCGGAGGGCCGCACCGCGAGCGCCGCGACCGGGGACGTGGTGCTGACCCTCGCCGTGACGGTCTCCGGCACCCCCGGCCTGAGCCAGACCCACCAGATGACGGCCGTCGAGGTGTTCCTCGACCTGCACCAGACCCGGTCCGCGGCTCCACCAGCACCGGCCACGCCGGCCGCGCTCTCCGAGGCGGACAAGATCACCCCGGGACGGTTCGTCCAGGTGCAGGACGCCGGCTTCCACGCCGGCCGGGCGCTGATCACCGTGCGCCAGGCTCTGCCCGCGGACTTCACGGGCACGCTCAGCCTGGGCCGCATGGACGCCCGGACCCGGTTCTTCACCGCCGCCGACGAGGTTGCCGCCGCCGGGCAGGCCGAGGTGGTCGCACCGGTGCTGCTGCCCGCGGCGGGGATCCCGGCGGCCGGCACCGCGTTCTGGGTCGAGGGCGCCGCGGTCAGCGGGGCCCTGCGGGACGCCGTGCTGCAGCTCGGGGTGGACGGGGTGGAGGCGGACGGCGACCGGGCCGTGCTCACGGTCGTCGAGCTCAGCAACCTCACCATGACGATCCCCGCCACCGAGGCGAACACGGCGCGGCTCGGGAACTCGCCGGTGCCGGCGCACGTGGTGCCCGGCCGGGCGGTGCCGGCCCCGGTGGACTTCGACGACAACCCGACCGTGAACCCGCCGATCCCGCTGCTGGAGAACTGCGTGCGCCCCGCCCGCCCGGTCGAGTTCACCGTGGCGGTCCGGCCGGCGGGCGTTCCGGTGATCTGGGACGCCCACCGGCTGCGGGGCATCCCGGCCGCCGACGGCGGTGACGACGCGGCGGCGATCGTCGCCCTGTCCGCGGCCGACGGGCCGACCGTGACCCGGGACCCGGGCAACGCACTGCGGGCCACGATGCTCGCGGACAACGTGGGCACGTTCGGGGTGCGCGCGTTCGTGGACGGCAACGGCAACGACGGCTACGACGTGGGCATCGACCGTGAGCCGAGCATCGTCAAGACCGTGCTGCTCGGCCGCGTCACGATGTTCCTCGACAGCTGCGTGGACCAGAGCGGCAGCTTCAACGTCACCCCGGTCGCGGGGGGCGGCATCAACGTGGCCACCGGGGACCCGGCGTTCAACATCGCCATCCCGGCGACCGCCGCGATCCACTTCCTGGTGCAGGCGGATGCGGTCACCGGTGGGGCGAACGGCCGGCGCTCGGTGAACGCCTACCTCGCCGGCTGGATCAACAACGAGACCGCCCCCGAGGGGATCCTCGGACGGTTCCAGGACGACACGGTGGCCCCGCCCGCGGCCCACACCGACCTCAGCGTGGTCGCCTCGAACGGGGCGGCGGCCACCGGCGGAGCCGCCGGGGCGCCGGTGTTCCTGCCCGGTGATCCGGCGCCCGCGCTCATCGTCCCGCCGACGCTCGATTCCGGTTTCGGCGTCGGCGCCGTTGGCATCGGCGGCGAGACGGCCACGTTCGGCGTCGGCGGGATCCGCGGGCGGACCGCGCTCGCCGTGGGCGAGCGGTGGATCGTGGAGGACATCGACTCCCCCGGGGACAGCGAGCCCGGCGCCCACCCGGCCGTGGCCGCGGCCACGCTGCGCCGGTTCGTCTGGGGCCTGGACTTCGTCGCGACCCTCGGGATCTGGACGAACATCACCGGCGTGGTCGCGGCCACCGGCGACCCGGCCGACCGGGTCTACACGGCACTCGTCCAGAAGCGGTGGACCCAGCGCGGGGAGTGGACCATCGACCCGGCCACCGGCGCCATCGCGGTCGCGGTGCCACCGACCACCACCATCACCGGCACCACGCTGACGTCCCCGGCCGTGGCGATCGGGGACACCGCCATCGAGGTACGGTTCCCGGCCGTGCTGGACAACCTGGCAAGGGATGCGCGCGCATGAACGACAACGCCGTCACCTCGGAGATCCTGGACGCGAGCACCATCGTCCAGGTGGTCATCGACGAAGCCGACCTCGGGCCCTGGCGGGACGGCGCGCCCGGTCGGCAGGTCCGCAGCGTCACCCTGGCCGTGCGGCTCGCGGACGTGCTGCGCGGCTCCCTGACCGAGGCCCCCCGATCCGTGGTCACCCTCGAGGTGCACCAGGAGCGGCTCGCATCCGGGCGGCCGGTGGGCTCGGTGGGCCTGTGGTCGCGGGTGCCGGTCGACGTCGGCGCTCGCCTCCTCGCGTTCAGCCGGGTCGGCGGGGACCTCGCCGACGCGCTCGCCGAGGAGCACCTGCTCCGGCTCGAGGCCTCCGGTCCGGTGCTCGCCGACCTGCGGCTGGCGCTCTCGCTCCAGCGCGAGCACCCGACGGCGGATGCGCTGCTCGAGCAGGCGGAGCGGCACCACCGCGACGCCGGCGGGCTGTTCGCCCGGTACGTCTGGACGGTCGCCCGGGAGGCGTTGCGCACGAGCATCGACCGGTTCGACCGGCTCATGCGGGTGGCCGAGCACCCCGAGACCGACGTCCGCGCGCAGCGGGCCTACCTGGTGAACGCCTACCTGGACATGACGCAGTCCGCCGAGTTCGACACCGCGCACCGGGCCCGCCTGGCCCGGGCGATGCTGCGGGCCGCGCTCGACCCCCACCTCGGGGCGCTGCGCTCGCACCTGCTCCAGGTGTTCGTCCCGAACCTGGTCCGGGCGCCGGTCCCCGAACCCCTCACCCCGGCGGACGTGTTCGCCGGCGCCGGCCCCGGGGACTCCGCGGTGAGCATCCAGCCCGAGGGCGCCGGAGCCGCCGGCACGGACACGACCGCGGCCGATGCGACCGCCGTCGACGTGACAACCGCCGATGGCGCCGGCCTGCGCGCCGCGGTCCTCGCCGCCCTCGACGACGTCGACCCGGCCACCACCAGCCCCGCCCTGCGGGACTGGCTGACCGGCGGAAAGGACTGAGCCATGCTGCGACCGGCCTACCGGCTCACCATCGGCGACCAGGTGATCGACACCACCGTCGAGCCGAAGGCGTCCACCGTCGTCGAGATCGTGGTGCGCTCGGACCTGAGCACCCCGGCGGACGAGGCGACCATCATCGCCGGCCAGGTCGGCGCCCTGACCGCCGTCCCCGGGGCGGACGCCCGCGTCGAGCTCGGCTACTCCGACGCCGACCCCGCACTGGTCGTCGTGTTCACCGGCACCGTGGTCGCCGTCGAGCCGGACCTGCGGACCACCCGGATCATCGCCCACTCCAAGGCCGACGCGCTGCTGCGCACCCGGGTGGACCGTACCTTCGAGGACACGACCGCCGGGGACGTGGTCCGGGCCCTCGCGGACGCCGCCGGCGTCCTGGTGGCGCGGGCGGACGCCGGCCCGAGCCTGCACGCGTACGTGGTGGACGGGCGCCGGGACGCGTGCCGGCACGTGCGCGACCTCGCCGCCCTGGCCGGGGTGGACACCTATTTCACGCCCGACGGCGAACTCGTCTTCGAGGCGTTCGGCGGCACCCGATCGGTGCATGTGCTGCGCTACGGCGAGCACGTCCTGGAGGCGGACCTGACCCGGATCCGGCCGGTCGCCGGGACCGTCACGGCGTTCGGCGAGAGCCCCGGCGGCTCCCGCGGCGACGAGTCGTGGGCGTGGCTCACGAAGGACTTCGCGTCCTTCGCCGGCACGTCCGGAACCGACGCACCCACCCTGCTGCTCGAGCGCGGGTCGCTGCGCACCGCGGCCGGGGCGGCCACCGCCGCGAAGGCGCTCGCCGACCACCTGGCCGCGACTGCCGTCACCGGGCGGGTCCGGATCCAGGGCCGCCCGCAGCTTGCGCTCGGCGCGCTGGTGCGGTTGGAGGACTTCCCGGACCGGCCCGACGCGGGGATTCCGGACGGCAACCACCAGGTGAGCGCCGTCGAGCACCGCCTGGAGAAGACGCACGGCTTCACCACCGACGTGTGGCTGCGCAGCCTGGTCGGCGCCGCCGCCGCGGCCGCGGGAGGTGCGCCGTGACCACGATCGTCGACACCATCGCCGCGATTGTGCGGCACGAGCTGGCCGCGGTGCGCAGCACCGAGCTGGGCGTGGTCGAGTCCGTGTACCCGCACGCCACCGCGGACGACGACGACAACTACGGCGTGGACGTCGCCCTGAAGAACTCCGGCCTGCTGCTCAAGCGGGTCCCGGTCGGCACCGGCCACGTCGGCACCGTCGGCATCCCGAACGTCGGTGACCTGGTGCTCGTCGCGTTCGACCACGGGGACGTGAACGCCCCCCTGGTGATCGCCCGGTTCTATGACGACGCCGACCGGCCGCCGCGCTCCACCACCGACGAGATCGTGCTCCGGCTGCCCCTGGACGCCGACGACGACGCGAGCGTGCTCGCCGCGCTGCGCAACCACCCCACCGACGACCCGGCCCGGGAACTGATCATCGAGATGCCGCCGAAGATCACCGTGCGGATCGTCGACGGCACGGTGACGGCCACCGCCGGGCAGACCGAGCTGCGGCTCGACCAGTCCGGCGCGAGCGGCGGCACCGTGCAGGTGAAGTCCGGCGCCACCACGGTCACCCTCGACCAGGACGGGGACGCCACCCTGACCTCGGCGGCGTCGGTGACGCTGCAGGCCTCGGGCGACCTGACCCTGCAGGCCGGCGGCTCGATCGCCCTGGACGCCGGCACCTCCCTGACCGCCCGGGCCGGCACGACGGCGGAACTCACCGGAGGTCTGTCCGCGACGGTCCGCGGGGGCACCGGGGTGAGGGTGCAGGGCGTGTCCGTGTCCATCAACGGCCTGACCAGTTTCGGTCCATGAGCGAGCAGGAGGAGGTGCGAACATGCCCGGAGCACCCGTGAGCATCGGCGCGAGCGTCATGGTGACGCCCGGCGCAGCCGGCGCCCCGGACACCGGCACGATCATCGCCGTGCTGCCCCCGGTCATCTCGGCGAGCGGGCAGCCGCTGGCCACGAGCGGGTCGATCTGCGTCATGGTCAACTCCGTCACCGGCGTGCCCTATCCGCTGGTCATCGGCCCGGTCGGCACCAGCACCGGCGTCCGGGTGGGCGGGCGCGGGCTGGTCCGCACCGGCGACCGGATCCCCTCCCCGCCCGGGATCCTGCTCGTGATCGGACCGCCCGCCACGACCGCCGTGACCGACGGGTGGCCGCCGTGATCGCGCGCGTGCCGAACGGCCCGGCCCGCGCCGGCCGCCCCGGCGCAGCCGCCCCCAACCCGGACAGCACAGACCCAGCAGCCCCAGCACAGAGGAGGACGTGATGAGCATCCCCACCGCCGAACGCGAGGCGCTCGCCGGGACCGACCTGCGCCTGCTCGGCGACCTGCTGACCGCCGCCCAGCGCGAGCGGGGCGAGGACCTTCGCACCGGCCCTCGCCCGCAACTGCTCGAGCCCGGTCAGGCGGATCCGGGCCACGACCTGCTCCCGGTGACCGGCTGGGAGAACCTCGAACAGGCGCTGCTGCTGCGCTTCCTCACCGAGGTGGGCGAGCTCGCCCGCCTCGGCCACCCGGCCTACGGCAGCCGGCTCCACGAGCTCATCGGCGAACCGAACACGCCCACCACCCGGAACCGGGCCAAGGTCTACGCGCTGCAGGCGCTCTCCGAGGAGCCCCGGGTCGAGCGGGTCGCGTCGATCACGGTGACCACCGACCCGCGTGACGCCACCCGCCTGGAGGTACGCGCCGCCGTCGTCATCATCGGCACCCAGACCGAGCTGAACCTCGTGGTCGGGGTGCCACTCGCGGGAGGTGCACCATGAACGAGGACGTGGTCAACCTCGTCAACCGGCCGTACGGGGATCTGGTCGGGGACATCCTCACCTCCGTGGTCGGCGGGGTGGTGAACGAGCCGATCGTGTTCGACCTCAAGATCGGCACGTACCCGCTCGCTGAGCCGGCCGGTGGGATCCGGGGCATCACCGGCACCGCGGGCGGGGCGCCGCGCACGTTCCTGCTCGCGATCGACTTCACGTTCAGCGGGACCGCCACGAACAGCGTGATCTGGCTCGAGGACGGCACCCACCCGGACGACGAGTCCACGTTCTACGTCGACTACTTCCGCCTGGACACCCGCTCCCCGCTCTCCGACATCAACGTCGGCTCCGTGACCCGCACCCTCACGGAGGCCATCGGGCGTGAGATCGCCGTGGTCTACCAGCAGATCAACCTCGCCTACCTCTCCGCCTTCGTGGACACCGCGACCGGGGCCTCGCTGGACTACGTGGTCGCGATCCTCGGGGTGACCCGCAAGCGGGCCGAGTTCGCCGAAGGGCTCGCCACGTTCTTCCGGGCCGCGGGCGTGGACGGCAACATCAACATCCCGGCCGGCACCCGCCTGGCCACCCCCGACGCCGTGGTGTTCACCACCACTCAGCCGCGCACCCTGCAGACCGGGCAGGTCCGCATCGACGCCCCGATCCGCGCGGACGTGACGTTCGCCGGGGACGCGGGCCTCGTGGCCGCGGGCGCGATCTCCGAGATGACCCAGCCGATCGCCGGCATCGAGAACGTCAGCAACCTGGACCCGACCGTCCGCGCCGCCGCGGACGAGACCGACGACGAGCTGCGCACCCGCGCGAAGGCGGCGCTGCGTTCCCTCGGCAAGGCCACCCTGGCCGCGCTGGACCGGGTGATCCGGGAGGGCCGCGGCACGCCGGTGGAGTTCTTCGACCCGAACTCACCGCTCGGGTCCCGCTCCGAGCCGGGCACGGTGACGGTGGTGGTCGACGCCGAACCCGAGCGGCTGCCCGCCCTCACCGACGCCGTGCACGCCACCCGCGCCGCCGGGGTGGTGGCCACCCTGGTGGCCCGGTACGTGTTCATCACCCCGCGGGTGCGCGCGAGCATCACGGCGGGTCTGTCCGGTCCTGGGCAGGAGCAGGTGCGCGCGGACATCGTCGCCGCCGTCGCGGCGTACGTGGACGGGCTCACCCGCGGCGACCCGGCCGACGGCGCTGCCCTGCTCGCCGTGATCCGCGCCGTCCCGGACGTGCTGGAGGCGACCATCGTGGACGTCGTGGTCGCGCGCGCGGACCTGGCCGGGCCGGAGGGCGACGCCGGGCTCGTCGACGCGCTGGTGCAGGCGGTCCAGTTCCTGCCGGACGGCTCCGACGACGCGGCCCTGCGCGCCGCGCTCGCCGCCTCGGTGGCCACGGCGGGGGTGAACGCGCCCACCACCGGCCGGATCCCGGACCGGTCCCTGCTCGTGTCCACGGCGCCCGACCGTGCCGGCGAAGGCGCCACGGACGCCGAGCTCGAGGCCGGCACGTTCGCGGTCGGCGCCGAGGTCGCGGGTGAGCCGTGGTGGATCGCGCTCGACATGACGCCCGACGACGTCGCCACGGAGGACGCCGATGCCTAAGGCCGACCGCATCCTGGCGAACCTGCCGCCCACCTACGCGGTGCGGGGCGACCCGAGTGCGCTCCGGGCCTTCACCGACGCCCACGGTGGCGAGCTCCAGTCCGCCGAGAACTCCCTGATCGCGGTGATGCGCGCGCACTGGGTGACCTTCGCCGACGCCGGGGAACCCGCGATCACCGACCTGGCCCTGTTCGCCGCCCTGTACGGGCTGGCGCCGCGCCCGGACGAGAGCGTGGCGGAGTTCCGGGAGCACCTGCTCGCCTTCGTGCGCACCCACCTCGAGGGCACCGTCACGGTGCAGGGCATCCTGCGGATCACGGCGGAGGCCCTCGGCCTGCACATCGAGGACGCCTCGCTCGACGCCTGGTGGGACAGGGCACAGGGGGACCGGGCCCCGGGTGAGGTGGACGTGCTCACCACGAGCGCGCCCCGGGGGGCCGACGCGGCCTCCGCGGTGCTGGGCATCGGCGCCGCCCGGGTCGCCGGGCGGGACGCCGCCCCCGGCCGGCTCGTCGGCTCCGTGGACCTCGGCGCCGGGATCGACCTCACCGGCGCGCACACCCTCTGGGTGGCCCTCGACGACGGCGGGGCGATCCCGGCGGACCTGACCACCGGCGTCGCGGACCCGGCGAGCGCGTCCGCCGCGGAGCTCGCGGCCGCCCTCGACGCGGAGCTCGGCACCGCCGTCGCGACCGTCGAGGCCGGCCACCTCGTCCTCACCTCGCCCACGACCGGGCCGGGCTCCGCCGTCGCCGTCGAGGACGGCCCGGACGACGCCGCCGAACTCGTGCTCGGGCTGGCGCCGCGGCGGTACACCGGCGCCGGCTCACGCCGGGCCACGATCACCGGCCGGGCGGACCTGTCCGCCCCGGTGGACCTGCGCGTGGCCCGGTACCTGCGGATCGTCCTCGACGCCGACCACGTCGCCGAGGTGGACTGCGCCGCCGGTGCGGCGGACCCGGCCGCGGTGGACGTCGCCGAGATCACGACGGCGATCAACGCCGGCGCCGGCGTCCCGGTCGCGACCGACGACGGTCGGTTCCTGACCCTCACCTCCCCCACCGTCGGCGAGGCCGGCTCGGTCGCGCTGACCGAGCCCGCCGCCCAGCCCGCCACCACCGCCCTCTTCGGGTCGGCACCGCGGCTCGCGGTCGGCACCGACGCCACCCCGGCCCGGGTGATCGCCGGCCGCGCCATCGGCTCCGGCGTGGACCTGCGCGGGCACTCACAGCTGCGGCTCGGCCTCGACGCCGCGCCCGCCGTCACCCTGGACGTGGCCGGGCTCGACCCCGCCGCGACCACCCCGAACGAACTGGTCACCGCGATCAACGAGGGCCTCGGCACCGAGTGCGCCTCCCACGACGGTGCCCGCCTGAGCCTCGCGTCCTCCTCCGAGGGCCCGACCGCGGTGCTGCGCATCGAGGAGGTCGACGGCGACGCCGCGCTCGACGTGCTCGGGCTGCGGCCCCGGTCCGGTCGCGGCACCGCGCCGGTGACCGCGAACCTGACCGGCACCGCGGACCTCTCCGGTGGGATGGACCTGTCCTCCCGGAACCTGATCCGCCTGGCCGTGGACGGCGGCGAACCGGTCGAGATCGACCTGCGCGCCGGGGTGGCGGACGTGACAGCCGCCGACGTCGGCGAGCTCGCGGACGCCGTCAACGCCGCCCTCGGCGCCGAGGACGACCCCGTCGCAGGAGACGACGGCGCCCATCTGATCCTGACCTCGCCGACCGCCGGTGCCGCGGGATCGCTCGAGGTGGACCCGATCGTCACCACCGTGCGGCGCCGGTTCGTGACCCGGGCCCGGGTCCTCGACGAGGCCGCGACCACCGTGCTCGGCTTCACCGCCCGCACCGCCCGGGGGCTGCCCGGCACGTCCGCGCGCCTGACCACGAGCACCGACCTGTCCGGCGGGATCGACCTGACCGGCGGCTCGTTCCTGCGGGTCGTGGTCGGCGACTCCGGCGCCGTCGAGGTGGACTGCGCCGGGCCGCGCCCACGCGCGACCACCGCGGCGGAGATCGCCCAACACCTCGCCGATGGCGTCCCCGGACTGGAGGTCAGCACCGACGGGCGCGCGGTGGTGCTCCTCGACCCGACGCCGGGGGCGGCGTCCCGGGTCGCGCTCGAACCGCCTTATCCACTGGATGCCGCCGATCAGGTCCTCGGGGCCGGCGCCATCGGGTCGGTCACCGGCACCGGGGCGGCCGGCGTGCACTTCACCGGCACCGTCGACCTCGAGGCCGGGGTACCGCTGCCCGCCGACGCGGCGCTGCGGCTCGGGGTCGACGGCGCCGCACCCGTGGACGTCCCGCTCGGCGACGGCATCACCCCGGCCACCCTCGGTCTAGCCCGGATCTGCGCCCAGATCAACGTCGCCCTCGGCGCCCCGGTCGCCGCCCACGACGGCGCCCACGTACTGCTCACCTCCCCGACCGTGGGCGGTGACAGCGCGCTGGTGATCGAGGCGCCCGCGGCCGGCACCGACGCCACCCCGGCGGTCCTGGGCATCCCCGCCCCGCGCACCTACACCGGCCTGGCCGCGACCGCGGCCCGGGTGGTCGGCACGGTCGACCTCACCGGTGGCGCGGACCTGGGTGCGCGACACCTGCTGCGGCTACGGGTCGACGGCGGAGCACCGGTGGACGTCGACCTCACCTCCGCTCCGGGTGCTTCGGGCGGCCCCGTCGACCTCGCGGCGATCACCGCCGCGATCCGCGCCGCCACCACGGCGGACGCGGCGAGCGTCCCGATGCCCGGCGGCCTCGCGCTCGCCCTGACCTCCCCGACCACGGGACCGGCGAGCCGGCTCGAGGTGAGCCGCGCGGAGGTCGGCGACGCCGCGCCGCTGCTGTTCGGGGCGGCGGGCCGAGCGGTGACCGGCACCGACCCCACCCCGGCCACGATCGAGGGCGAGGTGGACCTGCTCGCACCGGTGGACCTGACCGAACGCTCCGTGCTGCGGCTGCGGCTGGACCACGGCGAACCGGTCGACGCGGACCTGGCCGGGGTCACGCCGTCGGCCACGCTCGGCGCCGAGATCGTCGCCGCGATCGAGGCGGTGGCGCCCGGCGTGGCCGCGCTCGGGGCCACCGACCGGCTCGTGCTGACGTCCCCGACGACCGGGCCGGACGGCGCCGTCGAGGTGGTGCCGACCCGCCACCTCGAGGTGGTCGAGTACCCGCCCACCACGGACACCGTGACCGCGGCCCTCGCGCACGGCGGGGTGCTGGTGTTCTCCTCGTCCGGCTCCGCGGACGTGCCCGGGCGGGTGCGCGTGGACTCCTCCGGCGGCGTGCACGGACCACGGCTGACCGACCCGGCCGCCGGCTGGTCGGTGCACGTGGACACCACCGTGCCGGCCGGCGGGGAACTCATCCTGGAATGGGCACCGGGCGGCGTCGGTGCCCGGGTGCGAGGACCGTCCGGATGGCACCCGGTGGACCCCGCCCTGATCCACGTGAGCGCAGGTGGCGGGCCCGGCCCGCTCACCGTGCGACGGGGCCGGAACCGGTGGAGCTGGACCGAGTGCGACGCGGCCCGGTTCGACGAGGCGGTCTTCGACGAGGACTCCTTCGCCGGTGGCCCCTGCGTGGAGGACGCGGTGTTCGACGTGAGCCGGTTCTCCCCGGCGGCCGTCCCGGCCCGGTTCACGGCGACGGCGGACCGCGCCGCGAGCGCGCACGTCACCGTGACGTGGGACTCGCACACCGCCGGAGCATTCGAGGTGAACCTGCCCGCGGACCTCGACCCCCGGTTCGGGCGTCCCTTCGGCGAGGCCCGGTTCGGCGCGGCCGAGCCGGAGCTGATCGCCGGGGTGGTGACCGAACCGCTGGGCGACGACGACAACGTGATCACCCGGGTGAACGCCGAGTCCGCCCTGATCGAGTGCTCGCCCGCGCCGACCGTCCCGATCGGCTGGCGCGCCGTGGCGCTCCCGTTCCGGGAGCCCGTGCACCTGAGCCTCGGCTCTGGCACCCAGCCGGCCCGGATGTACGTCTCCGGGCCGGGGCTGGCGCCCGGGTTCCTCGAGGTCCGTGCGGCCGATCCGGGCACGTACGGCAACGACATCAGCGTGTCGATGCGCGTGGTCGGCCCGGAGATCTACGACGTCACCGTGCACCTGCCCGGTGCCCGTTTCGAGAACGCGCGCGCCGTGGTGGCCGGACCCGAGCCACCCACCCTCGCCGAACGTCTGCTCGACCCGACCCCGATCGGGGTCGGCACCGCCAAGGCGGCCGGGATCCGCGCCGTCGTCACCAGGGACCGGGCTCGCTTCGGCAGCTCGGCAGCGCCGGCCGGGCCGGACCGGCCCGCAGAGGAAGGATGATCATGACCGAGACAGCACCCCCGTACGTGACCCAGGAGCCCGGCGATCTCGTCACCGCTGACGCATGGAACACCATGCAGGTGAAGATCCATGAGGACATCCGCGCGCAGGCCGCCGCGGCCGCCGAGGCGATCACCCACGTGGCGAGCGCCGACGACGCCCACCACGTGGGCGGCCTGGACATCGCCGCCCTCACCGAGGAGGTGGCCCGCCGGGTCCTCGACGAGGTCCGTGAGCGCACTGGCTACCAGCAGCTGTTCAAGGTGCTCAAGGGCGGGGACGTCACCGTCATCGAGCACGAGCTCGGCACCCCGCCGCTCGTGGACCTCTACCAGCTCGAGTACTTCGAGGTGGCCGCCCGCGAGGACGACGAGACCCGTGCCGCATTCGCCACGTTCTACCTGTGCCAGGCGGAGGAGCGCCGGGTCCGGGTCCCGAACAACTCCGGCGGACGGCGCGCCATCGACATCCAGCCACCCGACGGCCCGGACGTCGGCATCCCGTTCAAGGACATGCTCACCCGATACCAGGTGTCCCACACCGACACCTCCAGCCTCGACGACCTCGAGACGGAGTTCTGGCAGGCGTTCTTCGCGGCCCCGAACGACCGGTTCAGCGACGACCAGTACGCCCGCTCCCCCTGGTTCGAACGCTGCTGCAAGGAGCAGCAGTCCGTGAAGCGGCTCAAGGACAACGGCGACTGGGACGACATCCTGTTCATCAGCCACCCACGCAAGACGGTCAACTTCCAGGGCCTGAACGTGCTCGGCAACGACGGGGTCCGGCTGCTCCCCCGACCTGCGAACGTGGGAGTGCAGCACCTGGACAACAACCGGACCGCCCTCTGGTTCGTGCCACCGCACCGCGCGGACGACGGTCCCGAGTCCCGCGCGCGGGCCTACATCAACGACCCGAGCCAACCGGTGCTGGACCCGGACCAGGACCTGCCCGGCAACGACGACATCGGCCGGTTCGAGAACGAGTTGAAGCTGATGGTCCTGCTGAAGGTCTGAGTCCCGACCGGCTCGCGAGTGGAGGTCACCATGCACGTGCAGGCACGGCACACCGGTGCGCTGCTGCCGTTCGAGCGGGACCGGCGCCTGGTGCTGCGCCGGCTCCCCGTGGGCGCCGTGCTCAGCCGGGCCACCCTCACCCTCACGCCGGTCAGCGCCGACGCCGGTGGCCGGTTCCTGGAGTCGCTGACGTTCGGAACCGGGACCGGAACCGGCTCGTGGGGGGCGTCGAAGGTGGTCGGCACCGGCGCCCTCGAGGTGGACCTGCACGCCCGGCGCCGGCTCGCGTCGCTGACCGGCAGCGGGCTCGCCGGCGCGCCGCTGCTCGTGGACCTCGGCGGCGGCTACCTCGGCCTCGACGCCGACGGCGGCTTCACCGACGGCCCGGCGTTCGAGCTCTCGAACGCGACCGAGCTGCCCGGGGTGAGCGTCACGGGGTTGCGGGTGCCCGCCGGCGGGGTGGACGTGTCCGTGCTGCGGGTCGCCTCCCCGCCGAGCAACCTCACCCTCGCCGTCGCCGGCGGTCCGGTGTTCTGGTCCCACTTCGGGGACCTGACCGGGCCTGTCACCACGCCGGACTTCAGCGAGGTGGTGACCGCCCTGCTGCCTGGCCTGCCGGTGGCGAACGGCGCTCACGTGCTCGAGCTCGTGCTGCACTCGGACTCGATCGCCCGCCTGGACGTCACCCTCGACGTCGAGTTCACGCTCGCCGTCGCGGCCGCGCAGGTGCGCACGGTCCGTGCGCAGTACGCGTTCGACGGCGTCCCGTCCGACGGCGGAGGTCGCCTCGTCGTCGCGGTGCCGGCCGGCGCCGTGGTCGCCGGCACGACCGGGCAGGTCCTGGGCGCGTTCGCCGCGACCCAGGTGGTGCACGGTCCGGTGACCGCGGCCGCGGCGGTGGACCTGGTGGCTATCGAGGCCGGCGGGTCGCTGGCGCAGCCACTGCGGCCGGCCGCACCGCTCGTCGCGACATCCGTGGACCTGCTGGTGACCTCCGTCTCCGCGCAGGCGACCCTCGCCGTCGGGCTCTTCGCCGACGACGACGGCAAACCCGGGCGCACCAGCCTGCTCCCGCGGCCCGCGGAGCTTGTCCTCAACCGGGACACGGCGGGCGCACCGACCTGGCTGAACGTGGCACTGCCCGGGGAGCTGGAACTGGCGGCCCGCCGGGTCTGGCTGGTGGTGCAGGCGACCGCCGGGCGCGCCGCGTGGAGCGCCGCTCCGGGCCCCGCCGACGAGGGCGGGCTCCCGGGCCCGGCGCTGCAGCAGACCCGCGACGGTGGCTTGTCCTGGCGGGCGGTCGACGCGGCCGGGTCGGGCGCGGCCGGTGCGGCCGCCGCCCTGCGGCTGCGGCACGCCACCACCGGGTTCCGGATGCCGCTGGAGCTGCGCGCGGGCGGTGGCGGGCAGGAGGTGGCGGTCTCACTGCAGCGGTTCGCCCCGTCCGGCGCCGTGGACTTCTCGCTGGACTTCCCGGAGGTCGCCGACGCGCTGAACACCGCGCTGGCGGCCGCCGGCGGTGGTCCGGGCGCCGGCGAGGAGATCGCGAACGGCGACTTCGGGCAGTGGTACCGGGTGGGGCAGCAGCCGGTCGAGACCGGGCGCCTGTCCGGGGCGCCCGACGTGGCCCAGGATCTGGCCGTGGTCGCCCCGGACGGCACGGAGGTGTTCGTGATCGGCCACCGGTTCGTCGACGACGCGCCGGTCGTCGTGCTGACCGCGTACGAGACGTACTCCCGCCGTTGGCTGCTGCGCACGGACCTCGGCGCGGGCGAGCCGCTCGCCGTCGCGATCGATCCCGGCGGGCGGCGGCTGGTCGTCTCGATCGACCCGCTGCGGGGGGTCGGCCTGTCCTCCTCCAGCGTCACGCGCGGCGTACTGGTGGTCGTCGATGCCGCCACCGGGAGAGCCCTCGGTGAGCCGATCGTGGTGCCGGACCGGGTGACGCACCTGGCCCCGGCCGCCGACGGTCTCGGCGTCCACCTGGCCGGTGTGACGACCGGCGAGGCCGGGCGGCGCACCGTGGTCCGGCACCTGGACTGGGCCCTGCTCGAGGCGGCCGCCACCGGTGGCCCGTTCCCCGCGGACGTCCCGGGCGACGACGTGCCCGGCGTGCCGGTGGCGCTGGCCACCGGCGTCGACGGCCTGATCGCCGTGCTCACCCGGACGCCGTCGCCGTCCTCGGGCGCCGACGAGGTCACGCACCTGTTCGTCTACGACGACCGCGCCGCCATCGGGGCCGGGGACCGCCGCGAGGCCGCCCCGGAGTCCGTCGAGGGCGCCCGCGGCGTCGCGTGTGCGCCGGGCCAGGTCCTGGTGCTGACCGCGGCCCAGGTGCGCTACCTCAGCCCTGCGAGCTTGCAGGTCGGCACGCGGGTCGGCGTCGGCGGGCCGAACTCGCCCGCGAGCGCGATCGCCCTGGACGCCGCGGGCGGCCTCGCCGTCGTGGTGGGCGCCGACGCCGTCACGGTTCTCGACGTCGCTGCCCGGCGCACCAGCGCGGGGCGTTACAGCCTCGGCGGCGACGGTGACCCGGGGATCGCCGTCAGCCCGCCCGGCACCCATGCCGTGCTCACCCGCCCGTTCGGCGACGCCGCCGTGCTGATCACGATCGGTGACCCGGTCCCGGCGGACTGGGAGCTGACCGCCGGCCAGGTGCGCCCGTTCGCGCTGCCGACGGGGCGGCTGATGGCCCTGATCGGAGACCGGCCGTCCTCCTTCGGGCGCGCGCCGACCCCGGCGCCGGCGCCCGTCCCGGCACCGGGGTCCGGCCTGCGGCGGGTGGCAGTGGCCGGCGCCGCGATCCAGTCGGCGCTCGCACAGGTGGTCCCGGTCCTCGGCGGCGCCCGGTACCGGTTCTCCTTCGACGGCGTAGCACTGGTCGAGGGGGCCAGCGCGCAGGTGCGGTGGATCGGGGACGCCTGCGGTGTCGAGCGGGTGGACCGGGTGCCGGTGAGCGTGTTCGACACCGCCGACCGGTCCGTCCTGGAGCGCGTCCCCCACCACGAGGCCGCCCTCACGGCGCCCGCCGGCGCCCGCAGCGCCGAGGTCCGCTTCCACGCGGCCGAGTCCTACCTGCTCGTCGACGACGTCAGCCTGGCCGGCTCCGCCGACGTCGCCGGGACCACCTGGAGCCCGGTGGGGTCCGCAGCCCTGACGAACACACCGACCGACGGCGGGGCGACGTTCACGAACGGCGGAGCGACGCCGTCGGAACTCGCGCAAGTGGTCGGCGTGAGCGCCGGGGACACCTACGAACTGACGTTCCGGGCGGTCCCGACCGGCGCCCCCGGAGCACGCCTCGAGCTGCGCTTCGCCGACGAGACGACCGCCGCCGTCGGGCCGTCCGTGGTGCTCGGAGTGGACGCGCTCGACCTGGACGCCCACGGCGCGACCGGCGTCGTCCCGGCGGGCGCCGTGGAGGCGATCCTCGCGATCGTGGTGCCACCGGGCGGCGCGCTGACTGTCACCGACCTGCACCTGCGGCTCGGTTCGCCGACCGAGGTCGAGGTGTACCTGGCCTCGGAGGCGCCGGGCGAGGTGAGCCTGACCGGCGTCGGCGTGCTCCTCGAGGAAGGGCCGACGGCACCGGCACCGGTACCGCCGGAAGGGCTCTGCCCGCCGACCCCGCCCGGCTCGGCCGAGGACGGCACGGCCTGCTACTGCCGCGGCTGCGGTCGGACGGCGCCGGTCCCCCGCGCGCCCCAGGCCATCTCGACGGCGGGGCGGCCGGTCTCGGTGGGCATCTGCACCTCGTGCGGCACGGGCGTCGTGCGGACCGGCGGGCGGGTCGTCGGCCGGGCCGGCGGGCAGCCGAGCGCAGTCGCGGTCCCGACGTTCCGGCTGCCGGCCCGGACCCCCGCCACCGGCCCGGCCCTGGTCGCGGAGGTCGTGGTCGAGGCCTCCCTCGAGGAGGTCGAGTTCATCGGGCCGGCCCGGGCCGCGGCGCTGGCGGCCGCCGGGGTGCCGGACGTCGTCGCGCTCGCCGGCGCCGACCCCGCCCTGGTCGCAACCCTGCCCGGGGTCTCCACGACGCTCGCCCCGCGGATCATCGCCGCCGCCGCCGCCCTCGTGCGCGCCCGCGGCAGCCGGGTCCTGCTCGGCCTCTGACCCGGCGTCGCGGTGACGGCGCTTGCGCCTCAGCGGGCGCGCCATCCGGGGGTGACGCTGCCATGCCCCTGCCGGGACTTCGATGCCCAACTCGCGCATTCCGGGGGACAAGTTTGGTCACCGATGTAGTGGAGCATGCCTGGGCAGCCGTTCCGTGCGAGCATCCGGGGTCAGCATCATGCGTCCGGTTTGTGCCATCGGTCCAGTGCCGAGATCCTTGGCGCCGATCTGGTCATCGGTAGCAGTTGTCGGCGTCGATGGGCGACTCGGGGGCAGCTGCGGTCGCCGGCGTGATGGCGCTGGCGGTGCCTACGTGAGGGGGGGCCTCAGAGGCCACGCGGTCCCAGTCCGAGGTGGCATGGATCACGGATTGGCCATTCAGTCCCACTCTCGACCTCCTAAGAGGCCCCATCAGTGCGTCCGGCGCCGCGCGGCCCGGCCGACCAGGGTGAGCGCGGTGCCGACGAGCAGGAGCACGACGGCGACGAGCGCATACCCGCCCGCCGTCCAACCGGTGTCCGGCAGCGGCCCTGTGTCAGGCGGCGGTTCGGCGTCGGGCGGCCCGGGGTCCGGACCGGGCTCTGGCGGGGGCGTGGGCGCTGAGCCGAAATAGTTCGAGGGATCGGTCGCCGTGAGCGGGTTTTCGAGCACGTCCAGAGCGGTCGCAGTCGCGACGTTCGTGTACTGACCCGCCCCGGCCGTGCCACTCGCCTCGAACGTCCAGGTTTCGCTGGGGTCGAGATCGCCGTTGTCGTTGTCGTCCCCGGCGACCAGCGCCGGGATCAACCCCTGGTCGTCGGTGAGGACCGGGTCGAGCACCGCAATGTTGCCGACGTTGCCGAGTTGATATGTCCACGTAACCGGCGCACCGATCGGCACCAGCACGCCGGGCACGGTGTTTGCGTCCTCGCCGTTGGTGAACTTGACCAGTTCGAGTGCGGACACCGAGCCGAAGTAGTACGACGGATCGGAGTCGGTCAGTTCGCCCTGCTGACTGGTCGCGGTGGCCGTCCCCACGTTCTCGTACTGCCCTTCGACGGATGTCCCCGTCGCCGAGCAGGTCATCTCCTCACCGGCGGCGAGGCCGGTCTGCGGGCAGGTGACTGTCACGCCTTGGTCGTCGGTGACCGCGATGTCCGTCAGCGCACTGTTTCCGGTGTTGTGCACCACGTAGGTCCAGGTGACCTCCTCACCGACGGGGATGTACGGTCCCGGTGCTTCGTTGGCGTCCACGCCGTTCGTGAGCTTCTGCAGGTAGATCCCCGGCTCATCGCCGAAGTGGTTGGAGGGGTCGCTGTCACCGACAGTGAGTCCGAGTTCGGTGACCGCCGTCACCGACCCGTGGTTCGTGTACTGTCCCGCGACGGCCGTGCCCGTAGCGGTGCAGGTCATCGAGGCGCCGGGCGCGAGGGCGTCCTGCGGGCAGGACACGCCGACGCCACGGTCGTCGGCCACGTCCACGTCGGTCAGCGACGCGTTCCCGGTGTTGGTGACCACGTAGTCCCACGTCACCGCGCCGCCAACCGGGATCACCGGCCCCGGCGGCACGTCGGCATCCTGACCATTCGTCAGTTTCGCCAACTCGATCGCACCGGCCAGGCCGAAGTAATGCGCTGGGTCGGTGTCGGTTCCGGTGGCACCGGACGGACTCGTGCCGATGACGGTCCCGAGGTTCAGGTACTGACCAGGTTGGGCGATGCCACTCGCGTAGCAGGACAGGGACTCACCGGGGACAAGGGCACCGATCAGCGGGCACACGAGCGCGTCGACCCGGTCGTCGCTCACCTCCCAGGTCAGCGGCAAATTGCCGGTGTTCGTGATCTGGTACGTCCACGCCACCTCCTCGCCGACGCCCACGACCGGACCGGGAGCGTCGTCGGCATCCTCGCCGTTCGCGTACTTCTCGATGTCGATGCCGAGCAGTTCACCGAAGTAGTGGGACGGGTCCGAGTCGGCGACCACCTGTGCCGTTGCGACATCCGTTCCCGTGACGTGCGCGAGGTTCTCGTACGGTCCGGCGACTGCGGTGCCCGTGGCCGAGTAGATCCAGGTCTCGTCGAGGTCGAGGATGCCGTCGTTGTTCTCGTCCCCGCCCTCGAACACCGGGACGACGCCCTGGTCGTCGGTGAGGATCACGTCCGCGAGCGGCGCGGTCCCGGTGTTCGTGACGGTGTAGTCCCAGGTGACCGCGTCCCCGACGGGGATGAACGGCCCCCAGGGTTCATCGGATTCGTCACCGTTCGTGGACTTCTGTACGTCGATGCCGGGCAGCGAACCGACGTAATGGGACAGGTCCTCGGCCGTGACTACCGTGCCGTACGGGTCCGTCGCCATGACGTTGCCGATGTTCGCGTACTGCCCGGTCGTGGCGGTACCGGTGGCGGTGCAGGTGATCTGCTCACCGGCGGGGATGGCGTCGGGGGGACACTCGACAACGACGCCCTGGTCGTCGGTGACCGCGACGTCCGAGAGGGTGACGTTCCCGGAGTTCGTGACGAGGTAGGTCCATGTGATCGGCTCGCCCACTGGGATGAAAGGGCCGGGCGGGACATTCGCGTCGGCCCCGTTGGTGAACTTCTGAAGGGTGACGGCCGGCTCGGGGACGGCCTCGTTGACGATCGTGCACGTGACGATCGACTCCTGGGGAACGGTCGTCGTGAAGCCGTTCGTGACCGGCGCCACGGGCAGCGGGAGGTCGGCGGCCTGGGCCTGCGTCCGGTACGTGCACTGCGTCTGCTCGGGCACGTTGACGTAGCCCGGATCCATGCCACCCGGGTCCTGCTCGGTCACGGTGATCTGTGCGTCCCCGGCCTGGGTCGGGTTCCACTGGAAGGTCGCGAATCCGGCGGCGTCGGTGGCCTGTGTCGCCGTGGTGCCGGTGGCACCGGCGGGCAGCACCCACTCGGCAGGTTCCGGGGAGACTGTCCCGGTGAGCGCCCACCCGGCGCCCGGGATCGTTGTGCCGAGCCCGGGGTCGGCGTCCTGGTCGATCAGCTTGCGGACCGTGACCGATGGCGCGCACAGGTCGAATGCGGCATCCCGGAGCGCAGCCTCGAGACTGTCGAAATTGGGAACCCGGTACACGTCGTGCGTCGAGATGTCGAAGTCGCCCGCACCGCTGTAGACGTTCGGCCCGGACATCTGGATGAGCCGGTTCAGGGACGTCTGGTTGTTCAGGGCGCTCCCGACCGCGACGGCCAGCACGTGCGATCCCTGCGCGCGGATCGCGTTCGCATTCGGCACGGCCGCACTCGTCGCTGCAGCCGCGGACACGCTGGCGGTCTGGCCGTCACTCAGCGGGACGACCGTCTCGTATTGAGTGGACGTGACGCCGGCACCGATGGCCCGGTTCGGATCGCCGTCGGTGATGAACACGGTCAGGTGCGGGACGGCAGCGCTCTGGCGGGGCAGGAAGTGACGCCCCATCCGGAGCGCGTCCTCCCAGTTCGTGCTTCCCTGGGGCTGGAAGCCGTTCGCGATGTACGGCTCGAACGTCGAGGCGATCGTCGCGTCGGTGACCGTGGTGTAGGTGCGCTGTGCGGCGCCGGTCAATGGAAGCCGGGCGACGGTCGAGAACTCTGACACGGCCATGCGTGAGCCGGTGTTGCGCAGTGCGTCCGTGAACCCTCGAAACGCTTGCCGGACGTTTGCGGTGGCACCTGCAGTGGCGATGGAGCCAGACTCGTCGAGGATGACATGGATGTCGAGCCCACAGGACGCGACCAGGTCCGGATTCACGGTGCTGCGAGGATCTTCGCCGGGCGCCGCCTCGGCGTGGGGCGCGATGAGCGCGGCAAGCAGGAGCGCCATGACGGCGGCGATCACGAGTACGGGTCCCGCTCGTCCCCCACTCGTGCCCCAGTGAGTGTGCAGCATCACACCATCCCTCCGACCTTCGGGAGGTTAGCAGCGCCGATGCCCCATGGGAACCCGCGCCCCTGGGGGTCCTACCGGCCGGACGCGCGCCGGCGCGCGGGTGCCGCCGAGCCGGATCGGCCGCGTTTGGATGGAAATCCGACGAAACCCAGACCTGTCCGGGCAGCCTCACCTACGCGGGGCGTGTCGTTCGGTGGGGCCGAGGACGCCCGCGACGAGTCGGGCGGCGATCTCGTCGGCGTCCGGGATCTCGGTCTCGCCGGCGAACGCCGCCAGGAAGGCCTGCTGGAGCGCTGCCCCGCAGAGCAGGACGGCCGTGGCCCACGGATCGACGGAGGCCGGAAGCCTGCCGGCGTGCCTTTCGCTCGCCACGTAGTCCTCGACGATGGCGTGCACGACGTGCGGGCCGGCGCCGCGGGCGCGCAAGCCGTCCCGCCAGGCGCTGAGGAGGCCAGCCTCGCTGAACACCGAGGCCGCGATCGGAAAGGTCCGGACGTAGAACACGAGCACGTCCCGGGTGAGCGTCTCGAGGTTCTCGCGGACCGTGCCGGTGAGCTCGGCGGCGCCGGCGATGGGCGGCATCCGCTCGGACAGCACGCCGAGGAAGATCTCCTGCTTGTCGGCGAAGTACTTGTACAGCAGGGCCTCCGAGCAGCCGGCCACGCGGGAGATCTCCTTGGTGGTGGCCCGTACGATGCCGCGTTCGCGCATGACGGACGCGGCCGCGTCCAGGATCCGCTCCCGTGCCGACATGGTGAACTGCCTCCTTGACAAGTGAGTGTCCACTCACCCTATCCTTGCTCATAGGTGAGTGAACACTCACTCACCACGTGACAAAGGAGACCGAACTCATGCGACTCGCAGTTCTCGGAGCCTCCGGCCGCACCGGCCGTGAGCTCGTCGACCATGCCTGCGCCCGCGGGCACGACGTGATCGGAGTCGTGCGCGATCCCGCCAAGGCCCGATCCGACTGGAACAGCGCCGTCGCCGAGGGCACGGACTCCGCCGCCCTCACCGAGGCGATGACGGACGCCGACGCCGTCGCGTTCTGCATCGGACCGGTCGAGAAGACGGACGCCGGCGTGATGGAGAAGAGCGCGATCGCGACCGTCCAGGCGATGAGGATCGCCGGCGTGAACCGGTTGGTGCTCATCACCGCGAGCGGTCCGTTCGACGACGGCGACGGACCGTTCACCCGCTACGTCGCGAAGCCGATCGTGCAGCGGATCCTGCGGGAGCAGTTCGCGGACATGGTGGCCACGGAGGCGGTGATCCACGACTCCGGCCTCGACTGGACGATCGTGCGCCCACCCATGCTCACCGAGAGCGGCGCACGCTCCGGCTACCGGGAGCGCCGCGACGGCAACGTGCGCGGCGGGATCCTGATCGCGCGCGCCGACCTCGCCCGCGCCATGGTCGACCTGCTGGAGGACCCGACGACCATCGGAGAGTCCGTGTCGGTCGCCAGGTAGTCCGCCTCAGGCGAGCTCGTCGTCAATGTCGTCATCGATGTCACGCACGGCGACGCCGCGGATGCCCTCGATCTCGGACAGGGTCGGAATGAGGTCGGCCAGCGGGTACCGGCCGGAGAACCGGAGGTCCATCAGGACGCAATCCTCGCCGTCGATCCTGGTGTGCCGGGTGGACAGCAGCGAGGCGGCGAAGCCGGCCCCGTTGGCGGCCGCCAGGATGCGGCGCAGGACACCCTTGCCGTCTAGATAGGTCAGCCGCAGGACCCGGCGGCGGTCCTTGGTCGGGATCCGCCGGACCAGTGGAGCGAGCACCACCAGGCAGAGCAGGTGGAGCGCGGTGAGCAGGCCGGCTAGTGCGACCATCCCCGCCCCGGCAGCCATGCCCACGGCGGCGGCGACCCAGATCGTGGCCGCCGTGGTCAGTCCGCGCACGACGTCCTTGCGGGTGAAGATGACCCCGGCGCCGAGGAACCCGATCCCGCTGACGATCTGGGCGGCGATCCGGGACGGGTCCAGGTTCACGTCCGCGCCCAGGACGTTCTCGAAGCCGAACGCGGACACGAGCGTGAAGCCCGCCGCGCCCGTGCCGACCAGCACGTGGGTGCGGAACCCCGCGGCCTTCTGGCGGACCTGGCGCTCGGTGCCGATGGCCGCACAGAGGACGAACGCGATACAGAGGAGGTACAGCTCGGTCAGCACCGTGTCAGTGGCGAATGGCACCGTCGGTCAACTCCCGTCGTCGGGGATCGTGGGGGAATGGTCACGCACCTTCGCGACGTCTTGAGCGCGACGTCGTCGTAGGCCAGCCGACCCTAGTGGAGGGCCCACGGACCGAGCCACCCCATCGGCGAACGTGCAACACGGGGGCCCGTGGCCACTCAGCGTTCCCACGCCGCCCGGCGAGCCGTCACAAGCAGGCCGGTGAGCGCGATCCCGACGGACGCGGTCAACGCGGCCAGCGTGTCGGGGGACGAGCCCGGCTCAGCAGAACCGTGACGATACCCCGGGGCCGGTCGGGTCAGAGCACACCCACCGCGTCGGTATGGACGAAGTCACGACCGACGAACAGCAGTTGCTCACGTCGGTCGGCTGCGAGTGCATAACTGAAACAGTCACCGAGATTCAGCGCCGCGGGATGGCCACTGCCTCGGCCATACTCCGCGTAGGCCGCCCGGGCGAGCCTGCCCTGTCGCGGCGTGAGTGGCACGATCTCGATCCCGAGCTCCTCCACCAGTGCGTCGAGTCTTCTGGTCGCGGCTTCACCCCCCTTACGGTGGACGACGACACCGAGCTCCACGTACGTGGCCGCCGACATCGCCGCACCCGCCACGAGCGCGGCGCGGATCGCAGCCGCCTCGGGTTCGTCAAGGATCAGGGCTACGACGGCCGAGTTATCGACGATCACCTGTAGAGGCCGGTCTCGTCGTAGAGGTCGTCCGTCGTGAGGGTGTCATCACCGAGCCGCCCACGAAGGTCGTCGAGCAGACGGTCGACGCGCGCTCCGCCGCGTTCGTCGCGCTCCGGCAACGTCGCCAGGAGCCGTTCGAGCGCGAACTCGATCGCACCTGTCTGTGTTCGGCCCGTGCGCTCGGCCGCTTCGCGAGCCAACGCATGGACGCGCTCATTCTTGATGTTGAGGCTCATCGGTAGGTTCTACCATGACATGGTACCTTCCACCTTCGATGCCCAGGTGCCGTCGTTCGGTGGCATCGGGGCTCGCATCACGGACGTGGACCTCACTCGCTCCCGCGCAGGAAGTCCTCGACGGCGAGCAGGTGCGCGGCCATCCGGACCCGGGCCCGCTCGGGGTCGCCTGCGGTGACGGCGCTCAGGATCGCCTCGTGCTCGGCCTGCGTCCGGTCCTCCACCCCGGCCTCGGTGGCGCTGCGCAGGAGCCGATGCCGTGCGGTCCGGCCGGCGAGCGCCTCGATGAGCGCGGCGAGCACGGGATTGCCGGAGGCCGCGCCGATGGCACGGTGGAAGGCCAGGTCGAGATCCAGGAACGCCGCGCGGTCGAGCCCGCCCAGCGGCACGTCCGCCAGCATGTCGGCGGCGGCCTCGAGGGCGTCGACGGCGTCGCTCAGCTCCGGCGTCGACGCGAGTCCCTGGCTGGCGGCGAGGCCGGCCGCCTCCACCTCGAGCAGCCGACGCACCGAATGGATGTGCGTGCCGTGCCCGGCAGCCTGGAGGTCGACGGCGAGGCCGATCGGCCCGACCAGCAGGGCCGGGTCGAGGCTCGTCACGTAGGTGCCGTCACCCTGCCGGGACTCGACCACACCGAGGGCGGCCAGTGCGCGGACGGCCTCCCGCAGCGAGCCGCGAGAGACGTCGAACCGGGCGGCCAGGTCCTTCTCGACGGGCAGCCGGTCCCCCGGGGCGAGGTCGCCGTCGATGATCAGCCGGGCGATCCCGGTGACCACATGATCGGTCCGGGACCCGCGCCGGCCGTCACCCGCTTCCGCGCGCGGATCCGGCGCCGGTGCGGACCCCGGACCGGGGCTCATGCCGACGTCGCGGTGAGCCGTCCGGCCCAGTACGAACCGTCCGGGAACCGGTACTCGGCGATCGAGGACTCGTGCATCTGCGTGGAGTAGCCCGGCTTGGTCGGCACCCGGTAGGCGGCCCCGGAGACGATGCACGGGTCGGTGAAGTGCTCGTGCAGGTGGTCGACGAACTCGGTGACCCGGCCCTCGCGAGTGCCGGAGACGGCTACGAAGTCGAGCATCGAGACGTGCTGGACCATCTCGCACAGGCCGACGCCGCCGGCGTGCGGGCACACCGGCACGTCGAACTTCGCCGCGAGCAGGAGCACGGCGATGATCTCGTTGAGGCTGCCGAGGCGGCCGGTGTCGAGCTGGCAGAAGTCCATCGCCCCGGCCTGCATGAACTGCTTGAACATCACGCGGTTGTGGGCGTGCTCGCCGGTCGCGACCCCGATCGGTGCCACGCCCTTCTTGGTGGCGGCGTGCCCGAGGATGTCGTCGGGTGAGGTGGGCTCCTCGATCCAGAGCAGGTCGAACCGCGCGAGGGCGTTCGTCCACTCGATCGCCTGCGGCACGTCCCAGACCTGGTTCGCGTCGATCATCAGGGTCCGGTCGGGGCCGATCACCTCGCGGGCGATCGAGCAGCGGCGGATGTCGTCCTCGAGGTTCGCGCCGACCTTGAGCTTGATGTGGTTGTAGCCGTCGTCGATGGCCTCCTGGCACAGCCGCCGCAGCTTCTCGTCGCTGTAGCCGAGCCAGCCCGCCGAGGTGGTATAGCAGGGGTAGCCGGTGCGCTCGAGCTCGGCGATCCGCTCGGCCTTGCCGGCCTCCTGCGCACGCAGGATCGCGATGGCCTCGTCCCGGGTGAGGGCGTCGGACAGGTATCGCAGGTCCGCGACGTCCACCAGCTGCTCGGGGCTCAGGTCCGCGAGCAGGCGCCACAGCGGCTTGCCGGCGGCGCGCGCCGCGAGGTCCCAGACGGCGTTCATCACCGCGGACAGGGACAGGTGCACCACACCCTTCTCGGGGCCGAGCCAGCGGATCTGCGAGTCCGACGTGAGGTCGCGGTAGACGCCACCGAGGTCCGCGACGACCTCGGCGACGTCCCGCCCGACGAGCTGGGCGGCCTGCTCCCGCGCGGCGACGGCGACGATGTCGTTGCCCCGACCGATCGTGAAGGTGAGGCCATGACCGGCCAGCGGGACGCCGTCGGGCCCATGCCCGTCGGTGCGCAGCACCACGTACGCGGCGGAGTAGTCGCCGTCTTTGTTCATCGCGTCCGAACCGTCGGCGGTCAGGGAGGTGGGGAAGCGGACGTCCTCGATGTCGACGGCGACGATGCGAGTCATGTGGGTTCTCCTGGGTCGGATCCGGGCAGGCAGGGGCACCCGAAGGGCACCACAAGAACCCTATTCAGTCATCCGATGAATTTCCACCCTGACTAGGAATCGGTGCGGAAATCGGCTAGATTCGGCCGTAAAGATCGGATGTCATGTCAGTGGCGCGGTCGAGTCCCCCCGGTTCGGAGATTGGCAACGATGGCTAAGGCCTCCATGTACGAGCACATGGTCGACGTGCTCGGCAGTCGCATCGTCAGTGGCGAGCTCGCGCCACTCGAGGTGATGTCGCTGGCGGGCCTGGAGCAGGAGTTCGGCGTCTCGCGGACCGTCGCCCGGGAGGCCATGCGCGCGCTGCAGTCGCTCGGGATGATCACCGCGCGTCGGCGCGTGGGACTGATCGTCTCCCCCGCCGCGGACTGGAACGTGCTGGACCCGCAGGTGATCCGGTGGAACCTGCTCGGCGAGGGCCGCGACGCCCAGCTCCTCGCACTCATGGACCTGCGCATCGCCATCGAGCCCACGGCCACCCGGCTCGCGGCCCAGCACGCGACGGATGCCCAGCGCGCCCTCCTGCTCGACCTGGTCAACCAGCTCAGCGCGATCGGGGACGCCGGCCGGGGCGACTCCGTCGAGTACCTGCGGGTGGACGTCGAGTTCCATGTGACGCTGTTGCGGGCCAGCGGCAACCCGATGCTGCTCGCGCTCGAGCCGGCGGTGACCGAGGTACTCATCGGTCGCGCCCACCTCGGCCTGACGCCGGCGCACCCGAACCCGCTCGCCCTGGCCTGCCACGTCAGCGCGGCCCGCGCGGTGTCCGAGGGCAGCGCGCAGGCAGCCGAGGAGGCCTCCCGCACCATGCTGTCGCTGGTCCGGGACGAGGTCGGCTGAACCTCATTCCCCACGCGGCTGCCCTCCTCGGACCCCGGACCGCTCGAGGCTCAGAGCGCGACGAGGACCTTGCCCGAGGCGCGGCTGTCCTTGGCGGTCGCGAACGCCTCGACGGCGTCGGCCGCGCCGATAACGTGCGTCACCACGGCCTCGGCCTCGGGGTGCTCATTCAGCAACCGCACGGCCTCACCGATCTCGTCGTCGAACCGGAAGCAGCCCACCAGGCGCGCCTCCTTCGAGATCAGCGGCGCGAGCAGCACCGACACCTCGGCGTTCGGGAGCATGCCCACCTGGGCGACGACGCCGCGGGGGCGCACCGCCCCGATCGCGGTGGTGATGGACGCGGGCACGCCCGCGCACTCGAGCACCACGTCGTAGGCTCCTGCGGGCACCTCGGCGCTGCCGAGCAGGATCGTGGCGTCCGCGCCGACGGCGGTGGCTCGCTCGAGCGGTTCGGGCACCACGTCGGCGACGGTCACGTGGGCGGCGCCGAGCGCCTTCGCGGCGAACGCGGCGAGCAGCCCGATCGGGCCGGCGCCGCTGACCAGGACGCGCGCGCCCTCGACGCCACCGGCCTGGGAGACGCCGTGCAGCGCCACCGCGAGCGGCTCGGCGAGGGCGGCCCGGGTCAGCGGCAGCTCCGCGGGCAGTTCGCGGATCATGTCCGCGCCGACCACCAGGTACTGCGCCATCCCGCCCTGGGTGTGCGGCCACGTGGAGGCCGAACCGAGGTAGGAACCGCCGGGCCACAGGTGCCGCGCGTCCTCGAGGCCGGCCACGACCGGGCCGAACGTGGCCGGATGCACGGTCACCGGGGTGCCCGGGGCAAGCCGGCCGCTCGGGTCCACGTCGACCGTGCCCGAGAGCTCGTGCCCGGGTACCAGCGGCTCACGCACCACGAACGCACCGTTGGCACCGTGGAAGTAGTAGTGCAGGTCCGAGCCGCAGATCCCCACGTAGGCGACCTTGATCCGGACCTGATCCGGGCCGGGCTCGGGCACGTCGACCTCGACGGGCCGAAGGTCTTCCTTGCCGTGGATGCTGAGTGCGCGCACGCGGGTTCCTTTGCTGACTTGTTGGAGGGTGGGAGTGCGGGCCGCGGCGCCGCGGCCCGGTCGGGGTCGTGGTCAGACGACGGAGGTGAGGCCACCATCGACGTGGATGTTCTGGCCCGAGACGAAGCCGGACGCGGCCGAGGAGAGGAACACCGCAGCGCCGACCAGTTCCTCCAGCCGGCCCCAGCGGTTGGCCGGGGTACGGTTCTTGAGCCAGCCATCGAACTCCGGGTCGCTCCACAGGTCGCGGTTCATCTCGGAGGCGAAGTAGCCCGGCGAGATCGCATTCACCTGGATGTCGAAGCGGGCCAGATCCGCCGCCATGCCCTTGGTCAGCATCACCACGCCCCCCTTGGAGGCGGTGTACGGGGCGATCGTCTGACGGGCGAGCACGGACATCGCGGAGCCGACGTTGATGACCTTGCCGGAGCCACGCTCAGCCATCGCGGTGGTGATCGGCTGCGAGACGTAGAACACCGAGGACAGGTTCGTGGCGAGCACCTGGTCCCACTTGTCGGCGGGGAACTCGTTGAACGGTGCCCGGTGCTGCATGCCTGCGTTGTTCACGAGGATGTCCGGTACGCCGAACTCCTCGATCAGGGCGGCGACCTTCTCGCGGACCACATCCGCGTCGGTGACGTCGAAGGAGACCGGGTGGGTGGTGACGCCCGTCTCGGCGGCGATCCGTGCCGCCGCCTCGGCCGTGGCCTCCGGGCTACGGCCGTGCACCACCACGTCCGCACCGGCCTGGGCCAGCCCGAGCGCCAGTGCGTTGCCGATGCCGCGGGCGGAGCCGGTCACGAACGCGAGCCGACCGGTGAGGTCGAAGAGGGAAGTCGTCATTGGTCACCTTCGTCAGGACGGGGCGAGTACCGCGGGTATCGCGGTGCGCATCGTTGCGGGCTGAGCCCGAGCAGGAATTGATACTACCAATCACCTGTCCGGGTTCGCAATGCCTGTCAGGACGACTGTTCGCCCTGCCGCTCGATCCATGCCTGGACGACGGCGGTGTCGTTGTCCCCGAGTCCGGCCGCGGTCAGGTCGGTGAAGGTCTGCAGGAGCTGCCTGGTCAGTGGCAGCGTGGTGCGGGCGTCCTCGGCCTGGTCGAGGGCTCCGGTGAGGTCCTTGACCATGTACTTCGCGGCGCCCGACGGCGAGTGGTCGTGCGCGACGAACCGGTCCTTCTTGACCTCGAGCAGGCGGGAGCCGGCGTAGCCGCCGCCGAGCAGGTCGAAGAGTGCTGCGACGTCCAGCCCGGACCGCTCGGCGAGGACCGCGGCCTCGCCGAGGGCGGTGACGGTGGCCGCCACGATCACCTGGTTGCAGGCCTTGCCGACCTGACCGGAGCCGAGCGGGCCCAGGTGCACCGGGTTGCCGGTGGCGCCCAGGACCCGGGCGACGACCTCGACGTCTTCGCGTTCACCGCCGACGAAGATCGCGAGGGTTCCGGCCTCGGCGCCCTGCTCGCCGCCGGAGATCGGGGCGTCCACGACGCGCCAGCCGGCGTCGCGCAACTCCGGTCGATCCGCGAGTTCCCGCACGTCCCGCGGGGATACCGTCGAGCAGATCACCAGCAGACGAGAGGACTGCGACGCAGCCGAATCCTCGGGCGAGCCGACCTCGGCGACGCGAGCGACGCCGTCGGGACCTTCCTCGGGCGAGCCGACCTCGCCGGCGCGAGCGACGCCGTCGGGCAGGTTCGCCCCGCCAGCGAGCAGGCCATCCGGACCGGCCAGCACCGCGTCGATCTCGGGCATCCCCGGCAGCACCAGGACGACCACGTCACTCGCGGCCGCCAGTTCCGCGGCTGAGGCCGCCACCGAGGCGCCGTGCGCCGCAAGCGCGTCCGTGATCGCCGGACGCCGGGCCCACACCGTGGTGGGGATGCCCGCCGTCGCCATGTGCCGCGCCATCGGCGCGCCCATCACGCCCAGCCCGATCACCCCCACCCTGGTGCCGGCCGCGCGCGACACGGCCCCGCCGTGCGCCTGCGCCGACCCTGCCGAACCCGTCCCACTCGTCCCGCTCGTCATATCCGTCATCTTCGTCCCGGTCCCTCTCGTCGTGTCGCTGGGCGTCCATGCCCAGGCGCAGTCTGCAGCCGATCTCGTCGACTTGCACACTCGCTGGCACTTTGATATCACTATTCCACCCGCTTTGATATGACTATTGACCTAGCATGGTGGGGGGCTCCACGAGAATCGCGGAGCCGAGGGGCGGCCGCCGGTCGTCCGCACTACATTCGGTGAGATCCCCGGACGAAGAGGTCTGTAATGACACGCAAGAAGGTCCTCGCGACCGCAGCAGCTGCCCTGACCATCACCCTCGGCCTGGCCGCCTGCGGTTCCGGCGGAGGAATCGACGGTGGCGACGGTGACGGAGCCGACGGTGGCGACATCGACGTGACGAGCGCAGACACGGTCTGGCGACTCGCGTTCAACCAGACCGAGGAGCACCCGCAGTTCATCGCCGCGGTCGAACTCGGTGAGGCCCTCTACGAGGCCACCGACGGCCGCTACGGCATCGAGGTGTACGCCAACGAGCTCCTCGGCACCCAGGCGGACGTCGTGAACAACGTCTCCGAGGGCAGCGTCGAAATGATGTACATCGGTGGGCCCGTGATGGAGTCCTTCAACGAGGACTTCATCGTGTTCAACCTGCCGTACATGTTCGCGTCGATCGAGGCCCAGTCCGCGGTGTTCGCAGACACCGAGGTCACCGGCGATCTGTTCGCCTCGATCGAGGAGTCCAAGGGCATCACGGTCCTGGCGGCCCTGTTCGCCGGCGTCCGCAACGTGTACAACGCGGAGCGTCCGATCGTGGAGCCCGAGGACCTGGACGGCCTGAAGCTGCGCGTGCAGCAGTCCGACTCCCAGGTGCGGATGATCGAGCTGATGGGCGGGGTGGCCTCTCCGATGGGCCAGGGCGAGGTCTACACCGCGCTCCAGTCCGGCGTGCTCGACGGCGCCGAGAACAACGAGACGGTCTACAACGCCCTCAACCACGACGAGGTCGCGGAGTACTACTCCTACACCCGGCACCTCATGATCCCGGACTACCTGCTCATGAACACCGACATCCTCGCGGACATGAGCGACGAGGACCGCGAGGCCTTCCTGGGCCTGGTCCCGGACCTGGTCGAGAGCGCCAACACGGGCTTCCTCGAGTTCATCGACGAGTCGATCGCCGCCTCCGAGGAGGCCGGCGCGCAGTTCAACGACGACGTCAACGTCGAGGCGTTCCGTGAGCGGGTCGCCCCGCTCGTCGAGGAGTCCATCAGCAACCCGGTCCGCCAGGACCTGTTCGACTCGATCCAGGAGTACAACGAGCAGTTCCCCGCCGGGAGCTGACCAGGCACTGACCCGAGCGGGGGTGCGGGCGACTTCAGCCGCACCCCCGTTCGGCCGTTCACGACACCTGAGCGATAAGAAATCGGAGCAGCGATGAAGGTCATCGACGGGTTCCACAAGGGGTTGAACGCGTTCCTGCGCTGGTTCTGCGTCATCCTCTTCGTGGCCATGGTCGGCCTGGTGATTGCCCAAGTGGTAGTCCGGTTCCTGGGGGTCTCACTTCCCTGGACCGAGGTGAGCGCAAGGATCGTGTTCATCTGGCAGGGCATCATCGGCGCGGCCTACGTGATCGGTGAGAAGGAGGACGTCGCCATCGACTGGCTCGTCAACAAGCTCCCGGTCAAGGCGGTCAAGGGGGTCTCGATCCTGGCCCACGCGATCGTGGCCTTCTTCGCGGTCTGGATCATGATCTGGGGCGGCATGCGCAACGTCATGGCCGGCTGGGAGGACCACGTGCAGCTGATGCCGGTCACCCAGGGTCAGACGTTCCTGGTGCTCCCGATCGCGGGTGCACTGATCGTCATCTACAGCCTCCTGCACACCATCGACATCGTGCGGGCCTCGGCTGAGGAGATCACTCACCACGAGGAGCCGGAAGACGTGGACATCAGCAAGATCGCGGAAGAGGGGATCTGACATGAACGACGCACTCATGGTCACTCTCATCATGGTGATCGGCATGTTCGGCCTGATGGCCCTCGGTGTCTCCGTCTCGGTCGCCATCGGGCTTCCCGCCTCGATCTGCCTGGTGCTGCTCCAGGGCAACGACCAGGGCATCTACACGAGCGCCCAGAAGATCTACAACGGCATCGACTCGTTCGCGCTGCTCGCCATCCCACTCTTCGTGCTGGCCGGCGCCATCATGAACAACGGCGGCATAGCCACAAGACTCATCGACCTCGCCAGAGCGATGACCGGTCGGATGCCCGGCTCCCTCATGCAGACCAACGTCGTCGCGAACATGCTGTTCGGTTCGATCTCCGGCTCCGCCCTCGCGGGCGCGGCCGCCGTCGGATCCTCGATGGCACCGCAGCAGCGCAAGGATGGCCACGACATGCACTGGGCGGCCGCCGCGAACGTGGCATCGGCCCCCTCCGGCATGCTGATCCCCCCGTCCAACACCCTGATCGTGTACGCACTGGTCTCCCAGGCGTCCGTCGGCGCGCTCTTCGTCGCCGGTTACATCCCCGGCATCCTCTGGGGCCTGTCCTGTGCCGTGATCATCTGGCTCTACGCCCGCAAGAAGCCGGAGCTGCGCGGGAAGGGCTTCCCGACGTTCCGCGTGTTCCTGACGATCCTGGGGCGCGCGCTGCCATCCCTGTCCATGGTGCTCATCGTCATCGGTGGGATCATCTTCGGGTTCTTCACCCCCACCGAGGGCGCCGCGGTCTCCGTGGTGGTCTCCGCAGCCCTGGCGATGATCTACCGGGCGGTCAAGATCAAGGACTTCCCGAGGATCCTGCTGCAGTCCACCCGGACCTCCTCGGTGGTCATCTTCCTGATCGGGCTCTCCTCGATCATGTCCTTCGCGATGACCTACTCCCGGGTGCCGCAGCTGATCGGGGAGTGGATGACGCAGATCACCGACTCCAAGATCGTGTTCCTGCTCATCATGATGGTCATCCTGCTGATCATCGGGATCCCCCTGGACGCCACCCCTGCGGTGCTGATCTTCACGCCGATCTTCCTGCCGATCGCGGTGGAGGCGTACGGGATCAGCCCGATCCACTTCGGCATCATGCTGGTCTTCAACATGTGTATCGCGGTGATCAGTCCACCATCGGCACCGGTGTTGTTCGTCGGCGCGAAGGTGGCCGAGGTGAAGGTCGAGAAGGTCTTCAAACCGCTGCTCTGGTTCTACGTATCGCTGATCGTGATGCTCCTGATCATCCAGTTCGTGCCGGCACTGTCACTGTGGCTACCCGGACTACTCGGCCTCATCTAGCTGAAAGGAAGCACCGATGCGCATCGTCGTCACCGACTGCGACCACGCCACCCTGGACATCGAACGCGACGTCGTCGCGGCCGCCGGGGGTGAGTTCACGCTCAACCAGACCAACGCACCGGCGGACGTCATCGCCGGCGCGCAGGGCGCCGACGGCCTCATCGTGCAGTACGCCAAGATCACCCGCGAGGTCCTCGAGGCGCTCCCGGACGTCAAGGTCATCAGCCGCTACGGCGTCGGCGTGGACACGGTCGACGTCGAGGCCGCCACGGAGCTCGGCGTCGCCGTCTGCAACGTGCCCGACTACGGCACCGAGGCGGTCTCCGACCACGCGATCGCTCTCATCCTTGGCACCATCCGCGGTCTGGTGAATCTCGACCGGGGCATCCGGCGCGGCGAGCACGACCTCGGACCAGCCCTGCCGATCCGGCAGTTCTCGAACCAGACGGTCGGCGTCCTCGGGTGCGGCCGGATCGGGTCGGCGACGGCCCGCAAGGCCGCCGCGCTCGGGTTCACGGTGCTCGTCCACGACGTGCTGTTCACCCCCGGGGAGGTCCGCCCCGAGGGCTGGCAGGCGGTCTCCCGCGAGCAGCTGCTGGCTGAGTCGGACGTCATCACCGTGCACACCCCGCTCGACGCCGCCAGCCTCCACCTGCTCGACGGCGCCGCGTTCGCGGCGATGAAGCCGGGTGCGATCCTGGTCAACACCGCACGTGGCGGCGTGGTCGACTCCGACGCCCTCGTCGCAGCGCTCGAGTCGGGCCGCCTGCACGCGGCCGGCATCGACGTGCTGGAGGAGGAGCCGATCGCGGCCGATCACCCGCTGGCCCGGTTCGACAACGTCATCCTCACCCCGCACGCGGCCTTCTACACCGAGGAGTCCTACTCCGAGCTGAAGCGCCGCACGGCCGAGAACGCCGTCGACGTCGTAGCGGGCAAGCGCCCCCGCAACATCCTCAACCCCGAGGTCCTCCAGGCCGGCCGCGCCGCCCGCTGACCGGTCAGCAGTTCCCGGCGGCACCCGCCGCCGAGCCGAGACGAAAGCAGGCTCCTGAAGTGGACATCCGTTACGCCACCTCCCCCTCCGAGATCGGTTCGATGGACACCGACGCGCTCCGCGGCCGGTTCCTCGTCGAGAACCTCTTCCAGCCGGGGGAGGTGAGCGTGACGTACTCCCACCACGACCGCGTGGTCCTGGTCGGTGCGATGCCCACGGACCGGCCGATCGGCCTGGTCGCACCGGCGGAGCTGCGCGCCGAGCACTTCCTCTCCCGGCGCGAGATCGGCATCGTGAACGTCGGTGCCCCCGGCACCGTGACGGTCGACGGCGCAGCGTACGAAGTCGGTCACGGCGCCTGCCTGTACGTGGGCCGGGGCGCCGAGCACGTCACGTTCGCGTCGTCCGACACCGCAACACCGGCCCGGTTCTACGGGTTCTCCGCGCCCGCGCACACGACCTACCCGACCACCCTGGTCCACGCGGGTGAGGGCAACGTGCGCGAGCTCGGCGAGCAGCGCACCTCGAACCGGCGCACCCTGAACCAGTACATCCATGCCGACGGCGTGA
>NZ_JAGSHT010000031.1 GCF_019947135.1 Occultella gossypii | reverse complement strand
GTGTCCGCGCCGTCCCCGGTCGCGAGCCCCGCGTCGGCGCCGAGCCCGGTGTCCGCGCAGAGCCCGGCCAGCGCGGCCAGCGCCCCGTCGGCCGGCTCCGGCGACTGACCCCGGCGCGCCGGCCATCGCGCCGGCGCACGGCTGGACCGAAACCGCGAACGCCCGACGGCACCCACGCCGTCGGGCGTTCGGCATTTGCCTACGCGGCCCGCACGCAGTCGGGCCTTCCCGCATGGATGTGATCGGCACCGACGCCGTCGGGCCCCTCCGCGTGGTGCGCCCTACGGCACGGACGCCATCGGCCGGCTCGCGTTGACCGACGGCACTCGGCTGTCGGCTGGCTCCCGCGCCGCGGGTCCCGCCGCGGGACTCAGCGCAGCCGGTAGCCCATCCCGCGCACGGTCTCGAAACGCTCCGCGCCGAGCTTCTTGCGCAGGTAGCGCACGTACACGTCCACGACGTTCGAGCCGGGATCGAAGTCGTAGCCCCAGACCCGCGACAGCAGTTGCTCGCGGGTCAACACCTGGCCCGGATTGCGCAGGAACGTCTCGGCCAGCGTGAATTCGCGTGCCGAGAGGTCCACCTCGGTGTCCCCGGCGCGGGCTCGACGGGTGCGCAGGTCCAAGGAGAGGTCGCCGTGCACGAGCGTCGTCGGCTCGGCGGCACCGCCCTCCGACCGCAGCCGAAGGCGGACCCGGGCGAGGAGCTCCTCGAACCGGAACGGCTTGGCCATGTAGTCGTCGGCGCCGCCCTCCAGGCCCGCCACGGTGTCGGTGACCGAGTTCCGTGCGGTCAGGATGATCACCGGGAAGGTGATGTTCATCGCGCGGACCTGGCGCAGCACCGCGAACCCGTCCATGTCGGGCAGCCCGAGGTCGAGGATCATGAGATCGAAGTCGCCGGTGCTCGCGAGGTCCACCGCCTCCCGCCCGGTGGTGACGGCGGTCGGCGCGTACCCGGCGGATCGCAGCCCCTTCGCGACGAACGACGAGATCCGGATCTCGTCCTCAGCGATCAGGATCTGGCTCATCGGCGCTCCAGGGCGGTGGTGCTCGGCGCGTCGCCGGCGGGGGAGGTGGTCTCGGTCGGGTCGTCGGCGGCTTCGGAGTCGGTCGGCTCGGAGTCGGCCTTCTCGGACTCTGCCATGAGGGGCAGGTAGATGCTCACCGTGGTGCCGTTACCGAGCCTGGACTCGACCGTGGCGCGGCCACCGTGCGCGACGGCGATCGAGCGCACGATGGTCAGTCCGAGACCGGAGCCCTCGGCGGGGCTGCCGGCGCGCTCGAACCGATCAAAGATCTTGTCCAGGTGTTGCTCGGCGATCCCGGCGCCTTCGTCGCGGACCCAGAGCCGGACCTCGGTGCTCGTCGCCGAGCTACCCAGGGCGATCGTGGACCCCGGTTCGGAGAACTTCACCGCATTCTGGACGAGCTGGAGCAGTGCCTGGGTGATCCGGCGGGGGTCGACGTCGGCGGTGA
Source organism: Occultella gossypii (assembly GCF_019947135.1). GTDB lineage: Bacteria > Actinomycetota > Actinomycetes > Actinomycetales > Beutenbergiaceae > Occultella > Occultella gossypii. The sequence continues at coordinate 60,302 of NZ_JAGSHT010000031.1, read as the reverse complement.
CGTCGGCCAGTCCGTCGAGGACCCAGCGTCGGTCCCCCAGCGGGCGGGCCTTGGTGAGGACCTCGTCGGTGAGGAGCGCTATGTCCGTGGGCTCGGCGATGACGAAGTCGGGTCGGCTGGCCTTCGCCAGCGTGACCAGGTCCTCCACCAGACCGTTCATCCGGTCGAGCTCGTCCAGGACGAGTTCCTTGGTGCTCGCAGCGTCCGTGGGGTCCGCGGGATCCATCAGTTCGAGGTGACCACGGACGATGGTGAGCGGCGTGCGCAGTTCGTGGCCGACGTCGTCGAGCAGTTGACGCTGGGATCCGAACGCGTCCTCAAGGCGTGCCAGCATCCCGTTCACGGTCTCGGTCAGCACGGCGAGGTCGTCGTTGCCGACCACTGCGATCCGCCGGGACAGGTCGCTGGAGCTGGAGATCTCGCCGGCAGTGGTGCGCAGGAGTTTGATCGGCTCGAGCAGGCTACCGACCACGAACCAGCCGATGATGGCCATCCAGACGATGGCTCCGAGCGCCACCAGGGCGTAGGTGCGGAACGTTGTTCCCAGTTCGGCGTGCTCCGCGTCGAGATTCCAGGCGAGCACGAGCGCGCCGGGGACGCCGCCCGGCTCCGGCGTGACCGGCACGGCTGCCACGTAGTAGTTCCGCGCGTCGGTGGTGACCTGCCAGAACCGAGACCTCTCCAAGCTGGCTGAACTGGCGACCGCGGCGACGAGTTCAGGGTCCTCGTCCAGCCACTGCTGCGTCGGGCCGGCGCCGGCTTCGAGTGCTACCTCGGTTCCCAGCATTCCGAACATCGCCTCGTTCGGCTGCACCACCATTCGGCTCAAGGCCGTGCGCAGCAGGGCATCCGCGCTCGCGAAGGCCGCGCCGGTGGCGGGGTCGATGCCCTGCTGCGCGAGTTTCGTGAACTCGGCCACCGAATCCCTCAGGACGGCTTCGATGCGGTCGTCGATGCGTTGGGACTCGAGGATGTAGGCCGTCGTGCCGGCGAGGGCGACCGTGACGGTCGTGAGCAGCACGAGCGCGACCAGGACCCGGGTACGCACCGAGGCGCGCAGACGGAATCGACGGGTGGCCATCGGTCGATTATCGCGTAGTCGCGAGGCGGGCGCTCCGGGAGGGGGAGTGAGCCGCTGCACACGAGTTCGACCCATGGCGCGGACTCCCGTACACTCATCCGAGGTGGTTGACGCCCGCCATGATGGAACACGCCCGCGAGGGGTCGTGGTCCGCGGTTCGGGCGGCACTCATCGCAAAGGGTAGTGGCGCAATTGGTAGCGCACCGGTCTCCAAAACCGGCGGTTGAGGGTTCGAGTCCCTCCTGCCCTGCACAGTCAGTCGATCGCCGGTCGATCCGTCACACACGAACGAGTTGGGGAATATCTGTGAGCACTCCCACGAACCCGGAGTCGGGCGAACCCGACAGCGGCGAACGTGGCGACGTCACCGACCCCACGGAGGGCGTCACCCCAGGTGATGCCATCGGCTCGGCGGACGCGGACGAGGAATCGCTGGACGAGGCGGGTGACGCCGAGGTGCCTGCCGAGGACGCCGATGCGAGCGCCGACGAGGCCTCGACCGAGCAGTCCGCGGCCATCTCGAGCCGCGGCAGCCGGTCCAAGCGCACCGCATCGGACTCCGCCGAGAGCACGACGACCAGGTCCGGGTCGTCGAAGTCGTCGGCTCGCTCCTCCTCGAGCAAGGCCGTGGCCGCGTCGGCAGGTGCCGGCAAGGGCCGAGCGACGCGCAGCCGTGCGGAGGCCGAGCGTGAGGTCCGGCCGAACGTGTTCGCGAGGATCGCGCTCTTCGTCCGCCAGGTCATCGCCGAACTCAAGAAGGTCGTCACCCCGACCCGGTCGGAACTACTGACGTTCATCGCCGTTGTCGTGGTGTTCGTGCTGATCGTCATGGCATACGTCGGTGTGCTGGACTTCGCGATCGGCAAGCTGGTGCTCTGGGCGTTCGGCGCCTAGCGCAACGGCCCCCCGGTTGCCCGGAGACCACTCCGGGACGGCTCCGGTATGGCGTCGGCGGTACGAAGCGGGACAATGGCGAGGTCGGGACGGTTCCGATCTCGACGAAGCATGCAGGATCAACGAGCAGGACAAGACGAGGGAAGCAGGTCAGGACGTGTCTGAAGAGACCCGCGACGTGGACGAGACGGTCGACGTCGTCGAGGAGGTCGGCGCCGAGGGCGTGGACTCCGCCGACGGTGCGGACTCCGCGGACATCGCCGAGGACTCGGCCGTGTCCGACGGCGATGCCGACGCAATGGACGAGGCCGATGCAGTTGACGAGGCCGCCGTCGAGGACGAGGCCGCTGTCGAGGACGAGGACCCCCTGGTCGCGTTCCGCCGCGAGCTGCGCTCGCTCCCCGGTGACTGGTACGTGATCCACTCCTACGCCGGCTACGAGAACCGTGTGAAGGTCAACCTCGAGTCCCGGATCCAGTCCCTCAACATGGAGGACTACATCTTCCAGGTCGAGGTGCCCATGGAGGAGGTCGTCGAGATCAAGAACTCCGTCCGCAAGGTGGTCCGCCGGGTGCGGATCCCCAGTTACGTGCTGGTGCGGATGGATCTGACCGACGAGTCCTGGGGCGCCGTCCGGCACACTCCGGGTGTCACCGGCTTCGTGGGCCACACCCACTCCCCGGTCCCGCTGAGTCTTGACGAGGTCATGTCGATGCTCGCCACGACCGTGGAGCAGAAGGCGCCGGCAACGACCGGTGGACGCGCCACCGCCGCTACCCCCGCCGTGCAGGTCGACTTCACTGTCGGCGAGTCGGTCACCGTCACCGACGGTCCGTTCGACACGCTGCCGGCCACCATCTCCGAGATCAACGCCGAGGGCCAGAAGCTCAAGGTGCTGGTCTCGATCTTCGGCCGCGAGACGCCCGTCGAGCTGTCGTTCAACCAGGTCGCCAAGATCTGACCCGCTCACCCGAGCAGGGGCCCGCCACGGTGGGTCCTGACCGCAAGGTCGTGCAACCGGGTCATCGCCCAAGGCGTCGGCCCACCAACAGGAAGCAGTAGAGCATGCCCCCCAAGAAGAAGGTCACCGGCCTCATCAAGCTCCAGATCCAGGCCGGCGCAGCCAACCCCGCGCCGCCGATCGGCCCCGCGCTCGGTCAGCACGGCGTGAACATCATGGAGTTCTGCAAGGCCTACAACGCGGCCACGGAGTCGCAGCGCGGCAACGTGATCCCGGTCGAGATCACCGTGTACGAGGACCGTTCGTTCACGTTCATCACGAAGACGCCGCCGGCTGCGGAGCTCATCAAGAAGGCCGCCGGCGTGGCCAAGGGCTCCGGCACCCCGCACACCACCAAGGTCGGTTCGCTGACCAAGGACCAGGTCCGCGAGATCGCTCAGACGAAGTTCGACGACCTCAACGCCAACGATCTCGACGCCGCGTCGCTGATCATCGCCGGCACCGCCCGTTCCATGGGCATCAGCGTCAAGGACTGAACCCGTCCCTGATCCACCCCCGCGGTGAGCATCATGCGCACCGCACAGTGGAAGGGCCCGCGCGGGCCCGCACCACGACTGCTCACATGAAGGAGAAGCAGATGACTACGCGCAGCAAGGATTACCGCAAGGCCGCCGAACTCGTGCAGGCCGATCACGTCTATGCCCCGGCGGAGGCCATCGAGGTCGCCCGCAAGGGTGCCGCGACGAAGTTCGACTCGACCGTCGAGGTCGTGTTCCGGCTCGGCGTCGACCCCCGCAAGGCCGACCAGATGGTTCGCGGCACCGTGAACCTCCCGCACGGCACCGGCAAGACCGCCCGGGTCCTGGTGTTCGCCACCGGTGACCGCGCGGAGCAGGCCATCGCGGCCGGCGCCGACGAGGTCGGCGGCGACGACCTGATCGAGAAGGTCGCCGGCGGCTACACCGACTTCGACGCGGCCGTGGCCACGCCGGACCTGATGGGCAAGGTCGGTCGTCTGGGCCGCGTGCTCGGGCCCCGTGGCCTGATGCCGAACCCGAAGACCGGAACCGTCACCATGGACGTCGCCAAGGCCGTGACCGACATCAAGGGCGGCAAGATCGACTTCCGAGTGGACAAGCACGGGAACCTGCACTTCATCATCGGCAAGGTCTCGTTCGACCAGGAGAAGCTGCTGGCGAACTACACGGCCGCCTTCGAAGAGGTCATGCGCCTCAAGCCGGCGTCCTCCAAGGGCCGCTACATCACCAAGGCCGTGCTGAGCACGACCATGGGCCCCGGCATCGCGATCGACCCGGCGAAGCTTGCGGTAGAGACCGCCTGAGTCCGATCGCCTGATCCGCTGGTCGGATCCCGGCAGCATCTCGCACGCCCGGTCCGGTCCCTCCATCGGAGGGGCCGGACCGACTGCGTTCGGGGCGCCGGACGACCGGGGCGGGTCAGTGGCACATCACACAGGCCCTGGGATTTGGTCAGGCACCAGCGGCTGTGTACAGTGGAACTTGCCCAAGACCGCCGGTCGCCCGTCACACGACGGGGCCAAGTCCGCAGATGCGGAGCCAGCGTAGGTGGACGAGTTCGATCAAGTGCCGGAGCGTCAGCGTTCCGAATCCGAACCCCGTGCATCTGCGCGGGGTTCTTTCCGTATGTGCGCCCTCGACCTTCGCGGCACATCTCGGAAGGAGGGCCCATGGCACGGCCTGACAAGGCGGCAGCAGTTGCCGAACTGACGGAGAAGTTCCGCCAGTCCACGGCCGCTGTGCTGACCGAGTACCGCGGGCTCACGGTGGCCCAGCTCAAGGCGCTGCGCACCGATCTCGGCGGTACCACCAGCTTCGCCGTGGTGAAGAACACGCTCACCGGCATTGCGGCCAAGGAAGCCGGCATCGACGCGTTCGATGGCGAGCTCACCGGGCCGTCGGCCATCGCCTTCATCTCCGGTGATCCGGTCGAGGCGGCGAAGAGCCTGCGTGACTTCGCCAAGGCGAACCCCAAGCTGGTTATCAAGGGTGGTGTCCTCGACGGGCGCGCCCTGACGTCCGCGGACGTCACCAAGCTCGCGGACCTCGAGTCCCGCGAGGTGCTCCTGGCCAAGGCGGCCGGCGCGTTCAAGGCGAAGCTGCACCAGGCGGCCTACGTCTTCAACGCTCCCGCTGCCAAGGCGGTGCGCACCATCGAAGCCCTGCGTGAGAAGCAGGCGACGGAGTCCGCGGCCTGAGGCCCGGTCTTCGACCAACCACACACTGCTTCTCCGCAAGCAGGACCAACAGGAAGGAACGCCATCATGGCGAAGCTCAGCACCGACGAGCTCATTGACGCTTTCAAGGAGCTCACCCTGATCGAGCTCTCCGAGTTCGTGAAGCAGTTCGAGGAGACCTTCGAGGTCACCGCCGCCGCTCCGGCCGCCGTTGCGGTCGCCGCCGGCCCCGCCGCCGGTGGTGGCGACGACGAGGCCGAGGAGCAGACCGAGTTCGACGTCATCCTCGACTCCGTCGGCGACAAGAAGATCCAGGTCATCAAGGAGGTGCGCGCCCTCACGAGCCTCGGCCTGAAGGAGGCCAAGGACCTCGTTGACAGCGCCCCCAAGGCGATCGTCGAAGGCGTGGCGAAGGACGTCGCCGACAAGGCGAAGGAAACCCTCGAAGGCGCCGGCGCCACCGTCACCGTCAAGTGATCTGACGGCGGGTGGTCAGTTCCGCCGGTTCACGCCGCAAGGCGATGACACCGGGCGCTCGGAGCCGGGCAGCCCGCCGGCATTACCCGGCCACGCCAATAACGAGGCCACAATGACGAGGCCCGCACCGATTCCGGTGCGGGCCTCGTCGCCACTGGACAGACGTAGCCAAAGTGGCTATGCTGTCGCTTTGCGCTGTCTTCTGCCCCCAGCACACGCTTCCCGAACCGGGTCCATCACACACGTCCGCGTGCGCGATGTCTGGCCCGGGCGAAGTTCGGGCGGGGTTTGTTTGGGGTGGTCCGGCGCGCGTGCACACAATTCGTAGGGAAGGACCCCTCTTGGCTGCCTCGCGCACCCCTTCTGCTCCGACCACCGACGCCATCGCCCAACGTACCGCCTCTCGCCGGGTCTCCTTCGCAAAGATCCACGAGCCTCTCCAGGCACCCGACCTTCTCGGGCTGCAGACCGACAGCTTCGACTGGCTGCTCGGTAACGAGGACTGGCAGGCGCGGGTTCAGGCTGCCGTCGACTCGGGCAACAACGACGTCACCATGACCTCCGGTCTCGAGGAGATCTTCGAGGAGATCTCGCCGATCGAGGACTTCGGGGCGACGATGTCGCTGTCGTTCCGGGACCACCGGTTCGAGCCGCCGAAGTACACCGCCGACGAATGCAAGGAGAAGGACTTCACCTACTCCGCGCCGCTGTTCGTCACGGCGGAGTTCGTCAACTACACGACCGGCGAGATCAAGTCGCAGACGGTCTTCATGGGCGAGTTCCCGCTGATGACCGAGCGCGGCACGTTCATCATCAACGGTACCGAGCGGGTCGTCGTCTCCCAGCTCGTCCGTTCGCCCGGTGTGTACTTCGAGCGCACCCCGGACAAGACGTCCGACAAGGACATCTTCACCACCAAGGTGATCCCGTCCCGTGGCGCGTGGCTCGAGTTCGAGATCGACAAGCGTGACGCAGTCGGCGTCCGCGTCGACCGGAAGCGGAAGCAGTCGGTCACGGTCTTCCTCAAGGCCCTCGGCATGACCGAGAGCGAGATCCGCGAGTCGTTCGCCGAGTACCCGTCCGTGCTGGAGACGCTCGAGAAGGACAGTGTCCACACGCAGGACGAGGCGCTCCTCGACATCTACCGCAAGATTCGCCCGGGCGAGCCGCCCACGGTCGAGGCCGGCACGGCGCTCCTCGACAACTTCTACTTCAACGCCAAGCGCTACGACCTGGCGAAGGTCGGCCGCTACAAGGTGAACAAGAAGCTCGGCGTCGATGCTGCGATCGACGACTCGGTCCTCTCCCGCGATGACATCGTCGGCACGATCAAGTACCTCGCCGCCCTGCACAAGGGCGAGGCCGAGATCCCCGGCCTGAAGGACGGCAAGGAGGTGGCCGTTCGCGTCGAGACCGACGACATCGACCACTTCGGCAACCGTCGCATCCGCGCCGTCGGTGAGCTGATCCAGAACCAGGTGCGTACCGGGCTGTCCCGGATGGAGCGCGTGGTCCGCGAGCGGATGACGACTCAGGACGTCGAGGCGATCACGCCGCAGACCCTGATCAACATCCGTCCCGTGGTGGCCTCCATCAAGGAGTTCTTCGGGACCAGCCAGCTGTCGCAGTTCATGGACCAGAACAACCCGCTCGCGGGTCTGACGCACAAGCGTCGCCTGTCCGCGCTCGGCCCGGGTGGTCTGTCCCGTGACCGCGCCGGCATGGAGGTCCGTGACGTTCACCCGTCGCACTACGGCCGGATGTGCCCGATCGAGACCCCTGAGGGTCCGAACATCGGTCTGATCGGTTCGCTGGCGACGTACGCCCGCATCAACCCGTTCGGTTTCGTCGAGACCCCGTACCGCAAGGTCATCAAGGGTCGCGTCACCGACGATGTGGACTACCTCACCGCCGATGACGAGGACCGGTACGTCATCGCGCAGGCCAACGCCCCACTCACCGAGGACGGCCACTTCGCCGAGTCCGACGTGCTGGTCCGGGTCCGCGGCGGGGACACGTTGGACATCGCAGCGGAGAACGTGGACTACATGGACGTCTCCGCGCGTCAGATGGTCTCCGTCGCCACCGCGATGATCCCGTTCCTCGAGCACGACGACGCGAACCGTGCCCTCATGGGTGCGAACATGCAGCGCCAGGCCGTGCCGCTGGTCCGCAGCGAGGCCCCGCTCGTGGGTACCGGTATGGAGCGCCGTGCGGCGGTCGACGCCGGTGACGTGATCGTGGCCACCAAGCCGGGTGTCGTGCAGGAGGTCTCCGCGGACGCGATCGTCGTGGCCCAGGACGACGCCTCCACGTTCACCTACCGGGTGGCCAAGTTCCGTCGCTCCAACCAGGGCACCTCCTACAACCAGCGTGTGCTGGTCGAAGAGGGAGCCCGGGTCGAGGTCGGTTCGGTGCTCGCGGACGGCCCGGCCACGGATGAGGGTGAACTCGCACTCGGGCGCAACCTGCTGGTCGCGTTCATGTCGTGGGAGGGTCACAACTACGAGGACGCGATCATCCTCTCCCAGCGCCTGGTCCAGGACGACGTCCTCTCCTCGATCCACATCGAGGAGCACGAGGTCGACGCCCGCGACACGAAGCTGGGGCCGGAGGAGATCACCCGGGACATCCCGAACGTCTCCGACGAGGTCCTCGCGGACCTCGACGAGCGCGGCATCATCCGTATCGGTGCCGAGGTCGGCGCCGGTGACGTGCTGGTCGGCAAGGTCACGCCGAAGGGTGAGACCGAGCTGACTCCGGAGGAGCGCCTGCTGCGCGCCATCTTCGGTGAGAAGGCGCGTGAAGTGCGCGACACCTCGCTGAAGGTGCCCCACGGTGAGTCCGGCACGGTGATCGAGGTGCGTGAGTTCAACCGCGAGGACGGCGACGAGCTGCCCCCGGGTGTGAACCAGCTGGTGCGTGTCTACATCGCGCAGCGACGCAAGATCACCGACGGCGACAAGCTCGCCGGCCGCCACGGCAACAAGGGTGTCATCTCAAAGATCCTGCCCATCGAGGACATGCCGTTCCTTGAGGACGGCACCCCTGTGGACATCATCCTGAACCCGCTCGGCGTGCCCGGCCGGATGAACGTCGGCCAGGTCCTCGAGACCCACCTCGGGTGGGTCGCGAAGCAGGGCTGGGAGGCCGGCATCGAGGATGCCAAGAACGGGAAGGTCCCGGCGTGGGCGAAGAACCTCGCCCCGGAGGCGCTCAAGGGCGCACCCGGAACCCCCGTGGCGTCGCCGGTGTTCGACGGTCTGCACGAGGACGAGTTGACGGGCCTGTTGGACTCCACGACCCCCACCCGGGACGGGGACCGGCTCGTGGATGCGTCCGGCAAGGCGCGGCTGTTCGACGGCCGCTCCGGCGAGCCGTTCCCGGAGCCGATCGCTGTCGGCTACATGTACATCCTGAAGCTGCACCACTTGGTGGACGACAAGATCCACGCGCGTTCGACGGGTCCGTACTCGATGATCACGCAGCAGCCGCTGGGTGGTAAGGCGCAGTTCGGTGGTCAGCGGTTCGGCGAGATGGAGGTGTGGGCCCTTGAGGCCTACGGCGCCGCCTACGCGCTGCAGGAGCTGCTCACCATCAAGTCCGACGATGTCCCCGGCCGCGTGAAGGTCTACGAGGCCATCGTCAAGGGCGAGAACATCCCCGAGCCGGGCATCCCCGAGTCCTTCAAGGTGCTCATCAAGGAGATGCAGTCGCTGTGCCTGAACGTCGAGGTGCTCAACTCCGACGGGACCTCGATCGAGATGCGTGACACCGACGAGGAGGTGTACCGGGCCGCTGAGGAGCTCGGTATCGACCTCTCCCGTCGTCCCGACGCGAGCAGCGTCGAAGAGATCTGAGCGGCCCCGTCAGCGGTCGGGTCCACGTGACCCGACCCCAGACGCCCCCCACAACCAGATTTGTTCCACCCGGGGTTTAACCGCAGGAAGTAGCTCTCGCGCCCCCCGGGCCGGGGGGGGGCCCCCCGCCCCCCCCCCGCTGACGCCCCCCTCATCCTGATTGGTTCCACACGGTGTTTCACCGAAGGAAGTAGGAAAATTGCTCGACGTCAACGTCTTCGACGAGCTACGTATCGGTCTCGCGACCGCGGACGAGGTCCGCGCCTGGTCGCACGGTGAGGTCAAGAAGCCGGAGACCATCAATTACCGCACCCTGAAGCCCGAGAAGGACGGCCTCTTCTGCGAGAAGATCTTCGGCCCCACCCGGGACTGGGAGTGCTACTGCGGCAAGTACAAGCGCGTGCGCTTCAAGGGCATCATCTGTGAGCGCTGCGGCGTCGAGGTGACCCGCTCCAAGGTCCGACGCGAGCGGATGGGCCACATCGAGCTCGCCGCCCCGGTCACGCACATCTGGTACTTCAAGGGTGTTCCGTCCCGTCTGGGCTACCTGCTCGACCTGGCGCCGAAGGACCTCGAGAAGGTCATCTACTTCGCGGCCTACATGATCACCTCGGTCGACACCGATGGCCGTCACGAGGACCTGCCGAGTCTGCAGAACGAGATCGACCTGGAGAAGGCCGACATCTCGAAGCGTCGCGACCTCGACGTCGCCAACCGCAGCGAGCGCCTCGAGGCCGACCTGGCCGAGCTCGAGGCCGAGGGTGCCAAGGCCGACGCGCGCCGTAAGGTCAAGGACTCCGCCGAGCGCGAGATGGCTCAGATCCGCAAGCGTGCGGACAACGAGCTGGACCGCCTCGAGCAGGTCTGGGACCGGTTCAAGAACCTCAAGGTCGCCGACCTCGAGGGCGACGAGATGCTGTACCGCCAGCTGCAGGACCGCTACGGCAACTACTTCGAGGGTTCGATGGGTGCCGGCGCGATCCAGAAGCGCCTGGAGACCTTCGACCTCGAGGCGGAGTCCGATTCGCTGCGCGAGACGATCCGCACCGGAAAGGGCCAGCGCAAGACCCGTGCCCTGAAGCGGCTGAAGGTCGTCAACGCGTTCCTGACGACGAACAACTCTCCGCTGGGCATGGTGCTGGACTGCATCCCGGTGATCCCGCCGGACCTGCGTCCGATGGTGCAGCTCGACGGTGGCCGGTTCGCGACCAGCGACCTGAACGACCTCTACCGCCGCGTGATCAACCGCAACAACCGGTTGAAGCGACTGCTGGACCTCGGCGCACCCGAGATCATCGTCAACAACGAGAAGAGGATGCTCCAGGAGGCCGTCGACTCGCTGTTCGACAACGGCCGCCGTGGTCGTCCGGTGACCGGCCCGGGCAACCGCCCGCTCAAGTCGATCTCGGACATGCTCAAGGGCAAGCAGGGCCGGTTCCGTCAGAACCTGCTCGGCAAGCGCGTCGACTACTCCGGTCGAAGCGTCATCGTGGTCGGCCCGCAGCTCAAGCTGCACCAGTGCGGGCTGCCCAAGCAGATGGCCCTCGAGCTCTTCAAGCCGTTCGTCATGAAGCGGCTCGTGGACCTCAACCACGCGCAGAACATCAAGAGCGCCAAGCGCATGGTGGAGCGCGCGCGCTCCGTCGTGTGGGACGTGCTCGAAGAGGTCATCACCGAGCACCCCGTGCTGCTGAACCGGGCACCGACGCTGCACCGACTGGGCATCCAGGCCTTCGAGCCACAGCTGGTCGAGGGTAAGGCGATCCACCTGCACCCGTTGGTGTGTGGTGCGTTCAACGCCGACTTCGACGGTGACCAGATGGCCGTCCACCTGCCGCTCTCCTCGGAAGCGCAGGCCGAGGCCCGCATCCTGATGCTCTCGAGCAACAACATCCTCAAGCCGTCGGACGGTCGTCCGGTGACCATGCCCTCGCAGGACATGATCATCGGTCTGTTCCACCTGACGTCGGACCGTGAGGATGCGCTCGGCGAGGGCCGTGCCTTCACCTCCCCGGCGGAGGCCTTCATGGCCTTCGACGCGGGCGAGCTCGACCTGAACGCGAAGATCACCCTGCGGCTGACCGACTTGGTCCCGCCGGAGGGCTGGGAGGCGCCGGAGGGCTACTCCGAGGGCGACGCGATCCTGTTCGAGACCACGCTCGGCCGGTCCCTGTTCAACGAGGCCCTGCCGGTGGACTACCCGTTCATCAACACGATCGTGGACAAGAAGGTGCTGTCCGGGATCGTCAACGACCTCGCGGAGCGCTACCCCAAGGTGGTCGTCGCGGCCAGCCTGGACGCGCTCAAGGAGGCCGGCTTCAAGTGGGCGACCCGCTCGGGCGTGACCATCTCGATCTCCGACGTCGCGACACCGTCGAACAAGGCGCAGATCCTCGAGGGCTACGAGGCGAAGGCCGCCAAGGTCCAGGGCCAGTACGACCGCGGTCTGCTCACCGACGACGAGCGTCGTCAGGAGCTCGTGGAGATCTGGAACCAGGCCACCGACGAGGTCGCCGCAGCCATGCGGGCGAACTTCTCGAAGAACAACCCGGTGAACCGGATGGTCGGCTCGGGTGCCCGTGGTAACTGGATGCAGGTGCGTCAGATCGCCGGTATGCGCGGCCTGGTGGCCAACCCGAAGGGTGAGATCATCCCGCGGCCGATCAAGTCCAACTACCGCGAGGGTCTGTCGGTGGTCGAGTACTTCATCGCCACCCACGGTGCCCGTAAGGGTCTGGCCGACACCGCGCTGCGGACGGCCGACTCGGGCTACCTGACCCGTCGTCTCGTGGACGTGTCGCAGGACGTCATCATCCGTGAGGACGACTGCGGGACCGAGCGGGGTCTGACCCTGCCGATCCTGGAGCGCACGCCCAGCGGGCAGGCGCGCCGCGCGGACACCGTCGAGACCAGCGTCTACGGACGCAGCCTCGCGGGTTCGGTCTCGTCGCCCGACGGCGAGGTGCTCGGCGAGGGTGGTGACGACGTCGGGGACGTGCTCCTCGACAAGCTCATCGAGGCCGGCGTGGAGCAGCTCAAGGTCCGGTCGGTGCTCACGTGTGAGTCCCGCGTCGGTACCTGCGCCAAGTGCTACGGCCGCTCGCTGGCCACCGGCAAGCTGGTCGACATCGGTGAGGCCGTCGGCATCATCGCGGCCCAGTCCATCGGTGAGCCCGGCACCCAGCTGACGATGCGGACCTTCCACACCGGTGGTGTGGCGAGCGCCGAGGACATCACGCAGGGTCTGCCCCGTGTGACCGAGCTGTTCGAGGCCCGCACCCCCAAGGGTGAGGCCCCGATCGCGGAGATCGCCGGCCGCATCGCCATCGACGAGAGCGAGCGCTCGCGTCGCCTGGTGATCACGCCCGACGACGGCAGCGAGGAGATCGCCTACCCGGTCACCAAGCGGTCGCGGCTCCTGGTGCACGATGGCGACCACGTCGCCGTCGGCCAGCAGCTGGTCGCCGGTGCGGTTGACCCGAAGAAGGTGCTGCGGATCCTCGGTCCGCGCGCGGTGCAGAAGCACCTCGTGGACGAGGTCCAGGAGGTCTACCGCTCCCAGGGCGTGGACATCCACGACAAGCACATCGAGGTCATCGTCCGGCAGATGCTGCGTCGGGTCACGGTGCTCGACTCCGGTGAGTCCCGGCTGTTGCCGGGTGAGCTGGCCGAGCGTTCGCGGTTCGAGGACGAGAACCGTCGGGTCGTCTCCGAGGGTGCCCAGCCGGCTTCGGGTCGACCCGAGCTGATGGGGATCACGAAGGCCTCGCTGGCGACCGAGTCGTGGCTGTCCGCGGCGTCCTTCCAGGAGACCACGAAGGTGCTGACCGAGGCCGCGATGAGCGGACGCTCGGACTCCCTGCTGGGTCTGAAGGAGAACGTCATCCTCGGTAAGCTCATCCCGGCCGGGACCGGCCTGCCGCGCTACCGCAACGTGCGCGTCGAGCCGACCGAGGCCGCGAAGGCCGAGATCTACCCGAGCTTCGGCTACGACGAGATCGACTACACGCCGGTCTCCGAGGGCTCCGGCGAGGCGATCGCGCTCGAGGAGCTCGACCTGGGCCGCGGCTTCGAGGCGGACTTCCGCTGAGTCGCACGACCTGATCGACCACTGAATGGTCCGGCATCCCGCGAGGGGTGCCGGACCATTCGTGTGTCCGGCACCGGATCGGTGGCCGCCGGCCCGGGCGGACGCGGTGCGTGGTCGCGGTGAGGCCAGTCACATCTGGCGAAGAGGGGAATGTTATTGAAAGTTCACCTATTGAGAGGTGCATGACTTCTCACAAGATCGGCATCGTCGTCAGCTCCTCCCGTCCGACCCGGATCGGCACCAAGGTCGCCCAGTGGGTCGGCGCCCAGGCGCCGAACGACACCGAGATCGACATCATCGACCTTGCCGAGGTGGCCCTGCCCTTCCTCGCGGAGCCCGAACTCCCGTCCGCCGGCAACTACACCCAGGCCAGCACCCTGGCGTGGTCGGAGCGGGTGCGCGCCTACGACGCGCTCATCGTCACCCTGCCCGAGTACAACGCCGGATACCCGGCCGTCGTGAAGAACGCCATCGACACCCTCCATGCCGAGTGGAGCGACCTACCGATCGGCATCATCGGCTACGGCTGGGGCGCCGCCGCCGGGTCCGCCCGCCAGTTCGGCGAGGTCCTCGACCGCGTCAAGGCGCTCCGTCTCGACGGCCCGGGTCTCAGCTTCGGCCAGGATCTGACCCCGGAGGGCGACATCCTCGAGGCGGCCCCGGCCGACGAGGTGCGCGGCCTCTACGACCAGATCATCGCGGCCGTGCGCGAGAAGGTTGCGGCCTGACCCTCTCGCCCGCAGTCAGTCCTCCCCGGCCGCAGCGGCGCCCGATCCGGTGCGACGGGCCTCGCCGGCGCTCGGCGGTACGGCTAGGTCCCGCTCGCGTACAGCCGCCGGACCACGTCCTCGATGTCCGGCTCCTCGATCGTGAGGTCGCGCACCTCGGCACGTGCCGACACGTGTGCCAGGACCGCGGCCGCCGTGGTCGATCCTGGGGTGAAGGCGAGCCGCTGACGGAGCCCGTCCGCCTCGACGCCGAGGAGCCTGGTGCCGGCGACGTCCGCCAGCGGCGCCGTGGTCTCCTCGAGGTCGACGACGATCACGCGGTCGGCGCCGACCCGCTCCACGAGGCCGGGCAGGGTGCCGTCGTAGGCCATCCGGCCGTGGTCGACCACGATGATGCGGTCGGTCAGGCGCTGCACGTCGTCCATGTCGTGCGTGGTCAGGAGCAGCGTCGTGTCCCCGGCGGCCCGCTCCTCGAGCAGGAACTGGCGCAAGCGTTCCTTGCTCAGCACGTCGAGACCGATGGTCGGCTCGTCCAGGATGAGCAGTTCGGGGGAGTGCAGCAGTGCCGCCGCGATCTCACCCCGGATGCGCTGTCCGAGGCTCAACTGACGCACCGGCGTCTCGAGGAACTCACCGAGGTCGAGGCGTTCGACCAGGGTGCCCCGCCGGGTCCGCAGCGTGTCCGGGCCGAGCCGGTGGATCGCCGCCAGAGCGCGATAGGACTCGGCGAGCGGCAGGTCCCACCACAGCTGGGACCGTTGCCCGAACACCACCCCGATCCGCCGCGCAAGCTCGCGCCGGTGGCGGTGCGGGTCCAGCCCGCAGGTGTGCACGCGACCGGCGGTCGGTACCAGGATGCCGGTGAGCATCTTGATGGTGGTGGACTTCCCGGCGCCGTTGGCGCCGATGTACCCGACGGCGGCCCCTGCCTCGATCGTGAAGTCCAGGTCGGCGACGGCGCGGGTGATGCTGCGCCTGCGGCGCAGTCCGCGACCGGTCCGGATCACGAAGTCCCGGCCGAGGCCGGTGGCGCTGATGATCGGTTCGGTCATGACCCCGCTCCTGTGTAGTGACGTAGGCCCGCCCGCCAACCGAGCAGGGCGACGGTCCAGATGCCGGCGGCCGCGACCGGCGCGAACCACCCCAGGACCGCCGGTGTCCACGCCGGTCCGGCGTGGCCGAGGAGCACGAGGGTGGGCAGGTACGCGGTGAACGCGGCCGGGACCACGAACGTGAACAGCACGCGCATCGGCAGACTGAAGATCGAGGTGGGGTAGGACGCCGCGTACGAGCCGCCGTAGGTGAACGCGTTCGCGAACTCGCCGCCCTCCACGAGCCAGAACTGCACCCCGGCCGCGCACACGAACAGCGCCGCGAAGATGATCGCGCTGAACAACGGCGTCAGGACGGCCAGGACCACGAGTGCCGGCGTCCACGCGATCGTGTTCATCGACAGCGCGATCACCAGCACCACCGCAGCGACCGCTGTGCGGCCCAAGCGACGAAGCTGCAGGTCGCTGGTGATCAGCTGGGCCAGGACCGGCAGCGGACGCAGCAGGAACGCGTCCAGGGTGCCCGAGCGGAGGTACCGCGGTAGCGAGTCCACATGCCCGACCGCCATGTCCGCGAGCGAGAAGCCGATCCCGGCGAAGGCGAACAGCAGCAGTGCCCCGGCCAGGTCGAGCTCGCCCAGGACGGTGATCGAGGAGAAGATCACGAGCACCTCGGCGAGCTCGAGCACACCGATACCGACCGCACCGATGAGGTCCAGGACGAACGAGCGCCGGTAGGCCAGTTGGGAGCGCAGCCGGGAAGCGAGCAGGGCCCGGTAGGGCGCGAGGACCTCACCCACCCTGCACCACCACCTTCCGCGCCCCGATCTCGAACACCGCGCGCCCGACCACGAGCAGGCCGATCGCCCACGCGACCTGCTCGCCGAGCAGCACCAACGCCTCCGGTCCCGCCGCGCGCCCCATGATGATGTCGATCGGGTGCTGCAGCATCGCCGGGAACGGCGTCCACGCCGCCACCGTTGCGAGCCAGGGCGGGAACCAGTGCACGGGCACCACGAGACCGCACAGGAGGTTCGATGCGACGAGGTAGAGCGTCATGACGCCCCGGAGGTCCAGCAGCCAGAAGGCCGCCAGGTTGACCAGCCACCGGCAGGCGAACGAGACCACGACGGCGAGCGTCACCGAGACCAGGCCGAGCAGATAGGGCAGGAGCTCAGCGGGCAGGGCCAGCCCGGTCACGAGTGCGCCGACCACCAGCGGTGGGGCGGCGCGGGGGACGAGCTGGAACGCGGCCCGGCCCAGGTCCGCGGCCAGGTAGCCGGCCTGCGGATCGATCGGGCGGGCCAGGTCGATCGCGATGTCCCCGGACCGGATCCGCTCCGCGAGCTCGGACCAGGTGAAGACGTTCACCGGACCGATGAGTGCCTGGGCGAGCCAGGCGTAGGTGGCCCCCGTGAGAGCGTCGTAACCGGCCAGCATCCCGCCGGCGGCCCCGATCGCCCCCATCGTGATCGCCGCCTTGATGAGGCCGAAGACCGTGTTCGTGAATGCGCCCGCGGCGGCCGCGGTGCGGTACGCGGACCATCGCCGCCAGCCGAGACCGGCATACACGGCGAGGGCGGACACAAGAGCGAGAACTTACTCGCCGCTCGGATGGGAGTCAATGGTGACCGGTGCCCGGCGGGCTATCATCGCGGGATGGGCCGGGGGAGCGTGGCGGATCTGCGTCGTGCCCGCCGGGTGCTCTGCTACGGCGTGACCGGGTCGGGGAAGTCCACCCTGGCGCAGCACCTCGGGGCGGAGCTCGGCCTGCCCGTCACCCTGGTGGACGAGCACTACTGGGAGCCCGGCTGGGTGCCGGCGCCACCGGAGCAGTTCGAGGAGTACATCGCCTCGACCCTGAGCGGCCGGCGGTGGGTGGTCGATACCGCGTACGCCCGGCACCTGGACACCATCTTCCGCCGCGCGGACGTGATCGTCGCACTGGACTACCCGCGGCTCGTCTCCCTGACCCGGCTGGTGCGGCGCACCTACCGCAACATCGTCACCAAGGCGCCACTGTGCAACGGCAATGTCGAAACCCTCCGCAACGCGCTGTCGAGTGACTCCATCATCCGCTGGCACTTCCAGTCGTGGCGGAGCAAGCGTAGGAGGATGCGCGCGTGGGCCGCGGACCCGGGTGTGCCGCCGGTCCTGCTCCTGGGCACGCCCGCAGACACGGAGCGCGTCCTGGCGCAGCTCAGATCCTCGCCCAATCGGTCGCCGTGACGCCCGTGTCCGCGAGGGCCGTGAGCAGGGCGCGGCCGCGCAGCAACTGGTACTCCCAGACGCGCTTCGCACCGAGCTCGTCGGTGGCCACATCCGCCGGGTGCAGGAAGATCTCGCTGACCCCGGCCGGGAGGGTGGCCGTCAGGTCGGCGTAGTAGCGGGCCGTGTCGTCCGGGCCGTCGATCGCTGCGGTCGGCCGCGGATCGGTACGGATCGTCTCCGGGAGGCGGACGCCGGAGTCGTCAGCCAGTGCGACGGCGAGCCGATGCGCCTCGGCCACGCCGGCGCCGTCGGGCGTTCGCCTGGGCAGCCGAAGCGGCAGGCGGTGTCGGGCGGCCACGGCGATCGCCTCCACGAGCACCCCGCCCGGCCGGGTGGACGCCGGGCCGAGGCCGTACAGCGCTCCGGTGTGCAGGTCCAGGTGCGTGGGCACGGCGCCTCGAGTCCGCATCCAGGCCACCTGGTCCTCGATGGCGGTCTCGATCTCGTCGTGGCTCGCGGTGGCGAGCCGGGCCGGGTCGAGTTCCACGTGGAGCCCGACGGCGATCGGCAGGTCGAGCTCGAGGGCCGCCTCGGCGTGTGGCCGCCCGACGAGCAGGGACGTGGCGGTCACGGCCCCGGCGCGGGCCAGGGCGGCGACGGCGCGGTTGACGCCGGGGGAGAGGCCGAGATCGTCGGCGGTGATGATGACGGACGTGGTCATGGTCGTGGTCGAGGCACGTCGTCCGCCCGGCCGGGCGGCCCGGGCGGGCCGGCGTCGTCGGTCCCCGGCGCGTCGGTGCCGGGGCGGTGGATCGCCGCCGCCTCGGCGACCTCGTCACCGGCGCCGCCTGCTGGGTCGCCAACGGTGACCGACGGGAGGATCTCCGCTGCCGCTCCGCGATCGAAGCGGACGAAGCGCGACAGGATCGCCGCGCAGGCGACCAGGATGAACGGGAACGTGGACAGCAGGAACCGGGCGGCCTCGTCGGGACGGGTGCCGGTGTCATCACCGCTGTGGAACCCGAACAATGCCGCCACGGCGAGGAAGCCGAGGGACTTCACGAACGCGTTCAGCCGGTTGAAGAAGCCGAATGCGGACAGGAACATGCCCTCGCGGCGCACCCCCGTGCGGGCGGTGTCCTCGTCCAGAAGACGGGCCACGATGAGGTCCATCGTGGCCATCACCCCGCTGTAGCCCAGGCCCACCAGGGCGCCGCAGGCGATCGCGGTCGCCAGGGAGTTCGCCAGGGACATGGACGCCAGGGCGAGCGCCAACACGATCAGCGCGATCCGCCAGATCGGCTCCGGCCCCCACCGCCTCACCAGCCGGGTCCAGAGCACGAGGCACAGCGCGGAGATCCCGATGACGGTGGCGAGCAGGTAGGTCGCGCTGGTGCCGGGTAGCTCCAGCGTGTACTTGACGAAGAACGCGACCGCCGCGATCACGAGTGCCATGCCTGCCGAATAGAGCCCGCTGGTGAGGGCGATCAGCCAGAACTTCCGGTTCGTCACGATCACCCGGAGCGAGTCGAGCAACCGCGGCTGGTCGGCGGATAGTGCGCGCGGATCCTCGCGGGCGCCGAGCGCGCAGTAGATGATCACGGCGGCGGCGACGGCCCCGAAGATCATGGCGGTCCGGGAGTAGCCGATCGCGTCGGTGATCATGGGCGTCAGCGCCACGGAGATGATCATCGCGACCAGCTGGAAGCCCTGCCGCAGGGAGTTCGCGACGGCGCGCCGCCGCTCGTTCCGGAACAGCTCCGGCAGCAGGGCGCCGTAGTTCGCGTTCACGAGGGAGTCGGACGTGCCGGTCAGCACGGTGAACACGGCGAACCAGACGATGAGGGTGGCGCCCTCGAGGCCGGTGGGCGGGGAGAAGAACAGGATGAAGGAGATCGCCAGGACCGGCGCGGCCACGATCATCCACGGACGCCGGCGTCCCCACCGGGTCCGGGTCCGGTCGGAGAGGTAGCCGTACACGGGGTTGTCGATCGCGTCGATGACCGCGTACACGGCCATGACCGCCGCGTAGGCCCGGCCGTCCATGCCGAGCTCGTCGATGTAGAAGAACGCCATGAAGGCCGTGAACATGTTGATCGGGATCGACGTCCCGAACATCCCGACCGCGTAACGGACCGGGCGAGTGCTCCGGCCGGTCGTGCCGGCACCAGAAGCGGACGGGTCCTGCGCAACGTCGCCGACGGTGACGGGCGCAGACCCGACGACGGCGTCCTGATCACCGTGTGTCGTCATCGTCGACTCTCCTGTTCACCCACCGTCCGGGAGCGGCTCACCCACCTGCATCGAGCGTAGTGTGCGTCCGGATCGTGGACTCCTCGAATCCGGGTCCCACCACGACGACCGGATCGGCGCTACGGTTGGGTGGGAACTTCACCGGCTCGGTCCAGCCCGGCACAGGGGAGTGTTTCGCACCACACCGTGCCCCTCGGCTTTGACGCTTCCGACGCGCGGAGAGTACTCTGGTCGGCAGTGCCCGCTCTGTCGGGCTCTCGCGTGCGCGCTGTTACCTGGTCGTCGCCCCGAAACGGGCTCGGACAAGGATGAGCGTGCGGTGGGTCACCCCCGTCCGGCACGCACACCGACCACCACAACACCCGTGATGGGCGCAGTGTGCGTGAAGAGCAGGGGGACGACACGCCCGAGCGCGGGGGTCACGTCGGGGTGGAATACGCCGGGCGCCAGCAGTGTTCCGGTCCTGATCGCACCCCGATCACCATGAGCAGTCAGCCTTTCGAGACGGAGATGTAGTGCCCACCATTCAGCAGCTGGTCCGCAAGGGTCGCCACGCCAAAGTGAGCAAGTCCAAGACGCCTGCCCTCAAGGGCAGCCCGCAGCGTCGCGGTGTGTGCACCCGCGTGTACACGACGACCCCGAAGAAGCCGAACTCGGCTCTGCGCAAGGTGGCCCGCGTCAAACTGTCCAGCCAGATCGAGGTCACGGCGTACATCCCCGGCGTCGGTCACAACCTGCAGGAGCACTCCATCGTGCTCGTGCGCGGTGGCCGTGTGAAGGACCTCCCGGGTGTTCGTTACAAGATCGTGCGTGGCGCACTCGACACCCAGGGCGTTCGCGGCCGTCAGCAGGCTCGCAGCCGTTACGGCGCGAAGAAGGAGAAGAAGTAATGCCTCGTAAGGGTCCGGCCCCGAAGCGGCCGCTCGCGATCGATCCCGTCTACGGTTCGCCGACGGTCACCCAGCTCGTGAACCGGGTGCTCATGGACGGCAAGAAGTCCACCGCTGAGCGGATCGTCTACGGCGCCCTGGAGGGCGTCCGTGAGAAGACTCAGTCCGACCCGGCCGTCGTGCTCAAGCGCGCGCTGGAGAACGTCCGCCCGACCCTTGAGGTCCGGTCCCGCCGCGTCGGTGGCGCCACCTACCAGGTGCCGATCGAGGTCCGCGCCTCGCGTCAGACCACGCTGGCCCTGCGCTGGCTCGTGGACTACGCCCGCGCCCGCCGCGAGAAGACGATGACCGAGCGTCTCATGAACGAGATCCTCGACGCCTCGAACGGCCTCGGTGCCGCGGTCAAGCGCCGCGAGGACACCCACAAGATGGCCGAGTCGAACAAGGCCTTCGCGCACTACCGCTGGTAGTCGAACCGGTCATGGCACCGGCACCACCGGTGCCATGACCCACCTGATCACGCTCGTATCGACCAGAAGAGAGCAACTGTGGCACTCGACGTGCTGACCGACCTCACCAAGGTCCGCAACATCGGCATCATGGCCCACATCGATGCCGGCAAGACCACCACCACGGAACGCATCCTGTTCTACACGGGGGTCAACCACAAGCTCGGTGAGACGCACGATGGCGCGTCGACCACCGACTGGATGGAGCAGGAGAAGGAACGCGGCATCACCATCACCTCCGCCGCGGTCACCTCCTTCTGGGACGGCAACCAGATCAACATCATCGACACCCCGGGTCACGTGGACTTCACGGTCGAGGTTGAGCGTTCGCTGCGCGTCCTCGACGGTGCCGTTGCCGTGTTCGACGGTAAGGAAGGTGTCGAGCCGCAGTCCGAGACGGTGTGGCGTCAGGCCGACAAGTACGTCGTGCCGCGCATCTGCTTCGTCAACAAGATGGACAAGCTCGGTGCGGACTTCTACTACACGGTCGAGACCATCGTGAAGCGACTCGGCGCCAAGCCGCTGGTCATGCAGCTGCCGATCGGGTCCGAGAGCGAGTTCGTCGGTGTCGTCGACCTGGTCACCATGAAGGCCTTCGTGTGGCCCGGTGACTCCAAGGGCGACGTGACGATGGGCGCCGCGTACGAGACGCAGGAGATCCCCGCCGACCTGCTCGAGCGCGCCCAGCAGTACCGCGCCCAGCTGGTCGAGGACGTCGCCGAGGCGTCCGACGAGCTCATGGAGAAGTTCCTGGAGGGTGAGGAGTTCACCGTCCCCGAGCTCAAGGCCGGCATCCGCAAGATGACGATCAACTCCGAGGCCTACCCGGTGTTCTGTGGCTCCGCCTTCAAGAACCGTGGTGTGCAGCCGATGCTCGACGCGGTCATCGACTACCTGCCGTCCCCGATCGACGTGCCCCCCATGATCGGCCACGACCCGAAGGACGAGTCGGTCGAACTGACCCGCGCGCCGTCCGAGTCCGAGCCGTTCTCCGCGCTCGCGTTCAAGATCGCGTCGCACCCCTTCTTCGGGACCCTGACGTTCATCCGCGTGTACTCCGGTCTCGCCCACCCCGGCGACCAGGTCATGAACACGACCAAGGGCCGCAAGGAGCGCATCGGGAAGCTGTTCCAGATGCACGCCAACAAGGAGAACCCGGTCGACGAGGCCCACGCCGGCCACATCTACGCCGCGATCGGGCTCAAGGACACCACCACCGGTGACACCTTGGCGGCCCTGGACGCGCCGATCGTGCTCGAGTCGATGTCCTTCCCGGACCCGGTCATCTTCGTGGCGATCGAGCCGAAGACGAAGGGTGACCAGGAGAAGCTCTCCACGGCCATCCAGAAGCTCTCGGCCGAGGACCCGACGTTCACCGTATCCCTCAACGAGGACACCGGCCAGACCGAGATCGGCGGCATGGGCGAGCTCCACCTGGACATCCTGGTGGACCGCATGCGACGCGAGTTCCGCGTCGAGGCGAACGTCGGCAAGCCGCAGGTCGCCTACCGCGAGACGATCCGCCGCAAGGTGGACAAGCTCGACTACACCCACAAGAAGCAGACCGGTGGCTCGGGCCAGTTCGCGAAGGTCCAGATGTCCTTCGAGCCGCTCCAGAGCGACGCCGGCGAACTCTACGAGTTCGACAACAAGGTCACCGGTGGCCGCGTCCCGCGGGAGTACATCCCGAGCGTCGACGCCGGTGTGCAGGACGCCCTGCAGGTCGGCGTGCTCGCCGGCTACCCGCTCGTGGGTATCAAGGCCACTCTGCTGGACGGCGCGTACCACGACGTCGACTCCTCGGAGATGGCCTTCAAGATCGCCGGCTCGATGGCACTGAAGGAAGGCGTCAGGCGCGCCGACCCGGTGCTCCTGGAGCCGGTCATGGACGTCGAGGTGCGCACGCCCGAGGAGTACATGGGCGAAGTCATCGGCGACCTGAACTCCCGCCGCGGCCAGATCCAGTCGATGGAGGACGCGAGCGGCGTTAAGGTGGTTCGCGCCTTGGTGCCGTTGTCGGAGATGTTCGGCTACATCGGCGACCTGCGGTCCAAGACCCAGGGTCGTGCGGTGTACTCGATGCAGTTCAGCAACTACGCCGAAGTGCCTCGGAATGTCTCCGAGGAGATCATCAAGAAGACCCGGGGCGAGTAGTCCCACAGGTCGACCCTGTTTCACCATCACCAAACCGACCCGTAGGATCGCTCAGCCTCAGTGGGGCGACAGCCAGTCACCCCAGATGCTGCGTACAACTACCCAAGTTCCAGGAGGAACCAAGTGGCGAAGGCCAAGTTCGAGCGGACCAAGCCGCACGTCAACATCGGCACGATCGGTCACGTCGACCACGGCAAGACGACGCTGACCGCTGCCATCTCCAAGGTGCTCGCTGACAAGTACCCCGACCTGAACACGTTCACCCCGTTCGACCAGGTGGACAACGCTCCGGAGGAGCGTCAGCGCGGTATCACGATCAACGTCTCCCACGTGGAGTACCAGACGGAGAAGCGCCACTACGCGCACGTTGACGCCCCCGGTCACGCTGACTACATCAAGAACATGATCACCGGTGCCGCGCAGATGGACGGCGCGATCCTCGTGGTCGCGGCGACCGACGGTCCGATGGCCCAGACTCGCGAGCACGTGCTGCTCGCCCGCCAGGTGGGTGTGCCCTACCTGCTCGTCGCGCTCAACAAGTCCGACATGGTCGACGACGAGGAGATCCTCGAGCTCGTCGAGATGGAGGTCCGTGAGCTGCTGTCGAGCCAGGAGTTCGACGGCGACAACGTGCCCGTCGTGCGCGTCTCCGGCCTGAAGGCGCTCGAGGGCGACCCGGTCTGGGTCAAGTCCGTCGAGGACCTCATGGACGCTGTCGACGAGAACGTCCCGGACCCGGTCCGCGACATCGAGAAGCCCTTCCTCATGCCGATCGAGGACGTCTTCACCATCACCGGGCGCGGCACCGTCGTCACCGGTCGTGTGGAGCGTGGCCAGCTCAAGGTCAACGAGGAGGTGGAGATCGTCGGTATCCGCGCCCCGCAGAAGACGATCGTCACCGGCATCGAGATGTTCCGGAAGCTGCTCGACACCGCTGACGCGGGCGAGAACGTCGGTCTGCTGCTCCGCGGCACCAAGCGCGAGGACGTCGAGCGCGGCCAGGTCGTCTCCAAGCCGGGTTCGATCACCCCGCACACCGACTTCGAGGCTCAGGTCTACATCCTGGCCAAGGACGAGGGCGGCCGTCACAACCCGTTCTACGCGAACTACCGTCCGCAGTTCTACTTCCGTACCACGGACGTCACCGGTGTCATCACGCTGCCCGAGGGCACCGAGATGGTCATGCCCGGCGACAACACCGAGATGACGGTCGCGCTGATCCAGCCGATCGCCATGGAGGAGGGCCTCGGCTTCGCCATCCGCGAGGGTGGCCGGACCGTCGGCTCCGGCCGCGTGGTCAAGATCATCAAGTGATCCACCGCTGGGCCTGAGCCCAGCACCGACGAAGGGCCCGCCGGTCGCCGGCGGGCCCTTCGTCATGTCCCGATCGTGGCCGCGGTCGCTGCAAGGTAGGTAGAGGTGCCCATCCCCGTCCCCGCCAACGGGCGGTCGATGCCAGTACGCTGGCCCGCATGGGATGGTTCACACAGGGGAATGACGTCAAGGGACCGACGCCGGCAGAGGCGGAATCGCTATGGGACGCCGAGGCGCCCGAGGCGGGCCTGGGCTCAGCGACGCTGAAGCTCATGGATGCCTTCCAGGTCCCCGGCAGCGGCACGGTGTTCACCGGCCAGGTGGTCAGTGGCACGTTCCGAGTGGGACAGCAGGTCATCATCACCGGCAAGGCCGGTTTCGCGCGGGGGACCATCGGTGAGATCTCGGTCGGTCAGGACCGACCCGAATCCGCCGGCGTCGACAAGTACATCAGCTTCAACGTCGCGAACCTGAGTCTGCGGGTCGAGATCCTCGGACTGGACGAGAACTCGACGGTCACCGGCCTCTGAGGCGCCAGGCTCGCACCCTGGTCCTGTTCCCGCTCCCGGTGCTCGCCAGCGGCGACGGGCGCCGACCGAGCGTAGCCACCGCCCCACGTGAGCACACCGTGGGGCTGCCGTGGCCGGGCTTGAGCACATCGCGGGGCTGCCGTGGCCGGGCGTGAGCACATCGCGGGCTGCCCTGACCGGCATCAGCACACGCGGTGCACTGGTTGTCCGCGTGAGCGCACGTAGGGCTCGTGAGCGCACCGTAGGCTGCCGTCCTGCGCGTGACCACGCGGCGGCAAGGGCGTGGGCGTGAGCCGTCGTGCGACGGCGGGAGACCGCCGTCGGGGCCAGTGGCGCAGGCCGGCGCACGGCACCTACGGGAGGCATCCCCAGCGCACGCCGTGGGCGCGCCGACCAGCGGCGCCGCAGGCGCGCTGGTAGCGTGTCGGGAACGGCTCGAGGGGCGACCGGCACGACCCGCGGTGACCCCCGCCGTCGGGCCGTGTGGCGTATCCCACCGAGGCCCGACTTGGGATCTGCCCATCACCTGTGGCAGACTGTTCAGGTTGCCTCGTGCGAGGGGTGCAGGACACGCGTGTGCGTAGGTCGGCTGGTTGATTCAGCTGCCGGCCAGTCGCAGACACGGCGAGTTCGACCCTCGACCAGGCATCCGACCCAGACCGATTCGATTGACTGGCCCACGGGGCAGGCGGACGGATCACACAAGTCATCTTCCGACCCACACCAACCGGTGTACGGCGGTGGGGTGTGTCGCAAAGCGCGACACGCCCGAGCGCGGGGGTCGGTCAGTTGGTACTACGAGAGAGAGTCAGACGACGCCATGGCGGGACAAAAGATCCGCATCCGGCTCAAGTCCTACGACCACGAGGTCATCGACAGTTCGGCGCGCAAGATCGTCGACACGGTGACTCGCGCTGGTGCGACGGTCGTGGGCCCGGTGCCGCTGCCAACCGAGAAGAACGTGTTCTGCGTCATCCGTTCTCCGCACAAGTACAAGGACAGCCGCGAGCACTTCGAGATGCGCACGCACAAGCGGCTGATCGACATCGTGGACCCGACGCCGAAGGCCGTGGACTCGCTCATGCGACTCGACCTGCCGGCCGACGTCAACATCGAGATCAAGCTCTGAGGACTCAGTCATGACTTCTACTCCCCAGCAGTCCGAGCGCGCCGTCAAGGCCATCCTCGGCACGAAGCTCGGCATGACCCAGGTGTGGGACGACGCCGGTCGTCAGTTCCCGGTCACCGTCGTGCAGGTGGGCACCAACGTCGTGACCCAGATCCGCACGGTGGACAAGGACGGCTATTCGGCCGTCCAGCTCGGCTTCGGCCAGATCGACCCGCGCAAGGTCACCCAGCCCCTGCGGGTCCGTTCCGACAAGTCGGGCATCACCCCGCGTCGGCACGCCGCCGAGTTCCGCACCTCCGACGCCGATTCCTACGAGGTCGGCCAGGAGCTGACCGCGGAGACGTTCGAGTCCGGAACACGTGTCGACGTGATCGGCACCACCAAGGGCAAGGGCTTCGCCGGTGTGATGAAGCGTCACGGCTTCCACGGCGTCGGCGCCTCCCACGGTGCACACCGTAACCACCGCAAGGCCGGCTCGATCGGTGGGGCCTCCACCCCGTCGCGCGTGTTCAAGGGCGTGCGGATGGCCGGCCGGATGGGCCACGACCGCCAGACCACCCAGAACCTGACCATCCACGCCGTGGACGCCGAGAAGGGACTGCTGCTCATCACGGGCGCGGTCCCCGGCCCCAAGGGCGGGCTCGTCGTGGTTCGCACCGCCGTGAAGGGGGCGTGAGCGTCATGACCGACGCAACCGTGATCGACGTCATCGACGCCAAGGGCAAGAAGTCCGGCTCGGTGGATCTCCCCTCGGAGATCTTCGACGTCCAGACGAACGTGCCGCTGATCCACCAGGTCGTCGTCGCGCAGCTCGCGGCGGCCCGCCAGGGCACGCACAAGGTCAAGACCCGCGGCGAGGTCCGCGGTGGTGGCCGCAAGCCCTACAAGCAGAAGGGCACCGGTCGCGCCCGTCAGGGTTCGACCCGAGCCCCCCAGTTCGCCGGTGGTGGCGTCGTGCACGGGCCGGTCCCGCGCGACTACAGCCAGCGCACCCCCAAGAAGATGAAGGCCGCCGCCCTGCGCGGCGCGCTCTCCGACCGGGCCCGCGCGCAGCGCGTGCACGTGGTGAGCTCCTTCGTCGCCGATGGGACGCCGTCGACCGCCACCGCGGTCTCGGTGCTCGCAGGCGTTGCCTCCTCGCGCCACGTCCTCGTGGTGCTCGAGCGCCAGGACGAGCTGAGCTGGAAGAGCCTGCGCAACGTGCCCACGGTGCACCTGATCTACCCGGACCAGCTGAACACCTACGACGTGCTGGTGAGCGACGACGTGGTCTTCACGTCGGGCGCCTACGAGGCCTTCGTGGCCGGCCCCGCACAGGGCCGTGGCGCGACCGCCGTCGCCAGCTCGACCGAGGTCGAGGAGGAGCAGAAGTGAGCGCAGCACTCAAGGACCCGCGCGACGTCGTGATCTCCCCGGTCGTCTCCGAGAAGAGCTACAACCTTCTCGACGAGGGCAAGTACACCTTCCTGGTGGACCCGCGCTCGAACAAGACCGAGATCAAGATCGCCATCGAGCAGATCTTCAACGTCAAGGTCGAGTCCGTGAACACGATCAACCGCAAGGGCAAGACGCGCCGGACGCGTTTCGGGACGGGCAAGCGCAAGGACACCAAGCGCGCCATCGTCACGTTGCGTGAAGGCAGCATCGACATCTTCGGCGGAGCGGTCGGCTGACGCCGGCGGTCGCACCAGAACAGATTGAGGATCTAATCCCATGGGAATCCGTAAGTACAAGCCGACTACGCCGGGCCGCCGCGGTTCGTCCGTTGCCGACTTCGTCGAGATCACCCGCACGACGCCGGAGAAGTCGTTGGTCCGTCCGCTCACCAAGAGCGGTGGGCGCAACGCCTCGGGCCGGATCACGGCACGGCACATCGGTGGTGGACACAAGCGCGCCTACCGCGTGATCGACTTCCGTCGTCACGACAAGGACGGCGTGCCGGCGAAGGTCGCGCACATCGAGTACGACCCGAACCGGACCGCGCGCATCGCGCTGCTGCACTACGCCGATGGGGAGAAGCGCTACATCCTCGCCCCGGTGCGGCTGAAGCAGGGTGACCGCATCGAGAACGGCGCGGGCGCCGACATCAAGCCGGGCAACAACCTGCCGCTGCGCAACATCCCCGTCGGTACCGTCATCCACGCCGTCGAGCTCAAGCCGGGCGGTGGCGCGAAGATCGCTCGCTCCGCCGGATCCTCGGTGCAGCTCGTCGCGAAGGACGGCCCGTACGCCCAGCTGCGGATGCCCTCCGGCGAGATCCGCAACGTCGACCTGCGCTGCCGCGCCTCCATCGGTGAGGTCGGCAACGCCGAGCAGTCGAACATCAACTGGGGTAAGGCCGGCCGGATGCGGTGGAAGGGCAAGCGCCCGACCGTCCGTGGTGTCGCCATGAACCCGGTCGACCACCCCCACGGTGGTGGTGAAGGAAAGACCTCCGGTGGACGTCACCCGGTCAGCCCTTGGGGCCAGACCGAGGGTCGTACCCGCCGTCCGAACAAGCCGAGCGACAAGCTCATCGTGCGCCGTCGCCGTACCGGCAAGAAGCGCTGATAGGGAGACGACGACGAGATGCCTCGCAGTCTGAAGAAGGGTCCCTTCGTGGACGGCCACCTGCAGAAGAAGGTGGACGGACAGAACGAGAAGGGCACGAAGAACGTCATCAAGACCTGGTCACGTCGGTCGGTCATCACGCCCGACTTCCTGGGTCACACCTTTGCGGTACACGACGGTCGCAAGCACGTCCCGGTGTTCGTCACCGAGTCGATGGTCGGCCACAAGCTGGGGGAGTTCGCCCCGACGCGCACGTTCCGTGGGCATGAGAAGGACGACCGCAAGGCGCGTCGTCGCTGATCTCGCGACACGCGAACTCACCAAGCACACTCTTTGAGAAGGCAGGACATCGATGGAAGCCAAGGCGCAGGCGCGGTTCGTGCGCGTCACGCCCCAGAAGGCCCGGCGCGTCGTGGACATCATCCGCGGCAAGCAGGCCGATGAGGCCGTGGCCGTGCTCCGATATGCCCCCCAGGCGGCGGCGGAGACCGTGCGCAAGGTAGTGGAGAGCGCGGTCGCAAACGCCCGCGTCAAGGCCGAGCTCGCCTCGGTCGCGTTCAACGAGGGCGACCTGGTGATCGCGGAGGCGTTCGTGGATGAAGGTCCCACGCTGAAGCGGTTCCGGCCGCGTGCCCAGGGACGGGCCAACCAGATCCTCAAGCGCACGAGCCACATCACCGTGATCGTGGCTGAGCGACAGACCAAGGGAGGGGCTCGCTGATGGGCCAGAAGGTCAACCCCACAGGGTTCCGGCTCGGCATCACCACCGACCACCGGTCCCGCTGGTTCGCTGACTCCACCAAGGAGGGGCAGCGTTACCGCGACTACGTCCGCGAGGACGTCGAGATCCGCAAGCTGATGGCCACTGGCCTCGAGCGCGCAGGCATCTCCAAGGTCGAGATCGAGCGCACCCGCGACCGAGTCCGCGTCGACCTGCACACCGCCCGCCCGGGCATCGTCATCGGGCGTCGTGGCGCGGAGGCCGACCGCCTGCGCGGTGAGCTCGAGAAGCTCACGGGCAAGCAGGTGCAGCTGAACATCCTCGAGGTCAAGAACCCCGAGATCGACGCTCAGCTGGTCGCACAGGGCATCGCCGAGCAGCTTGCCTCCCGCGTCTCCTTCCGTCGTGCGATGCGCAAGGGCATGCAGTCCGCGCAGCGCGCCGGCGCCAAGGGCATCCGGGTGCAGTGCTCGGGCCGCCTCGGTGGCGCCGAGATGAGCCGTAGCGAGTTCTACCGCGAGGGTCGCGTGCCGTTGCACACCCTCCGGGCGTACGTGGACTACGGCTTCTTCGAGGCCCGCACCACCTTCGGTCGCATCGGCGTGAAGGTGTGGATCTACAAGGGCGACATGACCGAGAAGCAGTTCGCTGCGGACCAGGTCAACTCCGGCCCCCGTGCCCCTCGTGGCCGTGGCGACCGTGGTGACCGTCCGCGCGGCCGCCGCACCGACGCTCCTTCGGCGCCCGCCGCCGAAGCCCCCGCATCCACCCCCGCCGCGGCTCCGGCCGGCGGCACCGAGACGGAGGCCTGAGCCATGCTCATCCCCCGGCGCACCAAGCACCGTAAGCAGCACCACCCCACCCGGCGTGGTGCGGCCAAGGGCGGCACGAACGTCACTTTCGGCGACTTCGGCATCCAGGCCGTCGAGCCCGCGTACGTCACGAACCGCCAGATCGAGGCCGCTCGTATCGCCATGACCCGCCACATCAAGCGTGGCGGCAAGGTGTGGATCAACATCTTTCCCGACCGTCCCATCACCAAGAAGCCGGCCGAGACCCGCATGGGTTCCGGTAAGGGTTCGCCCGAGTGGTGGGTCGCCAATGTCAAGCCCGGCCGAGTTCTGTTCGAGCTCGCCGGCGTGAACGAAGAGCTGGCTCGCGAGGCCCTGCGCCGCGCGCAGCACAAGCTCCCGATGAAGACGCGTTTCGTGCGTCGCGAGGGTGGTGACGCGTGATGGCTATCGGATCCAAGGAACTGGCGCCGTCCGAGCTCGACGGCATGGACAGCGAGCGCCTGGTCGCCGAGCTGAAGAAGGCCAAGCAGGAGCTGTTCAACCTGCGGTTCTCCTCGGCCACCGGTCAGCTCGAGGACCACGGTCGGCTGAAGACGGTGCGTCGCGACATCGCCCGCATCTACACGATCCTGCGCGAGCGTGAGCTCGGCATTCGTACCGAGCCCACCGCCGACGCGAAGTGAACGAGGCAACGACAATGAGCACTCCCACCACCCCCGAAGCCGGGGCCGAGACGGCACGCGCCGACCGCAAGGTCCGTCGCGGCTATGTGGTCAGCGACAAGATGGACAAGACCGTCGTGGTCGAGGTCGAGGACCGGGTCAAGCACCCGCTCTACGGCAAGGTCATGCGTCGCACCAACAAGGTCAAGGCCCACGACGAGGCGAACGAGGTCGGCATCGGTGACCTCGTGCTAATCATGGAGACTCGGCCGCTGTCCGCCACCAAGCGGTGGCGGGTCGTCGAGATCCTCGAGAAGGCCAAGTAGGACCGCCGCAGCCCGGGTGCGTGCAGCCGGGCGCGGCAACTGACAACCCATCCGTTCGGCAAGGCTCGCCCGAGGGCGAGAACCGGCACGACAACAGGAGTAGATCCACATGATCCAGCAGGAGTCGCGACTCAAGGTCGCCGACAACACGGGTGCCAAGGAGATCCTTTGCATCCGCGTTCTCGGCGGTTCCGGTCGTCGCTACGCCGGCATCGGCGATGTCATCGTCGCCAGCGTCAAGGACGCGATCCCCGGCGGCAATGTGAAGAAGGGCGACGTCGTCAAGGCGGTCGTGGTTCGTACCGTGAAGGAGCGCCGGCGTCCGGATGGCTCCTACATCCGCTTCGACGAGAACGCAGCGGTGATCCTCAAGGCTGATGGCGAGCCGCGTGGCACGCGCATCTTCGGCCCGGTGGGCCGCGAGCTGCGTGACAAGAAGTTCATGCGCATCGTCTCGCTCGCACCGGAGGTGCTGTAACCATGGCAAAGGTCAAGAAGGGCGACCTGGTGGTCGTCATCGCGGGCCGCGACAAGGGCCAGCAGGGACGTGTTCTCGAGGTCCTGGTCGACTCCGACCGGGTGATCGTCGAAGGTGTGCAGCGCGTGCAGCGCCACACGAAGGTCGCGCAGTCCCAGCGGGGCTCGCGGACCGGCGGCATCGAGACCGTCGAGGCCCCGATCCACATCAGCAACGTGATGGTCGTGGACCCGGAGACCAAGAAGGGCTCCAGGGTCGGCTACCGCACGGAAGAGGTCGAACGTGACGGCCGCACCCGCACGCAGCGGGTCCGCGTCGCCAAGCGTTCCGGTAAGGACATCTCATGAGCACCGTCACCGAATCGGGCCCGGACAGCGCAGTGGTGCTGCCCCGGCTCAAGCAGAAGTACCGCGAGGAGATCGTCGCGGGCCTGCGCGAAGAGTTCTCCCACGAGAACGTCAACCAGGTGGCCGGTCTGACCAAGATCGTTGTCAACATGGGTGTGGGGGACGCCGCTCGTGACTCGAAGGTCATCGAGGGCGCCATCCGCGACCTGACCGCGATCACCGGGCAGAAGCCGCAGACCACCCGGGCGCGCAAGTCGATCGCCCAGTTCAAGCTGCGCGAAGGCCAGCCCATCGGCGCCCACGTGACGCTCCGCGGCGACCGCATGTGGGAGTTCATGGACCGCCTGCTGACGTTCGCGTTGCCCCGCATCCGTGACTTCCGCGGCCTCTCCCCGAAGCAGTTCGACGGGAACGGCAACTACACCTTCGGGCTCACGGAGCAGTCGATGTTCCACGAGATCGACGTCGACAAGATCGACCGGGTGCGCGGCATGGACATCACGGTCGTCACGACCGCTACCACGGACGAAGAGGGTCGCTCGCTGCTGCGTCGACTCGGCTTCCCGTTCCAGGAGGCCTGAGTCGGATGGCGAAGACCGCGCTTATCCAGAAGGCGAACCGCAAGCCGAAGTTCGGCGTGCGGGCCTACACCCGGTGCAACCGCTGCGGCCGTCCGCACTCGGTGTACCGCAAGTTCGGCCTGTGCCGAGTGTGCCTGCGGGAGATGGCCCTTGCCGGCCAGCTCCCCGGCGTGACCAAGAGCAGCTGGTAAAACGACTACGTCGCAGGTCCCGATGAGGAAACCGCGACGAGGAAGGGCAACAGCCCAATGACAATGACAGACCCGATCGCCGACATGTTGACGCGTCTGCGCAACGCGAACTCGGCGTATCACGAGTCGGTTTCGATGCCGTACTCCAAGCTCAAGTCCCACATCGCTGAGATCCTCCAGGCGGAGGGTTACATCACCGGTTGGTCCGTCGAGGACGCCGAGGTGGGCCAGACCCTGAACCTCTCGCTGAAGTTCGGCCCGAACCGGGAGCGTTCGCTCGCCGGTGTGCGCCGTGTCTCGAAGCCGGGGCTCCGGGTGTACGCGAAGTCGACCAACCTGCCGAAGGTGCTCGGCGGCCTGGGCGTGGCGATTCTGTCCACGTCCTCCGGCCTGCTCACCGACCGTCAGGCGGCCAAGAAGGGCGTGGGTGGGGAAGTCCTCGCCTACGTCTGGTGACCAGGGAATCAGGAGGAGAACCCCATGTCTCGAATCGGTAAGGTTCCGGTCACCGTTCCCAGCGGCGTCGATGTCAACATCGACGGTGCCGCGGTCACGGTCAAGGGGCCCAAGGGCACCCTTGCGCACACCATCCCCGCGCCCATCACCGTCGCTCGCGACGATGACGGCGCGATCGTGGTCAGCCGCCCCAACGACGAGCGCGAGTCGCGTTCGTTGCACGGCCTGACCCGCACGCTGCTCGCCAACCTGGTGCAGGGCGTCACACAGGGCTATGAGAAGAAGCTCGAGATCGTCGGTACCGGGTACCGCGTGGTCGCGAAGGGTTCCACCCTCGAGTTCGCGCTCGGCTTCTCCCACCCCGTCACCGTGACGGCCCCGGAGGGCATCACCTTCGCCGTCGAGTCCCCGACCAAGTTCTCGGTCGCGGGCATCGACAAGCAGCAGGTCGGCGAGGTCGCCGCGAACATTCGGAAGATCCGCAAGCCCGAGCCCTACAAGGGCAAGGGTGTGCGGTACGCGGGCGAGCAGGTCCGCCGCAAGGTCGGAAAGGCTGGTAAGTAGCCATGGCACTGTCCATCAAGGGAAAGGGCAAGCGCGTCGCCCGGTCACGGCGCCACCTTCGGGTGCGCAAGCGTGTCACCGGCACGGCCGTGCGGCCCCGCCTGGTGGTGAACCGCTCCGCGCGCCACATGGTGGCGCAGCTGGTCGACGACACCACCGGTACGACGCTGGTCTCCGCCTCGACGCTCGAGGCCGACCTGCGCACTGCGGACGGCGCGAAGACCGACAAGGCTCGCAAGGTCGGCGAACTGGTCGCCGAGCGGGCCAAGGCCAAGGGTGTCGACGCCGTCGTGTTCGATCGCGGTGGCAACAAGTACCACGGACGTGTCGCCGCGGTCGCCGAGGGCGCCCGCGAGGGGGGACTGTCCCTGTGACGACGCCCCAGCATTCCGACAAGCAAAGGATCGCATGATGGCTGCTCCACAGCGCAGCAGGACCGGCACGAGCGCCGGCACCGCCGGTGGCGGCACCGGCGAGCGTTCGAACGAGCGCTCCAACGACCGTCGTGACCGTCGCGGCGGGGACAACCGCCGTGGGAACGACGCCGACAAGAACACTTACGTCGAGCGCGTCGTGACCATCAACCGCGTCTCGAAGGTCGTCAAGGGCGGGCGTCGGTTCAGCTTCACCGCCCTGGTCGTCGTCGGCGACGGTGAAGGCACGGTCGGCGTCGGCTACGGCAAGGCCAAGGAGGTGCCCGCGGCGATCGCCAAGGGTGTCGAGGAGGCCAAGAAGAACTTCTTCAAGGTTCCGATGATCCAGCGCACCATCCCGCACCAGGTGCAGGGTGAGGCCGCGGCCGGCGTGGTCTTCCTGCGTCCGGCCTCGCCGGGTACCGGTGTCATCGCCGGTGGTCCGGTTCGCGCCGTCCTCGACTGCGCCGGGATCCACGACATCCTGAGCAAGTCGCTCGGTTCCGAGAACGCGATCAACATCGTGCACGCCACGGTCGCCGCGTTGCAGGGACTCGAGCCGCCCGAGGCGGTTGCCGCCCGGCGTGGACTGCCCCTCGAGCACGTCGCCCCCGCGGCGCTGCTGCGGGCGCAGGCCGCCGGACGTAGCGACGCGGCCGAGGCCGCGACCTCCGGGGCGGTGGCGTCATGACGCAGCTCAAGGTCACCCAGAAGAAGTCCGGGATCGGCGGTAAGCAGAACCAGCGCGACACGCTGCGTTCGCTCGGTCTGAAGCGAATTGGCGACACCGTCGTCAAGGAGGACCGTCCCGAGATCCGTGGCATGGTCACCACGGTGGCGCACCTGGTCACCGTTGAGGAGGTCGACTGACATGGCTGAGAAGGCTGTGAAGGCGGAGAAGAAGGCCGACAAGGCCACCAAGCCCACGAAGGCGGAGGCGACCACCGAGTCGCGTCCGGGCACCCTGAAGGTGCACCACCTGCGTCCGGCCCCGGGAGCCAAGACTGCCAAGACCCGCGTGGGTCGCGGCGAGGGCTCCAAGGGGAAGACCGCCGGCCGTGGTACCAAGGGCACCAAGGCCCGGTACCAGGTGCCGGCGCGGTTCGAGGGTGGGCAGACGCCGTTGCACATGCGGCTGCCGAAGCTGCGCGGGTTCAAGAACCCGTTCCGCACCGAGTACCAGGTGGTGAACCTGGACAAGCTCTCCGCGCTCTACCCCGAGGGTGGCGAGGTCACCGTGTCCGACCTGGTCACCAAGGGCGCCGTCCGCGGCGGCCACCCGGTCAAGGTTCTCGGCACCGGCGCGGTCAGCGTGAAGCTGGACGTCACGGTGAACGCGTACTCCACGTCCGCGAAGGACAAGATCGTCGCAGCAGGCGGAAGCATCGAGCAGGCCTGAGGCACCCCAGGTGAACGGCGGCGCAGGAAGCAATGATTCCTGCGCCGCCGTACGCCGTTATCGGCCCCGTCGACCGTTAAGGTCGGACGGTACCCATCGGGCGTCACGCCGTGCGCGAGCTGCGCACTACGCCCGTTGACCCAAGCAGGAGGACCTTTGCTCGGCGCATTCGCTCGCGCGTTCCGGACCCCGGATCTGCGGAAGAAGCTGCTCTTCACGCTGGCCATCATGGCCGTGTTCCGGCTCGGCTCCTTCATCCCGACGCCCGGCGTCGACTACGTCAACGTCCAGCAGTGCATCGGCACCGCGGGAGATGGCCAGGACGTCCTCGGCCTGGTGAACCTGTTCAGTGGCGGAGCATTGCTGCAACTGTCGGTGTTCGCCCTGGGGATCATGCCCTACATCACCGCGAGCATCATCATCCAGCTGCTCCGGGTGGTCATCCCACGGTTCGAGGCCCTGCACAAGGAGGGCCAGTCCGGCACCGCGGTACTCACGCAGTACACCCGGTACCTGACGATCTTCCTCGCCGTCCTGCAGGCCACCACGATCATCACCGTGGCCCGGACCGGCAACCTGTTCCCCGACTGCACCGTGCCGATCATCCCGAACGACTCGGTCACCACGATGCTCCTGATGATCGTCACCATGACGGCCGGTACCGGCCTGATCATGTGGATGGGTGAGCTGATCACCGAGCGGGGTGTCGGCAACGGCATGTCCCTGCTCATCTTCACCTCGATCGCGGCCTCCTTCCCGAGCGCCATGTGGCAGATCGCGACCTCTGACAACGGGATCGTGAACTTCACGATCTTCCTGGTCATCGCGCTGCTCGTAGTCGGCCTGATCGTCTTCGTCGAACAGTCCCAGCGCCGCATCCCCGTGCAGTACGCCAAGCGCATGGTGGGCCGGCGGATGTACGGCGGGTCGAGCACCTACATCCCGATCAAGATCAACATGTCCGGTGTGATCCCGGTGATCTTCGCGTCATCCCTGCTCGCGTTGCCGACGTTGGCCGCGCAGTTCGTGGAGGACCAGACCACGCCCTGGGTGCAGTGGGTCGCGGTCAACCTGATGGATCCCGGCGCGAACGTCCACATCGCCGTCTACATCGTGCTGATCATCTTCTTCGCGTACTTCTACACCTCGATCACGTTCAACCCGGACGAGGTCGCGGACAACATGAAGCGCTACGGCGGCTTCATCCCGGGCATCCGGGCCGGACGGCCGACCGCTGAGTACCTGCAGTTCGTCATCTCGCGGATCACCGCCGCCGGAGCGATCTACCTGGCCCTGGTCGCGCTGATCCCGACGATCGCGTTCAAGCTCATGAACATCAGCACCCAGATCCCGTTCGGTGGGGTCTCGCTGCTGATCGTTGTGGGGGTCGGCCTGGAGACCGTCAAGCAGATCGACGCGCAACTCCAGCAGCGCCACTACGAAGGGTTCCTCCGATGACTCGTCTCATCCTCCTCGGCCCGCCCGGGGCGGGCAAGGGCACGCAGGCGGCCCGGGTTGCCGACCGTCTCGGCGTGCCCGCGATCTCCACCGGCGACATCTTCCGCGCCAACGTGGCCCAGGGGACCGAGCTCGGCAAGCTCGCGCAGCGGTACATGGACTCGGGCGAGTACGTCCCGGACGAAGTGACCAACAAGATGGTCGCCGACCGCCTGACCCAGCCCGACGCCGAAGCCGGGTTCCTGCTCGACGGCTACCCCCGGACCGAGGCGCAGGTGCACGAGCTGGACGAGATGCTCGCGGGGGCGGGCACCGCGCTGACCCGTGTGGTGGAGCTGACGGCGGACACCGAGGAGGTCGTCGCCAGGCTGCTGAACCGGGCCGAGGAACAGGGCCGTGCCGATGACACCGAGGACGTCATCCGCCGTCGGCTCGAGGTCTACGCCGAGCAGACCGAGCCGCTGGTCACGCTCTACACCGAGCGTGGTCTGCTGGTCCAGGTGGACGGCATGGGCAGTGTCGATGAGGTGACCCAGCACCTGCTGGCCGCGCTCGACGCAGACTGAGGGCGCTGCCGTGTTCGGCCGCGACCGGATCGAGTACAAGACCCCCGAGCAGATGCGCATCATGCGGCGGGCGGGTCTCGTCGTCGCGGACCTGCTGGACGCCGTCCGCGAGCAGGTCCGGCCGGGGGTCTCCACGGCCGAACTCGACGCCGTGGCTGCAGGGGTGATCGCCGACGCCGGTGCGACGTCGAACTTCCTGAACTACCACGGCTTCCCGGCTCGGGTCTGCATCTCGGTGAACTCCGAGGTGGTCCACGGCATCCCGGGGGAGCGCGTCATCGAGCCCGGCGACGTGGTCTCGGTCGACGGTGGTGCGATCGTCGACGGCTGGCACGGTGACTCGGCGTTCTCGATGGTCGTCCCCGACGCGGATCCAGCGGACCTCGACTTGGTGCGGGTCACCGAGGAGGCGATGTGGGCCGGTATCGCGGCGCTCGCCACGGCGGACCGGCTCGGACAGGTCGGGGAGGCCATCGACGACGCCGTCACGGCCGCCGGTGACTTGGGCATCGTTGCCGAATACGTCGGCCACGGCATCGGCTCCGCGATGCACCAGCCCCCGGACGTGCTGAACTACCGTTCCGGCCACCGCGGGCCGCGGGTCCGTCCCGGCATGTGCCTCGCGATCGAGCCGATGCTCGTGCGGGGTGAGCCGACGACGACGGTGCTCTCCGACGACTGGACGGTGGTCACCGTGGACGGCTCCCGGGCCGCCCACTTCGAGCACAGCGTGGCCGTGCACGCCGGCGGCATCTGGGTTCTCACTGCCCGCGACGGTGGTGCCGCGGGCCTCGCACGGCACGGGGTGAGGGTCGTCCCGATCGCCTGAATCCTGGCGCACGTTCGTGCGCGTGGGTGCGCGGTCCGGCATTGGAACGCTCAACGCCCTCGGGGTGCCGATGGCCTCACCCCCACCTCACCCGCCATGCGGAACTCGTTCACCCACGGCCCTGGAGCAATCATCCGTGGATGACCTTCTCGGTCCCGGCGTCAGATGGTTGAGTTCACACAGCCGGGGATTCGAGAGGCAGCCGATCCTGCCCGATACCCCGTGCGTCAGCCAGACGCAGCGGTACGGAGGACGGGGCAGTGTCGAATCGCGACAACATCGGGGCAGCGGGGAAGACCTCCCGCGCGCGCGCCGACCACAGGACAACGAGGTAGCACGGTGGCCCTCACGACCGACCGTCCCTCCCGCATCCGTTCCAGTCGAGGCGAACTCCTCACCAACCTGATCGCCCGGTTGGCGTCGACCGTTCCCGCCGAGGAGGAGCCCACCTGGGCCGTCATCTCCCGGCGCTACCGCACCATCGCGATCGCCTCCGACGCCACGATCGCCGCCGCCGTCACCTGGCCGGCCACCGCCTTCGTCTACCCGGCCGGGATCGCATTCATCGCGGGGCTCGGCGCGGCGGTCCTGTTCGTGGCGGCGGTCGCACTGTGCGGTGGCTACGACCGGCGCCGAGCCGCTGCGGGACGCGAGGAGCTCACGTCGCTGCTGCGCGGCGGACTGTTCCTCGCCGTCGGGTGCATGCTGCTCGTCTTCGTGAACGTGCCAGTGCCGCGAACCCTGGTGATCGTGAGCCTCGCCCTCACGACGGTCGCCGCCCTGGCGCTGCGAGCGGGTCAGCGGTACGTGGTGCGGCGGGCCCGGTCCCGCGGCCGGATGCTGCGGCGCACCCTGCTGGTCGGCCAACCGGCGCGGTTGGCGCCCGTTCTCGCTGAGCTGGCCCGGGAACCAGGGCACGGCTTCGCGCTCACCGGGATCTGCCCACCCGAGGGGACCAGCGACGAGGCCACGGACGTGCCGGTGCTCGGCGCGGTCGCTGACGTGCCCGACCTCGTTCGGAGCCTGCGTGTGGAGACCGTGGTGATCGCTGGTGACAGCGTGGCCGTGGCGGACCTCAGCCGCTTCGGTCGCCAGTTCGAGGCACTCGACGTTGAGGTCCTGCTGGCCCCTGACGTGGCTCAGGTGGGGGCCTCCAGGGTGACCTTGCGGGGACTGATGGACACGCCGGTCCTGACCCTCTCGGCCGACCCCGGGCCGCTGCACCGTTGGGGCAAGGTCATCGGTGACCGGGTGCTGGCCGCGGTTCTGCTGCTCGTCGCCATGCTGGTGCTGGTCCCGGCGGCGCTCGTGATCCGGCTGAGCTCGCCCGGCGCCGCGCTGTTCCGCCAGACCCGCATCGGGCTCGACGGCGCACCGTTCACGATGTACAAGCTGCGGTCGATGTACTCCGACGCCGAGGCCAGGTTGGCAGCTCTGGAGGACCGCAGCGACGGCAACGGCACGCTGTTCAAGATGCGTCGTGATCCGCGCACGACACCCGTCGGCCGGTTCCTGCGCCGGTTCTCGATCGACGAGCTCCCGCAGCTGTGGAACGTGCTGCGCGGTGACATGTCCCTGGTCGGTCCCCGACCACCGTTGGCCAGCGAGGTGTCCGGCTATGACGAGGCGTCTCGCCGCCGGTTGCAGGTCCGCCCGGGTCTGACCGGACTCTGGCAGGTGAGCGGACGATCGGACCTCTCCTGGGAGGAGTCCATCCGGCTCGACCTGCGCTACGTCGACAACTGGACGCTGTCCATGGACCTCATGATCCTCTGGCGCACCGCGCGCGCCGTCCTCGGAGGCCGCGGTGCCTATTGACGCTACGGGTTGGCGCCGGGTGGAGGGGGTGCGCCCTCGTACCCCCGACGGGGGCGCACCCCCGCCTCTCGCCACCAGTTCGGGCGTGGTGCCCTTGTGATTGCCGGGATGTCGCCGGTCGCGGCCACCATGGATGGGGACCTCGACGACCTCCACCTCGCCCAGGTACTGGCCGGGTCCACCGCCGATCTTCTCGAGGAGCTACGCGCCGATGGCGCCGGGCTCCAGCCGGCAGCACTCGGTGCGCTGGCACTGCAGCGTGCAGGTGCCTTCCTCGCGGCGCAACTCATCGCGCGGTGCCCGATGGACTCGGTGCTATCAGGGGTGCACGCCGGCGCCTTCGACCCCCGGGCACTGCGCACCTGGCTGATCGGAGCCCTGGACGGCGTCCCCGAGTACGCCGCCGGGCGCCGGGACTGGGGCGTCGGCGTCGCACTGGTGGTCGGCGGCACCGTCACGGCCGCGGCCGTCGCGCTGCCGGGCCTGGACCTGGTGCTGAGCAACGACTCACCGACCCCGCCGTACCCGGGGGAGGCACAGCGCCGCCTCGTCGTCGAACGGGGCACCAGCACCGCCCTGGTGGAGGCGGTCGCGTCGGCGATCGGGGGCCGTACGGTCCAGGCGGGCTCCGTCGCCTACCGCACCGCCGCCGTCGTTCGGGGAGAGGCGGACGCCCACCTGCACCTGGGCAGGCTCCCGGTCTGGGATGTCGCGGCGCCGGTGGCCATCGCGCGCGCCGCAGGGCTCCATGCGAGCCGGATGGACGGCGGCGAGGTGCGGCTCGACCGAGCCGACCACCTGGTGCCCGACCTCCTGATCTGCCGCAAGGAACTGGCACCGGACCTCCTCCGGATCGTGCGGGCGATGCCGTTGACCGGGTGAGCCGACCCGGATCCGTCGTGAGAGCAGGACCCGCGAGGTGGCCGGAAGGGACCGGCGTGGCCCGATGTGGTAACGAGCAGGTCTCGATCAGAAGCAATTGCTTACAAGATTGCGGCCTTCTCGTTATCCTCAGGTGGTCAACCCAGTGTGAGATCGTCTGCGAGCCGCGTTCGAGCCCGTAACGGTGTGTCAGGGGGGCCTCATCGTCAGTAAGCCCGGGTCGTTCGGTCAATGGGTCGTTGGGAACGCGCAGAGTGGTGCGCGCGGTTCACGGTGCCCCGACGGGCTCGGGCGGCGCCGGAACCGGGCCGGGGTGACACGGTGACAGTCGGGTCGGCGTCGCTGCCGTCTGGCCTGCCGCGGATCCCGCGTGACACCCAGATCAGCGAGCACGTCCTCAACACACTCGCCGGTGAGCATCCTCTGACCGTCCTCCGCGGGCCGCGCGGCTATGGCAAGACGAGCGCCATCGTGACGTGGCTGCGGAGCGAGGGCCATCGGCACCCCACCGTCTACGTCACGCTCAGCACCGCGAGCAACGAGCTGGCCGGGTTCTGGGCGGAGCTGCGGTCCGGGCTCGAACGGGCGGACCTGCTGGGTGCCTCGGCATCGGACTCCGATCCGCATGCGGAGGTGACCGGACTGCTCGCGGAGCGGAGCGAGCCGCTGGTGCTGATCATCGATGACTTCCACGAGGCGGGACTGAAGCATGGTGCCGCGACGATCGATGACGAGATGGTCGACCTGGTCCGCCAGAACGACCAACTCTTCCTCGTGGTGGGCTCCCGGACACTGCGCGCACTCGAGACGACGGGCGCGCTCTCCGTCGAGGCGGCGATGATCGGACCGGCCGACCTGCGGATGACCGGACCGCAGGTGCATGATCTGGCGACTCGCCTCGGGGTCACGATCACGATGGACCAGGCCCAACAGATCGCCGTCGACCTCGGTGGCTGGCCGTCCGCGATCCGCGCCGGCCTGATGCGCGCCGTCTCCGGCGTCGACGGCGAGGGCGAGGGCGGAACGCTGGTCGATGGGAGCCTGGTGGACGGCTACATCGCGACCATGGTCCGAGATCTTCGCTTCGAGAACGTGCGCTCGTTCCTGCTGCGTACCGCGATCCCTGAGCAGTTCGACATCGAGATGGCCAGGGCGATCGCCCCCGAGGGGAACACCGTCCGGATCCTACGGAACGTGCGCGCGGCGGGCCTGCTCAGTGAAAGGCACACGGTCGAGGGGCAGATGTACTCCTACGCCCCGGCCATCCGTAACGCACTCATCCGGGTGATGCGTGAGTCGCGGCCCGAGCTCTTCCGCGAGGTGCACCTGGCCCTGATGAACCTCTCGGCCGCCAACAAGGACCCGGGGGAGACTCTGACCCACGCCGTCCACGCGGCCCAGTGGACGACCGCCATGGACGTCATCGAAAGGCAGTGGGCGCGACTGCTCACCCACCAGCCGCTCACCCTGATCGCAGCGGCCCGGATGTTCCCCGATGACCTGGTTGCTGCCAACGCCCGACTCCGGGTGGCGGTCGACTACGTCGAGGGGGCGCTCGACCCGCACGCCCCGGACAGCATCTGGGCGGTCCCGGATTACACCACCATCAACTCGATCATCGAGGAGGACCGCTCGGGGGCAGGCGACCCCGAGCGGGACGAGAGCCTGGTCCTGCTGCAATGGGGTATCTCCAGCCTGCTCGGCGGCAACCTGGACACCTCCGTCTACGCGTTCAGCCGTGCCCGCGAGCGCGGCCTGATCTCGCCGTCCGACACCGGTGCCCTGCAGATGGGTACGGTTGGCCTCGCGCTGGTGCACGCGTTGAACGGCGAACCGGACCTCGCCCTGCGCTGGCTGGAGGACTCGACGCTGCAGGACCGGATCCAGCACGCGCAACCGGAGGACGCGCGGGACATCGCACTCGTCGCGGCCAGCATCGCGCGGGCACTCGCCATGGTCGATGCCGCTCATCCGG
Source organism: Occultella gossypii (assembly GCF_019947135.1). GTDB lineage: Bacteria > Actinomycetota > Actinomycetes > Actinomycetales > Beutenbergiaceae > Occultella > Occultella gossypii. The sequence continues at coordinate 16,944 of NZ_JAGSHT010000031.1, read as the reverse complement.
GTGCCGACGAGGCCGTGGCAACCATGATCGAGCCCCGGCACCGGGACGAACTCTGGGCGCTGACCGTGTTCATCCGAGCCCACCATGCGGTGTTGGAGGGCACCACGGATCGGATCTTCCGGCAGACGAACCACCTGCGAGCCGCACTGCGTCACATCGCCCGCGGGAGCCTCGTCGAGGCGGTCCTGAGCTCGACCCTCGTGGAACTGCTCCTGGTCGCCCAGATGCCGGGGGTGGCGCGTGAGGTCTCGGACCGGTACGACGGCAACCCGGTGGCCTGGGCGGCGATCGCGAAGGTACACCTGACCGACCGCACCTTCGGCGAAGCGATCTCCTACGCCACGAAGTCGCTCGACTCGGGCGGCTCGCGGCGGGCCGCGGTGGAGTGTCAGGTGATCCTGGCCAGTGCCCACCACGCACTCGGGAACCTCACCGAAGCCCGGCGCGCCTTCGCCACCGCCGTTCGGCTCGCGCAGGCGACGGGTCAGCGGCGGCCGTTCTTCCTGATGCAGCGGTATGTCTTCGAGACGCTCGCCGGTGACGACGCCAGGATCCACCAGCTGTGGCCGGGCGCCGAGGGTGCTCCGGTGCAGCAGCCGGCCCCGTTGGCCGATGAGATGCAGACACTGACGATGCGCGAGGCGCAGGTGTTGCGCGCCCTCGAGGTCCACGCCGGGCCGGTGGGGATCGCCCACGACCTCGGTCTCTCGGTGAACACCGTGAAGACGCACCTGCGGACGATCTACAAGAAGTTCGGCGTCTCGAACCGGAACGAGGCGCTCGCCGCAGCCGAGCATGGCATCCATCAGGCCTGACTCGTCGGTGATCCCGTGCCGCCGAACGGTCCGAAACGACACGAAGGTGGACGCAGCGACACCAAACGCGCTTGAGCCGTTGGCCGGTCGTTCGCCGGAAGGCCGACGCGTGGGCGCGAGGACGAGCATGATGGGGGACGAGTTCGAGGTCATGGCGCTCCGTGTGCCGATGGAATCGTGACCGGGGAGGAGCGGACGATGGGCGTGGTGAGCCCCGGCGCAGGCGACGGCTTCGGCATGCCTCGCGTCCCGATCGGGTTCGTCCCCGCGCCCGAGGTGCGTCGTGCGCTGGATTCGGTGCCCTCGCTGGTGGTGTTCCGCAGCCCACGCGGGTGGGGCAAGACCAGCACGGCCTCGTACTGGCTGCGCCAACTCGGCTCCGGGTACGACCGGATCTGGATCAACGTGCCGAGCCGCGAGGTCGGGCGTGAGGAGTTCTGGCGGATCGTCCACCGGCGCATCCGGGACGCCGGTCTCGGGGACCTGGCCGGTTCCGACACCTGGGACGACGTGCACCGGACGATCTACGAGCGAGCGCGCCACCTGGTCCTCGCGATCGACGGCCTGCACCACGTCACCGACCTTGGCGTCGACGAGGAGCTCCTGGCTCTGGTCAACGAGAACGAGTCGTTCCACCTGTTCGTGATGATGCGTGACGAGCGACCGATCGAGACGCTCGCGAAGATCACGGCGGACGGCGTCGTGTTCCGGGTCGCGCAACTGACGCTCGGGACGGCGGAGGTGGCGGACCTGGCCGAGGCAGCCGACCTGCCCGTCAGTATCGCGGAGGCCCAGCGGCTGCGGACCGAGCTCGGCGGCTGGCCGGCTCTCGTGCGAGCCGTCCTGCTCGAGTCGACCCGGGGCCCGGACGGCGAGCTCCGCGTCGACTGGTCCGCCGTCGAGAAGTACACCCGGCTGGTGCTGTCCGATCCCGACGTGGCGGCGACCGCCCCGTTCGTGATGGCGATCGCCGTCCCGCGTGAGTTCACCGAGGACATCGCCGCGCACGTCCTCGGGCGGGCGGTGGCGGACCGGGCCTTCGGCTATCTGACCGGTTCCGGTCTGCTCACCAGGTCGGCGGCGACCGGGTTGCCCTCCTACCACTACTCGAGCGTGGTGCGCCTCGCCATCCTTCGTGTGTACGCCGAGCGGGACCCCGAGGGGTATCAGCGGGCCAACCGGGAGATGGCGGCCTGGTACCGCGAACGCGGGGTGGCCGACGCCGCCCTGGAACACGCGGTCCGGGCGGAGGACTGGCCGTCGACCGCGTCGATCATCGAGGCGTACTGGGTCGAACTTGTCTCGGGTCACCCCGACCAGGTCCGCGACGCGTTGGGGCGACTTCCGGCGGCGCTGGTCCGGGGGAGTGCGCGCCTGCTGGTCGCCCGCGACTACATCCTCAACGTGGATACCTCCGAGCGCTCGGTGTCGGCGCTGCGGGCGGGCCTGCTCGATGTGGATTCCGATCTGGGCCGCACGGGGGAGCTACGGCTCTCGCTCGGACAGGTCCTCTCGCTCCGGTCCACAGGCCAGTACGAGATCGCCCGCGAGATCGTCGAGCGACAACGGGTCGACCTGCTCACCGCGGACGGGGCCTGGACCGAGGACGTCCTGTCCGAGATGCCTGAACTGCTCCTGCAGTGGAGCATCACGAGACTCTTCGGCGCCGACACGGTCGGCGCCGCATACGCGTTCCGGGAGGCCTACCGTTGGGCCGGGGAGCGCGGGCTGACCCCGGCCAAGCGGGAGGCGGGCGCCGGATTGGCGCTCTCACTGGCCATCCTCGGGCACACCCTCGGTGCGCAACGGTGGTTGACGCGCGTCGGCGGCCTCCCGCTCTCCGACGACGTTGAGCCGAGCACACTGGAGCAGCTGAGTGTGCGGTTCGTGCACGAGATCATCGACCTGGACTCGCTCCGTCTCGAGGTCGGCCCTCAGTGGCGCGAGCCGAGGCTTCCGGTGGCGCTCGCGGACCTGCGGGCCATCGCGCTCCAGTTGCACGCGAGCCGGTCGATGCACTCCGGGAGCCGCTTCGACTCCATCGGCATGCTGGAGAGCTACCGGCAGCAGTTGCGGGAGCAGGGCAAGGGACCGGGTCTCGCGGACAACGTGGTCGTGACCTCACTCGTGGACCTGCTCGTCCAGACCGGTCAGTCGGACCGCGCACGCGCGATGCTCACCGAGGCCGATCCCAACAGCGCCTGGCAGCGCCTGGCCCACGCCCGGCACTCGCTGTACGCAGGTGAGTTCGAGGAAGCGATCGCGTTCACCGACAATGCGGTCGCCCAGGCCGGCGTCCGGCCCCGGACCTCCCTGCACCTGGCCCTGCTGCGCGCGAGCGCGTCGCACCGGGCCGGTCTGGCCGATCAGGCCGCGGATGCGCTGCACCTGGCGATCGCGGTAGCCGAGCAGAGCGGGCAGCTGCGACCGTTCCTCATGGTGCCGCGCGCCGACCTGGAGGAGATCGGCGCGTCGATGCCCCAGGCTGCGGAGTTCCTCTACCGTCCTGAGCTGGTCGACGCCCCTGAGCTGTTCCCAGCCCCGCACGAGGCGATCCGGCTGAGCGAGCGAGAACTGCGGGTACTCACCGAGATCGCCCCGGGGCTGTCGCTCTCCCACGCGGCCAGGCGGTTGTACGTCTCCGAGAACACGATCAAGACACAGATGCGCAACATCTACCGGAAGCTGGGCGTGCACACCCGCGAGGACGCCATCGATCGCGCCCGCGAACTCGGTCTCCTGCCTCCACTGGTGGACGTGGATCCGGTCGACTGACGCCGGTGAGCCGCCGCTCGGCGGCGGCCTGACCCTCCTGCCGTCGGCCACCCGACACCCTCACTCTCACCCTTCACCCTTGGCCACACCCGCAGCCACGGAAGTCCGCGGCTGCCGAATCACCAGGCGATCACCACGCCAGGTGTGCGCGGAGCCGCGTCGGATCTGGTCATCTGGTCTGGAACCCACCTCCGCGTCTCGGTGACGTCGACGCGGTCGTGCGGATCCCGAGTGATGTGAACCGCCGACGATGGGGGAGGCCGATGAGGCACACCGTACGACCGACCCGTATGACCGAGCCGATGCGCAGCCGGTGCCACCGGGTGTGCCCCTCGGTGACGTCCGTTGCCCCGCTGGTGATCCTCGGTCTCGGCAGCACGTTCCTCGGCCGCGAACGCCGGAAGGGGCGCGCGGCGGAGTAGACCCGGTGGCCGACTCGGCCACCGCCTCAGACGCGGCTGCGGTTCCGCTCCCCCGGAACCGCGCCGCAACCCACAGGGGCCTCGACCGTCTCCCCCACGGTCGGGGCCCCTGTGCTGGGCCAGGGTGGGCGACGGTCCCCTCCTCACCCTCTCCGGGGCTCGGTTCACCCCGGGCGGATCACCTGCTCTTCATCACCCGGGGCCATTGGTCGCGGCCGGGAGATCTGGTCGGATAGGTGATGTTCGGCTCGGTTGACCGGCCGGACCCGCCCGATGCGACTCCAAGCGCGGACCGGCGGTAACGAGTAGGGGCCCCGGTCGTTTCCCCCACGGCCGGGGCTCCTGCTTCGTCTCCGGCGCCGAGCCGGCGGCTCGGTCCCGACAGGTCAGTCGGTGTGAGCCAGACCGCAGCCCGGGCGCTCCGCGCGGTTACCGGAAACGGCAGCGATGCCGTACGATAGACCGTTGGGCGTGGCATGTTCGCGGTACCACCGCGGGCAGGTGTCGCGCTCGTTCGGACCAGCAGGTCGGCACGCACGCCGGCATGCACAGCACAGCAGTTAGCGGAGGACATGGCAAAGAAGGACGGTGTCATCGAGATCGAGGGCAACGTGGTCGAGGCGCTGCCGAACGCGATGTTTCGCGTGGAGCTCACCAATGGTCACAAGGTTCTCGCTCACATCTCGGGCAAGATGAGGCAGCACTACATCCGGATCCTCCCCGAGGACCGGGTCGTGGTCGAACTCAGCCCGTATGACCTGTCCCGCGGGCGCATCGTCTACCGCTACAAGTAACCCCCCTCTCGATCAAGCCGTCGCGAGCAAACCCCACGGGGCGTTGTTCCCGCGCGCGGCGGCAAAGGAAGAGCCATGAAGGTCAAGCCGAGCGTCAAGAAGATCTGCGACAAGTGCAAGGTGATCCGCCGTAACGGAAGCGTGCGCGTCATCTGCGACAACCCGCGGCACAAGCAGCGCCAGGGCTGACACCCTGACGCGTCCGGCGCACCCCGATCAGGGGTGACGCCACCAGCGCATCATCAGCTCCGCCGTCGCCCGTGAGGGTGTACGCGGCGCAACCCCCGGTCGGAGGCCGGGGCCCGGAACACCGGGACGATGGTGCGGCAGACCTCCGATACTCACAGGAGTGAGAAGAAGTTGGCACGAATCGTCGGCGTCGACCTCCCCCGCGAAAAGCGGCTAGAGGTTGCGCTCACCTACATCTTCGGCGTCGGGCGTACCCGGGCAGCCGAGACCCTGACCTCCACCGGCCTGAGCCCCGACCTGCGGGTCAAGGACCTCACCGATAACGAGATCGTCGCGCTGCGTGACTTCCTCGAGGGCACCTACAAGCTCGAGGGTGACCTCCGCCGCGAGATCGCCGCGGACATCCGCCGCAAGGTCGAGATCGGTTGCTACCAGGGTCTGCGGCACCGCCGCGGCCTGCCCGTGCACGGGCAGCGCACCAAGACGAACGCTCGTACCCGCAAGGGTCCGAAGCGCACCGTGGCCGGTAAGAAGAAGGCCGCCCGCTAGCAGTAGTCCGTCGACCGGCGCACCGCCGGTCCGGATCGACGACCTCACCGAAGAAGAAGGAATCTCAGAATGCCTCCCAAGACTCGCCAGGCAGCCGGCGTGCGCAAGCCGCGCCGCAAGGAGAAGAAGAACGTCTCCGCGGGCAACGCCTACATCAAGTCCACGTTCAACAACACGATCGTCTCGATCACCGACCCCTCGGGTGCGGTGATCGCCTGGGCCTCCTCGGGCCAGGTCGGCTTCAAGGGGTCGCGCAAGTCGACGCCTTTCGCCGCCCAGCTCGCCGCTGAGGCCGCTGGCCGCAAGGCGCAGGAGCACGGGATGAAGAAGGTCGACGTGTTCGTCAAGGGCCCGGGTTCCGGCCGCGAGACCGCGATCCGTTCCCTGCAGGCCACCGGCCTCGAGGTCGGCTCGATCCAGGACGTGACGCCGCAGGCGCACAACGGGTGCCGGCCGCCCAAGCGCCGCCGCGTCTGATCCCGTACCTCGGGACCGGGCCGGGGGGATGAACACCGCCGCGGCCCGATCCCGGCTCAACGCATGACCGCAGTACCGCACGACCCCCTCGACCGGACCGATGGGCGGGGGGCTTTGCATGGCGTCATATGGCGGACGCCTGCCGAAAGGACATATCCGTGCTCATCGCACAGCGCCCCACCCTGACCGAGGAAGTTGTCGACGACTACCGCTCGCGGTTCGTCATCGAGCCCCTCGAGCCTGGCTTCGGGTACACCCTTGGTAACTCCCTGCGTCGGACCCTGCTCTCCTCCATCCCGGGGGCTGCGGTCACGAGCATCCGGATCGACAGCGTGCTCCACGAGTTCTCGACGATCACCGGTGTCAAGGAGGACGTCACCGAGATCATCCTGAACATCAAGAACATCGTGGTCTCCTCGGAGAACGACGAGCCCGTCGTGATGTACCTGCGCAAGCAGGGTCCCGGCACCGTCACCGCCGCGGACATCACCCCGCCGGCCGGCGTCGAGATCCACAACCCGGACCTGCACATCGCGACCATCAACGCGAAGGGAAAGCTCGAGATCGAGCTCACCGTCGAGCGTGGCCGCGGTTATGTCTCGGCCGCGCAGAACAAGAACTTCGACGCCGAGATCGGGCGCATCCCGGTCGACTCGATCTACTCCCCGGTGCTCAAGGTCACCTACAAGGTCGAGGCCACCCGTGTGGAGCAGCGCACGGACTTCGACAAGCTGATCGTCGATGTCGAGACCAAGCGTTCGATGGCTCCCCGCGACGCGCTCGCCTCGTCGGGCAAGACCCTCGTCGAGCTGTTCGGCCTCGCCCGCGAGCTGAACACCGAGGCCGAGGGCATCGAGATCGGCCCGTCCCCGACGGACGCCGCCGTCGCGGAGGACCTCGCCCGTCCGATCGAGCAGCTGGACCTGACCATCCGGTCCTACAACTGCCTCAAGCGTGAGGGCATCCACACGGTGGGTGAACTCGTGGCGCGCAGCGAGGCGGACCTGCTGGACATCCGCAACTTCGGTGCGAAGTCGATCACCGAGGTCAAGGAGAAGCTGGTCGGCCTGGGCCTCTCGCTCAAGGACAGCCCCGCGGACTTCGACCCGACGCTCGTGGCGAACGCCTACGACGACGGCGACGATTTCGACGCCTACAACTGACCTGCCGGTCTTTCCATCTCGTTAGGAACTGAGGAAATATCATGCCCAAGCCCACGAAGGGTCCTCGTCTCGGTGGCGGACCGGCGCACGAGCGGCTGATGCTGGCCAACCTGGCCCAGTCGCTGTTCGAGCACCAGAGCATCACGACCACCGAGGCCAAGGCGAAGCGTCTTCGCCCCCTCGCCGAGCGCCTGATCACCAAGGCCAAGCGTGGCGACCTGCACGCCCGCCGTCAGGTCCTTGCCGTGCTCTCCCGCAAGGACGTGGTGCACACGCTGTTCGCCGACATCGCCCCGGCGATGGCCGAGCGCGCGGGTGGCTACACCCGGATCACGAAGATCGCCCCGCGCAAGGGCGACAACGCCCCCATGGCGGTCATCGAGCTCGTGACGGAGCCGGTCAGCCCGAAGCAGGCCACGGTCCGCGAGGCCGAGGCCGCCACGAAGCGGGACGTCAAGGAGAAGGCTGCCAAGACAGCGGCCGTCGAGGCGACCACGGACGAGGCTGACGACGTCGAGGACGTCGACAGCGACGCCGTCGTCGAGGACGCCGAGGCTGCGGACGAAGCCGTGGACGCCGACGAGGCCGACGCTGCCGACGAGGCCGACGCTGCCGACGACGAGGCTCCGGCCGAGAAGTAGAACCTCCTCTTCGGAGGACTGGGACACCTGTCGCGGCACGACCTGCCGCGTCCGTCCCAACGAGGGGCCCGCCGGCCAGGATGATCTCCTGGTGGCGGGCCCCTCGCCTTGTGCGCAGCGGTGCCGGCAGAGCCGGCTGTGCCTCGCGGCGTGGTGGGCCCGGGCAGTCCTGCCCCGCCTCGCCGACCCGCAGGGCACTCGCCCCACGTACCCTGGATCGATGAGCACTCCCTCGATCATCTTCGTGCACGGCATCCGGACCTCGGCCACGATGTGGCGCGGGCAGATCGAGCTGCACGAGGCCGCCGGGCGCCGGGTCGCCGCGGTGGACCTGCCCGCACACGGGAACCGGATGGACGAACCGTTCACCCTCGCCGGCGCCCGGGCCGCCATCGACGAGGCGGTCGCGGACCTGCCGGGACCGCACGTCGTGGTCGGCCTGTCCATGGGCGGCTACATCGCACTGCACTGGGCGGCCCGAGCGGAGCAGCCGCCCGCGGCCATCCTCGCGGCGTCGTGCTGCACCCAGCCCAGTGGGGCCGCGCTGGCGGGCTATCGGGCGGTCGCGGGCGCGATCGAGGCCCTACCCGACCGGGGCCGGTTCATCGGCAACACCATGGCCCGGCTGACGCTCTCCCAGGACGCGGCCCGTGACGTCAATGCCGGGGGCGTGCCGTGGGGCGTCATGGGGCCGGCCCTGACCGCGATGAACGAGGTGGACACGCTCGCCGACCTGGCGGCCATCGAGGCACCGATCTGGTTCGTGAACGGTGCCTGGGACCACTTCCGCACCCAGGAGCGTCGCTTCGTGGCCGCCGCGCAGTACGCGCAGCTGTGTGTGGTTCCCCGCGCCGGTCACCTGGTCAGCCTCGACCGGCCCGAGGCGTTCGCCCGGCTGACCGGGCTGCTGGTGGAACGTACCCGGCTCGTCACCGCGTAACCGGTGGTTCCGCTCACTCGGTCCGGAGCGACCAGGCTCGCACCCCACCGATGATGCCGGCGCTGTTGGGCACGATCACGACGTCGTCGCCCAGCTTCTCGAGCACGGTCGGGGTCAGTCGACGGGAGTTCCCGCCGCCGATGTAGAGCCGATCCCAGAGGTAGACGGGGCGCAGCGCGTCCACGACCCGGCGGATCCGACGGGACCACTGCGAGTCGCCGAGCCGGAGCCGCTCGTGCTCACCGACGTACTCGTCGTAGGTCAGGCCCCACCGGACCGGACCCTGGGAGAGCTCCTGGTGCGGGGCGAGCATGCCGCCGTCGAACACGGCGTTGCCGAGCCCGGTACCGAACGTGAGCATCAGCTCCAGGCCGGCTCCGGCGATCACCCCGGCACCGTGGACCTCCGCGTCGTTGAGGACGAGGGCCGGCAGGTCGAGCTCCGCGCTGATCGCGGCCCTCATGTCGAACCCGGACCAGGCGGTCACGAGCTCCGGCAGGACCCGGGTCCGCGGACCGGCCTTCGTGACGTAGTGCGGCGTGTGGACCACCACGCCGTGCCGAATCATCCCGGGCATGCCGACCGTCACCCGGCCGGCCGGGGGGAGCCGGCCCGCGAGGTCCGCGATGAGCGAGAGGAGACGCTCCGGGGGCAACGGGTAGGGCGTGGCCGCACGGACCGGTTGGGCGTGCATGGTCCCGGCGGCGTCGAGCACCGACGCCTTGATGCCGCCTCCGCCACAATCGACCGCCAGCGTCGCTGGTGTGTCCTGCACGAGCGTGACTCTACCTTCGCCCCGGTCGTGATGGACTTGGGGCGTGTTTCCAGACAGCGACGCCCCGAACCCGCCGGACCGCGCGACTGCGCCGGCGCCCGAGCCGACCCCCGCAGGCGGCGAGCGACCCGCACCGGCGAGCGACGCCGTCGTGCGCGTGCGGCTCGACGTCGCCTACGACGGTACCGACCTCGCCGGCTGGGCCATCCAACCCGGCCAGCGGACCGTCCAAGGTGACATCGAAGCCGCGCTCGCCCGGGTGCTGCGGCTGCCGGACCTCCCTCGGCTGACGGTCGCCGGCCGGACCGACGCGGGCGTGCACGCCCGCGGCCAGGTCGCACACGTGGATCTGCCCCGGGGTGCCTGGGAGGCGACCCCCGGACGCAGCGACCGGACTCCCGGGGTGGCGCTCGCTCGGAGGCTGATGGCCGTACTCGCGCCGGACATCGTGGTGCGGTCCGTCGCGCCAGCCCCCGCCGGCTTCGACGCCAGGTTCTCGGCGATCTGGCGACGCTACTGCTACCGGCTCGTCGACCGGATCGGCGACCGGGATCCGCTGTCCCGCACCGGCGTGACCTGGCACAAGCGCGAACTCGACGTCGACGCGATGGATGCAGCAGCCCGCGCCCTCGTCGGCGAACACGACTTCGCGTCGTACTGCAAGCCCCGCCGAGGGGCCACGACCATCCGGACGCTGCAGGAGTTCGGGTGGCACCGGGACCCCGAGTCCGGGCTCGTCGAGGCCCGCGTGCGCGCCGATGCGTTCTGTCACTCGATGGTGCGGGCGCTGGTCGGCGGGTGCCTGGTCGTGGGGGAGGGGCGCGCCGAGCCGGACTGGCCCTCGTTGATCCTTGCCGCGGCCCGACGCGATCCGCGCGTCACGGTCGCCCCGGCGCGCGGGCTCACCCTCGAGGAGGTCGCCTACCCGCCCGACGGCGAACTCGCGGAGCGTGCGCGCGTCTCCCGGGCGGTCCGCACCTTGCCGAACCGGCCCTCCGGGCCGGTCTGACCGGCTCGGTCAATGGCGACGGCGACCGGGTCCGCCCTCGTCGTCGTCCTCGTCATCGCGGTCCGGACGGTCCTGGTCCGGCAGACCGTCCTCATCACCGCGCACGTAGGCGACCACGCCCTCGGGATCGGGCTCGCCGTCCGCGTCCTCATCTTCGCCGACCACGATGTGCATCGCCGCCTCCTCGGCGGAGGCGGCGCCGCCCGCCACGCCCGCGTCGCGACCCCAGCCGTCCTGCTCGCGGGAACCGTCCCGGACGTCCTCGAGCCGGCCGGCCCGGTCGGCCTGGCGGTACTCGGTCGCACCGCGCTCCTGCCAGGCCTCCGGTCGCTCCTGGGCGAGCTGCTGGTCGTGGCTCTCTCCGCGGGACTCCTCGTAGGCCGTCTCACCCCAGTGGTTGTTTCGATCGCGCTCCGGCGGCGAGTAGCCCTCGTCGAGCAGATCATCCACCGCCCGCGACTCGAGCATGTCCTCACGCGCCAGCTGATCGTTGTCACCCTCGCCGGGCAGCTCGGGATCGGTGCTGGTGCCTGGGGTCTCCTCGGTTCCGCTCATACCCTCAGACTGGCACCTCCGGGCCGAGTGCGCACCAGATCCGCCCGGACCCGGGACGGTTCCCGAGGTGGTCGGCCCGCCCGCTCCGGTCCGCCCCGGCCGTCGGAGGCGGAATCAGGTTGGCTCGCCGGCCGCCCGGGCAGCATGCTGGGTCCGTGGCACACCTCGAACTGGCCGGGATCGGCTTTAGTCTCCCGGACGGCCGGGTCCTGCTCGACGACGTCTCGATGCGCGTCGGCGAGGGGGCCCGGATGGCCCTCATCGGCCCGAACGGGGCCGGCAAGTCGACCCTCCTGCGGATCGCGACCGGACGATCGGCGCCGCATGCCGGCACGGTGACGCATTCCGGGTCGCTCGCGGTCATGGACCAGTGGGTAGGTCGCGACTCGGACGAGCGCACCGTGCGGGACCTGCTCGTCGAGCACGCCCCGCCGGTACCCGCCGCCGTCGCGCGCCGCATCGAGGCCGCCGAGGAGGCGATGATGCTCGCCGACGACGAGCCCACCCAGCTCGCCTACGCGCAGGCCCTCGCCGACTGGGCCGACGTCGGCGGGTACCAGCTCGAGGCCGAGTGGGACGAGATGTGCATGGCCGTACTCGCACAGCCCTACGAGCGTGCGCAGTGGCGCCGCGCGGACAGCCTCTCCGGGGGTGAGGCGAAGCGCCTCGTACTCACCGCACTGCTACGCGGGCCGGCCGACATCCTGGTGCTCGACGAGCCGGACAACTCCCTTGACGTACCAGCCAAACGCTGGCTCGAGGAGCAGTTGCGGGCCAGTGGCAAGGCCGTCCTCTACATCAGCCACGACCGGGAGCTGCTGGCCGCGACCGCCACGCAGATCGTGACGCTGGAGCCGGCCGGCACCGGTTCCACGGCATGGATCCACGGAGGAGGCTTCGCGAACTACGCCCAGGCGCGCATCGACCGGATGGCCCGGTTGGAGGACCTGCGCCGCCGATGGGACGAGGAGCATCAGAAACTGCGGACCCAGATGCTGATGTACAAGCAGAAGGCGGCCTACAACGCCGATATGGCCTCGCGGTACCAGGCGGCCCGGACGAGGTTGGAGAAGTTCGAGCAGGTCGGGCCACCGCAGGAGGTCACCAAGGACCAGCGCGTGACCATGCGGCTGACCGGCGGCCGCACGGCCAAACGGGCGGTGGTGTGCACCGGGCTCGCGCTGGACGGGCTCACGCAGCCCTTCGACCTCGAGATCTGGTTCGGCGAGCGCGTCGCGGTGCTCGGCGCGAACGGCACCGGCAAGTCCCACCTGCTGCGGCTGCTGGCCGGCGGCGGCAGCGACCCCGACGTGGAGCACCGACCGGTCACCGACGTGCTGCCCGCCCCGGTCGCGCACACCGGGCGCGCGGTGCTCGGCTCCCGCGTGCTGCCCGGCTGGTTCACGCAGCAGGCGCTGCCGCCGGCGCTCGTCGGCCGCACGCTCGTGGAGATCCTCGGCCGCGGTGAGGGGCGCAGGCACGGCATCCCGCGGGAGCAGGCCGGCCGGGTGCTCGACCGCTACGAACTTGCGGCCGCCGCCGAGCAGCGGGTGGAGACGCTGTCCGGTGGGCAGGTTGCCCGGCTGCAGATCCTGCTGCTGGAGCTCGCCGGCGCGACCCTGCTGCTGCTCGACGAGCCCACGGACAACCTGGACCTGCATTCCGCGCAGGCGCTGGAGGCGGGCCTGACGGCGTTCGAGGGCACGGTTATCGCGGTGACCCACGACCGGTGGTTCACCCGGACCTTCGACAGGTTCCTGCAGGTGCGGGCTGACGGGCGGGTGGTGGAGACCGATGAACCGGTATGGTCCGATGACGGAGCGCTCCGGCGCCGCTGAACTGTGGCTACCGCGACCGCGGCGTGACGAACGTCGCTCCGGCCGTGACCCATCTCGCTTTGACCGTGACGGCACGCTCGGAGTACTCTGTGGAGTCGTTGTGCGTCCGCGTTCGCTGGTCGGTGCCTCCCACTCACCGCATCGCGCGTGATGATGACGCTCACCAACCACCGAAGTGACCATCCGGTCCACTGTGTGTCCGCGCCCCGCGAGGGGCCGAGGGGGCAGGCAGCGTGCCGCAAGCAGACCAGCAGAGAAACGAAGGCTACGACCGTGCGTACGTACACCCCCAAGGCAGGCGAGACCGAGCGCAATTGGTACGTCATTGACGCTGCCGACGTCGTCCTCGGCCGCTTGGCCACCCAGGTCGCCACCTTGCTCCGGGGCAAGCACAAGGCCACCTTCGCCCCGCACGTGGACGGTGGCGACTTCGTCATCGTCATCAACGCGGAGAAGATCGCGCTGACCGGTGCGAAGCGGGAGAACAAGCTCGCCTACCGCCACTCCGGCTACCCGGGTGGTCTGCGGGCGACGAACTACGCCGAGCTGCTTGAGAAGCACCCCGAGCGGGCCGTCGAGATGGCCGTCCGGGGCATGATCCCCAAGACCCGCCTGGGCCGCGCCCAGATGCGCAAGTTGAAGGTCTACGCCGGTGGGGAGCACCCGCACTCGGCGCAGCAGCCCACGACCTTCGAGATCACCCAGGTCGCGCAGTAACGCGCCCCGCGCTTACTGCCGCGAAGAAGAACTTAGGAGAATCGTGTCCGAGACCATCACTGAGATCGACGAGCTCGAGGGCGAAGCCCCCTCGTCGTACACCACCGAGACCACCGCTGCCGCGACCACCGGCGCCGGCCGCTCCCTGACCGCCCCTGGCGCAGCCCTCGGCCGCCGCAAGGAGGCCATCGCCCGCGTGCGGCTGGTTCCTGGCACCGGGACCTGGAAGGTCAACGGCCGCACCCTCGAGGAGTACTTCCCGAACAAGCTGCACCAGCAGCTCGTGGGCGCACCGTTCACTCTGCTCGACCTCACCGGCCGCTTCGACGTCGTCGCACGCATCACCGGCGGCGGGGTGTCCGGCCAGGCTGGCGCGCTGCGCCTGGCGATCGCGCGGGCGCTGAACGAGATCGACGGCGAGTCCAACCGCGCCACGCTCAAGCGGGCTGGTTTCCTCACCCGCGACGCCCGGGTCACCGAGCGTAAGAAGGCCGGTCTCAAGAAGGCCCGTAAGGCCCCCCAGTACTCCAAGCGCTGATCGGCGCAGTACTACCATCGGCCCCGAACGACCCCTGTGGTCCGTTCGGGGCCGATGTCATGTCGCCCCACGGGCGCGGCGTCGGCAGCAGAGAGAGGCAGAGCCATGGCACGACTTTTCGGCACCGATGGGGTGCGGGGACTTGCGAACCGGGAGGTGACTGCCGAACTCGCGCTGCAGTTGGGCACGGCCGCCGCGCACGTGCTGGGTGAACGCGGAACCTTCGCCGACCGCCGCCCGCACGCGATCGTGGGCCGCGACCCGCGTGTCTCCGGACAGTTCCTCTCGGCCGCCGTGATCGCCGGACTGGCCAGCGCCGGGGTGGACACCGAGGACCTCGGGGTTCTCCCGACGCCGGCTGTGGCCTACCTGACCGCCGCCGAGAACGCGGACCTCGCCGTCATGATCTCGGCTTCGCACAACCCGATGGCGGACAACGGCATCAAGTTCTTCGCGCGCGGCGGCGTCAAGCTCGACGATGCTGTCGAGGACGCCATCGAGGCCCAGCTCGGTAGGGACTGGGAACTGCCCACGGGCGCCGACGTCGGTCGCATCACGCACGACCGTGGCCTGGGCGGTGACCGGTACGTGCAGCACCTGCTGGGCACGATCGGCCACGACCTCTCGGGTCTGCGGATCGCGGTCGACTGCGCGAACGGCGCCGCCAGCCAGGTGGGCCCCGACGTGCTCCGGGCCGCGGGGGCCGACGTCGTGGTCATCAACGCCTCACCCGATGGTCGCAACATCAACGAGAAGTGTGGCTCGACGCATCCCGAGCAGCTCCAGGCCGCCGTGGTGGCGTCCGAATCCCACCTCGGGGTCGCGTACGACGGAGACGCCGACCGATGCCTCGCGGTCGACCACACCGGCGCCCTGGTCGATGGCGACCAGATCATGGGCCTGCTTGCGCTGGCACTGGCCGAGGAGGGGCGGCTGGCCCAGAACACCCTGGTCGTCACCGTGATGAGCAACCTCGGCCTGATCCTGGCGATGCGGGAGGCGGGGATCCGCACCGAGCAGACCGGCGTCGGAGACCGTTACGTGCTGGAAGCCATGCGAGCCGGCGGGTTCAGCCTCGGTGGGGAGCAGTCCGGTCACGTGATCATGTCCGATCACGCGACCACCGGTGACGGGATCCTGACCGGGCTGCACCTCGCCGCCCGGGTGGCAGCCACCGGTCGCACCCTCGCGGACCTCGCCTCTGCGATCCAGCGGCTGCCTCAGGTCCTGATCAACGTGCCCGGCGTGGACAAGTCCCGCGTGAACTCCGATGAGGGTGTTTCGGCCGCAGTCAGCGCCGCACAGGAACGGCTCGGCGACACCGGGCGGGTGCTGCTGCGCTCCTCCGGGACGGAGCCCCTGGTGCGGGTGATGGTGGAAGCCGCCAACCAGGAGCAGGCGGACACCGAGGCGCGCACGCTCAGCGACGTGGTCCTCACCAGGCTCGCGCTCGCATGAGTCGATGACCGAAGGGCCGAGGGCCACAGACTCGTTGGCGGCGCGGGTCGGGGAGTTGCTCGAGCGCGCCGAGGACGGCGTCCTGCCGATCGTGCGGGCCGGCGATCCCGTCCTTCGGCGCCGCGCCCTGCCCTACCGGGGCGACCTGGACCCGGGACTGCGCAACGAGCTGGTCGCGGCGATGTTCCGTACGATGCACGCGGCCCCAGGGGTCGGCCTGGCGGCTCCTCAGATCGGGCTGCCGCTGGCGCTCGCCGTCATCGAGGACACGGGGGCCACCGACCCGGCGGTCGCGGACGCGCGGGACCGGCGGCCGTGCCCGCCGATGATCTTGGCGAACCCCACCTACGAACCGGTCGGCACCGACGTCGCCGCGTTCTACGAGGGCTGTCTCTCGATCCCGGGATGGCTGGCCGTCCGACGGCGATGGCGCACGGTTCGGCTGCGTGCCCAGACTCCCGAGGGCACACCGATCGACGAGGTCCTACACGGGTGGCCGGCGCGGATCGTCCAGCACGAGACCGATCACCTCGCCGGCGAGCTCTACCTCGACCGCGCCGAGCCGAGGTCGTTGGCGCACGAGAGCCTGGCCGGCCGTTGGGCCGGGCCGGCGCACCCGACCGCAGCCGCCGAGGCGCTGGGATTCGACCTCATCAACCCGTGATGTGTTCCGCCCCACACGGACCGGTCCGGGGTGCCGACAGATTCCGCCCCGACGCGCTGCCGGAGCCGCACCCCGCGCGGCCAGAACGGCGGAATCCTGCCGTTCCTGACAGCCCGCCGAGGCCAGAGCAAGGTTCATCCGCGCGCATTCGGGCCGCTCGACCATGATTTGACCACTACCCCCGATCCGCGTAGTGTTACATCTCGTTGCCCCGACAGGGAGGAACGGACACCGAGAGGTGGCCAGTCCCCGGTCAGGCAGCCCCTGGATCCGGTCCGGCCGGCGCGAAGCGCCTGGAAGGCCAGGAACCGGAACTCAGTTCGATCGGTCAGACGATCGGTGTCGGTGCAATACGGCCGGTGCTCGATTTGGAAGACACGGACAAGCTGGGCTAGGGTAGAGAGGTTGCCCCAGCGAGGATCTTAGCGGGTCTGGGTTGGTGCGCGTCCGCTCCTTGAGAACTCAACAGTGTGTCATATAATCGATGCCGAATAGTTTGTTTATTTGGTTTGACCAGTTGTGCCAGATGGCTGGTCGGGCCGGGTTTTGAATCGGCTTCCATTGCAGCTTTGGTTGTGGTGGGGGTTGCTTCGTAGTGTCGGTGCTTGTGGCTGCCTTTGGGTGG
>NZ_JAGSHT010000002.1 GCF_019947135.1 Occultella gossypii | reverse complement strand
CAACACCGCCAACGCCGCCTCATCCAACGCGTCATAGTCGACCACCCGCACCGGCTCACGAACCACCTCAACACAATGCGCACAGCACCCCAGCGACGACGCCGCCGCCCGCGGAACACCACCCTCGTCGTGATCGAACATGTGTACTATCCTACGTCCGCCCGCAGACAAAGGGAATAGCCCCACCGAACCTGGGGATATCCTCTTCGGCCCTACGACAGAAGGACCCCAGCACGCGAGTGCTGGGGTCCTTCAGCGGTTCAAGGCTTGGTCAGCGGGGAACGCTGCGCGAGGGGCGCTGGCCGTTGTACTTGCCGGCCGGCTTGTCCCGGTAGGGCTTGCTCGAGTGGGGCTTGTCCCACTGGCCGCGGGCGGTGTGAGGCTTGTCCACGTGACCCTTGGCGTCCCCGACTCCAGGGCCGCGGCGCGGGCCGCCCTCGTCAGGACGGATCTTCAGGGCCTGGCCGGCGACGCGCGCGTTGCCGATCCGGCGGGACGCCTCGGGGGAGACGTCCGCGGAGATCTCCACGAGGGAGAACCGGCTGAAGATGTCGATCTTGCCGAGGTCGCTGCCACGCAGGCCACCCTCGCCGGTGATCGCACCGACGATGTCCTGCGGGCGCGCGCCGTGGGTGTGGCCGACGGCCACCCGGTACACGGTGCCCGCACCGGACGCGCGGTGCCGGGTCGGGACGCGCCGCTCCTCGTGCGCCCCCCGGGCGACCCGCTCGGGGCGCTCGGTGTCGAAGCGGGCAGAGAACTCGGAGTCGGCGTTGTCCTCGCCCTCACGCCACGGCTTGGGCCCGGCGTCCCCGACTGCAAGCGCGAGCAGCGCGGCGGCGACATCCAGCGGGTCACCGGCGGGGGTGTCCGCTGCGTTGAGCAGGAACTCGGCGAGCTGTTCCCGGTAGGACTCCAACCGGCCCTTGTCGATCCGTTCGGACACCGACTCGAGCACGGTAGTCGCGCGGTGGGCGCTCACCTGCGCCGGGGTCGGGATCGGGACCTCGGTCAGCGGCGTTCGGGTGACCCGCTCGATGGCGCGCAGGCGCCCCTTCTCACGCGGGGTCAGGAACGTGAGCGCGATGCCCGTGCGGCCGGCGCGGCCGGTGCGGCCGATGCGGTGCACGTACGCCTCCGGCTCGCCGGGGACGTCGAAGTTCACGACGAGCCCGATCCGGTCCACGTCGAGGCCACGGGCGGCCACGTCGGTGGCGACGAGCACGTTCAGGGTGCCGTTGCGCAGGCGCTCGACGATCCGCTCCCGCTCCCGCTGGGCGACGTCACCGGAGATGGTGGCGGCGTTGATGCCGCGCTCGATGAGAGCCGAGCCGACATCCTCCGCCGTGCCGCGGGTGCGCACGAACACCAGGGCCGCCTCGGCGGGGGTGGTGGCGAGCACGCGGGCCAGCGCGCCGATCTTGTGGCGGAACGGCACGACTGCGAACGTCTGGGTGATCGTGTCGGTGGTGGAGGACTGGCGCGAGGTGGCGACCTCGACCGGGTCGTTCATGTGGGTGCGGGCGACCTTGCGGATCGCCGGCGGCATGGTCGCCGAGAACAGTGACGTCTGGCGGTCGGAGGACGCGTGGGTGAGGATCTGGTCCACATCCTCCGCGAAGCCCATCCGGAGCATCTCGTCGGCCTCGTCCAGGGCCAGGAACCGCAGTCCGCTGAGGTCCAGGGCGCCGCGCTCGAGCATGTCGATGACGCGGCCGGGGGTGCCGACGACGACCTGGGCGCCGTTCTGGATACCGCGCAGCTGCGGGCCGTAGGGGGAGCCGCCGTAGATCGCCAGGACGTTCACGCCGCGGCTCGCCGCGGCCATCGCGCCGATCGCCTCGCTGACCTGCATGGCCAGCTCACGGGTCGGGGTGAGCACGAGCGCCTGCACACGGCGCTGCTCGGGGTCGATCGTCGCCAGCAGCGGCAGCCCGAACGCGGCGGTCTTTCCGGTGCCCGTCTGGGCCACGCCGGTGACGTCGCGGCCGGCGAGCAGGGCGGGGATCACAGCGGCCTGGATGTCGGTCGGAGTGGTGAACCCCATCCGGGACACTGCGTCGAGCAGATCGGCCGGCAGGCCGAGGTCGGCGAACGTGGCGGGCGCGTCAGAGGCGTCGGGGGCGTGCGTGGGCACGTCGGAGGACAGGACGGATTCAGTCATGGTGGGGCCTTCGTCGAATGCGGAGCCGGCAGACCGGACGGTCCTTCTCCGCATCGGCCCGTCTCCTCGCGATGCCGCACTCTGCGACATCCGCACGTGAACACCCGCTCTCGGCGGGTCGTGATGTGGGCCCTCTCGCGGCATGATGCGCTCCAGGTGCCCCGAGTCTACCGGGACGAAGGGCCTCGGCGCTGGGTAGGACACGAAGATGTGCGGCATCTCACGCACTGGCATGATCAGCGCCATGGAATCTGCGCTGTCCGGCCTTCGAGGGGCGATCGAGGCTGCGCACTTCCCGTTGGAGGTTCCCGGGGCCGAACACGCACGCGGTCTGCGGGCCCAGTTGTTGAACCAGCTCGACGATTACATCCTGCCCCGCTACGACCAACTCGATGCCCCGCTGCTCGCAGTCGTCGGGGGGTCCACGGGTGCGGGGAAGTCGACGCTCGTGAACGCTCTCGTCGGCGCGCCGTTGACCCGGCCGGGCGCGCTACGGCCAACGACCAGGGACCCGGTGCTCATCCATCACCCGGCCGATGCCCGCTGGTTCGCCGATCAGCGCATCCTCCCGTCGCTGCCGCGGGTCCGCGGGGACGGCACCATGCCACCCGCCGGTGGCGCCGGCGAGGCCGGGGGAGCGGCCCTGCGGCTGCAGCCCTACGACGGGCTCCGGCAGGGCCTGGCGCTGCTGGACGCCCCGGACATCGACTCCGTGGTCGACACGAACCGGCAGCTGGCGTCCCAGCTGCTGGCCGCCGCGGACCTGTGGATCTTCGTCACCACCGCGAACCGGTACGCCGACGCGGTGCCCTGGGAACTGCTCCGGGATGCCTCCCGCCGTCAGGTGGTCGTGGCCGTCGTGCTCGACCGGGTGCCCCCGCCCGTCCTGGCGGAGATCAGTCACGACCTCGCCGCCATGCTGGCAAGCGAAGGGCTCGAACGGGCCCCGTTGTTCCTGCTGCCCGAGACCGCACTCGACGAGCGGGGCATGCTCCCCACCCCGCTGGTGACGGACCTACGGAACTGGCTCCTGGGGCTCACCGCTGACGAGGAGACCCGCGCCGGCGTGATCCGGCAGACCCTCGCGGGCGCGACGATGGATGTGGCCAGGCAGGCGTCAGACCTCGCCGCAGCCGCCGAGGCCCAGGAGCGCGCCGCGCGGGAGATCCGCGAACGGATCACGACGGCCTACACTTCCGACGCTGCACTCGACGCGTTCGCCGACGGCGCCGTGCTGCGCGGCGAGGTCCTCGCCCGCTGGCAGGACTTCATCGGCACCGGAGACTTCATCCGCGGCCTGGAGAGCCGGGTGGGCCGGATCCGCGACCAGCTGACCGCGTTCGTCACCGGACGGCCGCAACGCGAGGTCGAGGTGAAGGAGGCCATCGGCACCGGCCTGCAGGCGCTCCTGGTGGCCGAGGCCGACGCCGCCGCGGAACGCGCCCAGTTTGCGCTGCGGCAGGACAACGCCGGCCGGGCCCTCCTGGACGGACGCGACTGGGGCCGAGCCACCAGCGGCTTTCCCGAGCGGGCCGCCGAACAGGTCCGTCAGTGGCAGGGCTACCTGCTCGACCTCGTCCGCGGTGAAGGTCAGAGCAAGCGCACCATGGCGCGCATCCTCGCGTTCGGCGTGAACGGTGTCGGCGTCGCCCTGATGATCGTGGTGTTCGCCTCGACCGGCGGCCTCGTCGGCGGCGAGATCGTCGTGGCCGGCGGCACCGCCGTCGTCGCCCAGAAGGTCCTCGAGGCCATCTTCGGCGACCAGGCCGTCCGGCGGCTCGCCACCGCCGCCCGGGACGATTTCGCCGAGCGGGCCACGGCGCTGCTCGCCACCGAGCGACAGCGGTTCGAGGACCTGCTCGCACCGGTGGCCGGCGCCGACGCGGTCGCCGCCGAACTGCGGGTGCGCGGCGAGGCGGTCCTCGAACGCGGTGCCACGGCCCTCGAGTCGGCACCCGTACCCGCAGCGCTCGGGCCCGTACCCGACGAGCCACCCGAACTCCCCACCGCGGCGCCCCGGGTCATCGAGTCGACCGACTACACCGTGACTGACGCGGCTCCCCGACGTACGACCACCGGCGCCGCTGCCCCAGGCACCAGTCCCGCAGACCCGACCGCCCCGGATCGTCCATGGCACGGGTGACGGCGCGGGCCCGCGCCGGCGAACGCGCCGACCTGGGCCCCCGGCTCGCCGGCCTGCGCGACGCCGTCGAGGTCCTCGACCGAGTGGGCGCCGAGACCCTCGCCGACCCCGCTCACGGCCGGCACAGCGTCGACGGTCCGCACCGCACCGAACCGCCCGAGCCGGCCGCGCCGCTGGCTCGTGCCCACGGCGTGCTCACCCGGGTCGGACGCCGGCGGGAACTGTCCGCCGAGCACACCGTGGTCGCCCTGGCCGGCGCCACCGGAAGCGGCAAGTCGTCGGTGTTCAACGCGCTGTCCGGTACGGACGTCGCAACCGTCGGCGCCAGGCGGCCCACCACGTCGCACCCCCTTGCGGTCATCTGGGGACCGGCGGCCCCGGCTGGCGCGCTGCTCGACTGGCTGGAGGTCACCCAGCGGGTCGAGGTCGCCCCGGATCATGGCGGCACAGATCTGTCCGGCCTGATTCTTCTGGACCTGCCGGACATCGACTCCGTGCAGACCGAGCACCACCTACGGGCCGCCCGGCTGGCGGAGTCGGTGGACGTCCTCGTCTGGGTCCTGGACCCGCAGAAGTACGCCGACGCCGTCGTCCACACGCAGTACCTGCGGCCGATGTCTCGGCACGCCGAGGTCACCGTCGCGATCCTGAACCAGGCGGACCTGCTCGCCCCGGGCGACCGGGAACCGGTCCTGGCGGACCTCACCGACCGGCTCGCCGACGACGGACTGCGTGGGGTGCAGGCGCTGGCCGTCTCCGCGCGCACCGGTGAGGGCCTGGACGACCTCCGGGAGGTGATCGCCCGGTTCGTGTCCGAGCGCCGCGCGGCCGACGCCCGACTGTCCGCGGACATCGCGACGGTCGCCGCCGAACTCGGCACTGCATACTCGGCCGAGGCCGGCTCGGAGCTCGGCGCCCCGGACCGGCGCCGCCTGGTGACCACCCTGGCCCGGTCCGCCGGCGTCGAGGAGGTGGCGGACGCCGTCGCCGGCTCGTTCCGACACCGGGCCCGCGCCGCGACCGGCTGGCCGGTGACCCGCTGGCTGGGCCGGTTCCGACGGGACCCGCTGCGCCGGCTGCACCTGGACTCCGCGCCCGAGCGGGGTGAGGGGGGAGCCGTCGTCGCGACGTCATCGATCCCGGCCGCCTCTCCGGTCCAGCGCGCCAAGGTCGCGACGGCGCTGCGGGACCTGGGCGATGCCACCGCTGCCGGCAGCGCCGAACCCTGGCGCTCGTACGTGCGGGCCGGCGCCACCGGCGCACTCGCGGCCCTGCCGGACGCTCTCGACCAGGCGATCGTCTCGACGCCACTCGCAGGGCGCTCCGACCCACGCTGGTTCCGCGTGGTCGGGGCGCTGCAGTGGCTCGTGTTCGCGATGCTGGCCGCCGGGGTGCTCTGGCTCGGTGTCCTCGCGGCCCTGCGCTACTTCGGTCTGCCGGTGACCTGGCTGCCGCAGCTGGGCCCGGTGCCGGCCGACCCGCCGTGGCCGGAACTGCCGGCGCTGCCATGGCCGACGGTGCTCGTCATCGCCGGCGTCGTACTCGGGCTGCTCATCTCGTTGATCTCGGCGGTGGTGGCGCGGGTGGGCGCGAGACGACGCGCCCGCAAAGCCCGCGCGGACCTGAACCGCGCCGTCGCCGACGTCGCCGAGAGGCTCGTCCTGGACCCGGTCCGGGCCCGGATCTCCGACGTGGCCGCGTTCGCCGCGGGGATCCGCACCGCCGGGGGCTGAACCGCGCCACGGGGCGCACTAGGATCGTGCAGGCGCCGCGCAACCCACCGGCGTTCCTCGTTCGGAAGGATCAGCAGTGCTTCGCACCCACAAGGCCGGCTCCCTGCGCGCCGGTGACATCGGTTCCACCGTCACCCTGACCGGGTGGGTGGATCGCCGTCGTGATCACGGTGGGGTGGCGTTCATCGACCTACGGGATGCGTCCGGCATCGTGCAGGTGGTCATCCGAGACGAGTCCGTTGCCCACCCGCTGCGTTCGGAGTTCGTGCTCGCGGTCACCGGCGAGGTCTCGCAGCGCCCGGAGGGCAACGCGAACCCGAACCTCGCCACCGGCGAGGTCGAGGTCATCGCCACCGAGGTGGAGGTGCTGAACACCGCCGCGGCACTGCCGTTCCAGGTGTCCACCGCGCTCGATGAGCAGGTCACCGTCGGCGAGGAGACCCGGCTCAAGTACCGCTACCTCGACCTGCGCCGGCCCGCGCCCGCGCACGCGATCCGGCTCCGCGCCAAGGTCAACGCCGCTGCCCGGCGCGTCCTGGACGCCGAGGAGTTCGTGGAGATCGAGACCCCCACGCTGACCCGGTCGACCCCGGAGGGTGCCCGCGACTTCCTGGTGCCCGCGCGGCTGTCGCCCGGGTCCTGGTACGCGCTGCCGCAGTCGCCGCAGTTGTTCAAGCAGCTGCTCATGGTGGCCGGGATGGAGCGGTACTACCAGATCGCCCGCTGCTACCGCGACGAGGACTTCCGCGCCGACCGCCAGCCCGAGTTCACCCAGCTCGACGTCGAGATGAGCTTCGTCGACCAGGACGACGTGATCGCCGTCGCCGAGCGGGTCCTGGTCGCGCTGTGGGAGCTCATCGGCTACACGATCCCGACGCCGATCCCGCGGATGACCTACGCGGAGGCGATGCGCCGGTTCGGGTCGGACAAGCCGGACCTGCGGTTCGGGCTCGAGCTGACCGAGCTCACGGACTACTTCGCGGCCACACCGTTCCGGGTGTTCCAGGCACCGTACGTGGGCGCCGTGGTGATGCCCGGCGGCGCCTCCCAGCCGCGCCGGCAGTTCGACGCGTGGCAGGAGTGGGCCAAGCAGCGTGGGGCCAAGGGCCTCGCGTACGTCACGTTCTCCGAGAACGCCGAGCTGGGCGGGCCGGTGGCCAAGAACCTCACGGACGCCGAGCGCGACGGCCTGATGGACGCGGTCGGCGCGAACCCCGGCGATGCGGTGTTCTTCGCCGCCGGCGCCGTGGCCGACGCACGCGCACTGCTCGGCGCCGCGCGGCTGGAGATCGCCCGCCGCACCGACCTCATCGACGAAGCCGACTGGAAGTTCGTCTGGGTCGT
The DNA here is from genome assembly GCF_019947135.1 of Occultella gossypii. Lineage (GTDB taxonomy): Bacteria > Actinomycetota > Actinomycetes > Actinomycetales > Beutenbergiaceae > Occultella > Occultella gossypii. Next base: position 472,287 of record NZ_JAGSHT010000002.1, on the reverse strand, counting down.
CGACGCGCCGATGTTCGAGTCGTCCGAGGCCGCGGTGGCCGCCGGTGACGTGGCCGTCGGCGCCGGGAAGTGGACCGCCGTGCACCACGCGTTCACATCCCCGAAGCCGGAATTCCTGGACACCTTCGACACCGACCCGGCCAGCGCGCTCAGCTACGCCTACGACATCGTCTGCAACGGCAACGAGATCGGTGGCGGGTCGATCCGTATCCACCAGCGTGAGGTGCAGGAGCGCGTCTTCGAGCTGATGGGTCTGGATGAGGAGTCCGCGCAGACGAAGTTCGGTTTCCTGCTCGACGCGTTCGCCTATGGCGCCCCGCCGCATGGCGGGATCGCGTTCGGCTGGGATCGGATCGTCACCCTCCTCACCGGCTCGGACTCGATCCGCGAGGTGATCGCGTTCCCGAAGTCCGGCGGCGGCTTCGACCCGCTCACCCAGGCCCCGGCGCCGATCACCGCGCAGCAGCGCAAGGAGGCCGGCGTGGACGCGCCGCTCAAGGCACCCAAGCCGGCGGCCACCGCCGACGCCCAGGGGGCTGACGGCGCCGCGACCGACGCGAGGTGACGCCGCCGGAGGCCCTGCGCCCCCGGAGCGTCACCGACCTGCCCGCGCCATGGCCGGCCGACCGGTTCATTGTCGACGATTTCGACCGGTGGGCCGACCCCCTCGCGTGGGGTGACGAGCGCGCGCTGCTGTTCCTCGCGCGGCCCCGCCCGGACACCGCGGCCCTGATCGGGGTGGGGGAGCCTGCGGCCCTGGCGGCGGTCCTGGCGGCCGTCATCACGCCCGACGGCGGCCCTTCCGTTGCCGAGTCCGGTCACCTCGGGCAGGTGGCTGTGGCGAGCCTGACGCGCGGCACCTGGGACCTACTCGACACGACCGTCGCCGGCGTGCTCGGGTTGCCGACGGTCTCCCACTGGGACTGGCTCTGGACCGAGGCGCCACCTCCGGCGACGCCGGGTGAGGACGCGGTCCGCCTGCTGGATCCGGTTGCCGACGCCGAGGAGATCCTCGCCGTACAGGCGGCGGCGAACCCGACCACCCACCTGACGCTGGACCGGGAGGGGGCGCGCTGGTTCGGCTGGCGCGACGGGCAGGGGAGTCTGCGGGCGATCGGCGGAACGACGCAGCGGCCGGTCTCCGTGCACCTCGGTTCCATCGCGACCGTGCCCGCGTGGCGGGGCCGCGGCCTCGGTGCGGCCGTCACCGCGGCGATGACCCGCGGCGGGATTTCGAGCACCGGGCAGGTGAGCCTGGGCATGTACGCCGACAACGCGCCTGCCCGGCGCCTCTATACGCGGCTCGGCTTCGCCGTCGGGCAGGAGGTCGAGACGCACCGCCGCGCGTGAACTGGATGCGACCGCTGACCCGGGGTGCCGGCGCCCTGGTACGCGACGCCTCCCTCCCCGTTCTACCCCACGAGGTAGAATCGAGGGGTGGCAACGATGAACATCAAAGACCCGGAGGTGAACCGGCTCGCTCGCGCCCTCGCAGCGCGGCGGCAGACCACTCTGACGGGCGCGGTACGCGAGGCGCTGGCGGAGACGCTGGCTCGCGACGAGGCGGCTCGGGAGGGGATCGCGGACCGGCTCCTCGCGCTGGGGACTGCCAGCCGGCAGATCGGCGAGCCGCTTCTGACGGATGCGGACCTGTACGACGGCGACGGCCTGCCGCGATGATCCTCGACACCTCGGCGATCGTGGCGATCCTTCAAGGAGAGCCCGAGGCGGCGGAGTTCGCCGCGCTCATCGAGGCCGAGCCCGCCGTCCGCATCTCGGCCGCCACCGTGCTGGAGGCGTCGATCGTGCTCGGTGCGAAGCGCCAGACGCTGCTCGACGACTTCATCGACACCGCGGGAGCCTCGATCGAGCCCGTGGACAAGGCACAGTCGTCCCTGGCGCGCAGAGCGCATCTGCAGTACGGCAGAGGATCCGGGTCGCCCGCGAAGCTGAATTACGGCGACTGCTTCGCCTACGCCCTCGCGATCGTGTCGGGCCGGCAACTCCTGTTCAAGGGGAACGACTTCAGCCATACCGACGTCGTGCCCGCTGCTTCGTCGTAGCGGGCGCCTCCGGGTCATGACGATCGGTGTTACACGCGTACCAGGGCTCGCCTCGGTCCGTCAGACCGTCCTGCAGCCAAATTCCAACTGCTGAACGAGTGTGTGCCTCAGTGCTGGATCGCGAACCGCTTGTGCAGGCGGCGCAACGGCTTCGGCGCCCACCAGTTCCAGTGCCCGAGCAGCGTCATCGTGGCGGGCACGAGCAGCATCCGCACGAGCGTCGCGTCCACGAGCACGGTCAGGGCGAGCGCGACGCCGGCCTGCTTGATGGCGATCAGCTCCCCGGTCGCGAAGCCGGCGAACACGACCACGATCACCAGGGCCGCGGACGTGATGATCCGCCCGGACTGCTGCAGGCCCTTCCGGACCGCGAGGTCGTTGTCGCCGGTGGCGTCGTAGAACTCCTTGATCCGGGCGAGCAGGAACACCTCGTAGTCCATCGCCAGGCCGAACCCGAACGCGATCACGATGGCGACCACGTAGGACTCCAGGCCACCGGTGGAGGTGAACCCGAGCGGCCCGGAGAGGTGCCCCTCCTGGAAGATCCAGGTGGTGATCCCGAGGGAGGCACCGAGGGACAGGATGTTGATGAGCAGCGCCTTGAGCGGTACCAGGAGCGAGCCCGTCATCAGGAACAACAGGATGAACGTCGCGAGGACCACGATGCCCACCGCCCACGGCAGCCCTTCGATGAGTGCGTCGGTGAAGTCGATCTGGTTGGCCGCCTGGCCCAGCACCCAGATCTGCTCCGGGGCACCGTCCCCGGTCTGGAGGGCGCGGATCTCCTCCACCACCCCCGTGGCCACCTCACCACCGGCCTCGTCGGTGTCCGGGCGCACCCCGATCAGCTGGTACTCCGTCCCGACGGCGGTGGGCGGGTTCACGCCCTCGACGTCCGGCAGCGTAGCGATCTCGTCGGCGAACGCCTGGGCCTGCGCCGGGTCGGCCTCGACGAGCACCTGGATCGCGGGCGTCGCCAGGAGCGGGTAGTCCGCCTGCACGACGTCGATGAAGTCGCGCTGGTCGGACTCCCGGGGCAGCATCTCGGTCGTGGAGTTCCGCAGCTGGAGTCCGAGGACGGGGGAGGCGAGCAGACCCAGCACGACCGTGGTCAGCAGCAGGACGACCCACGGTCGCTTCTGGACGGCGCCGGCCAGCCTGGAGAAGAAGCCGTGCTCGGGCGCGACATCGCCGAGTTTGCCGATCAGGGACCGGAGCACGGGCACCCTGGTGAGCACCGAGGGCCGCAGCATCCGTCGCCCGACGAGCACCAGCAGCGCCGGCACCAGGGTGAGCGCCGAGGCCACCGCGATGATGACGACGGACACCCCCGCCGCGCCGAGCGACTTCAGGATGTCGGGCCGTAGCAGCAACAACCCGGCGATCGAGACGGCCACGGTGACGGCCGAGAACGTGACGGTACGCCCCGCCGTCGTCATGGTGCGCCGGAGGGCACGGACCAGGACCGGATCCACGCCGCGCCGGCCCCTGCTGCCCCGCTGGCGCCGTTCGCCGGAGCCGAGCTCGGCCTCGGCGGCGGCCGCGGCATGGATCTCCTCCCGGAACCGGGACACGATCAGCAGCCCGTAGTCGATGGACAGGCCGAGCCCGAGGACGGTCACGACGTTCACCACGACCGAGTCGAGGTCCAGCACGTAGGAGAAGCCGTACAGGGCGCCCAGACCACCGGCGATCGAGGCGAGCGCACCGGCCAACGGCATCCCCGCCGTCAGGAAGCCGCCGAACACCACGATCATGATCAGCAGCGAGATCGGCAGCGCCACGGCCTCGCCACGGGCGAGGTCCGTCTGCAGTTGACCGATGATCTCGTCGGTGATGATCGGGGAACTGGAGACCAGCCCGGTGGCCCCGTCGGAGGCCGTCGCGGGGAACTCCTCGAGCTCGGTCACGACCTCGTCGTGGGCGGCGTCGGGTGCGTCCGGTTCGAGAGTGACCGAGACGAAGAAGCCGTCCTGCGCCGTCGAGACGAAGGCGGCGGCCTCCTCGGCCGCCGGCCCGCCGGGGAACACGAACGGGTCCACCACGGACTCCACGCCGTCGATCGCCAGCAGGGTGGTGTGCAGGGTGGCCGCGGCGCGGCCGGCGGCGCTCACCGCCTCGGCATCGGCCAGATCCACGCCCCGGACAACCAGCGAGATGGTCTCGCCGGTCTCGTCGTTGTCGGCGACGATGTCGGAGCCGATCTGGCTCTGGGAGCCGGGAACGCGAGGCTCGCCGGAGTGCAGCCGGTCGAACAGGCCCTGCCCCCCGACCCCGGTCAGGGCGAGCGTGAGGCACCCACCGACCAGCAGGATCCAGATGAACACGGTCAGGCGGGGGCGGTGGGCGATGTCACGTCCAAGGCGATCGAACACGGGACACATGATGACAGCCCGCCGGCACCCCCAGTCACGACCGCTGCCCCGAGCCGACGGCCGACGGCGTCGTACGGGCCGCGTAGGCTGCTGGCGTGGATCTGTTCGAAGCTGCCGGCACCGACGATGTCGGTGTGCCGCGGACCCGCGAGGGTGCCCCGCTCGCCGTCCGGATGCGGCCCTCGGTCCCCGCCGAGGTGCTCGGCCAGGACCACCTGCTCGAGCCGGGGTCGCCGCTGCGCCGGCTCATCGACCCGCCCGTACCGGGGGCGTTGCCGCCGTCGTCGGTGATCCTGTGGGGGCCGCCCGGCACCGGGAAGACCACGCTCGCCTACCTGGTCGCGCACGTCTCGGGCCGGCGGTTCGTGGAGCTGTCCGCGGTCACCGCCGGGGTCAAGGACGTGCGGGCCGTGATCGAGGACGCTCGACGCCGCCTGGCCGGGTCCGGCGGCGAGACGGTGCTGTTCATCGACGAGGTGCACCGGTTCTCCAAGACACAACAGGACGCCCTGCTGCCCGCGGTCGAGAACCGCTGGGTCACCCTGATGGCCGCGACCACCGAGAACCCGAGCTTCTCGGTGATCTCACCGCTGCTGTCCCGGTCGATCATGCTCACCCTGCGACCCTTGGAGACCGAGGACCTGGATGCGCTGCTGACCCGCGCGCTGATCGACGAGCGGGGTCTGGCCGGGCTGGTCACCCTCGACGACGAGGCCCGCGCGTACCTCCTTCGCCTGGCCGGGGGTGATGCCCGCAAGTCCCTGACCATCCTGGAGGCCGCGGCCGGCACGGCACAGTCCGGCGCCGGGAGCGGCGGCGCCGTCATCGGCCTGGAGGCCGTGGAGCGCGCGATCGACGTCGCCGCAGTGCGCTACGACCGCGACGGCGACCAGCACTACGACGTGATCAGCGCGTTCATCAAGTCGATGCGGGGCAGCGACGTGGACGCCGCGCTGCATTACCTGGCCCGGATGATCCAGGCGGGGGAGGACCCCCGCTTCATCGCCCGACGGATCGTGATCGCGGCATCCGAGGACGTGGGGATGGCGGACCCGGCAGCGCTGCAGACCGCGATGGCCGCCGCGCAGGCCGTGGCGATGATCGGGATGCCGGAGGCCCGGATCATCCTCGGGCAGGCCGTGGTGCACGTCGCCACCGCACCGAAGTCGAACGCCTCCTACAACGCGATCAACGCCGCCCTCGCCGACGTCCAGGCAGGCAAGGTGCCGCTGGTCCCGGTGCACCTGCGAGACGCGCACTACGCCGGCGCGAAGCGTCTCGGCCACGGGCAGGGCTACGTCTACTCCCACGACGAGCCGCACGGAGTGGCCCGCCAGCAGTACCTGCCCGACGACCTGCAGGGCACGCATTACTACAGCCCGACCGACCGCGGCTACGAGCGCGGCCTCACCGAGCGGCTCGCCCGGATCCGGGCGATGTTGGAGTAGGAGCAGCCTCGCGTGCGCCGCTCACCGGCGTGCGGTGACGTGCACGCGCAGGCCGTCCCGAGGCCGCATCGCCGCGAATCCGGTGGGACGGATCCGCTGGGCGGGCAGGGTCAGGTCCAGGCGAGCGACCACCCGGGCCAGCATCACGATCAGTTCGGTCGTGGCCATGGTCGCCCCGATGCACCGATGCGGGCCGCCCCCGAACGGCAGGTAGCGCGCCGGGCCCGGCTTCGTGTACTCGGCCGATCCGGGCATCCACCGCTGCGGGCGGAACTGGAGTGGGCGGTCCCAGTACTCGGGCATCCGGTGGGTCAGGTACGGGCTGAGCAGCAGGGTCGCACCCGCTCGGATGAGCCGTCCCTCCACCTCGAAGTCCTGCGCCACGTATCGCGCGGTCACGACCGCGGGCGGGTACAGGCGCAGCGTCTCGTTCACGACGGCGGCCAGGTACGGCAGGTCGCGCAGGTCGCCCGGTCCCGGTGGCCGGTCGCCGACGGCGTCGCGCACCTCGGCGCGTGCGGTCGCCCACACGGCGGGTTCCGTCGCGAGCGAGTAGATCGCCCACGCCATGGCGGAACTGGTCGTCTCGTAGCCGGCCGCGATCAGGGTGACGACCTGATCCCGGATCTCCCGGTCGGTGAGGCCGTCGCCGTCGTCGTCGCGGCCGTTGACCAGCGTCGCGAGCACGTGATCGCCCGCACGCGGGCCGAGGAGGCGGGTGCGGGCGATCTCCGCGCGGATGCGCCGGTCTAGCGTCGCCCGGGCCCGGCCGGCGCGCTGCCAGGCAGGCGTGCGCAGTCGTCGGTGCCAGTCGGTGGCGGCGGGCAGACCGTCCACCAGGTCCAGCAGCGGTTGCAGACTCCGCCCCAGAGCGTCCGCGTCCGCTGCGAGGTCGGGCCCGAACAACGCGTGGATGGTGCTGCGCCGGATGGCGCCACGGAACACGGCGTAGGCGTCCGCGTCGGTGCCGGGCCGCAGACCATCGATGGCCTCGTCCGCCGTGGCAGCCATGATCTGCACATAGTGGGCGACTTGCCGATGGTGCATGGCGGGCTGCACGAGACGGCGCCGTCGCCGGTGCTGCGCCCCGTCCGAGACGATCATGGAGGTCGGCCCGTCCACCGGCACCAGACCGGCGAAGGCCTCCTCCCAGCGGAACCGGTCCGAGGCCGCGAACACGGCCGCGTTGGCTGCCTCGCCACGCACGTATGCGAACCCGCGCCGGCCACCAACACGTAGCACCGGGCCGAATCGGTCATGGCAACGCCCGAGGACCTCGGCCGGGCGGTAGGACAGGACGGTCACGCGGCTCCCTTCGTTCCCAGCCACTGTGCCATGCGGCCCCGATCGGTGCGGTAGACTTTCTGGGTTGTCCGTTCGGACACCTGGGGCCCTAGCCGAGGGTCGCGCACCCGTCAGGGACGCGATCGGGAGTCGGCCCCACACCACACCGGCATCCGCCGGAGGAGTGGTGTGACGTCATCAATAACACGACAGGAACACATTTCGCATGGCATCACAGAACCGCACGCGCCGCCAGGTGCGACTGTCCCGCGCGCTGGGCCTCGCCCTCACGCCGAAGGCCGTCAAGTACTTCGAGAAGCGGCCGTACCCGCCGGGCGAGCACGGCCGCGCCCGTCGCCGCACCGAGAGCGACTACGCCGTCCGGTTGAAGGAGAAGCAGCGTCTGCGCGCCCAGTACGGGCTGCGTGAGGTCCAGCTTCGCCGCGCCTTCGACGAGGCCCGCCGCGAGCCGTGGCTGACCGGTGAGTCGCTGGTCGAGCTGCTCGAGATGCGTCTCGACGCCCTCGTGCTGCGCGCCGGCTTCGCCCGCACCATCGCCCAGGCCCGCCAGTCCGTGGTGCACCGCCACGTTCTGGTCGACGGCAAGCTCGTGGACCGCCCCTCCTTCCGCGTGAAGCCGGGCCAGGTCGTACAGGTCAAGCCGCGCAGCCAGACCATGGTGCCGTTCCAGGTGGCCGCCGCCGGCGCCCACCGGGACGTCCTGCCCCAGGTGCCCGAGTACCTGAGCGTCGACCTCGAGAAGCTCCGCTTCGAACTGGTCCGCCGCCCGAAGCGCGCCGAGGTCCCCGTGACCTGTGAGGTCCAGCTGGTCGTGGAGCACTACTCGCGCTGACGCAGCAGACGATCGTCGGAGCATCGAGCCCGCCCCGGGACGGCCGCACCATGGCCGTACCCGGGGTGGGTTCGTTTCAGCACCCGACTCCGGTTCGGGTACCCGGTTCCCGAGCCGAAACGGGTAGTGTCGCCCCGAGGATCTTCCCCCCGCCCCAGAAGCCTCAGGAGGCACCGTCATGGCATTGGGAGACATCGCAGGTCTGATCGCGGCGATCGCGTTCGTGCTGCTCGTGGGAGCGCTCGCGATCCCGCTGTTCAAGCTCGGCCGCGTCATGGACGAGGCGCGCACGTCCCTGGCCCAGATCACCGAGCACACCCTCCCGGTGATCGACGAGGCCGCGCAGACCATCACGTCCACCAACGGCCAGATCGCCAAGGTGGACACGGTCACGACGGCGGTGGCCGAGGTCTCCACGAACGTGTCGGCGATGACGTCCCTTGTCGCCGCCACCGTCGGCGCGCCGCTGATCAAGGTGGCGGCCTTCTCGCTGGCGGTGCGCGGCCTGTTCGGCAAGGCGGAGAAGAAGTGAAGCGGCTGTTCTGGATCGGCGTCGGCGTGGGCGTCACCGTGCTGGTGCTGCGCCAGGTCGGCCGTCTGAACAACACCGTCGGCAAGGTGGCCCACGCGGTCAGCCCTGCCGGCATCGCGGACTCGATCACCGAGCTCGCCACCACCGCCAAGGAGCTCGGCGAGACGTTCCGGGCCTCGATGGCCGAGAACGAGGCGGCCCTCACCGCTGCCCTGCTGCCATCCGAGGAGGAGCAGGCGCGGGCCGCCCGGGTACGCGAGGAGCGTCGCGCCGCCGACCGTCGCGCCGCTGCCGAGTCCGGTGGCTACGACCCGGACGACGAGAACGAGTTCTTCTAGGCGCTCCGAGCGCCACCGAGCAGCGCCCTGCCGGCCGCCGGCAGGTCCGCCCCGATCTATCCCCGAACGAGGACCCATGCGCACCGCCGAGATCCGACGCCGTTGGCTGACCTACTTCTCCGACCGCGGCCATACCGTGGTGCCGTCCGCCTCGCTGATCTCCCCGGACCCCTCCACGCTGTTCGTGATCGCCGGCATGGTCCCGTTCATCCCGTACATGACGGGGGAGCAGACCCCGCCGTGGACGCGCGCGACGAGCGTGCAGAAGTGCGTGCGCACCTCGGACATCGAAGAGGTCGGCAAGACCACCCGGCACGGCACGTTCTTCCAGATGAACGGCAACTTCTCCTTCGGTGACTACTTCAAGGAGGAGGCGATCCGGTACGCCTGGGAGTTCATCACGGGCTCCGAGGACGAGGGCGGGCTCGGGTTCGACCCCGAGATCATCTGGGTCACGGTGTACCAGGACGATGACGAGGCGTTCGGGCTGTGGCAGGAGATCGCGGGCCTGCCGGCCGAGCGGATCCAGCGCCGCGGCATGCGGGACAACTACTGGTCCACCGGCGCGCGCGGCCCGGCCGGCCCGTGCTCGGAGATCTACGTGGACCGGGGTCCCGAGTTCGGCGTCGAGGGCGGACCGATCGCCGACGAGGACCGCTACCTCGAGATCTGGAACCTCGTGTTCATGCAGTACGAGCGCGCGGACGGCGGCACGAAGGACCACTTCGAGATCCTCGGCGAGCTGCGCAAGAAGAACATCGACACCGGTCTGGGCCTCGAGCGGGTCGCGTTCCTCAAGCAGGGCGTCGACAACATGTACGAGATCGACGAGGTGTTCCCGGTCATCGCGGCGGCGCAGCGGCTCTCCGGCAAGCGCTACGGCGACAACCACGACGACGACGTGCGGATGCGCGTCGTTGCCGACCACGTGCGCTCGGCCCTGATGCTCATCTCCGACGGCATCAAGCCCGCGAACGAGGGACGCGGCTATGTGCTGCGCCGGCTGCTGCGCCGAGCCGTGCGCGCGATGCGCCTCCTCGGCGTCACCGAGCCGACCCTCCCGGTCCTGCTGCCGGTGTCCAAGGACGCGATGAAGGCCTCCTACCCGGAGCTGGAGTCGGACTTCGCGCGGATCTCCCAGATCGCGTACGGCGAGGAGGAGGCGTTCCGGCGCACTCTCGACTCCGGCACCACGATCCTTGACTCCGCGGTGGCGAAGGTGAAGTCCTCCGGCGGCACGCTGCTCGCCGGGGACCAGGCGTTCGCGCTGCACGACACCTACGGCTTCCCGATCGACCTGACCCTCGAGATGGCCGCGGAGCAGGGCCTGAAGGTCGACGAGGAGGCGTTCCGGACCCTCATGACCGAGCAGCGTCAGCGCGCCCGCGCGGATGCCCTCGCCAAGCGCAGCGGTGGGGTCGACACACAGGTCTACCAGGGCCTGCAGTCCGAGCTGGATGCGCCCGTGCAGTTCCTCGGTTACACCGACCACACCGCGCCCGCGCGGGTCGCGGCGATCCTGGTCGACGGCGTGGCGGTGCCGCAGGCACACGCCCCCGCCGACGTCGAGATCATCCTGGACCGCACCCCGTTCTACGCGGAGGCCGGCGGTCAGCTCGCCGACCACGGCACGATCGTGCTGGACGGCGGTGGCCTGGTCGAGGTGGACGACGTGCAGGCGCCCGTCAAGGGCATGCCCGTGCACCGGGGCCGGCTCGTGGACGGCGACGTGACCCTCGACGAGGGTGCGACGGCCACGATCAACAGCGACCGCCGTCGGGCGATCAGCCGCGCGCACACCGCCACGCACATGGTGCACAAGGCGCTGCGTGAGTCGCTCGGTGACTCGGCCACCCAGGCGGGCTCCGAGAATGCGCCGAGCCGGGTCCGGTTCGACTTCCGGTCCGGATCCGGGGTGCCCGCGGGTGTGCTCTCGGAGATCGAGGAACGGGTGAACACCCAGCTCGCGGAGAACCTCGAGGTGACCGACGCGGTCATGGGACTCGACGAGGCCCGCGCCCAGGGCGCCATGGCCCTGTTCGGCGAGAAGTACGGCGACCGCGTCCGCGTGGTCTCGATCGGCGGGGACTGGTCGAAGGAACTCTGCGGTGGCACCCACGTGCGCACGTCCGGGGAACTGGGCCTGGTCACCCTCCTCGGCGAGGCGTCCATCGGTTCCGGCGTGCGTCGCATCGACGCACTCGTCGGCGCGGGCGCCTACAGCTACGGAGCGCGCGAGCATGCGCTCGTCGGCCAGCTCTCCCAACTCGTCGGCGCCCGCAGCGAGGAGCTGCCGGAGCGGGTCTCCGGCCTGCTCACCCGCTTGAAGGACGCCGAGAAGGAGCTCGCGGCGCTGCGTCAGGGACAGCTGCTCGCGGGGGCGGGCACGCTCGCGGCGCAGGCGGCCACGCACGGCGGCCTGCTCGTCGTGACCACCGACATCGGTGAGGTCGCTTCGACGGACGACGTGCGCAGCCTCGCCCTGGACGTCCGGGACCGGCTCGGCAACGCCTCCGGTTCCGTGGTGGCCATCGGCGCCCTCGTCAAGGAGCGCCCGGTGGTGGTCGTGGCGACGAACGAGGCGGCCCGCGCCGCGGGCGCGAAGGCGGGCGCCCTGGTACGGACGGCGGCCGGCCGGCTCGGCGGCGGCGGTGGCGGCAAGGACGACATCGCGCAGGGCGGGGGCACCGACGCGGGGGCGCTGGCCGAGGCGCTCACGGCGATCACCGCGGACCTGGACGCCATCGGTGGTTGACGGCCCCGAGGGCATGCGGACGGGCGTGCGGATCGGTGTTGACGTCGGCACCGTCCGCATCGGTGTGGCGCGCTGCGATCCGCACGGCATGCTGGCCACACCGGTGCGTACCGTGGCACGTTCCGGCCCCGGCCGAGGCATCGACGAGCTCGCCGAGATCGTGGCCGAGAACGACGCCATCGAGGTCATCGTCGGCCTGCCCCGGAGCATGTCCGGCGAGGAGGGAACTGCGGCTCTCAGGGTTCGCGCGTACGCTAGGGCGGTTGCACTAGCGGTCCGCCCCACTCCTGTGCGCCTCGTCGATGAACGGCTGACGACCGTCTCGGCACACCAGGCCCTGCACGCGTCGGGACGGGCCGGGCGCAAACACAGACAAGTAGTGGACCAGGTCGCCGCGACCATGATCCTGCAGGCTGCGCTCGACCAGGAACGTCACCTCGGCCGGCCGCCCGGCACGGCCATCGAGAGCGGCGGCACAGTGAACGAACCGACATCCCAGGAGGAGGAACGGTGACCGACCTCTTCGACGAACCCCTGGCGGGTGCCACCGATCCGGAACCGGACCGGGCTGCCTCGCGACGCCGCGCACAGCGCCGGCGCCAGGCCAAGCGGCGCGCTCAGCGGCGCCGCAACCTGATCACGTTCATCGTGATGCTCGTCGCGATCGCACTGCTCATCGGGGGCGCCTGGGTGCTGATCCGTCCGATGCTGGCGGGCGACGGGTCGGCAACCGAAACCATCTCGGACTACCCCGGGCCCGGTACCGGCGAGGTACAGATCGTGGTCAACACCGGCGACACGGGCTCCGACATCGCGACCACTCTCGTCGACAACGACGTGGTGGCCACGAGCGATGCGTTCGTGCAGGCCTACAGCAACAACCCGGACGCCGTGGGCATCCAGGCGGGCACCTACACGCTGCAGTCCCAGATGAACGCCGCGGACGCCGTCGCCGCGCTCCTCGACCCGGCCAGCCGCTCGGACCTCACCATCACGATCCCCGAGGGCTGGCGTGCCACGAAGATCTACGCGCGGATCGCGAACCGGCTCGGGGTCACCGAGGAGGATGTCGCCGCGGCCGCCGCCGAGGTCGCCGCGTCCTACCTGCCTCCCGAGGCAGGCGGCGAGATCGAGGGCTGGCTGTTCGCGTCCACCTACACGGTCCAGCCGGAGTCCACGCCGAGCACGGTGTTGCAGCAGATGGTCGACCTGACGGTGGCGAACCTGGACGAGCGGAACGTGCCCGCCGAGGACCGCGCGGAGCTCCTCATCAAGGCCTCGATCGTCGAAGCCGAGGTCGCCAACCAGGACGACTGGAACAGGGTCGCTCGGGTGCTCGAGAACCGGCTCGCGGGCTGCACCGGAGACGGGACCCTCGGCATGGACTCCACCTATGCGTACGGACTGAACAGGATCGCGACCGAGATCACGCGCACGGAGTGGCAGACGGAGCATCCATTCAACACCCGGATCGTTCCAGGGCTGCCGCCGACGCCGATCGGGGCCGCGGGCCCGGGCGCTGTCGACGCCGTCCTGAACCCGCCCGAGGGCGACTGGTGCTACTTCGTCACGGTCAACCCGACCACCGGGGAAACGCGGTTCACCGCCGACTACGACGAGCACCTCGTGAACCAACAGATGTACCGTGACTGGCTGGCCGAGCAGACCGCGGCGCCGGAGGAGACGACGGAGGACGAAGGCTGAGCATGAGCCATCACGCGGCGGTGCTCGGCCACCCCGTCGCACACTCGTTGTCTCCGGTGCTGCACCGGGCCGCCTACGCCGAGCTCGGGCTGACCGACTGGACCTACGAGCTCCACGACGTGGACGAGCCGGACCTCGAGGCATTCGTGCGCAGCCGGGACAGTTCCTGGGCCGGGCTCTCGCTGACCATGCCGCTCAAGCAGCGCGCCATGGCGCTCAGTGACCACGTGGAGTCGCTCGCGAAGGTCGTGGGCGTCGTCAACACGCTGCTGTTCCAGCCCGGCGGGCTGCTGATCGGCGCGAACACCGACGTGCACGGTCTGGTCCAGGCGTTGCGCGAGGCGACCCCACAGGCGCCGGGCGCGGACGCCCGCCGCGGCGTGATCATCGGCGCCGGTGCCACGGCCGCGGCCGCCCTCGCCGCGCTCGGCGAGCTCGGCATCCACGCTCCGGTGGTCCTGATGCGGTCCGTCGGGCGCGCCGGCGTGGTGATGCGCGCGGCCGGCCGGATGGGCGTCACGCCCGAGTACGTCACGATCGACACCGACCGGGCTCGCAGCGAGCTGCTCGGCGCGGACGTGGTCATCTCGACGTTGCCGCACGGCGCCGCGGACTCCCTGGTCGGCCTGCTCGACGGCGTCGCGCTCGAAGCCGATCAGGTGCTGCTGGACGTCGTGTACGAGGGCTGGCCGACGGCGATCGCGTCCGCGTGGCGGTCGGCCGGCGGTTCGATCTCGCCCGGCTATCTGATGCTGCTGCATCAGGCCGCCGAGCAGGTCCGTCTGATGACCGGGCGCCCGGGCCCGGTCGAGGCGATGCGCTCGGCCCTGATGCAGGCGCTGGCGGACTGACCCCATGGGCGATCCCGTGGTGGTGCTGGTCTGTGGTGCGCTGACCGGCCTCGTGGCGCTGATCCTGACCCCGTGGCTGCGGACTCTCGCAGGGGAGGAGTCCACGCTGCCCAACTCCGGCCTGCACGCCATGCTGGCGTGCCTCGGTGGCGCCGGGGCCGCCGCCGTCGCCGGCGGCTGGGCCGAGCTCGTGGCGCTGGCGGTCGCCGCGCTGGCGTGCTCGCTGCTCGTCGTCGTGGACGTGGCGACCCACCGGCTACCGGACGTCATCGTGTTGCCGGCGTTCGCCGTCGTCCTCGTCGCACTCGTGGTGGCGGCAGCCAGCACCGGCGCATGGCCGGACCTGCTGCGTGCGCTCGCCGGCGCGGCCGCGGTCGGTCTCGGGCTCCTGCTGCTGTGCCTGGCCAGCCCGACCGGCCTCGGCCTGGGCGATGTGAAGCTCGGTGCCCTGATCGCCCTGGTCCTCGGCTGGACCGGCTGGGCCGCCGTGGCCGCCGGGATCCTCGCGGCATTCGTGCTCGGCGGTCTGTTCGCGGTGATCCTGCTGGCCACCACGAAGGCGGACCGGCGCACCGCTGTCGCGTTCGGGCCGTGGCTGGTGGCGGGCGGCGTGGTCGGCGTCGCCTGGGGTCCGGCGCTTCTCGGTATGGCCTGAGACGTCCGGCGGGCGCGGTGCCCGCGTGCCGGACGGCGCCCGGGTCGGCACCGGGTCCGTGGGAGACTGACGGTCATGCTCAGATGGTTGACGGCCGGGGAGTCACACGGCCAAGCGCTCGTCGGGATCATCGAGGGGGTGCCGGCCGGTGTCACGGTCGGTAGTGCGCAGATCCGGGCCGCGCTCGCCCGGCGCCGCCTCGGCCACGGCCGGGGTGCCCGGATGAAGTTCGAGCAGGACGAGGTGCGCCTGCTCGGTGGCGTCCGGCACGGGGTCACGATGGGCTCGCCGGTCGCGATCGAGATCGGCAACTCGGAGTGGCCGAAGTGGGAGCAGGTGATGGCCGCCGACCCGGTCGAGGCGAGCGCGCTCGAGGTCGACGCCGGCACCGGCGACGCACGCGAGAAGTCGCGGAACAAGCCGCTGACCACGCCCCGGCCGGGCCACGCGGACCTGGTCGGGATGGAGAAGTACCACCTGGACGACGCCCGCCCCGTCCTCGAGCGGGCCTCCGCGCGCGAGACCGCCACCCGGGTCGCGCTCGGCACCGTTGCCGCCGCCCTGCTCGAGCAGGCCGCCGGCATCCGGCTCGTCTCGCACGTGGTCTCGGTCGGCCCGGTGGGCACCCCCGAGGACGCCCCGCAACCCGGTCCCGATGACGTCGCGGCCCTGGACGCGGACCCGATCCGCAGCTTCCACCCCGAGACCTCCGCCGCGATGGTCGCCGAGATCGACGACGCGAAGAAGGCCGGGGACACCCTCGGCGGTGTGGTCGAGGTCCTCGCGTACGGGCTACCCCCGGGCCTGGGCAGCTACGTGCACAGCGACCGCCGTCTGGACGCCCGCCTGGCCGGTGCGCTGATGGGCATCCAGGCCATCAAGGGCGTCGAGGTCGGTGACGGGTTCCGGACCGCTGCCCGGCGCGGCTCCGTCGCGCACGACGAGATCACCCGTGACGCGGACGGCCGCGTGCGCCGGCGCACGAACCGGGCCGGCGGGGTCGAGGGCGGCATGAGCAACGGCGAGGTGCTTGCCGTGCGCGCGGCGCTCAAGCCGATCTCCACGGTGCCGCGAGCCCTCGAGACCATCGACGTCGCCACCGGCGAGTCCGCGACCGCCCTGCACCAGCGCTCCGACACCTGTGCCGCGGCGCCGGCTGCCGTGGTCGCCGAGGCCATGGTGGCGCTCGTCCTCGCGGAGGCCCTGCTGGAGAAGTTCGGCGGCGACTCGATCACCGAGACGGCGCGGAACGTGGCGTCCTACCTCGAGGCGATCCCGGAGACCATGCGATGAGCGACACGACGAACGGCCCGGCGCTGATCCTGATCGGGCCCCCCGGGGCCGGCAAGTCCACCGTGGGCCGTCTGCTCGCCCGGGCCTGGGGCACCACGTTCCGGGACACCGACCACGACATCGAGACCGCCGCCGGGCGCAGCATCTCGGACATCTTCATCGACGACGGCGAGGACGCGTTCCGCGCCCTGGAGCGCGCGGCGGTGGCGACGGCGTTGGCTGAGCACGACGGCATCCTCGCCCTGGGCGGGGGAGCGGTGCTCGACGAGGGCACCCAGGCGGCCCTGGCGGGCCGGCGGGTGGTCTACCTGTCCGTCACGCTGGCGCATGCGTCTCCCCGGGTCGGGCTGAGCGGCAACCGCCCCCTGCTCGTGGGGAGCCCGCGCCGGCAGTGGCAGCTGCTGATGGAGGCTCGCCGGCCCGTGTACACCTCGCTCGCCACGGTCGAGGTGAGCACCGACAACAGGTCCCCGGAGCAGGTCCGCGACGCCGTGTTGGCCGAGGTGTCCGCCCCGTGAGCATCACCCGGATCGGCGTCACTGCGGAACGCGGCTACGACGTCCTGATCGGGCGCGACCTGGCCGGCGAGCTGCCGGGCCTGATCGGGGCCGGCACCCGCCGGGTCCTCGTGGTCCACCAGGGCGCCGTGGCCGGTTCGGCCGAGCGGATCCGGACGGCCCTGACCGGCGCCGGGTACGAGGTGCACCTGAGCGAGGTCCCGGACGCCGAGGACGCGAAGACCGCGACCGTCGCCGCCCGGTGCTGGGAACAGCTCGGCCTGGCCGGCTTCACCCGTGACGATGTCGTCATCGGACTCGGCGGGGGAGCGGCCACCGACCTCGCGGGCTTCGTGGCTGCGACCTGGCTGCGCGGGGTCCGCGTGATCCAGGTGCCCACCACCCTGTTGGGGATGGTCGACGCGGCCGTGGGTGGCAAGACCGGGATCAACACCGCCGAGGGCAAGAACCTCGTCGGCGCGTTCCACTCGCCCGTCGGTGTGCTGTGCGACCTCGACACCCTCGAGACACTGCCCGCTGCGGACCTGGCCGCCGGGCTGGCCGAGGTGGTCAAGTGCGGGTTCATCGACGACCCCCGGATCCTCGAGCTGGTGGAGGCCGATCCGGACGCCGCCCGGGACCCGTCCGCACCGGTGCTGCGCGAGCTCGTGGAACGCGCGGTCGCCACGAAGGCGCGCGTGGTCTCCGCGGACCTGCGCGAGGCCGACCTGCGCGAGATCCTCAACTACGGGCACACGTTCGGTCACGCGATCGAACACCACGAGCACTTCCGCTGGCGGCACGGGGAGGCCGTCTCGGTCGGCCTGGTGTTCGCCGCGGAACTGGCCCACCTCGCCGGGCACCTGGAGGCCGGCGTCGTCGACCGGCACCGCCGGATCCTCACCTCGCTCGGCCTGCCCACCAGCTACCCGGCGGGGAGCTGGGACGACCTGCTGACCGCGATGCGCCGGGACAAGAAGACCCGGGGGGCGACGCTGCGGTTCGTGATCCTCGACGGGCCGGCGTCCCCGACCCGGCTCGAGGGGCCCTCCGAGGACCTGCTTCTGGCCGCCTACGTCGCCGTCAGCACCGAGCCCGCGCTGCCGGTGCCGCAGCCGGAGGAGACCGCGCGACCCGCCACGTCCACCGATGACCCCCCGGAGTTCCTGTGACCAGTGTCCTCGTCCTGAACGGCCCGAACCTCGGCCGGCTCGGCTCCCGCGAGCCCGACGTCTACGGCGCCCTCGACCACGCCGGACTCACCGCGGCGATAGCCGGGTGGGCCGCCGCCCTCGGCCTGTCCGCCGAGGTGCGCCAGAGCGACGACGAGGCCGAGCTCGTGCACTGGCTGCACGAGGCGGTGGACGCGCGTCGCGACGTGGTGCTCAACCCGGCCGCTTTCACGCACTACTCCTATGCGCTGCGGGACGCGGCCGCCCAGGTGACCACGTCCGGCCTCCGGCTGATCGAGGTGCACCTGACGAACCCGGCCACCCGGGAGCGGTTCCGGCACAACAGCGTGATCGGCGGCGTCGCCACCGGCACCG
This sequence comes from Occultella gossypii, assembly GCF_019947135.1. Classification (GTDB taxonomy): domain Bacteria; phylum Actinomycetota; class Actinomycetes; order Actinomycetales; family Beutenbergiaceae; genus Occultella; species Occultella gossypii. The sequence continues at coordinate 454,092 of NZ_JAGSHT010000002.1, read as the reverse complement.
TGGCCGGCTTCGGGACCGACTCCTACCGGCTCGCCCTGTCGGCACTCGCTCAGGCTTGATCCTCTCTAATCAAGCCCCTGGCCTTGATAGTAGGCAATCAAGGTTGTAGCCTTGTCACATGTTCGTACTCACCGTGGACCAAGACGCCTCCCGGCGACGCGGGGACCGCGTCGACGCCGCACTGAGCGGGCTCGCCGCCCACATCGGAGCCCGCGGTCTCGGCGCGGACCTGGCCCTGCCGTTCGAGCGCACGGTGGGGGACGAGATCCAGGGCGTGATCAGGACCGCGGCGACCACCCTCGACCTCGCGCTGTACCTGCAACGGCGGACCGAGTGGAGCGTGGGGGTGGGCATCGGCGCCGTCGACACGCCGCTGGCCGCGACCGCCCGGGCCTCCTCGGGTGCGGCGTTCGTGCGTGCCCGCGACGCCGTCGAGCGTGCCAAGGGCAAGTCGGTGCCGGTGCCGCTCGCCCTCGTCGCCGCGGACGGGCCGAGCCCGGCCGCCGACGAGGCGGAGGCGCTGCTGCAGCTGCTCGCCGCCGTGGTCCGTCGCCGCACCGAGCGCGGCTGGGAGGTGGTCGACCTGCTGGTCGACGGCGTCGGGACCGCGAAGGAGGCAGCCGTCAGGCTCGGGATCACACCCCAGGCCGTGAGCCAGCGACTCGACGCGGCGATGTGGACCGTCCAGGACCGGGTCCGCCCGCTCGCGGAGCGCCTGCTGGCCGACCTGGACCAGGTCACGACATGATGGCGCGGTGAACCTGGTCCTCACCATCGAGATCGCCGCGGCCGCCCTTATCATCTCGGCGGGCGCCGGTGGCCCCATCACGGCCTGGATCCTGCGCCTGGCGAGCCGCAAGCACCGCGAGGAGGCCGCCGAACGAGCCGGTGACCCGACGGGCGAGCCCCGGCCCGACCCCGCCGCCGAGCAACTGCGCGGCGGCGCCTGGATCGGCGTCCTCGAGCGCCTGGCCATCACCGGTTCGATCCTGGTCGGCTATCCGGCCGCCATCGCCGTGGTCGTGGCGGTCAAGGGTCTCGGCCGGTTCCCGGAGATCCACGGCAGCTCGGGGGTCTCCGAGCGGTTCATCATCGGCACGCTGGCGTCCTACCTGTGGGCCGGCACGATCGGCGTGGCAGCGGTGGCTGCCCTCGGCGCGTTACCCTGAGGGCCGCACCTTTTCATCCTCCCGGCCCGAGACCCGCCGCTCGCATGCGAGCACGGGCTCCCGGCCCGTCCCGATAGACAACGAAGGAACGCCTGTGGCATCGACGAACGACCTCAAGAACGGCTTGGTTCTCAACATCGACGGCCAGCTCTGGTCCGTGGTGGAGTTCCAGCACGTCAAGCCCGGCAAGGGCCCGGCGTTCGTGCGCACGAAGCTCAAGGGCGTCACCAACGGCAAGGTGGTCGCGAAGACGTTCAACGCCGGCGTCAAGGTGGAGACGGCGAACGTCGACAAGCGCGACATGCAGTACCTGTACCAGGAGGGCGAGGACTTCGTCTTCATGGACACCAGCGACTACGAGCAGATCACCGTGTCGGCCGAGACCGTGGACACCGCCGCGAACTTCATGCTCGAGGGCCAGGAGGTCATCGTGGCGCTGCACGAGGGCGTCCCGCTGTACGTCGAGCTGCCCGCGTCCGTCGTGATGGAGATCACCTACACCGAGCCGGGCCTGCAGGGCGACCGCTCCTCGGCCGGTACGAAGCCCGCCACGATCCAGACCGGTTATCAGATCCAGGTGCCGCTCTTCCTCGAGACCGGCACGAAGGTCAAGGTCGACACCCGCAGCGGTGACTACCTGGGCCGCGTCAACGACTAGTGGCGGCACGCAGCAAGGCACGCAAACGGGCGCTCGATGTGCTCTATGAGGCCGACCAACGGGCACTGGGTGCCGCCGCGACCGAGGGGGGCTCCGCCCCGACCCTGATGGGCCTGCTCGCGGACCGCATCCTCGAGCCCGGCACCCAGGCCGCGCTGCCCGAGTACTCGGTGCAGATCGTCGAGGGCGTCAGCGAGCACGTGGCCCGGATCGACGAGATCCTGTCCACGTTCTCCCAGGGCTGGACGCTCGCACGGATGCCCGCGGTGGACCGCGCCATCCTGCGGCTGTCCACGTGGGAGATCCTCTTCAACGACGAGGTGCCCGACGCCGTCGCGATCGACGAGGCGCTCGAGCTCGCCCGGGCGTTGTCCACCGACGATTCCCCGCCCTTCATCAACGGCCTGCTCGGCCGGATCGCGCAGTACGGCTCGGACCTCCTGGACTGATCATGCCCCTCAACGGTGAGTACGCGCCCAGCCCCAGCGACCGGTCCGCCAAGCAGGTGGCCGCCTACGAGTCCTCCCACGGCACGAAGGGCATCACCCTCGGTGGAAAGCCGGTCGTGATCCTCACCACCCTCGGCGCCCGGTCCGGCAAGCTCCGCAAGGTCCCGCTGATGCGCGTCGAGCACGACGGCGAGTACCTCGCCGTCGCGTCGTTGGGCGGAGCGGTGAAGAACCCGGTCTGGTACCACAACCTGCTCGCCGACCCGCGGGTGGAGCTCCAGGACGGGCCCGAGAAGTGGGACATGGTCGCCCGCGAGCTCTCCGGGCCCGAGCGCGAGGCCTGGTGGACGCGCGCCGTGGCGGCATTCGACAACTACGCGAGCTACCAGCGCAGGACCGAGCGGCTGATCCCCGTGTTCCTGCTCACACCCGCACCGACGCCGCACGCCTGAGCCGGGCGACCCCGCGCGGCTCGGTGGGTGGACGGGATCTGGCCGATGGGGCGCGTCGAACTAGCGTGGGGTCGCGTGAACCGAATCTCAGTCGCGGACCAGTTGCCCGACGTCTACCGGCGCCTCCTCACGCTCAACCGGGAGGTCGAGGCCGCCCGGCGCGACGCCGACCTCGACCACGCCGTCGTCGAACTCGTGAAGGTGCGCGCCTCCCAGATCAACGGATGCGCGTTCTGTACGGACATGCATGCGAAGGACGCCCTCTCGGCGGGCGTCACCGCCCGTCAGCTTGCGGTTCTGCCGACCTGGCGGGAGACCCTGCTCTTCACGCCCGCCGAGCGCGCGGCGCTGGATCTGGCCGAGTCGATGAGCCGGCTCGCCCTCACCCAGCACGTGCCGGACGAGATCTACGCGGCGGCCGCCGAGGTGTTCACCGACGACCAGTTGTCCGTCGTGATCTGGGCCGCGGCCGTGATCCAGACGTTCAACGCGCTGAACGTCACCTGCCCGAAGCCGTTGCCGGAGCAGGACTGGCCGATCTGAGTTCGACCGCGGCTCAGCAAGGGCCCGTCCGAGGCCCGACGGCGTCGCTCACCCCGGGTGCGCCGGTGCGGCCCGGTGCTGAGCGGGTCGCCGGTGGCGGTATGGTGGCCGAGGCATGTTGACGTTCCTTTAAGCCCGTCCTGTGAGGCGGGGAAGGAGGCTTTCCGCCGGTGACCTCTGGCGCCCCGAGCACGACCGTGCTCTCCGAGAACGACATCTCCCGGGCACTGACCCGGATCGCTCACGAGATCCTCGAACGCAACAAGGGCGGGGCCGATCTGGTCCTCCTCGGGATCCCGACCAGGGGCGCGCCGCTCGCACGGCGCCTGGGGGAGCGGATCCTCGCGGCCGAGGGCCGTCCCGACGCCCCGCTCGAGGATCTCGTCGGCACCCTGGACATCACGATGCACCGTGATGACCTGCGCCGGAACCCCACCCGGGCACTGGAGCCGACCCGGATCCCGTCCGGCGGCCTGGACGAGAAGGTCGTCGTTCTCGTCGACGACGTGCTCTACTCCGGCCGCACCATCCGCGCAGCGCTCGACGCCATCTCCGACCTCGGCCGGCCCCGCGCCGTGCAGCTGGCGGTCCTCGTCGACCGCGGCCACCGGGAACTGCCGATCCGCGCCGACTACATCGGCAAGAACCTGCCCACCTCGCGCAGCGAGCGGGTCAGCGTCCGGCTCACCGAGCTCGACGGCACCGACTCGGTGGTGTTGTCCTCATGAGGCACCTGCTCTCCGCCGCCGACCTCAGCCGCGCCGAGGCGATCGAGATCCTGGACACCACCGCCACGATGGCGGCCACCCAGTCCCGGGAGATCAAGAAGCTGCCGGCCCTGCGCGGGCTGACCGTGGTGAACCTCTTCTTCGAGGATTCCACCCGCACCCGGATCTCCTTCGAGGCCGCCGCCAAGCGGCTGTCCGCGGACGTCATCAACTTCTCCGCCAAGGGCTCCTCGGTGTCCAAGGGGGAGTCCCTCAAGGACACCGCACTCACCCTCGCCGCGATGGGCGCGGACGCCGTCGTGATCAGGCACCAGGCCTCCGGTGCGCCGCACCGGCTGGCCACCTCGGGCTGGGTCCGCACCCCCGTGGTCAACGCCGGCGACGGCATGCACCAGCACCCCACCCAGGCCCTGCTCGACGCCTTCACGATGCGCCGGCACCTCGCCGGCGGCGGCGAGGCGGGCCCCGACGGCATCGGACGTGATCTGGCCGGCGCCAAGGTGGTCATCGTCGGGGACGTGCTGCACTCCCGGGTGGCCCGCTCGAACGTGGACCTGCTGCACACCCTCGGTGCGGACGTGACTCTCGTCGCGCCGCCCACCCTGCTGCCGGTCGGCGTGCACACCTGGCCGTGCGCGGTCTCCTACGACCTGAACGCCACCATCGCCGACGTCCGACCGGACGCGATCATGATGCTGCGCGTCCAGCGGGAGCGGATGTCGAGCGCCGGCGGCGGCTTCTTCCCCTCGCCGATGGAGTACTCGCGCCGCTACGGGCTCGACGGCACGCGCCTGGCAGCGCTGCCCGAGCACTGCGTGGTGATGCACCCGGGGCCGATGAACCGCGGCCTGGAGATCTCCGCGAAGGCCGCCGACTCGCCCCGATCCACCATCGTCGAACAGGTCGCGAACGGCGTCGCCGTGCGGATGGCCGTGTTGTACCTGCTGCTCGCCGGCGGCACCGAGACCGAAGGATCCCGATGACCACCTACCTGATCCGTGCCGCATCCGTGCTTGGGGGTGAGCGCTCCGACCTCTACCTGGCCGACGGCGTGATCGCCGCCCTGGGTGCCGACGCGGCCGACGCCGCGACCACGGCCCGCGCCGACGGCGTGGACGTCGTCGAGATCGACGCGAGCACCCTCATCGCGCTGCCGGGCCTCGTCGACCTGCACACGCACCTGCGCGAACCCGGCCGCGAGGACGCCGAGACCGTCGCCTCCGGGACCCGCGCCGCCGCCGTCGGGGGGTTCACCTGCGTGCACGCGATGGCGAACACCGACCCCGTGGCGGACACCGCCGGCGTCGTGGAACAGGTCTGGCGGCTCGGCGAGGACGCCGGCTGGGCGCAGGTGCGCCCGGTGGGTGCCGTGACCGTGGGCCTGCGGGGGGAGCAGCTCGCCGAACTCGGCGCGATGGCCGATTCCGCCGCGGCCGTGCGGGTGTTCTCCGACGACGGCAAGTGCGTCGACGACCCGGTCCTGATGCGCCGGGCGCTGGAGTACGTCAAGGCGTTCGACGGCGTCGTCGCCCAGCACGCGCAGGAGCCGCGCCTGACCCAGGGTGCGCTCATGCACGAGGGCGTCGTCTCGGCCGAGCTGGGGCTGACCGGGTGGCCGGCCGTCGCGGAGGAGGCGATCGTCGCCCGGGACGTCCTGCTCGCCGAGCACGTCGGCTCCCGCGTACACATCTGCCACCTGTCCACGGCGGGCTCGGTGGACATCGTCCGCTGGGCGAAGGCCCGCGGGATCGACGTGACTGCCGAGGTCACCCCGCACCACCTGATCCTCACCGACGAAGCGGTCCGCGGCTACGACCCGCAGTTCAAGGTGAACCCACCGCTGCGCACGGCCGCCGACGTCGCCGCCGTACGGGCCGGCCTGGCCGACGGCACCATCGACATCGTCGCCACCGACCACGCGCCGCACCCGGACGAGGACAAGGACTGCGAGTTCGCCGCCGCCGCCATGGGCATGACCGGGCTGGAGACCGCGCTGTCCGTGGTGGTCGCCGCGATGGTGGACAACCCGGAGTACGACTTCGACTGGGCGGACGTGGCCCGGACCATGTCGACCACCCCCGCGGCCATCGGCCGCGTCGCGGAGCAGGGCCGGCCCCTCGAGGTCGGCGAGCCCGCGAACCTCGTCCTGGTGGACCCCGACGCCACCTGGACCGTCGACCCGGCGGCGCTGCGCACTGCCAGCGAGAACACCCCGTTCGCCTCCGACGAGCTCCCGGCCCGCGTGATCGCCACGTTCTGGCGCGGCCGGGCCACCGTCCTCGACGGCGAACCCCGAGCGCGAACGGACGTGCGCGCGTGAGTCCCCAGCAGCAAACGAACCCCGAGGTGAAACTTATGACGTCCAGCGAGAGCGCCGCGCAGACCGTCGGCCAGCGGGCGGCGGACACCGCCCTGCTCGTCCTCGAGGACGGCACCGTCATACGCGGGCGTGCCTACGGCGCGCGGGGCGTCACGTTCGGCGAGATCGTCTTCTCGACCGGGATGACCGGTTACCAGGAGACCCTCACCGACCCCTCCTACCACCGCCAGATCGTCGTCATGACGGCCCCGCACATCGGCAACACCGGCGTGAACGACGAGGACCCGGAGTCCCTGAAGATCTGGGTCGCCGGCTTCGTCGTGCGGGACCGGGCCCGCCGGGCGTCCAGCTGGCGCTCGCGCCGCGAGCTCGAGGACGAGCTGGCCGCCCAGGGCATCGTCTCGATCAGCGACGTGGACACCCGCGCCCTGACCCGTCGCCTGCGCGAGGAGGGCGTGATGCGCGCCGGGATCTTCTCCGGCGACGCGCTGCCGAGCCTGCCCGGGACCCACGGGGAGGCCGAGCTGCTCGCCCAGGTCCAGGCCAGCCCGCAGATGGCCGGTGCGGACCTCGCCCGCGAAGTGAGCACCCCTGAGCCCTATGTGGTGGAGCCCGCCGGCGAGTTCGCCGGCCGGGAGCCGCTCGCCACGGTCGTGGCCGTCGACCTGGGCATCAAGGCGATGACCCCGCAACGGCTGTCCGAGCGGGGCGTGCGGGTGCACGTGGTGCCCTCGCGCAGCACGATCGACGACCTCACCGCGCTGAACCCGGACGGGGTGTTCTTCTCGAACGGCCCCGGTGACCCCGAGGCCTCCGTGCACGAGGTGGCTCTGCTGCGTGAGGTCCTCGACGCCGGCCTTCCGTACTTCGGGATCTGCTTCGGCAACCAGATCCTCGGCCGGGCCCTCGGGTACGGCACCTACAAGCTCAGGTACGGCCATCGCGGTCTGAACCAGCCCGTCAAGGACGTCACCACCGGCAAGGTCGAGATCACCTCCCACAACCACGGGTTCGCCGTCGACGCGCCGATCGACGGCGAGTCGATCGCCCCGCACGACGGCGGCCGCTACGGGCGCGTGATCGTCTCCCACATCGGGCTGAACGACAACGTGGTGGAGGGCCTGCAGTGCCTCGACATCCCCGCGTTCTCCGTCCAGTACCACCCGGAGGCAGCGGCCGGGCCGCACGACGCCGCCTACCTGTTCGACCGGTTCGTCGACCTGATCACCGACGACGCCACCGCCAACACCCAGAAGGACGCCAACTGATGCCCCGTCGTTCCGATATCTCCAGCGTCCTCGTCATCGGGTCCGGCCCGATCGTCATCGGCCAGGCCGCCGAGTTCGACTACTCCGGCACCCAGGCCTGCCGGGTCCTGCGCGAGGAGGGACTGCGGGTCATCCTGGTGAACTCCAACCCGGCCACGATCATGACCGACCCCGAGTTCGCCGACGCCACCTACGTGGAGCCGATCACCCCCGAGGTGGTCGCGTCCATCATCGAGAAGGAACGCCCCGACGCCCTGCTGCCGACCCTGGGCGGGCAGACCGCGCTCAACACGGCCATCTCTCTGCACGAGGCCGGGGTGCTGGAACGGTTCGGCGTGGAGCTGATCGGCGCCAACATCGCCGCCATCAACGCGGCCGAGGACCGGCAGCTCTTCAAGGGCGTCGTCGAGCGGTGCGGCGCCGAGGTGGCCCGCTCCGCGATCGCGCACTCCATCGAGGACTGCCTCGCGGCCGTCGAGGACCTCGGCTACCCGGTCGTGGTGCGCCCCTCCTTCACCATGGGCGGGCTCGGCTCCGGGATCGCCTACGACGAGACCCAGCTGCGCCAGATCGCCGGCGCCGGGCTGCACTACTCGCCGACCACCGAGGTGCTCCTCGAGGAGTCCATCCTCGGCTGGAAGGAGTTCGAGCTCGAGCTGATGCGCGACCGTGCGGACAACGTGGTGGTCGTCTGCTCCATCGAGAACTTCGACCCGGTGGGCGTGCACACCGGCGACTCGATCACCGTGGCCCCGGCGCTCACGCTGACCGACCGCGAGTACCAGCGGCTGCGGGACATCTCGATCGCCGTCATCCGTGAGGTCGGCGTCGACACCGGCGGCTGCAACATCCAGTTCGCCGTCGAGCCGAGCACCGGGCGCATCGTCGTCATCGAGATGAACCCACGGGTCTCCCGGTCCAGCGCCCTGGCCTCGAAGGCCACCGGCTTCCCGATCGCGAAGATCGCGGCCCGCCTCGCAGTGGGGTACACCCTCGACGAGATCCCGAACGACATCACCGGGTCCACGCCGGCGTCGTTCGAACCGACCCTCGACTACGTCGTGGTCAAGGTTCCGCGGTTCGCGTTCGAGAAGTTCCCGGCCGCGGACCCCACCCTGACCACCACGATGAAGAGCGTGGGGGAGGCGATGGCGCTCGGCCGCAACTTCACCGAGGCGCTGCAGAAGGCGATGCGCTCGATCGACACCGACGACTCCTCGTTCACCTGGGCCGGCCCGGTGCCGGACGCCGAGGAGACCGGGCTGCTCCTGGAGTCGATCCGGGTCCCGACCGACCACCGGATCCTGGACCTGCAGCAGTCGATCCGCGGCGGTGCCACCCTCGAGGAGATCACCGCGGCCACCGGCATCGACCCGTGGTTCGTGGACCAGATCTTCCTGCTGGACGAGGTCGCCCGGGAGATCACCGACGCCCCGACCCTCCAGGCCGACGTTCTGGCCCGGGCGAAGCGGCACGGCTTCTCGGACGCCCAGATCGCGCAGATGCGTGGCCTGGGGGAGGCCACCGTCCGCGAGATGCGGCACGCCTATGGGCTGCGGCCCGTGTACAAGACCGTCGACACCTGCGCCGCCGAGTTCGCCGCCCAGACCCCGTACCACTACTCAAGCTACGACATGGAGACCGAGGTGGCCGCACGGGAGCGTCCCGCGGTGCTGATCCTCGGCTCCGGGCCGAACCGGATCGGGCAGGGGATCGAGTTCGACTACTCCTGTGTGCACGCTGCCCTGGCGCTCTCCGACACCTACGAGACCGTCATGATCAACTGCAACCCGGAGACCGTCTCCACCGACTACGACACCGCGGACCGGCTGTACTTCGAGCCACTCACGTTCGAGGACGTCCTCGAGGTCTACCTGGCCGAGCTCGCCGCCGGGCCGGTCGCCGGCGTCATCGTGCAGCTCGGCGGGCAGACCCCGCTCAAGCTCGCCGACGGCCTCGCCGCCGCCGGCTTGCCCATCTGGGGTACCCCGCCGTCAGCCATCGACGCGGCCGAGGACCGCGGCCAGTTCGGGCAGGTCCTGCTCAGGGCGGGGCTGCCGGCTCCCGCGTTCGGCACCGCGATCTCCCTGGCCCAGGCCACCGAGATCGCCGACCGGATCGGCTACCCGGTTCTCGTGCGGCCGTCCTACGTGCTCGGCGGACGCGGCATGGAGATCGTCTACGACGCCGACCAGCTCGTCGACTACGTGCGCCGCGCCACTGGCGCCGGCGACGCCGGGACGCTGCTGCCCGCACCGGTGCTCGTCGACCGGTTCCTCGACCAGGCGATCGAGATCGACGTGGACGCCCTCTACGACGGCACCGAGCTGTACCTGGGTGGCGTGATGGAACACATCGAGGAGGCCGGGATCCACTCCGGGGACTCCGCGTGCGTGCTGCCGCCGGTCACGCTCTCGGACTCGATGATCAACCGGATCCGCACGTCCACCGAGGCGATCGCCGAGGGCGTGGGGGTGCGCGGGCTGATCAACATCCAGTTCGCCCTCGCCGCGGACGTGCTGTACGTGCTCGAGGCGAACCCGCGGGCCTCCCGGACCGTGCCGTTCGTGGCGAAGGCCACCGGCGTGCCGTTGGCGAAGGCGGCTGCGCTGCTGATGAGCGGCCGCTCGATCGCGGACCTGCGGGCGATGGGTGTCCTCCCCGAGCAGGACGCCAGCCACACCGACCTCGACGCGCCGATCGCGGTGAAGGAGGCGGTGCTGCCGTTCAAGCGGTTCCGCACCGCGTCCGGTCAGGTCGTGGACACCGTGCTGGGGCCCGAGATGCGTTCGACGGGTGAGGTGATGGGCTACGACGTGGACTTCCCGCTCGCGTTCGCGAAGTCCCAGGCCGCGGCGTTCGGTGGTCTCCCCACCGAGGGCACCGTCTTCGTGTCCGTGGCGGACCGGGACAAGCGGTCGCTGACCATGGCGACCGGCCGGCTCATCGAGCTCGGGTTCCGGATCCTCGCCACGGCCGGCACCGCGAGCGTCCTGCGCCGCAACGGCCTGGCCGCCGAGGTGGTCCGCAAGGCCTCCGACGGGCCCGGACCGAACGGCGAGCCCACCATCATCGACCTGATCAACGCGGGGCAGGTGGACATGGTCATCAACACCCCGGGCAGCAAGGGTGCCCGCGCGGACGGCTACGACATCCGGACCGCGACCACGGCCGCGGACAAGGCCATCTCGACCACCACGCAGCAGTTCACGGCCGCCGTACAGGCGATCGAGGCGATCCGGCGCGGCCCGTTCGCCGTGCGGTCGCTGCAGGAGCACGACGCCGCCAGGGCGGACCGGGTCGAGGCCGCCGCGCGGCGCGGCTGACCGGGCCACATCGGAGGGCGACCGGCACAATAGCCACCAGGGAACGAGGGAGCGGACATGAGTGCGATGACGACATCGACCGCCGGCGCCGGCGAGGCGTTCGCCGGGGCCGGGTTCGGCACCCGGCTCAGCGAGGCGATGGCGGCCCGGGGTCCGCTGTGCGTCGGGATCGACCCGCACGTCGGTCTGCTGCAGCGGTGGGGTCTGCCCGACGACGCCCGCGGGGTCCGCGAGTTCTCGCTGCGGGTCGTCCAGGCCCTCGCCGGCCAGGTCGCCGCGGTGAAGCCGCAGTCCGCGTTCTTCGAACGCTACGGCAGCCCCGGCATGGCCGCCCTCGAGGAGACGATCGCGGCCTGCCGGGCCGCCGATCTGCTGTGCGTGGTGGACGCCAAGCGCGGAGACATCGGCTCCACGATGGACGGCTACGCCGACGCCTTCCTCGGCAAGGACTCCACACTGGCCGGGGACGCGGTCACGCTCTCGCCCTACCTGGGGTTCGAGACGCTGCGGCCCGCGATCGACGCCGCCTTGGCAACGGGCCGCGGGGTGTTCGTGCTCGCGCTGACGTCCAACCCGGAGGGTGCGCAGGTGCAGCACGCCCTGGCCGACGGCGTCCCGGTCGCCGCGCTGATCGCGCGGCAGGCGGCCGCGGCGAACGCCGCCGAGATCGAAGCGGGTGCCCCGCTCGGCAGCGTCGGGCTGGTCGTCGGGGCGACCGTCGGCTCCGCGGCCCGCGACCTCGGGGTGGACCTCGGCGCCGTGCGCGGCCCGCTGCTCGCGCCCGGCGTGGGCGCCCAGGGCGGCGGTGCGGCCCAGATCCGCGACGTGTTCGCCGACGCTCTGCGCGCGGTGCTGCCGTCGAGCTCCCGGGACGTCCTGCGGGCCGGGCCGGACGCCGGCGACCTGCTCGCGGCCGCGCAGGCGATCAACGCGGAACTGCGGCACGCCGTCGCCGGGTAGTGGGCATGCCCACGCCGCCCGCGATTGATCTGCGGCGTTCCCATCGCTAGGTTGCCTAGGAACCACTCCGCCGACCACCGCTTCGAGAGTTGAAGGTAATCACCGTGGCTCTTCCCCCATTGACACCGGAGCAGCGCGCCAACGCGCTCGCGAAGGCCGCAGCTGCCCGCGCCACCCGCGCCGAGGTGAAGAACCGGCTGAAGTACTCCGGTGGCAAGCTCTCCGAGGTGATCGCCGAGGGCGCCACCGATGACGCCGTGGGCAAGCTCAAGGTCCTCTCGCTGCTGGAGTCCCTGCCCGGCGTGGGCAAGATCACCGCGCGCGCCGTCATGACCGAGGTGGGCATCTCCGAGAGCCGCCGCGTGCGCGGACTCGGGCCGAACCAGATCGCCAAGCTGGTCGAGCGGTTTGGCTGAGCAGACCACCCCCGCTCGGCTCACGGTCCTGGCCGGCCCGACGGCCGTCGGCAAAGGCACCGTCTCCGCGGACCTGCGGGCCCGCTACCCGAACATCTGGCTGTCCGTCTCCGCCACGACGCGCCCGCCCCGCCCCGGCGAGATCGACGGCGTGCACTACCTGTTCCTGAAGCCGGAGGAGTTCGCGGCCATGGTCGCGGGTGGGGAGTTCCTCGAATGGGCCGTCGTGCACGGCCGCAACAGTTACGGCACCCCGCGCCAGCCGGTGGCCGAGCGGCTCGCCGCCGGGCAGCCGGCACTGCTGGAGATCGACCTGCAGGGCGCCCGGCAGGTGCGTCAGACCATGCCCGAGGCGCGGTTCGTGTTCCTGGCCCCACCGAGCTGGGAGGAACTGGTCCGCCGGCTCGAGGGCCGTGGCACCGAGGACGCCGAGGAACGCGAGCGACGGCTCGTCACCGCCCAGGTGGAACTGGCCGCGGCCGCGGAGTTCGACCACACGATCGTCAACGACGACGTACACCGGGCCACGGACGAACTCGTGTCCCTGATGGGCTGCGCGCCTCAGCCCGAACCGCGCCTCACGCACACCGACGACGCGAACCGCTAGACTAGAGCGTTCGAACACCCCCAAGCACATACGAGGTTCTCCCGACATGTCAGGAACCGTTGCCGCACCCGAGGGCATCACCGATCCGCCGATCGACGAACTCCTCGAGGCAGCCGACTCCAAGTACGCCCTGGTCATCTACGCCGCCAAGCGCGCGCGTCAGATCAACGCCTACTACGCACAGCTGAACGAAGGGCTGCTCGAGTACGTGGGCCCGCTCGTGGAGACCAAGCAGCAGGAGAAGCCCCTCTCCATCGCCATGCGCGAGATCAACGAGGGCCTCCTGACCGTCGAGCCGACCGAGGACTGAGCCCGAGCGTGCACGTCGTCCTCGGGGTCGGCGGGGGGATCGCCGCCTACAAGGCCGTCCTGCTGCTGCGCCTCCTGCGAGAGGCCGGGCACGACGTGCGCGTGATGCCCACGGACGCCGCGCTGGCGTTCGTGGGTGCGCCGACCTGGGAGGCCCTCAGCGGGCACCCGGTCACCACGAGCGTCTTCGACGGCGCCGATACGGTCGACCACGTCCGCTTCGGCCGCGCGGCCGAGCTGGTGATCATTGCCCCGGCGACGGCGGACCTGCTCGCCCGTGCCGCCGGCGGCCATGCCGACGACCTGCTCACCGCGACGCTGCTCACGGTGACCGCTCCGGTACTGATGGCCCCGGCCATGCACACCGAGATGTGGAATCACGCGGCCACCCGGGCGAACGTCGCGACGCTGCGCGAGCGCGGCGTGCACGTGCTCGACCCTGCCGACGGGCGCCTCACCGGTGCCGACTCCGGGCCCGGCCGGCTGCCGGAGCCCGAAGAGATCCTGCTCGCCGCGCTCGGCCTGGTGACCGGCGCGGCAGGCGACGCCACCTCGGTGGGCGAGGCGCCGCCGTCGGGACCGTTGACCGGGCGCCGCGTCGTGGTCAGTGCCGGCGGCACCCGCGAACCGCTGGACCCGGTCCGGTTCATCGGCAACCGGTCCTCCGGGCGCCAGGGCGCGGCGCTGGCAGCGGTCGCCGCCGCCCGCGGCGCCGACGTGGAGCTGGTCGCCGCGAACGTGGACGCGGCGCTACTGCCCGACGGCGTCCGGGTCACCGCCGTGGAGACGACCGCCGAGCTGTACGACGTGATGACCGACCGCGCGAGCACCGCCGACGTGCTCGTGATGGCGGCGGCCGTCGCCGACTTCCGGCCGGTCCAGGTGGCCGGGGCGAAGACGAAGAAGACCGCGGACGGATCGGTGGCGCCGATCGTGCTGACCGAGAACCCGGACATCCTCGCCACCCTCGCGGCCGGGCGACGCACGGGTCAGGTGATCGTCGGGTTCGGCGCCGAGACGGGCGACGCCGGCGGCAGCGTGCTGGACCACGGCCGGGCCAAGGCACGCCGCAAGGGCGCGGACCTGCTCGCCGTCAACCAGGTCGGCAATGGCCAGGGCTTCGGCGACGTGCCGAACCACGTGGTGGTGCTGGACGCGTCCGGCGCCGAGGTCACGACCGTCGAGGGCAGCAAGGACGACGTGGCCGCAGGACTCTGGGACGCCATCGCCGCCCTGATCACGGACTGAGCCGGATCTGCTCACGGATCGACTCGATCCGTCGGCGAAATCGCCCGCACGCGCCAGCCCTTTGCGGTTAGGCTCGCCCCCGTGACTATGCGCCTCTTCACCTCGGAATCCGTGACCGAGGGCCACCCCGACAAGGTCTGCGACCTGATCTCCGACTCGATCCTGGACGCGATGCTCGCCTCCGACCCGACGTCCCGGGTCGCGGTCGAGACCATGGTGACCACCGGTCTCGTGCATGTCGCGGGGGAGGTGACCACGGACAGCTACGTCGAGATCCCGCGGCTCGTGCGCGACGTCGTCAACGGGATCGGGTACACCTCCTCGGCCATCGGGTTCGACGGTGACTCGTGCGGCATCTCGATCTCGATCGGGCAGCAGTCCCCAGACATCGCCGCCGGCGTGGACAAGGCGCTCGAGGTCCGCACGGACGCCGCCGACGACGACCCGAACGACCTCCAGGGCGCGGGCGACCAGGGCCTGATGTTCGGTTATGCGACCGACGAGACCCCCGAGCTCATGCCGCTGCCGATCCTGCTGGCGCACCGGCTGTCCGCGCGCCTGACCCAGGTCCGCAAGGAGGGCATCGTGCCCGGCCTGCGGCCCGACGGGAAGACCCAGGTCACCGTCGCCTACGACGGGGACAAGCCGGTCGCCGTCGACACGGTGGTGTTGTCCACCCAGCACGAGGCGGACGTCCGGCTCGAGGACGAACTGACCCCGGCCATCCGCGAGCACGTCGTGGACCACGTGCTGCGCGAGTACCAGGAGAAGGTCGGCCTCGACATCTCCTCCTACGCCCTGTACGTCAACCCGACCGGAACGTTCGTGGTCGGCGGGCCGATGGGCGACGCCGGGCTGACCGGCCGGAAGATCATCGTCGACACCTACGGCGGCATGTCCCGCCATGGTGGCGGTGCGTTCAGCGGCAAGGACCCCTCGAAGGTGGACCGCTCGGCGTGCTACGCGATGCGTTGGGTCGCCAAGAACGTCGTGGCCGCCGGGCTCGCCCGCCGCTGCGAGGTCCAGGTCTCCTACGCCATCGGCCGGGCCCGCCCGATCGCCGTGTACGTCGAGACGTTCGGCACCGAGACCGTGCCGACCGCCCAGATCGCCGAGGCCATCACGTCGGTGTTCGACCTGCGCCCGCGAGCGATCATCGCCGATCTCGACCTGCTCCGGCCGATCTACGCGCTGACCTCCAACTACGGGCACTTCGGACGGGACCTGCCGGAGTTCACGTGGGAGCGCACCGACCGGGTCGACGCCCTCAAGGCCGCGGTGTCCTGACCGTTCGGCCGGCACCCGGTCCTGTGCACCGGGTTCGTGGGGTGTCGGCAGTTCATGATGGGATCGGTCCTGTGCCGGCACCCGAACAACCCAGCCTCCTCGACCCGGGGATCGTCGCGCCTGCACCCGTGTCCGCCCGGTTCGCCGCCGTCGCGCAGGTGCTCGTCGACATGCCGCTGCCGCACCTGGACCACACCTTCGACTACGGCATCCCGGACGCCCTCGACGAGGCCGCGCAACCGGGCGTGCGGGTCAAGGTGCGGTTCGCCGGCACCGACCGGGACGGGTACCTGATCGCCCGGACGTCCGGGACGAACCACATCGGCACCCTCGCACCTCTGCGCAAGGTGGTCTCGCCGCTGCCCGTGCTCACGCCGGCCGTCCACAAGCTGGCCCGCGCGGTGGCCCGGCACTATGCCGGGACCAGCACGGACGTGCTCCGCCTGGCCATCCCGCCACGGCACGCCACCGCGGAGAAGGCGGTGCTCGCGCAACCGGAGGCCGTTCCCGAGCTGCCGACGTCCGCGGCGCAGCTGCCGGCGCTCGCACCCGAGGAGCGCTCCGCCGTCGAGCAGGCACCGTTGCCCGACCCGACCGGCCCGGACGTCGTCCTCGGCCCCGACCGGCTCGCGCACTGGGCCGACTACCCGGGCGGCGCCGCCTTCCTACGCCGGATCGGTGCCGGCGACTCGCCCCGGGCCGCCTGGTGCGCGCTGCCGGGGCGCATCGAGCTCGGCGGCGCCGAGCACCCGCACTGGGCCGTCGCGATCGCCGTCGCCGTCCTCGCCACCCGCGCCGGCCGACGGGACGCCATCGTGAGCGTGCCCGACGCCCGCGACGTCGCAACGCTCGGGGCCGCCCTGGACGCCCTGGAGATCGAGCACGTGGTCCTGACCGCGGAGCAGGGTGCCTCGGCCCGCTACCGCCGGTTCGTGCGCGCCCTCACCGGGCGCACCCACGTGGTGATCGGGACCAGATCCGCCGCGTTCGCGCCCTTGCCGAACCTCGGCCTGGTGGTCTGCTGGGACGACGGGGACGACCTGCTCGCCGAGCCGCGCGCGCCGTACCCGCACACCCGCGAGGTCCTCGTGCAGCGGGCCGACCTGGCGGGCGCCGCCGCGCTCGTCGGCGGCTTCGCCCGCACCCCCGAGGCCCAGCTGCTGGTGGCCGACGGCTGGGCCCGCTCGCTGCAGGCAGACCGCGCCGTGGTCCGCGCCCGCGCGCCCCGGGTGATCGCCCCGGGGGAGGCGGACCTGGCCCGCGAGGGCGAGGGCGGCCGGGCCCGGATCCCGGCGCCGGCGATCACCCTGGCCCGCCGTGCGCTGGCCCACGGCCCGGTCCTGGTGCAGGTGCCCCGAGCCGGGTATCTGCCGGTGGTGGCGTGCGCCCGGTGCCGCACCCCCGCCCGGTGCAGCCACTGCCACGGTCCGCTCCGGCTCGACCGTGCGGACGCACCTCCGCAGTGCCGGTGGTGCGGCCGGCACGCCACCGCGTGGGCGTGCGGCGAGTGCGGCGCGACGGCGGTGCGCGCGATGCGCACCGGCGCCGGCCGTACCGCCGAGGAGCTCGGCCGGGCGTTCCCCGGGGTGCCGGTGACGGTGTCCGGACGCGACGGCGGAGTGCTGGACCGGGTGCCCGCCTCACCGCGGCTCGTGGTGGCCACGCCCGGCGCAGAACCGCCGGCGGACGGCGGCTACGCGGGCGCGCTGCTGCTGGACGCGGCCCTGATCACGAATCGGCCCGAGCTCTCGGCCGGAGTGGAGGCACTGCGCCGCTGGTTGCGTGCCGCGGCCCTGGTCCGGTCCTCCGGCGACGGGGGAGAGGTGATGATCCTCGGCCAGGGCGCCCCGGTGCCCGTGCAGGCACTGGTGCGCTGGGACCCCGTCGGGCACGCCGGACGCGAGCTGAGCGAGCGACAGGAGCTCTCGTTCCCGCCGCTGGTGCGGCTCGCCACCCTCACCGGCGGTTCGGGTGCGCTCGCCTCGATGATGCGGCACCTGCGCCTGCCGGCCGAGGCGGAGGTCCTCGGGCCGGTACCGGTCGAGGACACCGGCGGTCCGGACCCGAGCGCGGAGGAGGAGACGCTGCGTACCCTGGTGCGCATGGATCGCCGTGCCGGTGACGAGCTGAGCGTCGCGCTGACCCAGGCCCAGGCGATCCGCAGCGCCCGCAAGGAACCCGGCACGGTCCGGGTCCGTATCGATCCCGACCACTTGTGGTGACGTCCATCACCCACCGCCCAGGCCAGGAGGCACCCGCATGAGCACGATCGACCGGACCATCACCACCGTCGTGTTCGACCTCGGCAACGTATTGATCCGCTGGGACCCCGTGGCGGTCTTCGAGGGCCGCCTCAGCGCGGGCGAGGTCGCCGAGTTCATGGCAGCGGTCGACTTCCCGACCCTGAACCGGTCCCTGGACGCCGGCCGCACCTGGGCGCAGGCCCGGCCCGAGGTCGCCGACCGGGCCCCGGACCACGTCCACCACATGGACGCCTACCTGCGTGACTTCGAGCGCTCCCTGGTCGGTGAGGTCCCGGGCACGGCGCAGGTCGCACGGGACCTGATGGCCGCCGGTGTGCGGGTGCTCGGGCTGACGAACTGGTCCGCCGAGACGTTCGAGCACGCCCCAAGGGCTGCACCGGTGCTGACCGAGTTCGAGGACATCCTGGTCTCCGGCGCCGTCGGCCTGGCGAAGCCGGACCACGCGATCTTCGAGCTGCTGATCCGCACCACCGGGCTCGTGCCCGAGGAGACGGTGTTCATCGACGACTCGCCGGCCAACGTCGCCGCGGCCGCGGACCTGGGCTTCCACGCGCTGCTGTTCACCGACGCGCCGACCTTCCGCGCTGACCTGCTCGCGCTCGGGCTGGGCATCCCGGGCTCCTAGACTGCCCCGTATGCGTTTGCTGTTCGCGGGCACCCCCGCCGTCGCCCTGCCCACCCTGGCGGCCCTGCTGGACTCCAGTCACGACGTGGTGGGCGTCCTGACCCGGCCACCGGCCCCGGTCGGCCGCAAGCGCGTGATCACCCCGAGTCCCGTACACGCACTCGCGGCCGAACGCGGCGTCCCGGTCATCACCTCCTCGCGCCCGCACGACGCGGCCACGATGGCCGCCCTGACCGCGCTGGACATCGACTGCGCGCCCGTCGTCGCGTACGGCGCGCTGCTGCGCGAGCCGGCCCTGTCGCTGCCCCGGCACGGGTGGCTGAACCTGCACTTCTCCCTGCTGCCGGCCTGGCGCGGCGCCGCCCCGGTGCAGCACGCGATCATGGCCGGCGACGACATGACCGGTGCGAGCACGTTCCGCATCGAGGCCGGGCTGGACACCGGACCCGTCTACGGCACCCTCACCGAGCCGATCCGGCGACGGGACACCGCCGCGGATCTGCTCGGCCGGCTGGCCGAGGCCGGGCCTGCGCTGATGCTGGCCACGTTGGACGCGATCGAGGGCGGCACCGCCCGGCCGGTGCCCCAGTCCGCCGACGGGATCAGCCTCGCGCCCCGCCTGCACAGCGCGGACGCGCGCGTCGACTGGTCGCTGCCGGCGCTGGCCATCGACCGGCAGATCCGCGGCTGCACGCCCGCCCCCGGTGCCTGGACCACCCGTGACGGCGGCCGGTACAAGCTCGGGCCCGTGCTGCCGGTGGTCGAGGACGCCGGTCTGGCCCCGGGGCAGCTCGCGGACGTCGACGGCGCCGTGTTGGTCGGCACCGGCTCGGACGCGGTGCGGCTCGAGGCGATCGCCCCGCCCGGTCGTGGCTGGATGGCCGCCTCGGACTGGCTGCGTGGTGCGCGGCTGCCGGCGGACGCCACCTTCGACCGGACCGAGGTGGGCTCGGATGTCTGAGGGCGGCGGTGGGAACCAGGGCGGTGGCCGCGGCTCGGGCGGCGGGGACCGGGGCAGTGGTCACGGCTCCGGCGGTGGGCAGCGGGGCGGTGGTCACGGCTCGGGCGGCGGGCAGCGGGGTGGCCGCGGCTCCGGCGGGCCGGCGCAGGGCCGGGGCTCGCGCGACCGGGGCCATCGGCCGGATTCGCAGCGGACCTCTTCCCGACCTTCCGAGCGCTCCCGCGGCTCCGACCCGGCCCGCCGCGCCGCCTACGACGTCCTGCGGTCGGTCGCGGCCACGGACGCCTACGCGAACCTGGTGCTGCCCCCGGTCCTGACCGAGCGGCAGATCCGCGGCCGCGACGCCGCGTTCGCCACCGAACTCACCTACGGCACGCTCCGGATGCAGGGCCGCTACGACGCGATCATCGCCCACGCCTCCCGCCGCGACGTCACGAGCCTCGACGCCGAGGTCCTCGACGTGCTTCGCCTCGGAGCCCACCAGGTCCTCGGCATGCGGGTGCCCGGTCACGCGGCCGTCTCCGAGACGGTCGGCCTGGCGCGGTCCACGTGCGGCACCGGACCGTCCCAGCTCGTGAACGCCGTCCTCCGCCGCATCACCGAACGCTCTCTGGCGGAGTGGCTGGACCTGATCGGCGCCGACGCCGCGGACGAGACCGCCCGCCTCGCCGCGGTTCACTCGCACCCGGCCTGGGTGGTTCGGGCCATGCGCTCGGCACTCGCCCAGACCGGCGCCGGCGACAGCGACCTCGAGGCCCTGCTGGAGGCAGACAACGCCTCCCCGTCGGTGAATCTGGTGGTGCGCCCCGGTCTGGCCGAGCCCGAGGACGTGCCCGACGCGGACCCGGGCCGGTGGGCACCGACGGCACTGGTGCTCCGCGGCGGTGACCCCGGCGCGATCGGGGCCGTGCGCTCGGGGCGCATCGGCGTCCAGGACGAGGGCAGCCAGCTCGTCGCACTCGCAGCCGCAGCCGTGCCCGTGGAGGGCCCGGACCGCACCTGGCTGGACCTGTGCGCCGGACCGGGTGGGAAGGCCGCGCTCTCGGCCGCCCTGCTCGCACAGCGGGCCCCGGACGGGCTGTTCGTCGCCAACGAGGTCGCCGATCACCGGGCCAGGCTCGTCGAGCAGTCCATGACCGCGGTGCGGGGGCTGCTGCCCGGCATCGAGGTCCGCACCGGCGACGGGCGGGAGGTCGGCAACACCGAGCCCGGACGATACGACCGGGTCCTCGTCGACGTGCCGTGCACCGGACTCGGCGCCCTACGGCGACGACCCGAGTCGCGGTGGCGCCGGTCGCCGGCGGACCTGGCGACCCTCGGCCAGCTCCAACGGGAGCTGCTCACCTCCGCTCTCGCCGCCACCCGCCCAGGCGGGGTCGTCGCGTACGTCACCTGCTCGCCGCACCTGGCCGAGACCCGCTTCGTCGTCGAGGACGTGCTCAAGCGCCACGACGGTGCGACGCTCCTGGATGCCGTCGAGGTGCTCGCCGGCGTGAGCGCCGAGCCGCTCGGCGACCTGGACGGCCCCTACGTGCAGCTCTGGCCGCACCGACACGGCACGGACGCGATGTTCCTGGCACTGATCCGTAGCTGACGCTCCGCGGCACTACGCTCGCCGGTATGGGCATCCTCATCTCTCCCAGCGTGCTGAACTCCGACCTGTCCGACCTGGCCGGGGAGGTCGGGCGGATCTCCGCCGCCGACTTCGTGCACCTGGACGTCATGGACAACCACTTCGTGCCGAACCTCACGTTCGGCCTGCCGGTGGTGGAGCGGCTCCTCGCCCGCACCGAGCTGCCCGCCGACGTGCACCTGATGATCGAGGACCCGGACACGTGGGCGCCCGCGTTCGCAGAGGCCGGTGCGAAGTCGGTGACGTTCCACGTCGAGGCGTCGAGCGCGCCGGTGCGGCTCGCGCGCGAGCTGCGCAAGCGTGGGGCACGGGCGGCGATCGCGCTGAAGCCCGGCACCGGCATCGAGCCCTATCTGGACCTGCTGCCCGAGTTCGACATGGTGCTCGTCATGACCGTGGAGCCCGGTTTCGGGGGTCAGTCCTTCATCGAGGGCACGCTGCCGAAGATCCGGCGCACCCGGGACGCCATCACCGCGCTCGGCGCCGACATCTGGGTGCAGGTCGACGGTGGCGTGTCCCGGACCACGATCGGCACCGCCGCGCAGGCCGGCGCGAACATGTTCGTGGCGGGCTCCGCGGTCTACTCCGCCGACGACCCGAACGCCGAGATCAGCGCCCTGCGCGAGCTCGCCGAGGCGGCCTACCGGGACTGACGCCGAACCCGCCCTGATTGCTCGCCCGGAACACGGCCGCGGCATCTCGCAGTCCGGTCGTGACCGTCGTCATACGCATGGGGCTGTCCGGGTGTGTCAGAATCGGATCAGCAAGAACGTGCTCCGGGGTCGGTGAAAGTCCGAGCCGGCGGTGATAGTCCGCGACCCGGCCACTGCTCGTCAGTGGTCGGTTGACCTGGTGGAACTCCAGGACCGACGGTTAAAGTCCGGATGGGAGGATGCACGCGGCGTCGGGTCAGTCCCGGCGTCGACGGACGGACGCGCGGCGCGCCGTCCTTCCCCGGGGTACGCCTGGGGAAGGAGAACGGCAGGTGGCCCGCGAGGATCTCGTCGCACCCGTCGCATTCGGCGCGCTCGGACTGATCGCTTGGCAGGGCTTGGCAACGCTGCTGCCGGACCGGGTCCTCCCGACCCCCACCGCGGTGGCCTCCCGGTTCGTCCTCGAACTGCGTGAGGGTGGCCTGCTCGGCTTTGCCGGGCACACGCTCACCGAGGCGGTGCTCGGCAGCCTGCTCGGGCTCGCCGTGGCCGTGCCGCTCGGCTACCTCGTCGCCCGGTCCCGCCTCGTGGCCTCCGCGATCGGGCCCTACCTCGCCGCCTCCCAGGCGATCCCCGCCGTCGCCCTCGCCCCGCTGCTGGTGGTCTGGTTCGGCTACGGACTGCTGCCCACCGCCCTGCTCTGCGCCCTGCTGGTCTTCTTCCCGATCTTCGTGAACACCACCCTCGGCCTGAGCACCCTCGACCCGGACGTGATCGGCGCCGCGAAGGTCGACGGCGCCGGACGCTGGCGCCTGCTCGTCCACATCGAGGGCCCCCTCGCGCTGCCGGCCCTGCTCGCCGGCATCCGGAACGGCTTCGTGCTGTCCGTCACCGGGGCCGTGGTGGGCGAGTTCGTGATGGGCGGCCAAGGCCTCGGCCTGTTGCTCTCCGTCTACCGGGACCGCTCCGACGTCGAGGGCATGTTCGCCGTGCTCGTCGCGCTCGTCGCCCTCGCGATCAGCGTCTTCTACCTCATCCGCTCACTCGAAAGGCGCATCCAATGGCTCTGACCGAGCACCCCGTCCGCATCCTCGCGGCACTCACCGGCGCCGCGGCCCTCACCCTCGGCCTCGCTGCCTGCGGCGCCGAGGAGCCCGACGGCGGGGCTACCGACCTGCCCGAGCTCACCATCGGCCTGACGTACGTTCCGAACGTCCAGTTCGCGCCGTTCTATGTCGCCGCGCAGCAGGGCTACTTCGAAGACGCCGGGGTCGACGTGACGCTGCGCCATCACGGCGAGTCCGAGGACCTGTTCGGTGCGCTGGCCGGTGGCACCGAGGACGTCGTCGTCGCCGGGGGCGACGAGATGCTGCAGGCCCGCTCACAGGGGACCCCGGTGGTCAGCATCGCGACCCTCTACCAGACCTACCCGGTCACGCTCATCGTCCCCGAGGACTCCGAGATCGTCTCCGCGGCCGATCTCGCCGGGCACAGCATCGGCGTCCCGGGCCCCTTCGGCGAGACCTACTTCGGCCTGCTCGCCATGCTCGACGCCGCCGGCCTGACCACCGATGACGTCACCATCGAACACGTCGGCTTCACCCAGCAGAGCGCCCTGGCCGAGGGGCACGTCGACGCCGTCATGGGCTACGCCAACAATGACATCCCGCAGTTCCGGGCCACCGGCCTGGCCGTCCGCGGTGTCCCGATCGGGACCGACATCCCGCTCGTCGGCATCGGCCTGGGCACCACGGACGACGTGCTCGCCGCCGAACCCGACGCACTCGCTGCGGTGATCACCGCCGTCGGGCGTGCCGTCGCGGACATCGCCGCGGACCCGCAGGTCGCGGCCGACGCCGCTGCCGAAGAGGTGCCGGGCACCATGACCGCCGAGCAGGAGGCCATCACCCTGGCCACCGCCGAGGAGACCATCCCGCTCTACGGCGATCTCGAGGGCCCGTGGGGGACCCAGGACGACGCGACCTGGGAGCAGATGGTGGAGTTCATGACCCAGACCGCGCTCATCACCGCGCCCGTCTCAGCATCGGAGGCGTACACCAACGACCTGATCGGTGCCGAGTAGGCTCGGGGCCGTGAAGACCTTCGACGACCTGTACGCCGAACTGCGGGAGAAGTCCATCAGCCGACCCGAGGGCTCCGGCACGGTGGCGCAGCTGGACGCCGGCGTACATGCCATCGGCAAGAAGATCGTCGAGGAGGCCGCCGAGGTGTGGATGGCCGCGGAGTACCAGACCGACGCCGAGACCGCCGAGGAGATCTCCCAGCTCATCTACCACCTGCAGGTGCTCATGGTCGCGAAGGGCCTCACCCCACAGGACGTGTACCGCTACCTCTGAGCGGAAGCAGGGCACCCCACCAGCTAGCCACCGAAACTCCGCCCCGGCCCCCGGGGCACGAACCAACAAGGTTGACGACGTGTTGCGAATCGCCGTGCCGAACAAGGGCTCCCTCTCCGAGCCCGCCACCCACATGCTCCGCGAGGCGGGCTACCGCCAGCGCCGCGACGGTGGACGCGAACTGGTCCTGCCGGACCCGGAGAACGACGTGGAGTTCTTCTTCCTGCGTCCCCGGGACATCGCCGTGTACGTGGGCGCCGGCGTGGTCGACGCCGGGATCACCGGCCGGGACCTGCTCCTGGACTCCGGCGTCGACGCCCTGGAACATCGGGCGCTCGGCTTCGCCGGGTCGACGTTCCGGTTCGCCGGGCCGGAGGGCAGCGTGAGCCGCCTCGAGGACATCGAGGGCAAGCGCGTGGCCACCTCCTACGAGGTGCTGGTACGCAACTACCTGACCGACCGGGGCATCACCGCCGACGTGGTCCGCCTCGACGGTGCCATCGAGTCCACCGTCCAGCTCGGCGTCGCCGACCTGGTCGCCGACGTCGTGGAGACCGGCAGCACCCTCCGAGCCGCCGGCCTGCAGGTCTTCGGCGACCCGATCCTGCAGTCCGAGGCGGTCCTGATCCGCCCGAACGCGGATCCGAAGCCGGGCCTGACGGTGCTCGACCGGCGCCTGCACGGTGTGCTGGTGGCGCGCCAGTACGTCCTCATGGACTACGACTGCCCGGTCGAGAAGGTGGACGCGGCCGTGTCCATCACACCCGGCCTCGAGTCCCCGACGGTTTCGCCGTTGCATCGCACCGGGTGGGCGGCGGTACGCGCGATGGTCCCGCGCGAGCGGACGAATGCCGTGATGGACGAGCTGTACGACGTCGGCGCGCGCGCCATCATCGTCACCGCCATCACCGCGAGTCGCCTGTAGGGCTCCGCGACATGGCCACCGACCCCGATCCCTACGCACCATTCCGCCCGCGGGCGACCCGGATCGCGTGCCTGGTGATCGTGGTCTGGTTGGTCGCCGGCCTGGTCGTGTTCGTGGTGGTCCTGAACCGGTTGGACGAGCCCCGCGTGCCGGACCAGATCGCCGCCGCCGTGATCGTCGGGCTCGTCTGTGCCTTCCTCGCCCGACAGGCCGGCGTCAGGGCCGTGCCCGACGCCGACGGGCTCACCGTCCGCAACGTCATCCTGACCCATCGCCTGGAGTGGGCGGAGATCGTCTCGGTCCGGTTCGGCGAGCGCGACTGGGTCCAGCTCGACCTCGCCGACGGACGTACGCTGGCGGTCATGGCGATCCAACGGGTCGACGGCGAGCGGGGCCGGGCCTCGGCGAGCCGGCTGGCGAGCCTGGTCGCTGCCCACGAGGGCGGCGGCGCGCCCTGATCGACCGAGTCCGACGATCCGGGGCCCGCGACCTTCCGGGCGCAGGGTGCGAGCGTCAGCTCCCGGCTGCCATCCGCAATGCGTGCACCCCCGCGGCGCCCGCCGCGAGGAACGACGCAGGGTCCTCCTCGAGCCCTCGGCCCATCGTGGACAGCCGCACCGGCGTGGCCGCGAGCGCGGGCAACAGACCCTCGGTGCCGATCCGCACCAGCCGGTGACCGGCCGGGGCCGTCTCGAGCAGCGCGGCCTGTTCGTCGACGCGCGCACCCAACGGCGCCAGATCGCCGTCGAACACCGGCACCGCGACGTCCGCGGGAGCGAGGGCGACCCGCCCGTACGCGGTCAGGCTGTGGTGCGAGATGCCCAGGTGCCGCTCCCGAGCGTCAGAGCCGGAGACGCGCAGGGATGCGACCGGCCGGCCGCCCAGCACGGCGGTGGCATTGACCGCCTCACCGGCGCTCACGCCGGAGAAACCCCATCTCGTGCCGGTTCCGAGGTTCCCCGGGCCCTGCGCCACGACCACCAGGTCGGCCTCGACCACGAGGGCGGCGGCGAGCAGGCCCGTGTGCACCGTGACCGCCTCGAAGTCGCCGCCGAACGACTGCCCGACGGTGATCGTCGCCGAGACCCAGCCAGACTCCCGCAACGCCCCGATGGTCCGGGAGAACCAGGCCGGCAACGCTCCGCCGTCGGTCATCACGTACGCGACCCGCGGCGTCACGAGCCCGGCCCGCGCGGCTTCGAGCCGCGCCCCGGCCACGATGGCGGGCAGTGCGGAGTGCAGGTCCGCGACCACCACCGGCAGGCCGGCGAGGTCGTCGGCGTCGCGCAGCAGCTCGTGGTGGGCGGACTCCTGTTCGTCCACCCCGAGGACCATCGTCTGGAGCGGCGTGTAGCGAGCCTTGACGATGTGTCCGGGTCCGGCGGGCGGGTCCGGGGGCAGCCGGTCCGGAAGCGCCGCCACGAGCGCGTAGCCGCCCGTGCCGAGGCCGCGGGTGAGCGCCGACGTCGTGACGATGACCCGGTCGCCGACCTCCGGCGAACCGACCAGTTCCGGGTAGGCCAACGCCCGGATGCCGCTCGGTCCGCCCTCGATGTCGACCTCGAGTTCGAGGGACCCGGGCCAGCTCCTGCCCAGGGAGCGCACCACGCCGTCGCGCCAGTTGATCATCCCGGCAACCTATCGCGACTAGCCTCGCAGTATGAGTGAGCGTGTGG
Source organism: Occultella gossypii (assembly GCF_019947135.1). Classification (GTDB taxonomy): domain Bacteria; phylum Actinomycetota; class Actinomycetes; order Actinomycetales; family Beutenbergiaceae; genus Occultella; species Occultella gossypii. The sequence continues at coordinate 427,258 of NZ_JAGSHT010000002.1, read as the reverse complement.
AACCCGCGGAACGGCTGCTGGATCTGGTGATCGCGCTGGCCAACACACCCCACCGGATGACGAAGTCGCAGATCCGACGCGGCGTGAACGGCTACGCCGACGCCAAGAACGACGCGGCGTTCGACCGGATGTTCGAGCGGGACAAGGAGGCGCTGCGCACCCTCGGCGTCCCGATCGTCACCCTGACCGACGCCGCCCACGAGGACGACATCGGCTACCGGATCGACACCGATTCCTACGACATGCCACCGGTGGCGTTCACGCCGGCCGAGGTCGGAGCGCTCTCGCTCGCCGCCGAGGTCTGGCAGGACTCGACCCTGTCCGCACAGTCGCGCCGGGCGCTGACGAAGGTGCGGGCGGTCAGCGAGCTCGAGGACGCCGCCCTGCACGCCGGCCTGGCGCTGCGGGTGCGCGGTCCCGACGCGAACTTCGGCGCCCTCCTGGACGCGATCGCGGACCGCATCACGGTCCGGTTCACCTACCGGGCCGCGAACACCGGCCGGACCAAGCAGCGCACGGTCGAGCCCTGGCGCCTGTACGCCAAGGACCGCGGTTGGTACCTCGTCGGCCATGACGTCGACCGGGCCGCCGAGCGTGAGTTCCGGATGTCCCGGATCGTGGGGCGGGTCAGCCGCATCGGCGAACCCGGGACCGTCCAGGTGCCCGACCGGGCGAGCGCACACCGGGAGGCGCCGATCATCCGCGCCACCCTGGCGCTGCGTCCCGAGCGTGCGTCGGCGCTGCGCGCCCGCGCCGTCGAGATCGAGAGCCCGACGGCGGGGGCCGGGTCGGCGCAGTCGTCACCACCGGCGCAGGTGCCCCGTCCCTCGGACCGGGACGTGATCGCCGTCGACATCAGCGACCTGGACCTGTTCGCGGAGGAGCTGGTCGGCTACGGGGACGCGGTCCTGGTGCTCGACCCCCCGCGACTGCGGGAGGCGGTGCTGGCGCGCCTGCGGCCGGCCGCGAGCCTGGGAGGGGAGTCCTGATGGCCGAGACCGCCGAGGACCGGCTGGTCCGCATGCTCGCCCTGATCACCTACCTCGAGAACCACCCGAGCGTGCCGGTCGCGGACGTGGCAGCGCACTTCGGGGTCACGGAGGGGCAGGTGCTACTGGACATCAGCACGCTGTGGGTCTCCGGCACGCCCGGCTACCTGCCCGACGACCTGATCGACTTCGCGGTCGACGATCACGAGCAGAACCTGCTCACGCTCACCGACGCCCGAGGGATGGACCGGCCGTTGCGGCTCGGCCCGCAGGAGGCAGTGGCGCTGCTGGTCGCCTTGCGCTCGTTGCAGGCCATGCCGGCGCTGGCGCACGACCCGGTGCTGGTCTCCACGATCGACAAGCTCCGGGCCGCAGCGGGGGAGGCGGCGGGCGCCGCCGACGCCGTCGACGTGTACGTCGGTGCCGAGGACGTCGGGGAGCGGCTCACCGCGCTGCGCTCGGCACTCGCCGACGGCAAGCAGGTGCGGCTGCGCTACGTGTCCGGCTCCGATGTGGTCAGCGAACGCGTCGTGGACCCGCTGCAGCTGCTCACCGACGCCGAGCGCTGGTTCCTCTACGCCTGGTGCCACCGGGCCGATGGCGTCCGGCAGTTCCGGCTCGACCGGATGCTCGAGGTGACCGTGCTGGACTCCGACGCACCGGCGCACCCCGACGTGGCCCTGAGCGAGCGCACCGACCCCGAGCTCACGACCGCGCAGTGGCACGTGCGCCTCGAACTGGCCTCCCGGGCCCGCTGGGTCGCCGAGAAGTACCCCGGCGCCGCCGTCACGGACCTCGAGGAGGGCTGGTTCGCCGTCGAGCTCGACGTGGTGAACCTGGCCTGGCTGCACAATCTTGTGCTCGGCCTCGGCGGCGACGTGCGGGCCGTGCACCCGCCCGAGGTGGCCTCCTCGATCGCCGAGCGGGCCAAGGCGGCGCTGGACGCCTACGCAGCGCTCGACGGCACCGGCAACGGCACCCAGTAGGCTGGCGCCCGTGCTCTGGTTCAGCGTCTGGACGGTCCTCGTCCTCGCCACCCTCGTGGGTGCCTTCCTGCTCGGCCGACGCCTGTGGCGGTCGGCGAAGGCACTGATGGCGCAGGCGGGAGCGACGTCCCAGGTGCTCGGAGAGCTCTCCGCGAAGATCGCCGAACTCGAGGCCGCCGCAGGCCAGGCGCGCACGTTCCGGCCGGATCTGGTCGCGACCGAGGACCAGCGAGAGACCTGGCGGTCACGCCGCGCCGAGAATCTCGCCACGCGGCGCGCGCGCGTACAGGTGCGACGGTCGCGTACGCTGGCCAGGTGGCGCTCGATCGGGATGCCGTTCTAGCACCGCGTCACACAGACGTTAGACTGACCACACAGAACCCATCCTCAAGGCGGAGGGCCAATCATGCGGCCGCAACTCTGGCACCTCATCGTGCTGCTCGTCGTAGTTCTCCTGATCTTCGGCGCCAACAAGCTTCCCGACATCACGCGCAACGTCGGTCGTTCCATGAAGATCTTCAAGCAGGAGGTCAAGGAACTGCGTGACGACGTCGACGCCGTCGACCCGAACTCCACGACGGACGCCCCTGCGGCCCCGCCGGAGTCGCAGACCCAGAGCGTGCCCACCGGCACCCAACAGGGCAGTAGTGGCACAGCACCGGGTGATACGCCCGGCGACGCCAACCGCTAACCTCCCGTGGCCCTGAACACTGGGGCGCGCAAGAGCAATCCCGAAGCGCGGATGGCCTTGACCGCGCACCTACGCGAACTTCGCAAGCGGTTCGTGCTGGCCGCGATCGGCCTCGCGGTCGGCACGGTCGTCGGCTGGTTCCTCTTCGACCCGGTCTTCCAGGCGTTGCAGGATCCGATCAACAACCTCGCCAGCGAGGGCAGAGTCGCTGCCCTTAACTTCGGCGGGATCGCTACCTCGTTCGACGTGAAGATCCGGGTCGCCCTGTTCCTGGGCGTGATGGTCTCGTCGCCGTGGTGGGTGTACCAGATCTGGGCGTTCATCACCCCAGGGCTGACGAAGAAGGAGCGTCGCAGCGCGTTCGCATTCGTCGGTGCCGCGGTGCCACTGTTCTTCGCAGGTGCGTTCCTGGCCTGGTCGGTGCTGCCCAACGCGGTGCGGATCCTCACCGAGTTCACTCCGCCGGACAGCGTGAACTGGATCGACGCCCTCACCTACCTCAAATTTGTCACGCAGTTCATCCTGGCGTTCGGTGTCGCATTCCTGATGCCGTTGATCATGGTCGTGGTGACGTTCCTCGGACTAGTCCGCGGGCGGACCTGGCTCAAGGGCTGGCGTTGGGCGATCGTCGGGATCTTCACGTTCTGCGCGTTCGCGACCCCCACGCCAGACGCGATCTCGATGATCCTCATGGCCCTCCCGATCGTCGCGCTCTACTTCATCGCCGTGTTGGTATGCATCCGGCATGACAAGCGTGCCGACAAGCGCCGTGCCCAGGAGGACGCCGAGCTCGACGCGGCCCTCGCGGACGACACCACGTCCGCGGCGTGAGCCACCCGCGCCACCCGCGGAGTTCTGAGCCCGGGCGTACCGCCCGGTGAGCAGGCTCGGGGTCCTCGTCAATCCGTCCGCGGGACACGGGCGGGGTGGTACCGGAGGACGCGACGCCATCGCCGGTCTGGCGAAGTCCGGACACGAGGTCATCGACCTCTCCGGGCCGAACGCCGTCGACGCGCTGGCGAACGCACGGGCCGCGCTCTGGGAGATCGACGCCGTCATCGTGGTCGGTGGCGACGGCATGGTGCACCTGGGCGTCAACGCCGTCGCCGGGACGAACACCCCGCTCGGCATCGTGCCCTACGGCAGCGGCAACGACTTCGCCCGGTGCATCGGACTGCCGATCCACGACGTCCCCGCCGCCGTGGACGTCATCGTCGCAGCCCTGGAGCGGCCGCCCCGGATCATCGACGCGATCGCCACCCGGGTGCACAGCCCAGAGGCGGCGCCGGAGCAGGAGACCGCCGTGGAGTGGACGGCCTGCATCCTCTCGGCGGGCTTCGACGCCGCCGTGAACGGCCGGGCGAACGACTTCAGCTGGCCCAAGGGCGAGGCCCGCTATCTGCGCGGCGTGGCGACCGAGCTGATCCGGTTCCGCCCGTACGGCTACCGGCTCACGATCGACGGCGTCGTGCGCGAGCAGGATGCGACGCTCGTCGCCCTGGCGAACGCGAAGTCCTTCGGCGGCGGCATCCCGATCGCGCCGGAGGCCGAGGTCGACGACGGCCTGATCGACGTGGTCATCGGCGACGCGATGACCCGTGGCCAGCTGCTCCGGCTGTTCGGCAAGCTCCTCAAGGGCAACCACCTGGCTGACCCGAAGGTGCATGTGGTCCGGGCCCGTGAGGTGATCATGGAGGCTCTGCCGGGCCACCACGCGCCGCCGCAGGTGTTCGCCGATGGTGAGCCGCTCGGGTCGCTGCCGATCCATGCGCGGCTGCGCCCCGGTGCGCTGCGGCTGTTGACCTCGGCGGACGCATAGTCTGGAGGCATGTCCTCCCCAGCCGAGCGGTACGCGGCGGCCCGCAAGCGACAACAGGATGCGCTCAGCCGGCTCGGCGCGTTCCGGGCCACCCTCGACTTCCCCCTCGACGACTTCCAGATCGAGGCCTGCGAGGCCGTCGAGGCCGGGCGCGGCGTGCTCGTCGCAGCCCCGACCGGCGCGGGCAAGACCGTGGTGGGCGAGTTCGCCGTCGAGCTGGGTCTGAAGACCGGCCGCAAGGCGTTCTACACGACGCCGATCAAGGCCCTGTCGAACCAGAAGTTCACCGACCTGCAGCGCCGGTACGGGACCGAGCACGTCGGCCTCCTCACCGGGGACACCTCGATCAACGGTGACGCACCGATCGTGGTGATGACCACCGAGGTGCTGCGGAACATGCTCTACAGCGACTCTCCGGCCCTCGCCGGCCTCGGTTTCGTGGTCATGGACGAGGTGCACTACCTGGCCGACCGGTTCCGTGGGCCGGTCTGGGAGGAGGTGATCCTGCACCTGGCCGACGACGTGCAGGTGATCTCCCTGTCCGCGACCGTCTCGAACGCGGAGGAGTTCGGTGACTGGCTCACCGAAGTGCGTGGGGACACCGCCGTGGTCGTCTCCGAGATCCGTCCGGTGCCGCTCTGGCAGCACGTCATGGTGAACAAGACCGTCCTGGACCTGTACAGCTCGAACGTGGACCCGACCAGGCCAGGGGTGAACCCGCCGATCAACCCCGACCTGGTGGAGGCCATCAGGGCGTCCGAGCGGGGTGGCCGCCCGGGGGAGCGCACCCGGGGCGCACGAGGGGACCGCCGGGGCGGGAAGGGCCGCTACTACCAGCGTGGTCCGCTGGTGCGGCCGCCGTCGCGGCCGGTGATGGTGGACCGCCTGGACCGGGCCGGCCTGCTCCCGGCCATCGCGTTCGTCTTCTCGCGGGCGGGCTGCGAGGCGGCCGTCACCCAGGTCCTGCTCAGCGGGATCTCCCTGACCTCGCCGGCCGAGCGAGCCCAGATCGCCGCGATCGTCGAGGAGCGGTGCGCCAGCCTGCCCGCCGAGGATCTGGACGTCCTCAACTACTGGTCCTGGCAGCAGGCGCTGCTGCACGGGGTGGCGGCCCACCACGCCGGGCTGCTCCCGGTGTTCAAGGAGACCGTCGAGGCGCTGTTCACGGCCGGTCTCGTCAAGGTCGTGTTCGCCACCGAGACGCTAGCACTCGGGATCAACATGCCGGCCCGCTCGGTGGTGCTGGAGAAGCTGACCAAATGGGACGGGCGCGGTCACGCGGAGGTGACTCCGGGGGAGTACACCCAGCTCACCGGCCGCGCCGGGCGACGCGGCATCGACGTGGAGGGGCACGCCGTGGTCCTCTACAGTTCGGGCCTGGATCCGGTTGCCCTCGCCGGTCTCGCGAGCCGGCGCACCTACCCGCTCCGGTCCCGGTTCCGGCCCACCTACAACATGGCCGTGAACCTGATCGCGGCATCCGGCTGGACCCGGACCCGGGAGGTGCTGGAGACCTCGTTCGCGCAGTTCCAGGCGGACCGCGGCGTGGTCGGGCTGGCCCGGCAGGCGCGCACGCTGTCGGAGGGCCTGGCCGGCTACACGGAGTCGATGACCTGCCACCTCGGCGACTTCGAGGAGTACATGGAGCTGCGGCGGGCCATCAAGGCGCGCGAGGGCGAGCTGTCCCGCTCCCGGTCGCGGGCCCAGCGGGACGCGATCAACTCGGCGGTCTCCGAGCTGCACCGCGGCGACGTCGTGCAGATCCCCACGGGCCGCCGCGCCGGGTACGCCGTGGTCATCGAGCCGCCCGGCCCGGCCGGGCTGGACGGGCCCGCACTGACCCTGCTCACCGGGGACGGCAAGGTTCGCCGCCTCTCCGGCGCGGACGTGCCCTACGGCACCAGTTCACTGACCCGGGTCCGGATCCCGAAGGCGTTCAACTCCCGCAGGCCGGCAGACCGCAGGGACCTGACCTCCTCGATGCGCAACGCCCTCGGGGCACTGGCAGACGACGCGCCACGCACCCGCCACGGCGAGCGACCGCCGTCGACCGCGACAACCGACTCCCAGCTCGGCGCGCTCAAGAAGGCGCTGCGCTCCCACCCGTGCTACGGGTGCTCGGACCGCGAGAACCACGCCCGGTGGGCCGAGCGCCGGGCCAAGCTCGCTGAGGAGCACGACGCGCTGCTGCGCCGGATCGAGGGCCGCACGTCCTCGATCGCCCGCGACTTCGAGAAGGTCTGCGAGGTGCTCGGGTCGCTGCACTACCTCGAGGGCACCGGCGAGGAGACCACGGTGACCGACCAGGGCGCCTGGCTGCGTCGGCTGTACGCGGAGAAGGACCTAGTGCTCGCGGAGTGCCTGCGGTCCGGTTCCTGGGCGGACCTGGACGCTGCGGGACTGGCCGCCGTGGTCTCCACGGTCCTCTACTCCTCCCGGTCCGACGATGAACGGCCCGCGCCCCGGCTGCCCGGCGGCCCCAACGGCTCGCTCGCCCGCGCTGTCGAGGCGACGGTCCTGATCTCCCAGGAACTCGAGCTCCTCGAGCGGGAGCACGCCCTGGAGCCTGCCGAACCGGTCGACCTCGGACTGGTCCGCTCGATCCATCAATGGGCGATCGGATCCAGCCTGGAGGACGTCCTCGACGGCACCGACCTGGCAGCCGGCGACTTCGTGCGGTGGGCGAAGCAGGTCATCGACCTCCTCGACCAACTCACCCTGGCCGCGCCGACCCCCGCGCTGCGCAGCACGGCCCGCAAGGCGATCGAGTCGGTACGGCGTGGCATCGTGGCGCACGGCACGCTGTGACCCGGACGCCCCGGTGCGCAACTTGAGCGCGCGGGTCAGGATGTGAGACGTGCCCGTTTCCCCTGCTGGATGCGGGGTGCTCGATCCTCCGACACACCCACTCGACACGCCGTGAACCGAGATCTTTTTGTTATCGGTAGGGGTTGCGCTGACCTGCGCAGACGCCCCTGACCTGCGGCGATGCCGTCTTGGCTGGGCACGTGGAGACGGGTAGGTTCACTTGTCACTACCTCGCCGGGGAGGCAGGTGGGCGCCGACTGGGCCCGCGGGTTCACTAGACAACGGGGCGGCAGTTCGCTGCGGTCACGGACCGAAGGATTCGCGGGCCGGTCGGTGGTAATTGCGGTTGGGCGACGTCTCGTTCGAGGCGGACCGCCGCGGTCACGGATCGACCGCTCGGCCACGTATCCTGCAACGGTGTCCATGCTCTCCCCGCCCCGATGGCTGACCCTGCTGCTCGCCGTCGTCGGTGGCCTGCTCACCGACACGGCCTTCCCGCAGCGCTCCTGGTGGCCGATGGCATTCGTGGGCATCGCGCTCCTGGTGCTCGCGCTCGGGCGGGACAGCGCCCGATGGGCCTGGCTGGTCGGCTTCACCTGGGGGCTGGCGTTCTTCCTGCCGCACATCTGGTGGGCCAACTACGCCGTCGGAGTGATCCCGTGGGTGGCTCTGTCCGTGGCGGAGGCCGCGATCGCCGGACTGGCGTGCGCCACCTGGGTCTGGGTCCGGCGGGTCGGCTGGGTCGAACGGCACCGGATCGCGCAACCGGTCGCCTTCGCGATCGTGTGGGTCACGCTCGAGCAGCTACGCCAGGTGTGGCCGTTCGGTGGGTTCCCGTGGGGTCGGTTGGCCTTCTCCCAGACCGACGGCCCGCTGCTCGCGCTGGCCTCGGTGGCGGGCGCGCCGCTGGTCTCGGGCGCCGTGGTGATCGTCGGGTTCCTGCTCGCGCAGGCGGTGGTCGGGTTCCGCCGGGTGCAGGTGCTGCGGGCGACGACGGCGGCCCTCGCCGGCGCGGCCGTCGTCGCCGCCGCGGGGTTCATCCCACTGCCCACGCAGGACGAGAACGGTGTCCTGAACCTCGGTGCGGTCCAGGGCAATGTGTCCGAGCCGGGCCTGGGTGCGTTCAACAACGCCCGTGAGGTGCTGAACAACCACGCCTCCGGCACCGAGGAGCTGGCCGAGTCCCGGCCCGAGGGCTGGTTCGACCTGGTGGTGTGGCCGGAGAACTCCTCCGACATCAATCCACGGGTCGACGCCGACGCGGCCGACGTGATCGACGGTGCCGTCGATGCCGTCGGCGCACCCCTGCTGTTCGGTACGGACTCCTACACCGAGGACGCCCGCTACAACGACATGGTGCTCTGGATGCCCGACGAGGGCCCGGTGTTCTCCTACTCGAAGCAGATCCCGGCCGCGTTCGCGGAGTACATCCCGATGCGGTCGGTCGCGCGGATCTTCTCCTCCGCGGTCGACCTGGTGCGCACGGACATGGCACCCGGCTCCGCGATCGCCGTCGTGCCGGTCCCGGTGGCCCGGCTGGACCGGGACGTGGACGTCGGCACGATCATCTGCTTCGAGGTCGCCTACGACGCGTTGATCCGGGAGGCCGCGCTCGGTGGTGCCGAGATCCTCGTCGTGCCGACCAACAATGCCTCGTTCGGGTACACGCAGGAGTCCACCCAGCAGTTCGCGATGTCCCGGTTGCGGGCCGTGGAGCACGGCCGCGCAACCGTGCAGATCTCGACGGTCGGGGTCAGCGGCGTGATCGGCCCGGACGGATCGGTCTGGCAGGACACGGAGCTGTTCACCCCGGCGCAGCTGTCCGCGACGGTCCCGCTGCGCACGACCCTCACGATCGCGGACCGGCTCGGCGACTGGCCGATCATCGCGGCGTTCGCGCTGACCCTGCTCGGACTGTTCGCGGGGATCGCCTCGACGATCGGGCGCCGCCGTGACGAGCGGGCCGGAGCCCTTGAGGATGCAGCCCAACACGCTCCCGCGGAAGCGGACGCGACCGGTGGCGCTTCCGATGCAGCGGGTCCGCCGGGTGCGGCCACCGAGGCGGGCACACCGGCGAAGGAGCCTGCGTGAGGCCAGCTGATCCGGGGAATCCCCAAGCCTCGGGTGGCCGTGGTTCCGATCGCTACGGGCACGCCACCCTGGTGATCATCCCGACTTACAACGAGCGCCGGGCGCTGCCCGGAACCCTGGCCAGGCTACGCTCCGCGGTGCCTGGAGTGGACGTGCTCGTCGTCGACGACGGCAGCCCGGACGGCACGGGGGAGTGGGCCGATGAGGCGGCCGCCGCCGACCCGCAGGTGCACGTTCTGCACCGGAGCGCCAAGGAGGGGCTGGGCAGGGCCTACATTGCCGGCTTCCGGTGGGGCCTGGACCGTGGCTACGAGCAGCTGGTGGAGATGGATGCCGATGCCTCGCACCGGCCGGAGGACCTGCCGAGACTGCTCGCGGAGGCGGCCCCGGGGGTGGACCTGGTCATCGGGTCCCGGTGGGTGCCGGGGGGCAAGACCGAGAACTGGCCGCTGTCCCGCTCATTGCTCAGTCGCGGGGCGAACACCTACGCGAACCTCGCGATCGGGCTCGGGGTGAAGGACGCGACCGCGGGTTTCCGGGTGTACCAGGCGGCCACGCTACGAGCGATGGACCTGGAGGACGTCAATTCGGCCGGCTACTGCTTCCAGATCGACATGACCTGGCGGGTCCGCCGCGCCGGTGGCACCGTCGTGGAGGTGCCCATCACGTTCGTGGAGCGTGTCGAGGGGGAGTCGAAGATGAGCCGCGACATCGTTGTGGAGGCCCTCTGGCGCGTCACTGCCTGGGGCGCGCAAGCGCGCTCCAGGCAGTTCGGCGATGTGGTGTCTCAGGCGCTGCGACGGCGGGCCTGACCGCTGCGGAGCAGGGCCAGTCGTTCGTCGAGGAGCACCTCGAGTTCCTTGATGGTGCGTCGTTCCAGCAGCATGTCCCAGTGCGTACGAACGTGCTTGGTGGGCTTCGCCTCGGGGCGAGTCGCGTCACGCAGGAGTGCCTCGCCACCCCCGGGGGCTTCCCAGACCGCGGGGATCTCGGCCTCCGCCGCGAAGGGGATCACGATGACCCTGCCGTCCGGGCAGTCGTAGATCGCCTGGACCCGGGGTGCCAGTTCGACACCCTCGTCGGTCTCCATGCTGTTCGCGCCGATCTTCATGCCGCGCAGTGCTCGGTCAGCCATCGCACTCCTCCTTGTGTCAGTGGTGCGTTCCAATTGGTCCAACGGCCGAGATGTCGGTGCTGTTCCGCCCGGGGGTGAAGGTGATGTGAAGTTCGCGCAGGGAGAACGTGGCCGGAGCCGGCGCGGTAGGTTTCCCGCGTTCGGCTGAGGCATGGTGCCTGCGCCCTCCGACCTCGCATAGGCTCGGGCGACGTGAGCACACACTCGATGGAATACCGGCAACTCGGCGCTTCTGGTCTCACGGTCTCAGTCGTGGGCCTGGGCTGCAACTCCTTCGGCCGGAACACCCCGGCCGCGGAGGTCCCCGAACTGGTCGCAGCGGCGCTCGACGCAGGCGTCACGTTGTTCGATACGGCCGATACCTACGGCGCGACGCCCGGCGTCAGCGAGGAACTCCTCGGAGCCGCGCTCGGCAGCCACCGCGATGAGGTCGTGGTCGCCTCCAAGTTCGGAATGGACACCGGCGGCCTGAACGGAGCCGACTGGGGCGTGCGGGGTTCCCGCCGCTACATCCGGCGAGCCGTGGAAGGTTCGCTGCGCCGGCTCGGCACCGACCACATCGACCTCTATCAGATGCACAAGCCGGACCCGCACACCCCGATCGAGGAGACCCTCGCCGCCCTGCATGAGCTCGTCGTGGAGGGCAAGGTGCGCTACGTGGGTTCCTCGAACTTCGCCGGCTGGCAGGTCGTCGACGCCGACTGGACCGCCCGGACCGCCGGCTACACGCCGTTCATCTCCGCGCAGAACGAGTACTCCCTGCTCAACCGGCGCCTTGAAGCCGAGGTGGCCCCCGCCGTGGAACAGGTCGGCGCCGGCGTCCTGCCGTTCTTCCCACTCGCGTCGGGCCTGCTCACCGGCAAGTACGCCCGGAACACTCCTGCGCCGGAGGGCACCCGGCTGGCCACGCGCCCGGACCGGCTGGAGCGCGCGGACTTCGACGTGATCGAGGGCCTCCAAGCCTTCGCGCAGGCCCGGGACCTGAGCCTCATCCAGGTCGCGATCGGCTGGCTGGCGGCCCAGCCGGCGGTGGGCTCGGTGATCTCCGGGGCCTCGCGCCCGGATCAGGTGCGGACCAATGCCGCCGCCCTTTGGGACCCCTCCGCGGAGGATCTGGTCGAGCTCGACGAACTCACCTCGCCCGTCTGACCCGCCGGCCACGCTCCGGCCCGTCCCACTGGGATGGACCAGGCGTGCCAGGGCCGTTCGACAGCGTCGGGCCGGGCGTAGCCGGACCGGGCGTGCGACGACGGACACCTCAGAGGAGCCCAGCACGCCGCGATCCCAGCGCCGCCACGGCCCGCAGCGGTACCCGGTGGCGCTTCGCAGCCGCCGTGACTGCCGTGTACCAGAGCCGTTCGTAGCCTCCCCGGTCGCCGCCGTCGGAGCGTGCGATCGCGATCACAAGGCTCGACAGGCCTCCCTCGGCGTCGTCGAGGACCTCCTGGAACTCCACGAAGAACTCGTCGAGCCGGTCGCGGTCGGGCCGCACACCACCGACCGCTATCGGCAGGAGCACCTCGGTCATCGCGTCACGATCGTCTGTCGCGAAGCACCACACTCCAGGTGCCTCCGCGGTGACCAGGATGCGGGTCCACGCCGCGAGCACCGCCAGAAGCGTTGCGTCGTCCGCGACCGACAAGCCGGCACCGGGCATCGGTGGCCGCACTTCGGGCTCGCGTGCGCCGGTGATCTCGCCAAAGGTCGCGTCCATGAAGGCGCCGACGTCGAGGTCGTCGTCGAGGTCGTCCCCGTAGCCGATCTCGAAATCGTCATCGAACTCGTCGTCATCGTCATCGAACTCGTCGTCATCGCCATCGAACTCGTCGTCGAGGTGGACGACGTACTCGGCCCTAACCGCCTCCGAGGGATCGTCGTCGCCCCGGTCCATCTCGTGCACGCGCTCGCTCATCCGAACACGATGACGGCTGCCTGACCCGGGACTCCGGGAACCGATGGCGTGTGTGGACTCCCAAGCGCCGGGCGCATCTTGTGGATGGCCGAGCGTCCGGCTCACTCCTGTGGACCGCAGTTCAGCCGAGCCGTCTGTCCCGCACCGTCCGGAAGAACGTGCGCACGTCGGCGACGAGGAGTTCCGGTTCCTCCAGTGCCGCGAAGTGTCCGCCGTGGTCCACATCGGTCCAGTGCGTGATCACGTGCGACTTCTCGCCGTAGCCTCTGATCGCGTAGTCCTCCGCGAACGCGATCACACCCACCGGGGTGGCCGACGGTGCCCGGCCCCAGTCCGGTGTGGCGTGCATGTTCTCGTAGTACATCCGTGCCGCGCTGCCACCGGTGCCGGTCAGCCAGTATGTACTCACCGCGGTCAGCATCGCGTCCCGATCCACAGCGTCCTCCGGGAGCCCACTGGCGGTGTGGGTCCAGGCGGCGAACTTGTCCACCATCCAGGCCAGCAGTGCCACGGGCGAGTCGTCCAACGCATAACCGATCGTCTGCGGCATGTTGGCGTGCACCTGGAAGTAGGCGTTGCCCCCCGAGAGGAAGTCACCCAGGCGGCGCACCCGGTCGCGTTCGAGGTCGGTGAGGGCGGCCAGTTCGTCCTCAGGCACGGGGCCCCACGGGATGAAACCCGCCGACGCCGCGTTCACGTGTACGCCCACGACGTGTTCCGGGTCCACTCGACCCACCTCCGGTGAGACGAGCGCACCGAAATCGCCGCCCTGGAGGCCATAGCGCGCGTAACCGAGCCGGCGCATCAGCTCGGCCCACGCCCGGGCGGTGCGGTCGCTGCTCCAGCCGGGCCCCGACAGCGGGCTCGAGAACCCGAACCCGGGCAGGGCGGGAATCACCAGGTCGAACGCGTCAGCGGGGTCCCCACCGTGGGCACCCGGGTCGGTCAGCGGCCCGATGACGTCGAGGAACTCCGCCGGGGAGCTGGGCCAGCCGTGGGTGAGCACCAGGGGCAGGGCGCCGGGATGTGGTGAGCGGACGTGGAGGAAGTAGATGCGCTGGCCGTCGATGGTCGTGGTGAACTGCGGCAACGCATTCAGACGTGCCTGCGCTGCCCGCCAGTCGTACTCGTGTGCCCAGTGATCCACGAGTTCCCGCAGGTAGTCGCTGGGCACTCCATGCTGCCATCCGGTACCGGGCACCTCGGTGATCCACCGGGTTCTGGTCAGCCGGTCACGGAGGTCGTCCAGCGCGGCGTCGGGCACGTCGATCCGGTACGGCTCGACGGCGGTGGCCACGTCGTGGGGGACGGCCACCGGTGGCGTCGGCACCGGGTTGGCACGGGTGCTGTTCGTTGTCATGTGGGCTCCTCGGCGGCGACGTCCAGGTGAATATGACAGGATGCTGTCATGACCTCGAATCTACCAAAACGACAGTCTGCTGTCAATGATCCGGAGTGGCCGGCGCGAACGAGCGAGGGGGAGGCGTTCACGTCCCTCGTGGTCTCGGTGGCCGCCCTCGGTGATCGCATCACCCGCGCCGGGGAGGACCTCGCCGCTCTGGGCGGCCTGTCGCTGGCTCGCTGGGTGGTGTTGGACGCGGCCTGTACGAGCCCTGCGACTGTGGCCCAGCTGGCCCGGGCCCGAGGGATGGCCCGGCAGAGCGTGCAGCGGGTGGCCGACGCCCTGGTGGCCGACGAGCTTGCGACGTTCGAGGAGAACCCGCAGCACAGGCGCGCCAAGCTGCTGGTGGCGACGCCGGCCGGCCGGGCCGCCGTCCTCACCATCAACGCGGCGCAGAAGGCCTGGGCGGACGCCGTCGGCGGTGCGCTCGGTGCCACCGCGATGACCGACGCGAACCGCGCCGTCGGGCTCTTGAGAGAGGCTCTCGACGCCGGCCCGGACGTGGTCCGGCCCGGCGACCCACGCGACCCGTGACAGCCCTGGAAATCACGTCACGGACGGCCCTGGTGCGGTCGATACTGGTGACCGACCGCCATCGGCCCACCTGCCGTCCTCAGACGGCACCCGTGAACGGCGATCGCAGGAGGCAATCATGGCGATCCAGGGCTTTCTCAAGATCCCGGGCATCCCAGGGGCGAGCGTCCGTGACGGGCACGAGGACGAGATCGAGTTCCACGGGATCGAGTTCGGGATGGCTGCGGCACAGGCCGCGGGCGGGGGTGGCGTCGGAGCGGCACGGGTCGGACGGGTGACCCTCGAGCCGATTCGCATCGTGAAGCACTACGACGTGTCCTCGCCCGCGTTGAAGCGGGTCTTGTTCCGCGGGGAGCATGCCCGGGAGGCGGTGTTCGCCCTGTCTCGGACGGTCGACGGCGACACCGCCGACTACCTTGTGGTCACGCTGACCGATGCCAGCGTGACCGGCTACGACCTGCGGCCGGCGCCCGAGCCGGATCTGCTCGAGGAGTCGGTCACGTTCACCTACCGCTCGGTGACCTTCGTCTATGACGGCGACCACGAGGTGGAGCTGGAGAGTCGTCGTGCCCGTTGACGCGAGGCGGTGCCGGTGCGCCCGTTGAGCCTACGGATCGCCGACCAGTCCGAGACGGTGCTGCGCCTGAGTGGGGCCGGCTGTGTGTTCGCAGAGGATGAGGCTCGTCTCCTGCACGAGGCAGCGGCAGGTGCCACAGAACTCGAGGAACTCCTCGCGCGGCGCATCGAGGGCGAACCACTCGAGCAGATCCTCGGCTGGGCCGAGTTCGGTGGGTTGCGGATCCTCCTCGAACCCGGTGTGTTCGTGCCGCGCGCCCGCACGGAGTTCCTCGCCGCCCGGGCAGCAGCCCTGTTGCGTCCGGGGGACGTGGCCGTGGACCTGTGCTGCGGCGCCGGCGCCATCGCCGCCGTGCTCGCCACCCGGATCCCCGGCCTCGACCTGCACGCGGGCGACGTCCAACCGGAGGCGGTCCGCTGCGCACAGCGCAACCTGGCCGGCCACGCCAGGGTGCACTCCGGTGACCTGTACGACGCGCTTCCGTCCGAGCTCGCCGGGAGGGTCCGGGTCCTCGTCGCGAACACCCCGTACGTACCCACCGACGCGATCGCCCAGATGCCGCCGGAAGCGCGCGACCACGAGCCGCACCTGACCCTCGACGGCGGGCCGGACGGGCTCGACGTCCAGCGCCGACTCGCCGCCGGAGCCGCTCGGTGGCTCGCTCCCGGCGGATACCTGCTCGTCGAGACGAGCGACGAGCAGGGCCCGACGGCGGCCCGCATCTTCCTCGAGCACGGCCTGGTGGCCGACGTGCTCAGCGATGAGGAGGTCGGCGCCACCGTGGTGCGGGGCCGCCTCCTCAGCTGACGGTCAGCTCTGGCCGACGCTCTCCAGGATCGTCGTGGCCAGGTCCTCCGGACGCGTGAACTGGGGCCAGTGCCCGGTGGGCAGGTCCCGGTACTCCACCTTGCGCAGCTGGCCGAGCTCCTGGACGAAGGGGTGGCCCTGGGCGATCCAGTCCCGCAGCTGGGACGAGGGGAACTCGCAGGCGATCACGGTGGCCGGCACATCGCGGCGCCGTTCGTCGGTCAGGTGCAGCGGATCCTGGGCCACGTGCGCCGGCGTCGGGATCGCCGCTCGGCGGAACTCGGCACGGAGGGCATCGTCGAGGTCGACGAGGTCCTCGTCCTCGAACATCGACCAGTCCGGCAGCGGCAGCTCACCGCCGACCGCCGGGTACTCGTCGTTGATGATGGCGCCCTCTCCCGCCGGGCCGCTGTCGACATAGATCACTCGTGCCACGCGGTCCGGTCGCGCGTCGACCGCGCCGTAGGCGATGAGGCCACCGCCGGAGTGCCCGACGAGCACGACCGGGCCACCCGGGTGGGCGTCGATCTCCGCGACGACCGCGTCGATGTGGTCGGCCAGGGTGATCTCGGACCGATCGGCATCAAGGGAATCCATGCCCGGGAGGGTGAGCGGGAAGCAGGTGTGGCCGGCGCGCTCGAGATGCGGCACCACCGCCGCCCAGGACGCGCCGTCGAGCCAGAAACCGGGGATCATGATGATGTCCATGTCCAGCACAGTACGGACAGCCTCCGACATCGTGAAGATCACGGGCGCTGTCGGGGGTCGGCACTAGATTCGGTGCCAACGTCGGTCAGTCGGGTTCGACATCAGGGTCGGGAGCGTGACGATGCGCAACAGGTGCCGGCCCGGACGGGGCAGGACCGGCCAGACGGACCGGCCGGCCACCATCTCGGTGCTTGAGCTACGGGTACACGGGATCGGCAACACGCCTCCTGCGGTGCTCCTCGACCTGCCGCCGGCCGAGATCCTGCAGTCGCGCGGGGATGCGCTGGGCAGCTTCTGGGTGCCGACCGACGCCGCCGCCGAACGGGACCGCGCGCTGCCACCCGAGGACGTGCACGCGATCCGGCCGGACACGCGCCGGGAGGCCTACTCCTGGGGTGCGATGGCGCGGCTGTCCACGGTGCCGGGGTGGGGCCTGATCGGGGCACTGGCCCGTGGTCTGGTCCGGGTCGGGTGGACCGTGCTCATCCCGTTCGGGTTGGCGAACGTCGCGTACTGGACCCGCCGCCTGCCCCGCGGATCTGCCGGCTGGCGGGCCGGCAACGGAGCGGCGAGTGTCCGTGTGTTCTCGCTGCTCCTGACGCTGTTGTTCACCGCGTCGACGGCGTCGGTCACCCTCGGCCTGCTCGCCGGGCAGTGCTTCCCGGCCGCCCAGACTGTGCCCGCGCCGGCCGGTGGAGCCGAGGTGGACGTCGCTCTCGCGTGCGCGCGGCTGCCCGGGTTCGCGCAGACCATGGCCGGTTGGGACCCCGGGGCCCGGACGGCGCTGCTCGCCCTCGTGCCGCTCCTCGCGGTCGTCGCGCTCTGGCTGATCTCGCTGACCGGCCAGGTCCGCTACGAGGAGCAGATGTCGGCGGCCCGTGCGGACGGGCCTGGGGGCCCGGGCCAGGCGGTGGCGGTCCCGCTCGCCCCGCGACCCGCCGAACCGGTTCCGGGGCCGAGCCCGGGTGTTCCGGTCCTGGCCATGCCGGGCTTCTGGGGCCACCGTCTGCTCACCGTGACCACGGGTCGCCTCCATCTGGCGGCGGCCGCCTCCATGCTCACCGCAGTGCTCGCGTGGGACGGCGTGCTCGGCACCGTCCCGGCGTGCCGGAGCCTGACCGGCGCCCTCACGAGCGCGTGCACCGACGGCGCCGTCGCGGCGGCGGGGGAGCGCCCGCTGCCGGCCGGGCTCGGGGCGGTCGCGATCGTGATCCTCGCCTGGGTCGTCGCCCGGGTCTGCATCGGGTCGGAGGCGAGCCCGGATGTCGGTAGCGCCGGACGTGGCCGCCGAGTCCAGTCCGGCTGGTTGCTGCTGGCGTCGCTGGCCGTGTTCACTGGTGCACTTGTCACCACGTGGCGTCTGGAGGCGCCACAGTCGTCCGCGGGCTACGCCGGACTCGAGGCGATCCCGGTACTGCTCGTCGCGGCACTCCTGGGGATCGCCGTCGCGGCACTCGGCTGGCGGGGCGGGCTGCGGCCGCGTCTGTGGGTGCCGCTCCTGGCCGTCGGTGCGGTCGGGTGCGGTGGGTTCGCGCTGCTGCGCATCGCGACCGACTGGGCCGTGCTCCTGCTCGGCGCCGGTGTGGTGGCGCTCATTGCGCTGCTCGCCCTGGTGAGCAGGGCCCTGCGGCGCCCGTCCGGTGCGGGCGAGGGCTGGTCCGGGGGTGGCCCAGGGGTGCTCCTGCTCCTCGCCGGGGGTGCCGCGATGATCTTCTCGACGCTGGTCGTGCTCGGGACGGAGGCGTTCCTGAACGGCGCCGGTCCACGGGCCACGTTCGCCGTCGCGGCCGGTTCCGCATTGACCCTCCCGACGGCGGAACTCGCCACGGTGGGCGAGCTCGCTCGTGCCCAGGCGGACTGGCCTGCCGCGCTGGCGGCGCCGCAGGCCTACGCGGAGTTCGGCCTCGCAACGCTCCTCACGTTGGCCGTACTGGTGGTCGCGGTGATCCCGCCCGCGCTGCAGGCGGTCGTGGGCACCCGGTCTGTGCCGGGAGCGCTGCGTGTGTGGGTGGACCCCAACCGCGGCGAGCGTGGTGCCCCCGACCGCGGCAGCGAGCGCAGGAACGCGCGGCGGGGCGGCGCCAAAGGTGACGGCAGCGGCAGTGCCGCGGACGCGCAGATCCAGCGCTCGCGACAGGTGGCGGCAGCGATCCAGCGCGCCGAGCCCGTGGTCGGATGGGTGGCCGGCGGCGCCGCGCTGGCGCTCGCGCTCACTCTGCTCACGCGAGTGCCGAGGCCCCTCGCGTCGGCGGAGTCGACCGGAGACGGATGGGGGCGCGCCGGGGCGGCGAATACCGGCGCGGAGCTCGTCGGGGTACCGCTGCCACCCTGGGCGCTGCCGGAGGACATCACCACCTGGGCGGTCGGCGCGGTCGGCGCCGCGGCGTTGGTGCTACTGGGTGCCATGCTCGCGGGAGCGGCCGGCACCGGTGCCCGACCCCTCGGGATCCTCTGGGACATGATCTGCTTCCTGCCGCGGGCGGCGCACCCGTTCGGACCACCCTGCTATGCGGAGCGCGTGGTGCCCGAACTCCGGGGCCGCATCGATGCCTGGCTCGGCGGTGCCGAGGCCGACGGGCGTTCCCTCGCAGCGCCGTCCGGCCGGCGGGTGGTGCTCTCGGCGCACTCCCTCGGTGCCGTGCTGGCAGTCGCGGTCCTGCTCGCGCGACCGCGAGATCCCGCGACCGCCCGCATCGGCCTGCTCACCTACGGCACCCAGGTGCGTGGCTTCTTCGGACGCTACTTCCCGGAGCTGCTCGGCTCGGTGGCCACCGGTAACCCGCCGTGCCGGGCACCGTCCTACCTGGCCGCGGACCCCTGGCGCCGCGACCGGGTAACCCCGCTGCCCCCGGTGGACCCGATTCGCCCGGTGAACCCGACTCCGACCGGCGAGCACACCCTGACCGCCCTGCTGACCGGTGCCGGACGGGACGAGCCGGCGTGGCTGAATCTCTGGCGGCGCACGGACCCGCTCGGGCTCCCGGTCCACTCCTACCGCGACAACGAGATCGATCGCGGCGCGGAGGAACGCGATCGAGGCGGGTATCTGTTCGGGGTGATGGCGCACTCGGGATATCCGCGTGCGTTCGCCTACCACCGAGCCCTGGCCGAGGTGCTGGAACGCCTGTCCGCGGACCGGGCCCGCTCGATCCGCCACTGACCGTTCCGGCCGGCGACACGCTGGGAAAGTACGGGCGAACGTGGCAGGATCTAGCGAGTGCCGAAGGACGAAGCGGAGCGGCTGAGCGACCTGAAGAGACTGCGACGGATCCGGGACCGGATCGACCGCGAGTACGCCCAGCCGCTCAACGTGGACGCGCTGGCGCAGGCCGAGTACATGTCGTCCGGTCACCTGAGCCGGGAGTTCCGGGCCGCGTTCGGCGAGTCGCCGTACAGCTACCTGATGACCCGACGCATCGAGCGCGCGATGGCGCTCCTGCGCGTGGGCGAACGCTCCGTGACCGAGGTGTGCTTCGCCGTCGGGTTCTCCTCCCTCGGTACGTTCAGCACCCGGTTCACCGAACTCGTGGGCATGCCGCCCAGCGTCTATCGGAGCGAGGATGCCGGGCCGCCGGCCGGCATCCCGGCGTGCGTCGCGAAACGAGTCGCCCGACCGATCAGGAATCGAGAAGCGCCCGCACCGACGCCGGAACTAACGTGAGGCGCATGGACATCACCATTCACCAGGCATATCTTCCGCAGACCGATCCGGACGCCGCGCTGGCGTTCTATCGGGACACGCTCGGCTTCGAGGTTCGCAACGACGTCGAGTACCAGGGCCTCCACTGGCTCACCGTCGGTCCTCCGGGACAGCCCGAGACGTCGATCGTGCTGCACCCGCCGGCGGCCGACCCGGGCATCACCGAGGACGAGCGCAAGGTCATCGCCGAGATGATGGCCAAGGGCACCTTCGCGGGGATCAACCTCGCCACCAAGGACCTCGACGAGACGTTCGAGAAGGTCCAGGCCGGTACCGTCGGCGAGGTCGTCCAGGAGCCGACCGAGCAGCCCTGGGGGGTCCGGGACGCCGCGTTCCGGGACCCGTCCGGCAACATGATCCGCATCTTCGAGAGCAAGTAGACAGCGTTGGAGACACCGATGAACACCGCCGCGCACGCAGCCGACAGCCACGACCTGATCCGCGTGCACGGTGCCCGGGAGAACAATCTCAAGGACATCAGCGTCGATCTCCCGAAGAGACGGCTGACGGTGTTCACCGGGGTCTCCGGCTCCGGCAAGAGCTCGCTGGTCTTCGCCACCATCGCGGCGGAGTCCCAGCGGCTCATCAACGAGACCTACAGCGCCTTCGTCCAAGGCTTCATGCCCGCCATGGCGCGGCCTGACGTGGACCTGCTCGAAGGTCTGACCACGGCGATCCTGGTGGACCAGGAGCGGATCGGTGCCAATCCGCGGTCGACGGTCGGCACCATCACCGACGCGAACGCGATGCTCCGGATCGTGTTCAGCCGGCTCGGTCAACCGCACATCGGATCCCCGCAGGCGTTCTCCTTCAACGTCGCCTCCATCAGCGGCGCGGGCGCCGTGACGTTCGAGCGGGGCGGCGAGACCGTCAAGGAGCGACGAGACTTCGCCGTCGTGGGCGGGATGTGCCCCCGGTGCGAGGGCCGCGGCGCGGTGACCGACTTCGACCGGTCCGCGCTGTACGACGAGACGAAGTCCCTGAACGATGGCGCCCTGACGATCCCCGGCTACTCCATGGACGGCTGGTACGGCCGCATCTTCCGCGGCTCCGGCTGGTTCGACATGGACAAGCCGATCGGGAAGTACACGAAGAAGGAACTGGACGCCCTGCTCTACAAGCCGGCCACGAAGCTCAAGGTCGATGGCGTCAACCTGACGTACCTCGGTCTGATCCCGCAGATCCAGAAGTCGTTCCTCGTCAAGGACGTCGACTCCATGCAACCGCACATCCGCGCGTTCGTGGAGCGGGCCGTGACCTTCGCGACCTGCCCGGAGTGCGATGGCACCCGGCTCAACGAGGGAGCGCGCTCGTCGAAGGTCAAGGGCATCAGCATCGCAGACGCGTGCGCCATGCAGATCAGCGACCTGGCCGAATGGGTGCGCGAGCTCGACGAGCCCTCGGTCGGCCCGCTACTGGAGTCCCTACGCGACTCCCTCGACTCGTTCGTCGACATCGGCCTCGGCTACCTCAGCCTCGCCCGGCCCTCCGGCACCCTCTCCGGAGGCGAGGCGCAGCGCACCAAGATGATCCGCCACCTCGGCTCATCGCTCACGGACGTCACCTACGTCTTCGACGAGCCCAGCGTCGGCCTGCACCCGCACGACATCCAGCGGATGAACCGGCTGCTGCTCCAGCTGCGGGACAAGGGCAACACGGTCCTGGTCGTGGAGCACAAGCCGGAGGTCATCGGGATCGCCGACCACGTCGTCGACCTCGGGCCGCGGGCCGGCACCGCCGGGGGAGAGGTGATGTTCGAGGGCAGCGTCGAGGGTCTGCGCGCCGCCGACACCATCACGGGCAAGCACCTCGACGACAGGGCGAGGCTGAAGGACTCGCTACGGACGCCGTCGGGCGCCTTGGAGGTTCGCGCAGCGAACACGAACAACCTCCGTAACGTCGACGTCGACATCCCGCTCGGGATGCTCACCGTCCTGACCGGGGTCGCCGGCTCGGGCAAGAGCTCCCTGATCCAGGGCTCGGTCGCAGGGCGCGACGGTGTGGTGACCATCGACCAGACCGCGATCCGCGGATCCCGGCGTAGCAACCCGGCCACCTACACCGGGCTCCTCGAGCCGATCCGGAAGGCGTTCGCGAAGGCCAACGGCGTCAAGCCCGCGCTGTTCAGCGCGAACTCCGAGGGCGCCTGCCCGGCGTGCAAGGGCGCCGGCGTGGTCTACCAGGACCTCGGCATCATGGCGGGCGTCGCCACGACCTGCGTGGAATGTGAGGGCAAGCGGTTCCAGGCCTCCGTGCTGGACTACCACCTCGGCGGCCGCGACATCAGCGAGGTGCTCGCGATGCCGGTGGCCGACGCGAAGGTGTTCTTCGGCGAGGGCGAGGCCCGGATCCCGGCGGCGCACAAGATCCTGGTGCGCCTCGACGACGTCGGCCTCGGCTACGTGAGCCTCGGACAGCCGCTCACGACGCTGTCCGGCGGCGAGCGGCAACGCCTCAAGCTGGCCGCACAGATGGGGGACAAGGGCGAGGTCTACATCCTCGACGAGCCGACCAGCGGCCTGCACCTGGCGGACGTCGAGCAACTGCTCGCGCTGCTGGACCGGCTCGTGGACTCGGGCAAGTCCGTGATCGTGATCGAGCACCACCAGGCCGTCATGGCTCACGCCGACTGGATCATCGACCTGGGCCCGGGGGCAGGGCACGACGGCGGTGCGATCGTCTTCGAGGGCACGCCGGCCGATCTGGTGGCGCAGGGGTCCACGCTGACGGCCGAGCATCTCGCCGACTACGTCGGTGCGGGAAAGCTGGTCTCGTAGTTCACGCCGGCCACGGTGCTTCGATGCCCTCCCGAGCCTCCGAACCTCTGTCCTTCGACCGTGCGAGGGAGCTGGCGCGGCGCCACGGCTGGCGCGAGAAGGTGCTGATCTACCTGACCCGGCGCGCCGACGAGGTGCTCGTCCTGGAACACACCGAGTCCTACCCCACCGCGGGCGTGCAGGTGCCGGCAGGTGGGGTCGACCCGGGCGAGGCTCCTGCGGACGCGGCGATCCGGGAGCTCCTCGAGGAGACCGGCCTGCGCGTGCCGGGACCCGCGCGGCACCTCGGCTCGCACCTCTGGCACGACGAGGCGGCGTCGTCGCGGATCCGGCACTACTACCGGCTGACCGCCCCGCTCACCACGCCGGACCGGTGGGAGCACGTCGTGAGTGCGGGGGAGGAGGACTCCGGGATGCTGTTCCGGCTGTCCTTCCGGCCCTTGACCGATCCGGGGCTGACGCCGGGATTCGGCTGGGATGACGAACTCGGGCAACTCCGCGCCACCGCCCACGACGAGGTCGCCGAGAGCAGCCTTGTTACCGAGCGGCTCGAGCTTCGAGTGCCGACCGAGTCCGACATTCCTGCGATTCTGCGCGTCCACCAGGAGGACCTGGCGATCATGCACAACCCGGGAGATCGATTGGCCGACGAGGCGCAGGCCCGGGAACTGCTCGCTCGCTGGCAGCGTCAATGGCGCGACCATCGGATCGGCTACTGGTCGGTGCGTCGACAGGACGACCCGACGGTCATCGGGATCTGCGGGGTGAAGGCGATGACGCTCGGGGGCCGGCCGATCATGAATCTGCTGTACCGGTTCGATCCGAGCGCCTGGGGCAAGGGCTACGCCACGGAGGCCGCCCGGGCGGCAGTGGCCCGCTCACGCGCGCTCTACCCGGAGTTGCCAGTGGTGGCACGGGTGCGGCCTGCCAATCACGCGAGTGCGAACGTCGCACTCAGGGTCGGACTCAGCAGGGCCCCGGATCTGGACGAGCCCGGGGAGGATGGCGTCGACCATATCTACCTGAGTTCTTAGGTTCCGGACTTGATAGGCAAGCGTCTGCTTGCCTATAGTGGCCGCATGGCTGATGTGTTCCGCGCCCTCGACGACGAGACCAGACGTCTCGTCCTCGACCAGTTGGCCACCCGGGACGGGCAGACACTCTTCGAGATCTGCTCGATCCTGGCGGCGCGGTACGACGTCAGCCTGACGCGCCAGGCGGTCTCGCAGCACCTCGGAGTCCTCGAGGAGGCCGGGCTGATCAGGACCGAGCGACGCGGGCGTTCCAAGTACCACTACTTCACCCCAGAGCCACTCGCCGAGATCGCGCGGCGGTGGCCGATCGGACAAAGGACCGAACCATGAGGATCGAACTGACCGGCATCTTCGTCGACGACCAGCGCGCCGCGCTCGACTTCTACACCGACGTGCTCGGCTTCACCAAACGTCACGACATCCCGCTCGGGGATAACTTCTGGTTGACCGTAGCGTCGCCGGAGGTCCCCGACGGTCCCGAGCTGCTGCTGGAGCCGTCGGACCACCCGGCGGCGCGCACGTACCGGGCTGCGCTCGTCGAGGACGGGATCCCGCTCGTGCAGTTCGCCGTCGATGACGTGGAGGCAGAGCACACGCGCCTGACCGAGCGTGGTGTCGTGTTCACCCAGCCGCCGACGGACATCGGCACCGCCGTCGTGGCGGTCTTCGACGACACCTGCGGCAATCTCGTGCAGATCATCGCGATGAAGCCGGAGCCGGTGGCCGCCGGCTGACCCGGCGGCGGGGGAGTGGACCTACCCACTCCGGCCGGCTCACGGTCCGTCGGTGGCGCTCCACAACAGCTCGGGATTGTGCTCGAAACCTGCGCGTTCATACATCGGCACCGACAGTGGAGATGCGTGGACGGTCACGTGTTCACACCCTCGGCGTCGGGCCTCCTGCAGGACCGCCGCGACGAGCCGACTCCCGACGCCACGTCCGCGGAACTCCCGCAGCACGTAGCAGGACTGTAGGTCGCCGTTGAGTCGCTGCATCCGGTCGGGTGCTGGGACTCGTTCGAGAAGGGCCAGCCAGGCCATGCCGATCGCACTGCCGGACGATCGCGCGACGAACGCGACGTGCGAGTCGCTGTGGGCGCGAGCCCAGGCGACGGCTGACGCGACGTAGTCGTCGAGACTCGGCAGGTTCGCCCCGCCGTAGGGCTGGCCGTGAACCCAGTGCCACCGTAGGGAGGCCACAAGGCCGAGTTCGTCGTCGCGAGCCGGGCGCACATCGACGTCATGTGTCGTTTCGGTCACCTCACCATCGTGACAGACGGAGGCGCCCGGCCCCTGGAAGGCGTGACCGGCGACGATATCCATGAGCCCTGGCGAGGTACTGATCGGTACGGTCTCACGAGGGAGTGGCCACTGGGAGGAGAGGGACGTGTCCGTCAGAGAGATCCGTGCCGCCGGGCCACGCGCCCAGGAGCTGGCAACGAGCCTGTTGCAGCGCGCCCGACGAGCCGATCCGACGGCGGGCCTCTGGGAGGCCGCGGACGTCCAGTGGTGGTGGCGCAGTCCACGACGTTCCGACGACGTCGAGAAGCTGTTCTGGCTCGATGACGATGGGCCGGTCGCCGGCGTCCTGCTCACGACCTGGGCCGGCGAGACCTGGCAGTGTGATCCGATCGCCGTCCCGCACGCGTCGGGCCTCGAACCCGGTGACCTGTGGGAGCGTGCCCTGGAGCATGCAGGGAAGCACTGCGGGATCGGGTTCGAGGTGCCCGTGAGCGATGACGATCCTGTGTTTCGCGGGTTGGCCGAGCGCTCGGGTCTCGCCCCCGGTGATCGCGACAACACCGCCTGGATGGTGGCGTCGGACGGGCCCGAGGTCGCGCCACCCGCTGCGGGCTTCGCGCTCGTCGACCGCACGCAACGTTCGGACGCGCCGCACCCGATGAGTCACCGGAGTGGCGAAGGCATCGCACGGCGCCTGGAACAGTGCTCGCTCTACGACCACACGCTCGACCTGGCCGTCGAGGCCGCCGATGGACGGACCGCGGGGTATGCGCTCTTCTGGTTGGATCCGGTCACGAAGGTGGGACTGGTCGAGCCCGTGCGGGTCGAGGACGGCTACCAGCGTCGAGGACTCGCCCGGGCGATGCTCTCCGCGGGGATCGACCGACTCGCTGCGAGAGGCGCCGAGCGGGTGAAGGTCTCATACGAGACGCAGTCGGCGGGCGCCCTGTATCACGGCGTCGGTTTCCGGCAGACTTCCACGGCCACCTGGTATCGCACGGCTCGCGAGTAGGGACTCACCGACAGCCGTTTCGCGGAGCACCGACCCGATCCAGGCCGGTGAACGCTGTGAACCGGGAGCTTCGCGTCCCGGAGCCCGCGCATTTCCCATGTACACGCGGCCTACTCTGTCTGGATGAAGCAGTTCCACTGCGTCGATCGGCACGAGATCTGATGTTGCTGTCATTGACGGGCGCCAGCGGTGCAGGAAAGTCGACCACGCTGGCGCACCTCACCGCGACGGACTGGGAGCAGCCGGTCACCTGTGTCGAGTTCGACTCGGTGGGTGTGCCTCCGGACGCCGACACGGCGTGGCGACATGCCGTGATCGAGCAGTGGGTCCAGCGGGCCCTCGCCGCCCAGGATGAAGGCAGCCACGTTCTGCTGTGCGGTCAGGTTCCGGTCGGCGAACTGCTGGCCGCGCCGTCGGCAGATCGGCTCGATGGCATCGCTGCCTGCGTGCTGCACTGCTCACCCGAGGTACGTCGAGCCCGGCTGATGGAACGCGGCGAACCCGAGGACAGTCTCGAACATCACGTTGCGTTCGGTGAGTGGTCCCACGGTCACGCCGTGGACCCGACCTTCCACCCGGAGGTCATTCGCGTTGAGAGCTCCGTCCCGATGCGTTGGGAGCGATGGGACGAGTGGCGCAGTGGCGACCCCCGCTGGCCAGCCCACGTCGTCGACACGGACGGATCGACGCCTGAGCAGGTGGCTCAGCAGGTGGTGGCGTGGGCGCGTGACGTGATCGCCCTCGGCGCGCTCCGGCTCCCGACCGAGAGGTGAGCGTCCGCCGCGGGTGCGCGCAGCTGCCCTTCGTTCTCGTCGGCCGCTCCGATGAGTCCCGGTCGATGGTCCGGTCTATCCAGGCATGGCAACCGTACTCATGCACGCAGTGGTGTCCCTCGACGGGTTCGTCGCGGCTGACGACGACGCCGTCGGCCCGCTCTTTGACTGGTACTTCAACGGCGACCGGCCGCTGGAGCACATGGGGATGAGCCTCTCGCAGGCGTCCTACGACTACACGAGGCCCATGTGGGACTCGATCGGGGCAACGATCATGGGCAGGCACCTGTTCGACCTGACGAACGGCTGGGAGGCCAAGCCGCCGGCGGGGGAGCACCTCGTGGTCGTCTCCCACCGGCCGAAACCGGATGGGTGGCATCCCGAGGCCGACGTCCCGTTCCTCGACAACGTCCCGGATGCCATCGCCGAAGCCAGCCGGCGCGCCGGCGACGGTGTGGTCGCCCTCTGCGCCGGGGACGTCGGCGGCCAGGCCCTGGCAGCTGGTCTCGTCGACGAGGTGGCGATGGACGTCGTCCCGGTCGTGTTCGGCTCAGGGAAGCGCTACTTCGGGCCGGTCGACGGCCAGCACCTGCTTGAAGACCCGCACGCGGTGGTCCAGGGCAACCGCGTGCTGCACCTGCGCTACCGCGTTCGGAAGGGGTGACGTCCCCGCACGGCAGTGTGCGGCCACGTCAGGTCATGACGTCCTCCCGGGTGTCGGACCGTCGCAGATGTCGTCGAGCAACGGGCTGAGGTGCCACGAACTCAGGGCACGGGCCGCCTGCCTGGCACCCGCTGACAGGGCCGTACCGACGTCAGCACCGTCGAGCGTCGAGTCGAGGAACCCGGCCAGAAAAGCGTCGCCGGCGCCGTTCGTGTCGACGACCCGCTCGACCGGCACCGCCGCGACCTGCCACTCCCGGTGCCCGGCGTCCACGGCACGGGCACCCTCGGCACCGAGCGTGCACACGACAACGCTCGCTCCGCCGTCGACCAGCTCGTGCATGAGGTCGCCCGGCGCGTGCAGACCGTCGGCGTTCATGAAGACGTGTGAAGCGCGCTCGATGAACGGCCGATGGAACGGCGCCTGCCCGTCGTAGTCGTGCAGGTCGGTCCAGACGAGGTCGCGTCGGGCTTCAATGAGCGTGACGACATCGTGGGTCCATCCGGCCAGGTCGACCACGACCGCTCGCGCATCGTGCACTCGCGCGGCCAGGCGAGAGGCGACCACGTCGGCGTCAAGATCAAGTTTCGGGACCGACAGGTAGATCGAGACCCGCTCGCCGCGCTCGGTCAGCAGGTTCGCGTGGCGCTCGCTCGGCCCTCCGACGGTGATCGGTTCGTAATCGATCCCGGCGCGGGACAGCGCGTGGGCCACCGATCCTCCCGCGGCATCGGACCCGACCAGCGTGGTCAGGTGCAACGAGCGACCGAGATCGGCCAGGTGCAGGGCCTTGCCCGCGGACGTGCCGCCGAGCGTCTCGAAGGAGGCCCTGGCGAACACCGTCTGAGACCGGGGTTCGGGGAGTTCGTCCAGGTGCACCAGGGTGTTCCACGAGGCTGGTCCCAGTACTTCGACGTCAGCCATGCTCCCAAGGGTAGGCGGAGCCGTCGAGCCAGATCGGGGGAGAGGTCCGGGAAGTTTCGACCGAACTGCGGGTGAAGCCGCTCGGCTTCTCGCTGCCGTGACCGGCGATTGTTATCGAGGCTTCATCAAGTAGTCGCAGGGTTCTCGCTGGTGACGATCTGGTTCAGGCGGGCGTTGACAGCGGTCAGCAGCCGGTCGCACCTGGCGACGGTCGGCGGCGTGTCGCCCAACTCGAGCCGGTTCAGCGTCTGTCGAGACGCCACGACAGAACCGGGCGGAAACTGCTGCCAGGTGAGGTCGATCGCCATCAGGTCAAGCCCAACACAGAGTTCGTTCCAGAAGTGGACCTCCTGCCTGACGCCGGTCCACACCGAGCCCCTGACGATGTCGGCGGCCGGCAAGAAGTGCTGGACGACGCGCGCCGTCGGATAGCACTGTCCGAGCGCAGGATTTCGCTCGTCCCAGACGCCGCGGTACGACGTCCGGCGACTCCACGACGCTTCGACGGCCTCCCGGAGCACGATCAGGTCCACGGCGGTCACACACGGCAGGCTATCGATGGTCGCCGCATGCAGGACGGTCCGGCAGGACGTGACCTGAGGTGTACTCGGTCATGTCTCAACGGCGATAATGGCGTCGTGCCTGGGTTCCAGCAGTCGAAGAAGCCGTCGGACGAGGTCATCAACCAGATCTGCGGAGGATGAGCACGGCGCGCCCATCCCCGTACCTCCCCGCAGGCGCGCGCGTCATCACGCTCGCTAGCAGTCCGAAGCCGAGGGGAGTCGCCTCGAACATGGGGCATCTCAAGGAGCCCGTCGTGGTCGGCCTGTGGCTGGGTGGTGCGGAGCCCGTCGTGACCATCTCCGAGGGCAGCGGCCATCTCGGGTCTGGGGGCGCCATGTGGCTGGAGGAGGTCCTCACGGAGTCCGGTGGCTTGCAGCAACGATGGGAGCAGGCCTTCGCGCAGGCCGGCGCGCTGTGGGTGGTGCCCTTCCTCGGCCGTGTCGCCGCCGGCGAGCAGGTCGCCGAGGACGAGATCGTCAATGCCTACCGACAGCGCCACGGCACGGAGCCGGCCGTCAGGGTCAGCTGGCACGCGTGATGGTGTCGACCTGGAGCGCGGGAGCCAGCGACAGGGCAGCATCTGCCGCAGATCACTGGACGAGTCGCCCCCGACGCGTCAGGCTTGATCCATGCTGAGAATCGGAGCCGTCGTGATGAACGTGTCGGACGTCGACCGGGCCGGGGCGTTCTGGTCGGCAGCACTCGGGTACACGAGGCAACCGCACAACCCGGCGTTCTTGGCGCCCGAGGGTTCTGGTGGCACTCGGCTCCACCTAGACGGCGAAGACAGAACCCACCTCGATCTCTGGGCCGACGACGAGGCCGATCAACGGGCACAGGTCGACCGCCTGATCTCGCTCGGCGCTCGGAGGGTGGATTGGGACTATCCCGACGATGCCGATTTCGTCGTCCTGGCTGATCCCGACGGCAACCTGTTCTGCGTGATCGCCTGGCCCACTCGGGACTTGACCAGCCAGCTCATCGGCACGAGCGAGCGTTGCAGCTTGCATCCACTTCTGGTCCACTCGGGCTACGCCGATAATGTACATTATGTCAGTTCAGTGCGGAGTGGCCAGGTCCAGGCGCAGCGCAGGATGAAGGCCAGGAGCAGCACCTCGAGTCCGATGGAGAGGCCGTAGAAGTACAAGTAGGTCCAGGACTCCCCTACCGCGTTGTAAATCGAGACGGGGATGTAGAGCGCTGCTACGACGAGGTTGATGGTGCGGTTGACACGGGCGGGCAGCGTCGTGGAGAGCAGGATCATGAGGATCGGGATGGCCATGAGCGTGAGCGCACTGGCGACAAAGGTTGGGCCGAGGTCGAACTCGTGGACGATGCCGGCCAGGATGTCGTCGACGGCGCCGGGCTTGTACAGCGCGAGGTAGTCGACGTAGATGTAGAGGAACATGAAACTGGTCCATGCTGCTGCGAGTTTGGCCTGCACGGGCATGCGCAGATCTTTCAGCGTGCTCTGAGACGGCGGATTCTCTGGTGCTGTGTGGGATCGAGGTGTTCTCATCACCATGCTCCTTGGCTTGTTCGGGTGGGCGCTTCCACCCTCACGGATGCCGGCGGCGGGTACATCAGCCCCGGAGCCTGATGCGACCTGGCCGTTGGCACAGCCGAGCTCTTGTACTTTCGGCGGATACGCCGAGACGCGGGGCTGCCTAGGCTGATCAGATGGCCACCAACGCACTCCGTTCGCTGTGGGCCGAACCGCGACCCACGAATGCCCAGGCCCGGGGGCCGCGGGACTGGGCTTTGGTGGCAGTACTGGTCTGCTGGTCCGTGGTGGAAGTGGTTCTTCGCGAGGACCTGGCGCCGCGCCCGCTGCTGCTGCTTGCGGCGCTCGCGGTCCTCGGCCCCCTGCTGTGGCGACGCACGCACCCGCTCGTCGCGGTTGCGGTCTCCTTCGGCACGTTGACGATCGTCGACGTCGTCAGAGTTCTCACCGGGGCGCAAGGCCCCCTGCTGGACAGCATCTTGGCGGTGCTGATCCTGGCCTACGCCCTGTTCCGGTGGGGCTCCGGTCGGGAAGCCGCAAGCGGACTCGGCGTCATTCTGGTCTGGCTGGCCATCACCACCCACGGCGCCGACCCCACCAGCTTGGCGGAGGCGGTCGCAGGGTACGCGTTCTTCCTGTTCGCGGCCGCGCTCGGCGCCGCGATCCGCTATCGCGCGAAGATCCGTATCCGCGACATCGACCAGGCCAAGGCCCGCGAACGGGAACAACTCGCTCGTGAACTCCACGACACCGTCGCCCACCACGTCTCGGGCATCGCAATCCAGGCCCAAGCAGGACGTGCCATCGCGGCCTCCCACCCCGAGCGTGCCATCGAGGCCCTGACCATCATCGAGGACGCGGCGACCCGCACCCTCACCGAGCTACGCGCCATCGTCGGCGTGCTCCGCGCCACGCAGGACACCGAATTCGCGCCGCAGCCCGGCGTGGCCGAGGTCGAACAGCTCGCCACCGATGGCCAGACGCGTCCCTGCGTCGAGGTGACGCTCTCCGGTGAGCTCGACGACCTCAGCCCGGCGGTCGGGGCCGCGATCTACCGCCTGGCCCAGGAGTCCATCACCAACGCTCGACGGCACGCCCGCCACGCGACCCAGGTCACCGTCGCCGTCACAGGTGACGACGACCGGGTACGGCTGACCATCCACGACGACGGCTCCCCCGCAGGCGGCCGCGCCCCAGCAGGCTACGGCCTCGTGGGCATGCAGGAGCGCGCTTCACTACTCGGCGGCACCTTCCACGCGGGTCCCGCCGCCGAGCGTGGCTGGCGGGTAGAGGCGGTCCTGCCCCGAACCGGGACGTCACGATGAGCATCAGGGTACTCATCGCCGACGACCAGCCCATCGTGCGCACCGGGCTGACGATGCTGCTCGACGCCCAACCCGACATCGAAGTGGTCGGTGCGGCCGCCGACGGGCGCGAGGCAGTCCGCCTGGCGCACCAGCTGCGCCCCGACGTCGGCTTGTTCGACATCCGAATGCCGCTGATGGACGGCATCGAAGCCACCCGACGCCTCGCCGGCCCCGACGTCACCGACCCCCTGCCGATCGTGGTCATCACCACCTTCGACCTCGACGAGTATGTCCACGGGGCGCTCAAAGCCGGCGCCCGTGGGTTCCTGCTCAAGGACGCCGGACCCGCCCTGCTGACGCAGGCCATCCACGCCGCCGCCGACGGAGACGCACTGATCGCACCCAGCGTGACTGTCCGACTGCTCGCAGCGTTCGCCCACGCACAGACCTCGCCACCGAGGCAGCCGATAGAACCGCTCACCGCCCGCGAAGAGGAAGTCCTCGTGCCGGTAGCCCAAGGCCGCACCAACAATGAGATCGCTAGCGCGCTCTACATCACCCCAAGCACCGTCAAAGCCCACCTCGCCAGCCTCATGCGAAAGGTCGGCGCCCGAAACCGTGTCGAGGTCGCCATGTGGGCCCACGAGACCGGCCGCATCTGACGCCGCAAAGGCTACCGCCGCCGCTTGCTGCGACCCCCATGGCGTCACACAACGGCTCGCGCGCATATCGACCAGCTTTGTAGTAAGCCACTCCCCCGTTGCTATCGGAGCAGCTGCCGGGGGAGGCTGCGCCTCCGCCTTGGGGCACGCCCGCGTACGGAGATGCCAAGGCGCATGAGACGGCCCTGCCGCCTACTAATCGCAGACATTTGGCATCCCGCAGTTAGCAGATGCCATCCTCCATGCGACAGGACATCAGAGGCTCCGCCTTGGGACCCCTCCCCCTCTATCTCCCGGCGTCGGCGGGCATCTGACCTGTTCAAGCATGCAGCGAGTCGGCGCGCGCCGACGATGCGGACGTAGATCGTCCGTCCAACGTGCTTCGATTGGCGGCATGGTGATGGATGAGTACACGATCGAGCCCTTGACTGTTCACACGTGGAACGCGTTCGCTGCCCTGGTGGAGCGTCACAACGGGATCTTCGGCGGCTGCTGGTGCACCTACTTCCACCCCGACTGTTCCGAGCGGGAGCCAGGCTACGAGGGCAGCCGCAAGCTGAAGAAGCGGCTCGTCGAAACCGACCAGGCCCATGCTGCGCTGGTGATGGTCGACGATGAGGCGGTCGCCTGGGCCGAGTACGGCACTCCGGATGAGTTGCCGAACATCCATCACCGCAAGCAGTACCTTGCCGAGGCCGACGTCATTCCCGACTACCGCATCACCTGCATATTCGTCGACAAGCGTTACCGCAGGCTGGGCTACGCCAAGGAGGCTCTGGCCGGTGCGCTCGATCTGATCGCAGCGCAGGGTGGCGGTGTGGTCGAGGGTTACCCGCACGAGATCGGTGAGAAGAGGATGAGCAACTCGTTCGTCTACAACGGAACACGCGCGATGTACGAGCAAGCCGGCTTCGAGTTCGTCCGCGCCAAGGGGTTGAAGAACACGGTCATGCGTCGGACGGTCCAGCCGGCCTGACCTTGCCCAACCGCAATGACTGAACCTGATCCGCAAACCCGTCACGACGCCGAGTCAGGGGCCCGAAAGGTGCGTCGGTACGCCATTGGTGAGGTCCCGGCGTGGCGGGCGAAATGCTGTCGCATCGATATCGCCGTACCGAATCCACAATGCGAGGCGATCGACTCGATCGGCAGGTCCGTGGTCTCCAACAGTTCTTGCGCGTGAGTCACGCGCTGGCGCAGCAGCCACTGCACCGGCGTCGTGCCGGTCTGTTCCTTGAACATCCGATTCGCTGTCCGCGGGCTGGCGCCTATCCGGGCGGCGATCTGCGTCAACGTCACCGGTTGGTCCAGACGACCCCGTAGCCACCGCAGGGTCGGCTCCAGCACGCCGCGATCGTCCTCTGGTTCGGGGTGCACGACGTACGGCTTCTGCCCACCGCTCCGTTGCGGCGGCACCACCATGTGGCGGGCCACCTCGGCCGCGGCTGCCGCACCGAAGTCCTCACGGATCATGTGCAGGCAGAGGTCGATGCCGCTGGCTCCCCCCGCGCACGTGAGGACGTCGCCGTGGTCGACGTACAGCACGTCGACGTCGACCACGACCTCGGGAAACTGCGCGGCGAACACGTCGGCGCGGGACCAGTGGGTGGCGATCCGACGTCCATCGAGCAGTCCGGCAGCAGCCATGACCTGGCCGCCGCCGGCGCTGATCGAGGCGATCCTGATCTCTCGTCGGTGCGCCTCCCTGAGTAGCGCGAGCACCGACTCCGGCGGGTCCTGCAGGCGCGGCCTGCCGATCACCACGATCGTGTCGGCATCCAGCGCATCGGCCAACGGCCGAGCGGGCGTGTAGCGGTACATCTCGATGTCGCCGACACCGGTGATGGCGAGCCCTTCACCGTCGCCGCAGACCATCACGTCGTAGAGCCGGTCGCCGAAGAGTTCACCAGGTGCCTTCTTGGCTCCGTGGGCCGTGGTGAACACCTGGAGCGGCATCGCCAGGTCGAAGCTGTGCACCCGGTCGAAAGCCAGGACTGCGACACGATGTCGACGTGAGCCAGATTCACCCATGGCAATAATCTATCGAATAGTGACATTGCTGCCACTGGTGCGCCGGGGCGGGTCTCTTGACACTGAGAGGCATGGTGCTCCAGGTACTCATCTCGGTGTCTGCGATCGGCGTGTTCATCGCGGTCGGCTGGCTGACCGACCGACTGCTCTCCGGAGACGTCGAGCGGTGGGCGCGATCCACGACAGCCGCTTGGCACAAACCCCCAGAATCTGCCGGCGGCATCTCCGATGACCGCAACGACATCAATCATCAGGCTGCCGGTCGACCGGCCGCGAGAGCGCCGGCTGGCCAGATCACGAAAGGTCCCTCCTTCGGGCGCCCCTCCCCGCCGACCGACCGATCGGCGCCTCACTGCGATCCTGCACTCCGCTAGCGGGCGCTCAAGATGCGGCTACGGGCCGGGATGCGGCCGGAGCTTGAAGATCAGGATGCCGAGGTTCTTGTTCATCCACGCCTGCTTGTGCGGATAGCGGCGTCGGGCGTCCTCGGAGAGTTGAGGCTCGGTCGCGGACTCGATCCACAGCCCTGCCGCACTGAACACATTGATCAGATCGGAGATCGTGTAGGGCCGCTTGGTGAGGGCGATCTCGTCGTTCCAGCCGCTGACGTAGGAGAACTGGGCGGTCGAGAAGTACTCCTCCCCCAATGAGGTCCCGTTCTTCGCCGCCCGTTCGAGGGCGTATCGGATCGGTTGCGTCCTCGTCAGCAGGATGAATCCGTCGTCAGCCAACATCCCCCGCGCTACCTGCAGGGTGCGAACTGGATCCTTGGCGTAGCCGAAGGACTGCAGGAACAGGATCCGCTCGAACGTGCGGCCGGCAAGCCCGGGCACAGAATCCAACTCGGAGAGATCGCCTTGAATGAGTTCCAGACCAGGAAGCTGGGCGCTGAGGAAGTTGCCACTGATGTCGACACCGACCGAGTCGGTTGCACCGTCTCGAACCAACTCGGAGAGCTTGCCGCCGTTGCCGCAACCGAGATCGAGCACCGACCGCCCGGTGACATCGCCCAGAATGTCTCGCTGCGCTGGCCACTCGACCAACCGATCCAGCGAATCCTCCTTTGTTCGGGCCCGTTCGTAGTCCGGCGCGAGCTCCAGCCATGCCTGGCCCGAGTCCGCACCACGTGCCCGGTGAGGACTCGTCGGGTGCTGAGGTCCATCTGACGCAGCCACGACACAGAACATAGCCGTCGGCTGAGGAGTTCACGGCGGAACTCGCGATCTGGTGTACCGTTCATCAGGACACGCACCTGGCCTTCGTCGCTCGGCTCGACCGGAGATCGTCGGGATGGCCTGGGATGCCGAAACACCAACGGCGAGCCGCAGTCGCCACCGCTGTGGAGCGGGCCCTCAGGCGTCCTCCGCCTGACGTTCCGCGCGCTGTCGGACCAGTTCCTCGACCGCGCTCGGCAGCGTCGTCTCGAAGTCGATCAGCTTCACCCAGTTCGGGGTCACGACGATCCGGACCATGCCGTCGCGATAGAGCGAACGTACCTCCGCCTCCCACTCGACCCGTTGCTCGGCGGTCATCTCGTAGGTGCTGGTCGCCCGCAGGTACTCGTCCGGGATGCCATCGACGAAGTCCAGCTCGGCGAGCCCGCGGATGAGCAGGATCTTCGGTGGGTGCACCTCGGTGTCGATCGTCAGGGCCACCGCCGGGTTGTTGCGCAGGGCCGGGATCTTCGGTGCGTTCTTCGTCGTGCAGATGACGATCTCCGCGCCGTTCCAGGTGAACGCGATCGGGACATTGCGGGGTGTACCGTCCTTCGCGACGTACGCCAGGCGGGTCAGGTCGCGGGCCAGCAGCTCCTGACTGATCGGTCGGTCCAGCACCTCGGTGATCTCGTTCGGTTGCATGATCCGTGGACTCGTCATGGTGGTCCTCCTCCGTCGTCGGGCGGCCCGTTCATGGCCGCTGGTGTACCTGGGACGGAGACAGCGTCGCACTCTCGACATCCGAGCGACACCCCGGCAGGTCCGTAGCGAACGGGTCAGGCGCCGATCGGTGCCCCCTCCCATGACGTGCCGTCCACGACGTCCCCGGTGCCATCGATCAACACGATCCGGAAGTACACGTCGTGCTGCTCGGCGAAGTTGTAGTTGCGTACCTCCCAGGTGCTGCTGCCGGAGAACACGACCTCGCCGGCCCGTCCGTACTCGGTCTCCCACTGCAGGATCGGGGTCAGCCCGTCCACCTGGGTGTCGGAGAGCGCGAAGATGTCCCCGTCGCTCTCGAAGCAGGCCGTGGCCGCTTCGACCTCGAGGCAGTAGTCCGCCGCGCTCGCCGGTGCGGCCGTGAAGGCCGCCACCGCTGCCAGGCCTGCCGCTGCGATCGTTCCCGTTGCTGCTCTGTGTGTCGTCTTTCGCATGGTTCGCTCCCTCCGATGTTCGGATGTTCCCGGTGATCCCCTTCTGCGCGACCACCCGGTCCTGCCCGTCCAGGGTGCGCAGGCCGTCCTCGCCCTCGCTACCTACTTTCGGAGGGGATCGGGCGGCAGCGAGGTCCAGCCCGGGAGTAGCCTCGTGGCGATGGCAGCCGACTCCCACGCCGACCGTGTCCGATGGGATGCGATAGCCGCCGCGTACGCAGCGACGATCGGTGGTCACGCGGACTCCTTCTACCGCCGGCTCGCCCCGTTCCTTGCCGAGGAGATCGGCGACGTGACCGGCAAGCGGATCTGGGACCTCGGCTGCGGGCACGGCTGGCTCGCCGGCCTGCTCAACGACAACGGCGCGGCCGTCGATGGCGTGGACGGCAGTGCCGCCCTGATCGAGACCGCCCGGCGGAACCACCCGGACGTCGGGTTCGAGGTTCGCGACCTCGCCGCCGAGGTGCCGGTGGAGGACAGCGCCTACGACGCTGTCGTCTGCCACATGGTCCTGATGGACCTCCCGGTCCTGGATCCCATCATCACCGCCGTGGCGAAGGCGCTGCGACCTGGGGGGCGGTTCGTGTTCACGATCCTGCACCCGGCCTTCTACAACCAGGCCCCCTCTCCCAGCGACAGTCCTCCCCCGTGGTCACGCACGGTCACCGGATACCGCGAACCGGCACAATGGTGGGTCGAGTCGTTCGGCGGCCACCAGCACTATCACCGGCCGCTCGAGGATTACGTCGAGGTGCTCTCACGGCACGGACTCCTGGTGCGCCGGCTCGTCGAGCCGCCCACCCTGCCTCGTCACGCACGCTCCGACGACCAATGGAGCGCCTACGAGCGCTGGTTCGCCACGATCCCCACGATGCTAGCGGTGTCCGCGGTGGTGCCGGATCGGACCGGCACCGACTGAGCGGCGAAGCGAGACCGGACGGACGCCGTCGACCCCGGTCCTGCACTCATCGAGGTAGGGAGACGCTCCCCCTCAGGCTCAGCGCCGGCAGATGCCGGTAGCGGTGTTCCTCACAGACCACGAGGAACGCGCCGATCCGCCAGCCCTTCGGCCGCCCGGTGTCCCGATACGGAGCCAGCGCTCGGTGCAGGTCGTCGCGTGCCGCGGTCGTCGAGGCCGCGTCCGAGTTTCGCGCCACCGTGAGCGTCCACGCCCTGAGTGGCCCCCCGACCTCGCGCGGTGCCAGGAAGATGCTGCCCTCCGCCGGCCGCCGCAACCCAACGGTGAGGGCTCCGTTGCGGGACCGTGTGAGAGTGTCGGGATCGCCCGTGGCCCAGCCGAGCTCGGTGACGGCGGCAACGACTTCCGCGGTACCCGGCGCACGCCAGCCGGACATGAGGTGCGCGAACCGAGCCAGGTCCACACCGGAGATCGGTGCCGTCGTCGCACCACCAGTCAGGGTGGTGGCCCAGCTGGGCCAGTTCGGCCTGAGCGCGCCGACGAGCCGGTTCGCCTCCAGCCACAACAGGCGGTCGTCCACGCGCCAGATCGGCTGGCCGGTGACGACGGCGGGTACCACCTCGCCGGAGATGGCGGCGCCGAGACACCGGCCGTGCCAGTCGTCGCGCACCTCGTGGTGCCCGAGTGCCTCATCCGCGAGCAGCCACGACCGAGCCGCGGCCAACAGAGCGCTCGTCGGCTCAGCCACCTGCGCCCGGTAGCGTTCGAAGCCCGGCGGGCCCGTCTTCAGGTTCGCGAACGAGGTGACCGTCGGTCCCACGGCCCAGGTCCAGAGGGCGGCCGGCTCTCCGAACGCCTCGGTGAAGGCCGTCGAGATGGCCTCCCGGGCGTCCTTCGACTCCGGTGCGACCTGGACGATCGAGCGGGCCACGCGCCCGTCGACGAGGCCGAACTCGACATCCCGTCCGAGCATGTCCAGCAGGGCCACGGTCCCGGGCAGCTCCCGTGTCGGCGCCTGCGTGACCACCCCCTCGGCGATCAACCGGCTCCGGACTTCCTCGAACGGGAGTCCACGCAGGTCCGAGAGCCGGCGCAACAGCGAAGCAGCCTCGCGAGGCACTGGTTCGGGCGTGGCATCGATCGTCACGGTGGTGCCCCCGAACGGTGCGACGACCCGCCCCTCGGGCGCGTCGCCGAAGTCGATCGAGCGCGTGTAGCTTCGCATCCGGCGGATCGAGAAGGAGCGGCTGTTCCGGCGCCAGGTGCCTCCCGTGGAGGCCGCACCGGGGATCTCGCCCAGGAACTCCAACGTCTGCTGGAACCGTTCGTCGTCGTTCGCCGACTTCGCTCCCGGTGGCCGGATGCCTGGCTCCATGAAGAAGTGCACCCGCGTCTCCCCCGTTGCGCGGGACGTGACGAACGCCCGGGTCAGGCTGTGCTCCGAGCGCGGCCAACGACCCTCGTCGTCCGGCCTCGCGTCGGCGTCGACGAACCCGTGCTCGACGAGCCACTGCCCGACCTCGGCACCGGCCAGCCAGGCACCGGCCGCTCGACGCAGGTCCGACATGGAGAACTGGGCGTGCAGGCTCAGCGAGACCGACCTGGCGCGGCAGGACGCCAGGACCGCCCAACCGCCCACGTCCCATCGCTTGTCGGTGCCGGACGGCTTGCCGACCTTGCGTGTGATCGCGCCGCGAAGACGACGCTGGAAGGCGTCCGGATCGTCGTCCCCAGACCGATCGAATCCGATGTGCTGGTGTCGCCGCACAGCATTACGGCGCGGATCCCGGTCCGCGACCTCGTCCAGACCGGCGTCTGCGAGGGCCTGCTCGATGCTGGCAGGCATCGAGGAGTCGAGGCGCGCGAGCGTCTGGAGGAAGTCGGGAATCCGTGCGATGAGGTCGATGGACTCGATATCGGCGTCGGCCACGGTGGGAGCCTAGCGCCAGCCACTTCCCATGGGACGGACCTGCCGCCTCCGGCACGATGCCCTCCTTCGTCACGGTGGCAGGATGAGACATGGGCACCGTCGATGACCTGCTGGCCGGGCTCGATCCCGGCGACCGTCCGTCCGTCGAACGCATCTACGAGATTGCGCGCGAGCAGGTACCGGACGCCGAGCAGGGCCTCGGCTACGGGATGCCCGCGCTCGTCCACCGGGGCAAGCCCTTGGTGTCGGTGATGCGAGCGAAGAAGCACATCGGTGTCTATCCGTTCAGCCCGGCCGCGGTGTCCGCGGTCGCGGACGCCCTGGCGGAGCATCCCGGCATCGGGCTCGACAAGGGAACCATCCGCTACCAGCCCGAGCACCCGCTGCCCGACGCCGTAGTCCGCGCGCTGGTCCGGGCCCGCCAGGCGCAGATCGAAGCCTGAGCGACCCTCTGGTCACAACGGTGATCAGGCCCCGTCCGCGCGGAAGGTGAGCTCGTTCCCCTCCGGATCGGCAACCGTCCATCGTCCGTCCTGCTCCCCTACGATTCGCCCGCCCGAGGTGACCGCGGTCTCGACCCGGGCCTCGGCCAGGTCGCGTGGCACGAACACGTCGAGGTGGAGCCGGTCGCGCTGACGGCGACGCTCCACATCGGCGGGATCGAGATCCTGGAAGAACAGGACGGGGTTGAGCCGGCGCGGGTCGTAGATGTCGGTGAGGTGCGCACGTGGGTCCGGTCGGTAGCCAAGCGTGGCCGTCCAGAACGCCCGCGTGGCGGGGATGTCGACGGCGTCGATGCCGTACTGCACGAAGCCCACCTGGTCGGGGGCGGCGGTCAGCCCGAGGTCACGGGCCGCGGCCTGGATCGCGGCGGCGAGTTCGACGAACGCGGCGCGAGTCCCGCCGTCGGCGTCCTCGAACTGGTCCTTACCGCTGTCGATCGTCACACCGTCGGGCTGCAGGTCCACGAGCAGCGGTTCGCCGGCCTCGTCGGCGAGGGTGGCGACGGCCGTGGCGAGTGCGCTCCCCTGTACCAGCGAGTCGGTGCGGTAGTGCGTCATCGCGCCGAAGATCGCCCGCCAGTCGGAGGTCTCGGGTCGGTCGCCGAGGTTGCCGCCGGGAACGAGGTCGACCACGTTGCCGTCGGGGTCGGCGAGCGCGAGGCCGAAGGGACCGTGGGGCACCTGCCCGGTCACCTCGCGGGCGGCCGTCACCGACTCGGCGACGCGGACGACATCGACGTGCATGCGATTGCGCAAGGGCCGCAGCGGGTCCTGCGGTGCGAACGAGACGACCGGCCAACGCCCGAGCGGGTCGGCCAGAGCGTCCTCGCCATCGGCCCCGTAGCCGAGCACGGTTCGCCAGAACGGAAGCACGGTCGCGCGGTCCGACGCGTCGATGACGAGCCGAACCGCTTGGAGTGCCGCCGGGTCGGCCACCAGCGCGAGGTCCCGAGCGGCCGCCGAGACCGCCCGGGCAACCTCGGCGTCCTCGCCGGTGAATGCCCCTGACCGCCCCCCGAGGCGAACGCGCACTCCCCCGGCCCGCAGGTCGATCGCCACCGCGGCGCCCGCCGCCACGCTCACGATCCGCGCGACCAGCTCCGCCCCTGCCGACAGGGACGGCGCCTCGAACCAGGTGCTCGGGTGGCCGTCGACCACCCGCCAGTCCGGGGTGCCCTCCGCGTCACGGAACCCCGATGTGTCGACCTGAGCCATGGTTGTCTCCCGCGCCGTGTTCGACGGTTACCCCACCGTCACCGGTTCCGACCATAGAGCCAGTGGCGGACGACGAACGTCCGGATCCCCACCTAGCCTGCCGGGTATGACCACTGCTGACTACCCCTGGGAACCGCCGCTCGCCGGCACCGAGGTCGAGCACCTGCTCGGTACCCTGAAGCGCCTGCGCACGACGTTCCGATGGAAGGCCGACGACCTCGACGAGGCCGGTCTCACCCACCGGATACCCTCCTCGGCCCTCACCCTCGGCGGGCTGCTCAAGCACCTCGCCGCGGACGAGGACTCGATGTTCACGGTGAAGCTGACCGGCGTGTCGATCGGCGAACCGTGGGAGTCGATCTGGCCCGAGGATGCTGAGTACCACGCATTCACGCTCGACCCCACCGGGCACACCCCGGACGAGCTCTACGCCCTCTGGGACGGTGCCGTGGCCCGTTCGGACGCACGCATCGCGGCAGCGCTCGAGCGTGGCGGGCTGGACCAGCCGACCGCCCTCGACTTCGGCGCGGAGGGCC
This sequence comes from Occultella gossypii, assembly GCF_019947135.1. GTDB lineage: Bacteria > Actinomycetota > Actinomycetes > Actinomycetales > Beutenbergiaceae > Occultella > Occultella gossypii. The sequence goes on along the minus strand of NZ_JAGSHT010000002.1, from coordinate 385,132 downwards.
ACGCCACCCTGCGCCGGCTCCTGTTCGACCTCATCGAGGAGTACGGCCGACACACCGGGCACGCGGACCTGATCCGCGAGGCGGTCGACGGCCGGGTCGGTGAGGACCCGCCGGCCAGGTGGACACCGGTCAGCGGCCACGCCGGCTGACGAAGAGCACTGCCCGACGGCGGTGGCTCGCTCGTGCGGCCAGGTCCGGCGGTCAGCGTGCTGCGTCGAGCAGTCGCCGGCCGATCGCCCGGCAGGCCTCGCTGAGCTCGGTGCCTCGCGCGACCCGGAACGTCATCGGCAGTTCGCTCAGTTGCGCGGCGTACCAGGTCGGGTCGCTGGTGCTCCCGACCAGGCGGGTAGCCTGTTCCCCCGCTTCCTCGAGGCGACCGAGCGCACGTGGGATCCACGGCCGCACCGCTGCGATCGGGGCGTCGATGAGCACCTCGACCTCATACTCCCAGCCGACGGCCAGGTGCTCCTCGAGCGCCGCGACGGGATCCAGGTCGGCCGGCGGTGTGAACGAGACATCGAGGGCTTCGGTGGCGAGGATCCGGTCGATCCGATAGGCACGCTGGGCGTCGGCCGGATGGGAGTGGCAGAGCAGGTACCAGCGCCCATGCCGCACCACCACGGCCCAGGGATCCACCTCGGCCACCCACTGCGACCCGGACTCCGAGCGGTACTCCAGCCGCACCCGCCGCTGCTGTGAGATCGCCTGCACCAGCGCACTGGTGGTCCCCGGGTCGGGCCGTGCGGCGGCCAGGTCCGGGGCCGCCGCCGCGCTGCGCCGGACCGCCTCGGCCTGGGCGGCCACCGACTCCGGCAGGGCGCGCATGATCTTCCCGACGGCGCTGCCGACCGGGGCGGTCGGGTCACCGGCGTCGTGGTGACCGTCGAGAACCGCCATCACGAGCGCGAGGACCTCGGTGGCCGTGAACGTGAGCGGCGGCAGCCGGACACCACGACCCATCCGGTACCCGCCGTAGGGGCCACGACTCGACTCGATCGGGATTCCCGCATCGCGCAGGATCGACACGTATCGGCGCGCGGCGCGCTCGCTGACGCCGAGCCGCTCCCCCAACCGGTCCGCGCTGATTCCCGGGTTGCCCTGGATCAGCTCCAGCGCCAGGAGCGCCCGCGCCGTGGGGCTGTCGACGTCACCGTTCACCCGGGGTTCCCTCGTCGCTGGCGAATATGTGTCGGCTTCCGATCCTGTGTTCCGGAAGCGGTTCATCCGGAATCCAGCCTATCCTCGCAGGCATGGATCTCGAGGTGACTGGCGACATCTGGTACTGGCGGGGTCCATCGCCCTTCCACTTCGTCACGGTCGATGACGAGGGCGCCGAGTTCCTGCGCGAGATCATGCGTGAGGTGACGTACGGCTGGGGCATGATCCCGGTGCAGGCACGGATCGGCGATACGCAGTACACAACCTCGTTGTTCCCGAAGAACGGCGGCTACATCGTGCCGATCAAGGACGCCGTGCGTCGTGCCGAGGAACTCGACGACGGCGACGTGGTGACGATCAGCATGACGGTGACATCGTCGCGCTGGCGCTGAGGCGCAGGCCGAGAGTCACGAGTCCGTCGCTCCCGCGAGGCACTCCTGCCCTGCCTCGGAGTGGGCGTCCGCCGCGCACTGCACGGACGCCTCGTCATCGTCGGATCCAGCTTCATCCGCGGCCGCCTCTGTGATGTCCAGGGGGTTCGCCAGCTCGTCGCGCGGCAACTTGGCGAGCAGGATCGCGGCCACCGCGAAGACGGCGGGCAGCACCCCGGCGGCGATGAACGTGGCGCGCAGCCCGATCAGGTCCGCAACCGGACCCGCCAACGCCATCGAGACCGGCATCAGCGAGATCGAGACGAAGAAGTCCAGGCTCGAGACCCGTCCGAGGAGGTGCGGCGGCACCCGGCGCTGCAGCAGCGTGCCCCAGATCACCATCGGGGCCGAGAACAGCGCACCCAGCACCGTCGCGGCCGCGATGATCTGCCAGACGGCGGTCGCGTAGGCCATCGCGACGAATGGCAGACTGCCGAAGCCCCAGAGCAGGATCATCACCGTGAGGTAGCGGCGAGGCAGCCGTCGTGACGCCATCACCAGCGAGCCGAGCGCCCCACCGATGCCGAAGGCGGCGAGCACGAGGGCGTGATCGCCGGCGCCGCCGCCGAGCCGGTCCTTGATCAGGAACGGGATCAGGACCTCCAACGGGCCCATCATCACCAGGATCATCAGGGAGGCGAACAGGAGCGTGGCGAGCAGCCAAGGCGTCACCAGGAAGTAACGGAAGCCCTCGGCGATGTCGGTGAACATGGTTCGGATCGGGTGCTCACGGGGCGCGTCGGTGGCCTCGGCACCCTCCCGGCGCACGGGTGTCAGGGGCACCGTGCCGAGCGCCACGAGCCCGATCAGGCCGCTCAGGGCGGCCAGTGCCATCGCCGCCCCCGGGGACGCGACCCCGATCACCACGCCAGCCAGAGCGGGCCCGGCCGCCTGTTGCAGCGACGGGCGGAGCATGCCCTCGAACCCGTTCACGGCGAGGAGTTCCTCAGCCGGCACCAGGGCGGGTAGCCAGGCGGAGTAGGCCGGGTAGTAGAAGGCCATCGCGGCTCCGCCGAGGAAGGCGATCACGGCCAGGTGCCACAGCTGGGTCTGCCCGGTGATGCCAAGGAATGCCGCGGTGGCGAACAGGGTCACGTGGGCCGCCTCGACGCCGAGCAGGATGACCTTCTGTGGCACCCGGTCCGCGACCACCCCGGCGGCCAGGGCCGGCACGATCGTCCCGATCGCCGCGCACATGGTGACCAAGGACAGGTCCCGGGCGCCGCCGTCGATCCGGATGACCTCCCAGACCATCGCGACCATCCAGAGCCCGCTCATGATCAGCGAGAAGAACAGTGCCAGGCCGAGCCGCCGGTACGCGGAGTGCCGGAACGGGCTCAGCGCACGGGGCAGTCGCGTGCCGGTGGTGACGGAGCGTGCCTTCGACATCTCGGATATCTCTCTGACTCGGTGAGCGGGGTTGACGTACCTGGGTTACGGGGCGCGTACGTGCCGATGTGGTGAATCTCGACAGCACGACAGACCCGCACGGCCCATCGAACTCATCGGCGGCCATCGAGGGCCCGACGAATATTGCTCACCTCAAGGCTGAAGCCTGAACCGTGGTTGAGGTCAAGCACCATCCCGGCGCGGTTGCCAGATCCGGCACCTGAGGCCCGCCCCCGCTGCTCCCGGCACGCCGCCGTGAGCGTCGCTCTCCGGGCACCCGAGCTCGGGATCGGGCCAGGCGGGGCGACCCGTCGGGGCCTCGACCACGGGCTCCCAGCGCGACCAGAACAGGTCACAGTCGCACCCCGGCACCGACCGGGCATCACGGTGCCCCGATGGCCCTGCGGCCCACGAGACTTCCGCACCGGCCGACGCCGCGGCCCCGACCTCCACGGCCCACCGGCGACCCCACCGCGAAGTCCCGTCGCAGTCGAAGGTCGTGAGCATCCGCTGCACGTAACACAGTGCGCACTCCCCCGGCCGCACCGCCGTCAGCTCCTGCGCCAACCGGGCGAGCTCGCCCTCCAACTGCTCCACGTGAGCCGTCATCGACCCTCCCGAACCCTGTGATACCGATGTTCGAGAGCGTGTCAGGACCCTACGACATCCGTGTCTTCGGCCCGGATATCACTCGAACGGGCTGGGGTCGCCGGCGCCGTAGCGCGCGATCTCGGCGTACCCCTCGGACAGGTCCACCACGGTGGTGGGGACCTCGCCGCACTCCCCCGAGTCGATCACCGCGTCGAGCGAATGGTCGAGCTCGTCCTTGATCTGCCAGCCGTCTGTCATCGGCTCGTCCCGCCCGGGCAGCAGCAGCGTGGAGGACAGCAGCGGCTCGCCCAGCTCGGCGAGCAGTGCTTGCGCCACCGGGTGGTCCGGGATCCGAACGCCCACCGTCTTCTTCTTCGGGTGCAGGAGACGCCGCGGCACCTCCTTGGTGGCCGGCAGGATGAAGGTGTAACTCCCTGGCGTGCTCGCCTTCACAGCCCGGAACACCGCGTTGTCGACGTGGACGAACTGCCCGAGCTGGGCGAAGTCCGCGCACATCAACGTGAAGTGGTGCTTGTCGTCCAGGTGCCGCAGCGCGACGATCCGGTCCTTCGCAGCCTGGTTCCCCAGGGCGGCGCCGAGCGCGTAGCAGGAGTCCGTCGGATAGGCGATCAGGCCGCCCTCACGCACGATCTCGACGGCCTGCCGGATCAGCCGGGACTGGGGGTTGACCGGGTGGACGTCGAAGTACTTGGCCATCCAGCGAGCCTAGTCGGGACCGATCAGAGGCGCACCGGCGCCGGGGCCGGGGCCGCGTACCACTCGAGCAGCCGGGTCACCTCGGCGGCCATGGCGTCGTTGCCTGCCTGGAACCATTTGCGGGTGTCCACGACCTCCATGTTCTCGATCAGGTAGTCCCGCACACTCGTGGTGAAGATCTTGTTCAGGTGGGTGGCCACGTTGATCTTGGTCATACCTGCCGCGATCGCATCCCGCATGCCCTCGTCGCTCACACCGGACGAGCCGTGCAGCACCAGGGGCACGGACACGCGCGCCGCGATCGCCCCGATCAGGTCGAGGTCGAGCTGGGCGCCGCGGGTGGTCATCGCGTGCGAGGACCCGACGGCCACGGCGAGCAGGTCCACGCCGGTCGCCGCCACGAACTCCGCGGCCTCGTCGGGGTCTGTGCGTGCGGACGGGTCGTGGACGCCGTTCTTGCCGCCGACCTCACCGAGCTCGGCCTCCACGGAGACCCCACGGGCGTGCGCGTGCTCCACCACCGCGCGGGTGGTGGCCCGGTTCAGGTCGTCCGGCAGCTTCGACCCGTCATACATCACCGAGGTGAAGCCGAGGTTGATCGCGTCCTGGACCAGGGCCACGTCCTCCGCGTGATCGAGGTGCACGACCACCGGAACGTCGGCAGCCCGGGCCACCGCGAGCACGCCGGCCCCGATGGGGGCGAGCGCGCCGTGGTACTTCACCGCGTTCTGGCTGATCTGGAGAACGATCGGCCGGCCCGCGCCCGCAGCAGCCTCCACAAAGGCCTCGGCATGGTCCAGATGCACAACATTGAACGCTCCAAGTCCTGAGCGTTCCACACGGCAGAGATCTGCGACGCTGACCAGATCAACGAGTGGCATGGCTTTCCTTCACTTCGGTCCGAGCAAGCAAGCGCTGATAGGTGGGAACGTCGAAGTCACCGGCCACCGGGGCGACGACTGCGGCCCCGGAGAGCGCGACGACGTCGTGCAGTCTACGGGCGACGAGGGCCGCCTCGCTGCCGGTGCCCGGGAGACCTGTGTCGAGTGCCCGGGCGATCGCGGCCACGGCCGCATCCCCGGCGCCGGTCGGATTGCCGGTCAGGACCTCGGGGGCCGCGGCGGTCCAGGTCCGCCGCTCCTGCCCGGCTCCGCCGACGGCGAGGACGCCGTGTTCGCCGAGCGAGACCACCACGAGGCCTGCGCCGCGGTCCAGCAGAGCATCGGCGGCGTCGTGCACGTCGGCGATCCGGGTCGCGGCACGAAGCTCCTCTGCGTTCGGCTTGAGCACATGTGCACCGGCCTCGGCGGCGGCGAGCAGCGTCGGCCCGGAGGTGTCGACCACGACCCGGACGTCCTGCCCGACGGCGTCCCGCACCAGGGATGGCACGGCGTCCGGCGGGGTGCCGGGCGGGGTCGAACCGCTGATCACGAGTACGTCGCCTGGGCTCAGCAGCGTGAGGGCCACGTCCGCCAGGGCCCGCCAGTCGGCCGCGGAGACCTCCGGTCCGGGCTCGTTCAGCACGGTGGCGCCGGCGTCGTCGACGACCGTCACCGTGGTCCGGGTCAGTCCCTCGACCGGCAGGAACTCCTGCCGGATGCCGGCGCGGGCGAGCAGGTCACTGATCACCGCGCCGGTGGTCCCGCCGAGGAAGCCGAGGCAGACGGGGTCCTCTCCGAGGGCGTGCAGCACCCGTGCGACGTTGATGCCCTTGCCACCGGCGGACCGGCCCACGACGCCGACGCGATGGCTCTCGCCGGGCCGCAGCGCCGGTGTGCGGTAGGTGACGTCGAGCGCAGGGTTGGCAGTGACAGTCAGGATCATGACCCCACTCCCTTCTCGGCCCCCGTCGTCGACAGGCCCATGGCGAGTGCCCCTGCCCCGAGACACCCTGCCCAAGGTCCGAGCGTAGCCGCAAAAACCTCCGGCGCGGGACGCTCACCGAGTCTTCGCGCCATCGAGGTGCGCAACGGCCCGAGGACCGCCTCGCCGCCGCCGGCCAGGCCGCCGCCGAGGACGACCCGGACCGGCCCGAGCAGCGCGACGGAATCGGCCAGCGCCAGGCCCAGGGCATCCATGCCCTCGGCGATGACGGCGGCCGCGTCGGCATCGCCCGCCACCGCCGCCTCGACCACCGCGTCCGCGCCGGTCACGGCGACGCCGGTGCGCGCCGCGTACCGCCTCGCGATCGCGGACGCGGAGGCGACGGCCTCCAACACGACCGGAGCGCCGCCGTCGGGGTCGGAGACGGTCAGCATGCCGATCTCACCCGCCCATCCGGTGCCGCGGACCCGGCCATCGAGCACCAGCGCGGCCGCGATGCCGGTGCCCACCGGTACGAAGAGGAGGTCCCCACCCGCGTCCCACACGGACGCGGCCAGGGCGCCGGCCCGCACGTCGTGGCCGAAGGCCACATCGCGGCCGAGCGCGTTGACGAGCAGCTCTCGCAGCGGGACGTCGCGCCAGCCCAGGTTCACCGAGAGGACCGCCGTGCCGCTCGCCTCATCGACGATGCCGGGCACGACCACGCCGACGGCGTCGCCCGGCTGGGCGAGCTCACGCACCTGGGCGGCGATCACCTCGACCAGCCGGGTCACGTCGCGGGGGGTCGGCACCCGCCGCGGGTCGGTGAGCCTTCCCGCGGCGTCGACCCGTCCCGCCTTGATGGTGGTCCCGCCGACGTCCACTCCGACGGCATGCGCGGGCATGCTCAGTGGGCACCGGGGTCGAGGATCACCGAGCGGGTCAGGTTGCGCGGCGTGTCCGCGTCGAGGCCCCGGGCCTCGGCACGGGCGACGGCGAGGCGGTGCAACACGACCAGCTGCGCGAGCGGGTCGAGGTCGCTGGAGACGAGGGTCGCGCCGGTGGCGGCGACATCGTCGGCCAGGCCGGCCGGGGTCGGCCCGAACACCCAGACCAGCCGCCCGGGCTGCGCGATCGCGATCGGGCCGTGCCGGTACTCCATGGCCGGGTAGGACTCGGTCCAGAACTGGCTCGACTCGCGCATCTTCAGCGCCGCCTCATGGGCGAGCCCGATGGTCCAGCCGGTGCCGAGGAACGTGACCTGGTCCGCGTCGACCCAGGCCTGCGGGAGGTCCTGGGCAAGGGCGGCATCCGCGGCCTCGGGCACCGTGTCGAGTGCACCGGTACCGACGACGCTCGCCCGCAGCAGCAGCAGGGCGGTCGTGGCGAAGCGCGTCTGCACCACCGACTCCTCATCGGCGAAGTCGAGCACGATCTCGTGGTCGGCGTTGGCCGCGGCAGGGCCGCCGGCCACCGCGGTGATGAGGACCGACGGCCCGGCGGAGCCGGCGAGCAGGTCGACGATCTCGGTCGTGGTGCCGGACCTGGAGATCGTGACGATCCGGTCGTAGGCACGTCCGGCCGGGAACTCGGTGGCGGTGAACGCGTCGGTCTCACCCTGGCCGGCCTGCTCGCGCAGCACCGCATAGGACTGGGCCATGAACCACGACGTCCCGCAGCCGATCACGGCGACCCGCTCCCCCGCCGCAGGAAGGCCGCGAAGCCCGGAAGCGTGCAACGCCAGTGCTTCGCGCCAGGTGCCGGGTTGGGACGCTACCTCGATCGCCGTGCGGTTCATGTGTGGTCCTCTGCTCGAAGTTGGGATGACGTAATGTGACGACTATACGGGCTGACCACTCACGAACCGTCAGACGGCTGACATGATTGGGCCATGTTCCGAGCAGGGTGCTCGGCACCGAGCCTCGAACCGACGGAGGACGCGCGCATGGATCGACACCAACGGCTCGGCTCACTGCTCGAGCTGGTCGTACAGCGCGGGCACGTACGCATCGAGGACATCACCCGGGAACTGGAGATCTCGCCCGCGACGGCCCGCCGCGATCTCGACGCACTCGCCCAGCAACAGCTGATCACCCGGACCCGGGGTGGCGCCGCCGTCGCTCCGGGATCGGCCGACCTGCCGCTGCGCTACCGCGCCGCCAGGCAGGGCGACCAGAAGGAACGTATCGCCCGGGCGGCTGCGGAGCTCGTGGTTGCCGGTCAGGTCGTCGGGCTCAACGGCGGTACCACGACGACGGAGGTGGCCCGGGAGATCGCGGTGCAGCCGGGTCTGCAGGGCGGCGGCACCAATCCCCTGGTCATCGTGACGAACGCCGTCAACATCGCCAACGAGCTGGCCGTCCGCTCCCACCTGCGGGTGGTGGTCACCGGGGGCGTGGTCCGCCCGCACAGCTACGAACTGACCGGACCGCTGGCAGGACTGCTCCTCGGGCAGGTGAGCCTCGACCTGCTCTTCCTCGGGGTGGACGCCTTCGACCCCGAGGGCGGTGCCAGCGCTACCGACGAGGGCGAGGCGAGCACGAACGCCGCCCTCGCCGAGCGGGCCGACCGGGTCCTGGTCGTGGCCGACTCCACGAAACTCGGGCGGAGCGCGTTCGCCCGGATCCTGCCGACGACCGCGGTGCACACCCTGATCACCGACACCGACGCGGACCCCGGGCTGGTCGCCGCGTTCGAGGCGGCCGGCATCGCCGTCATCCTGTGCTGAGCCACCGTCGCCGCGGGCCGGCACGGCCCGGTCGCACCACTCGGCCGGTCGGCACCGCACCCCAGGGTGTGGGTTAAAGCCCTTGTCGGGCGGGCGGCGCCCTGGGCAGGCTGGCCTGCATGACCACCACCCCGCCGTCCTTCGAAGAACTCCTCGCCGAGGGCGAGTCCGTCGACGTCGCCGGGTGGGACTTCTCCTGGTTCGCCGGGCGGGCCACCGAGGAGCGCCCGCCATGGGGGTACGCCCGGCTGCTCTCGGAGCGGATGGCACACTCGCACGCCGCCCTGGATCTGCAGACCGGGGGCGGTGAGGTGCTCGCCACGATCACGAGCCCGCCGCCGGTGCTGAGGGCGACGGAGTCCTGGGCGCCGAACCTTCCGATCGCGAGGCGCGTACTCGGGCCACTCGGGGCGGAGGTACTCGAAGCGCCTGATGCCGGCCCACTGCCCTTCGCCGACGCCTCCTTCGACCTGGTCACGGCGCGGCTGCCGGTGGTCACGCCCTGGCCGGAGATCGGCCGGGTGCTCGCCCCGGCCGGGACGTTCCTCGCCCAGGAGGTCGGACCGGGCTCGAACATCGAGATGTCCCGGGCCATGCTCGGCGAACACCTGCAGCCCAGCGGCCGGTTCCCCGCCGACGCGGTCGCGGCCGCCGAGGCGGCCGGCCTGGACGTCGTCGATCTGCGCGAGGCGTCGCTGACCATGGCGTTCTTCGATGTGGCGGCCGTGGTCGTGTTCCTGCGCAAGGTCGTCTGGACCGTTCCGGACTTCAGCGTGGAGCGGTTCCGGCCGCAGCTGCGCGCCGTCCACGACCGGATCCTGGCGACCGGCTCCTTCGTCTGCCACCCGACCCGGTTCCTGATCGAGGCACGCAAGCCCGAACGGACGGACTGAGCCCCGGCGAGGAGCCGCCTCAGGGCCGGCGGCCGCGCGAGGGACTCAGGCGATGACCATCACGAGGTCGCCACCGTCCACCTGACGCGCGGTGGGGCTCGGCACCCGGCGCACGGTCCCGGCGACCGCCGCGGTGATGGCGGCCTCCATCTTCATGGCCTCGATGGTCGCGACCGTCTGCCCGATCTCCACCGCGTCCCCCTCGGCCACGATGGGCGTGACGGACCCCGCGAACGGGGCTGCGACGTGCCCGGGGGCGTTCGGGTCGGCCTTCTCCGCCGAGATCGCGGTGACCTCGGCGGCCTCGTCGCGCACCTGCACGGGCCGCAGGTGGTTGTTCAACGTGGTCATCACGGTGCGGATGCCGCGCTCGTCCGGCTCGGACACGGCCTCCAGGCCGACGAGCAGTCGGACTCCTCGCTCCATCGTGACCTCGAACTCGCTCGCCGAGTCCAGGCCGTAGAGGTAGTCCGAGGTGCGGATCACGGAGATGTCCCCGAACTCGGACCGGCTCTTCGCGAAGTCCTTCGCCGGCCCAGGGAACAGCAGCTCGCTCAGGCGGGTGCGCCGGCGCGCGGAGTCGGCGGCGAGCTCGGTGCGGTCGGACTCGGTCAGCGGGGTCAGCTCGCGCTTGGGTCCGCGTCCGGCGAGGGCCTTCGTGCGGAACGGTTCGGGCCAGCCGCCGGGCGGGTCGCCAAGCTCGCCGTGCAGGAACGCGACCACCGAGTCCGGAAGGTCGAACCGGCCCGGCTCGGCCTCGAAGGCCTGCGGGTCCGCGCCGGTGGCGACGAGCTGAAGCGCGAGGTCGCCGACGACCTTCGAGGACGGGGTGACCTTCACGAGGTGCCCGAGGATGCGGTCCGCGGCCGCGTACATGGCCTCGATCTGTTCGAACCGGTCGCCGAGCCCGAGCGCGATGGCCTGCTGGCGCAGGTTGGACAGCTGGCCGCCGGGGATCTCGTGCTCGTACACGCGACCGGTCGGCGCGCGCAGGCCGGACTCGAACGGTGCGTACAGGCGTCGGACCGCCTCCCAGTACGGCTCCAGGTCGGTGACCGCGCGCAGGTCCAGCTCCGGGGCTCGCTCGGTGTGCTCGAGCGCGGCCACCAGCGCCGATGCGGGCACCTGGCTGGTGGTGCCGGCCATCGGGGCGCTGGCCACGTCGACGGCGTCGACCCCGGCCCCGATCGCGGCCATCAGGGTAGCGAGCTGGCCCCCCGCGGTGTCATGGGTGTGCAGGTGCACGGGCAGGTCGAAGCGCTCCCGCAGGGCACCGACGAGCGTCGCGGCCGCGGCCGGACGGAGCAGGCCGGCCATGTCCTTGATCGCGAGCACGTGCGCCCCGGCAGCCACGATCCGCTCGGCCAGGCGCAGGTAGTAGTCGAGGGTGTAGAGCGGCTCGCCCGGGTCGGTGAGGTTCCCCGTGTAGCAGAGGGCCACCTCGGCGATCGCCGGGGTCTGGCGCACCGCAGCGATCGCGGGCGTCATCTGCGTCACGTCGTTGAGCGCGTCGAAGATCCGGAAGATCGAGATGCCGGTGTCGGCCGCCTCCCGCACGAACGCGTCGGTGACCTCGGTCGGGTATGGGGTGTAGCCGACCGTGTTGCGTCCCCGCAGGAGCATCTGCAGGTTGATGTTCGGCGCGGCCTCGCTCAGCGCGGCGAGCCGCTCCCACGGGTCCTCACCGAGGAACCGGAGGGCGACGTCGTAGGTGGCGCCGCCCCACGCCTCGATCGAGAGCAGACCGGGGGTGGTCCTGGCCACGTGCGGTGCGACCGCGAGCAGGTCGATGGTGCGCACCCGCGTCGCCAGCAGTGACTGGTGCGCGTCCCGGAACGTGGTGTCCGTGACCGCGACCGCGGTCTGCGCCCGTAGGGCACGGGCGAAGGCGTCGGGTCCGAGTTCGGTGAGCTGTTGACGAGAGCCCGACGGCGGCGCCTCGCCGAGGTCGGTGTGCGGGAGTTTCGCAGCCGGTTCACCAAGTGCCTCCGGCCTGGGGCCGTAGGGCCGGTTCACGGTCACGTGGGCCAGGAAGGTGAGCAGCTTGGACCCGCGGTCACCGCTGACGCGCGGGGTCAGCAGCTCTGGTCGCTCCCCGATGAACGAGGTGTCCACGCGTCCCTCGATGAAGTCCGGGTCGTTGAGGACGGCCTGCAGGAACGGGATGTTCGTGCGGACACCCCGGATGCGGAACTCGGCCAGCGCCCGACGGGCCCGGCGGGTGGCGACCGCGAAGCTCGCGCCACGACAGGTCAGCTTCACCAGCATCGAGTCGAAGTGGCCGGTGATCTCCGCGCCTGCGTGCGCCGTCGCCCCGTCCAGCCGGACCCCCGCGCCACCGGGCGACCGGTACGCGGTCATCCGGCCGGTGTCCGGGCGGAACCCGTTGCCCGGATCCTCGGTGGTGATCCGGCACTGCAGGGCGAAGCCGTTCACGCGGACCTCGTCCTGGGTGATGCCCAGGTCGGCGAGCGTCTCCCCCGCCGCGATCCGCATCTGCGCGGACACCAGGTCGATGTCCGTGACCTCCTCGGTCACGGTGTGCTCGACCTGGATCCGCGGGTTCATCTCGATGAACACGTGCTCCCCGGCCCGCTCCCCCTCGGTGTCCAGCAGGAACTCGACGGTGCCGGCGTTGACGTACCCGATCGCCTTCGCGAACGCCACGGCGTCCGCGCACAGCCGTGCGCGGATCTCGGGGTCGAGGTTCGGGGCGGGGGCCATCTCGATGACCTTCTGGTGGCGGCGCTGCACCGAGCAGTCCCGCTCGAAGAGGTGCACCACCTCCCCGGTTCCGTCCGCGAGGATCTGCACCTCGATGTGCCGGGGTCGCAGGACCGCGCGCTCGAGGAAGACGGTGGGGTCCCCGAAGGCGGCGTCCGCCTCGCGCATCGCCGCAGCGAGCGCCTCCGGCAGGTCGGCGGAGGTCTCGACCCGGCGCATCCCCCGGCCGCCGCCTCCCGCGACCGCCTTGACGAACACCGGGAAACCGACCTCGTCCGCCGCGGCGAGCAGTGCGTCGGCATCCGCCGAGGGCTCACTCGAGGGCAGCACGGGGATCCCGGCCGCACGCGCTGCGCGCAGCGCCGTCACCTTGTTCCCTGCCATCTCGAGGACCTCGGCCGGTGGCCCCACAAAGCTGATCCCGGCCGCCGCGGCAGCGCGCGCCAGCTCGGGGTTCTCGGAGAGGAACCCGTACCCGGGGTAGATGGCGTCCGCCTTGGACTCCTTCGCGACCCGGATGATCTCGTCGATGTCGAGGTAGGCCCGGACCGGGTGGTCCTCCTCGCCGATGAGGTAGGCCTCGTCTGCCTTCAGCCGGTGCTCGGAGGCCCGGTCCTCGTAGGGAAAGACGGCCACCGTGCGGGCGCCGAGCTCGTATGCGGCGCGGAAGGCACGGACGGCGATCTCGGCTCGGTTGGCAACGAGGACGGTCGAGAACATGCAGGCTCCCAGGGGTGTGCGGGGTGTGCGCACCAGCACGCTACCGCGATCGGCCCAGCCGGCCGGACGCTGTCCAGCAGCAGGACCGAGCCGGCAGCCGAAAGCGTCCGGTCCCGTTCAGAACTCACGACGCGGGCGAGAGCGGGCGCCCGATCCGGGTCACTCCTGGGGATGGGACGCGAGCTGTGTGCTCAGGCGCCCTTGCGAGCCGCGCGGCGGCTGGCGAGCTCATCACCCTTGGTGACGGCCGGGGACTCATCCTCTGCGCGCTCCGTCGGGAACTCGGCCAGGCTGCCTTCGACCTCGCGCCAGACGCGGCCGACGGCGATGCCGAACACCCCCTGTCCACCCTGGACGAGGTCGAAGACCTCGTCGGCGGACGTGCACTCGTAGACGCTGGCGCCATCGCTCATCAGTGTGATCTGCGCGAGGTCGTCCACGCCGCGCTCGCGCAGGTGGTCGACGGCGGTCCGAATCTGCTGGAGCGAGACGCCGGTGTCGAGCAGTCGCTTGACGACCTTGAGGACGAGTACGTCCCGGAAGCTGTAGAGACGCTGGGTGCCCGAGCCGGTGGCGGGTCGGATGCTCGGCTCGACGAGCCCGGTCCGCGCCCAGTAGTCGAGTTGCCGGTAGGTGATGCCGGCAGCACGGCAGGCGGTCGGCCCGCGGTAGCCGGTGGCGGTGTCCAGATCCGGCAGCGTGTCACCGAAGAGCATGCCCTGAGCTCGCTGCGGGGTCGAGCCGGGGGCGCCTGCTGTCGCATCGATGCCGCTCACGCCTACTCCATTCATCGCACTGATCTTCACCACTCTATCGCGTGGTGTGCTGCGAGCCCCGTCCGGCGCCCGTGATGTTCCCAAACTAGAGGCACGTGGGGTCCGGATCAACGAGGCGGGCCGCGAACGGCTCTCGGCGTGTCGCGTCCGGTGAGTCTTACTCTCAACCTGAAGTTGAGGGTTCGCCCGGAATCGCGCCGATCGCGGACTCGACAGTGGTGGGCATCACAGTCGTGAAAGCCCGACACTCCCGGCTCAAGCGTCCGTGTCGTCGAAGTCCTCCGGTGCCACGGAGTCGAGGAACTCCCGGAACTCGGCGACCTCCTCGTCGGCCTCCTGGCCCTGCAGCGGCGCCCCCAGATGGACGTGCTCGTGCTCGTCCTCGTCCACGTCCAGGACGACGGCAGCGACGTCAAGGACGGCCTCGGCACACCAGACCTCCACGTGGGCCCGGAGCGCGAGCGCGATCGCGTCGGACGCTCGCGAATCGACCCGTCGCCCGTTGGTCAGGACCAGTTCGGCGATGAAGGTGCCGTCACGCACCTCGATGATGTTCACCCGGTCGAGACCGACCTCGGACGCCTCGAGCACGCTGAGCAACAGGTCATGCGGGCCGGGGCGCGGGGATTGCATTCCAGCCTGCGCCGTCGCGATCGCCACACCCTCGTGCGGACCGATCACGATCGGCAACGACAACGGCCCCTCCGCCTCGGACAACACGACCAGCACGTCGTGTTCGGGGGCGTGGACCCGAACGCGGACACCGAGGACACCCATCTTTCGCACCCCTACACGCTACGCCGCGCTGCCCATGAGCGCGCGCAATCAACCCGGGTGATTTTTCACGGACACCCGATCGGGGTCCGATGGCGCTACTGGAGCCGGTCGATACCGGCCCGGATCAACGCCGTGTGAAGCGCGTTGAACGTCTCGGCGAGGTCGGAGGCCAGCGAGTGTGCCTTGGCCCGGGAGGCCGCGGACGACGGGCCGCTACGGACCGATCGGGCCGGCGCCACAAGCTGGTCGATCAGGTCGAGCTCGCGCTCGGCGGCCGTGCGGACCGAGCGCAGGTGCCGTGCCTCGATCCCGTGCTCGGCGAGCTGCCCGGCCAGACGCACGATCTCGATGGCACCGGCCGGGTACTTCGATCCTGCGTCGGCGGTGATCAGGCCGGCAGCGGCGAGCACCTCGACCTGTTCCGTCGGGCAGTCCGCCGCCTCGGCGAGCTGGGCAGCCGTCATCCGGGTCCGGCCCTGAGCTCCGACCAGCTCGCCGTCCTCGGTCACCACCCGGGCGCCCGGGGCGGGTGCCTGAGCGGATCCGGCACCGGCATCGAGGTCCGCGAGGCGTTCGCGGATCACCTTCAGCGGCAGGAACGAGTCCCGCTGTGCGGTCAGCGCGAACCGTAGGCGTTCGACGTCTGCCTGGCTGTAGGTCCGGTACCCGGCCGGGGTCCGGTGCGGCGTCACCAGACCCTGGTCCTCGAGGAACCGGATCTTCGAGACGCTCACGGCCGGGAACTCGCGCTGCAGGATCGACAGCGCCGCCCCGATGTTCATCGTCGGGGTCCGGGACACGCCGGCCGGCCAGCGCTCGGGCTCGTCGGAGGGTCGGGCCGACGCCGAGGACGTGCTCACTGCCCCGGCGCGTCCGAACGCGGCTCGCCGTCGCCGTCGCCGCCGGTCCCGCCGTCGACGACGTCCTCGGTGGTCTTCGCGCGGCGCGGGCTCGGGTGGAACGTGAGGCGGTACTTGCCGATCTGCACCTCATCGCCAGCCTGGAGCTCGCTCTGGTCGATCCGGGTGCGGTTGACGTACGTGCCGTTCAGGCTGCCGACGTCACGGACCGCGAAGCCGTCCTCGGTGGCGAGGAACTCCGCGTGCCGACGAGAGACCGTCACATCGTCGAGGAAGATGTCCGCGGCCGTGTCCCGACCAGCGCTGACCCGATCGTCGTCGAGCAGGAACCGCGCTCCGGCGTTCGGGCCGTGCTGCACGATCAGCAGCGCCGAACGCGGGGGCAGCGCCTCCACGGCCTCTCGGTCACTGGCGTCGATCGCGCCCGGCGCGAACTCCTCATAGTCGGTTGGTACGACGCGGCCGAGGGCCGCTGTGGTGTGGACCGGCGGTGGACCGGACTCGCTGCCCGCGCCCTCGTTCTCGGGTGCCATTGATGCGTTGCCTCCCTGGCCGGCTGACTTCGTGGAACCGCTCACGGCTCGTTCTCGTGATTGAACCTAGACCGTGAACTTTACCCTCAACCTTAGGTCGAGGGCGCGCCCTGTGGACAGGGGTACCGCCGATCGATTCGGGAAGGTCAGTCCTCGTCCTCGACCGGCACCGCGTACTCGGGCTCGACGACCTGCACGACGGCGGTGATCTGCACCAGGTCCCGCTCGACCATGTCCACCGTGGCGTCGGCGTTACGGAACCCCGCGAGTGCACCGCCCGGGATGTCGAGTGCCACGGAGATGGTCTGCGGATTGCCGATCGCGCGCCACTCGTACGGTGACGTCAGTGGCTCGCCGTTGGCGATCACGCCGTCGGGCCCGTCCGTGAACGAGGCCGTCGCGGTCAGGCGCACACCCGAGACCTCCACGGCCTCCGCACCGGCGTTACGGAGCTCCTCGAGCATGTGCACCATCGTCTGCGCCGAGACCTCGCCGTCGGGGTCATCGACCTCGACCACGACGCCGGGACCCTCGACCGGGACCGTGCCGGCGAGGATGGACTGCAGGGTCAGGTAGTCCTCGGCGAACTGGCGCGCGTTCGAGCCCGACTGCAGCGACGACCGCTGGGTCCGCAGCTCCTCGCCCTCGGCGGTCAGCTGCTCGTTGCGCTGGGTGACCTCGTCGAGGAGGCGGACCAGGTCGTCCTGTCGGAGCGAGCTGAACTCGTCGCCCTGGGTCTGGCGGACCTGGGCGACGATCGCGATACCGAGCAGCACGCACATGACGGCGATCAGGACCCGGGCGCGCAGGCTCTGCCCACGGCCGTCCTTCGGCGTCGTGGCCGTGTCGCCGGAGGCCGCGTCGACATCGGCCGTCGGCTTCTCCTCGTCGGTCGCCATCGGCTAGGCCTTGAAGATGTGGCGTCGGATCGAGGCGGCATTGGAGAAGATCCGGATCCCGAGCACCACCACGACGGCAGTGCTCAGCTGCGAACCGACACCGAGCTGATCGCCGAGGAACACCAGGAAGGCCGCGATCAGCACATTGAACAGGAACGACGTCACGAACACGCGCTCGTCGAACACGTGCTCCAGGCGAGCACGCACGGCGCCGAACAGCGCGTCCAGGGCGGCCACCACCGCGATCGGCAGGTAGGGCTGCAACTCCACGGGGACACTCGGCTGGACGATGAGGCCGATGACCACGCCGATGACCAGGCCCACCACAGCGATCACGCGTTCCTCCCCTCCCCGGGTCGAGTCAGTCTGACATGCACCGCGCCGTCGCGGCAGAACGTGTCTATGACGATTCCGTCACATTCACCAGACCCGAGGTGGTCCCGGCCGGCAGCACCAGGTCATCCGCCGGCGAGACCGACGAAGGGATCGAGAACTGCGAGGAAAGGGTGTTCAGGTGGGTCGCCGCACTCGTACGCGCGAACGATGTCCGCATCTGGAGCGGGTCCCCGATCGCCTCGACCACGTATGGGGTCACGAGCGGCTGCAGGTCCACGAGGACTGCCTCCCCCGCGGTCCGGATCGCGGTGGCCGCGGTCAGCCGGTGCCCGTTGATCGCTATCGCCTCGGCCCCGCTCGCCCAGAGCCCGTTCACCACGACCTGCAGGTCGAAGTCCTGGACCCGCTGCTCCTGGGTACCCGGTTCGTTGTTCTGGGCACGCTGGGAGTCCTCCAAGGTGACCACCACGCCGGGGCCGTGCACCGCCGTGCTCCCGGCCCACACCGCGAGATCGGACGACTCGTCGAGAACCTGTGCGTCGCCCGAGCCGAGCGCGGTGATCTGAAGGTCGTTGATCTCGGTACGGACGCCGTCGTTCTGTGCGGTCAGTTCCTCGGAAGTGGCGATCCGCTCCCGGATCTGCTCGATCAGCACCGCGCGGGCGCTCTCGCCCGACGGCAGCGGGGCGCGCAGCGCCTTCGCCGCCCAGACCCCACCGAGGCCGAGGGCCGCCGCCGCGAGCAGGACCAGGGCGCGGGACACGGGGCCGTACCGGGGCGCGGTACCCGCCGCCCGGGCCTGCGCCGCGGCTGCGTAGCCGGGGTCCAGCGGGCGCTCGGTGACCTCGTTCAGGAGCGTCATCGAGGCGTCGGGCCGACGCCCGACCGGGATCCTGCTGCCACCGGGGCGGGGCGTGCTCATGCCGCAACCGGTGGGTTCGGCGGTGCGGTGCCGGTGCGGTCCGTGCCGGCGGCGCCGGTGATCACCTGACGGAACTGGAGCAGGTAGATGGCGCCCGCGCACCAGTACAGGAACACGCCCCACAACGCCGCCGACCAGCCGAGTACGTAGGCGATCTCGCCGGGGGCGCCGGGGATCTGGGCGAGGAGTAGCAGCGGGAACGCGTACATCAGGGCGAAGGTGCCGGACTTGCCCACGACGTGCACGGGAAAGCCGGGGTAGCCGCGCCGGAACATGAACGGCAGGCACGCGGTGACGAGCAGGTCCTTGGCGGCGATCGCGATCAGGAGCCACCACGGCACGATCCCCTGCACGCACAGGCCGACCAGGGTGACGAAGATGAACAGCCGGTCCGCCGCCGGATCCAGCGCCCTGCCGAGTTTGGAGGTCTGGTGGAACCGGCGCGCGATGACGCCATCGAGCCAGTCGCTGAACCCCGCGACGACCAGCACCACGAACGCCGCGACGAAGTGTCCGGACAGGATCAGGTAGCCGACCACGGGCACGAGGAGAAGCCGGATCATCGAGATGATGTTCGGCACGGTGAGGACCCGATCGGTGTCCGTCTCGCCGGTGTGCTCGGGGCCTGTGCTCACGATCCGAGGTTAGACGATCCGCGGCCGGTCGCTGCCGTCCAGGTCTTCCCTGGTGGGACACTTCAGCCATGCTGCTCGCCTTCTCTGTTGCTCCGCTCGGTTCCGGGGAGTCCGTCACGGCCGCCGTCGCCGACGCGGTTGCCGTGGTCCGCGCCTCCGGGCTGCCCCACCGGACCGACGCGATGTTCACCACGATCGAGGGCGACTGGGACGAGGTGTTCGACGTCGTCAGGCGCGCCACCGAGGCCGTCGCTGCCCACGGCAACCGGATCTCGCTGGTCATGAAGGCGGACATCCGCCCGGGCCACACCGGCGAGCTCACCGGGAAGGTGGACCGGGTCGACGAGCACCTGCGGCGCCGGTCCGAGCCCGAGGCCTGACGCCGTGCTCGAGGTCCTCACGGGGAGCGGGCTGGCGTTCGCCGCCGGCCTGAACGCCTACATCCCGCTCCTCGTGATGGGCCTGCTGGCCCGGTTCACGAGCATCCTCGAACTGCCCGCGACCTGGGCGTGGCTGGGCAGCGACTGGGTCCTGATCATCCTCGGTGTCCTCCTGGCCATCGAGGTGGTCGCGGACAAGATCCCCGCCGTCGATCATGTCAACGACGTGCTGCAGACCTTCGTCCGCCCGACGGCGGGTGGCATCGTCTTCGCAGCCGGCACCGGTTCCGTCACTCCCGCGGTCACCGACCCGGGCTCGTTCTTCACGAGCGAGGCAGGGATCGCCTTCATCATCGGCTTGTTCCTCGCGCTCACCACGCACGTCGCGAAGGCCGGTGCCCGGTCGGTGGTCAACCTGTCCACGGCCGGCGTCGGAGCCCCGGTCGCGTCCACCGTGGAGGACGTCTCGTCGGTGACGCTGACCATTCTGGCCATCCTGGTCCCGGTACTCGTGCTCGTCTTCATCGCGGTGCTGGTGGTCGTGGTGATGCGGATGCGTTCGCAACGCCGCCGACGCCGTAGTTTGAGCACATGAAATTCGGACTCTTCATCCCGCAGGGCTGGCGCTTCGACCTCACCGACATCGAACCGAGCGAACACTGGGCAGTCATGAACGGTCTCGCGCAGCACGCGGACGCCGGCGCCTGGGACTCCCTGTGGGTCTACGACCACTACCACACCACCCCGGTCCCGAGCACTGAGGCCACCCATGAGGCCTGGACGCTGATGGCGGCGTTCGCGGCGAGCACGTCCCGCGTGAAGCTTGGTCAGATGTGCACCTGCATGGC
Organism: Occultella gossypii; assembly: GCF_019947135.1. Taxonomy (GTDB): domain Bacteria; phylum Actinomycetota; class Actinomycetes; order Actinomycetales; family Beutenbergiaceae; genus Occultella; species Occultella gossypii. The sequence continues at coordinate 365,012 of NZ_JAGSHT010000002.1, read as the reverse complement.
CTACCGCAACCCCGCGCACCTGGCCAAGGTGGCGGCGACCGTGGACGTCATCTCCGGTGGTCGCGCTCAGATGGGCATCGGCGGCGGCTGGTACGAGCACGAGTGGCGCGCCTACGGGCACGGATTCCCGCGCCCGGGGGTGCGCCTGGGAATGCTGGACGAGGGTGTCCAGATCATGCGGCAGGCCTGGACCGAGGGCGTCGCGACCCTCGACGGCAAGCACTACCAGGTGGACGGCGCGATCGTGCGTCCGCTGCCACTGCAGGCGGGTGGCCTGCCGCTCTGGATCGCAGGCGGCGGGGAGAAGGTCACCCTGCGGATCGCCGCGAAGTACGCCACGCACACGAACTTCGACGGCAGCCCGGACGGTTTCGCGCACAAGAGCCGGGTGCTGGCCGAGCACTGCGCCGACGTCGGCACCGACTTCGGTGCGATCACCCGCTCCGCCGACTACAACGTCGCGATCGGGAGCACGCAGGCCGAGGTGGACGAGCGTCTGCGGATCCTGGCCGAGCGATCCCTTCCCCATCTGGGCGCCGAGCGCACCGAGAACATGGTCGGCGGCTACCGCAACGATGCCTCGCTCGCGGTGGGCACACCGGAGCAGATCGTCGAGCGGCTCACGGCCATGAAGGCCGCCGGGCTCACGTATGCGATCTTCTACTTCCCGGAGGCGGCATACGATCGTTCCGGTATCGAGCTGTTCGAGCGCGAAGTCATTCCGCACCTGTCCTGACCCTGTCAGAAGCGTGATCCGAAGGAGGACACCATGTCTGTCACACCAGCCGAGGGTGACGACGCCCCGGTCGGCGCCCACGAGATCCACCTTCTCGAGGAGGACGAGACCATCCCGCCTCGCCCCGAGGAAGAAGTGGCCGACGCCGCCAGGAGCGACGACGCGTGAGCACACCCGGTCCCCCCCGCCCCACCGTCGCGCCGCCACGGATGGCGCGCTCGCGCAAACTCTGGCACCTGGGCATGCAGCAGATGATCGTCACGGTGGTCATCATCATCGTGCTGAACGTGGTGGCTCGCCGGCTCGGCCTCGGCTGGGGCGGCAGCATCGCGATGTGCGCGGCGATCGCGTTCTCCTGGCCGTTCGTGGCCGCCTGGTGGAACGGTCGACGGCGGAAGTGAGGTTGCGCGGTCGTCGTCCGCCGGTGCTTGACTCACCGGCGGCGACGTCCCACGCTGGACAGGCCGTAGCCGTCCCACCTCGGAGGTAACCCGTGACCGATCGCGATCGCCGCCACCGCCCCGACGGCCGACCGGACGACTCGGCCGAAGGGCACGACGCCACCGACGGCGAGGTCGGCACCGCCTACCCGGCCAGCCCGCCGCCGTCGGGCGTGCACCCGGCCCCGGCCGAACACAGCGACGCGCCGGAGCGGGAGGGCCGGCCCGCATCGGGATCGTCGCCCTGGACGGACTACGCGACCAGCCCCTACCCCGTCAATCCGGAGGCCGACGCGCCCGACCACACCCTGGCCGACCCCGCCTACCGGCCACCGGACTACGCACGCGAGCCGACCCCGGCCCACGGTGTGGGTGCCCACTACCCACCCTCCCCCGCGCCGGGAACGTCGTGGTACTCGTCCCGGGCCGAGCCGGCCGCACCCGAGCCTGCTTCGGACGCGGAGGTGGAGGGCGCGCGCGAGGCTGACGAGCCGTCCCGACGCGAGTCGGACGGCGGGACCGGCGCCTCCTGAGCGGGGTCTCCGGCCGAGCGCACCTCATCGGTCCGTCCGGCGCCTGCCCCTTCGATGCCGCTAATCTCAGCGGCGTGCTTGAGGAGATGACGCTCGCCCGGGACTCCACCGACGCCTCCGACATCGTCGCGCTGCGTGACGAGCTCGCCGCCTGGCAGGAGTCCATCGGGGTGACCCAGTGGCGCGTCGGCGAGGTCAGCCCGCTCGTGGTGGGGCGCCAGGTCGCGGGCGGAGAGTGGTACCTGCTGCGCCGCGGTGGGAGCCTCGTCGCGACCGCGCGGCTGCTGACCCGCGACGAGCACACCTGGGGACCCGAGCTCGGTGGCGAGGGATCCGCGGGGTACCTGCACGGGCTGATGGTCGCGCGCACCGCAGCGGGTGATGGCCTCGGCGGGCAGATCCTCGACTGGTTCTGCCGGATGAGCGCGTCGCACGGGTTGCCGGCGGCCCGTCTGGACTGTGTGGCCACCAATCCCCGACTGCGCCGCTACTACCGCGAGCACGGCTTCACCGAACGGGGCATCACCGACTTCGGGGCGTCCAGTGGCTGGGCACCGGTGCGCCGGTTCGAGCGCCTCCTGACGGGGCCGCAGGCGTTGTCCACAGGGTCCTGACGGGGTGTCCGAGGTCCGGGGTTATCTAGGACTCCACAGCCCGAAGGAGGCACATCATGTCCAAGGAGTCCCTGGCCACCCTCAACACGAACACCCTGATCGGTCACACCGATCGACGCGGTCGAGCGTGGCACTACAAGTCCGAGTTTCAGGGCGAGCGTCCGAACCACTATCCCGGCGCGATCCCGGTCGCCGACGTCCGTGAGCGCTTGTTCAACTGGCGTGCCGCGGCCCGGCCGGTCGCGGTGGAACGCCCGGCGACCGAGGCGGAAGCCACCCACCTGGACGCGGCCGGCAACCCGGTCCGGTGGGTCGTCGACCCGCGGCGGCGCGCGATCGTCCGCGAGGAGGACCACGAGGGCACCGTGTTCGGGGTGTTCTCCGCCGACTACGTCCCCCACCAGTACGGGGAGTGGCTGCTCGAGAACGTCGAGCACATCCTCGACGACGACCTCTCGATCGCGTCCGCGGGTGTCCTGCGGGAGGGCGCCGTCGCGTGGGTGGAGGTCTCCGTGCCGGATGCCCTACGGACACCGGAGGGCGTGCAGTTCCGGCCGAACCTGCTCGCCACCACCACCCTCGACGGGACGCTCGCCACCACCTACAAGCGCACGGTCACCGACGTGGTCTGCGACAACACCCGCAACGTCGCGCTGGCCGAGCGCGGACCGCAGGCGAAGTTCCGGCACTCCCGCCACGAGAAGCTCGGCCTGTTGAGCGCCCGGCAGGCGCTCGAGGTGGTCTACACGACGGCGGATGCGTTCGCCGCCGAGGTCGCTCGCCTGTGCGCGGTGCCCGTGTCCGAGGCGCAGTGGTCCGGCTTCCTGGACGTGTGGGTGCCCGCCACCGACCCGCAGAGCGGCGACAAGCTGACCGGGCCACGCAAGGCCGTCGTCGACCGGCGCCGCAGCGAGCTGGAGGACCTGTACCGAACCGACGAACGTGCCGCGCCGTGGCGAGGCACGGCGCACGCCGTGGTTGCGGCGGTGAACACCCACGAGCACCATGTGCGCGCACTCGCACCCGGGGCGGATCGGCTGCAGTCCAACATGCGCAAGATGGTCAACGGTGCGTTCGAGGAACTCGACGTGCGCGCATGGCGCACGCTGGAGGGGGTGTTGCAGGGGTCCTGAGCCCCGAGCGGACCCGCTGGGTGCGCAACCGGCGCCCGTGGTGGTGCGGCCGGGTCGCCGCGCGGCACCGTGAGCCGTGAGGCATGACTCAGGCCACCCGGCTCGGGCGCAGTCGCCGCCCGAGGAGGTACATCTCGCATCCGAGGCACAGCCCGAAGGCCGCGTTCAGGAACGCTGCGACGAGCGCCACGGCCGCGAACACGGTCACCGCCCACCCGACGCCGAGCAGCCCGAGGACGAGGCCGACACCGGTGATGATGAGGCCGACGAGCTGGGCGAAGCGTGGTGGCGCGGGGTCCTCACGCTCGGTCGGCGGGGCCAAGCGGGGACGTAGCAGCGACGCGTACAGCAGGCCCTGCCACGTGCCCTGGATCCCCCGGGCGACGCCGAGCGCGAACGATGCGACCACGACGGCGAGCAGGATCAGTCCCGCCTGCGAGTCGCCGGCCAGGATCGTGGCGATCAGCAGGATGGCCGTGAGGGCGGCGCCGAACCTGGGTCCGCGTGGGTCGATACCCGCGGCTCGTTCGGTGTCGTCGGGGGCAGTCGTCATCGAGGTGCTCCGATCTGATCAGTGGCGGTGCGGGATGCGGTGCCTGGTCTCGGACGGGCGTCGATGAGTGCGCCGGCGCCAGGGTTGCCCTCGATGAGGCTCTGGAGTGCGCGGGCCGCCTGAGCGCGAGTGGGCGCGCCACCGATCCGGCCGACGAACGCGCCGGTCGAGTCGAACAGCAGCGACGTCGGCGTGCTCAGGACCGCGAACCGCCGGGTCAGGTCGAGGTGCGCGCCGCCGTCGACCTCGACGAAGGACAGCGCGGGCTCCGAGGCGGCCAGCTCGGACCACAGCCCGGCGCTGCGACGGCACGGGCTGCAGTACTCGGAGGAGACCTGCACCACCGTGGCACCGGTGCCAGGCGTCACAGCGACGACCTCGCGTACCCGCTCCAGCGTCTGCGATCCCTCGGTCGTGCCGCGGCTGCGCCGGTCTCTCCTGCCGCGCGTGGCGGTACGGTTCGCGTGAGTCGGGCGCAGCTCGCCGCGCCTGCGGGTCGCGAGCCGCCAGCCGACGCTCGCGACCGCCAGAAGCACCACGATGGCGGCGGCACGTAGCAGCAGGTCCTCACTCACGCCGTCGAGCGTAGGACGGCGCGCCGGCGCACGAGCGCGCGCGACCATTTCGTCCGGATCGTGGACAGGACCCCGGGCCAGGGGCCGCCGACGCCGTCCGTTCATCCTCCGGATGACGACTGCCGTACCGATCGTCCACTGGGCCGCCCGGACGGATGCCGGCGCCGCTGCCGCTGCCGGTGCCGGTGCCGGCATCCGCGCCGCTAGGACCGCCGGGAGGTGCCCCGGTGTGCCGTTGCCGTACGCGGGTCCTCGGGCCACGCGTGCTTGGGGTAGCGGCCGCGCAGGTCCGCGCGCACCTGCGGGTACCCCGTGTCCCAGAACGAGTCCAGGTCCCCGGTGATGGCGGCCGGCCGGCCGGCCGGCGAAAGCAGGTGCACCAGGAGTCCGACCCGTCCGCGGGCGAGCAGCGGCGGGTGCCAGCCGAAGGCCTCCTGCAGCTTCACCGCGACGACCGGTTGATCGGCCGAGTAGTCGACCCGGATCGATGAGCCGCTCGGTACCTTGACCCGCTCGGGCGCCCACTCCTCAAGGTGCGTCGCCTCCGGCCACGGGAGCAGCCGCCGCAGCGCGGCGAGGGTGTCGATCCGGGCCAGTGCACCGGTGCCACGGACCCGGGCCAGGTCGGGGCCCAGCCAGGAGTCCAGGCCACGCAGCAGTGCCTCGTCGGAGACGTCCGGCCACGGCTCCCCCATCGCGGCACGGAGGAACCGGAGTCTTGCCCGCAGGGCGCGGCCCGCGTCCGTCCAGCGCAGCACGCCGAGCCCTTCGGCCGCGATGCCCTCCCGCACGGCGGCGCGTACGAGCTCGGGGGCAGGGTCGGGCACCGGGGCCGAGGAGAGCTCGATGGCGCCGAGCCACTCACCGCGCCGGGCGACGACGCGGCCGCGCTCCCAGGTCACCCGCGTCTGCGACCGGAGCAGCGCCGGCGCCGCCAGGCGAGCCAGGTCCGCGTCCAGCGGCGCTGCGGATCGGATGGTCGCGTCCCGTCGCCCGGGTGTCCGGTCCGCGTCGGCCACCGCCAGCCACTCGAGGCCGGCCAGGGCACCGTCCGGGAGGCTCGCGCCGGTGCCGGACGCCATCAGGTAGGCGGTCGAGTTCGGGCGACGTCGGGCGATCCGGTCGGGGTGGGCCAAGGCGACCACGAGCCCGACGGCGAGGTCGTCACCGAGGGCGAGGTCACCACCGAAGGCGAGCCCGGGCGGCTCGACGCCGCTACCTCGCCTGTCGCCCGCACCCGTGCCACCGAGGCCGGCCGACTGCGCGGCCCCGGTCGTGGTTGCGCGTGCACCCGGGGAGCCGCGGCCAGCCGCCTTGGAGGTCTCGCCGGCCGCGGCGGGCTCATGCGTCTCGCCGGCCGCAGCGGGCTCACGCGCCTCGCGGGCAGTGGGCTCATGCGTCTCGCCGGCCGCGGTCGACCGCAGGGCTGGCTTGCCCGGCCGCCTTCCGACCCGCCGCGCCAACCGGTCTGCCTGGTCCCGCCAGGCACGCGTGGCGGGACCGCCGCGCCGAAGGGCACGTAGCGCGGCGACGAGGTCACCGCCGGGGGCGCGGGTGTCCTCGGCCAGCATGGCCACCACCTCCGCAGCGCGCCGAGCGCCGACAGCGGCACTCGCATCGAGGAGCGCCCGCGCCAGCCGTGGATCGGTGCCGACCGCCGAGATGGCCCGCCCGCGCTCGGTGAGCCGCCCGTCGGTGTCGAGCGCGCCGAGTCCGGTGAGCGTCTCGCGGGCGGCCGCCAGCGCCGTCGGCGGTGGTTCGTCGAGGAGGGCCAGGCCCGCGCCGTCGGGGCTGCCCCAGCAGGCGAGCTCCAGGGCGAACGCGGTCAGGTCGGCGGTCTGGATCTCCGGCACCGGGTGCGCATCCAGCCGGGCGTGATCGCCCTGGGACCAGCACCGGTAGACCGCCCCCGGTCCCTCCCGCCCGGCGCGGCCGGCGCGCTGCTCGGTCTCCGCACGGCTCGCCCAGGTGGTGACCAGCCCAGCCAGGCCGCGCCGGTGATCGGTGCGCGGCCGGCGGGCGAAGCCCGCGTCGACGACCACCCGCACCCCGGGCACGGTCAACGAGGACTCGGCCACCGCCGTCGACACGACGACCCGCCGCCGCGGACCCGGGTTGAGGGCGAGGTCCTGCTGCTCGCCCGAGAGGCGGCCGTGCAGCGGCCGCACGTCGGCTCCGACGCCGCCGGCACCGGCGAGCGACCGGCAGACCGTGTCCACTTCGTAGGCGCCGGGGACGAACACCAGGATGTCGCCGTCGGTGTCCGCCAGTGCCATGCGGGCGGTGGCGGCCACATGCTCGAGGAAGGGCCTGGTGATGCCCCGCTCGTCCGTGCGGGCCACCCGGGTGGGTGGCGGCTTCCAGTGCTCCCTGACCGGGTGCAGGATGCCGGGCACGGTGATCACGGGCGCCGGGCCGGCGGGGTCGGTCCCGCCGAGGGCTTGCGCCGTCAGTTCGGCGGCCACCGTGGCGGACATGGCGATCACGGGCAGGTCCTCGCGCAGGTTCGTGCGCACGTCCACGCACAGGGCCAGGGTCAGGTCCGCGTCGAGCTGCCGTTCGTGAACCTCGTCGAGGATGACGGCGCCGACGCCTGGTAGGTCGGGGTCGGCCTGCAGGCGGCGCAACAGCAGACCGGTGGTGACGAACTCGATCCGGGTGCCTGGGCCGACGTGCCGATCGCCCCGCACGCTGTACCCGACGGTCTGGCCGAGACCCTCGCCGAGCAGCCCGGCCAACCGTCGCGCCGCCGCCCGCGCCGCGATCCGACGGGGCTGGGTGACCACGATCCGGCCCGGGACGGCTGCCGCCAACGCGGGCGGCACGAGCGTGGTCTTGCCCGTCCCGGGCGGCGCCTGCACGACGGCGACGCCTCGGTGGCGGGCGGCAGCGACGACGTCGGGCAGCCCGGCCACGACCGGGTAGTCCGGTGGCGTGGCCAGCAGCCGGGCGATCGGTTCGGGGGGCACGTCCCGCAGTCTGCCAGCCGGGACCGCGCAACCCACGACCGCCCACCGCCGTCCGCGGTACCCAGCCGTCCGCCGTCGACCGCGTCAGCCCTTGCGTGCGTCCTTCGCCCGCAGCACCACCTTGCGGATCTCGTCGAACCAGAGCACCGACGAGGCCATCGCGAGGCAGACCAACCAGTGCGCGAGGTCGAGCGACGCGGTCCCGAAGGCCACCTGCAGGAACGGGATCTCCACGATCGCCAGCTGCAGCACGAACGCCAACGCGACCGCCCCCCACAGCCACTTGTTCGTGAACGCGTGGGAGAACGCGCTCGTGGTCTCCGACCGGGAGTTGAACGCGTTGAACAACTGGGCGAGCACCAGCGTGGTGAACCCGGCGGTCCTGGCCACGTCGAGCGTATCGTCGCCGCCCGCGATCAAACCCCCGGGCAGGAAGATGTCGATCGTGAGCAGCGTGATCAGACCCATCACGAGCCCGACGCTGAGGATGCCGATCCACATCCGCGAGTCGATGATCTTCTCGGTGAGCGGCCGGGGCCGCCGCGCCATCACGTCGTCCACCTCGGGATCCACCCCCATCGCCAGCGCCGGCCCGGAGTCGGTGACCAGGTTGATCCAAAGGATCTGGGTGGCGAGCAGCGGCACCACGACGGCGTCGGTGGAGGCGTCCGTCAGACCGATGGCACCGGCGAACACCACGCCGAGGAAGACGGTGAAGACCTCCCCCATGTTGGACGAGAGCAGGTAGCGCAGGAACTTCTTGATGTTCTCGAAGATGACCCGGCCCTGGCGCACCGCGGAGACGATCGTGGCGAAGTTGTCGTCGCCGAGGATCATCTTGCTCGCCTCCTTGGTGACCTCCGTCCCGGTGATCCCCATGGCGACGCCGATGTCCGCGGACTTCAGAGCGGGCGCGTCGTTGACCCCGTCGCCGGTCATGGCGACCACCTGGCCGTCGGCCTGGAGCGCGTCGACGATGTCGTTCTTGTTCTTCGGCGCGACCCGCGCGTACACGCTGACCTCGCGGGTGACGTCCCGCAGTCCTTCGCCGTCGAGCTCGTCCAGCTCGGCCCCGGTGACGGCGCGCGCACCGCTCTCCACGATGCCGAGGTCCGCGGCGATCCGGGCCGCGGTGCTCGGGTGGTCCCCGGTGATCATGATCGTCCGGATCCCGGCGCGCTGCGCCTCGCGCACCGCCACCGCGGCCTCCGGTCGCGGTGGGTCGATGATGCCGACCACGCCGAGGTAGATCAGGTCCCGCTCGTCGCTCTCGTCGAGGACGTCGTCGTCCTTCTCGTCGAGCCGCCGGTAGGCGACACCCAGGGTGCGCAGGGCCGCGGCGGAGAGGTCCTCGACGTCGGCAAGGGCCTGGGCCCGGCGCTGCGCCGTCAGTTCGACGACCTCCTCGCCCACCTGGACCCGGTTGCACAGGCCCAGGAGCACGTCCGGGGCTCCCTTGGTGACGATGCCGTGCGCGTCCTCCGAGGCACGGAACTGTTGGGTGGTCATCCGCTTGCGCTCGGAGGTGAACGGCACCTCGGCCTCGCGCTGGAACTCGGCGACGGCGTCCCTGGTGCCCTCGAGCTTGTAGGCGGCCACGAGGAACGCGGCCTCGGTCGGATCGCCCTGGATCTGCCAGGTGCCACCGGTCTCGGTCAGCTGCGCGTCGTTCGACAGCGACCCGCCGCCCAGCACCATGCGCGCCTCGTGCAGCAGCGCGGTGTCGGTGACCGGCAGGCCCTCGGTGAGGGCCTCGCCGTCGGGCGCGTAGCCCACGCCGGTCAGTTCGACCCGACCCGAGGCGGTGACCACCCGCTCGACCGTCATCTCGTTCTTCGTGAGCGTGCCGGTCTTGTCCGAGGCGATCACGGAGGCGGATCCCAGGGTCTCCACCGAGTGCAGCCGCTTCACGACGGCGTTCTCTCGCGCCATCCGCTGCACGCCGATGGCGAGCACCACGGACAGGATCGCCGGTAGTCCTTCGGGAACGGCGGCCACTGCCAGCGAGACACCGAGCAGCAGCACGGTCACGAACTCGCTGGGGGTGCTGACCTGGTTCACGAGGGCCGTGACCACCATGACCACGATCGCGATGATGATCACCGTGAGACCGAGCAGCCGGGACACCCCGTCCAGGTCCTTCTCGAGCGGGCTGTCCTCCTCGACCGTCGCGTCGAGCATGTCCGCGATGGAGCCCATCTCGGTGTCCATCGCGGTTCCGGTCACGATGGCACGGCCGGTCCCCTGAGCGACGGCCGTGCCCTTGAACACCATGTTCAGCCGGTCCCCGAGCGGCGCGGGCTCCGCGAGCACGGCCGGATCCTTCAGGACCGCCTCGCTCTCCCCGGTCAGCGACGCCTCCGCGATCCGCAGCGCGCTGGCCCGGAGCAGTCTGGCGTCGGCGCCGACGGCGTCGCCCTCGCCGAGCACAAGCACGTCCCCGCGGACCAGATCGGCGGACGGCACGGACTTGAGCTCCCCGTCCCGGAGCACGGTCGAGGCCACCGCGGTCATCTGCGCCAGGGCGGCGACGGCGTTCTCGGCCTTGTTCTCCTGGACGAAGCCGAGGACCGCGTTCAGGGCCACGACGGCGGTGATCACGATCGAGTCGATCGGCAGGCCGTGAGCGCCCTCCACCAGCCACGCCACCAGCGAGATGACGACCGCGACGAGCAGCAGGTAGATCAGCGGGTCCTGGAACTGGGCCAGGATCTTCCGCCACAACGGGACAGCCGGCGCCGATCGCAGTTCGTTCGGCCCGTCCGCCGCGAGCCGGCGTGCGGCTTCGGCGCTGGTGAGCCCGAGGGCGGGGTCCACGTCCAGCGTCGCAGCGACCGCGACCGCATCGGTGACCGTCGGATCCGGGCCGGGAACCCGCTGCCCCGGACCAGTCGCTCGCCCCGCGTCGGCCTGGCTCGGACGCTCCGCCTGCATGGTGTTTCCCCTCGCTCGGGCCGCAACCGTTCCTGGGCCAGTTTCCCAGGCTGCACCCGGAACGCCATAGGACCATCGTCCGAACCCTTCCTGAATGCTCCGGAACACTCCCGGGTCCGTGCCCGGCCGCACACCGGACCACCACATCCAACGGCTAGCGTGTCGGCGTGCCCCTGAAGACCATCTGGTGGGTGGCAGCCGGCCTGGTGGCCGCTCTCGCCGTGATCCTGTCCGTGCTCCGCCTCGCCGCCATCGCGCCGATCGCCGCCGGCCTCCCCGAGTTGCTCCTGATCGCCGCGGTCGGCCTGTCCCCGCTCGTCCTGGCGATCGCGGCACGCACCGTGTCACGCGGGCGGGCGCCGGGCGCTTCGACGTCGCTGCTTCTCGCGGCCGGCATCGTGCTGGCCGGGACCGGGCTGCTGTTCGCGGCGACGGACGGATTCCTCGGGCTCCGGCTCGCATCCGGGGACTGGCGGCAGTTGGCCCGGGCCACGACGGCGACGGCGCCCCTCGGCCTGGTCGGGGTGGCCGCGGCGTGGGCGGTCACGGCGGTTGGTGTGGCCCGCCGGGAACGGGTCTGGGTGCGCTCGTCCACCGGGGTGCTGGCGCTGACCACGCTGTGGTTCGCCGCCTCCTTCGCCGCGGCATCGATCTGGCGGGTCAGGGCCGGCACCGCATGGCTCACGGACGCCACCGGCCTGGTCACGGCGGTCGTGATCGCCGTCGCCGGGTTGCTCGCGCTCGGCGTGCCCTGGGTGGCGGGGGTCACAGGGACCAGTGGTGCCCAGGCACCGGTCACCGGTGCCGACGTCGACGAACCGGGACCTGTCGAACCTGTCGCGGAGTCCGGCTGGGTCGATACGCAGCCGCATCCGCGCGCGCGGATCGTCGCCGCCGGGGTGGCCGTCGTGCTCGTCGTCGGGGGCGCCGTCGCGCTCTGGACCGACCGCGGGGACCGGCTCGTCGTCGCCGAGGTGTTCCCCGACCCGGCGCTGGCGGGATGCGTGGCGCAGACCATGGGAGTGAGCGACACCGGCGCCAAAGTCAGTGCCGCGGACCTGGCCGACGTCCTCTCGCTGGAATGCCCCGGACCCGGGCTCCCCGGTTCCGCCGGGCCAGACACCACGACGGCAGATCCCACCGCGCCAGACACCGCGACGCCGGACGCGACCTCGGCCCCGGCCGCGATCAGCGACCTGTCCGGGCTCGACAGGCTGACCGAGCTGTCCAGCCTGGACGTCACCGGCAACGCCGTCACGGACCTGACCCCGCTGGCGGGTCTGGACCTCTGGGGCGTCGTGATCACCGACAACCCGGTCAGTGACCTCTCGCCGCTGGCGGCACTTGCGACTTTGACGAACCTCGGCGCCTCCGGGACCCGAGTGGTCGACCTCTCACCGCTGGCGGGGCAGAACACGCTCGCCTACCTCGGCCTGCGCGGCACCGGCATCAACGACATCGGGCCGCTCGCGTCGATGGGCAACCTGAACGAGGTGGACCTCGGCGACAACGCGATCACCGACGTCGGCCCGCTCGCGGGTCACGATCACCTCACCAACGTCGACCTGTCCGGGAACGCGGTCACGGACCTCGGAGCGTTGGGACCGCTCCCCCAGCTGTGGACGCTGGACGTTTCCGGGAACCAGATCGCGGACCTGACGTCGATCCCCGTGTTCCCGACCCTGACCGAGCTGTGGCTGGGCGAGAACCCGCTCACGGACGTCGGGCCGCTGACCACCCTCCCGGTGCTGACCGGCGTCGACGTGACGGGCGCGGGGCCGAGCCTGCCCGGGATCGCCGAGCTGCGCGCCGCCGGGGTGTACGTGGGCGGGCTCGCCTAGTTCCGGCGGCATTGCGCGGCACAGGTCCGCGCGGCCGTACGCTTGACCACCTGATGCAGTGCTCCTACTTCGACGCCGGCCGGTGCCGCTCCTGCACCCTCATGGGCCAGGACTACGGCACCCAGCTCGCGGACAAGCAGGCCCACTGCCGGGACGTGCTCGCGGACTTCCCGATGGCCTGGACCGATCCTGTGCGAAGCGCCGAGTCGGGCTTCCGGAACAAGGCGAAGATGGTGGTCGGCGGCACCGTCGCGGCGCCGACGCTGGGCATCCTGGACCGCGCCGGGCACGGCGTTGACCTCTCGGACTGCGGCCTCTATCCGGCTAACCTGGCCGCCACGTTCGCGCCGCTCGCGGGGTTCATCACCCGGGCCGCGCTGGAGCCGTACGACGTGCCGCACCGGCGCGGCCAGCTCAAGTACGTGATCGTCACCGCCTCGCCCGACGGCGAACTCATGGTCCGCTTCGTGGTCCGCACCGCTGAGGTACTTCGGCGCATCCGCGCCCAACTGCCTTGGTTGCAGGAGCAGCTGCCGACACTGGCGGTGGTGTCGGCGAACATCCACCCCGAGCACAAGGCCGTGCTCGAGGGCGCCGAGGAGATCATCCTGACCGAGCAGGAGTCCCTGCCGATGGTCGTCAACGGGTTCGGGCTGCACCTGCGCCCGCGCAGCTTCTTCCAGACGAACACCGATGTGGCCGCCGCGCTGTATCGCCAGGCCACGCAGTGGCTGGAGCAGATCGCGCCGGAGTCGGTGTGGGACCTGTACTGCGGCGTCGGTGGCTTCGCCCTGCACGCCGCCGGTCCCGGTCGGTCCGTGATCGGGGTGGAGACCTCCGCGGAGGCCGTCGCCAGCGCCCGGCGTAGCGCGGCCGAGGCGGGTCTGACCGGCGTGGAGTTCGTCGTCGGGGACGCCGGCGAGTTCGCGTTCGGGCAAGGGTCCGCCGACTCCACTCGTGGGGTCCCCGATCTGGTCGTGGTGAACCCGCCCCGCCGCGGGATCGGACCCGAGCTTGCCGGCTGGCTCGAGTCGTCAGGAGTCCGGAGCGTGCTCTATTCGAGCTGTCGTGCCGAGTCCCTCGCCCGTGACCTCGCCGCGATGCCCTCGCTTCGCCCGCGGCGTGCGCGACTGCTCGACATGTTCCCGCAGACCGACCACTACGAGGTCCTGGTCGAGCTCCGCCGGGACTGACCGGGTCCGCGTCCCGTCGGAGGCGTTTGACATGATGCTCGGGTGAGCACCTCCGCGCCCGGACGGCCGTCGCACGACGAGTCGACCCCGGCGAGCGAGCCGACGCCGTCGGGCATCGACCCCGACCACGTCCGGTACGTACGGGGCGAGACCGAGGCCCTGATCGCGGCGGTCGTCGCCGCTGCGGTCGCGGCGATAGCCGGGCTGATCGTCTTCCACGGCAGGGCGACGCCGCTCTGGGGCGAGTTCTCGATCGGCATCGTCGCGCTGGCGGTGTGCGCATTCGTGGCCGCCGCCGCGGGTGTCACCGGGTACCTGCGCTCCTGGAACCTACCCGGGCGGCAGTGGCGGCACACCCTGCGGCCGTGGTTGAAGGTCCTCGACGTGCTCGGCGTGGTGCTGGTGCACACGGCGATCGCCGGCCTGCTCACCATCGGCGCGTTCGCACTGCTGCAGCAGAGCTTCCGCGGGCTCGCGCTCGGTTCCGTCCTTGCGGCCGGCGCGCTCGCGCTGGCGGCCGGGCTGGTCGCGTACTGGGTGTACCTGTCGGTGCTGTCCACCTCGACCGTGCGCCTGGCGAGCCTGCTCGTGATGTTCCTGACGATCGGGACCTTCACCTCGATGGCGACCGCGCAGGATCCGCGCTGGTGGGAGTACCACTTCAGTCAGCTCGGCAGCTTCGGCGACGGTTCCAGCGGGCTGTTCAACATGACCCTGGCGATCGCCGGGCTGCTGGTCACGAGCTTCGCGCTGTCGCTGCACCGGAACCTGCGGGCGCTGTGCCGCGCGGGGGTGCTCGTCTACGCGTTCGCGCCACGGGTGATCGCGGCGGCCTTCGTCGTGATGGGCTTGATGCTGTCCTGCGTCGGGATCGTGTCGATCCCGGTGAGCCAGGACCTGCACGACGTCTTCGCCTGGGGCCTGGTGCTCGCGTTCGGGGTGCTGCTGCTCGGGTCCCCGATCCTGCTTCGCGGGCTGCCGACCCAGTTCTTCCTCGTGACCGCCGTGATGGTCGCGGTGCTCGCCGGGACGGCGGTGGCCTTCTTCCTCGGCACCATCGTGTTCACGGCCTTCGAGCTGACCGCGTTCGTGATCATCTTCGGCTGGATCATGGTGTTCATCCGCATCGTCGACGCGTCTGCACGGCCGGCGGGTCCGGCGCTCGGGACAGTTGCGACCCGGCCGTGACGGGCCGGCCACCCTCGCCGGGTGCGGCTCACGGCGGTAACCTCGTGACGGAGGCGGCCCTCTCACCGATCGGAGCCCGCGCATGATCGAGTCCGCGTTCGCGATCCTCGAGGTCGAGGACATCGGTGTTGCGCTCGGTTTCTACCGCGACGGGCTCGGTGGCCGGCTCACCTACCGGTTCCCGCCGGAGGGGCAGGGCGAGCCGGTGTATGTGTCCCTCCAGGTCGGCCGCTCCGAACTCGGGATCGGCCTCGCCGACGGTCCGCGCGGCCACGCCGCGCAGGCACCGTTCGCGCTCTGGTTCTACGTCGACGATGTCGACGCAGTGACCGGGGCCCTGGCGGCCCGCGGTGCCCCGGTACTGGAACCTCCGGCGGACCAACCATGGGGCGAGCGGGTCTCGCTCGTTGCGGATCCCTTCGGCACCCGCGTCCGGCTCGGCGAAGCGAGCGGGACGGCCGACGTCGCTACCTGACCCGGAACCTGCCACTACCCCCAGGCCCTGCCACGTCGGCGACCCCCTCCGATCGCCTGTGCTCGGCCGGGACGGGCGAGTCGGCCCCGAAACACTCGTGCTCCGGTGCCGGCAGCCTTGGCGAGCAGGGCGTCAGCGCGGCGTGGCGCCCGCTGATGCTCGGGCCGCGGACCAGTCCGCCAGGTGGGTAGGTGCGATCTCGGCGTCCTCGGCGGTCGCGGCCAGGGAGCTCTCGCCGAGCACGGTGCCGAAGTACTGCGCCTCCGGGTCCGAGATCACCTCGCGCGGGTCGTCCTTCGCGGCCAGGGCGCCGCGGACCAGGTCCGCCATCCGGAACCGCTCCGGGCCACCGACCTCGTGCCGCCCGTTCAGCGGCGCGCCGGCCGCGGTCCGGCCCACGACTGCGGCGACGTCCGCGGCCGCCATCGGCTGGAAGTAGGCGGTCGGCAGGTGAACCTGGTTGCCCTCGGTCGCCTCATCGGTGATCCGCGCGAGGAACTCGAAGAACTGGGTCGCCCGCACGATCGAGTAGGGCAGCCCGGAGTTCTCGATGAGTGACTCCTGGGCCACCTTCGCACGCAGGTAGCCGCTGTCCGGCAGCTCGTCGGCACCCACGACCGAGAGCGCGACGTAGTGGCCCACCCCGGCCTCCTTGGCGGCGGCGATGAGGGTGTTGGTCGAGGTGGTGAAGAAGTCGAGCACGTCCTGGTCGGCGAACGACGGCGAGTTCGACACGTCAACCACCACGTCCGCACCCGCCAGGGCCTCCTTGACGCCTTCGCCGGTGATGCTGTTGACGCCCGTGTTCGGCGCTGCCGGCACCGCCTCGTGGCCGTGCTCGGTGAGGCGCGTGACCACCTGGGAGCCGATGAGTCCGGTCCCGCCGATGACGACGATCTTCATGATGAAGGCCTTCCTGGGTCCGCCGGGCGGGCCGTCCCGCCCGGTCGACAACTAGGACCGAGCGGCGCCCCGCGGTGTGACAGCCCGGGACGATTCGCCGTCAGAAGGACGTGCGCCCGTATCCGAACACGTACTCCGCGCCGGTTCCGTCCACATAGGCGTAGCCGTTCGGCTCGTCCGCCCCGGGGATGTCGGAGGCCTTGCCGAGGACCTTCTCCCGGCTCGCCGGGATCGTGTAGGGAAGCCTCCCGGACGGCGTCACGGCGCCGGTGAGCAGGTCGGTCAGGGCGTCGGTGAGCACGCCGAACGTCCCGACGACGGCGGCAGCGCCCGGGGCGAGCGTGTCGAGCAGCCACGGGCTGGCGAAGGAGACGGCCAGGATGGTCGGCACGGTCGCCTCGACCTCGAGAACCCGGTCGGCGTCGACGCCGGTCTCGGCGTCCAGCGCGATCGAGAGCTCGGTGTCCGGCTTGTCGCTGAGCAGCGACATCGCCGGTCGGATCCAGGCGAGGGCATGCGTGGCGTCCTCGAGGGAACCGACCACCTCGATGCCGTCGCCCACCGCGGCGGCCACCTCGGCGGCGATGCGCGACTGCTCGGCCGCGCGATCGGTTCCGGTGAACACCTCGACGTAGAGGCGGACCGGTGCGCCGCCGTCGGGCGTGAGGGGCAGCATGCCCTGCTCGTTGCGCAGCAACACCAGGGAGCGTCGCTGCGCGGAGTCCGCGAGGGCCTGGATCTCCCGGTCCTCGGCGATCGCCTGGGCCGCGTCCGGGTCCACGTACGGGTTCTCGAACAGGCCGAGGCGGAACATCTCGTCGAGCAGATACGCGACGTTGTGGTCCAGCTGCTCTGTGGTCACCAGGCCCTGGGCGACGGCGTCCAGGAGCGGCTGCGGGTTCCCGTCACCCGCGAATGTGTTGACGCCCGCGTCGATCGCCTTGGCGAACCGCTCAGGGCGGCTCAGCGACTCCACCCCCCAGGGCATGCCCGTGGAGATGCCGGTGTCGGAGTTCACGTACCCGGTGAAGCCCAGCTCGCCGCGCAGCACGTCGGTGATGAGGTACTTGTCGTAGGCGAAGCCGACCTCCTCGAACGAGCGGCCGTCGTGCAGTTGCGGGGCGGACATCGCGTTCGTGGTCTTGGCGTAGTACGGCATGATCGACGTGGTCCCGGCCTCGATGGCGGCCCGGAACACCGGCAGGTGATAGCGGTACAGACTGCCCTCGGTCGGGTACGGCTGGAACCTCCCGTGCTCGAAGTGCGGGTCGTGGCCCTTGTCGCGAGGGCCACCGCCCGGGAAGTGCTTCGTGGTCATCGACACCGAGTCGGGACCGAGGCCGGCGCCCTGGAACCCGCGGGTGACGGCGGCGATCAGCTTCGCGGCCAGCTCCGGGTTCTCCCCGAACGTGCCGCTGGCGCGGGACCAGCGGGGCTCGGTGACGATGTCGGCCATGTACTGGTATCCCTTGGTGATACCCGCGGCACGCCACTGCCGGCCGGCGAGCCGCCCGAACTCCTCGACGAGGTCCGGGTCCCCGATGGCCGCCAGGCCCAGCTCCCCGGGCCACTGCGACATCTGGTCACTGGCCTCGACGATCCCGAACAGCTTGGTGTCCGAGACGTGGTTGCGCGGGTTGGAGACCATGACCACGGGAATCCCGAGCGGTGTGCCCTCGGCGAGTTCCTGGAGGGCGTTCACCCAGGTGGCGAGGTCGTAGGAGGTGGGGTTGTCCCGGATGATCAGGTACCGCAACCCGAGCTCGGTGATCGCCTTGGCCGAGCCCACATAGTCCAGGACCGGCGGGTCGAAGCGGTAGGTGGAGGAGCTCTCCGCCGCCCAGAAGTTGGTGTCGGACCACTTCTCATGGGTGTTCAGCAGGCCCTGCTCCGGGTCCGCGATGATCCTCGAGGCACCCATGTAGTGGGACGTGATCAGCATCAGAGCGACCTTGTCCTCGGTGGACATCCGATCGATCAGATCCGCGATCCGGTCCGCGACGGGAAGGCGCCAGTCCTCGTACGGGTCGAGGCGGCCGTTGCCGTTCAAGTCCTTGAACTCGAGGCCGTCGACGTCGAGGATCCGGGCCGACCGAGAACCGAGGGCGGGCTGGGGATGAGGAGCTGACATGGCGGCTGGCCCTTTCCGAAGCGAGGACTGACGGGATGGATCCGTCCGTCCCGTCAGTCTCGCCTCGGTGGTCTCAGGCGGCCATTCCTTGCCTTGGTTTGCCCTCCGGGTCGATCCTGGCGACGGTGGCGCCCTCCGTACGCTTCCCGGAGCCACCGCTCGCGCCGACGAACGCCGCCCGCGGATCCATGGCGGACTGCAGGGACACGATGTCCCGGCCGAACAGGTGCGCGCTGGTCCAGATCGCGAGCACCTGGAACTTGCGGTGCCAGGTGGGCACGGCGAGCACGTGGTAGCCGCGGTGGATGAGCCAGGCCGGCCATCCGGTGAGCGTGATCGGCCCGGACTGGAACACCCCGCGCCCGATCCCGAGGGTGGCGATCACGCCGAGGCTGCGGTGTTCGTAGTCCTTGGGGGCTCGTCCGCGCAGCACCGCTGCGATGTTGCGGCCGAGGCGCCGGCCCTGCCGGACCGCGTGCTGGGCGTTCGGCACGGTGTAGGTGTCCGGCCGGTCGACCGCGAGGTCCGGCACGGCCGCGGCGTCACCTGCCGCCCAGGCGTCCGGGACCGGGCCGTCCGGCGTTGCCACGCGCAGATCGGCACCGACGACGAGGCGGCCGCGGGCGTCCACGGGCAGGTCGGTGTGGTTCGCGACGACCGGGTTCGCGCCGTTGCCGGCGGTCCATACGATCAGGTTCGCGTCGAAGGTCGTGCCGTCGGACAGTTCCACACGGGAGTCGACGGCGGAGGTCAGCTGGGCGTTCAGGTGCAGCGTCGCGCCGCGGTCGCGCAGGCTCTGCGCCACCTTCTCGGCGGTCGTGGCCGTGAACTCGGGCAGGATCCGGCCCTGCGCCTCGACGAGGCGGAAGTCCAGGTCCGCGACGGTGAGTTCGGGATAGTCGGCGAGCAACGCCGTCGACAGGGAGAGCAGTTCGCCGAAGCCCTCCACCCCGGCGAGGCCGGCGCCGACGAATACGACGGTGAGCAGGGCGCGGCGTTCCGGTCCCGGTGGCAGCACGGACGCCTGGTCGAACGCGACGAGCAGTCGGTCGCGGATGGCGATGGCCTCCTCGACGTGCTTGAGCCCGATGGCGTGCTCGGCCAGGCCCGGGATCGGGAACGTCCGGGTCACGGCGCCGGCCGTGATGGCGATGACGTCGTAGCCGAGCTCCAGGTCGGGACCGGCGGCGGGGTGCACCTGCACCGTCCTGGTCGCGTGATCGACCCGGGTCACGCTGCCGGCCACCACCCGCGTGCGGTGGAGTCGCTTGCGGACGGAGATCACCGCGTGCCGAGGCTCGATCGAGCCGGCCGCCACCTCTGGCAGGAACGGTTGGTAGGTCATGTACGGCCGGGGGTCGATCACGGTCAGTTCGGCCTCGCCCGGGCGGAGCGTGCGCTCCAAGGTCCACGCGGTGTAGAAGCCCGCGTATCCGCCGCCGACGATCACGATTCTGCGCATCTGTCTCTCGCGCCTCCCACACCCTCGCCGGTGGACGCCGATCGCCCGCCGCTCCCGGGGTGTCACTAGTTATGACCGGGCAGCGTTGCCTGGCGTGACGGGTTTCAGGTGCGCGGCGGTGTGACGTCGCGCACAGTGCAGCGGAAGACCGGGCAGTGGGTGGAGCGAGTTCAGCCTGCCTGGGCGATCCGCTCGAGCTTCGCGGGCGCCATCATCCAGCGGATCTGCTCGATGCCGTCCGGTCCGGTGCTCAGCGACACGAGCACCAACGGCTCACCGTCGCGCCGGACCAGGATCGCCGGCTCACCGTTGGCCTCGACCCACTCCTGCTCGGTGTCCACCCAGAAGTGATGCGCGAACGCGGCGATGAACTTCGCCACCCACTCGCGTCCGGCCACCAGCTTGCGCGCCGCGTTCTTCACGCCGTTGCCGTCGGTGGTGCTGACCACCTCTCCGGCGAAGAGTTCCTCCAGCGCGGTCATCTCCCCCGCCTGTGCAGCGGCGAGGAACGCCGCCAGGAGTCGCCGTTGCTCGTCGGCGTCGACCCGCTCGCGCCGCTCGCCGGCGAGATGCTTGCGGGCCCGGCTGACGTGTTGGCGGACGTTCGCCTGGGACTGCTCGAGGATTCCTCCGATGGTCTCGTACGGGTAGTCGAACGCCTGCCGGAGCACGTAGGCGGCGCGCTCCATCGGAGTCAGGCGCTCCATCAGCATCAGGATCGCGAACTCCAGTGCCTCCCCCTTCTCAGCACCGAGGGCCGGGTCCGCGCTGGTGTCCACGGGCTCCGGCAGCCACGGTCCGATGTAGGACTCGCGGCGCGCGTGGGCCGAGGTGGCCGAGTTGATCGCGAGGCGCGTCGTCGTGGTGGCGAGGAACGCTGCCGGGTTCTCCACCGAGTCCCGGTCATAGCGCTGCCAGCGCACCCAGGCCTCCTGGACGATGTCCTCGGCCTCGCTCGCGCTACCGAGCATCCGGTAGGCGATGCCGAAGAGCCGTGGCCGGACGGCCATGAAGACGTCGAGCGCATCGTTCAGTGGATCGGAGGGTGCCGCCTCAGCAGCGTCGGTGGACACGTCAGCGATCATAGGCCGCGGCGACCGGGCAGCGGGAGTGCCGATCAGTCCCGGATCAGCATCGGAATGCGCGTCGGCGCCCCCCTCAGGAGCCGCTCCCGAAGTCCAACCCGCCGCCAAGACCGAGGTCCGGCCCGGGCTCGGTGTCCAAGGCTTCCTGCGTCGCTTCGTCGACCGCGCCCTCGTGACCGACCACGCCCTGGTCGTCGAGTGTGCCGCCGACAGCGCCTTCGTCGTCCACAACGCCCGGATTGCGATTCGCGCCCTCGCCACCGACCTCGCCCCCACCGGGACCCGTGTTCACCAGACCGGCCTCGAACCCGTCGTCGGCACCATCGGGCTCATGCGCGCCCACTGGGCCATGCCCATGCGCCCCCGGACCGTCACCGCCTACCGGTGTTCCGCCGTCGAGCACCACACCGAACATGGCCTGCGCCAGCGCCGTGCCGACGTACGCACCGGCGATCGAACTCAGCAACGATGACCCGTGGCCCTGGCCGCGGTCGTCGAACGCGCGCCTCAGCGCACCCGGCCGGCGTAGTTCCGTGCGGGTGGCCGAGCGCGCCAGCGTCTCCGGCGAACCGTCCTCCGGCCGGTCCGCGGCCGGTGCCACGTCGAACAGGCGCGCCTGGATCTCCTCCCGCTGCGAGTGCGTCAGCGAAGCGAACGCCTCGGCGTGTGCCTGCTCGATCTGACCGGGCGGCGCGGTCCGGAGCAGGTACTCGTACCGCTCGATGGCGCGCCGGTCCTCGGCGCTGCCGGTGGTGCTGTGCTGTCCGGTGCCCGGCTGCTGGTACTGCGGATCGGTGAGGCGGCTGTCCGGGTTCTTGGAACTGCGGAACACAGGGACGGTCCACTGGCGACCGCCGGCCGCCATGGGGCCGGGCTGCGTTGGCGGGCTGGGCGGGTTCTCGTCGCGCCCGAACAACCGGTCGAGGATCCCCATGCTGCACTCCGTCCGCTCCGCTGCCGCCGCGGCCGCCGGCGGCTGTCCCCACGGTAATGGGCGAGCCTGGGTGCTCCCAGGGGACATCTGCCCCGCGCGACGCCGCCGTTCTCTCGCCCGCTCGCGGGGACGGCGGCACTCAGCCCTCGTCGAGGCGGGAGCAACCTGGTGGGCGGTGTCCGTCCGGGAGGTCACCAGCACCGAGTCGGTGCCCCGCCGCGCAGGTCACACCGGCGGCATCGTCGGGCCGTCAGTTCCGACGTTGACGCCGCAACCGCTCCACTTCGGCGCGCGCCGTTGTCGCCTCCTCATCGGCCCGCTCCCGCTCGGCCTCCGCGTCGTCCTGCTCCGACTCGGCGGTGACCAGCGCCCGCTCCACCTGTTCGAGGTCGTGCTCGAGCTCGAACGCCTGCCGGCGGAGCTCCTCCACCTGGGAGCGCACCCGCAGGGCCTGTGCCTGCAACGTGCCGGCGCGCTTGCTCGCCTTGGCGTGTGCCTCGGTGGCCCGGCGCAGTTTCCGTTCGGCCTCGGCCGCCTCCTCCCGTGCCTCGGCGAGCAGACGGGCGGAGACCTGCTCGGCTGACCCCGTGGGCTCGACGACGGCCGACAGCGGCGCGGCGCGATGCTTCGTGCCGCGCCGGGTCCCCACGGCGCCCTCGATGGCGACGGCACCGGACAGGTCCACCGGGCCCATCCCGATCACCAGCAGCGGCTCCACGAGCAGCCCGCCGAGCACGGCGGCCTCCGCGTCCGCGTCCGCCATGGCCGCCTGCAACGTGCTCTCGACCTGGGTGGCCACCGCCTCGCTGACCGGCTGACCGAGCGAGCGGCACAGCGACCGGCCCTCCTGGACCACGGCCCCGACGAGGCGGCGGCGACTCGTCGCCAAGGCTCGCAGCTGAGCGCCGTCCAGCTCGTCCTGGGCCTCCCGCAACTGCGCGCCGAGGTCGAAGAGCTGCCCGAGCCGTTCGTCCATGCTCCGCACCATGGTGTTCACGACCCACGCCGCCATCCCGGGTTTACGGAGCGCCTTGACCGCAGCCGCGCGAGCCGTGTCGCCGTCTGCCTTGAGCGTGGCCGCGAGCGTGTTGCGCGCTGCCGTGAACTCGCCCGGCAGGAGGCCGTACAGCTCGTACGCATCCGCCTGCAACGGCTCCTGGGCCCTGTCGCGTGCCTCCGGCATCCGGTCCTCCCTCCGGTGTCCGGATTGTTGCACCATCGCGCCGAGAATGTCCGTGGCGCGCGCGAGTCCGCCGGAACCAATGACCCATGGTTGCGCCCGGCCACGGTGTCGCTGACCTTCGCCGTCGGTCCCGACGGAAGACCCGACGAGCACCTTCGTTGACTGCAGCCCGGGCACGGTTGCGTCTGTTGTTCGTACCGGACCAAAGTCACCGTCCGAAGGTCGGGTGTCGGCGTCCGGCGGGAGCGGTCGAGGTCCGAAAATAAAGTTCATCGGTCCGGAAATGTTCTTGGATTGAGCGGTGTTGATGACGCAGACTCAACTCCCGCCCCGGACACGTCGATCGACTGGATTCGCCATGCCTGAAACTGCCCAGACTCCCCCACTGCACGCTCCGCCCGGGGCACCGGAACGGCTCGCACCATCCACCCGCCTGGTGATCACGCTGCTGCTCGTCTCCTCGTTCGTCGTCATCCTGAACGAGACGATCATGTCGGTGGCGATCCCGAACATCATGGAGGATCTGCACATCGAGGCCTCGACCGGCCAGTGGCTGTCGACCTCGTTCCTGCTCACCATGGCCGTCGTCATCCCGATCACCGGCTATCTGATGCAGCGGTTCAACACGCGCCCGATCTTCCTGGCCGCGATGACTCTGTTCAGTGCGGGCACCCTGATCGCTGCCATCTCGCCGACCTTCGGGCTTCTGATCATGGGCCGCGTCGTCCAGGCCAGCGGTACCGCGATGATGATGCCGCTCCTGATGACCACGCTGATGACCGTGGTGCCGCCGGCGCTACGCGGGCGCACCATGGGGAACGTCTCGATCGTCATGGCCGTCGCCCCGGCGGTCGGCCCCGCGATCTCCGGCCTGGTGCTGTCAGTCCTGCCCTGGAAGTGGCTGTTCTGGCTGGTGCTGCCGATCGCCGTCGCAGCGCTCGTGCTCGGTGCCCTGCGGGTGCCGAACGTCTCCACCCCGAAGCCCGTGCCGCTCGACATCCTTTCCGTGGTCCTGGCGGCGTTCGCC
Organism: Occultella gossypii; assembly: GCF_019947135.1. Taxonomy (GTDB): domain Bacteria; phylum Actinomycetota; class Actinomycetes; order Actinomycetales; family Beutenbergiaceae; genus Occultella; species Occultella gossypii. Next base: position 341,103 of record NZ_JAGSHT010000002.1, on the reverse strand, counting down.
TTCGGTGGCCTGATCTTCGGCCTCAGCGGACTTGGTGAGGCCGCCCGGCACGCGCCGCCGATCCCGCTCGCGATCCCCATCGGTGGTGGCGCCGTGGCGTTGGTGTTCTTCGTCCTGCGTCAGTTGTACCTACAACGTGATGACCGAGCCCTGCTCGATCTGCGTGTGTTCAAGTCCCGCAGCTACGCGGTCTCCCTGACCATGATGGCGCTGCTCATGATGTCCCTGTTCGGCACGATCATCCTGCTGCCGCTGTACCTGCAGAACGTACTCAGCCTCGAGACCGTCACCGTCGGCCTGATGCTCCTGCCGGGCGGTCTCGCGATGGGCCTGCTCGGGCCGGTCGTCGGCCGACTGTACGACCGGTACGGCCCCCGGCCGCTGGTGGTGCCGGGTGCAGTGGTCGTCTCAGGAGCGCTGTGGTCGATGACCCTGCTCACCGAGCACTCCCCTCTGGGCATGGTGCTCGCGGCGCACGTCGTGCTCAGTCTCGGGCTGGGGCTCATGTTCACGCCGCTGTTCACCACGGCCCTCGGTTCGCTCCGTCCGAGCCTGTACTCACACGGCAGCGCCGTGCTCGGCACGCTGCAGCAGTTCGCCGGCGCGGCCGGCACCGCCCTGTTCGTGGTGCTGATGACGGTCGCTCAGGTGAACGCACTGGACGGCGGAGCCAGCGAGGTGCACGCGACCGCCGTCGGGACCCAGACCGCGTTCACGTGCGGCGCCGTGCTCTCGCTGGTCGTGATCGTCGCCGCACTGTTCGTCCGTCGACCGGACGAGCCCGAGAAGGCGTCGGACGAGGCGCACGAAGCACCGGTCGCCGTCCACTGACGGCGTCTCTGGAGCCGACGGCGAGTGGTGGCTTCGCGCCTCCGCTCGCCGTCGGTGTTCCAGAGTGAAGCAGTTCGCGGTCAGGCTCCCGCGGTCGCGTTCAGGCGCACGACGCCACCCTCGGTGCTGATCGACACGTCACGCACCCGGGCCCCCGCGAAGGCGTACTGGGACAGGTCGACCGTGCGTCCGTCCCATTCGTCGGTGTAGCGCTTCGCGACCGACAGCAGCGCTGCGACCAAGGGGTTCCCACTGGTCAGCTTCAGGTTCCGCACCGTCATCCGGGACGTGCCGTCGAACGCCGCCTCGCCGGTCAGGACCGCCTTGGCAGACAGGATCGACTTTCCGACGGTGGCCTCGGCGCGCAGGGTCGCGGACTTCGGGGAGGTCGCCTGGACGTCCAGGGTCAGGTCCTTGAGTGTGAAACCTCGGCGTGCGAGGGCATCGGCCCCACGCGCCTTCAGGGCCGCCGTCACGTCCGCGATGACCGCGGTGGCCTCGGCATGACCCTCCGGGGCGATCTCCCGCTCGGCGTCCTCGTCCGGCCAGAGCCACAGGATGCCCTCGGTCGTGTGGCGCCACGCCACCGGGAGGTCGCGGACCTGTGCGGAGGCGGTCAACGGGACCCCCTCGGCGGTGATCGGTGACCCTTGGATCTGCAGGTCACCGAGGACCGTGGCCTGGCGGTCGGTGAACGTCGGCTCGCCACGGTCGGAGCCCCTGGTGCGGATCCGGGCGCCGCTGAGGTCGATCCGCACGCTGGGCACTGACCCATCGTCTGCGAGCGTTGCCGCAACCCTGATCGGGGCATCCTCGCCCAGGCCCATGAGCTCGCTCAGGCCCGCCGTCAGGCGCTGGCTGAGCTCCTCCGACGTGGCTGGGATGGGACCGGGGCCGAGCAGGAACATCTGATCTCCAGGGTTGGGAGGGCGGGTGCGAAGGCCCCAGCCGTTCGTGGCTGGGGCGCCCTGTCAGCGTAAGCGATCCGGGAGGTTCGGCTGCCCGCGAACCGACCTCCTGGGTGTCGTCAGCCGGTTGCGGGTGGTCTCATCTCGCCGCCCGCATCAGCGGCGGTGGAGCCGCCGGCGCCGGGCTGATTCGCGATCCGCGACGGCGCAGCCGGGCTGATTCGCCATCGGAGCCGCCGGCCCTTGTCCGCACCCCTGGTCAACTCCGACTAGATGCCAAGCCCTCGTCCGTCAGCCGGCCAGAAGCTCGTCGAGTCGTTCATAGCCGTCGTTGACCCCGGACTCCATCCCCGACTCGACCATGCCGTCGCGGGCCTCCTGGGTCGGATAGACGCTGCGGCCGGTGAGCCGGGTGCGACCACCCTCGAGCGCCTCAAAGGTCATCGATTCGATACTGACCGTGTCCGGGAACCCCTCGTACTCGAACGTCTGGATGATGAGTTCGTTCTCGCGCGCGGTGTGGAAGACGCCACGGAAGCGGTACTCCTCGGCGCCGTTGACGTGGGTGTAGGCGTACCCGCCACCGGAGCTCAGGTCGAACCGGTCGATCGTCATCTCGTACCCGCGGGGCCCGAGCCACTGTTTGACGAGATCCGGTTCGGCGTGGGCGCGATAGACGGCCTCGACGGGTGCGTCGAACTCCCTAGTGATCTCGATGAAGGGAACGCCGGCGGGTGCGCTGATGGTGGTTGCATTGCTCATGATTCCTCCAATTCGGATGTGGGCTGTGCGGTCGTGCGTCCTGCGGCGGCGCCTGTGGTCCGTTCGCTGGCGGCGAGCACCGCGTCGAGTGCCCGGAACTGCTGCTCGTGGAGCAGGCGGTAGCGGTCGATCCACGCCGTGAGCTGCTCCAGCGCCGCGGCGTCCAGGTGCACGGGACGACGCTGGGCGTCCCGGGTGCGGGTCACGAGACCCGCCTGCTCCAGCACCTGGATGTGCTTGGAGATCGCCTGCTTGCTGATCTCGAACGGTGCGGCCAGATCGTTCACCGTGGCCGGGCCGGTACTCAGTCGAGCGATGATCTGACGACGGACCGGATCGGCCAGGGCCATGAAGCCTCGGTTCAGGCGGTCCTCGCGAGCACTCATCGTCAAATCTCTCGTTGATCAATCGATTCGTTGACTACGATACGCTTTCTCGGAGGTGTGGTCAATCTCGCTCCGTCGCCGACCTTCGGAGGACACGTCGTGAACCAGCCGTCGCCGTCGCCGTCCGACCGGCAGTCCCATCCCGGGCCGTGGACGGACCTCGTCGTGCACAACGTGCCAGCGGCAGTCATCGCGACCTACCGTCCACGGGTAAGCCTCCTGGGCGTCGTCCTGGTGGCCTGGGTCGGCGTTGGAGTCGGTCTGGTTATCCGGGGACACCAACCGCTCGGAGTCGGCGTGCTCGTCCTGAGCCTGGCCGTCTTCGTGATGCTCGTGACTACCCTCAAGGCCTGGCTGTCCCGGAACCGGGGACGCCCCGTCCTCGTGATCCGCGGGACCGGCATCGAGCTGAGCAATCCGCCGCTCCACGTTTCGTGGCACACGATCGAAGCGGTCGAGGTCCAGTCGGGTCGGGGTTGGCTGCGCACTCCGGCGATGGTGCTGCAGCTGTCCGACGGCGTCACGGCAAGAACTCCAGGCTCCGCTCGATCCTTCCGCGAACGTGCGCGGTGGCGACGCTGGCAGGAACGTGGCGTCGTCATCGACGCCGGTGCCCTGGACACCCCGGTGCACACCATCGTCGAGGCCATCTCGACGGCGAGCGACGGCTCGGTCGACGTGCCCACGACCGGCCTGCGCTGAACCATCACCGGGCTCCGCAGCCGGGCCAGTGACGGAGGCATCATTCGCCGATGTCCTCGTTCCACAGCGCGGGCTCGGCGGCGATGAAATCCGTCATCATCGCGACGCAGGACGGGTCGTCGAGAATCACCACCTCCACGCCACGGGCGCGCAGGAGATCCTCGCCCCCCAGGAACGTGCGGTTCTCCCCGATGACCACCCGTGGGATGCCGTAGAGCAGGATTGCTCCGGTGCACATGTCGCATGGCGACAGCGTGGTCACCATGGTCGCTCGCTGGTAGACGGTCGCCGGCAACCGGCCGGCGTTCTCCAGACAGTCGGTCTCGCCATGCCGAATGGAGCTGCCGAGCTGGACGCGCCGGTTGCGGCCGACGGCGAGGACCTTGCCGTCGGCGATGAGCGTCGCGCCGATCGGGATGCCACCCTCGGCGCGTCCGGCTCGTGCCTCCCCGAGCGCGAGGCTGAGACCCTCGGCATCTGATAGCGCCATGACGCTCCGTTCGCAGGCGGGATCGCTCGGACCGGGCAGGTCCGGTGCGATCACTTCTCGGATCTGACGCTACGGCGATGACGCAACGATGCGGACTCGACGCGCCCGGATCGACGGCACCACAGCACCGACGGTCCCCAGTCCTAGCTGCGAGAGTCCGCGCTGAAGTCCGCTGACGACTGCCAACGGCCGCGGTGTACGACGTCGGCGAGTGGATGGCGCCTTCGAGTTCGGGCCGACAGTCCGAGTCGGTCGTCAGGGGCGGGATGGCCGACGGCGATAGCTCCGATCGGTTCGAACGTCGCCGGTGCGCCGAAAGCGTTCTGGAAAGCCTGGTGCTGGGTCTTCGGGATCCCGAAGAAGCACGCTCCGAGACCGAGGTCGACCGCGGTCTGCAGGATCAGCAGCGACGCCATGCCGGTGTCGATGTGCCAGTACGGTGCCGCCCATTGTTGCTCGTCCCGGGGCGTGGCGCCCTTGTTCCGCTCCTCGTACCGATCCCGGTAGATCGACTCCGAGCTCATCGGCACGATGATCACCGGCGCCGTCCGCATGCCCCTCAGCCAGGCGCTTGAGTCAACCGCACGCTCCGGCGGGGTGGTCACGCGCCAGAAGCTTGCGATTTCGTCCGGGCTGTCGAGCACGAGGAACGCCCATCCCTGGCTGAAACCGGCGCTCGGAGCCCGGACCGCGTTCGACAGCATCGTCTCGATCGCCTCGGCCGGTATCGCCTCGTCCGTGAAGGACCGCACCATCCTGCGGCGGCGAACCACCTCTGAGAACTCCATGGCCACGATCATGCCCCGTCGCGTGGATGCGCCGTTGATCGACGAGCGGCCTTGCGGCTTGCCGACAACCTCTGACGCCCGCTCATACTCAGTTCCAGGGGTTTCGGGTGGGGAGGATCTCGGTGCCGTCGGGCTTGTAGAAGTGCCACTTCCCGTGGCGTCTGGTCATGGTGATGTTGTGGGTGTGGATCCAGTCGTGGTGGTAGTAGCAGAGCAGGGCGCCGTCGTGGAGGTCGGTGTTGCCGCCGTTGGCCCAGTGGGTGCTGTGGTGTGATTCGCAGCGTTCGGGTGGGACGGTGCAGTCGGGGTGGACGCAGTGGCGGTCGCGGGCGACGTGGGCTCGGCGTTGGGCGGCGGTGAAGAGGCGGTGGGCGCGGCCGTGGTTGAGGATTTCGTTGTCGGGTCCGAAGATGATGCGGTAGATCTCGCCGGCGCAGCCGATGATCCGGTCGAGCAGGTCGCGAGGGACGGGGCCGGTGTTGTCGATGAACGTCGCCGGTCCCGCGGCGAGCAGGGCGGCCCAGTCCCGCCCGGTGCCGGGCAGAGCGGTGCCGTTGACACCGGGCGCAGCGGTGCCGGTCGCACCGGGCAGGGCGGTGCTGTCGGTGCGGGGCACAGCGGTGCTATCGGTGCCGGTGCCGGTGGTGGGTTGGCCCAGTGGCCCGACGGGCGGCGACTGGCAGTCGGGCACACCGGTCCTGTCCGACGTGCTTGATGGGGCTTGCGCGGAAGCGTCCGGCTCGCCTGCCAGGTCTACAGGCGCTCCTGGGCGCGGCAGGGTGGGTACTTCCGCAGGTGTGCTCGTGTCGCTCGTCGGCCCGGTGGCATCTGCTGTGTTGGGCCCGGTCGGCGTGGTGGGTGCTTGCGTGGGAGAGCCGGGCTCGTTCGCCGGGGCCGGGGTGGCCGCCTTGCCAGTCGCGGCCGGGCCGGCCGGGCCGGCGTCGCTGCGGGGGCTGGGGTCGGTCGGGTCGGTGGTGTCCAGGCCGGGCAGGGGGTCGGTGATCGGCCGCGGGGGTGCCGTCGGGCTGGTCACATCCGCTCCGCCGGGTACCTCGTCAACTACTGCTTCCTCGGCTGCTTCCGCGGCTTCGGCTGCGTTGGCGGTGTCGGTGGTGTCGGTGGTGTTGATGGCGTCGAGGAATTCGGGGTAGCTGATCAGGACGCCGAGGTGGGGGCGCACGGATCCGGAGGTGCCGACCTTGCCCTGGTCCAACATCATGTGGGCGAGGTCGCTGAGCGCTTGGGCGCGGCGCTGGCCGGAGGTGCGGGTCTCACCTGCGGCGGGCTTGCCCATGATCGCCTCCAGAGCCGTGCGGACGTACTGGCCGTGTTCGATGGTCATGAACCCGGCCACGTGATAGCCGTCCATGGTCCGGTCGATATTCAAGAACTCACGGTCGGCCGCAGCCCGGTGCGCCTTGTCGGTGGCGTCCGGGTCGGCGATCGCGACGAAGTGATCGACCAGCCTGCGCAGGTCCTCCGGAGACCGGGTGGCGGCATTACTCAGCAGGAACTCCTCCACCGTCTGCACCCGACCACCACCCGCGCCAGCAGCGCCGGTGGTGTCGGTGCCACCCACGGCGTCGGAGGAGGTATCGGTGGGGTCGGTCCCGTCGCTGGCGTCGGCAGTGTCGGTGGCGCTCTCGTCGACCGGGACGGTGCCGTCGGCCGAACCGGCACCACCCTCACCGGCACCGGGTCCCTCGGTGTTCCCGGCGTCCCCACTCGCCGCGGTGAGGTCCGTCCCGTCGCTGCCCGCGGTGCCGTCGGTGGCATCGGTGGCTGTCGTGCCGGTGTCGCGCGCGCCGGGGTCGGTGGGGGTGGCGGGGTACTGGAGGCCGTCGACCGCGGCTTGGGTGGTGGTGGCCTTGAGCAGGATCTGGGCCTGGTCGAGGCCGATCTGCCCGGTCCGCAGCCACGTGCGGGTCGCGGGCAGGCTGTTGCGTAGACCGGTGGCCAGGGTGGACATGCGGCGGGCGTTGGCACCGCTGATGCCGTAGGTCTTGGCCACGTAGTGCGGGTAGGTACGAAACCCCTTGCTGGTGTCCCAGGTCCCGGCCTCGGCCTCGGCGCCCATCCAGTCCAGTTGGGCACCGGTCAACGCCTGCGTGATCAGGTGGGTCCGTAGTGCTGCGTGGCCCAGGAACCGGGACCCGTACCGGTCGGACTCGGCAACAGGATCAGCGGTAGCGATGGACTGGGTGATGGCCTCGATCGCGATGAGCTGGTCATCCAACGACCCGGCCATCAACTCCGCCAGGGACAGGTGCATCCGGGACGCGAGCGCCACATCCGCCCCCGACGGGCCACCGCCGGTGCCCGCGCCACCGCCGCTGCTGCCAGGGGTACCGGGGCCACCGGTGGTGGTTGTGGTGTCGTCCATGTGTGCTCACCTCCCCATCGAAGTTTCGGGTCCGAAACGCCTACCGTTCCGTACGTATGTTTGACTGCTTGACCTCCACTCTAGGACGCTCCACCGACAGCGCAAGAACCCCGATTTCCGTTGTGGATACAGGGACATCAGCCAGTCCCAACCATCCAAAACCAAACTCCGGGACACCCCGATGCCAGTCGATCCACAGCGCTGAACGGGAGCCTGCGCGGATGTCGTACCTTGGGGCTATGGCCCGCAATGCGGCAAGGTTCCGATGAGCACGGTCGTCATCCTCAATGGCGTTCCCAGGTCCGGAAAGTCATCGATCGCGCGCGCGATCCAGGAGAGCTGCGATGGCGAGTGGCTCAATCTCGGCGTCGACGTGTTTCAGACCGCCACGCCCGCGAGTCGCCAGCCCGGCATCGGGTTGCGGCCCGGAGGTGAGCGGCCGGATCTGGAGCCCTACGTCGTGGCCGCCTATCGCGCGATGTTCGCGTCGATCGCGGCGCACCTCCAGCAGGGCCTGAACGTGGTCACCGACGTGGGCCTTCACGACGACTACTCCGCGCCCCTCGGGGTCCAACACGAGGCGGCCGAAATCCTGCAGGGCCTGCCTGTGCTCTACGTGGGCGTGCGCTGCCCGGTGGACGTCGTGCGCCAGCGTCGTCGGGACACGTGGGGCGGCACCGGTGTCGTCGGCGTGGCCGGCGTGGCCAGCGGCCGCGGTGAGAGCGGTGCCGCCGGCTCGCCCGCTGCAGCCAATGTGACCGCCGGCACGAAGGGCACCTGCGCCGACGACCCGGTGACGCGCTGGGAGCGCGCGGTCCACTCCCCCGGACGTTACGACCTCGAGGTGGACACCTCCCGACTCACTCCACAGGAGTGCGCCGAGCGGATCGAGGCGCACCTTCGGACCGCGCACGCACGGACCGGACAAGACCCGTCGACCCCACCACCGCCGTCGGCATTCTTCGACCTGTCCTGACCCGCGACAGCCCACGGGAACGCGGAAGCGGGCCCCGGCCGTTCCCCCGAACAGCCGAGACCCGCTACCACCGTTGCGGTGCTACTGCACGTTCGCGGCGGCCTCACTGATGGTCGTTGCGTAGTCCTCGAGGCCCCAGGTCAGGGACAGTGCGGTCGGCGGGGACATCGCCGCGATGAGAGCGTCGCCGGTGATGTTCGCGATCGCGCCGGCCTGCACGGCCGGGATCGCCTGGGCATAGGACTGGGCCAGGAACGTCTCGACCTCGGTCTCGGTCGACGCGTAGTTCACGATGAGCTGGGCGTCGAGCTGGTCGGTCTGCTCGTAGGACAGGGAGTACACGAACGTCTCACCGCCGGAGTCCAGTGCCTCGACGGACGGCGCACTGACCAGGCCGAGGTCGAGCAGGAAGTCCACGCGCGAGTCCGCCGGCTTGTAGACGTAGAACGTGCCACCGATGTCCCAGACCGCCGCAACCGTGATCCCCTCGAGCTCCGGATGCGCCTGCGCCACCGCGGCGACCTCGGCGTCCAGGTCCGAGATGACCGTCGCGGCCTCCTCGTCGAGACCGAGGGACTGGCCGACGATCGTGATCAGCTCGCGCCAGGGGGTCGTCCACGGCGCGTCCGGGTAGGCCACCGTCGGCGCGATCTCGCTGAGCAGGTCGTACTGCTCCTGCGTGATCCCCGAGTACGGCGCGAGGATCAGGTCCGGGTTCAGGTCGTCGATGTCCTCGTACGCCGGCTCCTCCACCGTCGCCGGGATGATCGTCGGCGAGGCGCCCTGCTCGTCCAGCGTCTCCGCGACCCAGGGCAGCAGGCCCTCGTCGTTGACGGCGTAGGTCTGCGCCTCGATGCCCGCGGGGACCACGCCGAGTGCCAGCGCGGCCTCGGTGGAGCCCCAGCCGAGCGTCACGACGTTCTCGGGTGCCTCGGTGATCTCCGTGGTGCCGAGTGCGTGCTCGATGGTGACGTTCTCCCAGTCCCCGCCGGCTGCGCTGCCGCCGTCGGTCGGGTCGTCGCCGCCCCCGTCGCCGCCGGAGCACGCGGCGAGCGCGAGGGTGGTCAGGGTGGCGGCGGCCACCAGGTAGATCGGGCGTCGAGACACGGGACTCCTCAGAAAGATTGGGTGTGGGGGCGATGGCGTCCGGAGGGGCACCATATCGAGATCAAATCGCTTAGGCTTGCCTATCCTAAGACGCGCCTTCGCGTGCTGGCAAAACCGGATCCGGGTCACTGCCGTGGAAGCGACCGATCGGCACCACCATCGGCGAGCCGCACACGGGATCGGGAACGATCCGGGCCCGCAGGTTGAATGCCGCCGCGACGAGCTCTGGCGTCAGCACGTCGGCAGGAGAGCCGATCGCCTGCACCTGCCCCGCCTGCATCACGACCAGGTGATCGGCGTACCGGGCCGCGAGGTTGAGGTCGTGCAGCACCATCACCACGGTCGCGCCCCGGGTCCGGTTCAGCTCGTGCAACAGGTCGAGCACCTCGAGCTGATGCGTCACGTCCAGGAACGTGGTGGGCTCGTCCAGGAGCAGGATGTCCGGGTCCTGGGCGAGCGCCATCGCGATCCAGACCCGCTGCGCCTGTCCACCGGAGAGCTCCTCGACGCGCCGCGCGGCGAGCTCCAGGGTGTCCGTCGCCACCAGTGCGGCGGTCACCACGGCGTCATCGGTCGACGTCCACTGCCGGAACCAGCCCTGATGCGGGTAGCGCCCACGGCCGACGAGGTCCGCGACTGTGATGCCCTCCGGCGCAGTGGGGCTCTGCGGCAGGATCCCGATGATCCTGGCGACGTCCTTGGCCGGCCGGCCGTGCACGGCCGTGCCGTCGAGCAGCACGGCACCGGCCGTCGGTCGCAGCAGCCGGGCGATCCCCCGGAGCAGGGTGGATTTGCCGCAGCCGTTGCCGCCCACGATCACGGTGATCCTGCCGGCCGGGATCTCCAGGTCGAGGTCGTGCACCACGGGCGCGCCGTCGTACGCCAGGGACAGGCCCTGGGCGAGCAGGGTGTGCTCCGCCTTCGGCTCGCTCCCCTGCTCCCTGCCCGACGGCGGCCCGTGCGTGCCGTCGCCGGCCGCACCCTGATCTGTGGTCATGTTGAGAATGCTCACGCTCCGCGTCCTCCACGGTTCGAGGTGGCCAGCAGCCACAGCAGGTAGGGCGCGCCGATGACGCCGGTGACGATGCCGACGGGCACCTCGAGCGCGCCGAGCACGTTCTGCGCGGTGAACTCGGCTGCCAGCACGACCACCGTCCCGACCAGCGCCGACGGGACCAGGGCGAGCCCCGCCGTCGGCAGCAGTCGACGGGCGATCGGCGCGGAGACGAAGGCGACGAACGCGACCGGACCGGCGAACGCCGTCGCGACGGCAGCCAGGCCGACGGCCACGGCGAGCACCGCGAGCCTGGCCCGCTCCGGCGAGACGCCGAGCCCGCCGGCGGTCTCGTCGCCGAGCTGCAGGATCCGCAGCCGCCCGACGGTCACGGCCACCAGCGGCACGAGTACGAGCATCCCGACGGCCAGGACCGCGATGTCCCGCCAGGGCGGTGTCCCGATGCTGCCGACCATCCACACCAGCGCCGAGCGCACGTCGTTGACCTCGGACCGGGTGAGTAGGTAGCCGATCCCGGCGTTCACGGCGAACGCGATGCCGACCCCGATGAGGACGAACCGGTATCCGGACACCCCGTCCCGCCAGGCGAGCAGGTAGATCGCGGCCGCCACCACGATGGCGCCCATGAACGCGAACGCCGACAACGCGATGCCGCCGGCCCCGAGCACGAGCAGCCCGAACGCGGCCGCGAGGCTCGCTCCCCCGCTGATGCCGATGATGTCCGGGCTGGCCAGCGGGTTGCGCAGCACGGACTGGAACAGCGCGCCGGAGAGGCCGAACGCCACGCCCACCAAGATGGACAGGACCACCCGAGGCAGGCGCAGCTTGGTGATCGTGAAAGCGCCGTCGCCGTTGCCGGCGCCGAAGATCCCGAGGAACTGGTTCCACAGATCTGAGGCGTGGCCGTCCCAGACGAGGGTCAGCAGAGCGATCGCCACGGCCAGGCCGATCAGGACCACCGTGACGGTGCGCACCCGCGTGGCGGCCTGCGCACGGGCTGCGCGCAGCACGCCCGGCGGTGCGGGGATCCTGGTGACCTGCTCGACGCGGCTCATAGCCCGGCCAGTTTCACTCGGCGCACGATCGCGATCATTACCGGGGCGCCGACCAGCGCGACGACCAGGCCCGCCTCGAGTTCGCCCGGGCGGGCGATGACGCGGCCGACCACGTCCGCGGCTAGCAGCAGCGCCGGCCCGACGAACAGCGAGTACACGAGGATCCAGCGGTAGTCCCCACCGATGAGCGGGCGGATCATGTGCGGCACCACCAGCCCGACGAACACGATCGGCCCGGCCAACGCCGTCGCAGTCCCCGCGAGCAGCACGATCGAGACGGCCGCGACACCGCGGGCGAGGCCGAGGTTCGCGCCCAGCCCGCGGGCGAGGTCGTCACCCATCGCCAGCAGGTTCAGGGCGCGTCCGGACAGCAGCGCCAGGGCGAGGCCGATGGCGAGCAGCACGAGCAACATCCAGGACAGGCCCCAGGTCCCGGTCCCCCGGGAGGCGAGCGAACCCACCTGCCAGAACCGGAACGCGTTCGTGGTCTCCGTGCTGGAGATCAGGATCAGGGTGATGATCGAGGTGATCCCAGCCGTCAGCGCGGTACCGGCGAGGGCAAGCTTGACCGGCGTCGCACCCTCCCGTCCGATCGCCCCGATCGCGTAGACCACCGCGGCCGCCGCGGCCGCCCCGGCGAACGCGAACCAGACGTACCCGGACGGGCTGGTGATGCCGAGGACACTGATCGCCAGCGCGACGAACAGCGATGCCCCGGCGTTCACGCCGAGCAGGCCGGGGTCGGCGAGGGGGTTGCGGGTGATGCCCTGCATCAGCGTGCCTGCGACACCGAGCGCCGCGCCGACCAGGAGCCCGACGAAGGTCCGCGGCAGCCGCTGGTCCCAGACGATGTTGTGCAGCACGTCCCCGGGCGCCCGGTCCGTGAGCGCGGCGTACACCACGTCGAGCGGGATGTCCCGGTTGCCGAACGCGAGGCTGGCCGCGACGGTCAGCGCGAGGAGCCCGACGGCGGCCGCCAGGCCGAGCAGGCGGGTCCCGCGGGTGCGGCTCATCGCGCTCGGCGGAGCCGGCGTCGCCTCGGCGACGTCCGGGGTGTCCGGTCGAGCGGTGGGCTTGGCGTGGGTCGTACTCACTGGCCCTCTGCGCGGCCCTGACGCCAGTACCCCATGAAGGCCACCCGCCGACGGCAGACGCCGACGTCGGAGACCAGGATCCGCCGCAGGTTCTTGATCACGGATGCCTCACCCGCGAACCACGCGTAGAAGTCCGAACCGCACCGCTCGCCCCGGCCGCACGCGTCGATGGCCTGGACCTGGAGCACCGGCGAGTCCCAGAGCAGCTCGGAGTCGACGTCCACGTCGTCCAGCGCCTGCGGGACCACGGCGAGCGAGTCGCCGGTGACCGCGGCGTTCGCCTGCACCCAGGCGCTCACGGCGGGCACGAGCAGGTGACCGTGATCGTGCTGCTCCCGTGCGAGCCAGGTGATCGTGGCCCCCTCGGGCAGGTCGACGTCCAGCGCGTCGCCTTGCGTCGGCACCTCGATGAAGGCGCGCGCGGTCCGTCCGGCCGGGAGGGTCTCCAGGATGGAGCAGATCGCGGGTGCGGCGGTCTCGTCTCCGGCGAGCAGGAGTTCGGAGGCGGTGCCCGGGGCCCAGTCGGCGCCGACCGCGGAGTCCTTCGACCGGGAATCCGGTCCGACGATCACGAGCCGGTCCCCGATCTGCACGCGGCCGAGCCAGCGCGAGGCAGGTCCGGCATCGCCGTGGGCGACCATGTCCACGTCGAACTCGCCCTGCTCCGGGCGGACGTCGCGGACGGTGTAGGTACGGAACGGAGACCTGCCCTCCTCGGGCAGGGCGCGCCACATCTCGTACCAAGTGCCGCCGAGGATGACCTCGGGATCCTCGGCGCCGACCTCGCTGATGTGACCGTTCTCGTCCGGGATCAGGACCTTGATCCGCTGGTCCTGGCGATCGGTGCCGAACCACTCCGCGTCCGGGCCGGTGAAGGTCAACCGGAGGAAGTGCGGGCTCAACTGGCGGATGTTCGCCACCCGCACCGCGAACGGACGGTAGGCGGGGCGGTCATCCTTGACGACGTCCGGGCGCGCGTCGACATCGGTAGGAGAGGTGAGCATTGCCTAAGTAAAGCACCGCGAGATACGTGCCGTCCATGTTGGCTAATTCACTCCGGGACGGTCGCGAGGCAGGCTGGACCCAACTCCGCCGACCCCACTGTGCCCGTCAGTTGTTCAGGAAGGTGATGTTCAGGCGCTTGGCGAGGAGATCGAACAGCACGTCCGAGTTGGCCACCGTCTGCACACCCACGGACCCCGCCACCTTGATCTGCTGGTCACGGAACTCGTAGTAGGTGCCGTTCTTGTCCCGCATCACGGTGATGCCGCGGATGTCCGACACGGGGAACTGCTTCTTCTTGAGGACGATGGCGCTGCTGCTGACCTTGACGTCGCCGAAGTCGATCGTCTCGCCCGCCTCGAAGCGCTGCCGCACGCTGGCGGCGGCCGCACCATTGATGGTGCGTTGCATGACGGCGAAGAACTCCTTGTCCTGAATGCCCAGGCTGCTCTTGCGGCCGGCCCAGGACAGCCACTCGCTGCGGTCCTTGCCGAGCGTGGCCAAATACTGCATGTCCTGCCAGGGCACGTCGTGGACCCGGCTCTCGGTCACCACGCGCACCGCCGATGGGTAGGCCCAGACGAGGGTGCAGCCCTTCGGCCGGCCGACCCAGAGGACCCCGAGCGCGGCGACCAGCATGAGCCCACCGAGTACGAGGCCGACCACGGGGCTGCCCTTGCTGCCGGAGGCACCGACGGCCAGGAACGCACCGAAACCGCCGAGTAGCCCGGCCACCAGCGTGAGGAAGCCCGTCCCGACCCCAGTCGAGTCGGCGAAGGCGGTCAGCGGCGCCTCCTGGCTCGCGAGCTGGTTGGCCACCGCGACGTCGCGGCGCCACCTGGTGACCACCGCAGCGATCGCGATCACGGCGATCAGGACAACCACCAGGCCGGCGACGATCGCCCCCTGGTTCTGGGCCTCGGCGAAGGCCAGCCGCTCCTCATAGGTCCAGGTGGTGGTGTTGAAACTCCGACGCGACCTGGTCTCGCAGATGTCACCGGCGACCATCACCTCGTTGCCGCACCGAGCCACGACCTCCTTGGCGTTGTTGGCGAGGAACAGCGCCACGCCACCCGCGCCGATCAGGCCGAGGAAGACCACCAGGCCGGTCGGAAATCTGCGGAAGACGGCCAACGGGTCCTTGGGGCGTTCGGGCTGCCCCGCGTCCGCGGCGGTCGGGCTCTGCTCGTTCGTGGTCACCGCGGCATGATACTGATCAGACCACGCTCCCGAACCCACCGTCCACGCCCAACCACGCCAGGGCCGCGACCACCACCGCGGCGGTCCCGGTCTCGAGCGTGGGCCGGATCGCCGGTGCGAACATCGGCGAGTGGTTGCTCGGCACCGGCTCGCCCCGTTCGGCGGCCGTGCGCGCGACCCCCGGATCGACGCCACCGAACCCCCAGAACGTGTACGGCACGCCCAGTGCGCGCGGCACGTTCGAGAAGTCCTCACTGGCGGTCTGCCTGCCGTAGTCGCCGACGGCGTCCGCGAAGTGGGCGCGGAACGCCTCGGTCACGCGGGTGGTCGCCTCCGCGTCGTTGTCGGTGAGTGGGTAGCCCGCGTGGGCCTCGAACTCCGGCTCGCGGGGCGAGCCGGACGCCGCGCACTCGGCGCGCACGATCCGCTCGATCGCACTCACGAGCTGGTCCCGAACGGCCCCGTCGTAGGCGCGCAGGTTCAGGTCGAGGACGCCGCGGTCGTCGATGATGTTGCTCTTCGAGCCGACGCTCATCCGTCCGACCGTGAGCACCGCGAACTCCCCCGGCGTCACCTCGCGAGCGACCACGCCCTGCAGCCGCAGCACGATCGCGGCGACCAGCACGGCGGGGTCGACGGACAGGTGCGGCATCGACCCGTGCGCCCCCCGCCCGTACACGGTGATCCGGATGCTCTGTGCGAGCGAGAGGAACGGCCCGGCGTGTGGCCCGATCGTCCCGGCCGGGTAGGCGAGCACATGCTGGCCCAGCGCGACGTCGGGCGTCGGGATCAACGCGGCGAGTCCGTCGTCGACCATGGCCTGCGCGCCCTCGCCCAGCTCCTCGGCCGGCTGGTAGAGCGCCACGAGCGTGCCCCGCCACGCCTCCCGCGCGCCGGCGAGCAGCCGCGCCGCGCCCGCGAGGCAGGCGACGTGCACGTCGTGACCGCAGCCGTGCATCACCGGGACCGCGTGGCCGTCGGCGTCCGTGACGACGGCGGTGCTCGCGTAGTCGAGGCCGGTCGCCTCGGCGATCGGCAGGCCGTCCATGTCCGCACGCACCAGGACCACGGGGCCGTCCCCGTTGCGAAGGACGCCGACGACGCCCGTGCCACCCACGCCGTCGTGCACCTCGAAGCCGTCCGCGCGCAGCAGCGCCGCCGCCTTCTGCGCGGTCCTGACCTCGAAGTGGCTCAGCTCCGGATGCGCGTGCAGGTCCCGGTACAGGTCCTCCTGCCACTCGCGTAGGCCGGGCTGGGCGGCGAGCACGGTCGCCGTGCCTGCCGGTGTGCTCATGTGGACTCCTCGGAATGCGGGCGGTCGTCGGCCCCGGCAGTGCCTCTCAGCTGCCAGTCACCTGCCAGTCAAACATCCGGCACGATGAACGGCACGGTGGCGCCCGAACCACGCACAGTGGCTCTACGGTGAGCAGATGCGCCCCCAACTGTGGCACGTGCTCTTCATCGTGATCATCCTCGCCATGGCCGTCGGCCTGGCCGTGGTCGTCATCGCGTCGGCCCGCTCGTCCCAGCGCGGAAACCCGCCGACCGTCGGACCCGGACCGCAGTACCCCGGCACCGGGCCGCACCCGTATTCCGGGACCTATGGCGACCGCCCGGCCGGGCCGGGTGCGGCCGGCGCCGCCGGATCGGCCTCGTCGCCGGGCGCGATCGATCCGGAGAAGCGCCTCGTCGCTCTGCGGGAGCTGGCGCAGATGCGCAAGGACGGTCTGCTCACCGAGGAGGAGTATCAGGCGGAGGTCCGCCGCTTGGGCTGAGCGAGGCTCCTCCGCCACAATGGTCGCCGTGACCGCTGACGCGAACCTCCTGACCGGCTTCCGCCTCCGCAACGCCGAGCAGCACCTCGGCGCGTACGGCATCCATGTCCACCGGGAGGGCCACGAGCCGGTCGAGCACCGGTTCCGCGCCGATGACCGGGTGAACATCTATTCCGGATCCAAGACGTTCACCGCGCTCGCGATCGGGATCGCCCGGGGCGAGGGGCTGCTGGAACTCGACGACGCCGTCGCCGGCTACTTCGGCGGTGTCCCGACCGCCGCCGGCAACGAGTCGATCACGGTGCGGGACCTGCTTCAGATGTCCTCGGGCAACCCGTTCAACTGGTTCGAGTTGCCGGACGACTCACCGACCGACGTCGCCGCGACATGGCTCGCCACAGAGCCGGTGCGGGCGCCCGGCGAACTGTTCGAGTACTCGAACGCCTCCACGTACATGCTCGGCCGGATCATCCACGCGGTCAGCGGCCAGGACCTCTGCGAGTACCTGGTGCCCCGGCTCTTCGATCCGCTGCACATCGCCACGCCGCAGTGGTTCCGCTGCCCGCTGGGCTTCCCGCAGGCGGCCAAGGGACTGCATCTGACCACGAGCGAACTCGCCCGCCTCGGCCGGCTGCTGCTCCAGGGCGGCGAGTGGGCGGGCACCGCCCTGGTGCCCGCCGACTACGTCGATGCCATGCACACCGACGTCGTCGACACCTCCCACCACGGCGACGACCCGGAGGCGACGGCGGGGTACGGCTACCAGGTCTGGAAGAGCACGGTCGACGGCGTCTGGCGGGTCGACGGCCGGTACGGCCAGTTCTCGATCGTGTTCCCCGCGCAACGCGCCGTGGTCACGATCACCGCACACAACGAGAAGGTTCCGCTCGACCTGCTCCGAGCGGTGTGGGACGAGGTGCTGCCGCGGCTGGGGTGAGGCCGCCGCAATTCCCCTGACCGCTGCCGGCGAGGCGGTCAGGAGGAGTGATCGTCGGTGACGACGAGCCGGTCGTACTCGGAAGGCACATCGTCGTCGGAGCGGCACTGGAGGAACGTCGACTCGCCCGGTTTGATGGTCGAACCCGAGCAGGTGATCATCGCAACCGCGCCCGACCCCTGCTCGAGCGTGACGGTGATATCGGGGAAGTAGAGGCTCTCCCCGGTGTTCGTCGCCACCAGGCCGGAGATCGTGAGGGTCCCGCCCGCTCCCCGGAGCTCCCAGTCGGCCTCGTACAGGAAGCCCCCGAACGCGAAGGGGTCACCCTGTGTCACGCTGATGGGCTCGGCCACCGCGCGGGGCTCGCGAGTCGGACCCGACCAGTTCACGTAGATGACCCCGACCGCCGCGCAGACCAACGCGGCGACCACGAGCACGCCGAGGAACACCCGCAGCTTCCGTCGACGACGCGGCGTCGTGGTGGCGTCGTGCTCTGTCATCGATCCGGACTCCCCCCGTCGACGACACTCTATCGAGTTCGTCCAGGCACCCGGTCACCGGCGGCAATACGCAAAAGTCGTCCGAGTCCGGATGGTCTCAGAACGGTCACAATTGCGCGCGGACCCGTCCTTCTGACATCACGTGGTTGCAGTTTTGCGCAAAACGGGATTGCCTCTCGGGCAGCGCCGCACCCGCGGCGCCAGTCCAAGGAGGTGCAGGCATGGCGCGACGACGCTCCGGTGGTGGCCGCGTCACCCAGGCCGACGTCGCCCGCCTCGCGGGCGTGAGCCAGACCGTGGTCTCGATGGTCCTCAACGGCACCGGGATCACGCAGCACCGCGTCGGCGACGACACCCGCCGCCGGGTGCTCGACGCCATCGAGCGCACCGGTTACGTCGCCAACCCCATCGCCCAGCGGCTGGCCGGTGGCAAGAGCGCACTCGTCGGCGTGTACACGTACGAGCCGGTCTTCCCGAGCAGCGCCGGCGACTTCTACCAGCCGTTCCTCGAGGGTGTCGAACGCGAGGCCCAGCAACGGGGCGTCGACCTGGTGCTGTTCACGTCCATGTCGGCCCACCACGGCGGACCACTGGTCGACGGCGGCGCGCTCCACCGGCTTCGGGTCGCCGACGGCTGCGTCCTGCTCGGACGCCACTCCCACGCGCAGGACCTCGTCGCCCTGGCCAGCCAGGACTTCCCGTACGCGTTCGTCGGCCGCCGCGCCGCCCCCGGTGTCACCGTCCCGTTCGCGGGCGCCGACTACGACGAGGCGACCGCCATCGTCACCCGCCAGCTCCTGGAGCTCGGGCACCGGCGGATCGGCATGGTCACCGTGACCCCGCCGCACGAGTCCATCGAGGACCGGGTGCGTGGCTACCGGCGCGCGATGCGTGCCGCCGGGCAGCTGCCGGTGACGTTCGAGGACCCGGACCTGACCTCCGGGGAGTTCTTCGAGACCCTCGCCGAACACGGGATCACCGCGGTGCTCACGGTCTCGGACCTGGCCCACCACGTCTACAGCGCCGCCCTCGCTCATGGCCTACGGGTGCCGGATGACCTGTCCATCGCCCGCCTCGGCGACCCCGAGGAGCGTGAGCCGAGCGTCGTCGACTGGGCCGGCTTCACCATCCCCCGTATCGAGATGGGCGCGGAGGCGCTGCGGATCGTGCTCCGACAGCTCACTCCACCCGACCCCCTCGAGGACGAGCCGGACCAGGGCCTCCAGGCCTTCATCCCGTGCGAGACCTTCACCGGTTCGACCATCGCTGCCCCACCGACACCCACAACCACGTCAAGCACCACCAAGGAGAACTCCCACACATGAGCGGCAACATTGCGGACGAACACACCCAGGTCCTCGTGGTCGGTGGCGGGCTCGGCGGCGTCGCCGCCGCCCTCGCCGCGGCGCGGTCCGGTGCCACCGTCGTCCTCACCGAGGAGTTCGACTGGATCGGCGGACAGTCCACGTCCCAGGCAGTGCCGCTCGACGAGCACCCCTGGATCGAGGACTTCGGCTGCACCCGCTCCTACCGCCGGTACCGCGACGGGATCCGCGACTACTACCGGCGCGCCTACCCGCTGACGGACGAGGCAGCGGCCCGGATCGACCTCAACCCCGGCGCAGGCTGGGTCAGCAAGCTGTGCCACGAGCCCCGCGTCGCCGTCGCGGTGCTGGAGGAGATGCTCGCCCCGTACCGGTCCAGCCGGCAGCTGCGCCTGTTCACCGGCTACCGCCCGGTCGCCGCGGACGCCGTCGACGGCGTCGTCTCCACGGTCACCCTTGCCCCCGTCGACGGCGGTCGGCAGCTGCGCGTCAGCGCGGACTACGTCATCGACGCCACCGAGCTCGGCGACCTGCTGCCCCTGGCCGGCATCGACTACGTGACCGGGTTCGAGTCCCGCGCCGAGACCGGCGAGCCGAGCGCCCCCGAGCAGGCGCAGCCGGACAACATCCAGGCACTGAGCATCTGCTTCGCCGTGGAGCACGAGGCCGGGGCCGACCACACCATCCCCAAGCCCGAGCAGTACGACAAGTGGCGCGCGGTGCAGCCGGACTTCTGGGGCGCACCGCTGGTCAGCTGGACTGCGCCGCACCCGCGCACCCTGGAGATCACGTCCCGGCACTTCGAGCCCAACACCGGCGACGACGTGCTCGCGGTGGTCGCCGATCAGAGCACGAACCCCGGGGACACGAACCTGTGGACCTTCCGCCGCATCATCGCCGCGGACATGTTCGCCAAGGGCGCGTTCGACAGCGACATCACCCTGGTGAACTGGCCGTCCATCGACTACTTCGAGGCACCCGTGATCGACGTGCCCGAGGACGTCGCCGCCGCCCGGCTGGAAGACGCCCGCCAGCTCAGCCTCTCGATGCTGTACTGGATGCAGACCGAGGCACCGCGGCCCGATGGCGGCGCCGGCTGGCCGGGCCTGCGCCTGCGCCCGGACGTCATGGGCACCGAGGACGGCCTCGCGATGGCCCCGTACCACCGGGAGAGCCGTCGCATCCGCGCCCTGACCACGGTCACCGAGCAGGACATCTCCCCCGCCGCCCGCGGCGAGGACACCGCCCGCAGCTACGCCGACAGCGTCGGCGTCGGCATGTACCGGATCGACCTGCACCCCTCCACCGGCGGTGACAACTACATCGACGTGCCCGCGGCGCCCTTCCAGATCCCGCTCGGCGCGCTGATCCCCCGCGCCGGCGGAAACCTGCTCGCCGGCGCGAAGAACCTCGGCGTCACCCACATCACCAACGGCTGCTACCGGCTGCATCCCGTGGAGTGGAACGTCGGCGAGGCCGCCGGAATGCTCGCCGCGCACTGCCTCAGCCAGGGCCTGACCCCCGCCGACGTGCACACCGACCCTGACGCCGTCGCGGCCTTCCAGCACCTCCTCGAGGCCGACGGCTTCGAGCTGAGCTGGCCCGACGGCGTCTACGCCTACTGAACGCCACCGAGAACCACTGAGAGTCCTGACAACGAAGTCCCCCACCCCCAAGGAGTAGCAACCCATGAGTCCCCAGATCCGCCGCCGTCACTTCCTGTCCATGGTGGGCATCGGCGCCCTCGGCACCACCGCGCTCGCCGCCTGCTCCGGTGGTGACGACGGTGACGAGCCCGCCGCCGGTCCCGTCGACCTGCGCATGACCGTCTGGACCGCATCCGAGGACCACCTCGGCCTGTTCCAGGAGATCGCCGACGCCTACGTCGCCGACCACCCGGACGAGGTCTCCTCGGTGACGTTCGAGACCATCCCGTTCGAGAGCTACACCACCAGCCTGACCACCCAGCTCGCCGGTGGGAACCCGCCCGACCTCGCCTGGATCTTCGAGTCCAACGCCCCCGAGTTCGTCTCCTCCGGCGCGCTCGTGGACGTGCGCGAGACCCTCTCGGGCACCGACGGCTACGACTTCGAGGACGTCGGCGAGAGCGCCCTCGAGCTCTGGGAGGACGGCGACGCCCTGTACGCCTACCCGTTCTCCAACTCGCCGTTCGTGATGTTCGTGAACACGGACCGGCTCGCGGCCGCGAGCCAGCCGAACCCGGCCGACCTGATCGCCTCCGGCGGGTGGACCTACGACGCCGCACGCGACATCTCCGCGGCATCCGTGGCCGCGCTCGGCGGCGCCGGCCTCGTGGTGCGCGACTTCGACTACATGAACTGGACCAACCTCGCCACCGTCTGGGGCGGCTGGGACGCGCAGCCCTGGAGCGCGGACGGCAGCACCTGCGAGTTCGACTCCCCCGAGATGGTCGCAGCACTGGAGTGGTACCAGGATGCGGTGTTCGCCAAGAACGCCATCCCTGGCCCCGGCACGAGCGCGGATTTCTTCGCCGGTGACACGACGATGACGATCACGCAGATCTCCCGGGCGTCCTCCCTCGACGGCTCCTTCAACTGGGACATCGTCCCGCTGCCGGCCGGCCCCACCCAGCAGGAGAACATCGTCGGCCAGGCAGGCGTCGGCGTGCTGGCCGCCGGCCAGAACCCACAGGCGGCGGCGAACTTCCTGGCGTTCTTCACCAACCCGGAGAACTCCGCGTCGCTGTCCCTGTACTTCCCGCCGCCGCGGGAGTCGCTGCTGAACCCGGAGACCCTCGCGGCCGGCAACCCGCTGTTCAGCGAGGCCCAGCTCGACATCGTCGTGGACTCGATCAGCGGCGCCACCACGAAGCCCTCGCACGCGAACTTCGCCCAGGTGGACACCACCGCGCGCGGCGCGCTGGACGCCATGTGGAGCGCGGACGCGGATGTCGCCGCCGTGGCGGCCGACGTGTGCGAGGCGATCCAGCCCCTCCTCGAGGGCTGAGGCGGGAACGGAACACAGGAGCGAGATGACCTCGATCACCAGCACTGGTCAGGCGGGCCGGCCGCAGCGCCGGTCCGCCTGGCGGCGGCGCGACGCCGCCACCGGATATGCCTTCGTGGCGCCCGCCGTCATCGGCGCGCTCGCCTTCGTGATCGTGCCCCTCGGCGCCGTCATCTGGTACTCCCTGCACGAGTGGAACGTGCTGGCGAACACGTTCACGTTCGTCGGCCCGCAGAACTACCAGGACATGCTCAGCGACGGTGCCCTGCACGACTCGCTGATCGCGAGCCTGTGGTTCTCGCTCGGCGTCGTGGTGCTGAACATCACCCTCTCGCTGTTCCTCGCGGTGCTCCTCAACCAGCATCTGCCCGGCACCACGCTGTTCCGGGTCCTGTTCTTCACGCCGGTCGTCGTCTCGCTGGTGGCGTGGACGATCGTCTGGGGGTTCCTGCTGCAGGCCGACAACGGCATCAACGGGTTCCTGGCGGAGTTCGGCATCACCGGGCCGAACTGGCTGCGCAACAACGTGACGGCCATGATCTCGGTCATCGTGGTGCAGGTCTTCAAGAACGTCGGCCTGAACATGGTGCTGTTCCTGTCCGCGCTGCAGTCCGTGCCCGAGGAGATCCAGGAGGCCGCCCGTCTCGACGGCGCCGGCGCATGGCGCAGGTTCTTCTCCATCACCCTGCCGATGATCAGCCCGACCATGCTGCTCGTCGCGATCCTCACGGTGGTCGGCTCGCTCGAGACGTTCGCCCTCATCGACGTCCTCACCGACGGCGGCCCCGGCACCTCGACGACCGTCCTCGTGTTCTACCTGTACCGGCAGGCCTTCGAGTTCAACCAATTCGGGTACGCCAGTGCCATCTCCGTGCTGCTGTTCGTGATCGTGCTGGCCCTGACCCTGCTCCAGTGGCAGACCCGGAAGCGGTGGGTGTTCCATGAGTCCTGATCAACTCACGCCCGAGCGCCCGACGGCGGCGCCCGCCTCGGCCGCGCCCGTCGCCGATGCTCGCGGCTCGTCGCCGGCGCGCCGCACGCGGCGCCCGTTCGGCAGCCAGCAGCTCGGTCGCGCGGCGCTGGTGTTCCTGATGATCGTGGTCGCGGTGCCGTTCGTGTTCCCGATCTGGTGGATGATCACGTCGAGCATGAAGAGCACGAGCGAGATCCTGAGCCTTCCGCCCAGCCTCTGGCCCGAGTCCCCCTCGATCGAGTCCTACCGCCAGGTCTTCGAGCTGCAGCCGTTCGCCGAGCAGTACCTGAACAGCCTGTACATCGCCGTGCTGGTCACCGTGGGCACGATGGCCGTGGCAGCCTTCGCCGGATACGCGTTCGCGCGGATCCGGTTCCGCGGCTCCAACGCCCTGTTCGTGCTCGTGCTGGTGGGGCTGCTGGTGCCGTCCGAGGTCACGATCGTGCCGCTCTTCCGGATGGTGAACTCGGCCGGGCTGATCGACACCCACTGGCCACTGATCGTGATCCCGATCCTCGGGGCGCCGAGCGTGCTGGCCACGTTCATCATGCGCCAGTTCTTCGTCACCCTCCCGGGTGAGCTCGAGGAGGCCGGCCGGATGGACGGCCTGAGCCGGTTCGGCATCTTCGCCCGGATCGCGCTGCCGCTTTCCCGCTCGGCCCTCGCGGCGGTCGCGATCTTCACGTTCCTGAAGTCCTGGAACCTGTACCTCGAGCCCCTCGTGTACCTGTCCACGAAGTCCAACTTCACCCTCCCGCAGGCGCTCACGCAGTACGTGGACGCCTACGGCGGCCCGATCTGGAACGTCCAGCTCGCGGCCACCACCCTCACCGTGATCCCGGTCCTGATCGTGTTCATCGCCGCTCAGCGACAGTTCATCGAAGGACTGGCCAACTCCGGCCTGAAGGGCTGACCGGCCGGGCGCCTCGCGCCCGGCGAAGCACACGACCGAAGAAGGTTCAGATGCGCTTGCTCACTGCTGTCCTCGGGGCCACGGCCCTCCTGGCCACGTCGTTCATCGCGGCACCCGCCGCACACGCGGCACCACCGGGACCGGCGGGCGCGCCGGTATCCCTCGGCGAGATCGCCGTGGTGCCGCTGGATGACCGGCCCTTCCCCGCCGTGACCCCGTTGGAGATCGCCGCGGCAGGTGGCCACACCGCGATCGCCCCACCCACGGAGTACCTGGGTGAGTTCCTCACCCACGGCGACGCGGACGCCGTCGGGCAGTGGTGGCGCGAGCGCGCCGGCAGGGCGGACGCCTCCGTGGTCGCCCTGCCGATGCTCGCCTACGGCGGGCTGGTCGCGTCCCGGACCTGCGCCACCGACCTCGCCACGGCGCAGGACCGGCTCGGCGTGCTCGAGGAGGTCAAGGACGAGGACCCGGACCAGCCGATCTACGCCTTCGACGTGATCCAGCGGCTCACGATCGAGCCCACCAGTGGCTACCCCGGCAGGTACTCCGGCCCGGTCCGCCGGTGGGCCGAACTGATGGACCAGGTCGAGAACCTCGGCATGGAGGACCTGCGCGCGGAGTACGAGGAGGTGGCCGCGTCGATCCCCGAGGACATCCGGGCCGACTACCTGTGCGCCCGGGCCCGCAACCACGAGATCAACCGGGAGATGATCCAGGCCGCCGCGGCCGGCACGATCGACTTCCTGGTCCTCGGGCAGGACGACGCGAGCGAGTTCGGCCCGCACCGTGCGGAGAAGGAACAACTCGCCGCCCTGATCGCCGAGCTCGGCGTCGGCGACCGGGTCAAGATCTACCCCGGCGCGGACGTGCTCGGCGCACTGCTCACCGCGAAGCTGGTGGTGGAGCGGCTCGGCGTGGACCCGTCGGTGGCGGTCGAGTGGTCCCGCACGCCCGGCACCGAGTGGACCGCGCCGTACCAGGACATCCCGTACAACGACCTCGTGGACGAGTACATCACCACCCTCGGCGCGCACCGCAGCGCCGCCCCCGACGCGGACGTCCTGCTGATGGCGAACACCTCCGGGGCGGGATCCCTCGACCCGTTCGTGGACCGGATCGCCGCCGAGGTGGCCCGTGGCCGGCTCGTCGCGGTCGGTGACGACGCGGTCGCCGGGGTCGTCGACCCTGAGCTCTACTCGCTGCTGACACCCCGGATCGACGTCGCCGAACTCGGCGGGTGGTCCGGCTGGAACGTGGGGATCGCCCTGTCGCAGTCCGTGGTCCGCGCCGCCCTGCTGCAGGCCGGTGGAACCCTCGCCGCCGGTGACGGCCCCCGGGACGCACTCGTGCCACGCCAGCGGCAGCAAGTGCTCACCGACGCCGCGAACGCCCACCTGCGCCTGCTCCTCGAGGAGCAGATCCACACCGGCCTGTACCGCAACAACGTGCGGGACTCGGTGCGCCAGTACGCGGTGAGCAACGGGGACGACCCGCAGCACATGACCCTGGTGTTCGACGAGGCGAACGCACTCGCCGTGGAGCGCACCGACCCCCTGGCCCGGGCGTTCTTCGCCGAGGAGTTCGCCGGCGTGCCGGTCCGGATCGGCAGCGACGGTCGCCGGGAGCACACCGTGACGGTGTCCGAGCTGACGTCGCTGGAGCTGCGGCTCGGCTGGCCGCGCTACCAGGAGCTCGACGTGTTGCCCGAGGTCGCCCTGACCGACGCCCAACCGGCCGAACCGGTCAACCTGGCCCTGCTGCCGGCGCACGTGTCGGTGCTCCCGGGCGCGGGTGTCCCGCTCGACCTGACCGCGGTGCTGCGCAACGACACCGCGCGCCCGGTGAACGCCACGGTCACCGTGACCGCACCGGACGGCTGGACCGTACCGGGGCCGAGCCAGGTGGTGCTGCAGCCGTTCCAGGTCCTCGACGTGCCGGTGCCGGTGACGACGGCGGAGCTCGCCCCGGACTCCTCCGCCGCGGTCGAGGTGGTCCTGACCCCGCGGGTGGGATCCGCCGCATCGGCAGCCAGCACCGTCGGCGCCGCCTGGCGCAATGTCGCCCTCGCCTCCTCGGGCGCGAGCGCGCAGGCCTCCGGGCAGTGGAACCAGTACGCCGCGGATCGGGCGATCGACGGCAACACCGCGAGCACCGCGAGCCGGTGGATCTCACCGGCGGGCCTGCCGCAGTGGCTCGAGGTGACCTTCGCCGGGCCGGAGCCGGTCGACACCGTCGGCCTGCACCAGTACAACGGGTACCTGCTCTCCGACTACACGATCTCCGCCCTGGTGGACGGCGCCTGGGTCGAGGTCGCGTCCGCCACGGGCAACACGGAGGTGACCCCGGTCCACGACTTCGGGACCGTCGTGGCCATGGCCGTCCGCCTCGAGGTCACCGGCACCCGGGACGGACAGGTGCGCCTGTACGAGCTCGAGGCGACCTGCCGCACGGTCGGCGCCTGCGGATGAGCTGACGGGAGGGCCCGCGGTCGCCGGTCAGGGTCGCGGGCGGGCACTGTCGGCGAGCTGGTCGCCCGTGCTGCCCGACGGCGGTGCCACCTTCGCGCCGGTCTCGCCGGGGGCATCGCCCGCGTCCGCGGCGTCCCCGGCGATGTGCCGACGCAACGCCGGCAGCACCAGCGCGAAGGCCGGAACCAGGATGATCGCCGCGGCGACGTTCACGCCCCGGAAGTCCCCGAACGCGAGGATCGGTCCCGCAAGGGCGGCGGCGAGCGCACCGGCGTAGTTCATCCCGGCGTCGGTGGCACCCTGGAGCGGGATCCGCACCTCGTCGGAGGAGACGCCGGCCAGCAGCGCCGACGCCGAGATGATGCAGGCGGACCAACCGATCCCGAGGATTGTCAGAGCGACCGCGGTGAGGGCGCTGCCGCCCCCGTGCTCGGCCTGCTCTCCGCCCCCGGCGGCCAGCGCGGCAGCGAGGAACCCGAGTCCCACCGCCACGACGAGGATCACCATGCCACCGATGGCGGTGTGCACCGCACCCCACCGGTCGGCCAGCCACCCGAACACCGGACTGAGCGCGTACATGCCCAGCACGTGCAGGCTGATCACGATCCCGACGAGCTCCAGGGACATGCCGTGGTGCTGCATGTGCAGCGGGGTCATCACCATCACCATGACCATCACCGAGTGCGCGCACGCGATCAGCACCACCGCGAACCGCGCCACCGGGTGGCGTCCGGCCCAGCGCAGCGCCGCGATCGCCCCGACCGGGCGAGGCGTCCTCGCGGAGCCGACGGCCGCCGTCGGGCTCGGCACGGCGGGAGCCGCCACCGGCCGGAAGAACAGTGCGAGCACCGTCGCGGCGGAGGCGAACGAGACCACCGAGAACAGGTAGGCGCCGACGAGTCCTGGCAGGCCCAGCGAGAGTCCGAGCCGGTCCCCCACCGCCGTCAGGTTCGGGCCGGCCACGGAGCCGACGGTGGTCGCCCAGATCACGATCGACATCGTCCGGGCGCGGCTCGCAAGAGGAGCGTTGTCCGCGGCGGCATACCGGGACTGCAGGTTCACGGCCTGCGCCACGCCGAACAGGCCGAGGCCCACCAGCATGATGATCAGCTGGGAGAGCACCGCGGAGGCGATGATCAGCAGTGCTCCGACGACGGCGAACGCGTAGCCGAGGGAGAGGGCCCAGCGCCGGCCGCGCCTGGTGGCCATCGCCGCGAGCGGCACCGCCGCGACGGCGGCACCGAGCACGCTCGCGGCTTGGGCCAGCCCGGCCATCGAGGTGCCGCCGAGGCGCTCCGCGAGGAGCCCGCCGACGGCCACGCCGGAGGCCACGCCCACGCCACCGAGCAGGTTGGAGACGATCAGGACCCCGATGCTGCGGCCGTCGATGCGCGCCATCAGGCGGCCGCCTCGAGCTGACCGGCGAAGTGGCACTCCGCGGCATGCCCGTTGCCGAGCTGTACCAGTGGCGGGGCCACGTCGACGCACACGTCCTGAGCCATCGGGCAGCGAGTGCGGAACCGACAGCCGCTCGGCAGGTCCAACGGGCTCGGCGGCTCACCGTGCAGCACGATCCGCTCCCGCCGCACGGTGGGGTCCGGGATCGGGGACGCCGCCATCAGGGCGCGGGTGTAGGGGTGCTGCGGGTTCTCGAACACGTCATCGATCGTGCCGTACTCCATGAGTCTGCCCAAGTACATCACGCCGACACGCTGGCACACCTGGCGCACGATCGGTAGTCCGTGGGCGATGAACAGGTACGTCAGCCCGAGTCGCTCGCGCAGGTCAACGAGCAGGTTGCTGATCTGGGCCTGCACCGAGACGTCGAGCGCGGAGACCGCCTCGTCGGCAAGGATCAGCTTGGGGTTGAGCGAGATCGCCCGCGCGATCCCGACGCGCTGGCGCTGCCCGCCGGAGAGGGCCCGCGGGCGTGCGCTCGCCCGGGACGGGTCCAGTCCGACGGCGCGCATCAGGTCCGCCACCCGGTCGTCGAGCTCGGAGCCGCGCACCTTGTCGAAGACCCGCAGCGGCTCACCGATGATGTCCCCGACGTCCATCCGCGGGTTCAGGGAGCCGAGTGGATCCTGGAACACCACCTGCATATGCCGTCGGACCCGGCGCAGATTCGTCCCGCCCAGGTGGGAGATGTCGAGGCCGTCGAACTCGACCCTGCCGGACGTCGGTGTGCTGAGCCGCACCGCGACGCGGCCGAGGGTCGACTTCCCGGACCCGGACTCCCCCACCAGCCCGAACGTCTCGCCACGCCCGATGGCGAGGGAGACGTCGTCGACGGCGCGCAGGAGATCGGGGCGCACGAACGGGTTCGAGCTGCTGCGAACCTCGTAGTGCTTCGAGACGTGGTCAAGGGTGAGGATCGGGTCGGGGACGCCGACGTCCTCCTGGTCGCTGGTGCGGGCCTGCGTGACGCTCATGATGCCTGTCCTCTCACGGTGACCAGCTCGTCCTCGCCGATCACCACGTCGCCCGGGCGCCAGCACGCGACGGCAGTGCCGGCCACGTTCGTCAAGGGCGGGTCCTCGACCGTGCACCGCTCGGAGGCCCGTGGGCACCGCGGATGGTACGAGCAGCCCGTCGGCAGGTTCGACGGGTCCGGGACGGTGCCCGGGATCGCCGGCAGCTGTTCGGGCCGCTCACCGATCATCGGTGGGATGCACGCGAGCAGGCCCCTCGTGTAGGGGTGCGCGGAGCGCGCGAACGCATCGCGGGGCGAGGCGTCCTCCACGACCCGGCCGGCGTACATCACCACCACCCGGTCGGCGAGGTCCGCGGCCACGCCCATGTCATGGGTGACCAGGAGCACGGACATGTCCTCGTCCCGGCGCAACTTGTCGATCAGCTCGAGGATCTGCGCCTGGATCGTGACATCGAGGGCCGTGGTCGGTTCGTCGGCGATGAGCAGCTTCGGGCGGGCGAGCAGCGCCATCGCGATCATCACGCGCTGGCACATGCCCCCGGAGAGCTGGTGCGGGTAGCTGCGCAACACCCGGGAGCCGTCGTGGATGCCGACCTCCGCCAACGCCTCGAGCAGCCGTCCGGTCTCCGCCTTCTGGGACACCCGCTCCCGCCGGCGCAGACCCTCCCGCAGCTGGGAGTCGATGTTCCACACCGGGTCCAGGGAACTCAGCGGCTCCTGGAACACCATCGCGAGCTCGCGCCCACGCAGTCTTCGCATCCGCTCGGCGCTGAGGTCGAACAGCTCGTCGCCGTCGAAGACGGCGCTGCCGCCCACGCTCATCCGCGGGTTCAGCTGGGTCAGGCCCATGATGGTCCGGGCGGTGACGGACTTGCCGCTGCCGGACTCGCCGACGAGGCAGACGATCTCACCGGCTCGTACCTGCAGGGTCGCGTCCCGGACCAGCGGGATGGCGGTGCCGTGGCGGTCGACATCGACCCGGAGTCCGGTCAGGGCGAGCATCGTTCGCGCGGTGGTGGTCATGGTTCTCCTACTCGACGTCGAGACGGTCGCGCAGCCAGTCCCCAAGGAGGCTGACGGCGATGACGGTCAGGGTGAGGGTGATACCCGGGAAGGTGGAGATCCACCAGGAGTTCGCCAGGTAGGGCTGCCCGAGGGAGAGCAGCTGCCCCCAGTCCGGCACCTCGGTGCGGGGACCGAGGCCGAGGAAGCTCAGCGAGGCGGCCACCACGATCGCGACCCCGATGGAGACGGTCGCCATCACGACGGACGGCGCCAGTGCGTTCGGCAGGATGTGCCGGAACACGGTGCGGGCCGGGCTGAACCCGTTCGAGCGGGCTGCCTCCACGTACAGGTGCCCACGCACGGTCAGCACCTGTCCGCGCATCACCCTGGCGAAGCCGGGCACCGTGGCGATCCCGACGGCGAGGATCAGGTTCGTGGTCGTGGAACCGAGCGCGGCGGCGATGATCAGTGCCAGCAGCACTCCGGGGAAGCACATCAGCATGTCGATGAACCGGCCGATGACCATGTCCACCCAGCCGCCCAGGTATCCGGCGATCAGGCCGAGGACACTGCCGACCAGCATCCCGAACGTGGTGGCGAGCAGTCCGATGACCATGGCGCTGCGGGCGCCGTGCACCAGGAGGGTGGCCACCGAGCGGCCGTACTGCTCGGTCCCGAGCAGGGTTCCCGCTCCTGGCGGCTGCAACGCCCGCGCGGGGTCCAGGACGGTGGGGTCGTCGGTGGCGAGGACACCGGGGATGAGTGCGGCGAGGGCCACTATGGCCATCCAGGCCAACGAGGCGTAGAGCAGCGCCGAGTTCACCGAGACGCCGGTCCGGCGCAGCTGCCGCCGCAGGCCCCTGACCTCGGTGAACGCCGCGGCATCGACGGCCGCCATCAGCGCACCAACGCCGCGGGCTCGGGCTCGGGCACCGTGGCAACGGCGTCCGAGGGTGAGCCGGTCCCGCCGTGGTCGTGCTCGAGCATGCTGCGCATGGACGTCGGGAGGAAGTCCTCGGGTAGCGGCTCGATCGCCGGCAGGGCGTCTGGCGTGAACTCCTGGCCGCGCGCGAGGACCAGGCGGAGGGCGTCCAGGACCCGCAGGTCCGTGCGCGGGTCCCCGGCGACGGCGATCAGGTCCGCCTCATAGCCGGCGGCCAGCTGTCCCGTGCGGTCCGCGAGGCCGAGGGCCCGAGCGGACCGGGATGTGGCCGAGAGCAGGACCTCCGCGATCGGGATGTCGAACTCGGACATCGCCACCAACCCGCCGACGAACCCGTGATGCGGGGTGTTGTCGATCCCGGAGTCGGTGCTGGCGATGATCTTCGCACCGCGCCGGTAGAGCTCGCCGAGCGCGAAGTCGCGGCCCTTCATCAGTACCCGGAACTCACTCATCCGGAAGTTGCAGGTCGGTGACACGTAGACGTCCGAGGCCGCGATCCGGTCCGCGAGCTCGGGGTCGGCGCCGCCCATGCCGTCCTCGGTCTGGAACGAGCAGTGCTCCATGGTGTCCACGCCGGCTTCGAGCGCCCGCCGGATCCCCTCGGTGCCGTGCGCGTGTGCGGCGACCCGCTTGCCGAGCCGGTGGGCCTCGTCGACGGCCGCCCGCAGTTCGTCGGTGGTGAACTGCGCGTGCCAGGGCGCCGAGCCCGGCGTCATGTTGCCGCCGGTGGACATCAGCTTGATGACGTCCACCCCGGCCTTGTGGTGGCGTCGCACCATCTTGCGGACCTCGTCGATCCCGTCCGCCTCGGCGCCCATGAACCAGCAGTGCCCACCGGTGGTGGTGATGGCACCACCGGCGGTGAGCAGGCGCGGTCCGCGGGCAGTGCCGTTCGCGATGGCGTCCCGGACCACCACATCGGTGTATCCCCGAGCACCCAGATCCCTGGCGGTGGTGACGCCGACACTGAGCAGCTCCCGGGCGCTGCGCAGCATGAGCGCCACCTGCTGTTCGTCGGACTCGGCCATCATCCGGGCGACCGGGTGTGGCGAGCCGTCGAACGCGAGGTGCACGTGCGCGTCGATCAGTCCCGGCATCAGCGTGACATCGCCCAGCCATCGGACGTCGGCGTCGGGAGCGTACTGGTCAGCCGACAGGTCGGCCTCCCGCCCCACCCAGACGATGCGGTCATCCTCGATGATCACGGCGCCACCGTTGATCACCTCCAGATCCGGTCCGGCCAGTACTCGATCCGCGATAAGTACGAACATGGTGCAGTCCCTTCAGCCTTTGCCCAGCGCGGTACGAACGCGGGGGTCGATGAACGAGTACGAGATGTCGACGGCGATGTTGACCACGATGTAGATGACCGCGATCACCAGCACCACGCCCTGAACCACCGGGTAGTCCTGGCCGCCGATCGCCTGCACGAGCATCTGCCCGATGCCCTGACGGGTGAACACGGTCTCCACGATCACCGAGCCGGCAACGAGTCCGCCGAGTTGCAGGCCCACCACGGTGACGGTGGGGATCACGGCGTTGCGCAGCACGTGCTTCATCACGATCAGCCGGGACCGCAGGCCCTTGGCGTGCAACGCCGTCACGAAGTTCTCGCCGAGCACCTCGATCACGCTGTTGCGGACCAGCCGGGTCACCGTGCCGGCCGCGGCCAGGCCGAGCGTGATCGCAGGGAGCACCAAGGTGCTCAGGCTGCCCGAGCCCGTGGCAGGGAACCAGCCGAGCGTGAAGGAGAAGAACATGATCAGCAGCAGCCCGACCCAGAAGGACGGCATCGAGGTGTTGATCAGGCTCGTCACCCGGACGAAGCCGTCCACCACACCGTTGCGCTTGATCGCTGAGAGGGAGCCCAGCACGATCCCGGTCACGGCGGAGACCGTGGCTGCCGCGAACGCCAGGATCAGGGTCTGGCCCACCTGCTGGCCGATCATCTCCGAGACCGGCTGACGGGTGCTGTACGAGGTGCCCAGGTTCAGCGTGAACGCGTTGGTCAGGAACTCCCAGTACTGAGCGGGGATCGACCGGTCCAGGCCGAACTGCTCGCGCAACGCCTCGACCACCTCCGGGGTGGCCGGTGCCCCGGCCAGGATCGCCGAGATCGGGTCGCCCGGCAGCAGCCGGAGGGTGATGAACAGGATGACGGTGACGCCGAGCAGCGTGGGGATGCCGGCCAGGACGCGTCTGGCGATGACGAAGCCCATGAATCCTCCCTTGGTGTCGGTGGTTGGCCCTGGGTCACTGGGTCAGCGATGCGTCGTAGAGGATCGGGTACCCCTCCGCGTCGAAGCGGATGCCCTGGAGTCCGTTGACGGCGAGGGTGTATGTCGGCACGTAGATCGCGACCGATCGGACCTGTTCGATGACGTCGGCCTGGGCGTCCACGTAGATCTCCGCGCGGGCGTCGGGCTCCAGCTGCTGCTGCCCGGTGTTGACCAGACCGGTGACGGCGTCGTCGTCGGTGTGGCTCAGGTTGAACCCGGAGCGACCCGGGCTGGGGATGAACCGCGGGTCGTACATCTGGTAGAGCACGTTCGGGTCCACCGCCACCAGGGACAGGCCCATGATGTCGTAGTCACCGGCCTGGCTCTGGGCCTGCAGCGGCGCGACCTGCTGGAACTGGGTCTCCACCTCGAACCCGACCGCCTCGAGGTTCGCGGCCAGGAACGTGGCCACGTCCTGGCGCTTCTCGCGGTTCGGGCTGCCCTCCAGGTAGGTGATGCGCAGGCGCTCACCGTCGCGCGTGCGGACGCCGTCCGAGCCCAGGACCCACCCGGCCTCGTCCAGCAGCCGGCCGGCCTCGTCGGCGTCGAATGAGAACGAACCCTCCACGGACGGGTCGTACGCGAGCGTCGTCGGCGCGAGCGGGCCCCAGGCCCGGTCGAACACGCCGAGATAGAGGGCGTTCACGGCGGAGTCGATATCCATCGCTGCGCGGGCCGCCTCGCGGACGGCCAGCTCGTCGAACGGGGCCCGGGAGGCGTTGAAGTGCAGCTGGTACGGCGCGCCGGACTGCTGCTGGGAGAGGAAGGCGAGGTTCGGGTCGCCCTCGATGGCGGCCACGTCCGTCTCCGGCACGTTGCTGCCGACGTTGACGGTGCCGTTGCGTACCGACCCGATCCGCACGGTGGGGTCCGGGATGATCTGGAAGGTCAGGTTCTCCAGGTAGGCCGCTCCCGTGTGGGTGGCATTGCCCGGCGCCCAGGCGTAGTCGTCGTTGCGGACGAGCTCGACGCGGTCGTTGGGCGTGTAGCTGACGATGGAGAACGGGCCACTGCCCACGGGCGCGAGGGTGTAGTCCGCGGGCTCGGCCGCTGCGGCCGCCGTCGGGGAGTTGATTCCCATGAACGGCGACGTGAGGTTGTTCAGGAACGGCGCGTACGGCGTGGACATCGTCACCACGGCGGTGGTCGGATCGCCGGCCGTGCAGGACTCGTACGGCCCGATCAGGCCGATCGCGTAGATCGAGGCCGAGGCCGGGTCCTTGATGCGGTCGAGGTTGAAGCAGATGGCGGTCGCGTCGAAGGGTGTGCCGTCGGTGAAGGTCACGTCGTCGCGGACCGTGAACGTGTACTCGAGACCGTCATCGCTGACCGTCCACTCGGTGGCCAGCCATGGTTGCAACCCACCCTCGTCGTCGAGGTAGAGCAGCGAGTCGAACACCTGCCGCAGCACCCGAGCGTCCTGGGCCGCCGCGGTCACGTTGGGGTCGAAGCCGAGGAAGGGCGAGTCGACCGCGAAGACCGCGGATCCCCCGGCGACGCCCTCCCCCGCTTCGGTGGCCTCGGATCCGGGATCCCCGGAACCACCGGTCCCGCCCGACTCGTCGCCCTCGGCGGAGCCACAGGCCCCGAGGATCAGCGAGCCGGCGGCCACGGTGGCCGCACTTCGCCAGAATCGCGAACGCTTCGTAGTCATCTGAACTCCTTGGTTGAGTCATGGACGAGCGGTGTTCCAGGCTCGAGGTCAGCCTTGGACCCTGACAGTGTGTTGGAGACTACAAACGACTGTTGAAGTGCGCAAGGGTTTGTTGGAGCCTGCAACACCCTGTTGACATTAGGATCGTCGGGGTACACGGTTAGCGCGATCAACGCCGACACTGGGGTGACCACAACGGCTGATCAGCAAGGGGATATGACGATGACGGAGAAGAAGCCTCGACCGGCGGCACGCAAGCCCGCCGCCCGCGGCACCCGGGCGGCGAAGGTCACCAAGCTGCCCGCGACTGCCGGGGTGACCCGGGAGCCCGACGGGGCAGGGAGCTTGCCGCCGTGCGACGGTGACACGCTGATCTCACTGTTCGCAGGGCTCGTGGAGCCGCTCGGGCGGGCGCTGCCGATCTCCTGTGAGGTGGTGCTGCACGACCTCGCGAAGCTGCCGAACTCCATCGTGGCGGTCCACGGTGACGTGACGGGTCGGCAGGTCGGCGACCCCGCGACGGACCTGCTCCTCGAACGGGCCACCACCGGTGAGCTCGACCACATGATGGGCTATGCGTCGAAGCTGCCGGACGGGCGCCAGCTGCGCTCGACCACGATGATCATCCGTGATGCCGCGAACGTGCCGGTGGCCGCGCTGTGCATCAACTCGGACCTGTCCATGTGGCGCTCCGTGGAGCGCATCGCGGCAGCCATGATCGGCGACGTCCTGCCGGCGGCGGAGGCGGTTCAGCACGTTCCCCAGGTCCCCCAGCTCCCCGAGCCGCTGGACACGCCCTCGGAGGTGTTCGCCAAGGACGTCGACGAACTGGCGTCCCACCTCGTGCATCAGGCGGTGACCGAGCAGGGCATTCCGGTCGAGCTCATGAAGAAGGAGCACAAGATCGCCGTGGTGCGCTCACTGAAGGCACGCGGCATGTTCCTGCTCCGCGACGCGGTCGAGATGATCGCGGCCACCCTCATGGTCACGCGCTTCACCATCTACAACTACCTGAACGAGATCGAGGACGAAGACAAGGACGGCCAGCCGTCCAAACAAGGCACCACCAAACGAAAGGGTTGAGATGACACAGACGATGGAGTTCGACGACGTCCGGATCGAGCGCCTGCGCGCGATCGGTGGGGTGAAATGGTCGATGTTCCCGGACAAGATCGGAGCGTTCGTCGCCGAGATGGACTTCGGCACGGCGCCGGCGATCACCCAGGCCCTGCACGCCGCCGTCGACCTCGGTGTGTTCGGCTACCTGCCCGCGGATCTGGGCACCCAGATGTCGCAGGCGTACGCCGACTGGTCCCGGACCGCCTACGGCTGGGACGTGCCGGTGGCGAACGTGCGCCCGCTGCCGGACGTGATCGCCGGGCTCCAGGCCACCATCGAGCACTTCTCCGCGCCGGGCACCCCGGTGATCCTGCCGACTCCCGCGTACATGCCGTTCCTGACCGTTCCGCCCGCGATGGGGCGCGAGGTCATCCAGGTACCGATGCTGGTCGAGGACGGCCGCTACGTCTACGACCTCGACGGCCTCGACGCCGCCTACCGCGCCGGCGGGAACCTGCTGATCCTGTGCAACCCGCACAACCCGGTCGGCCGGGTGCTCGAGCGCGCCGAGATGGAGTCGATCGCCGCGGTCGTGGAGCGGCACGGCGGGCGGGTGTTCTCCGACGAGATCCACGCTCCGCTCGTCTTCTCGGGCCACCGCCACGTGCCCTACGCCTCGATCAGTGACACGGCGGCGTCGCACACGGTGACCGCGGCGTCGGCCTCCAAGGCCTGGAACCTGCCGGGCATGAAGTGCGCCCAGCTGATCCTGTCCAACGATGCCGACCTGGCGAAGTGGAACGAGGTCGGCATGATGCCCGAACACGGCGCCGCCAACCTCGGCGTGATCGCGAACACCGCGGCCTACACCGCAGGCGGACAGTGGCTGTCGGACGTGCTGCACTACCTCGAGGGCAACCGGGACGTGCTCGCAGACCTCGTTGCCGAGCACCTTCCCGGCGCGCACCTCAGCCGGACCGAGGGCACCTACCTCGCCTGGATCGACTGCCGCGACCTCGACCTCGGACCCGAGCCCGGGGAGTTCTTCGCCGAGCGCGCCGACATCGCCCTTGTGGACGGCAACCGGTGTGGGGACGCCGGCACGGGCTTCGTGCGCTACAACTTCGCCACGCCGCGGCCGATCATGGTGCAGTCGCTGGAGCAGATGGGGGCGGCGCTGAAGGGGCGGTGAGGGGTCCGTTCAGACACCGCGGACCACGGGGAACCACACAGACCCGCCGGCCTGGACGGACACCACCGTGAGCTCCGGGCCGTCGGCCTGCCCACGGACTGGACCGGCCGGGGTGGCCGACCTCGATGCGGCGCGTTCTCCAAACGCATCCGCCACCGGTCGGCCATGCTCGAACCCATGAACCCGGTGCGGTCCCCCAGGCCCCGCGGCGCCAGACGTGCCTGGGCGCTGCTGTTCATCCTCGCCCTCGGCCTGGAGATCGTCGTCGACGGCTACGTCATCGTCCAGGGTTCGTCCGACGAGCGTGCCCTGGCTCTCGGCGTGATCGGCGTGATCGCGTTCGGGATCTACTACACGATGCGGTGGCTCTTCGGGGATGACTCGGTGTTGCTGTCGCTGGCCACGACCGTGCTGTTCTCGCTCGCCGGGATCCTCGTCAGCACCGCCGTCGCCGCCACGATCATCCTGCTCGGCGCCGGCGTGACCCTGCTCGCGATCGACGTGCGGCTCAAGCGACGGGATGCACTGGCTACCGCGTCCGGCAGGATGGGGTGATGACGACCCTCGGCCAGCTGCGCAAGACCGCGCTCGCGCTACCCGAGGTCGAGGAGACCACGCTGTCCGGGAGGGTCGCGTTCACGGTCCGGGGCACCGGGTTCGCCTCGGTCACGAAGGACCTGGCCGTCCAGCTGAACCTCGCCGGGCCGGACCTCGACGCGGCCCTGGCGGACCTGCCCGGCGGCGAGCAGATCCTGCGCGGCGGACGCCCGATCGGCTTCCGGATCCCCCTGGCAGACCTCAACGGCATGGCGCTCAACCACCTCGTCCGGCGCGCCTGGTTCGCCCGGGCGCCGAAGCGGCTCGCCGCCACGGTGGCGGCTGCCGAGGCGGCCACCCCCGGCGCCGGCGGGCAGCTGCCTGCCTCGATCGGCGCACCAGCCACGCGCGCGCTCGTCGGCGCCGGCATCACCACCCTCGCGCAGGTCGCCGAACGGTCCGAGCCCGAACTCCTGGCACTGCACGGCGTCGGCCCGAGGGCGGTGCGGATCCTCACCGACGAGCTGCGCCGCCGCGGCCTCTCGCTCGGCTGATGGCGTGCCGTGCGTGAAGCCCCAGCCGATCTTCGCGACGCGGACGTCGTCACGCTTCTGCGCGACGCCTGGGATCTCCCGGCCGACTCGGTGGAACACCTGCCCTGGGGCTTCGGCGCCTGGCACTGGCGGGCCGCCGAGGCGGCCGGCCGGTGCTGGTTCGTCACCGCAGACCGGCTCTCGAGGCCGGAACGGCAGGACCAGCTCGACGCTACCTACGGTGCGGCCCGTGAACTGTTCGACCGGGGCCTGGAGTTCGTGGTGCCGACGGTCCCGGCCACGGCCGGGCCCCTCACGCAACGCCTCGGTGGCTACGCGATCAGCGTCACCGAGTGGCTCGAGGGCGACCGACACACGGGTGAGCTGACCGGTCCAGGCGCGGAGCAGACGATGACGATGCTGGCCCGGCTCCACAGCGAGCAGCCGCCGTCGGGCACCCTCGTCTGGGACCACGCACTCACCGACCGGGCCTACCTCGAGGGCCTTGCTGCCGCGAGCGAGCAGACGTGGTCCGGCGGGCCGCTGAGCGCCGAGGCACGGGACCAGGTACGGGCGCACCTGGCACGGATCCCGGTGTGGATCGCGCGCTACGACGCGCGAGTCCGAACAGCACTCGCGACGCGGGCGGGTTGGGTCGCCACCCATGGCGAGCCTGGTCCGCACAACCAGATCGTCACCGCACGGGGCCGTCGCTGGGTGGACTGGGAGTCCCTGCGGGTGGCCCCGCGCGAGCGCGACCTGACCGACCTGGCCCGCACGGCCGGGCGGATCCCCGGCGAGACGACCGCCGATCCGGACCTGCTCGAGATGTTCGACCTGCGCTGGCGCCTGGACGAGATCGCCGCCTTCTCGGCGTGGCTGCGCGGTCCGCACACCGGCACCGAGTCCGACCGCGTGGCGCTCGGCGGCCTGGTCGAGGAACTGACCCGCCCGGACTGGCTCTAGCTCGCCGGCAGTTCGAGGGCGCCGGCCGCGCTCACAGGAACTCGCGGTCCGCCGCCGTGTTGTCGACGGCGTGCAGACCCGACGGCCGGTCGGACCGGTCCACGGCTGCCCGCCGCCCCTGCGGCTCCTTCGCCGTGAAGAGCGCGACGTCGCGGCGCAGCAGTCGGGGCGAGAGGTCGACGCGCAGCGCCGTGTCCGCGTCGGCGGGCTCGAGCCGCACCGTCGGGCCGTCCTTGTCCTTGAGCGACGTCCGTTCGGCCGCGGGGTAGGCGACCTGTGGGAGCCACAGGCGGGCGGTCTGCACGTAGTGCTGGTTGGCCGCCCGGGCCGTGGAGGTGAACATCTCGTGGGCGAACGTCGTCTCGCTGACCGTCGTTGGCAGGAAGAACGCCGGCTCCTCCTGCCAGACGTCGTCGGAGTACTTGCCGACCCGACCCACTCTGCGGTGCGGGAGATCGAGTTCACCGTCATTGCTGAGCTGTCGCAGGCGCTTCGTCCGCTCCTCGCCGAGGAAGGCACGGGCCTCCCCCGATCCCCAGAACTCCATCAGTTGCCCGCGGGCACCCAGGTCGCTTCCGGAGACGTCCGTGTCCACATCGAGGTGGCCCTGCTGCTGGCTGCCGGGGACCCGTTCCGCGAACCTCTCGTAGGACTCGGCGAATGCCTGCTGCGCCCACCCCTCGGTGTAGACGGCGCGGTAGGCCGCGACGAGCAGGCGGGTACTGATGTCGACCTGCTCCTCCTCCTGGCGCGCCACCGCCATCGCCGCGGGGAACCGCTCGATCACGTCATCGGTGAGGTCCTCGTACACGGCTTCGGTGGGTTCCCACGGGCGGTGGACCACCTCGCCGATGACCGTGGCCCAGGCGCGCCAACCGGCGAAGAGCAGGCGCAGACGGGCGAGTTGCTTGCCCTCCCACAGGAACAGGGCGGCGTCCCGTCGCTGCCGGGCCAGCACGTTCGCGACCTCCCACTCGTAATGCCGGAAGGCCTTGTAGAACGCGTGGTTGAAGCCGATCAACACAACGAGCGCGAGCACCACGACCCCGACGGTGACCCACCCGTAGGCGGACCAGTCGGGCGCCTCGTCGACCTGCGTGGCCCAGATCCAGGCGCCGGCGATGACCAGCGCCGCGATGACGAGGGTCCATCGCCACTGCCGGAGCAGACTGCGCTTGGCCCGGTCGAGTGCCTCGGTCGCGGGCACCGTGACGTCATCGCGTCGGTCCAGGAACCGCTGGCGGCTCACCTCGAGCTCGTCGAGGCGCCTGGCGACGTCCGCGCCGACGCGCGACATCACACTGCGGTCGTTCTGAGCGTGCCAGCGGGCGAAGTCCGCCTCCGCGACGCGGGCCTCACGGACGGCCCTCTCGACGCCGGCGAGTGCCTCGGCCAGTTGGGCGTCCTCGTGCTCGGCCGTGGCTCCGGGAGCCTGATCGGGCGACGGCGGCGGGCCGGGCTGCGAGGGCGGCGCCGCCGGGGCGTGGGCCCGCTCGGCGGCGCGCATGGCCCGGACCTCCTGCAGCCGGACCAGCTCGGCCTCCCGTCCCTGCCGGTCCCGGGCCAGGTCGAGCCGGTGGGCGCGCAGG
Organism: Occultella gossypii; assembly: GCF_019947135.1. GTDB lineage: Bacteria > Actinomycetota > Actinomycetes > Actinomycetales > Beutenbergiaceae > Occultella > Occultella gossypii. The sequence goes on along the minus strand of NZ_JAGSHT010000002.1, from coordinate 300,331 downwards.
TCGTGGACGTCCAGGGCACCGATCAGGCGGCCATCCCGGGTGCGGAACGCGGCGCCGGGCGCGGGCACGACGTCACCGGGCCGAAGGACCTCGCGCACGCCGGTCTGTGTCGGGGACTCCATGCCGGGGATCGGGCCGCCGTCCGCCAGGCCGAAGGCGAGGTTGCGCAGGGTGACCCAGGTGCTGGCGGGCGGCGGCGTGCCGCGGGTCGCCTCATAGGCGATCTCGTCGTCCATCGTCCGTCGAGCGGAATCGATGGCGTCACGTGCGACCGCCTCGGCGTTGTCGACGGCCCGGGGTCCGACGGTGACCAGCACCCCGGATCCGCGGCCGACCAGGTGTTCGGTGGCGGATCGTTCGAGGCTGGTCCGGCTGCTGTTCGCCGTCCACGCGGCAACCGCGCCGACGGTGCGCAGGTTGAACCGTGCGGCTCGGCCGACCGCGTTTCGGAACCCCTCCCTGGTGCGCTCGGGGGCATCACCCTCGGGTGGCGGCTGCGCCGCCCACTCGGGCGCAGTCAGCACCGACTGTGCCGCGCGTCGCGCGATCAGGTCGGGTTCGCTCGCCGGCGTTGACCAGGTGACCACGCGTCCGGGCCCGTCGGGGCCGAGAGTAGCGGGCTCGAGCGCCTTGCGGGCCAGGACGTCCACGACGCCCTCACCCACGACCGAGCGGATCGAGAGCCTCGCCACCACGACGTCGTCCGGGTTCGACGACGAGTCCGTGGTGACCTTGTCGAAGGCTCCGCCCGGGATTCCGCGCAGGATGCCGGCGGCCACCGACACCGCCGCGGCGGCATGGCCCGCGTAGTTCTCCGAGGCCCGTACGTAGATGGACATCCGGTCCAGATCGGGCCGGTCCTCGGGCGAGATCACCACGTTGGCCTCCCACCTGGGTGCGAGGATCTCACTGGGCAGCCCGGTGACGCCCGAGGCCGGGATCACCACGACCGTGCGGTGCAGCCGGGTCATGATCCGCCCGGAGGGGTCCCGCGGCAGCGCCCGCTCGATCGTGGCACCGACCTCCTGCCCGAGGTCCGTGACCTCGGCCGAGACCGCATCCTCGGTCACCGCGAACTGTGCGACGGCCACCCGCACCAGGTCGAGCCGGAACCGGCCGAGGTGGGCGAACAGGTCGACCCGGTGCTCACCGTCGCGGTCGACGAGCACCGCCGTCACGTGCACCGGCTCCGGTGGCGCCTCGACCACATCGGCGGGGTCCACCCACAGCGACGCACCCGTGATCCCCTGCTTCGTCCAGACGGCGACGAGGGAACGGACGTCCTGCGCGGGCCGGCCGCCGGCGATGATGACCGAGGCGCTCTCCATCAGAGGAACTCGCGTTCGTCGTCCACGAAGGAGTCGATCGCCCGGTACAGGTCCCGCAGCGCCGACCGGATCAGGTGCCGCAGGTCGAACGACCCCGGATAGCCGAGCAGTTCGTTCGCCTCCTCGAGCTCGTCGAAGTGGCGGCTGAAGCCCTTCGCGATCCGCTCCACGTCCGCCTTGGCCGCGGCCCGGCGATCCTCCGGTGTCGACGCGTCGACCTCCGCGTCCTGACCGCGGCGGCCCTCCTGGATCCAGTCCCGCAGGTCCGCCGGGAGATCGTTCGTCGCCCCTTCGCCGAGGTCGAGGAGCCGGAAGTACGGGCGCATCGGCGCCAGGGACTCCTCGTCGTTCACCCGCAGCAGTGTCAGCGAGAGCGACTCGAGGATCTGTGGCAGCGCCTCCGCGCCCCGACCGTCCCCGACCAGCAGTGGGTCCTCGAAGGCGAGCCAGCCCGCCGCCCCGGCGGACCCGGCCGGCACGTACAGCCGCACCGGGGACGGCTGCACCTGCTTCAGCAGGGCCGCGACGAAGTAGCCGCGGACCATCGCGGCGAGCGTGACCGGGTGCATCGGCACGGCCTCGCCGAGCGGACGCGCGCGACGCCAGCGCCAGAACTCCTCGCGGTCGGCGAACGTGGCCTTCTTGCTCCCCCAGTCGCTGGCGATCGGGCGCATCAGGCTGTCGAAGACCACGGGCTCGTAGGGCTCGGCCAACACCGTGAAGATGTCGATGAAGGCTGCCTCGGTGTCCGAGAACGCCTGCTCCACGGCGGGCCCGAACTGCTTGCGCGCCTCGAGGACGTTGATGAGCCGTTGCCGTGCGGCGGACTTCTCGGGCAGTGGGATCTCACTGAACTGCCGCGAGTACTGGATCTCCCGGTTGTGCACCCGGGTGAGGACGGCGGTGTTGACCCGGACCAGCGGTGACCCGGCGTTCAGGGCGGCGACGAACTGTCCCTCGAATCGCGCCAGCCGGTCCGCGTGCTCCTTGGGCGAGACACCGTCCTCGGACAGGTAGGACCGCAGCCCTTCCTGCATGTAGCCACCGATCGGGGTCCCCGGCTCCCGGATCCACCCGGTCGCCCGGCCCAGGACGTCCTCGGTCGAGACCGCCATGGACACGGCCGCCCGGGCCGGGGCCGCGGACGAGCCCCGCTGGAACTGGGCGTCGGAGGGGACCCAGCGCTGCGTCAGCCGGAGCAGGCTCTGCCGGGCGCCCTCCTTGCGCCCGGTGAGGATCTGCCGCTCGGCCACGCCCCGTGCCTCGCGCTCGAACTCCAGGCCGACGGTCCGGGTGATCAGGGCTCGCAGGGTCGTGGGGAACGTCTCGACGTCCTCGAGGAGGAACTCGTTCGGCCCTGGCTTGAGCCGCGACGGGATCACGTCCCCGGAGGGCCAGGTGGAGACCACCGACCCGCGACCGTCCAGGCCGCTGGCCACGTCCGTGCCCAGGGACTCCACGCCGTGGTCCACCGCCTCGGTGAGCGGCTGGAGCAGACCCTTCGAGAGGTCGGCCACGAGCCCGACGGCCATCTCGCGGACCTCGGCCTCCTGTTCCCACTCCAGGGTCTGCACGGCGCGGTCCACCGCCGACTCGACCTCCTGCTCGGTCACGTTGCGGTTCGAGCCGAGGACCCGGCTGATCTCGGAGTCGAGGTCCGCGGCCCACCGGCGCCGGTGGTCGGCCTCGCTGCGCAGTTCGCGTCCGACCTCGTCCAGCTCGGCGACGAGCCGCTTCAGCATCGCCGCTGCCACCGGTCCGCCATGCTTGGCGACGGCGTCCGCCGTGACGTCGACGACGCGGACCTGGATGGCGTCGACCCATTCGCGGGAGCGCTGGGTGCGCACGCCGCGCATCTGGGTCGCGAACTGCCCGCGCCGGTCCACCACCGCCTGCCGGATCCGGATCCGCACGTCGTCGGTCGCGAAGCCCTTGCCCCCGGCGGCGACCCGGAGCACGTCCATGACCTCGGCGGTGAGCTGGTTGCCGGCGGCCTTGACGTCATCGCCGCGCTGCAGCGCCTCGATGATGTCGTTGCGCTCCTCACCGCGTTCGTCGAGCCCGGTCTCGGCGAGGAACGCGCCGAACGCGTTCGTGGCCTGCTCCTGGATCAGCTGCCGCGGGGGACGCTCGTCCTCACGGCTGCGCAGCACCTCGTGCCGGTTGAGCACGACCTGGACGACGGAGCGCGCCAGGTGCTCGGACGCGTAGTCCCGGAACCGGTCGCGTCCAAGGCCCACCCGCGCCGAGCCGAGCGCGGTGAACGGCGTCTCGGTGCCGCCCGGGTGCAGCCGCAGGTGATCGGTGACGGCCTGGGCCGTGGAGGCCCACTGGGCCTGGGTGTAGGCGGAGAGCCGGTCCTGCAGGCTCGAGCTGGCCACCCAGGAGGCGATGGACCGGCCCATCGCCCGGTACACGTCGTTCTGCGTCTTGTAGGTGACGTGCTCGTTCCGGGCACCCACCAGGAACGGGAACCGTGGCCCGAGCCGCCGGCTCGAGCCGGTGGAGATCCCGGCGGCCTGGAACAGCTCGCTGGTGCTCTCGCTCGGTCCTTCGACGCTCCAGTAGCCGCTCATCAGCTCAGCCAGCGCTCCGAGCGAGTTCGGCCGCACGCCGCGGCGCAGGCCCTCGTCGAGGTCGTCGAACACGTCCGGGCAGTACAGGATGCCCACGGACTCGTTCGCCCACTTGTCCCCGAGCGAGCGGATCACGTCGCACACGTCCAGGACGGCGCCGGAACCGCTGCCACCGGCGATCGAGGCGATGACGATGACCTGCGGGTCGTCCGCGACCGTGCGGGACGGTGAACCGAGCGCCTCGCTGAGTCGCTGCAGCTCGCTGGTGACCTCCGCCCCGGTGAGCTGACGGCGGGCCTCCCGCACCGCCGTCGCGATGCGCTTGAGCTGGGACAGCGCGATGGTGCGCCCCAGCGCGCGATACTGCCCGGCACCCTTGCTGGCGGGCACGTGGACCTTGTCCGGGTCCGGCCGCCAGCCCCCGAGCGCGTCCCGGGCGTGGGTGCCCGCGGACTGGATCAGCGAGTCGTCCAGGGTGCGGTAGTCGATGCCCGAGCCGACGAGGCCCTGGTAGGACCGCTCCGGCAGCTGCTCCGGGAGATCCCGCTCGTTCCCGTCCGCGGTGGTCGGGACGTCGATGTGCAGGAACTGCCAGGCGCTGGGGATGCCCTCGGTCCAGCCGGCCTGCAACAGCCGCCGGCTCAGGTCCTCGCGGATGACGCGCAGGGTCTTGCCACCGGAGCCGCCGACGCCGACGAGCAGAAAGGGACGAAGCATGTGAGTTCCTCGGGGAGAGTGGGTGGGCGTGTGGTCTGCGGAGCTGCCGGCCCGTTACCGGCGCGGCGGTGGCGGCGGTGGCATCCCACCGTCGGGCCGGCCGGATGGTGGTGGTGCCGTGCTGGGCGACGGCGGATGGTCCGTTCGGCTCGGGGGTGGCCCTTCGCCGCGCGGCGGTGGCGGCACCGACGGCTGGTTCGCCGTGCCCCGGCGCGGTGGCGGTGGCCCGCCGAGGCCGGTGCCGTCCGCGACCGACCCTGATCCGGAGCGGGCCGGGGGTGCGCCGCCGGGGCCACCGGGCGCGCCGGGCGGGCCGCCGACCGGTCCGGCGCCCGCCGGGGCGGCCGGGGTCAGTGCCGACCATGCGTTGTGCGCGCGCTCGACCTCCTTGCTCCAGGTGACGCGGCCGAGCTCGGCCAGCCGGTCGGGCAGGATCTGCGCGACGCTTGCCGTCTTGCCCGGGTCGATCACCATGACCAGCGTGCCGCGGATCGTGTCCGTCGGCGCGCCGGGCCCGGGCCGGTCGGTGAGGATCACGAACCCGGTGGAGCCCGGGAAGTCGGTGAACCGGACGGTCGGGTCGCGGTGCCCGGTGGGCCGCTGCGTGATCGGCACCTCCGAGCCGGTCCCGGCCACGAGGGCCCGGGCCTCGGCGAAGGGGTTCCGCGGGCGGTGCACCCAGTGGCGCGCCGTCCCGGCCGTGAAGGTGGTCACCCTGCCGCTGGCACCGAGGCCCCGGAACTCCTCCGGCCCGAGGATCCTGGTGGCACCGTCCCGACGCTCCGGCCCGCGTGCGCTCACCGTGACCGGCGCGGCGACGTAGCGCGCGAACGGGCTCAGGTCGAACCGGCCCGCGATGCGCCTGGTCACGACCAGCGCGGTATAGGCGAACAGGAGGGCAGCGAGCACCAGAACGGCGACGAGCCAGTTCCGGGTGGCCGCGTCCACCGGGCGCACCATCGTGGCCGTGACCGGCACCTCGAGGGTGATCGGGTCGCCGGGGTCCACGCCGTGCAGCTCGACCGGCAGGAGCCCGTCGACACGGCCGTCGGCCTGCTCGGCGGTGGTGAGCGTGACCGGCACGTCGACGGTGGCCCCGGCGTCCAGATCGATGCACTCCGCGCCCGCGACGAGCGACGCGGTTCCGGCCCGCTCGGGCACGGTCACGCTGCCGTCGCCGAAACAGACCTGGGTCGGCCCCCGGTCGGCCCCGGTCAGGGTCAGCACCGCCGCGGCGGAGGTGGCACCGTCGAGCCGGCCCAGATCCAGTCGCGCCGGGCTCAGCGTCGGGAACGAGGGCGGGTACGCCGTGTCGAGTGCGCGTTCGACGGCGACCGGGCCCAACGCGATCGCGTTCGGGCTGGTCTCGGCCGTGGCCCGGGCGGCGACGACGAGCGAGGAGACCGCGGCATCGGCGGGCACCGAGATCTCGCCGGCCCATCCGTCGGCGACCGGCGAGAACGTGGTCGCCACGCCGTCGACGGTGACCTGCAGGTCCACGGAGCCGTAGACGTCGGGCGCGACCGCCTGGCCCGCGGCGTCGCGGGCGCTGATCCGCACCTCGCTGGGCTCGCCGATCACGATGCCGTCCGGGGCCTCGACGGTGAGGCTCACGCCCCAGAAGTAGTACAGGTCGACCACCGTGACCGTGCTCGGGTCGGTGACCAGGGTCCAGGTGCCGACGCCCGCCTCCGCGTCCGTGATGGCGACGTCGACCGTGCTCAGCGTCCCGCCCTTGAGCAGGCTCACGGTCGCGCCCGGCGCCTCGGTGACGGGTGCGTCCAGGGACACCACGGTGCCGTCGGGCGCGGCCAGTTGGAGCGCCGGTGCCCCCGCGGCGGACTCGACCACGAGCCGGAAGCCGCCCACGCCGGGGTCCACCGGAACCGGCAGTCGCCCGTCGACGCAGTCGGCGCCGGGGCACTCCTGCGACTGCGCGGGCGTGCCACCCTCGAGGAGCGCGCCCATCTGTGCGAACAGGCGGTTCAGCAGGCTGGCGTCGTCGGCCGTCATGAACGCGCCGTTGGTCACGTTCGCCGGCACCGGGCTGGTGCCGCAGACCTCGGACCCGGCGCTGCCCTCGGCGAGGGCCTGGAACCGGTCCCGGTCGATCTGCTCGACGGCGCCCTGGCCCTGCGCGGTCATCAGGCCCATCGCGATGACCGCGACGCCGTCGGCCCGTACCCCGTCGATGATCCCGCCCGGCGCGCAGATCTGTTCCCGGGCCGCGTCTGTGGCCGGCTGGTCACCGCGGCCGTCCACGTCGAGGCGACCATCGGTGAGCCACAGCATCATCTTGCAGGTGGTCCCACCGACCTCGGCACTGCGCGCGGCGAGCGACGACTGGGCTCCCGAGAGTGCCTCGCGATAGTCCGTGAGGTTGGCGCCGTCCCGCTCGGGTAGCTGGTCCTGGGCGGCCATGCGCAGCTGTGCGCCGTGGGCGCCACCTGGTTCGAGGCTGCCCCAGCCGACGAGTTCGGTGTACTCGCTGCCGAAGACGGCCAGGTTCGCCTCGACGGACAGCTCCGTGTCACCGCCGAGCCGTTCGAGCGAGTCCAGCGCGGTGAGGACCGCGCCGACCCGCTGGTCCTCGGGGTCGGTCCACTGCAGGCTCTGCGACTCATCCACGACGATCGACACCAGCAGCGTGCCGGCCTGAGCGGTACAGGCGGCGATGTCCGAGAAGCTCTCCGAGCCGGTGGCGCTGAGGTCGCCCGCGGCGTCGGCGTGCGCGGCCGTGCCCGCGGCCAGCCCGAGCGCGACGGCGAGTGCGGTCACGATGCCCGCGCGGCGCCCGCGCCTCACCACTTCGCGACCTCCGTCGCGAGCAGGTACGCGCAGGCGATCCCGGCGAGCACGCCGACGACCATCGTGATCGTGACGACGCGATCGAGGCCAGGGCTGGGACGGAAGACCTTGCTCCGCCGGGCCGCCCGGATGCTCCGGTACACCGCGGCGAACACGACCGCCACCACGGCGCCGAGCAGGTAACCGACCAGGCACAGCCACCAGGTCGCATCGGTCAGGTTCAGGGCGACGACGGCGGTCGCACCGAGCACGGCGAGGACCTCGAGCACGACGGGCCAGCGCGCCGCCCGCACCGAGAGTCCTGTCGTCGCCACGTGCCCTCCCGTTCGGTTCTACACTGCTGCGCCGGCCGCCCGACGCGCAATCGCGGGTCCGGCCGGAACTTCCGTCATCGTAACTTCGGCTCCTGACATACCGGACCCAGATTCCACTGAGACGCAGCGCACAGGCTCGCCCGCGCAATCGCCCGGATCCCCGCCGCTTGCGTGACAGCATTGGTGGCGCCATGCCTGTCCCTGCCTCGACCGGAGCGCTGCCGCCGCCACCGCCGCCGCGCCGCCCGGTCCGCCACGATCCCCACGGTGCCATCGTGCACCCGTCCCGGCGGCCCGGCCGGCTGCGCGTGATCGTCGCCGCGGCCGTGCTCCTCGTCATCGCGGCGGCGCTCTTCCTGCTCTGGCGACCGGCGCCCGAGGGGACGACCACGCCGGCCGGTCCCCCGCCGTCGGCCACCACACCAGCAGCACCCCCGACCGAGGCGACCGCCGCGCCCACCGGCGCGGTGGTGCCCGCCACACCGACTGCGCCGGCGCCGCTGCCCGGGACCGCACTCGCCGCCGTCGAGCAGCTCGTCGTGGCGGCCAACGACCCGTTCGACGGCTACGACCGGGACGCGTTCGGGTACCGGTCCGTGGACCTGGACCGCAACGGCTGCGACGTCCGCAACGACGTGCTGCGCCGTGACCTGGTCGACGTGACGATCCGCCCGGGGACCAACGGTTGCGTTGTCGAGACCGGCACCCTGCAGGACCCCTACACGGGCACGGTGATGGCGTTCCAACGCGGGTCGGACACGTCGGGTCAGGTGCAGATCGACCACGTCGTCGCGCTGGCCAACGCCTGGGTCACCGGCGCGCAGGACTGGGACGCGACCGAGTCCGAACAGTTCGGCAACGACCCGCTGAACCTGCTCGCGGTCAACGGCCCGGCGAACCAGGGCAAGGGCGCCGACGACGCCGCCGAGTGGCTGCCGCCGAACGCGGGTTTCCGGTGCGAGTACGTGGCGATCCAGGTGGCCGTCAAGCTCGCCTACGAGCTGACCGTCACCGCCGCCGAGCAGGACGCGATGCTCGACGTGCTCGCCACCTGCCCGGCGCAACCGCTGCCGACCGCGGCGGGCACGGCGACGCCCTGAACCACGCGCACCGGCGCAGGTCTCACGCCTGGGTCGGCGCGTCGGTGGGCAACCAGACCCGCATCGTGGACGGACCTCGGTTCGCCCAGTCGTGGTAGGCGACCAGGGGGACCTCGACCGGCGCAGAGTGTTCCCCCACGCCCCAGGGCCGGGCGGCGTACGGCCAGTCGGCGTCAGGTTGCGTGCCGATCGTGCCCCGGACCCGGACCCGGCCGTCCCGCTCGGTCGGAGCTACGGCCGGGTCGACCCGGAACTGGGAGACGTCCACGCCGTCGGGCAGGTCGGCCGACTCCAGGCAGAACACCTCCGGCCCACGCTGCACGGCGACGCAGCCACGCACGGCGTCGATGCGCGGGTCCGGCCACACGAACCGCGGGCCGACGCCGAGCTCGAGCAGGACCTCCTCCCCCGGTGCGAGGTCCACCTCGAGACGGAACGCCCCGGGTCGCGCGGCGTGCCGGGTGCCACCGGAGACCACGTCCGCACCCTGTGCCCAGGCGGGCACCCGCAAGGTCAGGACCCACCGCTGCCGCTCGGGGCCGGCGGCCCGGACGCGCACGGTGCCGCTGCGGGGGTAGTCCGTCTCGACGTCGACCGCCACCTCGCGCCCGTCCGGCAACCGGGTGCGGATCCGCACCGGCGCGTACTGGTGCAACTGCAGCCCGGCGTCGTCCACGGTCGCCACATACGCGCCGAGGCCGGCGAAAGTGCGGGCCACGTTCGTGGGGCAGCAGGACACCGTGAACCACGGTGCGCGCAGCGAGGAGGCCGCGCGTGCGCTGACCACGTCCGGCTCCGGCACGCCCGCGAGCTCCCGCTGATGCAGGGTGTTCGCGTAGTAGAAGGAGCGACCATCCGGCGCCGGCGAGGTCGCGACCACGTTGAACAATGCCCGCTCGATCACGTCCGCCCACGCGGGATCGGCGTCGGCGAGGAGCAGCCGCCACGCGAGCATCACCGAGCCGATCGCGGCGCAGGTCTCGGAGTAGGCCCGGTCCGGCGGGAGTACGAAGTCCTCGCCGAATGCCTCGTCCTGGTGGCGTGACCCCATTCCGCCGGTCAGATACGTGCGGCGTGCGAGGGTGGCGGCGAACTGCCCGCGGACGGCGTCGCGGAGTTCGTCGTCGCCGGTCTCGGCGGCCACGTCCACGGCTCCGGACGCGAAGTACATCGCCCGGACTGCGTGTCCCCGCAGCACCTCCGCCTCCCGCACGGGCACGTCATCCTGGAAGTAGGCGCGCCCGAACTCGATGTCACCGAGCACGTGGTGCCCGCGGCGCTCCACGAACAGGCGCGCCTGCTCCAGGTAGCGCCGCTCGCCCGTGGCACGAGCGAGTTCCACCAGCGCCGGTTCCACCTCGGCATGCCCGCAGACCGACTCGATCCCACCCTCGCCGAACACCCGGCAGACGTGATCGGCGGCGCGCCGGGCTACCTGCACGAGGAGGTGATCGCCGCGGGTGCGCAGCCGGGCCACGGCGGCCTGGATGAGGTGGCCGAAGCAGTACAGCTCGTGGCCCCATTCCAGGTCGGAGTATCGGGGTGCCTGGCCCGGGCGTCCGAAGTTGGTGTGCAGGTACCCGTCCACCTCCTGGGCCGCGGCCACCCGCGCCACGATCGCGTCGTACCGGCCCTGGATCGCTTCGTCGCCGGTCCGCCCGATCTCCCAGGCCATCGCCTCGAGCAACTTGTAGACCTCCGAGTCTGAGAACTCCCGGCCCCGGCGGGCCCCGGGCAGCCGACCCTGCACGGCGGCGTCGAAGTTGCCGAGCCAGCCCTCCCGCTCGAGCCAGTACTCGATGTGCGCGATCGTCGCGGCGCCGTTGACGTGCTGCCGCTCGCCCCAGAACCCGCCGACGATCCGCACCTCGGCCAGGCCGAGCGGACGGAGCAGCCCGGAACCCGGTGACACGGGCACGCCGAGGCTCGTTCCGGCGTCGGGATCGGCCGGGCGGAGCCCGTCGGTGCTGGAGGGCATCCGATCACCCCTTGAGTGCGCCGGACATGAAGCCACGGACGTAGTGCCGTTGCAGGATGAGGAAGAGCAGGACGCACGGCACCGCCAGCACGACGACCCCGGCCTGGGTGGCGCCGTAGTCCACGATGCCCATGACCTGCTGGCGCATGTTCGCGATCGCCAGGGGTAGCGGCACCTTGTCCGAGCTGCTGATCAGGATGAGCGGGGCGATGAAGTCGTTCCAGGCCGCCAGGAACGCGAACAGGGCGACCGTGATCAGCCCGGGCTTGACGGCCGGCATCAGGACCCGGACCAGGGCGCCGAACGTGCCGCACCCGTCCACGAGCGCGGCCTCCTCGAGTTCGGCGGGCACGGACTCGAACGAGATCCGCATCATGAACGTTGCGAACGGCAGCTGGAACAGGGTGAGCACCAGGGCGAGCCCTACCAGGGAGTTCTGCAGGCCGATCGCGTTCAGGAGCACGTACAGCGGGATCAGCAGCGTCGCGTACGGGACCATCAGGATCGCCAACGTCAGCATGAACAGCAGGTTCCGGCCCGGGAACCGGAACCGCGCGAACGCGTAGCCGCCGAACAGGGAGACGCCCAGCGTGAACAGCACGGTCAGGCCGGAGACGATGGTCGAGTTGAGGACGTACCGCCAGACCCCGGCCTGGTAGTTCGCCAGCGTGACGTAGTTCCCGAAGCCCCAGCCCTGCGTCTGGGCGGTGCCGCCCTGGGGTGACACGGAGGCGACGGCGGCCCATACCAGCGGGGCGAGGAACAGCAGCGCGAGGCCCCCGGTGAGCACGTACGAGGGGGTTCGCAGCAGTGGGTGGGCGCCCCGCGTGCCGCGGGAGGAGGCGGTCGCCGTCGCCATCAGTCCTCCCGTCCGCGCAGCACCCGGAACTGCACGGCGTTGAGCGCGACCAGCCCGATGAGGACGAACACCGACAGCGCCGCGGCCCGGCCGAGGTCGTTCGCGCCGGCGAACGCCATGTTGTAGATGAGCTGGACGATCGTCAGGGTGCTGTTGTCAGGGCCGCCCTTGGTGAGGATGAAGAACTGGTCGAACGCGAGCAGCGATCCCGTCACGCACAGGATGGTGCACAGCGCCAGGGAGGGACGCAGCAGCGGCAGCGTGATCCGGGCGAAGATCTGGCGCCGGTTCGCGCCGTCGATCCGGGCCGCCTCGTACACGTCGTGGGAGATGCCCTGCAGGCCCACCATGAGCAGCAGCATGTAGAACCCGGCGAAACGCCAGACGATGAGGAACACCGTCGACCACAGCGCCGAAGTGGGTGTGCCGAGGAAGGAGACGGACTCGGTGATCACGCCGAGCGCGAGCAGCATCGGGTTCAGTGGCCCGCTCTGCTGGGAGTAGAGGGCGTAGAAGAGCAGGGACGCGGACGCCAGCCCGAGTGCGCTCGGCACCAGGATCGCGGTGCGCAGCAGGTTCTTCCAGCGTGAGGACTCCTGCACGATCAGTGCCAGGCCGAGCGCGACGGCAAGCAGGATCACGGTCGTGATCACGGTGTACTTCACGGTGAACACCACGGCCGGCCACAACAGGCGGTCGTCCAGGACCCGGGTGAAGTTCTCGGGTGCGTTCAGGCCACGGTTCCCGGCGAACAGGCCCCAGTCGGAGACCGACATGCGCAGCACCAGCAGCACCGGCAGCACGAAGAAGACGCCGACCAGCACCGCCGTCGGGGTTGCGTACAGCCAGCCCTGCAGCGACCTGGACCGCCGCCGACGGCGGGGGTGCTCTCTCGCGTGTGTCGGCCGGCTGCTCCGGGCGGCCGCGGGCGTCGACGTGCTCACGTCGCTCATGTCACCTCCTTCCGTGCAGGTTTCGCCCGTGCGGCGGCCGGTCCACGGATCGGCCGCCCACGGGCGGGGCGGGTACTACTCGCTCAGCGCGTCCGTGATGAGCTGGTTGTCCTGTTCGAGCGTGCCCGCGTCCTCGAACACCTCGTTCCGGAACAGGCTCACCCACGGGCTGCCTGCGGCGTTGTAGGCCTGCTGGAAGTTGATCGCGACCGGGGTTCGGCTCGACTCGGCACCGGCGACCCCGTTGATGATCTCCAGCCGCGGGTCGTCCGCGGTGAACTCGTTCGACGCGAGGTCGGTGCGTGAGGGTGTGGTCCCGTTCGCCGCGAGCACGCCGACCTGGGCGTCCTCGGACATCAGCCAGGACAGGAAGTGCCAGGCCGCATCGGCGTGCTCGGAGTCCTTGGAGATGCCGATGCCGTCACCGCCGATGAACGTGGCCTGCCCGCCGTCCACCCCCGGGATCGGCACGACGCCGACGTCGACGGTCTCGTCCGCCGTCGCCAGCAGCGTTGCGGGGTAGGGCATCACGCCGATCGTGCCCTCCTGGAACGGGCCGACCCAGGTCGCGCCGGTCTCGTCACGGGACGCGGGCGCCACCGCACCGGCCTCCCACAGCTCACTCCACATCGTGTACACGCTCTGTGCGGTGTCGCTCGCGAGGAGTGCCTCGGTGCCGTCCTCGTTCATCACCTCGTCGCCGGAGGCCCAGATCATCGGGAACCAGGTGAACACGCCGCAACCGCCACAGTTGCCGCCGAAGTACGTTCCGTAGACGCCGGGCTGGTCCAGGGCCTGGATGGCCAGGGCCTGCTCCTGGAACTCGGCCAGGGTGGTGGGACCCTGTTCAGGGTCGAGTCCGGCCTGCCGGTAGAGGTCCTTGTTGTAGAACATGACCGACAGGTCCAGCACGAACGGGAGCACGTACTGCGCGCCGTCGTAGGTGCCCGCGTCGAGGTGCCCGGTGTTGATCGAGTCGGCGAAGTCCAGCGAGGCGATGCTGTCCGTGAGATCCATGAACAGGCCCGCCTCGGTCCAGTTCGGCACGTAGACGATGTCGGCGGCGAACAGGTCGGGCAGATCGCCGCTACCCGCGGCCGCGCCGACCCGGGCGACGTAGTCGTCGTTCGGGGTGATCGTGAGTTCGACCGTGTTCTCGAACTGCTCGTTGTAGGCGTCCACGAGCAGGTTCGCCTGGAACTCCATCGGTGCCCGGGTCCACAGGGTCAGGGTGGTGCCGTCATCGACCCCCTCGAGGGCCGCGCCGTCGCCGCCGCCCGGATCGTCCCCGTCGTCTCCGCCGTCCCCGCAGGCCGCCACGCCCGCGAGGAGGAGGCTCCCCGCCGCGAGAACGGCGAGGGTGCGTGACCCTCTGGTGCGCACTGTCCTCATGGTGCATCTCCTCGAGCTCGTCCTTGAGCGCCGCCGTGGTGATGGTGGGACGGGATGCCGTGCGGCCTTCGACACCCGCGAAATGCATGTAGATGTGTTTCCGATGCTTCTTCGTCGGTCCTGCACCAGGTCCCACCGGAACCGTGGCAACTCCCATGATTCCGGGGTCTTGCCAAGGTTCTCGTCGAGTTGGCGCGTTCCCCGAAACGGGCCGAAAAGGTTTTCCGACCGTAAGCCGCCACGCACTGCACGTCAAGGCCTTCAGCGGTTACAGTTCGATGAACCGGGCAGGTGGCCCGACGACGGGAGAGGGAGTCCGCGGCGATGCGAACACCCACGGGAGCGGGACAGCGGACGGCGACGCTCTCCGACGTCGCCCGCCTGGCCGGCGTCTCGATCGCGACCGCGTCCAAGGCGCTCAACGGGCGCCGTCAGGTGAAGGCGGAGACGCGGGCGAAGGTGATCGACGCCGCCGAACGGCTCTCGTTCTCCCCCAATGCCCTCGCCCGGGGCCTGCTCGCGGGCCGCACGGGCACGGTCGGTCTCCTCACGTCGGACCTCGAGGGCCGGTTCTCCATCCCGATCCTGATGGGCGCGGAGGACGCGTTCGGCTCCGGCCGGACGTCGGTGTTCCTCTGCGACGCACGGGGTGACGCGATCCGGGAGCAACACCACGTGCGGGCACTGCTCTCGCGGCGGGTGGACGGACTCATCGTGGTCGGCGCCCGGCCCGACCCGCGCGCCTCCCTCGGCCCGGACCTGCCCGTGCCGGTGGTCTACGCCTACGCACCGTCCGAGTCCGCGGACGATCTCTCGCTGGTCAGCGACAACGTCGGCGGCGGCCGGATGGCCGTGGAACACCTGATCGCCTGTGGGCGACGGCGGATAGCCCACATCGGCGGCGACCCGACCTACGGTGCGGCGCGGGATCGCACGGTGGGAGTCCTGGGCGCACTTGCCGACGCCGGCCTCGAGCTCGCCGGCGGCAAGCCGTTCTACGGCACCTGGTCCGAGGCGTGGGGGCGCGGCGCGACGCGCATGCTGCTCGAGCAGACGCCGGACGTCGATGCGATCTTCGCGGGCTCGGACCAGATCGCCCGCGGGGTGCTCGACGCGCTGCACGAGCTGGGCAGGGACGTGCCTCGAGACGTGGCCGTGGTCGGCTTCGACAACTGGGAGGCGATGGCGGCCAACGCCCGCCCACCGCTGACCAGCATCGACATTCGCCTGGAGCACCTCGGCCGCATCGCCGCGCAGCGGCTCGCCGCCGCGATCGACGGCGAGCCGACGTCGGGCACCGAGGTCCTCCCCTGCCGGCTCATCACGCGCGGGTCCACGGCACCGCAGACCTGATCAGCGTCGGTCCCGGGTCAGGGTGGGACCCACGCGTCAGGGGCGTCTGGCCACCGGGCCCGCTTCGAGGACCCGCCGCATGTCGAAGTTCGTGAGTCGCACGCCCCCGCGCACCGGGAAGCGTTGCGCGTCGACGACGAAGCCGTGCCGCTCGAAGAACGGTTTCGCGGTCAGGCTCGCGTGCACGGTCAGCTCCGTCAGTCCGCGCCCGACGGCGGCGCTCACCACGTGCTCGAGCAGCGCGGTCGCGATGCCTCGCCGCGCGTATGCCGGGTCGACGAACATCATGTCGATGTAGCCGTCCTCGCCGAGGTCGGTGAATCCTGCCACCTCACCGTCCACGACCGCCACGACCGTGCCCGCGGCGGCGCGCCTCGACGCCCATCGTTCGGCGTCGACGTCCGCCGGCGCCCAGACGGCGATCTGCTCGGGGGTGTAGTCGCGGCCGGCCGTCACGCGGATCGCGCGCTGGAACACGCCCAGCGTCGCGGCGGCATCGTCGTCGGTGTAGGCACGTAGTTCCACGTCCGCCACGGTAGCCCGCCCCATCCACTCGTTGTGGTTCGATTCCGACGTGCCAGGTGCGTCGGAATCGCCCCGTTGGCGCTGAGGTGCGCAGGATGCTACGAGCCCTGCGCTAGTTCGCCGGCCGAAGTTCCGGCTGCAGCAGCGGCGCGTGCGCCTCGAGGAGTTCGTCGGTCATCGCCCGGATCTGGGTCAGTGTGCATTGCGCGCTGGTCAGCGGGTCGAGGGCGACCGCGTGGTGCACGTGCTCGACCTCGCCGGTCAGCGCTGCCTTCACGGCGAGGGTCTGGGTGTTGATGTTGGTGCGGTTCAGGGCGGCGAGCTGGGGCGGCAGCTCGCCCTGCGCCGTCGGCTGGACGCCGTTGGCATCGACGAGGCACGGCACCTCCACGCACGCGTCCGCGGGCAGGTTCGTGATCAGCGCGCCGGCGTTCGGCACGTTCCCGTAGACCACGCTCGGCACACCGGTGACCATCGAGTTCACGATGGACGCGCCGTACTCCACCGACGGCGCCAGGTCCTCCTTGAGCCGGGCCAGCTGTTCGTCGATGTCACCCGGTTCGTCGTGGGCGGCGCAGATCTCGTAGTAGTCCCAGCGCTGCGGGATGTAGGAGAGCACCAGGTCCGGATTCTTCCGGAAGTAGGGCAGGTACTCCGAGGCATGGTGGCTCGACTCGGTCTGGAAGTAGCCGAAGGAGTCCATGATCGTGGTGCGCACCTGCTCGTTGCCGCCCTCGTAGGTGCTCGCCTCCTCGGCGGCGCCGGAGTGGTCACCGTCATCGACGGCCAGGTCCTCGGCGGCCCGGCCCGGTAGGTGCTTGGCGAGCATGGTCTCGCGCAGACGCGGGTAGAGGTCCTCGGCACCGCGCCGGTACTCCAGGATCCAGGCCTGGTGGTTGATGCCGGCGCACCGGTAGGAGACCTCCTCGTACGGGACGCCGAGGGTGCGGGCGAGCATCCGGGTGGTGCCCTGCACGCTGTGGCACAGCCCGACGGTGCGCAGACCCTGGGCGTTCAGGTACGCCGTCGCCATCGCCATGGGGTTCGCGTAGTTGATGAACTGTGCGTCCGGGCAGAGCTCGCGGGCGTCGGCCGCGATCGCGGCGTAGGCCGGGACCGAGCGCAGGAACCGGAACACCCCGCCGGGGCCGACGGTGTCCCCCACGGTCTGGTCCACCCCGTACCGGCGCGGGATCTCGACGTCGTGCCGGTAGGCCTCCACCCCGCCCACCTGGAACGTGATGATCACGAAGTCGGCGTCTTCCAGCGCCTCGCGCCGGTCCGTCGTGTGTGCCACGTCCACGTCGAAGCCGTGGTGGGCGACCAGATCGCGGGCGGCGCCGGCCACCCGGTCGAGCCGGCCGGCGTCGATGTCCATGAGGTAGAGCCGGGCGCCGCGCAGGGCCGGGAAGCTGAGCAGGTCACCGATGAGCCGGAACGGGAACACGAAGCCCCCGGCGCCGATGATGGTGATCTTGGGGGTCGCCGTCGAGGTCGTCATGACCATCACCGTAGGTCCGAGTGATCCGGCAGTACCTCCGCGAGAGACATCATTCCTTCCGGGATCCTTGGCTACGCTGCCTGGATGGAGGACGCCGCCGTCGAGACGATGCCGCCCGGAATCTGGACGCACCACGGGCCGGCTCCGGTGATGGCGCGCCCGCACCGCCATGACGACGTGGAGCTGAACCTCGTCGTGTCCGGACGCCTCGACTACCTCTTCGGCGGCGCCCCGGTCAGTGTGAGCGCCGGGCAGATCGCCCTGTTCTGGGCCGCGACGCCGCACCACCTGATCCCGGCCGGCACCGAGACCGTCGGCGGCTGGGTGCACCTGCCGCTGGGTACCGCGCTCGGCTGGTCGCTGCCGGCCCAGGACCTCGCCACCCTGCTGCGCCCGCGTCCGGTGATCGTGGCGGCCGCCACGGTCTCCGGCGACGCCGGAGCCCTCTTCGCCTCCTGGCACGCGGAACTGCTCGAGGCGGACGCCACCATCGCGCTGCTCGAGGTGCAGGCCCTGGTGCGCCGACTGCTGCGCGCCGGGCGCGCTGCGCCGGAAGCCCTCGACGGCGGCGCGCACCCCGGGCGGGCGCGTGCCGCCGTCGACATGGCCCGGTTCGTCGCCGAACACTTCCGCGAACCGATCGCACCCGCGGACGTCGCGGGCGCCGTGCACCTGAACCCGACGTACGCGATGACGCTGTTCCGCCGGTCCGTGGGCACCACGATCGGCACGTACCTGAGCCGGTGCCGCGTCGCCGAGGCGCAGCGGTTGCTGATCAGCACCACGATGACGACGGCGGACGTCGCCCACGCATCCGGGTTCAGTTCGCAGAGCGCGTTCTACGAGCAGTTCACCCGCATCTGCGGGCGAGCGCCGGGCGGCTACCGGCAGGCGGTCCGAGCCGGGGCACCCGCGTAGATACGGCACCGCGTATCAAAATTCGGTGGACCACCTCCTCCACGGGCAGGTAGAACGTAGTGTCCCCAATCTCTCTCAAGGACGACCGGCGATCGGGGGATCACCGCACGGACCGGAAGGGTTCCCCGATGCACGACGTACGCTCCCTCGGCACGATCCTCGGCGTCTGGGCACACCCGGATGATGAGGCGTTCCTGTCCGCCGGCCTGATGGCGGCCGCAAGGGATGCCGGCCAGCGGGTCGTGGTGGTCACCGCGACGCTCGGCGAGCACGGCACCACGGACGCCACGCGCTGGCCGCCCGATCGGCTCGGCCGGGTCCGTGGACTCGAGTTGGCCGCCTCGCTCGCTGCGGTCGGGGTGACGGAGCACAGGTATCTGGGTCACCCAGACGGCAGCCTGGCCCGCCAGCACCAGCTGCAGGCGATCGATGAGTTGGCCGGGATCGTCGAGCAGGTGCGGCCGGACACCATCGTGACGTTCGGCCCGGACGGGCTCACCGGACACGAGGACCATCAGACCGTGTCCGCGTGGGCGAGCACGGCGCGCGCGGCGTCGGCGCCGGATGCCCGGCTGCTGTTCGCGACCACCACGGATTCGTTCGTGCGCCGCTGGACACATGTGCATGACCGCCTGGACGTCTTCCTCGCCGACGGGCTGCCGTTGCGGACCCCCGACGCCGACGTCGCCCTGGCCCTCAACCTGACCGGCGCGGACGCCGACCGCAAGCTCGTCGCGCTGCGCGCGCACGCCTCCCAGACGGCAGGCATGCTCGCCGCGATCGGCGAGGACACGCTGCGCGAGTGGTGGTCGGTCGAGACGTTCCTGGACGCCGACCGGAGCCCGCTCCCCCAGCGCCGCGGCGCCGATGCCGGCGGCGCGGCAGTTCCGGCCTGGGGCACCTGGCAACTCGTCGGCTGAACCACGCTCCCCGAGCCGCGCTCCTGGATGAGTGGGTCACTGACCCGTCGAGGGCACCCGGTGTCCCGTGCTCACTCAGCCGAGGTCGCCCGGATCCACTCGCACCAGGCCGGGAACACCATCGAAGTCGGGATCGCTCGACAGCAGACGTGCGATCCCGTTCACAGCGGCCGTAGCGGCGTGCACCGCGTCGCGACCGCGAAGTGACGTACTCGAGACGAGCTCCAGCGCCCGTGCAAGGACGGCGGCGTCGAATGGGTGCAGAACACACAGATCGCCAGCAGCCCGGGCTTGCCGAACCGCTGCCTCACGCTGGGTTCGGCGCATCCGGTGATGTAGTAGCCCCTGGACCATCTCCACGCTCGCGTGCAACTCCACCTCGCCCTCAGCGGCGAGCCCGACGATCCGACGGCATGCATCTCGTCGCTCATGCGGCAGCCCCAGCGCGTACGCGAACACGGCGGTGTCGACCAGGTAGATGTCAGGCACGGTCGCGGACGTCCAGGTCGTCCTCAAGCGCAGCCTTTGACTCGGCCCAGTCCGGCTCCCGTCCGGTCCCGCTGGTGTCGAACTCAGCCACCAGCCGACGGCCGGCCTCGGCGCGGATGCCTGCCCCCGACGCGAAATGCGAGTCGATCGCGTCTCGGACGATCGACGCCACGGAGCGACCGCTCGCCGTCGCCTCGCGCTCCAGCCGCGCATACCGGTCCTCATCGAGCAGGATCTGCATCCGACGCTCCAGTCGCGACATGCACATACATTAGCATGTGCATGTCGGAGGTCCCGAGGAGTGCCTCTGTAGCATCCCGGGCATGCTGCGCGACGCACGCGATCAACTGACCGAAGCCGAGCAGGCGCGGATCGACGCCGTCCTCACCGGTGCCGCGGATGCCGACGGCAGGCTCATCGGGGTCTATGGCCAGGGCTCGCGCTTCACGGGCTTCGCCACGGGTTCGGACCTCGACCTCGTGCTCGTCTGGGACGCCGCACTTCCGACCACACCACTGCTGACCGACGCCACGCGCCACGTCATCGACCCGGAGCACCACCTGGAGGTCCGGCGTGACGCCGGGGACGACATCGACGTAGACCTCGTGCACACCACCCTCGGTCGGCTCGAGGAGACGGCCGACCGAGTCGAGTCCGGGGAGGGCTGGAACACTTCGGAATGGCCCGATCCGCTCTACACGGTCGCCGGGCTCGCACAGTCCACCCTGCTCCACGACCCATCGGGAACGGTCGCGGAACTACGCAGCCGTGTCCAGGCACCGACCGCCATGTTCCGCAGCACGGTCGACAGGACGTTCCGCAACGCCGCCCCCGCCTTCCTCGCGGAACTCGAGAACGCGGACCGGAACGGCCACCACTGGCTGTCGCACAAGCTTCAGACCGACCTCATGCGGCTCGCCCAGGTCCAGCTCTTCGCACGATCGGGCCACTACGCGCCGTTCCCAAAGCACCTGCGCGCCTGGTTCGGACGTCTCCAGATCGACCGGGACGTTCAGGACGCGGAGCGAGCCGTCTGGGAGGGCGGCGAACGACTGACCGCGATGACTCGGCTGGTCGAACTTCTCAGCGTCCCGTGACGGCCGGTTCGTGCCGCATCCCTTGGGCGCGCCGCGGCGGTATGAGACTCTCCACTGTGATGAACAGGATCGCCTCCAGCGAGTGCTCGCATGACTGATCCGGTCGACCTCCAGGACGTCGAGGTCCGGATCGTCGCGGCCCTGCTCGCCCACCCGCGCGCTCGCGTGGGCGCCATCGCCGAGGCCGCGGGCACCAGCGCTCCCACCGTCTCCCGGCGCCTCGCGTCCCTGCTCGGACCCGTGGTGCGAGTGGTCGGCGTCATCGATCAGCAGCGGGCGGACGCCGGGTTCGCGGTGTTCCTGCGGCTGCGATGCGTGCCTGGCGCGAGTGCGGACGTGGCCCGCGCCGTCTCCGAGTGGCCCGAGTCGGGCTACGTCTCCGTGATCGGCGGCGAGCTCGACTGCGCGGCGCAGCTCCATGTGCGCTCGACCCGACACCTGCTCGAGATCACCAGCGACCGGCTCAGGGGCGTCCGCGGTGTGATCGGGAGCTCGACCTCGAAGATCATCCGCCGGTTCTCCACTCCGCACGGCTGGACCGGCGCGGTCCTGCCCGAGCGCGCCGTCGCGGCACTTCGCTCGGGTCGCCTGGACCACTGGTCGGAGGACCGCCCCCGGGAGAACTACCGGATGGACGAGCTCGACCACGCCGTCGCGGCCGAGCTCGCCGAGCATGGCCGCCGCAGCTGGCGTGAGGTGGCGAGCCCGCTCGGGATCCAGCCCGCGACGGCGCGGCGCCGCGCCGAGGCGATGATGACGGCCGGGCTGCTCCGGTTGCGCACCGTGGTCCAGCCCGAGGTGCTCGGTCAGCCGGTGGTCGCGTTCATCTGGCTACGGGTGGCGCCGTCACGGCTGGAGTCGGTGGGGCGCGCGGTGGCCGCGCACCCGAACGTGCTCAACATCGCCGCGACCACCGGGCACACGAACCTGTGCGGGGAGGTCGCCCTCACCTCGGACGAGGCCCTCTACCGCTTCATCACCGAAGACGTCGGTCAGTTCCCCGGCGTGGCGGCGGTGGATGTCTCGGACGGCCTCGACGTCATCAAACGGGCCTCGCACGTGTTCGAACCCGTCCTGGCGGAGCCGACCAGCAGCGGCCGCTGACGCCGGTCGCCGCGCCAGGGCAACGCCGGTCGCCACTCGGCCGCGGACCGGCACGGAGCCCGCCGACCTCGTCCAGTGACGACTGTTCTGTTCACAGCAACCCCATCTAGCGACTCGTTCGGTCATCTGGTTGCCGATTCGTGCCACTCCCCATCCACCTGGGTATGTTCTCGCGAAACCCCGCACGGAACGGAGACCCAGTGACGCCCACCCGGATTCGCGGCGGTCTCGTCATCGACGGCACCGGCGCACCGGCTCGCCGCGCCGACGTCGACATCCACGGCGGCCGCATCACGGCGATCGAGGCGCCCGCGGATCGTGGCGACGCGAATCGTGGCGCCACGGCGGGAGCCGGCGAGCGGGTCATCGATGCCACCGGTCTCGTGGTCTGCCCCGGGTTCGTCGACATGCACGCCCATGCGGACCTCGCCCTGATCCGCGAACCCGACCGGCTCAGCGCCGTCAGCCAGGGCGTCACCACCGAGGTGATCGGCCAGGACGGTCTCTCCTATGCCCCGATCACCCCGGCGGCAGCCACCGACCTGCACGGGCGGATCCGCGGCTGGAACGGTGACCTGCCCGACGGCGGCATCACCTGGACCAGCGTCCCGGAATTCCTCGAGCGGGTCAGCGGCGCCGCCGTGAACGTTGCCTACCTGGCCCCGCACGGGACGCTGCGGCTGCTCGTCATGGGCACCGAGCAGCGTCCCGCGACGCCCACCGAACTGGACCGGATGGCCGGGCTGCTGGCCGACGCCCTCGCGGGCGGCGCCGTCGGGATGTCCACCGGCCTCACGTATGTGCCGGCCCTGTTCGCCGACGACGGCGAGCTGACGCGGCTGTGCGAGGTGGTCGCCGCGCACGGGGGCTACTACGCGCCGCACCACCGCAGCTATGGCGCCGGTGCGATCGAGGCTTACGCCGAGTGCCTGGACCTCGGCCGGCGGACCGGGGTTGCCGTGCACCTGACCCACGCGCACCTGAGCTACGCCCTGAACCGGGGCCGCGCCCCCGAGCTGCTGGCCCTGGTCGACGCCGCCCTCGCGGACGGCGTGGACGTCACGCTCGACTCCTACCCCTACATCGTCGGCTCCAGCTACCTGCACTCCGCGCTGCCCAGCTTCCTCCAGCAGCGCAGCGTGGATGAGATCGTCGAGCTCCTGGCCCGCCCGGACGTGCGCGACGACCTCGTCGAACGCCTCGAGCGTCGCGGCACCACCGGCTCCCACGGGGTACCCGTGGACTGGTCTCGGGTGGTCATCGGATCAGCCACGGACGCCTCGCTGCCGGGGCTCTCCATCGCCGAGCTTGCGCAGCGGCGCGGCGTGCGGGCCATCGACGCGTACTGCGACGTGCTGATCTCCGAACGACTGGGCGCCATGTGCTTGGTCCACGAGGGTGACGAGGTCAACCTGCGCACGATCCTGTCCCACCCGCGCCAGTGCGCCGGCAGCGACGGCCTGCTCGCCGGGCAACGGCCCCACCCGCGGGCGTTCGGGACCTTCGCGCGCTACCTCGGCGAGTACTCCCGGGATCTCGGCCTGGTGCCGCTGGAGCTGATGATCCACAAGATGACGGCGCTGCCGGCCGGGCGGATCGGGCTCGCCGACCGCGGCGTGCTGGCCGTGGGCGCGGCGGCCGACGTCGTCTGCTTCGACCCGGCCACCGTGGCCGACCGAGCCACCTTCGACCAGCCCCGCCGCACGGCCGTCGGGATCCAGCACGTGCTCGTCAACGGCGAGCCGGTCCTGACCGACACCCAGCCCACCGGCGCCCGCCCCGGCCGCGCCGTCACGAACCGAGAGGCCGCCTGAGCATGGGCAACCACGAACCGACGACGATCACCAAGCGGACCCTCACCGAGGGTCTGCCGCAACCGGCCGGTCCCTACAGTCACGTCGCCACCATCGGTGATCTCGTCATCACCGCCGGCTTCGGCCCGCAGGACCCCGTCACCGGCGAGATCCCCGAGAGCGTCGCCGCCCAGACCGACGCGGTGCTGCGGAACGTCGCCGCCGCACTGGGAGCCGTGGGCGCCGACCTCGACGACGTGCTGAAGGCGACCGTGCACCTGGCCGACGTCCACCGCGACTTCGCCGAGTTCAACGCCGCGTATGCGACCCACTTCGAGGCGCCGTACCCGGTGCGCACCACCGTGGGAAGCGTCCTGCCCGGCATCCTCGTGGAGATCGACGTGGTCGCCCGACGCGGCGGGGCAGCGCGATGACCCAGGCACCCACGCCCGCCCGACCACCCGGGCCGGCCCCCGCCGTCGCCGGCACCAAGGCACTGCTGCGCCGCCTCATCGGCGACGGCATGGACATCGCGGCCGCCGTGGACGTCAGCACGTGCGAGCCCGACGGCGACCGGCAGGTCTTCTCCTACGAGGCCACCGGCGGCCGGCTGCGGCTGCGTGGCAGCGACCCGGGCGCGCTCGCGAGCGGGTTCTACCACTACGCCAAGAACCACGGCGGTGCCCAGTTCACCTGGGACGAGCGCACCCTCGACCTGCCGGCGCCGCTGCCGGACGCGCCGCCGACCCGGCGCACCACCGAGCTCACGACCCGGTACTACCTGAACTTCGTGACGTTCTCCTACTCCGCGGCCTACTGGGGCTGGGAGCGGTGGGAGCGCGAGATCGACTGGATGGCCCTGCACGGGATCAATCTGCCGCTGATGGTCCTCGGCCACGAGGCCGTGTTGCTGCGGGCGTTCACCGAACTCGGGCTCGACCCCGCGGACGCTGCCGCCTGGATCGGCGGCTCCGCCCACTTCGCCTGGACCTGGATGGGGGCGACGAACTCCTGGGGCGGGCCGCTGCCGAAGGACTGGGTGGCCGAGCACCTGGATCTGGCCCGCCGGGTCCTGGCCCGGCAGCGCGAACTCGGGATGACGCCGGTGCTGCCCGCGTTCGCCGGGCACGTGCCACCCGCGCTCGCCCCGGACGGCACGCCCACGATCGAGTGGCAGGGCTGGCGCACCCACCTGCTGCCCGCCGACTCGGAAGAGTTCGCACGCGTGGCCGCGGCGGTCATGACCGCCCAACGCGAGCTGCTCGGCACCGACCATCACTACGCCGTCGACCCGTTCATCGAGTCGGTGCCGCCGTCCGGTGACCCGGCGTACCTGCGGTCGATGGCGCAGGGCATCTACGCCGGCATCGCCGACTCCGACCCGGACGCCGTGTGGGTGCTGCAGGGGTGGCCGTTCCACTACCAGCGCGGCTTCTGGACCGATGAGCGTGCCCGGGCGTTCCTCGATGCGGTGCCCGCGAGGCGGCTGCTGCTGCTGGACCTGTGGGCCGAGCACGCGCCGATGTGGGAGCGTACCGACGCCATGTTCGGGCGCCGGTGGCTGTGGTGCGCGGTGCACAACTTCGGCGGCCGGTTCGCGCTCTTCGGCGACCTGGCCGGCCTGCGTGACGGGCTCGGCCGGGCCCGCCGGTCCCCCGGGCGGGGCCGTCTCGAGGGCACCGGACTGACCATGGAGGCGATCGAGAACAACGCCGTCTTCTACGAACTCCTGGCGGACCTGGTCTGGGAGCCGGAGCCGTGCGAGGACTGGCTCGCCCGCTTCGCCCGCACGCGCTACCGCACCGGCGACCCCGCCGCGGCGGGCGCCTGGGACATCCTCGCCCGCACCCTGTACGCACCCGGGCGGACGCGGTCCATCCCGTCGCCGATCATCGCCCGCCCGTGGGGGCCCGAGGCACCGTTCGCGACGCAGCGCCTGGCCGGTGAGTTCGTGGACACCAGTGCGCCCGAGCGCCAGTCCGCGAACATCGACGCCGAGAACGACCCGCGGGTACTCGGCGACCTCACCGACGTCGCCGAGGCGGCCCGCCTCCTGATCGGCCTGCACCCGGACACCCCGGCGACCGGCCCGCTCGGGCGGGACATCGTGGACGTCGTCGGGCACATCGTGGCCCAGCACGCGCGGCTGCCCATCCGGGCGATCCTGGCCGCCTCCGCCCGCGGCGACGCCGACGGCGTTCGGCTCGCGATGGCCGACCTGCGCGAGCACATCCTCACCCTCGACGAGCTCGCCGACCAGACGCCCGGCTCGCGGCTGACGACCTGGACCGCCGACGCCCGGGCCTGGGGCGCCGACCATGCCGAGGCCGACGTGCTCGAACGGGACGCCCGCACCCTGCTCACCGTGTGGGGCCGCCAGGACAGCGGCCTGCACGACTACTCCGGCCGGCACTGGTCCGGGCTGCTCGCCGGCTTCTACCTCCCACGGTGGCAGCTCTGGGCGGACTGGCTCGCCGATACGGCGGAACGGCCCGACGGCGCAGGTTCCGCCGACGTGTCGGCGTTGCGGCAGGCGGTCGTGGCCCACGAAGAGGCCTGGCGCACCGCGACCACGCCCGGCACGCCCGTGCCGGCCGACCGGCCGGCGCTGCCGGCTCTCGTCCGGGACGCCCTCGCGAGGTTCCCTCCCCCACCCGGGGCGAGCGCCGCCGTCGCCCCCTCGAACGACCCGACCGGAACATCAACCGCCACATCCCCCGAGAAGAAGGAGTAACCGATGTCCATCAGTAGAAGGTCATCAGCGATCACGATCGCAGCCACCGCGGCGCTCGCCGTCCTGCTCGCCGGTTGTTCCGGCGACTCCGACGACGGCGGCACCGGTGGCGGTGAGGGCACCGATGCCGAGTACAACGACATCGTGTTCTGGACGCCGCAGGTCACCCCGTCCCGGCTGGCTGCGCAGGAGCAGATCGCCGCGGACTTCGAGGCCGAGACCGGCATCGCCGTGGAGGTCGTGCCGCTGGGCGGCGCGGACCAGAACCAGGCCCTGGTCACCGGCGCGGCCTCCGGCGACGTCCCGGACGTGATCCTGCACGGCGCGGACCAGACCGCCGCGTGGGTCGCCCAGGGGCTCCTCGACACCGAGGTCACCGCGGCCGCCGTGGAGACCCTCGACCCGTCGACGTTCAACGAGAACGCGCTGAACCAGGTCACGCTCGACGGCGAGGTCGCGTCCGTGCCGTCCGACGGCTGGGTACACCTGATCGTCTACCGCCAGGACCTCTTCGACGCCGCCGGCATCGAGGTGCCGACGAACCTGGCCGAACTCGCCGAGGCGGCCACCGCGCTCAGCGAGACGGGGGTCACCGGCATCGCACTCGGCACCCAGTCCGGGACACCGTCGTCGACGGAGGCGGTCAACTCGATCCTGCCGACGAACGGTTGCGAACTCGTGGTCGAAGGCGACGTCACCATCGACTCACCGGAGTGCGTCGAGGGTCTCGAGCGATTCCTCGAGCTGCGCGACTCCAGCGTCTCGGGTGATCTCGACGTGCCCGCCGCGCAGGCCGCCTACCTCGCGGGCGACGCGGCGATGCTGCTGTTCTCCACCCACATCTTCGACGAGCTCGCCGGCCTGTCCCCGGACGTGCCGGTGACCTGCGCGGAGTGCGTGGACAACCCGATGTTCCTCGCCGAGAACTCCGGGTTCATCACCGTCCTCGACGAGGCGAACCCGAACCAGTACGGCACGGTGCTCGGCTACGGCGTGCCGGTCGGCGCGAACGCCACCGAGGCGCAGATGTTCATCGAGTATGTGATGAGCACCGGGTACGTGGACACCCTGGCCACCGCGACCGAGGGCCGGCTGCCGCTGCGGCTGGGCACCCCGGAGAACCCGAGCGAGTTCATCGACGCCTGGGGCGGGCTGCCGATCGGCCCGGCACCCGAGGAAGGCGTCTCCATCGCCTCGATCTACGGCGAGGAGATCGTCACCGACATCAACGCCGGCATGGAATCGGTGTACCGCTGGGGCTTCGGCACCGAGGACGCCGAACTGGCCGGCGCCGCGTTCACGCAGGGCACGCTGTCCAGCAACCTGGATGCGCTGTACGGCGGCACGCCGGCCGCCGATGTCGCCGCCACCATGGCGGAACAGGTGTCCGCCCTCCAGGCAGAGCTCGGCTGACGTCTTGACGTCACCGACACAGCGGTTCTCCCCCTGGGCGCGGATGACCCGCGCCCAGCGGGAGAACCTCAACGGACACCTGCTCACGGCGCCGACGCTGCTGGTGATCCTCGCGATCGTGATCGTGCCGTTCCTGGCGGTGATCGTGTTCGCGTTCGCCGACCTGCGGCTCGTGGACATCCCCTACATGAACCTGGGGAACATCGAGTGGACGCTGGACAACATCATCGGCGCGATGGAGTCCAAGGCGTTCTGGGGCGCCCTCGGCACCACGATCGCGTACGCGACGCTGACCACCCTCGGTGCGATCGTGTGTGGCCTGGCCATCGCACTCGCCATCCGGCGCCCGTTCCGCGGGCGCGGCGTGGTCCGGGCGCTGCTGCTGGTGCCGTACGTGCTGCCGGTCATCGCGGCCGCCACGATCTGGCGGACCATGCTGAACCCCCAGTACGGCCTGATCAACGCGTTCGGGCTCGAGTTCCTCGGGTGGGACCGGCCGATCGGCTTCCTCAACACGAGCACCTACGAGGTGTTCGGGGTCAGCATCCCGCTCACCCTGCTCACCGTGGTCGCCTTCGAGGTCTGGAAGACCACCCCGCTGACCTTCCTGTTCATCACGGCGCGGCTGCAGTCCATCCCGGGGGACATCGAGGAGGCGGCCGCTCTCGACGGGGCGTCCTCCCGGAAGATCCTCACCCAGATCGTCGCCCCGCAGCTGCGGGCCGTGGTGCTCCTGCTGATCCTGCTCCGGTTCATCTGGTCGTTCCAGAGCTTCAACGACATCTATCTGCTCACCGGCGGCGCCGGTGGCACCCAGGTGATGGCAGTGAAGGTCTACACCGAGCTGATCACGCGGGCGGACATCGGCAGCGCCGCGTCCTACGGGTTGCTGATGTCGGTGATCCTCGCGGTGCTCCTGGTGTTCTACGTGCTGCTCAGCCGAAGGAAGGAGACGCTGTGAGCAAGGCGATGAGAGCGCCGCTGCCCGAACGAGCCCTGCGCGTACTTGTGATCGTCGTTGCCCTGGTGCTGGCCGTTGGGCCGGTCCTCTACGGCGTGGTGCTGGCGATCCGGCCGTTCTCGGCGGTCCTGAACGCACCGCTGGACCTG
This sequence comes from Occultella gossypii, assembly GCF_019947135.1. Lineage (GTDB taxonomy): Bacteria > Actinomycetota > Actinomycetes > Actinomycetales > Beutenbergiaceae > Occultella > Occultella gossypii. Next base: position 271,349 of record NZ_JAGSHT010000002.1, on the reverse strand, counting down.
TTCCCGAGCCCGAGCGAATGGGACTTCTCCGCCTTCGGCACCGCCATCCGGGACGAGGCGGACGGCGGGTTCGGCCTCGGCCGGTTCATCCGCAACTCGCTGCTGCTCGCGCTCGGCACCGTGGTGGCCTCGCTCGCGGTGAGCGTGCTCGGCGCGTATGCCGCGGCCCGGCTGCGGTACAAGGGCCGCAACGTCGTGAACGGGATCATCCTGTCCGTGTACCTGCTGCCCGGCATCGTGCTGGCCGTGCCGCTGTTCGTGATGCTCAGCCGCGTCGGTCTGACCGGCAACCTCGCCGGCCTGCTGATCGTGTACGTCTCGACCACCATCCCGGTGGCGGTCTACATGGTGCGGAACTACTTCATCGCGCTGCCGGAGAGCGTCGAGGAGGCGGCCATCATCGACGGCTGCACGCTGCCGGTCATGCTCTGGCGGGTCGTGCTGCCGATCGCGGCCCCCGGGGTCGCGGCCACCGCGATCTACGTGTTCATGATCGCCTGGAACGAGTACCTGTTCGCGCTGCTGTTCCTGGTCCAGAAACGCGAACTGTGGACGGCACCGTTGGGTCTGTCGCAACTGACCGAGATCAGCGTTCCGGTCACCGTGCTGCTGGCCGGTTCCATCATCGTCACGGTGCCCGTGGTGGTGCTGTTCTTCATCTTCCAGCGGTTCCTGGTCTCCGGGCTGACGACGGGGGCCGAGAAGTGAGGCGCCCGTTGCGCCTGGGGGTGCTCGGTGCGGGCGCACGCGGGCAGGAGGCCTACGGGCGCTGGATGCTCGAGCACCCGGACCGGGTCGAGCTGGCGGCCGTGGCAGACGTCCGCGAGGACCGGGCGTTGCGGTTCGCCGACGCCGCGGGCTCCCATCCCCCGGTGTTCAGCGACTGGCGCGAACTCGTGGACCACCTGCCCGAGCTGGACCTGGACGCGGCCGTGGTGGCGCTGCCGGACCAACTGCACGTGGACCCGGCGATCGCCCTGGCCGACGCCGGCGTGCCGATGCTGCTGGAGAAGCCGGCGGCGCCCACCTCGGCCGAGCTGGAACGCCTTGCCGCGCACTGCGCACGCACCGGCGCCCGGGTGGCGGTCGGGCACGTGCTGCGGTTCACCCCGTTCTGGCGCACGATCTCCGAGCTCATCGGCTCGCCCGTGTTCGGGCAGATGCTCACCCTGGAGCTGCGGGAGAACATCGGCTTCTGGCACTTCGCGCACTCCTACGTGCGCGGGAACTGGCGCCAGGTCGCCACCTCCAGCCCGATGGTGCTCGCGAAGACCTGCCACGACCTGGACCTGATCCGGTGGCTGGCCGGCCGGGCGCCGAGCACCGTGTACAGCGTCGGCTCGCTCACGCACTTCCGTACCGAGAACGCCCCCGACGGCGCACCCGAGTTCTGCATCGACGGTTGCCCGGCCGCGGCGGACTGTCCGTTCTACGCCCCGCGCTACTACCTGGAGGCGCTGGCGGACGTACACGGCGTACCCGTCACGCTGCTGACGGAGGACACCACACCGGAGGGACGCCGTCGGGCCCTACACGTGAGCGACTACGGCCGGTGCGTGTACCGCTCCGGCAACGACGTCGTCGACCACCAGCAGACCACGATGACGTTCGCCGGCGGCCTCACCGCGAACCTCACCGCATCGGCGTTCACCGGGCGCAACACCCGCGACATCGCCATCACCGGCAGCCACGGCCAGCTCGTCGGGAACATGGAGACCGGCCGGATCGAGCTCGACCTGTTCGCACCGACCGCCGTGGCGCCGGAACTGAGTGCCGGCACCGTCACCGGACGGCACACGCGGGCGCCGATGGGGCACGGGGTCTGGACGATCGAGGCACGGCCCGAGGGCGCGGACGCCGACGACCACCGCGGCCACGCCGGCGGCGACGACGGCCTGATGGAGGCGTTCGTGACCGCCCTCGAGCGGGACGAGCTCGGCCGCGACCCGGTGCTCTCCCTGGACACGGCGATGGACAGCCACCGGATGGCGTTCGCCGCGGAGTCCTCGCGGCTGCTCGGCCGGCCGGTGCAGTTCACCGGCGCGGCCGGGTCGGCTCCGGGGTCGGCCGGCGCGGCGATCGGATCGGAAGGCGCGGCGTGAGGTTCACCGGGCAGGTGGTGGTCATCACGGGCGCGGCGTCGGGCATCGGAGCGCGCCTGGTCGAGCGGTTCGCGGCCGAAGGTGCGCGGGTCGTCGGCCTGGACGTGCAGGAGCCGACGGCGGAACTCGCCGATGCCCCGGCCGCTGCGGCTCCCGTGGTGTTCCGCCGGGTCGACGTGACGGACCCCGACGCCGTCACCGAGGCGATGACCGCGATCGAACGGGAGACCGGCCCGATCGCGGTCCTCGTCAACAACGCGGCGATCGCCGTTGCCGACGGCCTGCTCGACATCACCGACGAGCAGTGGGCCACCGAGCGCGCCGTGGTGCTGGACGGCACGTTCCACTGCGTCCGCGCGGTGCTGCCGGCGATGATCGAGCGCTCCGGGGGCGTCATCGTCAACGTGACGTCCGTGAACGGCCTCGCCGCCTACGGGCAGGAGGCCTACAGTGCGGCCAAGGCCGGCGTCGAGAACCTGACCCGCGGCCTGGCCCTGCGGTACGGCCCGCACGGGATCCGCGCCGTCGCCGTCGCCCCGGGCACCGTCGCCACGCCGGCCTGGCGCGACCGCGTGGCCGCGAACCCGCAGGTCTTCGAGGACCTGACGGCCTGGTACCCGCTCGGACGGGTCGGCACCCCGGACGACATCGCCGGCGCGGTCCTGTTCATGGCCTCGGCGGACGCCTCCTGGATCACCGGAACCACCCTCGTGGTGGACGGTGGCCTGACCGCCGGGGGGTTCCGGATGATCCCGACCGCCGTCGGCCGGGACGGGTGATGGTCAGCTACGACGAACTGGGCGTGCGCCCCGTCATCAACGCCCACAACACGCTGACGGTGCTCGGTGGGTCCCTGATGGACCCGGCCGTGACCGAGGCGATGAGCCTCGCGGCCCGCTCGTTCGTGGACCTGAACGAACTGCAGGCGGCGGCCTCAGCCCGCGTCGCCCGGCTCACCCGGAACGAGGACGCCCTCGTCGTCTCCGGCGCCTCGGCGGGGCTGCTGCTCGGTGCGCTGGCCATGATGACCCGCAGCGACCCGCGCGCCGTCGGGCAGCTGCTGGAACAGGGCGCAGCGGCACTGCCGCGAACCGAGATCCTCATGCACCGCGCCCACCGGATCCCCTACGACAACGTGCTCACCCTGGCCGGGGCGCGCGTGGTCGAGTTCGGCAATGCCATCCAGACCCAGGACTGGGAGCTGGACGCGGCCATCGGCGAGCGGACCGCGGGCATCGTGTACGTGGCCGGGTCGCACCTGAGCGGAGCGGCGCTGCCGTTCGAGGTGGTCACCCGGATCGCCCGCGACCGCGACGTGCCGGTGTTCGTCGACGCCGCCGCGCAGTTGCCGCCGCGGGAGAACCTGTGGCGGTTCACCCAGGCGGGCGCGGACCTGGTCGCGTTCAGTGGCGGCAAGGAACTGCGTGGCCCGCAGGCCTCCGGGCTGCTGCTCGGCTCGCGCGCCTACGTCGACGCCTGCCGCCAGCACGCGTTCCCGCTGCAGCGCTTCGGCCGCCCGGCGAAGGTGGGCAAGGAGGAGATCATGGGCCTGCTGACCGCGCTGGACCTCTGGCTGGAGCGGGACCTGGAGTCCGACCTGGCCCGCGCCGAACACGTCGCGGCCACCTGGATCACGGAGCTCTCCGACCTGCCCGGGATCACCGCGACCCGCGACTGGCCCGGCGAGGCCGGCGGGCCATGGCCGCGGGTGCGGGTCCAGTGGGCCGCCGGGGTGCATCCCCCGGCCCTGGAGGTGGCCGCCCGGCTTGCCGGCGCCGACCCCCGAGTGATCGTGTTCGTCGCGTCCGAGTGCGCGTTCTGGATCAACCCGGTGCTGGTCACCGACACCGAGGCCGAGCTGGTCGGAGCGGCGGTCGGACGGGAACTCGGCCGGACCGCCCCTGCCTCCTAGTGCCTCGAACCCCGCCGGGCCCATGGGGAGTTCGACCCTTGTGGGTCCAGCAGCGCTGACACCAGCATGAGCGGCATGCACCCGGACGATGACGCACCGACCGCATCCACTCAGGCCGGCAACGGCCGTGAACCCCAGAGGATCCGCCGCTGGCAGGTCCTGTCCATCTCGGTGATCGGCGCCGTCGCCGTCATCACGTTCATCCTCTCACTCCTGATCGCGGACGCCGCCGGCGCCCTTCGGACCATCGCCTACGTCGCGGCCGGGATCTGCGCGGTCATCGGCGTCTCGTTCGCACTCACGGGGAGCCGGAGATGAGCCCGCTGCTGACCATCCTGACGATCGTCGGCGCCCTTGCCGTGCTGAACTTCGTCGTGTTCGCAGTCGTCGGCCTTCGGAAGGGCTGGAAGGACCCGGCCACGAAGCGCGTGTTGAACGTGTTCTACCTCCTCGGCGGAGCGTGCGCCGTGCTCGGCATCCTCATCGCAGTCACGAGCGGCGGCTGAAAACCCCGCGCCCCCCGCCGATGCGGGCCGAGGGCGCGGGCTCGCCGCACGGGTTCGGGCTCAACGGGCTGCGAGGACCTCCCGCAGCTTCGCTGCGAACTCATCGGGCCGACCGGGCCGTCCGTACTCGTTGCCCAGGAAGCCGGTGTGGTCACCGGGAAAGACCGCAGCCGGTGCGCCGAGCCGGTCACCCGTCGCTCGCGCGCCCCGCGCGGCCAGGGTCGCGCCACTCTCCTCGCCGACGGCGACGATCACGCGGGTGCTGGAGCGTCGGATGGTCTCGTAGTCGGGCGCGTAGCTCGGCGCGGTCAGGATGCTGCCCCCGAGCATCGGATCGTCGCGGGAGCCGTCGTCCTCGGTCGGCAGGCCGAACGCCGCCGGGTCCGGGGCCGGCTCCTCGGGGAACCCGGCCGGGAGCTCTCCGTCGTGTCCGACCAACGCGATGAACTTCGCCATGGCGGGTCCCAGTCCGCCGGCCGTGTAGATGCGGTGGATCTGCTCACACGTCGCGTTCGCGACGTCACGGTCCGGCAGCAGCTCGGTCAACGGCGGTTCGTGCGCCACCACGACGCGGGCCAGGTCCGGGTATCGCGCGACGAACGCGAGGGCGTTGACCGCGCCGCCACTGCTGGCGACGACGTCCACGGGGCCGCCACCCAGTGCGTCCACCAGCCGGGCCAGATCGTCGGCGTGGTCATCCGGCGTCAGAAGTGCGGTGTCGGACTCCGCGCGGACGCTGCGGCCGACGCCGCGGGGGTCATAGGTGACCGTGCGCCGGTCGTCGAAGTGTGCGACGAGCGTGCCGAAGCCGGTCGCGTCCATCGGGAAGCCGATTGCCAGCAGCGTCGGCGCCGGGCCTGCCTCGCCACGGACGTCGTAAGCGATCATCGAGCCTCCGGGGAGCTCCAGGAGGTGGGTGGACGCGTGCTCGATGGCGGTCATGGCGGTCCTATCGATTGGTGGGGCGGTCACCACGTCTGACTGCCGGCGCCACGAAACTCATCGCTCACAGGCCGACCGACCAGTGATTCGGGCTCAGTCCTCGAGGCGCTCCACGTCGTCTGCGTCCGTGGGGACGGCCGGAATCGGAGTTGCGGGCGGCGGGACGACCGGGGTCAGCACCGTGGCGTACTCGTGTTCGTGGGAGTAGCGCAGGAACGACAGGTGTGTCTCGTACCGGTCCAGGACGTCGTTGATGACCTGTTGCTGGGACAGCCCCATGAGGTCATAGCCCTCGGTTCCGGTCTGGGTGAAGACCTCGACCTTGAAGTACACGTCGTCGCCCTGGCGCATCGGCCGGCCCCCGATGAGTGGCACCGGGACCTCGATGGCGGTCGCCTGGTAGTGGAAGTCGCGATGGTCCTGCATGTTGACGACCAGCGTGTGCTCGTCGATGCCCACCTCCACGTTCGCAGCGGTGGACAGTGTCGTCTCGTAGCCGAGTTCCTCGAACTCGGCGGCGACGGCGACGAGCGCCGGGTGCACGGTCCGCTCCATGAACTGGGAGACCGCCTTCTTCGAGGGATAGGCCCGCAGCCCCGCGAGACGTTGCCGCCACGTCTTCTCCGGCACCTGGCCGCCGTGCGCGGCAGCCGAGCGACGCCGGATGAACCGGCCCTCCCGCTCGGCACGCTCCATCCGAAGCACCTTCGAGAACGACGCCATGACCAGGTAGGCGATGATCGTCACCGGGAACGCGAAGATCAGCGTCGCGTACTCCATGGTGGTGACGCCACCGGCCACCAACATGGCGACGGTGAGCAACGCGGTGAGCAGGGCCCAGAAGATGCGAAGCCACTTCGCGCCGTCCTGTGCGGGATCCGGGATCGTCGATGAGAAGTTCGCCATCACCATCGCGCCCGAGTTCGCGCTGGTCAGGTAGAACAGCAAGCCGGACAGGGTCGCAAGGCCGATCAGGAACGCCGCACCGGGGAACATCTCGAGCAATGCGTACCAACCCTGCTCGGGCTGCTCGATGGCGAGCTGCGCGAACTCGGTGTTGCCGCCCATCACCACCGCCAGTGCGGAGTTGCCGAAGATCGAGACGATGATGAAGTCGCACAGCACCGGGGCCGTGATCGCGGCGATGACGAACTCCCGCAGGGTCCGGCCACGGGAGATCCGGGCCAGGAACAGGCCGACGAACGGACCCCAGGCGAGCCAGAAGGCCCAGAAGAACAGTGTCCAGCCGCCCATCCACTCGGCGCCGCCGGGTTCGTAGGCGAAGGTCTCCAGGGTGCGCTCCGGCAGCGTTCCGATGAACCGGCCGATGTTGGTGACCAGCGCATTGAGCAGGAACGCGGTCTGACCGGTGACCAGGATGTACAGCATCATCGCGGCCGCGATCCAGATGTTCAGCTCGGAGATCAGGCGGATGCCCTTGTCGACGCCGGAGAGGCAGCCGGCGACCGTCATGACGACCGCGACCAGGACGAGGGCGACCTGCAGCGACAGGCCCTCGGGCAGGCCGAACAACCGCGAGAAGCCGACGTTCAGCAGGACGACCCCGATGCCCATCGAGGTGGCGACGCCGAAGACGGTGCCGATCAGGGCGAAGACGTCGATGGCGTCGCCGGCGGTGCCGCGCACCCGCTTGCCGAGCAGCGGATACAGGGCCGCGCGGATGGACAGCGGCATGCCCCACCGGTACGCGAAGTAGGCCATTGCCATGCCGAGCAGGGCGTACATCGACCAGCCGGAGATGCCGTAGTGGAACATCGTCCACACGACCGCGTCCTGGGCGGCTTCGGCCGACTGCGGATCGACGGCCGGAGGCATCATGAACTGCGTGATCGGACCGGTCACGGAGTAGAACAGCATGTCGATCCCGACGCCGGCGCCGAACGGCATGGCGACCCAGGTGAAGAGCTTGTACTGGGGGCGGGAGTGATCGGGGCCGAGGCGCACCCCGCCCTCCTTCGAGAAGGCGACCCAGAGCACGAAGGCGATCACCAGGACAACAGTGACGACGTAGAACCAGCCGAGGTTCGTCGCGACGACGCCGACGAGATCACGCATGACGCTCGCGGCGCCGGCGGGGGCGAGCATCGCCCACAGGGAGAAGGCGACGATCACGGCGGCCGAGATGATGAAGACGCGCCAGTTCACGCGTGCGCCGCGATGCTCCGCGAGCTCCGTCGGCCCCTTGCTCAGTTCGACGCTCGAGATCGGTGCCCGGCGCTCGTCATCGACCCGGTGCCCGCGTCGCGCCGGGACACCGAATCGAGTGCGGTCGATCCTCGACTCGGATCCTTCGCCGCTCGCATTGACTTCGTGGTCGGGTGCCGGCATCGGGTCTCCTTGGTCTCGGCGCCAATGATGCCTGCGTACGCCTCTCGGCGCGCGCCACGGCATGGCGCCAAGACCTTCCCACCGACCCGCCGGCAGACATGCCGGGCGACTCCCGTCGGTGACCTCTACTCGCTGGCCGTGCCCGCTGACCGTTGACCGGCGGCACCCGGCTCGGACTCCGCAGTCCGCAGCCGATGCTCAGTAGCCGGACCCGCCGTCGTCGGTGGTTCCCGGCTCGACCTGGGAACCATCCGCGGTGGCCGCATGCCAAGTGAAGGTGACCCCATCGAAGGTGTCCGTGACGCCCTCGCCGGAGGTCTCGCCACCGGACGTGTCGAAGGCGAAGGTGTACAACGGTCGGTCGTCGAGGGTCACCTGCTCCAGCCCGTCCTGCACCGGCAGGGTGTCCAGCGTTCCGGTGAGTTCGGAAGGGCCGGTCGGCGTCTCCCCCTCCGGCACCGTCAGCGGGATCCAGACCGCGGTGCATTCCGCACTGGTGCACAGGGACTCGCCCTGCTCCTGCTCGCTGACGTACAACGTGCGCCCGTCCGCGTCGGTGAGCAGGCTGGCGCCGGAGGCATCCTCGACCAGCACGGTCGTGGCGCCGGGGTCGGCCGTTCCCTCCGGCTCCTGGGTCGGCTGACCGCCGCCGTACCCGCCACCTCCGCCCTCGCTGCCGCCTCCGCCGCATCCGGCCAGTACCGCGGCGAGGGTGGCGGCCAACGCCACGCGGGGCAACCATTCGTGTCTCGGCTGAGTGATCGTGGACATCTCCAACCTCCAGGTGGGCCATGTGGCCCTCACCCAGAACGACGAGTCAGCCCCGCCCGCGGTTCAACTGCCCGGTCGGGTTCCGGCCGACCGCGTGCTCACTCGTCGACGGCCGATCGAGTGGCTACCGGGTCGGCTCCGTGGATGCCACGCTCCGCCGACCCTGCCATGGGCGTGCGGCCGCGCGGACCGGGCCGCCGGTACGTACCGCCTCGTGGATGAGCAGCCCTAGGTACGTGTCCTCACAGGCGTCGGCCAACGGGTAGAACGGGTCGCCGCCGCGCACATACTCGCCCATGCGCACCAGGCACTCCCCCAGCGCGATCTCGTCGTCGGACAGGCGTGCGGGTCCGAACCTGCTCTCCGCGAGGAGCCGCTCACCGAGCCAGACCTGCCGCAGGTGCAGGCCCTCGAGATCGCCGTCGCGCCCGGTCTCGTCCCGGCGTAGCGTGCCCCGCGACACCCGACCGGGCTCGACGTACCGGGCGACCTCGTCATCGACGAGTTCGCCGTCCACACCTCGCACCCGCAGGTGCCTGCCGCGCAGCGGCGAGACGTACTGCTCACTGCCGAACTCGTACGCGCCGAGCCGACCGCTCGCCCACCGCAAGGTCGCCCGGACCACCTCGGAATCGATCACCCTCGTCTCGGGCAGCCAACCGTCCCGGCCCCGCACCGAACGCACCCGATCGACCTCGGTGGCACCGTCGACCACGACGTCTTCGAACCCCACCCCGAGCAGCAGCCTCAGCAGGGACACCGCATGGTAGTCGTGGGCCACGGACACCGACGCGGACCCGACCGGCCCGAGGAGGCCGGTGCGGGCGACCGCTATCCGGGCCGCGTGCTGCGGCTGGTACTGGTACTGCTCCGAGACCTGCGCGCCCGAGTCGCCCAGCGCCTCGTGTACGTCCAACAGTGCGTCGAGGTCGGGCCCGGGTGGTGTCTCCAGCAGCAGCGGGAGCCCCGCGGAATGGATGCGAACGGCGAGGTCACCGACGGCGTCCTTGGATACGCAGACGAAGGCCGCCTCGGGCGACCCGTGCCGGATGACGACGTCGAGGTCGGTGCTGACCCGCACGTCCCAGTGGTCCTCGATCCGGGCGGCCGAGCGCGCCGAGCGCGCGTACACCCCCGTGATCTCGACGAGGTCAGGGCGCTCACGTGCCACCCTCAGCGCATAGCCGGCCCGCCAGCCCGCGCCGACGACCGCGATCCGAGCCGGACCGTTCACCAGAGCCATGTGTCCGACGGCGCGGCGAGCTGCTGAGCCTGGACCCAGAACTCGTCGGGGATGGGCATCGCGTTCAGGTCGACGGAGCCGGCGATCCGTTCCGGACGGGAGACCCCGAGGACGGTCGAGGAGATCCGCGGGTCTCTGGTCGAGAACTGGATCGCGGCGGCCGGCAGCGGCACGTCGAACGAGCGCGCCAGGTCTTCGAGGGCCGTGATCGCGGCGACCACACGCGGCGCGGCGTCCCGGTACCCGTACCGTGCGCCGGAGCGTAGGCCCCGCGCCAGCACGCCGCCGCCGAAGACGGCCGCGTTGAGCACGCCCACGCCCGCATCGGACGCCTCCTGGATGAGTTGGTCGGCCGAACGATCCACGAGCGACCACCGGTTGTGGGTCAGCACCACGTCGAAGACACCGGTGTCGACGAACCGGCGAAGCATCTCCACGGGCCCACCGGCCACCCCGACGTACTGGGCGACCCCGCGTTCCTTCAGCGACAGGAGCGCCTCCACCGGGCCGCCCGGGGCCATCGCCGCGTCGAATCCGACATGCTCCGGGTCATGCAGGTGCAGCAGCTTGAAGGTATCCAGCCCGAGCCGCTCCTGGCTCTCCCGCGCGGACCGGTACATGCGTTCCGCGCCGAAGTCTCCGGACTCGACGTCCCGGTCGAGCTTGGTGGCCAGCACGAAGTCCTCGGGCAGCCCGCCTCTCCTGGCGATCGCGGCCCCGATCCGACGTTCGCTCTCGCCGGCGGAGTAGCTGTTCGAGGTGTCGAGGAAGTTGATCGGACCACCCATCGCCGCGAGTGCGGTCTCGATGCCCCGCTCTGCGGGGGTGTCGTACCCGAAATTGCCGGGCATCGACCCGATGGGGCCGCCTCCGACGCACAGTGGCGTCACGTGAAGATCGGTGCGACCGAGGGTGCGTCGGTCGAGGGTGATCGGTTCTGGCACGGTGTGCACTCTCCTTGATGTCCGCGCCTGGACTGGCGGTCAGTCCAGGAAGTCGGCGTCCTCGGGGCGCAGCCGGGCCCGCAAGGCGTCCCGGTCGAGCTCGATGCCCAGTCCGGGTCGGTCCCCCACGTCGACGAAGCCGTCGCGCACGATCGGGGTCGGTAGGCCCTCGACCGCGTCGTACCACCAGGGTTCGGCGGCGACCGGGTACTCGAACGCGATGAAGTTGTCCGGCAGCGTCGCGCTGACCTGGACGAGCGCCGCCAGGCCGAAGACACCGTCGAGGACCCCGTGGGGCGCAATGGCCACGCCGTGCAGGTCCGCGTACTCGGCGACCCATTTGAGCTCGGCCAGGCCGCCCACGTCACACGGGTCCGGGCCGATGACGCGCACAGCCCTGGTCTCCAAGAGTTCGACGAAGTTGTGCCGAAGGTAGATCTGCTCGCCGGTGTGTGTCGGCGTGCTCGTCGCCTGGGTGACGTCACGGTACTGCGCGGCGTGCACCCAAGGGACGTAGTCGCCGGTGATCAGGTCCTCCACCCAGGCGAGGTCGAACGGCTCCAGGGCCCGGCACAGCTTGATCGCATCGGCCGGCAGATAGCCGGGGCCGGCGTCCAGCGCGAGGCCGATGTCGGGTCGCAGCGTCTCGCGCATGGCTGCGACACACTCGACGACGTGGCTCAGGCCGCGCGGGCTGACCACGCCCCGGTTCGGGTGGCGCGGTCCCGTCCGGGACTCGCCGTAGTGGAACCCGGGCACGTGCTGGTTCATGAACCCGTGGAACGCGACGCCTTCCTTCACGAGGGTGAAGCCTTCGGGAGCGGCCATCATCTCGCGCATCTGCTGGGCGTAGTCCTCGGGCTCGAAGCCCGTGGGCTCGGTCCGTACGCCACCGTTGTAGACCCGCACGCGGTCCCGGACCTTGCCGCCGAGGAGTCGGTGGATCGGAAGCCCGGCGGCCCTGCCCGCGATGTCCCAGAGGGCGATCTCGATGGCACTGACCGCGGCGCCCCACGGCTTGTGCGAACCGAACCGGCGGATCCTGGCGACGCACCGCTCCACCTGCGTCGGGTCCGACCCGAGCAGGAACTCGCGGTACATGCCCACCACGGGTGCCAGGAACGGCTTGCCCGACTCGATCGGACCGAAGCCGTCGATCCCCTCGTCGGTGGTCACCCGGACCAGCGGGGTACCGCCGATGACGGCGCACTTCACATCCGTGATCTTCATGGCCTAGTCCTCGTCGGGTCGCTGGAGCCGGAACACTCGCACACCACAGGGTTCCAGGTCGATGGGCGAGCCGTGTCGCTCGACGGGAACGGTGACGTCCCGGCCGGTGACCTCGGCCCCCAGGAGATACCCGGTGGGCAGCGTCACGGTCACCGTCAGTGCCTCCTCGGTCTGCGACATGACCCAGAGCAGCGGGCCCCCGCTCGAGCCCAGTACCCGTACGTGAACCCTGGCATCATCGGCCCGCGCCCGGCCACCGAGGCCGGCCTCGGCCGCGAGCGCGTCGTAGAGGCGCCAGCCGTCCGTGGGGTTGACCCCGGGCACCCGGGAGGCCATGTGTTCCAGCGGGTACGTGCCGAGTACCAGCTGTCCCGAGCCCACCCTGCGGCGCAGCAGCATCGGCCGCCCGTGCCCGTCCTGCCAGAGGACCTCTGCGTCGGTCGCTCGGACCGGAAGGTAGGAACGCGAGTTGACCGTCCCCGCGGCACGGAAGGCGAGCTCGGTACCCGTCGTGACGGTGCCGAAGTCGGCGACCGCGTGGGCAATGACGCTCTCGTCCTCGATCGGGTCGGCAAGGCCGTACCGGAGCTGATGCTCGACCCCGAAGATCTCGTTCATCTCGAGCCACCACGGGCCGCGTTGCCAGCCGCCCTCACCGGCGCAGTACGAGACGTACACGGTCGCCCCGCCGGCCGCCAGCTCCTCCAGGCGGCGCCAGGTCGTGGTAAGCAGGTGCTTGACCGAGGGCACCAGGTAGAGGGCATGTCCCTCCGCCACCGTGTCGGCTTCCCGTTCGATCGTGACCGGCAGGTCCGCCTCCCAGGCCGCGATCCATGCCTGCCGGAGCGCGTCGAAGATCACCGGGCCGTCGGCCGCCGGCGTCATCTCGTAGTGGTGCTCGAGGAAGGACGGGACCACCAGTGCAGCACCGCTCGAAGCCTGCGCCAACGTGGCTACGTCCACCTCGTCGAGAACCCTCGAGAACGCCGCCAACTCGCGCAGTGTGCTCTTCGGGCGCCCCTTGGAGTCCGTGACGCCGAAGTAGATCTCGAACGGATGGTGGCGGTATGGGTCCTGGTCCCACAGGTCCCCGTAGTCGGTGTTGTTCCAGGCCAGCCAGCCACGGGTCCCGGTGACGAGCGTCGTGTGCAGGACCTGCCGGTAGTAGTGAGCCGCCCGCTCGGCCGACACGTAGGCCGATGTCACACCGAACTCCTCCAGAACCACCGGCTTTCCGGTGAACGAGAGCATCTGGCCGATGAACGCCGCCGTCAGGAACTCCCGGGACTGGTCGTCCTCCATCCGGTACACGTGCGGGCCCACGAAGTCCCCGACCGGGGCGAGTTCCCGGATACGGAACCCATTGTCGCGGCCGGTGACCTCGATACCCCACGCGCCGTCGCCCGTGGAGACGGGCTGGTGCCCGCCCCCGGCCCGCACGGCCTGCGTCATGATCTCCGCCCACGCGGCGACCGGCTCGTGGTCCTCGGCACTGCCGCGGCCCTCGGGATCACCGAAGATCGGCATCTCGTTCGAGAGCAGCCACCCGGCGACGGCGGGATGGTCGTGCAGACGACGTGTCGACTCCCGGATGTACCAGGCCTGCCTGCCGAGCAGCCACGAGTCACGGTAGAGACTGCGTCCGTCCCGCCACGACGGGCTGAAGTTCGCACCCGACATGTGCCCGACCAGGAACGTCGGGATGGTCCTCATGCCGATCTCCGTGTGCAGGTCCATGAAGGCTCGGAAGCGGGCGTACAGCTCCTCGTCCAACGTGCGTTCCCCCGGCATGAAGTCGGGCCAGAACAGGAAACTCCTGGTGGTGTCCAGCCCGTGCTCGTGGAGGGTGACCAGCTCCTCCCGCACGACCGACTCGTCGTACTGGGTCCACATCCGTGGTCCGCCTGCGCGCGACCAGTAGTTCACACCGAGCCAGGGCCTGCTTGCGTCCGTCATCGCCTGTCCATCTCTTGCCTCATCGCCTACGTCGATCAACCCCGCCTCGTGCACGTCAGCCCTTCACGGCACCTCCGGTCAGCCCGTTCACGAGGTATCGCTGCAGGGCGACGAACGCGATCACCAACGGCACCGTCAGGACCACCGACGCCGCCATGGTGGCGCCCCAGTCGACGTCGAACTCGGTCGCAAACTCGGTCAGCGCGATCGGCGCCGTCCGGGACCGGTCCGAGCGGGTCAGCACGGAGGCGAGGACGAACTCGTGCCAGGACTGCAGGAACGCGAACATGCCCGCGGCCGCCAGTCCTGGGCCGGCCACCGGAAGGACCGCATAGAGGACCGCGTCCACCCGGGAGCAGCCGTCGATCATCGCCGCCTCCTCCAGTTCGTACGGGATCGCCGCGATCTGGTTGCGGATCATCCACGTGACCAGCGGCAGTGTGATCACCAGGTGCGCGAGCGCCACGCCGACCACGGTGTCGCTGAACCCGATCGCGTTGATCATCCGGAACAGTGCGAGCAACAGCACCGTCAGCGGCACCATCTGGCCGAGCAGGATGAAGAGCGAGACCGACCGGGCGCCACGGAACCGGATCCGGGCCAATGCGTAGCCCGCGCTGGTGCCGAGGGTGAGCGTGAGCAGTGCGACCAGGAGCCCGACCACGACACTGTTGCGCAGAGCCTGCGGCATCGAGGACGTCGTGAACACCGACAGGTAGTTGGCCAGGGTCCATTCGCGCGGCAGCAACGTCGGCGGGACGGTGAAGATCTCCCCGGACGGCTTGAAGGACGTGAAGACCATCACGGCGATCGGGGCCAGCGTCCAGACCGCGATGACGGCCAGCCCGAACCAGACGCCCAGCCGGGCCCCGATCGATCGTGCCCCGGCGGGCCGTTGCGCGGTCGCTGCCATCACTCGTCACCCGCCTTCATCGAACGTACATAGACCAGGGCGAGCGCGGCGCTGATCACCAGCTGGACGCAGGCGATCACCGCCACCGTCGCGTCGTCGCCGTTCTGGAACGCCCGGTACAGCTCGACCGGGAGGATCGTCGAGGACCCGACCGGACCGCCCGCCGTCGACACCCAGATGATCGTGAAGGCGTTCAGGGCGAACGTGACGAGCATCAGGCTCGCGATCGCCGTGGTCGGCCGCACCGCCGGGAGGGTGATGTACCGGAAGAGCCCGGGCAACCCGGCGCCATCGAGGCGCGCGGCCTCATAGCGCTCGCCGGGCACCGCGGTCAGGGCAGCGCCGAGGAGCAGCATCACGAACGGAGCGGTGGACCAGACCTGCACCGCGGCCAGGGCATAGAGCACGATCGACGGGTCGCTGAGCCACTGCACGGGCTCGTTGATGACCCCGACCGTCTGCAGCGTGTGGTTCAGCAACCCGTAGTTCGAGCTGTAGTTCCACTTCCAGATGGTCGCGCCGACGACACCGGGGATGATCCACGGCACCATGAAGATGCCCCGCCACAGCCCGGGCCAGCGGACCCACCTGCTCTGCAGCAGCAGCGCGGCACCGAAGCCGATGACGAGAGCGCCGGCGACCGACACCACCGTCCATATCCCGGTGCGCCCCAGGATCAGGTGGAACTCCGAGGAGCCGAGCAGGGTGGCCGCCACCGCGCGGCCCTCGGCGCCCGCCGCGCGGGTCACCACCACCACGATCGGCACGATCGTCAGTACGGCCATGGCAGCCAGGGTGGGCGCCACCAGGCCGTAGCCGCGGCGCTCGGAGGCGAACGTGGAAGCCATGGCGTCAGCTGCCGCCCAGGGTGGCCTGCGCCCGCTCGTCCAGCGCCGCGGCCGCGGCGGCAGCATCGGTCTGCCCCAGTGCCACGGACTGCAGGGCTGCGTAGACGTCCGGGACCAGTTCGCCCCAGGCCGGGTCACTCGGAGCCGGCACGCTGTTCGTGGTGAGCTGCTCCAGGTGCGCCGCCGCATCGGGTCCCGTGAAGCGCTCGTCGTCGGCAGCGCTGATCCGGGCCGGGAAGCTCTCGGTCAGGGCCGCCATGTTCTCGGGCGTGGACAGGAACGCGACGAAGTCGCGGGCGGCGTCGGCATTCGGTGCCTCGGTCGGGACCATGTACGCCCACCCGTCGGCGATCTGGGTCCCTGGGCTGACCGCGGTCGCCACGGGGATCCCGGCCTCCTGCAGCGGCGCCACGTCGAAGAGTCCGCCGACGTACATGGCGATCTGCTCGTTCTCGAACAGCTGCCGCACGCCGGTGTTGTCCACCTCGAGCGAACTGGGGCTGGCCCAGCCGTCGCGGATGGTGCCACCGATCACGTCGATCGCCCGGGAGGATGAGTCGGTGCTGAGGCTGGGTGTTCCGTTGGTGATCGCGGAGCCCCCGTCGACGGCGAGACCGAGGTACCGCAACGCCGCGTTGCCGTCGTGACCGAGGGGCCACGCGGTGCCGGAGCGACCGTCAACCGTGAGCGCCTGCGCCGCAGTGACGTACTCGTCCCAGGTCGTCGGCACCTCCACACCGGCCGCGTCGAGCATCTCCGGGTTGTAGATCAGTGCGATGCAGTCCCATCGGTAGGGCACCGCGTAGATCGATCCGTCGCTGCTGACCTCCTCGAGTGCACCGTCGATGAAGTCGTCCTCCGGCAACTCGGATCCGAACATGTCACCGAGATCGGAGACGGTGCCGTCGACCGCGTACCGGTTGATCCGCGACGCCAGTTCGATGATGACGTCGGGCGTGGTTCCGGAGTCCAACGCGGTGCTCACCCGGTTGGGAAGCGTCTCGTTGGTGGTCTGCACGATGTCGATCTGGACCCCCGACTCCTCTTCGTACTGCGCCGCCAGTTCCGCGGCCGCCTCCTCATCCCAGTTGGGCACCCACCACTCGATGGACTCCGTGTCACCAGCGGGGCGGGACGTGAACCAGATGGCTCCCCCGACGACGAGTAGTACCGCCACGATGGCGGCACCGAGGACCTTTGACCGAGACTGCATGACCGCTCCCTTGCGAACAGGTATGGAACAAAACCGGTTTCGTAACCGTAGCAGATGACGCTGGGCATCGACGATTCCAGCTCAGCCACAGGCTCTCGCGACCCCGAACCTGGCGCTGTCATTGAAATGCGTTACGTTGTTCGGACGGCTCAGTGGAGTCGGTGCACCGTCGAACAAAGGAGATCATCGTGCTCAAGGTGGGCATCATCGGTACCGGTTTCTGGGCGACAGAGACCCACGCGCCAGTCCTTGGAGCCCATCCCGACGCTCGCCTCGTCGGGATCTGGGGCAGGCGACCGCAGGCCGCCGAGCGTGCGGCCGTGGAGGCCGGCACCCGAGCGTTCGTGGATCTCGACGAGATGCTCGGCGAGGTGGACGCCGTCGTGCTCACGGTGCCGCCGACGGCGCAGGTCGACCTGGCGGTGCGGTGTGCCGAGGCTGGCAAGCACCTGCTCCTCGAGAAGCCGCTCGCCCTGGATCCGAACGATTCCGCCCGGATCGTCCGGGCGGTGACCGACGCGGACGTCGCCGCGCTCGTGTTCTTCACCTCCAGGCACCGCCCGGAGCAGTCGGCCTGGATCCAGGCGGCCGCCCAACGGCCGTGGTTCACGGCCCACGCCTGCTGGACCGCGAGCCTGTTCCCACCCGACCAGATCCGCGACCCCGCCAATTGGCGGCACACCCACGGCGCCCTCTGGGACGTCGGCCCGCACGCACTGTCCGTCGCCCTTGGCGTCCTCGGCCCGGCAACCTCCGTCACCGCGGCGTCGGGCCCCGGGGACACCGTGCACCTCGCTCTGCAGCACACCACCGGCGCATCCAGCACCGCGACCCTGAGTCTGACCGCGCCGGAGCGTGCGGGACAGAGCCAGTTCACGGCCTACGGCGAGGCCGGCATCCTCACGATGCCCATCCCGCTCTCGACGCCGCAGGAAGCGGCACACCACGCGATCTCGGACCTGGCCCGGATGGCCCGCACCGGAGAGCGGGAGCACGGCGCCGACCTCCGGCTCGGTGCCCGCGTCACGGCCACGCTGCACGCGGCATCGGCGGCCCTCCGGACGGGCTCGACGGTCGCCCTGGACTGACATCCCCGTGCTCGCCAGGACGACGACCAGCTGGGGTCGGACCCGAACCGGCCCGGCGTGGCGGACCGGCCCAGCCTCAGCTCACGAGGTCGGTGCGGGTCCCGTACTGCCGCGAACCACGAGCGTGGGGTCGGGGAGCGACTGCCAGCCGTCACCCGGATCCGGTACCCCCAGTTCCAGGAGGAGCCGGCGCGCGCACATCTGCCCCAGTTCGATGACGTCCTGGCGCACGGTGGTCAGTGCCGGCGTCAGCCACCGGCTCATCGAGATGTCGTCGTGTCCCACGACGGAGAGGTCGTGTGGGGTGCTCAGGCCACGACCGCTCGCCGCCTGGGAGCCCGCCACGGCCATGACGTCGTTGTCGTAGACGATCGCGCTCGGCCGTTCGCGCTGGTCGAGCAGTTCGAGCGTGGCCCGTGCCCCGGCATCCGGCGAGAAGTCGGTGCGCGGCATCCCGACCACCGAGAGCCCATGGTCCGCGACGGCCGCCAGGAACGCCTCGGTCCGATAGAGCACGTGCGACCGGTCCTGCGGCCCCGTGACGTAGGCGACCTTCCGGTGGCCGAGCCGGGCCAGGTGCAGCACGGCATCCTCGATCCCGCCGCCGGGGTTCGCGCTGCCGACCCACGGCAGGTCCGTGCGGGCCCAGGGCTTCGAAACGACGACGGCCGGCAGCCCCAGTGCCCTGACCGTGTCGAACCGGGGATCACCCAGCCTGGTCTCGGTCAGGAAGACCCCATCCACGCGCTGCGAGCCCGCCAGGTCGGCGTAGGCAGCCCGCTCGCTCTCCTCCGTGGCGTGGTGCCCGATCTGGAGCAGCAGCCAGTATCCCTGTTCGGTCAGGGCACGCTCGATCCCGGAGAGCAGGTCCACGAAGTACGGGTCGGAACTGAGTAGATCCGGGGACCGGTTGATCAGAAAACCGACGGCGCCACTCCCGCCGCGCGTCAGGGCGACGGCGCGGGCACTGGGCCGCCAGCCCAGCCGCTCCGCGACCTCGAGAACTCGCCGCCGGGTGCTCTCGGAGACGCCGCTCTGGCCGTTGACCGACTTCGACACGGAGGCCTTGGAGACACCGGCGAGCGCCGCGATATCGGAGATGGTCGGGCGCCGCGCTCTGCCGTCATCGCGATCCATGACTTCCCTCCGAAACCGTTTCGAACACGTGAACCGGTTCAATATAACGTCTGCGCGCCCGGCCGGCTGTACCGGTTTCGCTCCCCGCGCGAATCGTGCTGCCGACCGGTCCCCGCTAGAGATGGTGATCGGAACACTCACTGCCCGTGGAGATAGTCGCTGACCGTTCCGAAGTTCCGATCCACCGGTAGGACCGCATCCAGAGTGAGTCGCTCACCACCCAGGGCGGGGAACTCGGCCCGCATCCGCTCCACGTGTGCCCAGTCGATCTCGTGCCAGCCCGGGATGCCCCTGACCCGGCCCACCACCCGCGACCTGTGCACGGTCAGGTCGCTGCAGACACACTCGATGACCCGCAGGTCGGCTCCGTGCCGGGCAGCGGTCGACCGCCAGGCGGCTACCACTGCCTCCGTCACCAGGCAGTCCAGGACGGCGCTCTGACCGAGCAGCAACTGCCGGGTCAGCAGACTGCCGAGCAGCCCGTAGTAGACCCGTGAGTACGTCTCGCGATCCAACTGTGCCAACTGGCCCGCCGCAGGCTGGAGGGCCCCCATGAGCCAGTCGCCCGAGAACGCCGGCGCACCGAGGTGGACCGCGGTCCGGTCGGCCATCGTCGACTTCCCAGTTCCCGGCAGGCCGGTGAAGACGACCACGACCGGCCGCTCGAGACCGGGGCGTTCGGCGCGCATGGTCCGACCGTAACCGGTCCACCCGGAGGCCGTCATCGCGCGGCCGTGTTCACCCGAGAAGACCTGTGATGATCGCTTCGACCGTTCGTCGTGCGGCCGCCCGGACGGCTTCCGCGGGCAGATCGCGCAACGGGCCGGTGAGTGCCAACAGGGCGAACCCGTGCACGGCTGACCAGCACGGCCACTCCGCGCCCGGACGCGCGGCCCGGTCCAGTTCGCCTGAGGCGACGAGCGCGTCCAACGCCTCGAGGAGACGTGCCAGCGGGGCGGGCGTCGCCGTGTCGGAGTGCTGGCGCGTTCCGGCGAATGCGACCTCGAACCAGCCGGGTTCGGCGATCGCGAAGTCGATGTAGCCCAGGCCCACCGCCGTCAGCCGCGCACGGGCACCGCTCTGCCCGGCCGGCGCCGGTGCGACGTAGGACTCCATGCGGTCCGACATGCGTTCCTGGATCGCTACGGCGACGGCGCCGAGCAGGCTCTCCCGGTCCGCGAAGTGTCGGTATGCCGCGTTCGGGGAGACGCCCACCTGGCGGGTCGCGTCACGCAACACCATCGCCCCGGCTCCCCCGGACCGGGTCAGTTCGAGTCCGGCATCGACGAGCGCCTCGCGCAGATTGCCGTGGTGATAGGTCACCCGAGCCATCGTGTTCCCCTCCGCGCATTGACGCATCAACCAGCATGTGTACGCTGTCAACATAGTGGATCCGGACGCTGTCCGGCTGACCGAGGGAGACCGATGACGAACGCACCCGCCACCCGATTCACTGCCCTACCGCCTGTCGTCGACACCGAGACATGGCGACACGAGCTGGCCGACCTGCGCGTGCGTGAGAAGGCCGCCACCCGCGAGCTCGACGCGATCGCGGCCCAGCGACGCCGACTGCCGATGGTCGAGATGGACGACTACACGCTTGTCGGCAAGGACGGCGCCGTGCGCCTGGCGGACATCTTCGAGGGCAGGTCGCAACTGATCACGTACCACCACATGTGGCACCCCGGCGCCGAGTGGCAGTGTGGCGGCTGCACCGGGTTCACCTCACAGTTCACGCGGCTGGACGCCCTGGCCGCCTACGACGCGCGCTTCGTGATCATCACGCAGGGCAGGATCGAGGAGGCACTGGCCTACCGCGAGAAGGTCGGCAATCGGATGGAGTGGTATTCGACCGCCGACAGCGCGTTCGGCGCCGACGTCGACGCGCCCGCCGGGGGCGGGTTCGCCGTCAACGTCTTCCTACGCGACGGCGACACGGTCTACCGAACCTGGCACACGAACGGCCGCGGTACGGAGCAGCTCAGTCACTTCTTCCCGCTCCTCGACGTCCTCCCCTGGGGCCGGCAGGAGGAGTGGCAGAATTCTCCGGAGGGTTGGCCGAAGGGCCCGGCCTACGCCGGCTGGCTCGACTCACCGGACATCGCCCGGCTCTACGGCGCGGGGGCAGCGGGCCATTGAGCGAAGCCACCGAGTTCGGGCACCGGCTCGAGCGCCTGCGCGCGGACGGCGAACGCGTTCCGATGCGCGAGGTCTTCGCGCTTGCGAAGGAGTTCATCGACACCGATCCGGCCGAGATCGAGGTCATGCTGGGCTCCCCCGACCACCTGGTCCGGGTCGGAGCAGTCAGCATCATGGACTTCCAGGCCCGACGCCGCAGCACGCCACCTGAGCGCCGTCGTGAGCTGTTCGACCTCTACCTGCGTTGCCATGACCGGATCAACACGTGGGACCTGGTCGACCGTGCGGCTCCCCACGTGGTGGGTGGCTACCTGGCCGACCGCCCGCGGGCGCCGCTCTACGCGCTGGCCCGGTCGCAGGACTGGTGGGAGCGCCGCACGGCGATCGTCGCGACCTACTACTTCATCCGCAATGACGACCTCGATGACACCTTCGCCATCGCCGGCCTGCTGGCCGACGACCCCGAACCGCTCGTCCAGAAGGCCGTCGGTGGGTGGGTCCGCGAGGCCGGCAAGCGGGACCCGGACATGCTGCTCGCCTTCCTGGACGCACATGCCGCGACCATGCCGCGCACGGCGCTGCGCAACGCGGTCGAGCACCTGGACGCCGGGACTCGTCATCGCTACCTGGCCAGGGCCTGAGCGACGGCGATGCCCGTGCCCGGCGAGGCACCACGCCGACCGTTAGGCCGTGGTCTGCTCCAGGTCGGCGATCTCGCGCTCGAAGCGCGCCCGCAGCTGAGTCTTCTCCTCCTGCGGCAGCCAGCACGCGTCGACGCCGGCGAGGGCCATCGCCGTCAGCTGTTCACGTGACACGCCCACCTGGTCGGCCAGGATCCGGTACTCGTGTCCGAGGGTCGTCGGGAACAGTCCAGGGTCGTCGGAGGCGGGCACCAGGTTCAGCCCGGCGTCCAGCATGGCGCGGATCGAGGCCCGTCGCCAGGGCCGCCAGGACCGGCGCGACGTCGTGGACGCCACCGTGAACGCAATGCCCTCGTCCCGCATCCGGGCCACCACGGCGTCGTCCTCGAGCACGAAGTACCCGTGGTCCAGGCGGTCGCAGCCGAGCACGTCGAGACACGTGACGGCATTCTGGGCCGCGGGCACGTGCTCGGACGTGTGCGCGGTCCGCTTCAGCCCGGCCGCCCCGGCCAGCGTGTAGGCCGCGGCGAACCGCTCCGGCGGGCCGGCGGTCTCCAGGTTGTCCAAGCCGATGCCGGCGACGTACGGGTGCGGGTTCGCCACGACGGTCCGGATCCACTCCAGTGCCTGCTCGCCCGTGCCGGACCGGTCGATCGCGGCGAGCATCCGTCCGGTCATGCCGAAGTCCCGCTCGGCCATCCGGATGCCCTCGGCGTAGGCCTGGACGGTCCCGGTGTATCCCAGGGACGCCAGGTGCTCGGGCACCATGTCGAAGGAGAACTCCAGGTGCCGGGTGTTGCTGAGGCGGTGCGCGTCCTCGAAGGCCTCGTAGACGATCCGGGTCAGGTCATCGGCGTCCCGCAGCACGTCCCGGATCCAGGTCGAGACCTGGAACAGCGAGTACGAGACCTCCGGCTCGTCCGTACTCGGCCCCTGGGGCATCGGGATCCGGGTGTTCCGGTACAGGTCCGGGTCCGGTGGTCGCGAGTTGATGTCCGCGAACACGCGCTCGGCCGGGGCGGGCAGTTCGAGCCCCTCCCGGCGGGCCAGCTCCGCGAACGTCGCGGAGCGGACCGTGCCGAGCAGGTGGCAGTGCAGGTCGACCTTGGGCAGTGCGTCGAGGTAGGCGTGTGGCACGAGGGCGTCAGCCACCGACGACCTCGCGCGCGAACCGCTCGACCCACTCGTTGCGGTTCGGGACGATCTCGTTCGGGTCCAGCGTCTCGTAGCCGGCCGCCGTCGGGTCCAGCGCGACGTCGCCGACCACCGCGGTCAACTCCTCGGGGATCTCCACGGACAGGTTGACGGGCAGGTCACCGACGAGCGCGGCGGACGCCGTCTGCGCCTCGGCGGAGAGCAGGTAGTCGATGAACTGGTGCGCGCCGTCGAGGTTCGGGGCGCCGGTGGGGATCATGGCACGGTTGGTGGCCATGTACCGGCCTTCGGCGGGCGGTGCCCAGCCGATCGGCTCCCCCGCCGCGATCAGGTCGGTGGCGAACCCGTTCAGGGCCGCCCCGGCCACGATCTCGCCCTGGGTCAGCAGGTTCGTCAGCTCGGTGGTGGAACTGTAGAACTGCAGGATGTTCGGTGCCCAGCCGGCCATCGTCGCGAACGCCGTGTCGACGTCGAACGGTCCGTCGCCGTAGGTCGACGCCACCCCGGAGACGGTGAGCTGGCCCGCCGTCACCGCGATGTCCGGCAGCGCGAGCCGGCCCGCGTACTCGGTGTTCGCGTACAGCTCCCAGTCCGCGGCCTCGTCGGCGCTGAGCTCGTCGGTGTTGTACATGGTGCCGTTCAGCTGGTAGCTGTACGCCGGCCCGGAGTAGGCGTCCTCGACGGCGAACGGGGCGATCTCCCCGAGGTTCGGGACCGCCTCGGCGTCGACCTCCTGGAAGAGGCCCTCCGCGTCCGCGATCGCCGCGTACGTGTCCGAGATCAGCATGACGTCCACCCCGCCGTCGCCCTGATCCAGCTGGAGCTGGGAGAGCCGGTCGGCGTTGGAGCCCGTGTCGAGGACGACCTCGATGCCGGTGGCCTCGGTGAACGGGTCCACCACCGCCTCGGTGAACTCCTCGACGCCGAACGGGAAGGTGCTCACGACGATGCTCTGCGCATCACCGTCGCCACCGCCACCCTCGTCG
Organism: Occultella gossypii; assembly: GCF_019947135.1. Lineage (GTDB taxonomy): Bacteria > Actinomycetota > Actinomycetes > Actinomycetales > Beutenbergiaceae > Occultella > Occultella gossypii. Next base: position 247,274 of record NZ_JAGSHT010000002.1, on the reverse strand, counting down.
GATCCGCCGGAGCAGCCCGCCAGGACCAGCGCGGCCGCGGTCAGGCCGGTGGTGGCGAGCAGGGTGCGGCGCCGCAGCGCCGGAGACTTCGGGTTCATGGTTGCCTCTCGTGGTGGGGGATGGTCGACGGCGGAGCGTCAGTCGCCGGTGAGCGGGACCACGTGCGTGGCCGGCACGTGCACCCAGACGTGTGTGCCCTGGGTCAGATCGGGGGCGGACTCGGCGCGCAGGTCGGCGAGCAGCTCGACCCGTGCGCCCGAGGCGTCCGTGGCCGCGACGGTGACCAGCAGGTCCACGCCGCGGTAGGCCAGATCCAGGACCACCCCTGAAACGACCGAGCCGCCGGAGGCGGACGGCGCCTGCTCCCCCACGGTCAGCCAGAGGTGCTCCGGCCGGATCGTGGTGAGCTCGCCGCCCGGGTCGGTGAGGAAGTTCTCGTAACCGAGGAACTCCGCGACGAACCGGTTCGCGGGTGCGGGGAAGACCTCCTGTGGGGCCCCCTGCTGCTGGATCCGCCCGTCCTTCATCAGGACCATCTCGTCGCTCATCTCGAGCGCCTCGTCCTGGTCGTGCGTCACGAGCACCACCGCGAGGCCGGTCTCGGCCTGGATCCGGCGGATCTCCGCGCGCATCTGGATCCGCAGCCGCGCGTCGAGGTTGGACAACGGCTCGTCCAGGAGCAGCAGCTTGGGCCGGATCGCGATGGCCCGGGCCAGGGCGACCCGCTGCTGCTGTCCGCCGGAGAGCTTCTTCGGCTTGCTCGCCGACAGGTGCGCCAGCCCGACGAGTTCCAGCGACTCCGTGACCCGGCGGGCCCGCTCGGCCGCAGGCACCCGGCGCATCTTGAGCCCGAAGCCGACGTTCTCCGCGACGCTCATGTGCGGGAACAGCGCGTAGGACTGGAACACCATGCCCAGGTCCCGCTTCTCCGGCGGGGTGCGGGTGGAGTCCACCCCGGCGATGCTGATGGTGCCGTGCGTGGGGGCCAGGTACCCGGCCAGCATCCGCAGGCTGGTGGTCTTGCCGCAGCCGCTCGGGCCGAGCAGGGTGGTCAGCTTGCCGTCGGGGATGGTCAGGTCGATGTCGTCGACGGCGGTGAAGTCACCGAAGACCTGGCTCACCCCGCGGAACTGCGCTGCGTGGGTCATCTGTTGATGCCTCCAAAGACTCTGGCGAAGCCGACGGTGCGCTCGGCGATCACGGCAACCAGCACGGTGGCGGCGAGGATGAGCACGGAGATCGCGGCGACGATCGGGTCGTAGTTCTGCTGCACGTAATCGAGCATCACCACCGGCAGGGTGCGGAAGTCGCGGCTCTGCAGCAGCAGTGACAGCGGCACGTTGTTGAACGAGGTGATGAAGCTGAGCAGGGCCGCGGAGAACAGGCCCGGGCGCAGGAGCGGCAGGGTGATCGAGAAGAACGTCCGGCCGGCCGAGGCGCCGAGTCCGCGGGCGGCGTCCTCCACGGCGGGGTCGATCAGCGCCAGTGAGGCGCCGGTCACCCGGACCGCGTACGGGAACATCAGCACGGTGTGCCCGAACAGGAGAGTCTGGAAGTTGTCCAGACCGAAGCCGACCATGAGCTGCTGGTACAGGGCCAGGCCGACCACGAGCTCCGGCACGATCAGCGGGGACAGGAACAGGCCCTCGACCAGGGCCTTGCCGGGAAGCCTGCCGCGGTGGATCGCCAGCGCGACCGGCACGCCGAGCGCGAGTGCCAGGACCGCCGAGATCACCGCGAGGATCAGGCTGGAGACCAGCGAGCTCGTGAACGGGGTGTACGTCAGCGCCGCCTCGAACCACCGGAGCGAGAAGCCCTCCGGCGGGAACCGTAGCGTGGAGCCCGCCGTGAACGCGGTGACCACCACGAACAGGATGGGCACGAGCATCACGATGTAGCCGAGCACGGCCAGGCTCGCAGCGATCGGGTGGCGGGTCCTCATGAGGTCGCTCCACGGCGAGCGGCGAGACCGGACAGACCGGAGACGGCGAACACCAGCACCGTCATGATCAGTGCTGTCGCGCTGGCGGCGGCCCAGTCGATGGTGGTGGACGAGTACGTGTACAGCTGCGTGGAGAGCATCCGTTGCCGCGAGCCCCCGAGCAGATATGGCGTCGTGTAGGCCGTCACGGCGCCGGCGAACACCAGGGTCGCGGCCACCACGACGCCAGGTCCGGACAGCGGCACCACCACGGACCAGAACGTGCGGATCCGGTTCGCACCGAGGCCGCGGGCCGCCTCGTCCAGTCCGGCATCGACCTGGGCGAGCGCCGAGTACGAGGCCACGACGGCCAGCGGGAGGAAGATCTGGGTGAGGCCGAGCACGATCGCGAGCGGTGTGTACAGCAGTTGCGGCGCGCTGTCCGTGAGGCCGAGGCTCAACAGCAGCTGTGGAACGGCTCCCTGGGACCCGAGCACCACCAGCCAGCCGAACGTGCGCACCACCGAGGACAGCAGCAGTGGGAAGATCGCCAGCGCCAGCAGCACCCCGGCCCACCGGGACGTCGACCTGGAGAGCAGATAGGCGATCGGGTACCCGAGCCCGATACAGACCACGGTCACGATCAGGCCGAGCCCGAGGGTGCGCATCACGATGGCCTGGTCGTAAGGGTCGGTCAGCATCTGGCCGAGCCGATCGAAGACCTCGACCGGGCTGACGCCGGGCGGCGCGAAAAGCATGGCGACCGACGGGATCAGGAATCCGATCAGAAGCACGGCCAGGCCCGGCAGGACGAGCAGTGCGGTGCGGCCACGCATGAGCACTCCTCCCGTCGGCCACGGTCATCACAACCGGTTCCACAACCGGTTACATTGGGGAGTGTAAACGGGTGGATCCCCCGTTCGGCAACTTCGTCCGCAGATTGAACGTCAGAAGAACGGGAGGCATGGGGATGGCCACCCTCTCCGACGTCGCGGTCCGCGCGCAGGTGTCCAAGGCCACCGCCTCACGGGCGCTGAGCCGCCCCGAGCTCGTCGCCCCGGCCACCGTCGCCCGGGTTCGAGCCGCCGCGGCGGACCTCGACTTCGTGGCCAACCGGGCCGCGCGGCACCTCGCCCGTGGCCGGACGGGGATCCTCGGGTTGCTCGTCCCGACCCTCGGCAACGCGTTCTTCGCGCCGATCATCGGCGGCGCCCAGATCCGGGCGGAGGAGGCCGACCTCCAGCTCTCCGTCGCCGTCCTGCCCCTCGAGGACCCGGCGGAGCTCGGCAGGTTCGACCGGCTCGCGACCGGCGTGGACGGGTTCCTCGTGGTGGCACCGCGTGGGCCCGATTCGCTGGTTGCGGAGGCTGCCGCTCGCAAGCCGGTCATCCTGGTCGACCGGGAGGTGGACGGGCTCGGGTCCGTGGTGGCGGACACGGCCGGTGCGTTCGCCGAACTGCTGCGCGGCCTCGCCGCGGCGGGGCATCGCCGGATCCTCTACATCGGCGGCCCCGATCGTTCCTGGCAGAACGCCCAACGCACCGCCGCGCTGCACGCGGCAGCGACCGCCGTCGACGTCAGTCTCGCCGTGCTCGGCCCGTATCCGGCGACGTTCGATGCCGGCGCAGGTCTCGTCGATCGCGTTGCCTCCTCCGACGTGGACGCCGTCCTCCCCTATGCCAGCGACCTCGGCCTCGGCCTGCTCCTCGGCCTCATCGGCCGGGGCCTCGCCCGGGTGGGCGACGGGGCACCCACCGCCGGCGGCGACCGGTTGATCACGGTGGTCGGCGTACCCGGCACGCCCCGCGTGGACGTCGACGGCGAACGGCTGGGTGCGGCAGCCCTCGACCAGTTGATCTCGGCACCGGCGGGCGCGGCCGAGCCGACCCGAGCACGGCTGCACGTACCCGTCTCGTGGGCCGGCGAGCGGCCTCGACAGGCGCACTGACAGGCACCGATCTCCGCCCCCGTGGCTCGGCCACGCGGGTCCACAGGTGTGCCTGCTTGCGCATTCATCGTGGGTACGTTTAATCTGACTCCCAGACAACACTGATGTTGAATATATCTAGAGGAGCACTGTGGCTCACGCTGCCCTGACCGAGGCCACCGCACGGGTCCAGGAGATCATCGGCTCGGACGCGATCACCCGGATCTTCCGAGAAGCAATGTCCCGGACCCTGCGCGATGCGTTCGTCCATCCGGACGGCGAGGAGGTGTTCGTCCTCACCGGTGACATCCCGGCGATGTGGCTGCGCGACTCCGCCGCACAGGTACGCCCGTACCTGCCGCTCGCCGCCGACGACCCGGGCCTCGCAGACCTGCTCGTGTCCCTCGTCCGGCGCCAGGTCCAGGCAATCCTGCTCGACCCGTACGCGAACGCCTTCAACGCCCGGCCCGACGGCGCGGGGCACGCCGGCGACGAGACCGAGATGCACCCGGCCGTGTGGGAGCGCAAGTACGAGGTCGACTCGTTGTGCTTTCCGCTGCAGCTCGCCCACCAGGTCTGGCGGGTCACCGGGCGCACCGACCACCTGGACGCGGAGTTCGTCCGCGCGGCCGACCTGATCATCACCACCTGGCAGGTGGAGCAGGACCACGCCGCGCGCTCGCCGTACCGGTTCCAGCGCCACGACGGCCCGCCGACGGACACCCTCACCGATGGCGGCAAGGGCTCCCCGGTCGGGCGGACCGGAATGACCTGGAGCGCGTTCCGCCCGAGCGATGACGCGTGCGTCCTGCACTACAACGTGCCGGGCAACCTGTTCGCGATCCACGTCCTCGGCAACCTCGTGGAGCTGGCCACGGCGGTCCTGGACGATCCGGGCCTCGCGGAACGGGCCCGGGACCTGGCCGCCGGGCTCGACGCGGGCGTGCGCGCCTGGGGCATCGTCACCCATCCGGTCCACGGACGGATCTACGCCTACGAGGTCGACGGACTCGGCGGCGCGGTACTCATGGACGACGCGAACATGCCGAGCCTGCTCTCGCTGCCCCTCACCGGAGGCGACGCCATCGACGACGAGATCTACCGCAACACCCGCGCTTTCGTCCTCTCCCCCGACAACCCGACCTACACGAGGGGCACCCACGCCGTCGGGCTCGGCAGCCCGCACACCCCGCCCCGCCACGTCTGGCCGATCGCCCTCGCCGTCCAGGGCCTCACCACCGCCGACGCCACCGAGAAGCGGCAGATCCTCGACCTGCTCGCCCGGACCCATGCCGACACGTTCCGCATGCACGAGTCCTTCCACGTCGACGATCCGGCGACCTTCACCCGCGAGTGGTTCTCCTGGGCCGACTCGATGTTCTGTGAACTGGTGCTGGACGTGTGCGGCACCAGTGTGCAATCCACCCTCGATGAAGAGCAGGTGCCCACCTCATGACAACCATCCAACCCACCGCCGTCAGCGCCGATGCGATGGACGTGGCAACCGCCAGCGCCAAGACTCCGGCGCGGCGCCGGGACCGGCACTCGCGCCCGTTCCGCAAACCGCAGCCCCAGGAGATCTGGGGCTGGATCTTCGTCCTGGTGCCGATGCTCCTGTTCCTGACGTTCGTGATCATCCCCGTGGTGATGGCGGTCGTGCTGAGCTTCACCGACTACGCCGTCATCGGGGACGCCGCGTGGGTCGGGCTGGAGAACTACCGGCGCATCGCGGGCGACCCGATCTTCCTGCTCGCGCTGCGCAACACCGCGATCTACACCCTCATGTTCGTCCCTCTGGGCGTGGCCGTCTCGCTCGGCACGGCGCTGCTGCTGAACCGGAACAGCCGAGCCGTCAAGCTGTTCCGGACGTTCTTCTACATCCCGGTGGTCGCGTCCACGGTGGCGACCGCGACGATCTGGTACTGGCTGCTGAACCCGCAGTCGGGCCTGTTCAACATCGTCCTCGGCTGGTTCGGGATCAACGGGCCGGCCTGGCTCTACGACTCCAAATGGGCGATGACGGCGATCGTGCTGATGTCCGTCTGGTCCGGGTTCGGCACGAACATGCTGATCTACCTCGGCGGCCTGCAGGGCATCGCCCGCGAGCTGTACGAGGCGGTCCGGATCGACGGCGCGAACGCCTGGCAGACATTCCGGTACATCACGATCCCCGGGCTGTCCCGCACCACGTTCCTGATCTCGACGCTGCTGATCATCGGGGCGTTCCAGGTGTTCGACCAGGCCTATCTGCTCACGAAGGGCGGGCCCGGCAACTCCACGCTGACGGTCGTCTACTACATCTACAACCAGGGATTCGGCGGCCTGAAGATGGGCTACGCCTCGGCTCTGTCCTTCGTCCTGTTCCTGATCATCGCCGTGTTCTCGCTGATCAACTTCAAGCTCACGTCCAGGAGCCAGTCATGACCACCGCCGATCCCTACGTCCTGCGCCTGAAGCGTGCGAGCACACCACGCCAGAAGATCGGCACCACCGCCTGGTACATCGCGGTCATCGCAGTCTCGATCACCACGGTGTTCCCGCTGATCTGGACGATCGTCACCTCCCTGAAGCCCGAGGGCGAGATCCTGTCCTCCTCCCTGCAGATCTGGCCGGACCAGCCCACCCTCGAGAACTACGTGAAGGCGTGGACGTCGGTGCCGTTCGGGCGGTACTTCTTCAACTCCACGTTCCTGGCCGTGGCCGGCGTGGTGCTGAACATCTTCTTCGGCTCCCTCGCCGGGTACGCGTTCGCCCGGCTGCGGTTCCGCGGCAAGCGGGTCCTGTTCGGCACCCTGCTGTCCTCGTTGATGATCCCCGGGATCGTCACCATGGTGCCGACGTTCCTGGTGCTGCGCCGGTTCCCGTTCGCCGGTGGCAACGACCTCTTCGGCCAGGGCGGGATGGGCTTCATCAACTCGTACTGGGCGATCATCCTGCCCGGCGCCGCAGGTGCGTTCGCCGTGTTCTTCATGCGCCAGTTCTTCGCCTCCATGCCGGAGGAGCTTGCCGAGGCGGCCCGGATCGACGGCGCCTCCGAGTTCCGGATCTTCGCCCAGATCTACATGCCGCTGGCCAAGGCCGGCGCCGCGGTACTCGGCATCCTCACCTTCCAGGCCGGCTGGAACAGCTTCATGTGGCCGCTCATCGTGCTCAGCGACCGCGACATGCTGACCGTCCAGGTGGGCCTGGCCGCCTTCAAGACCGAACACACCACGGACTACGGGCCACTGATGGCCGGAACGGTCATCGTGAGCCTGCCGGTCCTCCTCATCTTCGTGCTCGCCCAGCGCTACATCATCGAGGGCGTCGCGCACGTCGGTTCCAAGTAACTCCCCCACCCAACAAAGGAGACAGTTCGTCATGTCGACGAAGACACGAACCTCAACATTCATGAAGATCTCAGCGGGACTCGCTGTCGGTGCGCTGGCCCTGGCCGCCTGTTCCTCGGGCGGCGAAGCCTCCGGCGACGACGGTGGCGACGGCGGTCAGGAGGTCACCTTCTGGGGCAACTGGACCGGCGAGCAGGCCACACAGATCGAGACCCAGGTCGAGGCGTTCAACGCCAGCCAGGACGAATACGTCGTCACGTACCAGCCGCAGGAGGAGGTCGAGGCCAAGCTCCTCACGGCGATCGCCGGCGGCGGCGTGCCGGACGTGGTGCTCTGGGACCGGTTCGCGACCAGCGTCTACGCGAGCAAGGGTGCGCTGATGTCGCTCGAGGACCTCATCGCCTCCGACTCCGTGGACACCTCCATGTTCTACGAGGCCGCCCTGAACGAGCTCACCTACGACGGCACCGTCTACGGGATCCCGCTCACGGTCGACAACCGGTCGCTGTTCTACAACGTGGACCTGCTCACCGAGGCCGGCCTGGAACCGCCCACGAACTGGGCCGAGCTCGCCGACGCGGCCGAGGCACTGACCGTGCGCGAGGGTGGCACCCTGACCCGGTCCGGCTTCGCGCTCTCCGACGTCGGCCTGTTCAGCATGTGGCTCGGACAGGCCGGCGGCCAGATGGTCTCCGACGACGGCCAGGCGGCCTTCAACACCCCGGAGGGCCTCGCCGTCCTCGAGGAGTGGGACGACCTGATGAACAACCGCGGCGTGTACGACCTCGGCTTCGCGGAGGGCACCGACGGGTTCGCCGAGGGCACCGTGGCGATGGCCTACAACGGTCCATGGACCCTCGCGACGTATGACGCGATCGAGGACCTCAACTACGGGATCGTCGCTGCGCCCGCGGGCCCGAACGGCGACCAGGCCTCCGGCCTCGGCGGCTTCGGCATGATCATCCCCGAGGGCGCCCCGAACGTCGAGGGTGCCTGGGAGTTCATCAAGTGGTGGACCACGCAGCCCGAGAACGGTGTGGCCTTCGCCGAGCTGAGCGGCAACATGCCCGCCAACCTCGAGGCGGCCGAGGACCCGTTCTTCACGGAGAACGAGGCCTACTCCGCGCTGCTGGAGACGATGGAGTTCGCGACCGCACGGCCCACGATCCCGGGCTACTCCGATGCCGAGGGGCAGGGGCTCATCCCCGAGCTCCAGCGCTTCATGGCCGGCGAGATCAGCGCCCAGGAGGCCCTCGACAACGCCGAGGAGTCCTTCAACCGGATCCTGGCCGAGAACGCCTGATCGATGACGCACACCGACTGGTCCGACCGAGCGGACCTCGCCCACCGCAGCCTCGCGGTGCTCTACGGCGCTCCCGTGCCGCAGCTGTTGAACAACGCCCATCCCGTCGATGAGAACGCCACGTTCAACTACTGGTGGCTCGCACACGCGATGGACGTCGCGATCGACGGCTGGGAACGTACCGACGATCCGGCCCACCTGCGCACCGCCGTCGAGATCTTCGAGAACATCGTCGCCCGCAACTCCGGCAGCCTGTTCAACGACTACTTCGACGACATGCTCTGGCTCGCCCTCGCCCTGGAGCGACTGTCCCGCGCTCCGGGCCACGAGGAGTACCTCGAGCCGGCGCGGGTGATCTGGCAGCACTGCCTCGACGGCGGCTGGAACGAGGTGATGGGCGGCGGGATCGCCTGGCGCAAGTCGCAGACGTACTACAAGAACACGCCGGCGAACGGGCCGTTCATCATCCTCGGCGCCAGGCTGGCGTCCAGGTTCGGCAGTGACGGTTCCGGCGAGCCGTACCTGACCTGGGCCCGGCGGACGATGGACTGGCTCACCGAGCACCTGGTCCGCGCGGACGGCACCGTGGAGGACGGCGTGAACCGTGAGGATGACGCCCATGTCGACACGGACTGGCGTTACACCTACAACTACGGCCTGTACATCGGTGCCTGCGTCGAGCTGTTCGCGCACGACGGCGACCCGGCCTGGTTGGACCGGGCGCAGCTCAGCGCGCGTCGGGCCGTGGAGCTCCTCGCCACGGACGGCGTGTTCCCGGAGACGGGTGGCGGTGACGTGGGACTCTTCAAGGGCATCTTCTACCGGTACCTGGATCTGCTCCTGGACCTGCGCCCGTCGCCGGACCTGGTCGCGTTCGTGCGGTCCGGGACGGACCGGCTCTGGGACGTGAACAGTGTCGAGGCTGCCGACGATGCCGACGGCGTGCTCTGGGCGGGCGACGACTGGCGGTCGCCTGCGACGGAGCCGACGTCCATGTCAACGCAGCTCTCGGCCGTCATGGCGACCGAGACACGTGCCCGGATCGAGGCTCGTGAGCTCGCGCGGACACCGGCCTGAGTTCCGCCCGGTGCCAGCGACCCGACCGGCGCTCACCCGCCGTCGGGCGTTGGCACTGGGCGGTGCCGGCGCGTTGGGCGCCACTCTGCTGGCCGCCTGTGGGCCGGCTCAGAGCCCGCCGCCCAAGGTGGTCGCCGCGATCCCGCCAGCCGACCCGCAGCGTGCGGCGGCCTTGCGGGCCGCGGTGGCCCAGGCGAGCCTCGCCGAGCACTTCGGTGCGCCGTCGCCGCAGCTGCTGCACTACGCCCACCCGGTGGACCCGGCGGCGGACGCGCCGTTCCACTACTGGTGGAACGCCCACGCCATCGACGCGGCCGTGGACGCCTGGGAGCGCACCGCGGCTGCCGTCGATCTGGACCGTGCGCAGGAACTGCGGGAGAACCTGACCCTGCGCAACGGCGACGACCTGTTCAACGACTTCTTCGACGACATGGGCTGGTTCGCGCTGGCCCTGTTGCGGCTCGCCGACGCTGCCGGCGACGACAGTGCACTCGAGGACGCGATCGCCCTGCACGACCACATCTGGGATCTCGGCTGGAGCACCCAGGGCGGCGGGATCGTCTGGCAGAGGGGGCAGTACCACTACAAGAACACGCCCGCGAACGGCCCGTTCGTGATCGCCGGCCACCGGCTGCACCGGACCACGGGCGAGGCCCGGTTCCTCGACCGGGCCCGGGCGTCGCTGCAGTGGTGGGAGGACACCCTGGTCGAGCCGGACGGCTTCGTCCAGGACGGCATCAACCGCAACCGGGACGGCGCCATCGACACCGACTGGCGGTTCACCTACAACCAGGGCCTGTACGTGGGGGCCTGCGTCGAGGAGTTCCGGACCGGCGGCGACCCGGCGTGGCTGGACCGGGCCGCCATGACGATCGACGTGAGTCTGGCCGAACTGACGGACGGACCGGTCTTCACCCCAGACGGCGACGGTGGCGACGCCGGCCTGTTCGCGGGGATCTTCTACCGGTACGCCGGTCAATTCCTCGCCGAGGCCGAGCACACCGCGCTCACTGAATTCATCGTGACCAGCACGGACGCCCTGTTCGAGAACCAGTACCGCGGTGACGGCACGCTCGTGGCCGGGGACGACTGGTCCGCGCCCGCCCCGGCGCGCACCGACCTGTCCACCCAGCTCACGGCGGTGATGGCGACCGAGGTCGCGGCGGCGCAGTACCGGACCTGACCTTTTTAGGACCTGCCGGGCGCGGCGTTCGCGCCCTCCCGCTCGGGCCGTTGCTGGGGCCCCGCTCAGCGGCGAGGTGGCGCGCTGGTCTCGCCGACCACGAGCTCGGTGGGCAGCACCTGCTTGGCGACCCGGCCACGCTCGCTCAGTTGGGCCAGGACCGACTCAAGGGTCGCCCGTCCGAGCGCGTGCTCATGCTGGTCGATGTGTGTGAACCGCCGGACCTCGTCGTCGAACACGTGCTGCGGCGCATCGAACGAGACGACCGAGACGTCGCTGGGCACTTCGAGCCCGAGCTCGTGCAACGCCCGGACCAGGAGCAGCCCGACGGCGTGCTCCGAGGCCACGAATCCGGTGAGGTGGGAGTTCGTGGTCAGGAACTCCTTGAGGCTGGCGAGGTCGTCGGCGACGCTCACCTCGTGGTCGGGCACCACCGAGGACACCTTCCGGTACTCGTGGGCCGACGTGAATGCGAGGCCGTGCTCGGCGTGCGCGTAGACGAATCCACGGTGCCGGTCGTCGAGGGTGGACACGGTCCCGGATGACGTGACCAGGCCGATGTTGCGGTGCCCGAGCCCGAACAGGTGCTCCGCCGCAGCCCGGCCGGAAGCCACGTTGTCCGAACACACGGTCGAGACCGGGAGCCCGTCGAGATTACGGTCGAAGATCACGAGCGGGAGTTGGGTCGAGACCAGGTCGAGGATCGCCGGCGCGATCCACTCCGAGGACCCGGGTTGCAGGATCAGCCCGTCCACACCGAGGTCGCGGTACTGGGCCAGGAGTCCCTGCTCCCGGTCGTGGAAACCCTCGGTGCGGCCGAGCACCACGTTGGCCCGGCCCAGGCTGGCATCGAGGATGCCCCAGAGCACCCGGGTGCCGAAGCTGTCGTCGAAGCTGGTCAGGACGCAACCGATGGTGGGCAGCGTGCTCGTCGAACGGGCGGCTCCCAGGCCGGCCGTTCGCGAGATCACCTCGGAGCCGAGGCGGGGTCGCCGCTTGATGTACCCGGCCCGGTCGAGCATGTCGAGGGCGTGCTTGATCGTGATCGTCGAGACACCGAACTCTTCCGCGAGCTGGCTCTGGGTGGGCAGGCGCTCCCCCACCGCGATCGAGCCCGATTCGATCCGCTCCTTCAAGGTGGAGAAGACCCGGGCGTACAGCGCGTCGTTCATCGTTATCCTTTGGGATGAATGAATATGCCCAGAGCCTAGCGCAGCAGAACCCGAATCGTGCGCACCAGCGCGCGGTGGCGGTTCACGGGATGTTCAGCCGGCACCGGGTCAGCCGCCCGGGCGAACCAGCCCCGACTCGTACGCCAGCACTACCAGCTGGGCACGGTCGCGGGCGTGCGTCTTCGCGAGCAGCCGGGACACGTACGTGCGCGCGGTCGCGGGGCTGATCACGAGCCGGTCGGCGATATGGGCGTTGTCGAGCCCCTTCCCGATCAGTGTGAGCACTTCGCGCTCACGCTCGGTCAGGGTCGACGAGGCCGGGTGGTCATCCGGATCGGGAGTCGACCCGCCCGCGACGGCAGCCGCGACCACCCGGCGCGTCACCGCGGGAGCCAGCAGCGCACCGCCGTCGGCCACGGTGCGCACGGCGGCACGCAGTTCCTCGGGACGTGCGTCCTTCATGAGGAAGCCCGCGGCGCCTGCGCGGAGGGCGTCGAAGACGTGCGCGTCGGTGTCGAAGGTCGTCAGGACGAGCACACGTACAGCGCCGAGCGCCGGGTCCGCCACGATGCGGCGGGTCGCCTCGATGCCGTCGATGCCAGGCATCCTGATGTCCATGAGCACCACGTCGGGCACGAGTACGCGGGCCTGCTCGACGGCGGCCAGGCCGTCGGGCACGTCGCCCACCACCTCGATGTCCTCGGTGCGGGCGAGCAGAGCTCGCAGACCGGCACGGATCAGGTCCTGGTCATCCGCGACGAGCAGCCTGATCATGTGGGGATCCTCGCGCACACGCTGAAGCCGGGCCCCTCGGCACGCCGGCCGGTGCGCACGGAGCCGCCGAGGAGGTGCACACGCTCGGCCATGCCACGCAGGCCGTTGCCTTCGTTGCTGGTGCCGGGACCGCGACCGTCGTCGTCCACACGGACCACCAGCGCGCCGGGCTCGGCACAGACCCGAACCCACGCGTGGTCCGCGCGCGCGTGCCGAAGCGCATTGGTGAGCCCTTCCTGGACCACGCGGTACGCCGTCAGGCCCGCTGCGGACGTCACGGCCGCGGGGTCCACCTCGATACTCTGGGTGACCTCGAGTCCAGCCGTGCGAGCCCGGTCCACCACGTCGCCGATCGCGCGGAGCCCGCGAACGGGCTCGAGCGACGCTGCGGTGTCTCCGCGAAGGACCTGCACGGTGCCGCGGAGGTCGCGCATCGCGGCGCCGCTCGCCTCCTGGATGGCGCGGGTCGCCTCCAGCGCCTCCTCGGGGTCGCCCGCGAGCAGCGCCTCCTCCGCGACCGAGGCGTGCAGTGACACCACCGACACGGTGTGGCCGAGGACGTCGTGCAGGTCACGCGCCAGTAGCACCCGCTCGTCCGCGAGCCGCTGCGCCGAGCTCTGCTCGGCCTCGCGCCGCACCGCGGCGACCGTGCGATGCTGCTCCGCGCGGAGCTCGCGACGGCTGCGCACCGCATCACCGAGCGCGATCGCACCGCAGAACACCGCCACCGTGGTGGGCAACTCGAGCGCGACGAGCCGCAACGTGTCCTGGCCGAGCTGCACCCGTGAGCCGTACGCGACGAACGTGACCACCGCGGCCCAGAGGGCGGCGAGTCTCCACCTGCCGGCGCAGGCGACCGTGTAGATCGGGACCACCAGCGGCAGCTCGAAACCCACCGTCTGGTAACCCGATGCGTAGTAGCCGAAGAACGCGGTCGTGCAGACCGCCAGCACGGCCACGGGCCACTGCTGCCGGTAGAAAGTCGCGACCGCGATCACCACGAGCAGGCCGAAACCGAGCAGGTCGAGTGGCCGGTCGTCGGCACCGGGTTGGCGCGCGACGATCGCAAGGATCAGCACCCCCAGCACCAGGGCTGCGATCACACCGTCGAGGGACCGGCGCACGCGGGTCATCCGTCAAGGGTAGGCAAGGCCCTCGCCCGGGACAGTCGTTCAGAGACGACATCTCGCTCGCTCGGTGTCACCCAGGGGCGGCACGCAGATGCCTACCGGGGTCCGATGCGCTGCCACTGCTCCGTCCTTAGCGTCGATGCCATGACGACGTACCCGCCCACCCCGGCCCCGGCTCCCCCACGGGCAACGGTCTCCGACGCCACCACGACGGCCCTATGGATCCTGCGGATCCTCACCGGGATCCAGGCGATCATGCTCCTCGCGCAGCCGGTCTTCGCCGGCCGGTTCCTCGACGGCGACTACCCCGCCCTCTCGACCCACGGCAGCAACGGCCTCGCTCTGACGGCGCTGGCATGGCTGGTGGTCCTCGCGGCTGTGCTGGCGTGGCGGCCCGGGCGGCTGCCGGCCTGGCCGATCGCGTTGGCGTGCGTGTGCTCGTTCGGGTTCCCGGTCCAGCTCGGCATGGGCTACTCCCGCCATCTCGCGGTGCACCTGACGCTCGGCGTCGGTCTGGTCGCGACCGGTCTGGCACTCGCGATCTGGGCGTGGTGGCCGGGGCGGGCTCGGCGCTCGTACCGGGCGCGGCGACCCCGGCCGATGGTCGACGGCGGAGCTCGGGTCCGATGACTGCGTCGCGTCGAGCGTTCCTCGGGTTGGCAGGGGGCGTGGCCGCCACCGCGGTGCTCGCCGGGTGCGGTGGCAACTGGTTCACCGCGGGCAGCGGGACCGGGTCGCAGGGGGCGCTGTTGGCCAGCCGGGTGCCGCTGCCCGAGCCCTACCGGATACCGCTCCCGGTCCCGCCGAACCTGACCCCGACGAACGGGACGATCGAGCTGACCGCCCGGCGTGCCGCCGTCGAGATCCTGCCTGGCCGGACCACCGAGATCCTCGGGTACGACGGCGTGTTCCCGGGCCCGACGATCCGAGCCCGGTCCGGCGAAGGGCTGCGGCTGCAGCTTCGCAACGACACCGCGATCGATACGGTGCTGCACCTTCACGGTGGGCGCACGCCCGCCGAGCATGACGGGTATCCGACGGACTTCGTGACACCGAGGGCCGAGCGGACGTATTCCTACCCCCTGCGCCAGCGCGCGGCGCCGCTCTGGTATCACGACCACGCGATGGACTTCACGGGCCCGAACGTCTACGCGGGGTTGGCCGGGATGGCGATCATCGGTTCCGATGAGGAGGAGGCGCTAGGTCTACCGAGCGGTGACCGGGATGTGCCGCTCGTGATCGTGGACCGCTCGTTCGACGGCGATGGTGCGTTCGCCTACCCGCTCGCCGATCCCGCACGGACGCGGCCGGGCGTGACGATGAGGTATCACGGCGGCGTGCTGGGTGACTGTGTGCTGGTCAACGGTGCACCGTGGCCGGTGCTGGAGGTTGATGCCGCGCGGTATCGGTTCCGGATCCTGAACGCCTCGAACGCCCGGCGTTTCGACCTGCGCCTGGACCATGGCGTGCGGTTCACCCAGGTGGGCACCGACGGCGGGCTGCTCGAGCGGCCGGTCGCGCGCGACGCGATCGCGATGGCCGCCGCCGAGCGGGCCGACGTGGTGATCGACTTCTCGAGCGTGCCCGTGGGTACCGGCGTGACGATGACGAACGGGCTCGACGACGGCGGGCCGGGTCAGGTGATGCGGTTCCAAGTGGCGCGGAAGGTGGCCTCGGACGACACGCGGGTGCCGGACGAGTTGTCGCTGATCGAGGAGCTGGACGAGACGGCAGTCGACGTGACCCGCGACCTGCACTTCGGGCTCGGTGCCCACGGGGGCGGACATCACGGCGGTACGGATTGGAATGTGAACGGGGTGACGTTCCGTGACGGCGACCTGTTCACCGCCGAGCTCGGGACGTTGGAGCGGTGGCGGCTGAGCAGCGACGTGCATCACCCCGTCCACGCGCACCTGGTCGGGTTCCAGGTGGAGGCGCCCGGCGGTGCGGGACTCGCCTGGAAGGACACCATCGACCTCCGGCCCGGCGGCTCGGCGCAGGTGCTGGTTCCGATCGAGGGTTACGCCGGCCGGTACGTCCTCCACTGTCACAACCTCGAGCACGAGGACATGATGATGATGGTCAACTTCAGCGTGGTGTAGCGCGCGTCGCGGCGGACGGGCCGGTGCGCCGGTCGACGAACGCGACGTCCCCGATCACCGACCCGAGCTCCTCGACGAACCGGGGCAGGCTCGGCTCGGCGAGGTCGCCACGATCGTCGAACGTGCTCGCCATGAAGGCGCGGAGGTCGGCGAGGTCTGCTGCGTCGGGAACGCCCCGGAACGTGCGCTCGAGGAGCGTCCCGTACTCGGTGTGGTCATGGCCCGGCGCGAGCACGAGGTCGGGCATCGCACGCTCGAGTTCGCGGATGCGACCGATGGATTCCAGCTGGAGGCGCTGCGACCGCTTGCCCAGCATGATCGGCCGCAGCTGGTCGCTCGCGAGGTGCCGGACCGTGTAGAGGGTGTCGCCGACGCAGAGCAGCCGCCAGCCCGCACCGGTCACGAGGACGCCGAGGTGCCCGGGGGCATGGCCGGGCGTGGGGAGCAGGACCACGGAACCGTCGCCGAACAGGTCCTGGCTGGCCGCGAACGGTCCGTACGGCCCCGAGTCGAAGTCGACCAGCTCGGGATCGATGGCGAGACCCTTCAGGGACGGGGTCCTGCGGAACGGGAAGATCCCGAGGTTGCGTGCGCGCCAGTGTTCCCTGGAGACGACCATCCGGGATCCGAGGAGGTCCCGGACCCCGCCGAGGTGGTCCTCGTGCAGGTGCGTCAGGATCACCATATCGATGTCGGCCGGCGTCAGGTTCAGGTCCGCGAGCCGGTTGACGAGTTCCTCGCCCTGGTCGAGTTCGTACTCGTCCTCGTCGAAGGCGGCGCGCAGCAGCGGCCCGTCGTAGTACTCGCGATGACGGTGGGCCTGGTCGGCGTTGATCCCGGTGTCGATGAGGATCCGGCCATGGTCGGGATGCTCGACCAGGAACGCGAAGATGGGGACGCGGATGTAGTGCGACTTGTCGCGCAGGAAGCTCGCGACGGCGCGCATGCCGAGCCACTCGCCGTCGGTGCCCCCGTAGAACTGCCCGTAGGGAACCTTCGTCGCTCCGAGGCGGAGCACGTGTACCGCGGTCATATCCGTCACTTCCTCTCCTGCGCGAGCCTGCTCGATGCCGAGTCCGCCCACGCGTCGATGTCCTGCCTGGTGATGAAGTCGAGCGTCCCGGGCTCGAGCCCGAGCACGCGATGCAGTGCCCCGACGTGCGCGCTGACGATGCGGTGCAGGTGCGCCGGCCCGCCGCTCCCCTGCGCGATGGCCAGGATCGAGCGGCCGGCCCGGTCGGCGAGGTCCTGGACCAGGGTGATCACGATGTCGGCGAGGGTGACCGGATCGTCCTGCACCATCGTGCCCTCGCGTCCGGCGTCCTCGAGCAGCCGCGCGATCAGCGGTGCGATGCGAGTCGCGGCGTCCTGGCGCAGGCGCACCGCTACGACCGCGTTCCCGTCGGCGAAGACCGGGGCGGCCGCCTCGACCAGGAAGGCCCGATCCGCCGTCTTCGCGCCGGAGAGCGTCGTCAGAAGGGCGCGCAGGCGAGCCAGTGCGGGCGCCTCGGTGGCCACGATCGGTTCCAGGACGGCCTCCCAGGCTCCGAGACGGCGCTCGAGCAGCGCCGAGAGCACGTCCGCCTTCGCCTGGAAGTAGTGGTAGAACGCGCCCTTGGAGATGCCGGCGGCGGCCAGGATGTCCGCGATCGTGACCTGGTCGTAGCCCTTGCTCACGATCAGTTCCTCGAGCACGTCGAGGATCGCCTCGCGCTTGCGGTGATACGCGTCCGGGTCGAGCGTGCGTGCCATCTGTCCTCCAATAAACCGACCGTCGGTCTATTATTGGGAATGGACAGGTTCAACGCAAGGCCCGTGGTTCAGGAGGTTGCCGTCCCGTCGTCGCGAGCCTCGGCGACCTCCTGCACGAACACGACCGTGTTCCCGGCCGGATCGGTCGCCTCCGCGGTCCTGACGAAGCCGTAGTCGGTGATCTCACCCCAGGGGACGCCGACGGCTTCACATCCAGCCCGCTGGACGTCGATGTCCGTGACGCCGATCACGACCGTGGTCCGCCCGGCGGACTCGGGTTCGACAGACACCTGGATCCAGGCGTTCTCGGCCAGCCGCCACTCGGCGACGCCTTCCATCGGCTCTGCGTCCGGCCCTCGCCCGATCCATCTCCCGTACCAGGCGGTGGCGCCTGCGTGATCGGTGACGGGCAGCACACTGATCACGCTCGTCAGAATTGATTCGGTCATCTCCATCGGTCCTCTCGGTGTTCATGTCGCGGTCGGAGCCGGGGTCACGTCGGCATCAGCAGGGCGGGGTGGATGGCGTTGAGTGCGATACCGACGAGCCGCCACTCGACGACGTCCGGACCGTACGAGCCCTGACGGACCAGGGGGTCCCTGCCGGCCCAGGCCTGCGCCTCCGCACGCGTCGACGTGTGCAGCAGGTAGGCCGCCTCAGCACCCGCTACCGGCGGATCGAGGTCACCGCCGAGGAGCACCACGCCGTGCGAGACCATCGTGTCGATGAACGCGATGTGCTCCTCCCATGGCGGCTCGGCCGCCGCCGCATCCGGCGCACGGCGCAGCAGGACGAGGAAGTAGCTCACGGTCGCGATCACGCCGGACTCCGTCATGGCCACCCCATCTCATCCGGGCGCCACAACCGTAGGTCGAGGTGAAGCCTCCAGGCTTGGAAAAAAGGGCAGGGGTCAGTCGGCCACACTCGGCGACGCCGGGAACCTGCTCGCAGCAAGGAACTGACGGGGGGACATGCCGGCGAACTCGTGGAAGTCCGCGTTCATGTGCGCCTGGTCGTAGTAGCCGTGCGCGATCGCGGCCTGACTCAATGACCCGTGTACACGAGGCAGATCGGCCACGAGGCTGCGGAACCGCACGATCCGCGAGAAGAGCTTGGGCTTCACACCCACCTGCCGCTCGAACGTCCTCACAAAGCGCTTCGGAGAACTACCGACGCGCTCGACGATGTTCGCGACGCGTGCCTTCCCGCCCGTGCGCTCCATCGCCGCGACGGCGTACGCGACCCCCTGATCGACACCGGCGCGGTCCCCCAACCGATCCGCGATCCAGCGCGCCATGATCCGCAGGCGTCCGGCGTCGGTGCCCGGCTCGTGGAGTCGGGCCAGGAGTCGACCCGCCTCGTCGCCGAGCAGATCGTGCAGGTCCACCGCCGTGCCGGTGAGCTCCTGCAACGGAACGTCGAACAGCGAGGCGGCGCCGGCAGGTCTGAGCCGGACCCCGATCATGCGTGACGTCGCGGTGGGGGTCTCGACGACCAGCGGAGCCACGAGAAGCCCAGCCAGGCACGACGGCGGACACGTCGCGGCCGACTGGCCATCGACGATCCGGAAGGTGGGGGACGTTTCGTCCAGCTGGACCAGCAGGTCCAGGGTGCCCGTGGGGTAGTAGCGCTCGCGGCGCCGGAGGCTCCCCTCGAACAGCCACACGGACTCGACCGGTGCGGCGGGCACGGTGGGCGCAGCGGGTCGGAGCTCGAGGTGGGTCCACGTACCCAACTCGGACTCTTCTCGCCAGGAGACGAGACCCATGTCATTAGCCTACCGAGGTGCTCCGGGGCGGGCGGTCCCCGCCGCCGGCTCGCCGAGTGAGTCCGAGCTGCGCCACGCCTCAGGAGCTCGCGAGCTCCGTGAGGAGCTCGCGTACCTCGAGCAGTTCCAGCTGGTTCCCCGTGTCCCCGAAGTCCCGCGAAGCGCTCTCGGCCGCGGCCAGCGCGGCATGCCGTTCGCCCATCGCCCGGTGGCCGTGGGCCCGGAGCAGGTGCATCCGTGCGATGCCGTGCCGATCCCCCACCCGCTCCAGCGCGTCGATCGCGGAGTCCGCGCTTGCGACGGCGGCCCGCCAGTTCGCGTGCTCGGACCAGACCCGCGCGATCGCGGCGAGCGCCTGCGCGGCGGTGAACTCGGCGATCTGTCCGCGGGGCCGCGTGGCCGGGTCGCTGACCAGGTCCACCACCTCGCGCAAGGTGCGGACCGCCTCGGCGGCCCGGCCCAGGCGGGCGAGGGCGATCGCGCGGCACATGATCGCCTGCGGGAGCCCTTCCCGGTCCGGCACGGCCCGGAACAGGCCGATGGCCGCCTCCGATCCGGCCAGGGACAGTCCGGGGTCATGATCGCGTGCGGTCCAGGCGACGTAGTAGTGCGCCCACGCCGTCAGATCGGGGTCGCCGGACCGCTCGGCGGCCTCGAGACCGGCCGCCGCGGCCGCCATGGCCGCCTCGTCGTCGCCGCGGCAGCGTCGCTGTGCCCAGGCGACGTAGCCGAGGTGCGCCGCCTGCAGCCGGTCGTCGCCCAACCTCTGCGCGGCCCGCGCAGAGGCTTCGAACACCTCATGCCAACGCCCCCAGAACGGCCACAGGTCGGAGAACCAGTGCAGTGACTCGGCCACGTCGACGACGCGCTGATGCGCTCCGGACTCCCCCGCCCGCACGAACGCCGGGAACCAGTTGTCCGCTTCCGCCGTCAACCAGGCACGGGCGTCAGCGGCGGACGCGAGCGGCACCGGGTCGCTCAGGTCCGTCGACCCGGCGCCGAGTGCCTCGGGTTCGAACCAGCGCCCGGCCCGCACGACGGTATCCAGGAGCCAGGCGTCGGTGACGGCGCGGGCCCGATCCCGGGAGGCCGGTGCCTCGTGTGCGCCGAACTCCGCGTGGGCGTACAGGCGCAGCAGGTCGTGCAGGAGGTACCGGTCGCCGGCAGCAGGTTGCACGAGGCCGAGCTCCACGAGCTCGTCGAGCAGGTCCTCGGCACTCCAGACGTCCAGCCCGGAGACGGCGGCGGCCAGGCCGGGGCCGAAGGTGCGCCCGTCCACGAGGGCCAGCCGCCGGAACAGCCGCTGTGCGGCCTCGCCCAACTGCCGGTAGGACAGCCCGACGGCGGTCCGGATGGCCAGGTCCCCGGCGGTCAGCGCGTCCAGGCGCCGGTCAGGCACGGCCAGCCGGTCCGCGAATTTGGCGACCGTCCAGCCGCGGCGGCTGGCGAGCCGGTTCCCGGCGATCCGCAGAGCGAGCGGAACGCCGTCGCACAGGCGGGCCAGCCGGGCGAGCTCGGCTGCCGAGGCCTGCCACCCCGGCAGGATCGCGGCCAGCAATGACTGCGCATCCGCGTCGGCGAGCCGATCGAGGTGGACCCGCTGGACGCCGTCGAGGCCGGTGAGTGCACGGCGGCTCGTCACGAGCACGGCGGTGGGGCCGGAGCCGGGCAGCGCCGCCCGCACCTGCGCCTCGCTGCCGGCGTCATCGAGGATCACCAGCACCCGCCGCCCGGCGAGCAGATCCCTCAACCGGGCCGGGTCGCTCCGGCCCTCGGCGCCCAGGGCGCGCATCAGCTCCGCGACCACCTCGCCCGGCTCGAGCATCGCCGGGGTCATCGCGCCCAGGTCCAGGAAGACCTGCTCGGGGAACCTCCCGCGCATCACCGCGGCCGCCCTGACCGCGAGGCTGGTCTTGCCGTACCCGGGTGGGCCGGTCACCACGACGACCGGCGCCGGAGCCCGGTCGGCCGGGCGGGTGTCATCGTCGGTGCCGCGCGTCCCGGCGGCGCGTCCGCCACCCCGATCGCCGCCCAGCGCGGCCGCCACCGTGGCGAGCTCGGCCGCCCGGCCGGCGAAGTCGGGAACCGCGCGCGGCAGCGGCAGGTGAGTGCCGCCGTCGGGCGGAACGTCAGGGTGACGTGGTGGCGCGCCGCTCGGGCCGCCCCGACGCCGACCGGCCCGGGCGGCGGCGAGCAGTGCCACCCGCTCCCGCTCCGGCAACCGCAGCCCGCTCGCGATCGCGAGCATGGTGCGGTGGTGCGGGCCGAGCGCGGCCCCACGTTCGATGTCTCCGAGCGCACGGTCGCTGACCCCGGACCGCTCGGCGAGTTGCTCGAGGGTCAGGTCGGCGGTGGTGCGCAGCCTTCGCAGCAGGGTCCCGAGGGGTTCGGGCTCCATGGCGGCTCTCCAGGGTGGGTCGCGGATGCGGACACCAACTCAGACCGGGCGCACAGCCCACCTGTGACACCCGGCGGGTGAGGGGAGGAATCGCATTTCCTGCCGGAGAACTTCCTGGTCCGCCGGGCGCCGTCTTGCGAACCTCGATGAGGCAGCGCCGCTGCCACCCGAACCGAGAAGACTGCCACCCGATTTGAGAAGGAGCAGACCAATGAGCGAGATCATCCTGGAACCCGAGGCGCAGGCGGTGGCCGACGCATCGTCACATCCACCGTTCCTGTACGAGCTCGGAACCGACGGCGCCCGCAAGGCCCTCGACGACATCCAGGCCACGCCGATCGACAAGCCCGACGTCGACGAGCAGTGGCTGCGGGTGCCGGCCGAGGTGGGCGACGTGGACGTCCGGATCGTCAAGCCCGTCGGTGCGGACCGCCCGCTGCCGGTCGTGCTGTACGTGCACGGCGGCGGCTGGGTGCTCGGCAACGCCGGCACGCACGACCGCCTGGTCCGCGAGCTCGCCGTGGGTGTGACCGCCGCGATCGTTTTCGTTGAGTACACCCGCTCCCCCGAGGCCAGGTACCCCGTCGCCATCGAGCAGGCCTACGCGACCGCGCGCTGGATCACGACCGACGGCGCCGGCCACGGCCTGGACGCGACCCGGCTCGCCGTCGCGGGCGACTCCGTGGGCGGCAACATGACCGCCGCGCTGGCCCTGCTGGCCAAGCAGCGCGGTGACGTGACCTTCGTGCACCAGTCCCTGTACTACCCGGTCACCGACGCCGCGCAGGACACCCAGAGCTACCGCGACTTCGCCGACGGTCCGTTCCTCACCGCGAAGGGCATGGCCTGGTTCTGGGACGCCTACTCCCCCGACGCCGACGGTCGCCGCGGCGAGATCACCGCCTCCCCTCTGCGCGCCACCCTCGAGGAACTGGCCGGCCTGCCCCCGGCCTTCGTCATCGTGGACGAGAACGACGTGCTCCGGGACGAGGGAGAGGCCTACGCCCGCCGCCTCATCCAGGCCGGCGTGCCCACCACGAGCGTCCGCTACAACGCGATCATCCACGACTTCATGATGCTCAACCCGGTGCGTTCCAGCCGGGCCAGCACGGCCGCCGTCGAGCAGGCCATCCACGTGCTGAGCAAGGCCCTCGGCACACTCTGACCGACCCGACCCGATCCGACCCGTCCAACCCCGTAGTACCCACCAGAAGGAGAAGAACCATGTCCACCCCCACAGTGCTGCTCGTCCACGGCGCGTTCGCCGAGTCCGCGAGCTGGAACGGTGTCGTCACCCGCCTGCAGAAGGAGTCCATCCGGACCGTCGCGGTCGCGAACCCGCTCCGCTCGGTCGCCCGGGACGGTGCCTACGTACGCGCGGTCGCCGACGCGATCGGCGGCCCGGTGCTGCTCGTCGGCCACTCCTACGGCGGCATGGTGGTCACCCAGGCCGCCGCGGACAACCCGAACGTGGTCGGCCTCGTCTACGTCGGCGCGTTCATCCCGGAGACCGGCGAGTCCGCGCTCGAGCTGTCCGCCAAGTTCGAGGGCAGCACGCTCGGCGAGGCCCTGCTCGGCTACCCGGTGCCCGGTGGCGACGTCGAGCTGCGCATCAACGGCGAGAAGTTCCACCAGCAGTTCGCCCACGACGTCCCGGCCGACCTGGCCGCGACCATGGCGGCGACGCAGCGTCCCGTCACCGAAGCGGCCCTGAAGGAAGCGCTGGCTGTCCCGCCTGCGTGGCGGTCCGTGCCGACCTGGTCGATCTGGGGCGAGCAGGATCGCAACATCCCGGCGGAACTGCAGCGGTTCCAGGCCGAGCGTGCCACGGCCCGCGAGGCCGTGGAGATCCCTGCCGCGTCCCACGCACTCTCGGTCTCGCAGCCCGAGGAGACCGCTCAGGTGATCCTGGACGCGGTCCGCGCCACGTCCTGAACAGGTGTCACCTGAGCAGGTCGGAGCACGGGCCGTTGGCGACGTTCCCCCGCCGGCGGCCCGTGCTCCTCCCGTTGAGCGCCGCCCGCGCCGGGCGTAGGGTCGCGGTGACCGCGGACGTCACCACTGGAGGCATGATGCCGACCGACCAGTATCACGAGCCACCGGAGGAACTCTCCGCCGAGACCCGCACGTTCGCCCGGATGTGCGCGAGCCTTGCCGAGGAGGCCGAGGCGATCGGCTGGTACGAGCAGCGCATCTCCGTGGAGCCGAACGAGGTCTCCCGGGCGATCATGCTCGACTCGCTCAAGGAGGAGTACAAGCACTTCTCCATGGAACTGGAGTTCCTGTTCCGCGCCAAGCCGCTCTGGGCGGAGATCGCCCGTGGCGTACTGTTCCAGGACGGGGACATCGTCGCGAACGGCGGCGCGGCCGAGGAGGGCGCCGGCTCCGGTCAGATGCCCGACGGCGCAGGTACCTCCGACGCCTCGGGTGCCCTGGGCATCGGCTCACTGAAGGGTCAGGGACTATGAACCACCTCCTGCGGTCGCACGCTCCGATCTCGTCGGCCGCCTGGGACCAGCTCGACGCAGAGGCCACCGAGCGGCTCACCGTGGCGCTCGGCGCCCGCAAGCTGGTGGACTTCTCCGGCCCGCTGGGCTGGTCGGCCTCGGCCACGAACCTGGGCCGCGTGGGTCCGGTCGCCGACTCGCCCGCGCCGGGCGTGATCGCCCGGCAGCGGACGGTGCTGGCCATGGTCGAGGTGCGGGCGGACTTCAGTGTCTCCCGCGAGGAGCTCGCCGCCGCCGACCGCGGTGCGCCGGATCCGGACCTGAGCGCCCTGGACGAGGCCGCGGTGCGGATAGCCGAGGTGGAGAACGCCGCGATCATGCACGGCTGGTCCGAGGCCGCCATCACCGGCATCACCCAGGCGAGCACGCACGACGCCCTCCCGCACGACCCCGACGCCACGCACTACCCGCAGCAGGTGGCCGCCGCCGTGGCGACGCTGCTGCGCACCGGTATCGCCGGGCCGTACGGGCTGGCCCTCGGCCCGTCCGACTACACCGAGGTGATCGAGTCGGCCGAGAACGGCGGCTACCCGCTCTTCGACCACCTGCGCAAGATCCTGCAGGGCGGCCCCATCGTGTGGGTTCCCGGCCTGCGCGGTGGCACCGTGATGAGCATGCGCGGCGGCGACTTCCTGTTCACGGCCGGCCAGGACTTCGCGATCGGCTACGACCACCACGACGCGAACTCGGTGCACCTGTACCTGGAGGAGTCGTTCACGTTCCATGTGGCGACCCCCGAGGCGGCGGTCGAGCTGTCCGACGAATAGCAGGCCAGGGCCCTACGTCGACCTCGGGGCACCGATCAGGTCCGCGAGGTCGGCGCCCGCCCGGAGCAGGGCGACGGTGCGGATGCCGAGCTCCTCGAGGCGGCCGTCGACGATGTCGGACGTCACAAGGACGTCGTGCCCCAACTGCGCCACCAGGTCGCGGACCGCGCCGATGCCATAGCCGGCCCCGCGCAGTGCCGCGATGATCCGGGCCGTCCGGATCGCCTGCAGGTCGTAGCTGCGCACCCGCAGCGACGTCACCCGGTCCGGACGCAGGAGACCCTCGTGCTCCCAGTGGCGCAGCGTGGAGGTGCGCACGCCGAGCGCCTGCGCGAGCCCGGTGATGCTCATCGCATCGGCGGGATCCGGCACGCGGTCGGGCCCACCGTCGGCCTCGGTGGCGATGGCTCGCAGCGCCGCCCGGGCCGCGAGCAGGTCAGCACGCTCGCGGTCGAGTCGCGCATGCAACCCGGAGATCGTGGCCGCGGCGTCGGAGACCGTGGACGACCTCAGGTCGCGCAGGAGCCGCCGCGCCACGACCGGTCCCGCCGCGACGGCCAGCGCCCGGTACGCCCGCAGGGCACTCACGTGCACCTGCGCGTAGCTCCGGTAGCCGTTCACGGCCCGGGGCGCAGTCGGGATCACCCCGAGCCGCTCCAGATCCCGGACCTGCTGCACCGAGTACCCCGAACGCCGGGCGACCTCGACCGTGCGCAGCGTGGCCTCCGAGCCGTCATCCGGCATGAGCTCGCCGCGCGCGTCCATGGAACCCCACATAAGCACTTGAAGGTCAGACTTGAACCATGAATATGGAACAGATCATCGACGCCGTGCACGCCCTGCCCGGATCCCTCGTGCTCGCCCCCGGGCCGGGGTCCGAGTTCCCGGAGGTGGCGTGGGGCGACTCATTCTTCTACTACGCACCGGACGGCCGGGTGCCCACCAACACCCAGCCGTACGCGACCATCGTGACGAAGGACTACCCGGACGACTCCGCCTCCCACCTGGACCAGGCCGGGCGCTGGCGGCTCAACGTCCACGTGGGCCGGTCCCGCTTCACCGAACTCACCGGCGAGACGCCCGGGGACCTCACCCGCGACCGGGACTTCAGCGCACCGGATGTGGTCCTGCCGCACCCCGTGTACTCCTCGCTCGGCTGGATCGCGATCGTGAACCCGGCAGACGCGACCGGCGCGCTCGCCCTCGACCTGGTCCGTGCGGCACACGAGGCCGCAGCGGCCCGCCGCCGTCGCCGTCGCCGGCGACTGACTACGCCGGGACCACACCGATCGCGAACCGGAACCGGTTGACCAGCCGGTATCCGCCGTCGGACGTGCGGAAGGCCCGCGCGGCGTCCAGGACCGTGGCGGTCCTCGCCGCCTGCGCGGCCTCGTCCTCGCCGAGCAGCACGCCCTTAACGAGGGCGACGGCGTCCGGCACCTCCCACGGCACGTCGACGAGTCCGGCCTCGCAGACGCCCAGGCCCGCCTCGACGAGCACCTCCTCGAGCCCTCCGGGCACGCGCAGGTCCCCGTCCGGAACCGGGTCCTCGCCCGCCTCGGCAGCCAGCGCTGCCTCGATCGCGTCCAGGTCGCTGAGCGCACCCTCCGCCCAGTTCGCGATCGCGACCAGCCCACCGGGCCGGGTGACGCGGGCCGCCTCGGTGAGGGCGTCCACGGTGTCGTCCGCGAACTGCAGCGCGTTCACGGCGGTGACCACGTCCTGGCTGTCGGCGTCCCAGGGCAGTTCCTCGAACCCCGCCGGTCGCAGGTCGGCGCCCGGCGCGCGGACCCTGGCGAGCCCGAGCATCGCCGGTGCCGGATCGGCCCCGGCCACCACCGCACCGACCGCGCCCAACGCGGCGAGGAACTCACCGCTGCCGCATCCGACGTCGAGGACGCGGGTGCCCGGACCGATCCGGGTCGCCGCGATGAGCCGCTGATGCACGGGCGCGACCACGCCGCCCCAGTGCGCCGCCCATTCCGGGGCGAGCTCGGACCACACCGCACCGGCATCCATGCCCGTACGCTACGGCGAACCGGGCTGGGGCGGATCCACGAGGATCGCGTGGGCAAGCAACGCCGCGAGACCGAAGCACAGGACCGCGTCGATGCCGTGGGCGGCGAACGCCCCGAGCCTGCTCGGGCCACCCCAGGCGTTGAGCGTGAACGTGGGATCCAGCCCCGCGGTCACCTGCATGCCCATCCGCAGGATCAGGTACCACATGAACGCGACGAGCAGGCTGACGACGACGCAGCGCAGGACGCCGACGACGCCGTGGCGCGCCCGCGCGAATGTCTGGGCCATCCGGTGGCCCGCCCGCGTGCTCAGTGGCGCCCACGACCATCGCAGCGATCGCGTCGACGCCGTCGCTGCCGCGGCGCCGACCACGACCACCCCCGCGACCACCAGGTGCGCGCCGATGGCGTTCTCCGCGGGTCGGTGCTCACCGACCGGCATCGACGGCTGAAGCAGGGTCAACCCGCCCAGCACCATCCCCGCGACCAGTGCGACGCCTGCGACAACCACAAGGCGAACGGACAGTACCCTTCGTGCCACCTTCGACCACTCCCTCGGCCCGGAGACCGGATCGTCCAGATCATCCAGCTCGCCACAGTCCACACGGCGACGGGACGTCTGGCAAGGGCGGTCCCGTCCCTGGGCCGGGATCCCCGGCTACGGACGAGCTGTGCGCGCCCGAGCGCAGCTCATCCCCCGATGGTCAGGGTGATCGGCTCGGAGGTGCGGCCGGTGACGTAGACGCGCGGCCCGGCCATCGCATCCGTACCGCCGAGGAAGGTGTACGCCTCCCCTGGGTGGTACTCCGGGGGTCGGTCGGCGCCGGAACCGTTGCCGGGGCCGAACGTCAGGGTGTCGGAACCGACCGTGTAGCTGCCGGTGCCCTCGACCAGCTCGTAGGCGTCCGCACCGATCTCCCGCGCGCCCGCAACCGTCCCGCCGGGGCGGAATGCGAGCTCGATCGCGAAGGCGGTGGCCGGACCCTCGAAGCCGACCGTGAGCTCGAAGCCGCCCGGATGTGGGCGCACCCGCACCCGGGTGCCCATCCGGACCCGGTCCCGCGCACGCTCGGAGAAGCTCATCGCGGCGGCGAACCGGCCCTCGAACTCCAGGTCGTAGTGCCCGTCGGGGTCGGCCAGCAGCGGGTCGATCGGCTGGTAGTAGCCGGTGGTGAGGACGTCGGACAGCTCCGCCACGTCGCCGTCGCCGGCACCGGCCAGCCGCAACCCGTGGCTGCGGAACGGCCCCATGCCGAAGAAGTCCCTGGACAGGCGCACCGATTCGAGCACCGCAGCCCCCGAGCGCAGCCGCGCGAAGGTCGGGTTGCAGGCGAGCCCGGACGCGATCCGGCCCATGTGCGGTACGTCCGAGCCGCCGTAGACGGTCAGGGTACGCGCCGCGGACCGCCACACGGCCAGGCCCGCGCCACCGAAGACGAGCGGGGTACCCCAGCCGGCGGCCGGCCCCGTGCCGGAGCCGATGTCGTCAGTGAGCGGCACGCCCGGCAACTCGCCCGCGAGGCCCGGTTCGGCCAGCACCTCGGCGAGTGCCCCGACCGCGTCCAACCCGGTGCCGGCCTGCGCGAGCCGCGCCAGGTCGGCACAGCCCGCGCAGTCCCGGGCCAGCGCGAACCGCCTCGCCTGCATCGCGAAGCCGGCCGCTCCGAAGGTGGTCGTCCTCTGGTCCTGACGCCGGGAGAACACCGTCTCGACGATCCCGTCCGGGTCGGTCAGGGCCGCATACGCGTGCAGGTTCCGGTGCACCACGTCCAGTAGCTCGGGGGCCTGGAGGACCCGCGCGATGGCGATCAGGCACGGGTTGGACACGTGCGCCGCGTAGTTCGCGGACCGCTCGGAGTACAGCCCGTCGCCGTCGACGTCGACCCCCTCGGCCAGCCAGGCCCGCAACCGGGCAACTACCCCCGCGTTCGGTGTGAGCTCGTGCAGCCGGGCCAGGGCGGCGCCGATCTCCCACCGGTGGTTCGGGGTGTGCACGCCGCCGGCGACCAGGGCCGGTGTGATCCGGTCACAGATCACCGCGAGCCGGTCGGCCAGGTTCGCCACCGCATGGATGGTCCCGTCGGCCCCGTCCGTCGCCGCCTCGAGCAGGGCCCGGACCTGCGCCACGTCGTTGATCGTGAAGCTCGAGTCCGGCGGCGAGGCGAGGTTGTCCCCGGAACTGAACAGTCCGCCGTCGGCCTGCAGTGCCTCCAGCTCTGAGAGCCAGTCGTCCGCGGCAGCCAGGGCCGCGGGATCACCGTGCCAGCGGGAGTCCTGGTTCAGGTAGCAGACGACCGCGGTACGCACCTTGGCCATCACGCCGCGGTGGCCGCCGTGGTGGGCGGGTGCGCCGTCGAGCAGTGCGGTGAGGACCTCGTCGGAACGTTCGGTGATGAGTGCGCGGAAGTCCAAGTCAGTCCTTCAGGCCCGAGTTCATATCGGCGTTCATGATCTGCTTCTGGAACACGAAGAACAAGACAACCATAGGGATCAGCGAGATGACGGACGCGGACAGCAGCACCGACCAGTCGATGTTGTCCGCCCCCACGATCGACCGGAGCGCGAGCTGCAGCGTGTAGCGGTTCGGGTCGTTCAGCACCAGCAACGGCCAGATGTAGTCGTTCCAGCGCCACTGGAAGGAGAAGATCGCCAGGGTCACCGCGATCGGCTTCGCGAGCGGCAGCATGATCGAGAAGAACGCCCGGATCTCGCCCACGCCGTCGATCCGGGCCGCCTCGAGCAGCTCGTCCGGCACGGTCTTGAAGTACTGCCGGAACATGAAGATCCCGGTCGCGGTGATGACGGACGGCACGATGATGCCGGCCAGCTGGTTGTACAGGCCGAGGTCCCGGATCACCACGAAGGTCGAGGGCATGATGACCTCGGTCGGCAGCATCGTGGTGGCCAGGATGCAGATGAAGAAGACACTCAGCCACTTCGCCTTGTACTTCGCGAGGGCGTACCCGGTCATCGCCGAGACGAACACGGTCAGCACGGTGGTGACGACCGCGACCAGCCCGGTGTTGAAGAAGTACTGGGCGAAGTTGAACCGGTTCCATGCGGTGATGTAGCCGGAGAAGGTCCAGTTCTCGGGCAGGATCGACAGCGGCAGGCTGAACAGCTCGCTACCCGGCTTGAACGAGCTGAGGATGAACCAGGCCACCGGGAACAGATAGATCAGCACGAGCACCCACAGCAGCAGGGTGGCCGGCCCATAGGAACGGAGCTTGGTCATCATGATTGGTCACTGCCCTTGTCGAACCGCATCTGGATGACGGCGACCACGATCAGGATCACCATCAGCACCATGGACGCGGCGCTCGCGTAGCCGATCTCGGAGCGCTCGAACCCGGTCCGGTAGATGTACTGGACCATCAGCATGTTCTCGGTGCCCGGGCCACCGCCGTTCAGCGCCTGGATCATCGCGAACTCCTTCATCGACCCGATCGTGGTGAGCAGGACGACCAGGAACGACGTCGGCGCCAGCAGCGGCAGCGTGATGTGCCGGAACCGCTGCCACCCGGTCGCACCGTCGATCTCGGCAGCCTCCAGGTACGAGCGCGGGATGTTCTTCAGCGCCGCCATGAACAGCAGCATGTTGAAGGCGGTGCCGCCCCACGAGGACGCGAACAGCACCACGGCCAGGGAGAGGTTGGCATCGGTCTGCCACGGCACCGCATCGACGCCGACGACACTGAGCACGTAGTTGACGAAGCCGAAGTTCTCACCGAACAGCCAGCGCCAGATCACCCCGTTGACGATCGGCGAGATCAGCCAGGGCATGAAGAACACGACCCGGGCCGGCACCTTCCCGATCGCGCTCCGGGTGGTGACCAGTACCGCGATCCCGAGGGAGATCACGAAGTGCAGCGGCACCGAGAGCAGGGTGTAGAACGCCGTCCGGCCGAGCACCGAGTAGAACGTCGCGTCCTGGAACAGTGCCGCGTAGTTCTCGACGCCGATGAACTCGGGATCTCCGACGCCCCGGTAGTCGGTGAACGAGTACCACAGTCCGAGCGCGCCCGGCCAGAGGAAGAACAGCGCGAACAGCACCACGGCGGCCGCGATGAAGATCAGCGGCGCGATCGTCTGGCCGCGCCGGATCGAGGCCTGCCTGCGTCTGCGCGGGGTGGCCGTAGCCACCTCGGGGTCTTGTGTCGTGGCCGCCAAGGCGAGCCTCCTGGAGGAAGGGTGTGGGTGATGCCCGACGGCGGTGCGCCCCTTTCGTAGGTGGCGCACCGCCCCTGGTCGCTGCTGTGGCTGCTTAGAGCGAGGCGTTGAGCAGCTCGATGATGTTCGCGATCGTGGTGTCCACGTCCTGCTCGTCGTTGAGGTACTTGACCGTCTCGTCGCGCAGCGGGTCGCCCTCGATGGTCCGGCCCTCGATCTCGCCCTCGAGGTCCTGCGTCTTGAGCCGCGCCGCGACCTCGTCGGAGGCCTCGATCTCCTCGTTGTACAGCTCGAAGGCCTCGGCGTTGTCGGCGTAGGTGACGGTGATGCCGTTCACGGCCGGCAGGAAGCCGGAGGTCTCGGACAGCTCGGTGTAGTTCTCGGGCGTGTAGAGCCAGTTCACGAAGTCCAGCGCGGCCTGCTCCTGGCCGGTGCCCTCGAAGACCACGATGGAGGCGGCGTTGCCGTAGTTCGTGACCCGGACCGGCTGCTTCGGCATGTACACGCTGACCCACTCGAAGTCGGCGATGTTCACGGCGAAGTCGGCGATCTGCCAGGAACCCGAGCAGTACGCGACCACGTCGCCGCTCTTGAACAGCCCGTTCGGGTCGCCGTCGGACAGCCACACCGAACGCGGCATGAACGAGTCGTCGTTCAGGCCGTAGAAGTACTCCAGCGCGGGCTTGGTGTTCTCGTTCGTCTCGAACGCGCCGTCGACCAGCTCGAAGGTGTTGGACCCGAACTCGTACAGGAACGCCTTCAGGCGGTGCGCCGAGCGGTCCATGACCATGCCGTAGGACGCGCCGGTCGCGGCCTGCACGGACCGGATCGTCTCGGTGAACTCGTCCCAGGTCCACGGCTCCTCACCCACGGCCGGGTAGGTCGCGCCGGCCGCGTCGAAGAGGGTCTTGTTGAGGAACATGCCGACGGCGGTGATGTCGCTGGGCAGGGACAGGACCTTGCCGTCGGGGTCGATGGCGGCGAGCTCGGACTTGACGTCGTTGGTGTCCAGGATGTCCCGGAGGTCCATCGTGACGTCCTTCCAGGTGGCGTCGATGCTGCCGACCCGGGCCAGCGCGGGCAGGTCGTTCGCCAGCGCCGCGTTCTTGAGCTTCGTGGTGAGGTCCTCGTTCGCGACGTCGACGATCTCGACCTCGATTCCGGTCTCCTCCTGGTACTTGGCGGCCATGTGGGCGTAGCCGCCGCCCTGGTTCGCGTCCCCGGAGAGGAAGAACTGCATGTGCGTCACCTCACCGCCTTCGCCGCCGCTGCCCGCACCATCGGAGCAGGCCGAGAGGCCAAGTCCCACGGCAGCGGTGCCCGCGATCCCGCCGAGCATGAGCTGGCGGCGTCCCAGAACTGGATTCATCAGTGATTCCTCTCTACCGCGGTCAACCCCAGGGCTGCCGCACGACTCCTGTGTCCGTGGCTCGCCCGAGGGCGCGTCCAGGGCAATCTAGTTAGCGCTCACATCGTCTGTCAACATTTGTACGGACATATGCACATTCTTACGTGGCTGGACGCGTGCTATCGAGCCACGACGGTGGTGTCGAAGGTGTACCGCGATCCGCGGTACAGGTGCGAACCGAACTCCACCACGGCGTTGACGTCGTCGAAGGCGATCCGCTCCATCGTGAGCAGGGCCGCCCGCGGGCGTTCGTTCAGGACCCGCGCCTCGGCCGCGGTCGCGAGCCGGGCACCGATCGTCTGGCGCGCCAGACGCATCTGCACGCCGGTGGCGCGCAGGGCAGCGTACAGGCCGACCTCGGCGAGCTCGGCCGCGCTCGGGGCGATCTCCGCGCGGACGTGGTTGGTCATCAGCGCCAGCGGTTCGTCATCGGCGAACCGCAGCCGCTCGATCGTGACGACCTCGGCGCCCGGTTCGACCCCGAGGCGCTCGGCGATGACGTGGTCGGCCGGATGGGACTCCAGGCTGAGCACCTCGGTGCGGGGGGTCCGGCCGGCCGCCGCGAGGTCGTCGTACAGACTGGTCAGCTCGACCGGGCGGCGGATCAGCTCGGACGCGACCTGCGTCCCGATGCCACGCCTGCGGATCAGCAGACCCTGCTCGACGAGGTCCTGGAAGGCACGCCGCGCGGTCGGGCGGGAGACCCCGAGCCGGGCCGCCATCGCGAGCTCGTTCTCCACCCGGGTCCCGGCCGGCAGGTCGCCGGAGGTGATCATGGCCTTCATGGCCTCGGCGATCTGGTGATACAACGGCACCGGGCTCGCGCGGTCCAGTGCGACCCGCGGCAGGTGCACGGTCTCCCCCGTGCTTGCGGTGCCCATCTCCATGTCGATCCCCCTCGTTGCAACCGTCGGCCGGCCCTCGTCGACCTCCGTCGTCGGCGGGGCACGCACCCTCCTGCGCTCCCTCACGCAGCGAACTGCGGTCACGTTAACTTGTCGCAAAGCCTAAAGTCCATATGTCCGGACAAAGACTTGACGGGTCGCGCCACGATGGGGCACGGTTGAGACCCGCCCCGGTGGCGGAGTACCGAGGTCGCCCGCGACGTGGGCGAAGCCGCCCCAATGGTGGGCAGAGGGGTTGACAGAGACGATGACGGCGCCAACGACGCCCGCGGAGGTCCTCACGATGGGCCGGTCCGGGGTGGACATCTACCCGCTCCAGATCGGTGTGGGTCTGGAGGACGTGACCACCTTCGGCAAGTTCCTCGGCGGCAGCCCGATGAACGTGGCGGTGGCCTCGGCCCGGCACGGACACAGCGCGGCCGTGCTCACCGGCGTCGGCAACGACCCGTTCGGGGTGTACGTGCGCCGTGAGATGCGCCGCCTGGGCGTCAGCGACGAGTTCGTGATCACGAGTGAGGTCCTGAACACCCCGGTGACGTTCTGCGAGATGTTCCCGCCGGACCACTTCCCGATCTACTTCTACCGGCAGCCGAGTGCGCCGGACCTGCAGCTGACCCCGGGCGACCTCCCGGCCGACGCGGTGCGGGACGCCAGGATCATGTGGTTCTCCGTGACCGGGCTGTCCGAGGAGCCGAGCCGGTCCGCCCACCATGCCGCCCTGGCGCTACGCGAGCGGCGCGAGCACACCATCCTCGACCTGGACTACCGGCCCATGTTCTGGGCGGACCCCGCCGAGGCGACCACTCAGGTCCGCGAGTTCCTGACCGGCGTCACGATCGCCGTCGGCAACCGCGAGGAGTGCGAGGTGGCGGTCGGCGAGACCGACCCGGACCGGGCCGCGGACGCCCTCCTCGAGGCCGGTGTGGAAGTGGCGATCGTCAAGCGCGGGCCCGAGGGCACCCTCGCCAAGACCCGCGAGGAGCGGGTGGAGGTCCCGCCGGTCCCGGTGGACGTCGTGAACGGGCTCGGTGCCGGCGACGCCTTCGGCGGCGCCCTCTGCCACGGGCTCCTGGCCGGCTGGTCGCTGGACCGGATCATCACCGCTGCCAGCGCGGCGGGCGCCATCGTGGCCGGCCGGCTGGAGTGCTCGACGGCGATGCCCACCGAGGCCGAGGTGCTCGCCGTGATCGACGAGGGCCGCTCCCCCAACGACCTCGAGCGGGTCGCGTGAGCGCTCCGACGGTGCGGGCCGCAGCCCGCGCGGATGGGCTCGCTCACGCGGGCGGGATCGCCCTCGCCGGCGGGATGGCGGCCGCCCTGGAGGAGATCCGGGAGTTGCGCACCCATCAGCCCGAGCGCATCGCCGAGGTCCTCGCGGCCCGGCCACGCAGTGCGTTCCCGACCGACCCGAACGCCAGGCTGATGATCATCGCCGCGGACCACCCCGCCCGCGGCTCCCTGGCCGCCGGCCCCGAGCCGCTGGCCATGGCCGACCGTCGCGACCTGCTCCAGCGGTGCGCGGCCGCGCTGGCCCGCCCCGGGGTGCACGGGTTCCTCGGCACCGCGGAGATCGTCGAGGAACTGGCTCTGCTGGGCGCCCTCGACGGCAAGCTCGTGTACGGGTCGATGAACCGGGGTGGTCTGGCCGGGGCGGATTTCGAGCTGGATGACCGGTTCACCGGCTACGACGCCGCCGGCATCACCGCCTCCGGGCTCGACGGCGGCAAGATGCTCCTTCGCATCGACTACCGCGACCCTGCCTCCGTGGTCACCATGGAATCGGCGGCCCGGGCGGTCGACGCGCTCGCCGACGCGGGTGTGATGGCGATGGTGGAGCCGTTCATCTCGACACGGGTCGACGGCAGGGTGCGCAACGACCTCTCGGTGGAAGCGGTCATCCGGTCGGTGACCATCGCCGCCGGCCTCGGGCGGACGTCCGCCCGTACCTGGCTCAAACTGCCGTCCGTGCCCGAGATGGAACGGGTGATGGCGGCGACGTCCCTGCCTGCCCTGATCCTCGGGGGCGAGGTCGACCCGGACGCGGACGCCGCGGCCGAAGCCTGGGCCCGGGCCGTGCGCGTGCCCGGCGTGAAGGGCCTGATCATCGGCAGGTCGCTGCTGTACCCGCCGGACGACGACGTCGAGGCAGCCGTGGACCGGGCGGTGTCGGTGCTGTGAGCGGACCCGACGTGACGAACGCAGCGAGTGCAGCCGGCGCACCTGCGGACCTGCTCGTGCGGGCCGGCACCAGCGCGACCGGGCTCTTCAGCGTCGACCTCGGTCCGGAGGACGCCGGCTGGGCGTTCAGCGGGCTGCGGATCCTGGACCTGCCGCCGGGCGGCAGCCAGGAGCTCGAGACGGGCGCCGACGAACTGCTGGTGCTGCCGCTGGCGGGATCCTGCACGGTCACCGTGACCACGGACACCGCAGCGGGCACCGCGGAGACGCAGACGTTCACCCTCCAGGGCCGACCGGACGTGTTCTCCGCCGTCACCGACCACCTCTACGTCCCGACGCGCACCACGCTGACGATCACGTCCGCGGACGGGGGCCGGTTCGCCCTGCCGAGCGCGCGGGCGAGCCGTCGGCTCCCGGTCAGCCACCGGGGCGCCGACGAGGTTCGCGTCGAACTGCGCGGGGCCGGCACGTGCTCGCGGCAGGTCAACAACTACGCGCTCGGGAACGACCTGGACACCGACCACCTGCTCGTCTGCGAGGTCCTCACCCCGGGCGGCAACTGGTCCTCCTATCCCCCACACAAGCACGACGAGCACACCGACGACGAGCGCGAGCTCGAGGAGATCTACTACTTCGAGGTCGCGTCCGGACCAGCCGGACCGGGTTTCGGGTTCCACCGCACCTACGGCACCGCCGACCGGCCGCTCGAGCTGACCGAGGAGGTGCGCACCGGGGACGTCGTGCTCACCCCGCACGGCTACCACGGTCCGTCGATGGCGGCCCCGGGCTACGACCTGTACTACCTGAACGTGATGGCCGGACCGGCGCCCGACCAGGAGTGGCTGATGACC
This sequence comes from Occultella gossypii, assembly GCF_019947135.1. Classification (GTDB taxonomy): domain Bacteria; phylum Actinomycetota; class Actinomycetes; order Actinomycetales; family Beutenbergiaceae; genus Occultella; species Occultella gossypii. The sequence continues at coordinate 210,634 of NZ_JAGSHT010000002.1, read as the reverse complement.
GACGACCCGGCCCACCACTGGATCCGTGCCACCTGGGCCGACCAGCAGATCGATCCCCGGCTGCCTATGACGAAGGCACCGGTGCCCGAACCGACGGCCGAACCCGCGCTCCCCGCCGAGCAGGAGGAACCTTCATGACCGACGAGCGACCCGAGGTGCGGGATGCCACCGCGCCGGGACCGATCACCGAACGCCTGACCGTCGGCCAGGCGCTGGTCCGGTTCCTCGCGGCCCAGTACACCGAGCGCGACGGCGTCGAACAGGCCCTGTTCGCGGGCGTGTTCGGGATCTTCGGGCACGGGAACGTGGCCGGTCTCGGCCAGGCGCTCGTCCAGAACGAGGTCGACCCCGCACCCGGCGAGGCCCGGCTGAAGTACTACCACGCCCGCAACGAGCAGGCCATGGTGCACGCCGCCGTCGCCTTCGCGCGGACCAGGAACCGCCTGCAGACGATGGCGTGCACGGCCTCGATCGGGCCGGGCTCGACGAACATGGTCACCGGCGCGGCCCTGGCCACGATCGACCGGATCCCGGTGCTGCTGCTCCCCTCGGACATCTTCGCGACGCGGTTCCCGGACCCGGTGCTGCAGCAGCTGGAGGATCCGCGCAGCCTCGACATCTCGGTGAACGACGCGTTCAAGCCGGTGTCACGGTTCTGGGACCGGATCAACCGGCCCGAGCAGCTGATCCCGAGCGCGCTGGCCGCGATGCGGGTGCTCACCGACCCGGCGGAGACCGGTGCGGTGACCCTGTGCCTGCCGCAGGACGTGCAGGCCGAAGGCTATGACTGGCCGGTCGAGTTCTTCCGCCGGCGCGTGTGGCACGTGGCCCGGCCGGTCCCCGAGCCCGCGGCGCTCGCCCGCGCCGCCGCGGCCATCCGCGCGGCGAAGCGCCCGCTGCTCGTGGCCGGAGGCGGCGTCATCTACTCCGAGGCGAGCGCCGAGCTGGCCGCCTTCGCCGACGCGACCGGGATCCCGGTCGCGGACACACAGGCCGGCAAGGGCGCGATCGCGTTCGACCACCCGAGCGCCGTCGGCGGGGTCGGGTCCACGGGTACCGCGGCTGCGAACGCACTCGCCGCCGAGGCCGACCTGGTGATCGGGGTTGGCACCCGGTACACGGACTTCACCACCGCGAGTCACACCGTTTTCGCGAACCGCGACGTCGCCTTCGTGAACGTCAACGTGCTCGCGTTCGACGCGGCCAAGCACGCCGCGGACATGGTGGTGGCCGATGCCCGGGAGGGCCTGCGCGCGCTCACCGATGCCCTCGCCGGGCACCGGGTGGATCCGGCCTACGAGGCGCGGGCCACTCGGCTCGCCGCCGAGTGGGCCGCCGTCACGGACGAGTGCTACCACCGCGGCCACGGCCCGCTGCCCGCCCAGACCGAGGTGTTCGGCGCCCTGAACGAACTCATGGGCGACGAGGACATCCTCATCAACGCGGCCGGGTCGATGCCCGGTGACCTGCAGGCGCTCTGGCGGGCCCGGAGCCCGCACCAGTACCACCTGGAGTACGGCTACTCGTGCATGGGCTACGAGATCCCGGCCGCGATGGGCGCCAAACTGGCCGCCCCCGAGCGTGAGGTCGTCGCGATCGTGGGCGACGGGACCTACCAGATGATGCCTGCCGAACTCGCGACGATCGTCTCCGAGAACCTCAAGGTGATCGTGGTGCTGCTGCAGAACCACGGATACGCCTCGATCGGGGCACTGTCGGAGTCGGTGGGCTCACAGCGGTTCGGCACCCGGTACCGGATGCGCACGGACGACACCGACCTGCTGGACGGCCCGCCCGTGCCGTTGGACCTGGTCGCGAACGCGCGCAGCTTCGGTCTGGACGTGATCGTGGCCGCCACGATCGAGGAGTTCCGGGCCGCGTACGCCACGGCCGCGGCCGCGCCGCGGGCCACCGTGATCCACATCGAGACCGACCTGCAGGGCCCGAACCCGCCGTCGTCGGCCTGGTGGGACGTCCCCGTGGCCGCCGAGTCCCGGCTGGCCAGCACCCGCACCGCCCACGAGGCCTACCTCGAGGCGAAGAAGAACCAGCGCCACTACCTGTGAGCGAGAAGTACGAGGAGGAAGTGGAGCAGATGAGGACCATCAAGCACTGGATCGACGGCACCGAGGTCGACGGAACAGGCCCGTTCACGCCCGTTCACGACCCGGCCACCGGTGCGGTCATCGCCGAGCTGGCCACCGCCGATCAGGGCGTGGTCGACGCCGCCGTCGCCGCGGCGCGCACCGCCCAGCGGGCGTGGGCCGCGACCTCGCTGGCCCGGCGCACCGAGATCCTGTTCCGGATGCGCGAACTGGTGGTCGCCAACACCGACGAGCTCGCCCGGGTCATCTCGGCCGAGCACGGCAAGACCGTCGACGACGCCATCGGCGAGATCGGCCGCGGCCGCGAGACGCTGGACTTCGCCTGCGGGATCAACCAGGCGAACAAGGGTGAGTTCAGCGCCGACGCCTCCACCGGGATCGACGTGCACAGTCTGCGGCAGCCGGTCGGTGTCGTGGCCGGCATCACCCCGTTCAACTTCCCGGTGATGGTCCCGATGTGGATGCATCCCGTCGCGATCGCATGCGGCAACGCGTTCATCCTCAAGCCCTCCGAGCGGGATCCCTCCGCCGCGAACTTCGTCGCGCGCCTGTACGCCGAGGCGGGCCTGCCCGACGGCGTGTTCCAGGTGGTGCACGGCGGCAAGGACACGGTCGACGCGCTGCTGGCCCACCCCGGCATCGGGGCGGTCTCGTTCGTGGGCTCCACCCCGATCGCCCGGTACGTGCAGCAGGTCGGGATCGCGAACGGCAAGCGGGTCCAGGCCCTCGGCGGGGCGAACAACCACGCCGTGGTGATGCCGGACGCGGACTTCGAGTTCGCGGCGGCGCAGATCTCCTCCGGTGCCTTCGGCTCCGCCGGCCAGCGGTGCATGGCCGTGCCGGTGGCGGTGGCCGTCGGTGGTGCCGCGGAACCGCTCGTGGCGGCGCTGAAGGCCGAGGCCGAGAAGATCACCGTCGGTCCCGGGTCCGACCCCGCCACGGACATGGGTCCGGTCATCACGGCGCAGGCGCGTGAGCGGGTGATCCGCAGCGCCACCGAAGCGATCGAGGCCGGCGCCGGCGTGGTGGTGGACGGCCGGGACGTCACCGTGCCCGGACACGAGGGCGGCTACTTCGTGGGTCCGACCCTGCTGGACAACGTCACCCCGGAGATGTCGGCCTACCGCGAGGAGATCTTCGGGCCGCTGCTGACCGTGCTCCGGGTCGCCGACCTCGACGAGGCGCTCGAGCTGGTGAACTCCTCTCCCTTCGGCAACGGCTCGGCGATCTTCACGGGCTCCGGCGAGGCCGCCCGTCGCTACAGCCACGGTGTGGAGGCCGGCATGGTCGGCGTGAACGTGCCGATCCCGACCCCGGTCGCCTACTACTCGTTCGGCGGCTGGAAGGACTCGCTGTTCGGCGACCACCACGCCCACGGCCCCGAGGCCGTCCGGTTCTACACCCGCAACAAGGTCATCACGACCCGCTGGCCGCACCGGGACAGCCAGGTCGAGGCGAGCATGAGTTTCCCGAGCACCACCGACTGACCCACCGCCCGGCACCGGCCGGTCACGCACCGGCCCGGCTGCGCACCGCAGCCGCCCCACCCGACCCGACCTCCGCCGTCGTCCATCACAGAAGGCCCGACCATGACCCAGCCCAGCAAGGCCAACAACCCCGACCCGCGGTACAACAAGCTCACCGTCGGCGTCTGCCCCGACCAGTGGGGCGTGTGGTTCCCGGAGGACGAGCAGCAGATCCCGTGGCAGACGGCCCTGGACGAGATGGCCACCGCGCAGTTCTCGGTGATGGAGACCGGGCCGTTCGGCTACTTCCCCACCGACCCGAATCGGCTGCAGGAGGAGATGGATGCCCGCGGGTTCCGGGTGGTCGCGGGCACCGGGTGGGGCATCCTGCACAAGGAGGAGGCCTGGGCGCAGACCGAGCAGACGTTCCGGGCGATCGCGGCCACGCACGCGGAGGTCGGCGCGGAGTACATCGTGCACCTGCCGCCGCTGTTCCGCGACGACAAGACCTGGGAGTTCGTCGACGATCGTGAGCTCACCCCGGCCGCGTGGGACCTGTACGTGCGGAACGCGAACCGGCTCGGCAAGCTCCTCAAGGAGGACTACGGGCTGAAGATGGTGCTGCACCCGCACGGCGACTCCCACATCGAGACGCCGCGGGACATCGAGCGGGTGTTCGCGGCGACGGACCCCGAGTACGTGAACTTCTGCCTGGACACCGGCCACATCGTCTACGGCGAGGGTGACCCGATCGAGATGATCCGGACCTACCCGGAGCGCATCGCCTATGTGCACATCAAGGCGTTCGACCCGGAACTGGTGCGGCAGGCCCACGAGCTGGACTGGCCGTTCGGCGAGGCCGTGGCGCGGGGTGCGTCGGTCCGGCCGCCGGCCGGTGAACCGGACATGCCACAGCTGATCGAGGCGCTGGCGGATCTGGACAAGGAGCTGTACGTCATCCTCGAGCAGGACCTGTACCCCGCCGATCCGGCCATGCCGCTGCCGAACGCCATCAAGACCCGCGAGTACCTGGCCGAGTGCGGGCTCGGCCTGCTCTGAACAGCACCCGAACGCCACGCACCACAGCGCGCGACCACGAGGACCCTCCCATGACAGTTCGTATCGGCATCATCGGCCCCGGCGGCATCGGCCGCTCCCACATCGCCCGGATCACGGACAAGCTGGCCCGCGGCCGGGTGGTCGCGGTCACCGATCTCGACCCCGCCCATGCGCAGCGGGTGGCGGAGCCGATCGGTGCGAGCGTCTACGCCGACGACGCGGCCCTGATCAACGCCGACGACGTGGACGCCGTCATCGTCACCAGTTTCGGTCCCGCGCACGAGGGCTCCGTGGTCCGCGCGATCGAAGCCGGCAAGCCGGTGTTCTGCGAGAAGCCGCTGGCCCCCACCGCGGCCGAGTGCCTGCGCATCATGGAGGCCGAGCAGCGCGGCGGCCGGCGCCTGGTGCAGGTGGGGTTCATGCGCCGCTACGACGCCGGGTACCGGGAGATCAAGGCCGTCCTGGACAGCGGCGGCGTCGGCGAGGCGCTCATGGTGCACAACCGGCACCGGAACCCGAGCTCGCCGGAGAACTATCTCGAGGGAATGTCCATCACGGACACCGCGATCCACGAGATCGACGTGATGCGGTTCCTGCTCGGCGAGGAGATCGTGTCCGCCCGCGTCGACAAGCCGAAGCGGACCACGAATCGGTTCCCGCACCTGTCCGACCCGCTGGTGCTGGTGCTGCGGACCACCTCCGACGTGCTGATCGACGTCGAGATCTTCGTCAACAACACCTACGGCTACGACATCCAGTGCGAGGTCGTGGCCGAGCGCGGCGCGGTCGCGCTCGGCGACCAGAACGCGACCGTGCGCACGGGGGCGGCCGGGCGCAGCAACCGGATCGCCGCCGACTACAACGAGCGGTTCGAGGCGGCGTTCAACACCGAGCTGCAGGAGTGGATCAACTCCGTGCAGGGCGGCGAGATCGTCGGGCCGTCGAGCTGGGACGGGTACGCCGCGGCCGTGGTGTGCGACGCGGGCGTGCGGTCGCTGCGCGCGGACGGGTCGCAGGAGTTCGCCGTCGAGCTGATCGAGAAGCCGGCCTTCTACGCCTGAGGTATCCGGCCGCCGTCGGGGCCTTGCCGACGAGGCCGGACCGGCCGCCGTCGGGGCCTTCGCATACGACGCGGATCCGGCCGCCGTCGGCGCCTTCCCATATGAGGCCGATGCGGCTGCCGTCAGGGCCTTGCTACGAGGCCGGACCGGCCTCGCCGGCCCACGCTTTCGCGAACTCCCCCGGGGTGACGGCTGTGACCCTGGTGAAGTCGCGGCTGAAGTGGGCCTGGTCGGCGTAACCGAGCACGGCTGCGACGTCGGCCAGGCTCTTCGGCTGCTCGCGCAACCGCTGCGCCGCCTCCTGTAGTCGGCGCCGCTGGATCAGCCACTTCGGGCTCAGCCCGACCCGGCGCCGCACCAGCCGCTGCAGGGAACGTTCGGTCAGGTCGAACTCCGCGCAGACCTGGGCCACCCGGAGCACGTCCGGGTTCTGCTCCACGAACGCGACGACGGCGTTGATGAGCCGGCCGTCCTCGTCCACCGGCAGGTAGCCACGCAGCACGTCGGTGTAGGCCGCCATCGCCTCGCCGTGAGCGGTGGGCGCGGTCGGGTCCGGCGCCATCGCGACCCGGACGCGTTCGACGAGCTGCTCCCCCGCTGCCCCGAGCACGTCGGCGATGGGGACGTGGGCGTCGGTGTACTCCGAGATCGACCGACCCGTGAGGAGGTGGCCGGCCGACGGCGCGAACATGACGCCGACGGCCCACCCGGCCCCGGTGAGGGTGGTGGTGGACAGCCCTGACACCACGCCGTAGAACCGCGCGTAGGTGTTCGTGATGACGAGCAGGCAGTGCGGGTACTGGAGCACGCGCTGAGGTGCCTCCTGCCCGGGCGGCACCGACCAGACCGGGATCCAGAACCGCTCCACGAGGCCGGCCAGATCCGGGTCCGGCTCGTACCGGAACATGGTGTGGGAGGCATCCCCCGGTTCCTTCAGATGCGCACGCTCGATCGCGTCGATCCGTCGTGGGCTGCTGTTGTCGGATTTCATCAAGACCCAGCCTGCCGCATCCACCTAGCGTCGTCGGCATCAGAGTTCGCCAGCGCCGCTGCCGCCGTGCACGTCGCCAACCAGTTCGGAGTCTCCCGATGAACACGACGAATACGACCGACACCACCACGACGAGCGAAGCGACGGCCGCGACCGGCGCCGCCAGCACGCTCGGTATCGCGGCGGCACACCGTCGGGTCGACGAGCCGTTGTTCGCGCTCCTCGGCTCGGTCCCGAACGACCGGTGGTCCGCCACTTCGCCGTGCGAGGGCTGGTCGGCCCGGGACGTGGTCCGTCACCTGATCGACACGCAACGCGAGTTCCTCACCGGCCAGGACCTGGATCTCGGCCCAGCGCCGGACGTCGACGCAGATCCCGTGGCTGCCTGGCGCGTGCACTCCGCGCGGGTCGCGGCCCTGCTCGCCGATCCCGCGGTCGCCGAACGGGGGTATGACGGCTTCTTCGGTCCGACCACCATCGGTGCGACGTTCGAGCGGTTCTACGTCTGGGACATGGTGGTGCACCGCTGGGACATCGCGCGGGCCGCCGGGACCGATGAGTCGCTCACCGGGTACGAACTCGACATGATCGAGACCGGCGCGGACAGTTTCGGCCCGACCCTGTACATGGACGGCATCTGTGGGCCCGCTGTCGATCCGCCCGACGGCGCCGATCGCCAGACCCGTCTCCTCGCCCGCCTCGGTCGCGCCGTCTGAGGACGGGGTGTCCAGGCCTTCGCTCAGTGGGGCCATGGCTCAGAAGGGTGGTGGTTCGTCGGGGTTGGGTGCGGTGCGGTAGGTGGGGCCGTGTCCGGTGTGCTCGGGGTGGGTTCGGGGGAGTTCGGTGGTGGTGCCGTCGGGGGTGCGCATGTAGACGTGGCCGGTGGGGGTGCGCCAGAACCGGTTGCCGTGTTGGTCGACTTCGTCTTCGAAGTCGCCGTGGGTTTTCAGGACGTGGCAGCGTCGGCATTTGGGGTCGAGGTTGTCGTCGCTGGTGGGTCCGAGAGGAAACGGGACACGGTGGTCGAGTTCGGTCATCCGGGCGGTGGCTGAGCAGCCGGGTGCGGTGCAGTACGGTTCGTTCTCTTTGATCCGGTCGGTCATGTTCTGTGGGGGTTCGTAGCGGGTGGTGCCGTAGTCGGTGACTTGGTTGGTGGTGGGGTCGGTGACCAGGCGTCGCCAGGTGCCGCCGGCGGCGAACGCGCGGGCGACGTCGGCGGGGATCGGGCCGAGGCCTTCGATGTCGCCGGGGTCGTCGCCGCCCATCAGGGTCGACAGGGAAACCCGGATGAGGATCTGGGCGCGGCGCCCACCGAGGACCCCGACCGGCCAGACCCGTGGCAGCCCCTGACCCCGCGAGGGCGTGAACACCCGCGGATCGGCCCCGGTATCAGCCCCGTGCCAGGACCCCCAGAACCCACCCGAGCCGGCCCCAGCCCCACCCGAAGACGCGGTGGGCGCACCCATGGCCGCGGACCCGCCCGTCGGGCCGGTGGTGGGCGGACTTGTCTCCTCGGACCCGCCCGTCGGGCCGGTGCTGGGCGTACTGGTCCCCTCGGACCCGCTGGTCGGACTGGGGCTGGGCGTACTGGTCCCCTCGGACCCGCCGGTCGGACTGGGGCTGGGCGTACTGGTCCCCTCGGACCCGCTGGTCGGACCGGGGTTGGGCGGACTTGTCCCCTCGGACGTGCTCGTCGGGCCCGCGGTGGGCGCAGCTGTCCCCTCCGATTCGCCGGTCGGGCCGGTGTTGGGCGCACTTGTCCCCTGGGACCCGCCTGTCGGGCCGGCGGCGGGCGCCGTGGATGTCTGGGACTGATCTGTCGGGCTGGCCGTGGAAGTTGCTGTTTCTGAGTCGGCGCCAGCTGGCGCCTGACCAGCGTCCTCGCCGTGGCCGTGGCCGTGGCCGTGGCCATGGTCGTCACCGTGGGTGTGGGTGCAGGGGCCGGTTTGGAGTTGGAAGGTGAAGCCGGTCAGGTCGCCGACCTGGCCGGTGTTCAGCCCGTGGGCGACGATGTCGGCCAGGACATCGGCACGCAACTGTTCCAGGGTCCGCAGGTCCCCGGCGGCCTTCGCCGAGGACGCCGCACTATCCAGGAGCAGATCCAGACCGAGCGCGTCCGCGGCCGGCCAGTACAACGTGTGGGAGGCCATCCCGTCCACATCGATCCTGGCCCGGCTCACATACCGTCGGGTACTGGCCTGCGCGGCCCGCTGGCTGAACTGCGCCGGATCCGCGGCAGCGACCAGTTTCGCGACCTCCTGGGCGACCCGGTGCCGGGTCCACAACACCGCCTTCGGCAACAACTCGTCCTGGACCTCGAACGCGGCCTCGGCCTCCAACACCGACACCGCGACCGCGATCACGTCAGCTTTACCCGCATCGATCTCACCCCGGGCCAACGCGTCACCGGTCGGGGCGGCGATCCCACCCAGGAACTGCCCGACCCGGACCAACCGGTTCGCTTCCTGCTTCGAACACCCCACCTTCGCCGCGATCTCATCCGCGGCCAACGACTCCCGGAACACCACCCGTTTGCCGACCGCACGCGGGCGGGGCATCACCATCGATGCCCGCGACGCCAACTCCGCGGCGACCTCCCGCACCCCCGCCGACCCCACCGCCTCCAAACGCCGGTAGCAGCCCAGGGCGTCGACGAGTTCGTAGTCATCCATCCCGGACAGGTCCGCACGGTCAAGCTCATCGACCAGAAACCCATCCACCGGCCGACCCGACAACGCCTGCGCATCCACCCGCGGCAGAGCGCCACCACCCAGATCCGCCGGCACCTGCGCCCGCACCGCCCGAGCACCCGCGTTGAGGGTCTGAACCGGCCCAGCACCATCGGCGGCAGGTCCTGCACCGCGGCCGTCATCGCGGCCACCGCCAGCGCCGGCACCCGGGCGTCGGCTGGGGTCGTCGCCGGGGTCGTCCGTACCGCCGAGGTCACCGGCACTGATCAGGTCCTCGGGCGCACCGACGAACTCCGAGAACCAGTCCTGAAACTCCAACTCCCGCTCGAACGCGGCCACCTCGGCCAACTCCTGCGCCGACAACGTCGCCAACGCCGCCTCATCCAACGCGTCATAGTCGACCACCCGCACCGGCTCACGAACCGCCTCAGCACAATGCGCACAGCACCCCAGCGACGGCGCCGCTGCCGCCGGACCGCCACCCTCGCCGTCGTGATCGAACATGTGTACTATCCTACGCCCGCCCGCAGACAAACGGAAGACCACCCACCGACCTGTGGACAACCCGATCAACCTGGACCCGACGATATTTACGTCCCACGACAATGGCGCCGCGCGCCCGTGCGATTGCGCCGTACCGGTGCTGCGTCAACCGGCCTCAAGGTCATCCGTTGCCGGGCCTGACGATTCCGGTTTCGTAGGCGAGAACGACGAGTTGGGCTCTATCGCGGGCGTGCAGTTTTGTGAGGAGCCGGCTGACATAGGTTCTCGCGGTAGCCGGGCTGATGAACAGCCTCCGCGCGATCTCATCGTTGGAGAGCCCTCGTCCGATCTCGACGAGCACCTCCCGCTCTCGAGCGGTGAGGTGACGCAGGGGGGTGTCATCAGTGGGCATCGCTCTATCGCGAACGAGGGATTGCATGACTTTGCTCGTGATCGCGGGCGAGAGGAGGGAGTCACCGGCGGCGACCGTGCGTATGCCTCGTCGTAGCTCGGCGGACGTCGTGTCCTTGAGCAGGTATCCCGCCGCGCCCGCACGGATCGCCGCGAACACGTCCTCGTCCGCGTCGAATGTCGTGAGGATGACCACGCGAACCCCTGCCAGGGCATCGTCGGCGACGATCTTCTCGGTCGCATCGAGGCCGTCCATGATCGGCATCCTGATGTCCATGAGCACGACGTCCGGACGATGTGCTCGCACGGCTCGCAGGCCGGCTCGGCCATCAGCGGCTTCGGCGACAACCTCGATGTCGCCATCGTTCACCGCCATCATTCGAAGGCCCGTCCGCACCATCTCCTGGTCATCTACCAGGACGATCCGGATCATCCCTCTGACCCCATCGGCAACTCCGCGCGGACGGCGAAGCCACCGCCCGGAACACCCGCCGCATGCAGGCGACCTCCCAGGGCAGCAGCACGTTCACGCATACCTACGAGGCCGTGACCGCTCGCACCTGTCGGATCCTCGGTCGGATCGACTCCCCTTCCGTTGTCGACGATCTCGATCGTGAGAAGTCCGTCGGTCAGGTCCACGCGCATGGTGGCTTTGGTTCCCCCCGAGTGGCGTACAACATTGGTCAGCGCCTCCTGGACGATCCGATACGCGGCCGTGTCGACGCTGCTGGACAGCCGCTCCGGATCCACCGACATCTGCAGATCCACCTCCACGCCGGCGTCACGAGCGGACTCGACCAGCTTGCCGACTCCGGTCAGGCCGCCGGTCGTCCGGAGTGGCCCTTGGCGGGGGGATCGCAGGAGATCCACGGTAGAGCGGAGCTCCTTCATCGTTGCGGAAGCAGTGCTGCGGATCTGTTCGACCGCCTTCGCCGCTCCATCGTCGTCGCGGCGTCCGATCGCATCGGCGGCGACGTTGCTCTGCACCGAGATGACGGACATGGTGTGGCCCACCGCATCATGGAGGTCGCGGGCGAGCTGAAGTCGTTCCTCGCGAACCTGCAGCTCAGCCAGGCGGGTGCGCTCCAAGGAACTCATCGCGTCAAGCCGCTCCTGCTGGCGGCGTGCCTCTCGGCGCATCCGCACATTCGCGCCGAGAGCGATCGCCACCGCCATCAGCGCAACGTTGGTCAGCAACTCGTAGCTGAACACGTAGGCGGCCGGCTGATCGTCCCGGATCCGAAAATAGGACGAGCCAACAACAAGGAAGGCCGCCGCCGCCCACGCGGAACCGGCACGGCCGAGTTCCGCCGCGGAGTAGAGCGCGGCGGCGGTCGGCAGGGCGATGCCCACGGGTGGGTACTGGAGGGCGTAATAGGCGGAGATTCCGAGGACTGTCAGGATGAGTACCGTCCGGGGGAAGCGCCGACGGATGAGCATCAGGGCGCCGAATCCGAGGGGAAAGATATAAGCGTCCGGGCCCGCCGGGCCGGTCTGCTGGAGGTCCGCGGCGATCACGACGCCGACTGCCAGGGCGACGCCTCCCGCCAGCACCGCATCGGTCAGGGTCTGCTGATCGCTATCACCTGATCGCGCCTCGGACCGTTTCTGCATGAACCCAGCGTAGGAGCCCTCCGTTGCCGGGCAAATCCGCCTGACGGCGTCCGTGAGGATCGCTTCCTGACGACATACCGGGTGGACAGAGCAGGCATAGGCCTCGTGACAATCGCGGGATTCGCACCGTGACGCGCGTCCGTACGTTGCTGGATATGGAAGAACTCAAGTCCTTGAATTGGCCCTTCATCCTGGGCCTGGGCGCTCTGGGTCTGGTGGGGCAACTCGGTCACCTCATCGGAGTTGCGAACGCCATGGGCGAGGCCCCCTTCGCGATCGTGCATGCCGCGGTCGTGTCCGTCGCCTGGATCGTGCTGGTGGGCTTCAGTACCAATAAGACCCCGATCCTCACCTCGGTCCTCGCCGCCATGGCATACGGCGTCTACACGATCGTCATCGGGGCTACCGTCCTACCGATCACGACGGGCGGGTTCGAGAGCCTGTCCACGATGGCCATAGCGATCCTGCCCGTCATCGGAACCAATGCGGCCTGGGGTCTGATCACGGGGCTCATCGCCCGTGGCATCCAAACGATGCGTGGGCGGAAGGAAGCCCGGTGACCTGCGCGTCGGACGCGGCCGCCGCCTCAACGCCGTCATCACGTCCCCGACCGTTGGCAGCTGGACCCTAGGCTCGTTCCGTGCCGCGCATCCGACTCCAGACCCTGGTACCCGCACCCGTGGCGGCATGCTTCGACCTGAGTCTCTCGGTCGACGCGCACACCGCGTCGATGGCGCGCTCGCGCGAGCGCGCGATCGGTCCAGTCACCTCCGGGGTGCTCGGACCGGGCGAGTCCGTGACCTGGCGGGCCCGGCACTTCGGCATCCCGTTCACGATGACGTCGCGGATCGTGGTGCACGAGCCCCCGCACCGGTTCGTCGATCAGCAGGTCTCCGGTCCGTTCGCCCACTGGTGGCACGAGCACCGGTTCGAGGCCCACGACGCCGGAACGCTGATGACCGACCTGGTCGAGTACGCCTCACCACTGGGACCGCTGGGCCGGGTGGTCGACCGGCTGGTACTGACGTCCTACCTGGCCCGCCTGCTCACGGTTCGGAACGAGTGGATCGCAGGGCACCTCGGCCGGGTCGCGGACTGAGTCACTCCTCGATCCGGAACCCCAGCTTCATCGTGACCTGCCAGTCCGCGACCGCGTTGTCCTCGATGTGCCCACGGACCTCGCTGACCGTGAACCAGTCGAGATTGCGGACGCTCTGGGCGGCCTTGGCGACGCCGTTCGAGATCGCCGCGTCGATGCCGTCGGTCGACGTGCCGACGATCTCCGAGACGCCATACGTGTGGTTGGCCATGATGGTTCCTCCTCGAACCTCCCGGGCGCGAGGGTACGACCCGGTCACAGCACGCTAGCCCCACCGCGTCGCCAGCGCGCGGCGCCGCCACGAGTGAGCCCGGGGGCTCCTACTCGAGCACCGCCCAGCCGCAGGCGTCCACGCGGACCCAGGCTCCGCCGTCGCCCAGTTCTGCGTGCCCGGCCACCACGCCGGTGACACCGGCGCCGTCCACCCGGGCCGGGGCGTCGGCAACGTTCAGCACCACGACCAGCCGGCCGCCGTCTCCGACCACCTCGTACGCGTACGTCTCGTTCGACAGGTTCAGCGCACGCGTGCGCGCGCGGTGCAGCCACGGATGCCGGCGTCGCACCGAGATCAGCTCCTGGTGCAGGTGGTAGACGTCGGACCCGGCTTCGGGCAGGTCCGCGGGCGAGTCCGGGAACGCAGGCCGGATCGCGTCGTCACCACCGAAGCGCTCCTCCTTGACCGCCTCGAAGCCCTGCTCGTCGCCGTAGTAGATCGACGGCGTCCCACCCAGCGTCATCAGCAGCACCAGCGCGTGGGCACGCATCCGCGGGTCGGGGATCTGGGTCGCGATCCGGGTCACGTCGTGGTTGCCCACGAAGGTCAATGGCACGAACGCCTCGAGCATGTCGTTGTGCCGGCCGAGCGCGTGGTCGAGCTCGTAGAAGTTCCGCTCCCGGATCGAGTTCCAGATCGCCTTCCACAGCTCGTACTGGGTGACGGCGTCCATCCCGGACTCGGTCACGATCTGCGCGTAGTCGCCGTGGATGACCTCGCCCACCACGTACGCCTCGCCGAACTCGGCGCGCACCGCCGGCAGCACGCGCTGCCAGAACTGCGTCGGCACCGCGTACGCCGCGTCCAGCCGCCACGCGTCCGCCCCCGCGCGGAGCCAGTACCGCATCACCTCGCTGACGAGCTCGGCCACACCGTCGTCATCGTGGTTCAGCGCGACCAGGGCGTCGTGCCCCTCGAAGTTGCGGTGGCTCGGCTCGGCCCCCGGTTCGCTCCAGGTGAGGTCGAACAGGCGGGCCTCGGCACTGCCCGCGCCGCCATCGAGTGCCGCGAGGAACGCCGGGTGCTCGCGCCCGACGTGGTTGAAGACTCCGTCGAGCATGATCTTGAGGCCGCGTTCGTGCGCGGCCGCAACGAGCGCGTCGAAATCGGCCCGGTCCCCGAGCCGGGGGTCGATGCCGAAGTGGTCGAGGGTGTCGTAGCCGTGCGTGCTCGCCGTGAAGATCGGGCCGAGTGCGAGCCCGGAAACACCGAGCCCGACGGCGTAGTCGAGCCAGTCGGTCAGCGCACGCAGGGTTCGGGCGGGCTCGGGCGGCGCGTCCGCCAGCGCCTTCGGCGCGCCGACGAACCCGAGCGGGTAGACCTGCCACCAGATCTCGTGCTCCTGCCAGGACGTCATGACCCCAGTCTCGCAGCCCATCGACACCCAGGCCGGACTCACTAGGCTCACGGACATGCCGACGTCACCCACGCAGACCGAGACCGCCCGAGACCTCCTCCCGCGCGCCACGCCCGCCGATGCCGGGATCTCGGCCGCCGGGATCGCCGACTTCCTCGACGCGGTCGAGGCCCGCGGCATCGAGCTGCACAGCCTGATGGTGGTCCATGCCGGCCGGGTGGCCGCGGAGGGCTGGTGGGCGCCGTACGCGCCGGACCGGCCGCACCTGCTCTACTCCCTGAGCAAGTCGTTCACGTCCACGGCGGCAGGTTTCGCGATCGCGGAGGGTCTGTTCTCCCTCGACGACAAGATCGTGGACCTGCTCCCCGCACACGTCCCGGACGACGTCGACCCCGCCGTCGCGTCGCTGACCGTGCACCACGTCCTGTCGATGTCGACGGGCCACACGGCCGATACCCTCGCGAGGGCGCGCGAGCTCGAACCTGACGACGTGGTCCGCGGCTTCCTGCGCCAGCCGCCGCAGGACCCGGTGGGCTCTCGGCACGTCTACAACAACGGCTGCACGTACGTGGTCGCGACCCTGGTGGCCGAGCTCAGCGGCAGCCACCTGATCGACTACCTGCGCCCGCGCCTGTTCGAACCGCTCGGCATCACCCCGGGGCACTGGGACACCGACGGCCAGGGCAACGCGCTCGGCTTCTCGGGGCTGCACCTGACCACGGAGTCGATCGCCGCGTTCGGGCAGCTGCTGCTCGCCGGCGGCCGATGGGAGGGCACGCAGGTCCTTCCCGAGGGCTGGGCCGAGCTCGCGACCCGCGCGCACGTGCGCACCGACTCCGATCCGGCGACCAGCATCGACTGGGCCCAGGGCTACGGGTACCAGTTCTGGATGGCCCGGCACGGTTTCCGCGGCGACGGCGCCTACGGTCAGTTCTGCGTCGTGGTCCCCGACTCGGACCTGGTCCTCGCGGCGACCTCCGCGACCGACAACATGCAGGGCATCCTGACCGCCGCGTGGACCCACCTGCTGCCGGCCGTCGGCGCTCCGGATGCCGACCCGGCCGCCGCGGCGCTCCTGTCCGAACGGCTCGCAGGGCTCGCCCTCCCGGTGGTCGAGGCGGACCCGCGCGCCACGCCCGAGGCGCCGGTCGCCTTCGTGGCCGACGACGGCGCAGAGCCGGGTCCGCTCCCGGCCGGCACCCGGGTGCAGGTCGCCCCGGCCGCCGACGGCTGGCACGCGACGTTCACGTTCTCCGGCGGCACGGTACGGATCGACGGCGCACCCACGGCGTGGGTCGAGACCGAGGTGACCACCGCCGTCGGGCTCGTGCGCAGTTCGCGCCGTGGCCGCTCCCGGGAGTCGACCACGGTCCTCGCCCGCGGCGGCTGGAAGGCCGACGGCACTTTCGAGGCCGACGTGCTGCTCGCCGAGCTGCCGCACCGGTTCCGGTTGCGCGGCGCGGACGGCGTCGCCACCGCAGCCTGGAACGCGGTGCCGCTGACCGGGATGCGGTTCGAGGCGCACCTGCCCTGAACTGGTTCTGTCCGATCCTAGTCAGGCAGTTCCGACGCCAGGAGGTCGGCGGCCGTGGACAGGTCCGTTGCGAGCAGGTCGCGCTCGGCCTCGGTCAGGTCGACGGCCCGCACCAGCGCGAGGCTCTCCCGGGCGCCGGTGGCGTCACCGGTGCGGACCAGTAGCTCCGCGAGGTACACCAGCGCCGGGACCTGCTCGACCATGGGTGCGTCCGCGTGCCGGGCCAGCCCGGTGCGTAGCACCCGTACCCCCGCGTCGACGTCGCCATGGGAGTCCGCCTGCCGCGCGGCGGCGGCCACCACGCGGCCCAGGCGCCCACCGTCGGTCGGGTCCTGCGCGTCCTCGTCCGGGGTGGCGGTGACCCGCAGCCAGTTGCCGCCGGGATCCACGACCGAGAAGCCTGCGCTGGTGCCCTGCTTCTTGCGGGGTCGGGTGATCCGCGGGATGCCACTGATCGGGACCTTGCCGTACTCGGCGCGCAGCCCGGCCGCGAATGCCGCATAGAGCGCGCCCGTGTCCGGCACGATGACCACGACGCTGCCCATCGAGTCCTCCGGGTTGAACTCGGGCACGCCGAAGAAGTGAAGCTCGATCCCACCGCGGCGCACGGCCGCGTACGGGTTCGGCCGGACCTGGCGATAGGTGACGTCGAACCCGAGCGCCTCGTAGAACGGGAGGACGTCGTCCAGATCTCGGCACGGCAGCCCGGGGATCACGTACTCGGAACGCATGGACACGACTTTAGACGAGCAGCGAATCACCCGCTGCCGGCTCGTCAATCACCCGCGGACCACCCGATCAGGCCTCTGGTCACCCGCCTCCTCGCGATCGACCATGAAACGTCCGGCAACGACGCCGGACCGGCACCTGGAGTGAACCATGACCGAGTACGACGAGAGTTCGGGCTGCTGCGGAGACGACGGCACCCTGTACTACGACGAGCAAGGCGACCTGATGGACGTCCGAGTGCCAGGGCCGGTCCTCGGACCGCCGACCCCGGTGGTGCCGAGGCCGGTACCGATCGACCCGCGCATCCCCTTCGAGCCGCGCATCCCCTTCGAGCCTCAGATCCCCCCGTACATCCTCGACCGGCCCTGTTCGCTACCGGTCGTGAACGGGTCCTGGCTCATCGAGTTCACGTCCCGGCGGCCGGTGCCGGTCTTCCTGCGCCAGCAGATCCGGGGGCCGATGCGCATCGAGGTCCGGAACACCTCGCTGCGGATCAGCGGCGACGTCTACGTGAAGCGGTCGCCCATCTTCGGCCCGATCGAGAACCTGCCCGTGTTCATCGGCGGAGACACCGAGGCTGACGCCATGGCTGCGGCCACGGGGGCGTCCGACGCCACCGAGGCTGACATCGACCCGAACCTGCTCGGCACGGCCGTCACCGAACTCCCGGGCGCAAGTGTGAGCCTGCTCTCGGGCATCAACGGGGCGCCACCGTTCCCGCACTACCCGCAACTGCCGAAGAACGAGTACTCCTGGTACTTCCGCTCCACCGGCGTCACCTACTCGAGCGGCACCCTCTCCTTCAACCTGCGCCGCCATCTCTGGAACCGCACCAGCCAGGAGTTCGTGTCCACCGAGACGGGCTCGATGAGACTGACCTGCCGCCGCTCGATCCTCATCGGCCGCAACCGGGTCGCCACCATGACCGGCACCGCGACCATCGGCGGCACGACGTACGACGTCACGGCCACGAAGACAGCCAACCTCTACCGCGGCTGCGCCATCGAGGTCGACGTGATGACCGGTCGGAACTGGCCGGCGTCGGCGTTCAACCACGGCGCCGTGCGCACGTTCCAGAACGTCTACGCGTCCGCCGGGTGGGACACCAGGGTGCGGGTCGACGACCTGAACGTCCCCAGCGACGCCTCCCTGACGATGGCGGAGCTGCAGACGCTGCTGACGACGCATCGCGACCCCGGCGCCGCGGACCCGTGGCGTCTGTGGCTGCTCGTCGGATCCGCGCAGGGCGGCCTGCTCGGCGTCATGTTCGACGACGACTCGGTCCCCCGCGAGGGTTCGGTCGGATTCGCCGACGCCACCCTCGGTGGGCAGGACTTCATCGAACCTGCCGCCCGGAACCAGCCGCTGAACAACGTTCCCGCAGCGTTCCTGCGCACGATGATCCACGAGGCCGGGCACGCGTTGAACCTGTTCCACCCCAAGCACGACGTGCACGTGCCACCGATCGGCACCGAGATCATGAACCAGACCGGGGACGTGATGGGTTTCGCGAGCACCACGAACCAGTACCCGGGCAACGCCGCCTTCGCGTTCGCCCAGCACGACCTCGACTCCCTCATCCACTCCCCCGACCCACAGGTGCGCCCCGGATGGAAGAACTTCGGCTGGGGTCACGGCTCTCTCTCCTCCGGCCTACCCGTTCCGGTGGACGCCACCGGCTACACGACCGGAGACGACACCGACGCCCTCACCCTCGACCTGGTGCTGCCGGCGGAGGTGTACGTCGGTGAGTACGTGACCGCCGAGGTCACGCTCACGAACACCGGCGACGAGCCGCGTGTGGTCACCGCACGGCTGAACCTCGCCGAGGGGTACCTGCGGCTGCACCACGTGCTGCCGGACGGCAGTGTGGAGCAGGTCCGCGACGTCGTGGTCGCCTGTGGCACCCGCCCGACGGCGGTACTCGCCCCGGGCGAGTCCCTCACGGCCCGCATGCAGGTCTTCTTCACGAGCGAGGGTGTCACCTTCGAACAGCCCGGCACCCACGTGGTCCGTGCCGAGTTCGACGTGGACACCTTCACCTCGGCCCGCAGCCAACGGGCCACCGTGTACGTGCGCACGGCCGCCACCGAGACCGAGGTGGACATCGCCGCCCAGACCCTGGACACCGCCGTCGGGCGGGCGTTCGCGCTGGGCGACTTCGGCACCGACACGACGGCCCGCGACCGCCTGGCCACGGTGGCGCAGGCACACAACGACGCCGACACCGGCGCCGCGGCTGCCCTGGTCCTGGCGAACTCCTTCGCCCGGACCCACGCCGACCACCGCTCGGACGCCCGTGCCGCGGACGACGGCGGGCGCGCCGCCACCCGGGCGGCAGCGCCGGACGAGGTGAAGCGCTACCTCGACCTGGCCATGCAGGGCCGGTCCGCCGAGGAGATCGTCCGACTCGCGGCCACGGTGGCGAGCCCGGTGGAGTCCGACGCTCCCGTGGTCGCGGACGCGCTCGGCCGGGCGAAGCGGGCCCGCAAGGGCAAAGCGGACATGGCCGCTGCCGAGGCCATCGTGGCCGACTTCGTGGCAGCATCGCCGGCATGAGTGGAACCCTGACGCTGACCCTGACCGTGCCCGCCCGGTCAGGGTCGGACCAGGCCCTGCTCGGCGTTGTCGCGCTGGCGAACACCGGGACCGGCCCGGTCACCGTGAACGCCCGCCTGAACCTGCCCGACGGTGACCTGGTCATCGACGTGGACGGGCCGACCGGCACGCTCCGGGCCGGCTGGCCGTGGCCGGCGGACAGCCTGCCCCGAGAGGTGGAGCTCGGCCCGGGCGAGGTCCTTGAGGCGGGCGTCCTGCTGCTCTGCACCGCCGCGTCCCAGCCGCTGTTCCCGGGCGCGGGCGCGTATATCCTCACCGCCTCCTACCCCGCGGGTCCGATCACGCTCGAGGCCGAACCGGTCCGGATGGTTCGCACGCCCGCGACGGGGGCAGCCGCGGCCGCCCTGCGCGACCGGGACGTGATCCAGTCGCTCGCGTCCGCCTCCGTCCTGGGTCAGGCTGCCGCTGCGCTCGCCGCCCTGGCCGCCGACGGCGGCATGACTGCGACCCTCGCCGCGCTGGCCACCGGTGCCGGAACGGCCGCGGCGGACCTGACCACCGCGGCCGGTGGCCCGATAGCCGTGGCGACCGCCGCGAGTGCGGTGCTGCCGGCGACCGACCCGCGGCATGCGGAGATCGCGCTGGCCGTGGCCGGCGACGCCCGGGCAGCCTCGATCCTGGCCGGGTCGCCCCACCGCGCGCCCTGATCTCCGCCGGCCGGAGGAGCCCGACCCCGTTCTCCCTCGTGGGACGGACGCGGGTCCGGCCGCCGGCGGATAGCCTCGTCAGTCATGCCCACCCTGTCCAGCACGCAGTCCGCGGCGGCGGGCGCCGAGCCCGCGGACCCGTCCTCAATGCCACCGCGCGGGTCGTGGACAAGCCGTCTGTTCACCTGGCTGAACGACGCAGAGGAGCCGCTCTGGGAGCGGCCCGGGCCCACCCGGGCCCAGCAACGCCGGGACATCCTCGGCACCGTCGTGTTCATCATGGTGGCCCTCGGCATGACCGTTGCCACCAAGTCCTTCGGCCTGGTCATCGAGGGCGAGCAGTCCTGGCGCGGCTACGTCGCGGTCGCCGGCATGATCGCGCCGCTGGCCGTCCGGCGGCGCTACCCGATGATCACGCTGCTGATCTCCTCGGCCCTGTTCCTCGGCCTCGCCTACGTCAGCCCCGAGGCGAGCGTCCAGCTCCCGTTCCAGACCGCCTACTTCGCCGCCATCTACGCGGCCGTCGCCTGGGCACGGGACCGCCGGTGGCTCTGGATCGCGGTCGCCCTGGTGCTGCTCGAGATGGCCGCCTGGATCGTCATCTCGTTCACGATCTCCAACGCCGTCGCGATGTTCTACGGCACCGATGGCCCCACCGGCCCCCTCGACCCGGTCCTCGCCTACGTGCTCTACACGGCGGTGATCAACCTCGCCTACTTCGGAGGGGCCATCCTCGTCGGCCGCGCCTCCTGGCGTGGCGCGCTGCAGCGGGCTCGGCTGGCCGACCAGGCGGAGCGGATCCACGCCCAGGCCGACGAGCTCGCACGCCGGGCCGTGGTGGACGAGCGGCTCCGGATCGCGCGCGAACTGCATGATGTCGTGGCCCACCACGTCTCCGTGATCGGGGTGCAGGCGGGCGCGGCACGACGAGTGCTGACCCGCTCACCGGAGGTCGCGGAGGGTGCTCTGCGCACGATCGAGGGCGCGAGCCGGGACGCCGTCGGCGAGATGCGCGCCCTGCTCGGGGTGCTGCGCAGCGAGACCGACGCCGGCCGCAGCGGCGACTCCCGGGCGCCGGAGCCCGGCCTCGCCGATCTCGACGACCTGGCCGAACAGCACCGCCGGCAAGGGCTCCGGGTCACCCTGACGAGGGTGGAGGCCGCCCCGGGCGACCTGGACCGGGTGCCCCCCGCGCTCGGCCTGTCCGTGTACCGCTGCGTGCAGGAGTCGCTCACGAACGTGGTCCGGCACTCGACGGCCGGTTCCGCGTCGGTCACCCTACGCACCGGAAGCAGCGGTGGCACTGCCGACGGCGGCCCCACGGACTCCCCGGCCGGCGCCTTCGTGGAGGTCGAGGTCCTCGACGACGGACAGCCGCGCGGTGGCACGTCCGGTACCGGGTACGGTCTTCGCGGGGTGTCCGAGCGCGTCTCGCTGCACGGCGGTCAGGCGGAGATCGGCCCTCGGCTGACCGGAACCGGCTGGCGGGTCCGAGCCCGATTCCACCTCCGCGACACCACCACCAACACCGAGAGCGAGACCCGATGACCATCCGCGTCGCCATCGTCGACGACCAGGCCCTGGTCCGGTCCGGGTTCGCCATGGTGCTCTCCATCGAGGACGACATCGAGGTGGTCGGCCAGGCGGCGGACGGAGCCCAGGCCGTCGAACTGCTCACTTCCACGCCCGCGGACGTGGTGCTGATGGACGTGCAGATGCCCGTGCTCGACGGCATCGCGGCCACCGAGCGGATCGTCGCCGCCGGCAGCGCGAAGGTCATCATCCTGACCACGTTCGACCGCGAGGACTACCTGTTCGCGGCGCTGCGCGCGGGCGCGAGCGGCTTCCTGCTCAAGAACGCCGACCCCGATGACCTGGTCGCCGCCATCCGGGCGGTCGCCGACGGTCATGCCCTGCTGTCCCCGGAGGTCACGGTCAAGGTGATCGCGCGCCTGGCATCCGGCACCGACCCGGTGCCGGGTGCCCCCGGCCCGCCCAGCCGCGCGACCAACGGCGCCGCCACCCACCGTGCGGCCGCACCGGACTCGGATGCGGCCCGCGCCGTCCAGAGCCTGACCGCCCGGGAGCGGGACGTGCTCACCCTCCTCGCCGAGGGCTACTCGAACGCCGAGATCGCGACCGAGCTGTTCGTGGGCGAGTCCACCGTGAAGACCCACGTCTCGCACGTGCTGGCCAAGGTCGGCGCCCGGGACCGCGTGCAGGCCGTGGTGTTCGCACACCGGGCCGGCATCGTCGGCGCCGGCGACTGAGCACCGAGCCCGGAGCCGGCCACCTCCTCCTCCCGGGTGCCCGTCTCCCCCCAGCGGCGGATCTTCACGGCTCCCCCGCGCGGCCGACGCGCCGGGGCACGCGTCCTTCCTAGGCTCGGACCAGGCCGAACGGCAGCGACCAGCGCCGCGGCGAGATGCGGATCGGGAGGACCAGATGAGGCAAGCGGACGCCAGGCTCGAGGTGCGGGGACTGACCCGTCGCTTCGGCGAGAAGGTGGCCGTGGACGACGTGTCGTTCACGGTGGAGCCGGGCCAGATGACCGGGTTCGTCGGCGCCAACGGCGCCGGGAAGACCTCGACCATGCGGATGGTCATGGGCGTCCTGGTGATCCACGGTGGCGACGTGCTCTGGGACGGCCGGCCGATCACGGCCGCCGACCGCTCCCGGTTCGGGTACATGCCCGAGGAGCGTGGCCTGTACCCGAAGCAGGGCATCCTCGACCAGCTCTGCTACCTGGGCCAGTTGCGCGGCATGAGCCGAGGAGATGCCGCCAAGGAGGCCACCCGCCTGCTGGAGCGGTTCGGGCTCGCGGACCGGGTCAAGGACAAGCTCGAGTCGCTGTCCCTCGGGAACCAGCAGCGCGTGCAGATCACCGCATCGCTGCTGCACGGACCGAGCGCGCTGATCCTGGACGAACCGTTCTCCGGCCTCGACCCGGTGGCCGTGGACTCCATGGTGGAGCTCCTCCGCGACCGCCTCCGCCAGGGCGTGCCGGTGCTGTTCTCCAGCCACCAGCTCGACCTCGTCGACCGGCTCTGCGACTCGCTCGTGGTCCTCTCCGACGGCAAGGTCATGGCCGCCGGTGCGGCGGACGAGCTCCGCAACGCCGGCCCGACGCGCTACCGCATCGTCACCACGCCGGACGCCGGGTGGCTGCGCGACGTACCCGGCGTGAGCGTGCTGGACGTCGACGGCCCGCGCGCCGTCCTCGAACTGGCCGACGGCGCCCGGGAGCCGCTGCTGAAGCGCGCCGCCGAACGCGGGCTCGCCGAGTTCGCCCCCATCACCCGGTCCCTGTCCGAGATCTACCGTGAGGTGACCCGATGACCACCACCGACTCCTCCCCGCAGACGCCGACGCCGTCCCTGGGCGAGCAGAGCCCGCCGGCTCCGGTGCGCAACCCCTGGCTGATCGTCACCATCCGCGAGATCATGGTGAAGCTGGCGGACAAGAGCTTCGTGATCTCCACGATCGTCACCCTCGCGATGATCGCCGCCAGCGTCGTCATCGGTGCCGTGGTCGGCAACCGCACGTCCGACTACACGGTCGGCACGAGCCAGGCCGACGCGGCCGTGGTGGCCGAGGCCAGCAGCGAGGCCATCACCGCCGCCGGCGACACCCTCGAGGTCACCGAGTTCGACTCCGAGGACGCACTGCGGGCCGCGGTGCTCGACGGCGACGTGGACGCCGGCCTCGTCGCCGGCGCCGATGGCTGGGCGCTACTGGGTGGTTCGGAGGTGGACTCCGACCTCTCAGCCGCGCTCACGGACGCCGTGAGTCAGTCGGTCCTCGCCGCCAACGCAGAGGCGGCCGGGACCACGCTCGACGAGCTCATGGCCGGATCGGAGGTCACCACGGAGCTCCTCGACCCGGACGCCGACCGTGGCGCCCTCGCCTTCATCGTCGGCTTCATCTTCGCGTTCCTGTTCTACATGGCCGCGATCATCTTCGGGATGACCATCGCCAACTCGGTGCTCGAGGAGAAGCAGAACCGCGTCGTCGAGATCCTCGCAACCGCCATCCCGATCCGCCAGCTGCTCTACGGCAAGGTCCTGGGCAACTCCCTGCTGGCGTTCGCACAGATCCTGCTCTACTGCGTCGTCGGCCTGACCGCGGTGAACCTCACCGGCCTGGCGGGCGACATCGGCTGGATCCTCAGCGCGTCCGGGTGGTTCATCGCGTTCTTCGTGGTCGGGTTCACGGCGCTCGCCGCCGTCTGGGCTGTGCTCGGCTCCCTGGCCAGCCGTAGC
Organism: Occultella gossypii; assembly: GCF_019947135.1. Classification (GTDB taxonomy): domain Bacteria; phylum Actinomycetota; class Actinomycetes; order Actinomycetales; family Beutenbergiaceae; genus Occultella; species Occultella gossypii. Next base: position 186,233 of record NZ_JAGSHT010000002.1, on the reverse strand, counting down.
GAAGACCTGCAGTCCAACACCGGGCCGATCATCACCGTGATCATGGTGGCCCTGTTCGTCGGACTGTTCGCCGAGGGCATCTGGCTCGAGATCGCGAGCTTCGTCCCGGTGGTCTCCTCGGTCGCGATGCCTATCCGGATGCTCGCCGGGGACGTCCCGATCTGGCAGGGCCTGGTCTCCCTGGCGCTCACGGGCGCAGCCGCGTACGGACTGCTGCGCCTGGGCGAGCGGATCTACCAGCGAGCCGTGATGCAGGGCGGCACGGCGCTGTCCTGGCGCCAGGCCCTCAAGCTCCAGGCCTGAGGCCCGATCCAGCCATCCCCCCGAGGAATACCCTCGGGGGGTATATGGTTGCACGACTATGGAGCCGCATCCCACGCACACCACACCCGAGCAGCACGCGCACGATGCTCATGGGGAGCACGAGCACCACGCCGAGCACGGGCATGAGCACGAGGGCCACGCCGAGCAGGGCCACGCCGGCCATGGCGGTCACGGCGGCCACGACGCCCACGCCGGCCATGGCGGCCACGAGGGCCACGTCGCCCAGTTCCGCCGCCTGTTCTGGATCATGCTCATCCTCGCGGTGCCGACCGCTGCCTTCAGCGGCATGTTCGCGGACATCCTCGGCTATACCCTCCCGGCCGGCACCGGCTGGGTCTCGCCCCTGCTCGGCACCGTCATCTTCGCCTGGGGCGGGCGCCCGTTCCTGACCGGTGCCGTCGCCGAGATCCGGTCCCGGCAGCCCGGCATGATGCTGCTCATCGGGATGGCGATCACGGTCGCCTTCGTCGCCTCCCTCGGCTCGAGCCTCGGGCTGTTCCCGCACGGCCTGGACTTCTGGTGGGAACTCGCCCTGCTCGTGGTGATCATGCTCCTCGGGCACTGGATCGAGATGCGCTCGCTCGCGCAGACGACGTCGGCCCTGGACTCGCTCGCCGCACTCCTCCCGGACGAGGCCGAACGGCTCGACGGCGACCAGATCACCCTCGTGGCGCCGGCCGACCTCGTGGTCGGCGACGTGGTGCTGGTGCGCCCCGGCGGGCGGGTCCCGGCCGACGGGATCGTCACCGACGGTTCCGCGCACGTGGACGAGTCGATGATCACCGGCGAGTCCGCGCCGGTCAGCCGCGGCACCGACGACCGGGTGGTCGCCGGCACCGTGGCCACGGACTCCGCGATCCGGGTGCGGGTGGCGGCCGTCGGTGAGGACACGGCCCTCGCCGGGATCGGCCGGCTCGTCGAGCAGGCCCGCTCGAGCTCCTCCCGGGCCCAGCGGCTCGCCGACCGGGCCGCGGCCGCGCTGTTCTGGTTCGCACTCGGTGCGGCAGGGGTGACCCTGCTCGCCTGGCTGTTCTGGGGTACCCCGGAGGAAGCCCTGATCCGGGTCATCACGGTGCTGGTGATCGCCTGCCCGCACGCGCTCGGCCTCGCCATCCCGCTGGTGGTCTCGATCTCCACCGAACGCGCAGCGCGGGCCGGGATCCTGGTCAAGGACCGGATGGCCCTCGAGCGGATGCGCACTGTGGACACGGTGCTGTTCGACAAGACCGGCACCCTGACCAAGGGCGCCCCCGCCCTGCTCGCGGTGACCTCCGCCGTCGGGCAGGACGTCGACGAAGCGCTGCGCTACGCCGCTGCCGCCGAGGCGGCGAGCGAGCACCCGTTGGCCCGCGCGATCGTGGCGGCCGCGGCCGAGCGGGGCCTGACGGTCGAAGCCGCCACGGACTTCCGGGCGGTGCCCGGTCAGGGCGTCCGGGCCATGGTGCCCGACGGCGCAGGGCCGGCCCGCGAGGTTGCGGTGGGTGGCCCCGGGCTGCTCGCCGCGACGGACCGGGAGCCGCTCGCCGACACCGCCTGGCTCGCCGAGCAGGCGAACGCCGGCCGCACGGTCCTGCACGTGCTCGTCGACGGCCGGGTGGTCGCCGCGCTCGCGCTCGCCGACGAGGTTCGGCCCGAGTCCCGCGAGGCGGTCGCGGCCCTGCGCGATCGCGGCGTCGAGGTCGTCATGATCACCGGCGACGCGGAGCCGGTGGCCCGTGCGGTCGCCGCCGAGCTCGGCATCACCGAGGTGTTCGCGGGCGTGCACCCCGAGCACAAGAGTGCGAAGGTGCGCCAGCTGCAGGAGCGGGGCGCGGTCGTGGCGATGGTCGGCGACGGCGTGAACGACGCACCGGCGCTGGCCCAGGCCGATGTGGGCATCGCGATCGGCGCGGGCACGGACGTCGCGATCGCGTCCGCGGGCGTGATCCTCGCCTCCGACGACCCGCGGGCCGTGCTCTCGATCATCGAGCTGTCCCGGGCTGCCTACCGCAAGATGAAGCAGAACCTGTGGTGGGCCGCCGGCTACAACCTGATCTCGGTGCCGCTCGCGGCCGGGCTGCTCGCCCCGATCGGGTTCGTCATGCCGATGGCGGTCGGTGCGCTACTCATGTCCGCCTCCACCGTGGTGGTGGCATTGAACGCCCAGGTGCTGCGGCGACTGGACCTGAGGCCGGACCGGCAGGGCTGATCGGCAGGCCGGACCGGCAGGTCTGATCGGCAGGCCGGGCCGGCAGGGCTGGTCGGCCCTGCCGGTCCGCGCGTCGGTCAGCTCACGCCGACCGTGACGACCGCCTCACCGGCGCCGTCGGAGTACTCCGACATCATCAGGATGTAGACGCCCGGATCCACGACCTCCTCGACGAAGGGGTCGTAGGTGTCGCCACCGACCTGCCCGGCGATGTCCGACCCACGGTCGTCGTTCGCGATCCAGCCACCCAGCGGGCTGATCACGGTCATCAGGAGATCCGCGTCGTTCGTGGTCCGGGCGTCGATCGTGATGGTGCCGGCCGCGTCGACCACCACGTAGTTGACCCACACGTTCCCGGCCGTCATCGAGATCGTGACGTCGGTGTCCTGGGGCAGTTCCGGGATCGCGGTGAGATCCTCGGCGAGGACCTGGAAGGAGGCCGGGGCACCGGCGATCTCGGTGATGACGACCGCGTACTGCCCAGCCTCGAGATAGATCGGCAGCAACGGGTTCAGCGAGTTGGGCTGGAGGACGTCGGCGCCCTGCGGGATGTCATCGATGAAGGAGATCGCATTGAGTCCCTCGTCGTACACCGTCAGCTCCAGGTCCTCGGCGCCGTCGGCGACCCCATGGAGGAGGTAGACACCCGGCGTGGTGATCGGGAGCAGGGCGCCCCAGCTACCGTCCGCCGCGAAGGAACCGGGCAGGGCAGTACCGAGCGTGAGCGTCGCGACCATCTCCGGCATGTCCCCGGTGGGCGCGTCGGTAGGGCCGTCCACGGGTTCGGTAGGGGTATCCGTGGGTGCGTCGGTGGGCGCGCTGGTCGGCCCGGGTCCTGCGGTCGGCTCGGGATCGTCAGGGTTGAGGGCGCGGAACCCGAAGTAGCCGCCCACCCCGAGCACCACGACCAGGACGGCGACGATCGCGACGATCAGGCCGGTGTTCTTCTTCTGCGGCCCGCCGCTCTGGCCGTAGCCACCGCCGTAGGCACCCGGGGCGCCGGGCTGCCCGTAGCCGCCGGCCTGGCCGTAACCGCCGGGCGCGCCCGCCTGGCCATAACCGCCGGGCGCGCTCGCCTGGCCGTAACCGGCCGGCGCGCTCGCCTGGCCGTAGCCACCGGACGGGACGCCGGGAACGGGCGGCACAGCGGGAGCGCCGCCGGCACCGCCGTACGGCCCCGCCTGCGGGTAACCGGCCGGGGCCGGTGCGGCGACGGCCGGGGCCGGTGCGGCGACGGCCGAGGCAGCGGCTGCGACCGCCGGGGCGGGCGTGGTCGGCGCAGGGGTGGCCGGGGTGGTCGGCGCTGCCGACGCATCAGCGGTCGGGGCCGCCCCAGCGGGCCGGGGCGCGTAGTTCTCGGTCCAGGCGGTGCCGTCCCAGTATCGGAGGCGGTCCTGCCCCTCCGGATCGGGGAACCAGCCGGCAGGTGCACTCACAGTAACCTCCAACGCAGTGGGCCCAAGGGCACCGGTGACATAGGGCAACGACGGGAGGCCGGGCCGCAGCCGAGGCATACCGAGTTTATGGTTGGCGGGATCCCGGTGTCCGGTGATCGAGAGGGCAGTTTCCCCGCAGTCCGATCAGGCCGGCTCCGATGGCGTGCGGGTCAGTCCACCGTGACGGCGATACTCGCCTCGGACTCGGCTCCGGTCCAGTCGGAGACCATCACGAGGTACACCCCGGGCTCGACCGGGAAGGTGAGGTACGGGTCCCACTGACTCCCGCCGTACTGGGCGGCCGACTCGCTGCCCCGGTCGTCCTGGTCCTGATAGGAGCCATCCGGGGAGACCACGGTCAGGACCGGGTCGGCGTCGGTGGTGGTGCGAACGTCGACGGTGACCATTCCCGCGGCCGACACCGGAACGTAGCCGAGCCAGACGTTGTCCTCGGGGATGGCGATCGAGTGCGCGCCACCGGCCGGGATCTCGGTGACGACGTCCAGGAGCGCGGCCGTGAGGTCGAAGTCGGTCTCGTAGCCCCCGTACTCCGCGAGTCGGACCGTGTACTCCCCCGGCTCCAGGTACAGCCCCAGCAGCGGATCACGACGGTTGGACACCAGGACGTCCGCGTTGCCGGGCGGGTCATCGTTGAACGCGATCTGCTGACCGCTCCCGTCCAGCAGGGTGAGCGTCAGGTCGATGCCCTCCTGCGCGTGACCGATGAACGCGTACACCCCCGCCGCAGGGATCGTGACGACGCCGTCCCAGGTGCCGTCCTCGGGCAGCGACCCCGCGGTCGTGCTGCCAAGGGTCACCGGCGCCGGGGCGCTCTGCGTGGGCGCGGCGGTGGGCGTGGGTGTCGGGGTCGGCGTGGGTGTCGGCGTCGGGCCGGCGGTCGGCCCGCTGGTGGTGCTCGGGCCCGCCGTCGGGCCGGGATCACCGCCACCCGTCAGCGCACCGTAGGCGAGGAAGACCGCGACCGCGATCGCCAGTACCGCGGCCACTGCTACCGCCACGATGATCGGCGTCTGGTTACGGGACGGCGGCGCGCTGGCCGGGCCGTAGTAGCCGGCGCTGCCGGGTGCACCGGCCTGGCCGCCAGGGGCGCCGTACCCGCCGGAGCCGCCGTAGGCGCTCGTCGTGTCGCCGCTGTACGCCGTCGGTGCCGCCGCGTAGCCGGACAGTCCGCCGCCCGCGCCGCCCGGCCGGCCGGCGTTCTGCCCGTACGCAGCGGTCGCACCGTTCTGCCCGTACGCAGTGGTCGCACCGGTCTGCCCGTACACATCGGTCGCACCGGTCTGCCCGTAGGCCGTGCCGCCGGTGGCCAGCCCATATGGATCCGCCTGCCCGTGCCCCGGTGCCGCACTGGCTGGCCCGTACCCGCCGGGCACGCTGGCCTGCCCGTACCCGGTAGGCGCACTCGCCTGCCCGAACCCGCCGGGCTGCGACCCGCTCGCGGCGACCTGCTCCGACCAGTTGACACCGTCCCAGTACCGCAGCTGGTCGGCGCCGCTCGGATCGGGGAACCAGCCGGCTGGTGTCGTCACAAGGGCCTCACAGGGTCGTCGGGTCCGGGGCGCGGATCGGCACCGGTCGGGGCGAGATCCGCACGATCATATGATCCGCGCCGGGGTCACCGGCGAGCGCGTCCACGGGCAGAACTCCCCTGGCCGACCTGCGTATCCGCCTGTCAGTCCTGCCGCAGTACGGCGACGCTCCAGGGCGCCGCCGAGTAGCCGCCCACCACGTCGACCGCGGCGGTCGTGGGCGCGCCCGCCTCGTCCAGCCACACGTTGAACTCCGGCTCCGCCCACGGCGCGGTGTCGATGATCCGCCGCCAGGTCCCGCCGCGCGGAGCCTCCGGGACCGCGAAACCGACCGCGGCCGCGGTCATGTTCACCAGGACCAGGTAGTCGTGCCCACCCACGCCGGAGCCGTCGATGTGCACCCGCACGGCCCGGTCGTCCTGGCCGGGACCGCCGGAACCGTCCGGCCGGGCGAAGAAGTAGGTGACGTCGTCGTCATCATGGTCCAGATCCCCGTAGCGCGCCTGCCGCAGTGCGGGCTCGGCGGCCCGCAGCCGCGCGAGCGCGACCGCGAACCGGAAGTACGGGTTGATGTCCGACGGCGTCGCGGCCGTTCCGAAGTTGTCGTGGTAGCCGATCTCGGGTCGGGCCGGGTCGACGCCGATCCGGTGCGGGGCGTTCGTGGCCAGCATCCCGTAGTTGTTCCAGATCCCGATGGAGTTCAGGCTCCACGGGTTGTTGTTCCCGTTCTGGGTGCGTCCGAACTCGTCGCCGGAGACCGTCATCGGCACCCCGCGGGAGAGGAACAGGATCGCCCAGAAGTTACGCAGCCGGGCACGGCGCAGCGCCTGGTCACCGCCGGAGTCCCAGGACTTGTTGTCGTCGCTACCGCCGTCGGACGGTCCGAACGGTGGCGGGGAGTCGTTGACCTTGGCCGGGTAGCTGACCAGGTCCATGAGCGTGAACCCGTCGTGCGCCGTGATGAAGTTGATCGAGCGCTGGGCGCCGCCCTGGTCGGCGAAGTGGCGGTGGTCGCCGTTGAACTTGCGCATGAACTCGCCGACGTTGCCATCGCCCTTGAGATACTCGCGCATCGTGTCCCGGTAGCGCCCGTTCCACTCACCCCAGCCCGGTGGGAAGTTGCCCACCTCGTAGCCCCACAGGTCCCAGGCCTCCGCGATCACCTCGACGTGCCGGCGCCGGGCGAACTCCGCGATCTGGACCAGCAGCGGGTGCTCGGTGAAGAACTGCCGCTGGGCCTGCCAGTCCTCGCGTTCGAAGGCGCTCGGGGTCCGGCCGAGCACGGTGGCGAGGTCGAACCGGAAGCCGTCCACGTCCATCTCGTCGACCCAGTACCGCAACGAGTCCAGGACGAGGCCCTGACTGGCCGGCGAGGAGTGGTTCAACTGGTTCGAGGTGCCGGTCGCGCCGTCGATCAGGCGGTGCTCGTCCGTCATCGAGTAGTACTCGGCGGTCGCGAAGTGGCCGAGGGAGGTGAACCCCGTGGTGTGCAGATCGCCGGCCCAGTGCCCGCCCTCACCGGTGTGGTTGTAGACCACGTCGAGGTACACCTCGAGTCCGTGGTCGTGGAACGCCCGGACCATCGCCTTGAACTCGTGGGTCGGGCCGCCCGGCCGCTGATCGTGGGCATAGTCCCGGTTCGGCGCGAAGAACGCGAGGGTCTGGTACCCCCAGTAGTTCGAGGTGCCCGCGTCACCCGGCATGGCCGTGGTGTCCGACGCGTGCACGGGCAGCAGCTCCACGGTGGTGAACCCGGCAGCGCGCAGGTACGGCGCGAGCAGACCCAGCCCCGCGTAGGTGCCGCGGACCTCTTCGGGGATGTCCACCACGTCCTCGAAGCCGGGCACGCCCGCCAGGGTCGCCCGCAGCGCGCCTGCCGAGGGGTGAGCCGTGGAGGTGCGCACGTGCGCTTCGCAGATCACCGCGTCCTCGGCGCGCCGCCGGGGTCGCACGCCGGTGGGTGTCTGGTCGTGGATGAGAACGGACTTCGGCGCCCACCGGCCCGAGTCGAGCTCGCGCCGTGGCCTGCCCCGCACGATCTCGCCGCCGGTTCCGAGGACCTCTGCGGCGCCCTGGCTGCCGACGAGCGCGCGGTGCGACAGGTTGTGGCTGATCTCCCGTGCGTAGGGGTCGAAGACCACCTTGTTGGGATTGAACCGGTTCCCGGCCTCGTCGAAGTCCGCGGTGAAGCCGGCGCCGCTGTCCCCGCGGGTCCAGTCCTGCGCCACGTCCCAGCCGGGCCCCCAGACCCGGAACGCGTAGAGCACCCCAGGCTCGATGCCGCCGATCCGGGCGCGCCAGACGCCGTCGGGGCAGCGGGCCATCACCGCGTCGGCGGTCGCATCCGCTCCGACCGCCTCGGGATAGAACTCCAGGAGCACCCGGCTGGCGAGCGGTGCATGGACGGCGAACGAGGCGGTGCCTGTGGCCTCGTCCCACTCGGCCCCGAGCGGCCAGGTGGACTGTGCCCATCCGGCGGCATCCTCATTCGTGATCGTCAAACCCATCGGACGTCCCCTCCAGCGACAGCGGCCCCCACGGCCCCGCGTTTCGGTGACGGTATCCGGGTGGGATGAAGTCCGCACGGACAGCGCGTGAACCGTGCCCCTACCGGACGTGACATGCGTCTCCCTGAATTTAGTTGATGTCACTCAACCATCGCCGTATAGTTGCTGTCGATCAACTAATTCTTCGTCGCTTAGGAGCACGCTCGCGTGAGCACCAACACCGCAGGCAGTGCCGGCCGGTCAGCCGACACCGTCACGTCCGCACCACCCTCGAACGGCTCCCCCGCCCGGATGACGCATGCCGAGGTCCTCCAGGCCCTCACCGGCCTGCTCCTGGCGATGTTCGTCTCGATGCTCGCCAGCACCGTGGTGGGCACGTCGCTACCGGTCATCGTCTCGGACCTCGGCGGCTCCCAGACCTCCTATACCTGGGTGATCACGGCGACCCTGCTCGCGACCACCGTCTCGACCCCGATCTGGGGCAAGCTCGCCGACCTGTTCAATCGCAAGGTCCTGCTGCAGCTCGCTCTCGTCATCTTCGTGGTGGCCTCCGCGGCCGCCGGGTTCTCCCAGGACACGTCGATGCTGATCGGGATGCGCGTGATCCAGGGCCTCGGCGCCGGTGGCCTCGCGGCCCTGACCCAGATCGTCATGGCGGACATCGTCAGCCCGCGTGAGCGCGGTCGGTACATGGGGCTGTTCAGCGGGGTGATGGCCCTCGGCATCGTCGGCGGACCGCTGCTCGGCGGGTTCCTCACGGACACCATCGACTGGCGTTGGAACTTCTTCGTGGGCGTCCCGGTCGCGATCGTCGCGATCGTCATGCTGCAGAAGACGCTGCACCTGCCCGCGATCAAGAAGCGCAAGGTCAAGATCGACTTCCTCGGTGTGGTCCTGCTCGCCGCCGGCGTCTCGCTCCTGCTCATCTGGGTCAGCCTGGCCGGCACCCAGTTCGAGTGGGCCTCGGCCACCACGGCCTGGATGGTCGGTGGCGCCGTCGTCGCCCTGGTCGCCCTGGTGCTCGTCGAACTCCGTGCCGACGAGCCGATCATCCCGATGTCCATGTTCTCCAACCGCACCTACACGTTCTCGGTGCTCGGCTCCATAGCGGTCGGCGTGGCGATGTTCGGCACGTCCGTGTTCCTCGCCCAGTACATGCAGCTCGCTCGCGGGGCCAGCGCCACCCAGTCCGGCCTGATGACGATCCCAATGGCCGCCGGCATGCTGATCCTCTCCGCCGTCGTCGGCGCCGTGATCACCCGGACCGGCATCTGGAAGCGCTATATGGTGCTCGGCTCGATCCTGTTCACCGCGGGCCTGCTCCTGCTCAGCACGATCGCCTATGACACCAACTTCGCGCTCGTCTCGCTCTACATGTTCATGCTCGGCGCAGGCGTCGGCATGGTGATGCAGAACCTCGTCCTGGTGGTGCAGAACGCCGTGCCACCGGAGGAGATCGGGGTGGCCAGTTCCGGCGTCGCGTTCTTCCGCAGCCTCGGCGGCACGATCGGGATCGCGGTCCTTGGCACCGTCCTGGCGGACAAGGTGACCGAGCTGCTGGCCGCACGCCAGACCGAGCTCTTCGGTGCGATCGCAGCCCTCGGGGACGACGGCACGGCGATCGCCGACGGCCTGGCCGCAGGCACCATTCCGGCCGTGCACTCCCTGCCCGAGTCCGTGAAGGTGATCATCGAGTCGGTCTACGGTGAGGCCGTCGCCCACGTGTTCCTGGTCGCCGCGCCGCTGGCGCTGCTGAGCATCGTGGCCGTGGCCCTGCTGCCGAACCTGCCGCTGAGCGACCAGACCCGCCACGAGCGCGAGCTCGACGAGACCGTCACGGCCGAGGCAGAGCTCGTCGGAGTGGCCGCGGCCGGCGCCGGTGTCGGCATCGTCAGTGACGGTTCCGACGCCCCACGAACCGATTCCGCCGACGGCGACGGACCCGCGACGGGTGAGCAGCCCCGCGTGGTCGTGCCCGCTCAGTAGGATGCCCACCATGACCCGGTCCGGATCCGATGTGGCGGCTGCCGCGACGGGTCCGGACGACCCGGAGCTGCGGGCCGCCATCCGCGAGGTGGAGATCCAGTTCTCCAACCTGTTCGTGCACGCGAAGCAACTGTTCCGGCGCCGGGCGCTGGGGATCCACCCGGACCTGTCCATCCTCGGCTACCGGATCCTCGGCACCGTCGTCCGCGAGGGCGCCCTGCAGCAGGGGCACGTCGCGGAACGGCTCGACCTGGACAAGGCCGTGGCCAGCCGCACCATCAAGCACCTCGAGGACCTCGGCCTGGTGGAGCGGGCGGCGGACCCCCGCGACGGCCGCGCGTTCCTCGTCACGGCCTCCGAACTGGGTCGGGCGCGCTACGAGGCGACGAGCGACCGCGAGCGCGCGGTCCTGCAGGCGCGGCTCACCGAGTGGGGCGTCGAGGACCTCCACCGGTTCAGCGACCTTCTCGGCCGGCTGATGGATGAACTGGACGTACGCCCCGGGGAGTAGGCCCGCCTGCACCCGGCAGCGGACGACGCCGAGGCCCGCACGGCCTAGCGTGGTCTGGTGACCTGGGCCTGGGATGAGCAGACGCGACTGCGACGGGGTCGCCGCGCGGCCGTGTTCGGGCCGGTGGCGATCGCCGTGGTCGCGGTGTTCGGGACATTCGGCGCCTGGCACAACCAGCCGGACGCCCGGCCCCCGGGCCCACTCGGGGTGCTCCTGGTGCTGGCCGGCCCCGCCGCGCTGCTGGCGGCACGCCGGCGGCCGCGGACCGTCCTGGTGGCGGTCCTCGCGATCACGCTCACCTACCTGGCCCTCGACTTCCCGTACGGCCCCGTGCTGCTCGCCCTCGGGGCCGCGGTGATCGTCACCGTGGTGAGCGGCCACCGTGCGTTCGCCTGGCTCCTCGCCGGTGTCGCGCTGCTCGGGGCCCAGCTCATCCGGGTGGGTCTGCGCGATGAGGGCTTCTCCTGGTTCGGTCTCACCGCGACGATGGCCTGGGGCCTGATCGTCCTCGGCGTCGGCGAACTCATCCGGCTCAATCGGGCCCGTCAGGCGGAGTGGCGCCGCGCCCGCGCCGAGGCGCAGCGCCGCCGCGCGAGCGAGGACCAGCTCCGGGTGGCCCGCGAACTGCACGACGTGGTGGCGCACCACATGTCCCTCATCAACGTGCAGGCGGGCGTCGCGCTGCACCTGGTGGATCGGCGGCCCGAGCAGGTCGAGCTCGCGCTGACCACGATCAAGGACGCGTCCAAGGAGGCGCTCACCGAGCTCCGGGCGCTGATCGGGGTGCTACGCGCCGAGGGTGAGGACGCGCCGCGCGCGCCGGCGGCCGACCTCGCCGGGCTCGCGCCGCTCATCAACCGGGCCTCCCAGGCGGGGGTCAGCACGACCCTGGAGGTGGCGGGCGACCTCGACGAGGTGCCCGCGGCCGTCGGTGCCGCCGGCTTCCGGATCATCCAGGAGGCGATCACGAACGTGGTCCGGCACAGTGGCGCCACCCGCGCCCGGGTCCGGGTCACGGTCGGTACCGGCACCCTGGACCTGAGCGTCACCGACAACGGCCGCGGGCCGGGTGCCGACCCGGTGCCCGGCAACGGCCTGCGCGGCATGACCGAGCGGGCCACCGCCGTCGGCGGCACGGTCCGCCTGGACGAAGGGCCCGACGGCGGGGCTGCTCTGGTCGCACATCTACCGTGGGGGACGGACTCATGATCCGGGTTGTGCTCGTGGACGATCAAGCGTTGCTGCGTGCGGGGTTCCGCGCCCTCATCGACGCCGAGGACGGCCTGGAGGTGGTGGGCGAGGCCGGTGACGGCCGCGACGCCGTCGAGGTCGTGCGCCGCACCCGGCCGGACGTGGTGCTGATGGACATCCGGATGCCCCGCCTGGACGGGCTCGAGGCGACGGCCCGGATCACCGCGGACGCGGACCTGGGCGACACGCGGATCATCATCCTGACCACGTTCGAGCTCGACGAGTACGTGTTCGAGGCGATCCGGCAGGGCGCGAGCGGCTTCCTGGTCAAGGACACCGAACCGGTGGACCTGCTCGCCGCCATCCGCGCCGTCGCGGACGGTGACGCGTTGCTGTCACCCTCGGTCACCCGGCGGCTCATCGGGGAGTTCGCGCAGCGCAGTCGCGCGGCCGCACCGTCGGGTCGACTGGACCGGCTCACCGACCGCGAGCGCGAGGTGGTGGCGCTCGTCGGCGAAGGCCTGAGCAACGACGAGATCGCGACGCGGCTGGTGCTCAGCCCCGCCACCGCGAAGACGCACGTCTCCCGCGCCATGATCAAGGTCGGCGCCCGCGACCGCGCCCAGCTCGTCGTCCTCGCCTACGAGACCGGCCTGGTCCGGCCCGGTTGGGCCCCCTGACCGAGGACGGCAGGAACCATGCTTCCGTGGAGCCCCAAAAGGGGGACGATCACGAGCCGACCTGGGGGTACGCGTGACTCGGCGCAACGCGACAACTCTGGGGACAGTTCGAGACGGTCTGGACCGAGGACCCGGTCCCGCTCAGCACCGACGACACACCGAACGACGAGATGGATCCGGTCGATCCCTGGTAGCACGCCGAGGCAGCTGAGGCCCGTCGGGTGCCCGGACCACCACCGGCACTGCACCGGCACCCGGGTCGCGTACTCCCGGCGGGGTAGTTGCGTGGTCACCGGGTGGTCCCGGCGACGCAGCCGAAGTGTCCTCCCCCGCCCGACGACGTGGTGGCCTGCGATCGCGAGGATCGATCACGTCCCGAGACACGGGATCGAATCCGCACCGAAGGAGCACACCATGAACACCCTCACCGACATCGCGGCCCAGCACGGGCCGATGTGGGCCGGTGGCGGCGGACCTGGCTGGTGGATCGTCTTTCCCATCGTCTGGTTCCTCGTCATCGTGACCGTGATCCTGCTCGTCGGCCGGTTCGGCCGCCGCCGCTGGGCCGAGGCCCGCAGCGGCGTGGGAGCCGGGCGGTCCAGGCTCGCCGAGCGGTTCGCCGGCGGCGAGATCGACGAACAGGAGTACCGCAGCCGGCTGGCCGTCCTGGATGAGGTTCGCCGGAAGTAGGCGCCTCCGGGCCGCCTGAGCCCGATGGCTATCGCTGCCCGACCGGGGGTGTGGCCGCGACCGCTGTGTCGCGGTCACACCCCCGGTCCCGTGCGGGCTCGACCTAGACTGGCCGGGTGCGGAGGTTCTGGGCGTCACCGGCAGTCAGGATCGGTGCCTCCATCTCCGTCGCGACCGGTCTCTACGGCATCTCGTTCGGCGCCCTCGCCGTGGCGTCCGGGCTGAGCGTTCCCCAGACGTTGGCACTCAGTCTGCTCATGTTCACGGGCGGCTCCCAGTTCGCCTTCATCGGTGTGATCTCCGGCGGCGGGACGGGCGCGGCCGCGTTCGGGGCCGCCACCCTGCTCGGACTCCGGAACGCCGTCTACGGCACGCAGATCAACCGAATGCTGAAGACCCCGTGGCCGCTCAAGCTGGCCGCCGCACACGTCACCATCGACGAGTCCACCGCGACCGCCGTCGGGCAGGAGGATCCGGCCGAGCAGCGCCGCGGGTTCTGGGTCGCCGGGGTCGGCGTGTTCGTGCTCTGGAACACCTTCAGCCTGCTCGGCGCGATCCTGGGCGGCGCACTGGGCGACCCGGCCCGCTGGGGGCTCGACGGTGCCGCGGTGGCCGCGTTCCTCGGCCTGCTCTGGCCCCGGCTGAAAGGGCGCGAGCCCGTGGCCATCGCCGTGGTGTGCGCGCTCGTCACGGTGCTCGCGGTGCCGCACCTGCCGCCGGGCATACCGATCCTGGTGGCCGGCCTGGTCGCCGCCGTCTGGGGCTGGATCAGCCACGGCCGCGCGGACGAGGGCCTGGAACCGGACGTCGATCCGTACCCGTCCGGCGGGCACGGCGCGACCGATCCGACCGGCGGGGAGGTCCGATGAGCACCGGCCTGTGGTTCTGGATCCTGCTGGCCTGCGCCGTGGCGTTCCTGACGAAGCTCGCCGGCCACCTCGTTCCGGCGCGGCTGCTCGAGGACGAGCGGATGACGCGGGTCGCCGGGGCGCTGACGATCGGGCTGCTGGCGTCCCTGGTCGCCATGAACACCGTCTCCAGCGGGCAGGACGTGGTCCTGGACGCCCGTATCGGCGCCCTCGTCGCCGCGGCGATCGCCCTGCTGCTGCGGGCACCGTTCCTCGTGGTGGTGCTCGTCGGGGCGGGCGCCGCCGCGCTGCTGCGCCTGACCGGGATGGGATAGCGCTCAGGCCCGCCCGAGCCGCCGGGGCAGCAGCACCCACAGCCCGAGCAGGACCACGACCGCCAGCCCGGCGGCGATGAGCGCGGCCGTGCGGCCGACCACGACGTCGAACACGAACAGCGCCGTCCCGGTGATCACGAGCGCCAGGGTGAGCAGGCCGACCTGCGCGAGCCGGTTGGCGGCCGAGACCAGCTCGGGCTTGCGGCGACGCCGGAACAGCACCCGGTGCAGGCTCACGGGTGCCACGACGAGCGCCGTCGCGCCGAGCGCCAGCGCGACCAGCACCAGGTAGATGGCCACCTGATCGGTGCGCAGGTCCGCGAAGCGTTGCTGGAACGGCAGGGTGAGGAGGAAGCCCGTGAGGATCTGGGCCCCCGTCTGGGTCACCCGCAGTTCCTGCATGAGTTCGTCCCAGTTGCGGTCGGCGCGCTCGGACGCCGTCTCGTCGCGGCCGTCGCCGCTTGTCTCCTGCGCCGTCATGACTCCAGTGTGACCCGCACCTGCGCGCGGCGCCCGTGGTGCGCCACCGGCTGGACGTGCGGGGCGGCGCCCTCGCCGGCCGGGTAGCGTGCGAAGCGAGTTGCGGCCCCTGCGCCGCGGGGAGTGAGCATGGTGGCAGTAGGCAACGCACCGGAGAACCGGCTGTGGACGAGGGACTTCGTGTTCTCGATCGTCACGAACTTCTTCATCGCGATGATCTTCTACCTCCTCATGACGACGATGGCCGTGTACGCCATCGACCGGTTCCAGGCGAACCAGACCGCGGCCGGGCTGGCGTCCAGCGGCTTCATCCTCGGCGCGGTGGCCGGCCGCGTCTTCGCCGGGAAGCTGCTCGACGCGTTGGGGCGGCGCCGGATCCTCCTGGTCAGCCTCGCCCTCTTCGTGGTCATGTCCCTGCTGTACATCCCGGCCCAGAGCCTCGGCCTGCTGATCACGGTCCGGGTCCTGCACGGGATCGCCTTCGGCGCCGGCACCACCGCGCTGGCCGCGTCGGTGATGGGCCTGATCCCACCGCTGCGCCGCGGCGAGGGCACCGCGTTCTTCGGCACCAGCAACACCCTCGCCACGGCGATCGGACCGTTCCTGGCGCTCCAGCTCGTGGCCGGCCCGGGCTACCCCACGCTGTTCGCGCTGTGCGCCGTCGTGTCCGCTCTCGCGATGGGCGTCGGGGTGCTGATCCGGTTCCCGGCCGTGACCCTCTCGGCGGACCAGCGCGCCGCCGTCCGGCGCCTGCACCCGAAGGAATTCGTCGAGGTCAGTGTCCTGCCGATCGCCTCGATGATGCTGCTCGTCGGACTCGCGTACTCCGGGATCCTCACGTTCATCAACTCCTACGCCCTCGAGACGGACCTGGTCGACGCGGCCAGCACGTTCTTCGTCGTGTTCGCGGCGGTGACGCTGATCTGCCGCCCGTTCGCCGGTCGCCTCCAGGACAGCCGCGGCGACAACGTGGTGGTGATCCCGGCGATGCTGGCCTTCGCCGCCGGCCTGGCCATCCTCGCCCTCGCGCAGTCCCCCGCAATGATGTGGACGTCAGGTGGCCTGGTCGGCCTCGGCTTCGGAACCCTGATGTCGAGTTCCCAGGCGATCGCGGTCACCTCCGCACCGGTCCACCGGGTCGGGCTGGCGACGTCCACGTTCTACCTCGCGACCGACCTCGGCGTGGGCGTCGGCCCGCTCCTGCTGGGGTTGCTGCTCGGCGCCACCGACTACCGCACGATGTACCTGACGCTCACCGTCGTGGTGCTGGGCGGCATCGCGCTCTACTACGTGGTCCACGGCCGTGACCACCGGCGGCGGCGCGGCGCCGTACAGCAGGCGGCCGAGGACGATACGGGCGAGCCCCCCGACCCCGACGGCACCGGAGACCACCCTCAGGTGGAACCCTGACTCGTGGCGGCCGTCGTCATCCGTTGGTAGGACGGTTTCCGGTGCTCGGTTCCGTCCACGGCGTGACGATCGGTGGCCGCGCGCGCGGTTAGGCTCGTCAGGTGCACAGCGACAACTCCGTGACCGTCCTCGCCGGTGGCGTGGGTGGCGCGAAGCTCGCCGAGGGCTTCGCCCGCCTCGGTGATGACCTGACCGTCATCGTGAACACCGCCGACGACGCGCGCATCTACGGGCTGGCCATCAGCCCGGACCTCGACACCGTCATGTACACCCTCGCCGGGATCGCGAACCCGCGGACCGGCTGGGGCATCGACGGTGACACCCTCGCCGTCCTGGACCAGATGCGCCGACTCGGACAGGACACCTGGTTCACCCTCGGCGACGCCGACCTCGCCACCCACGTGCTGCGCACGGACCGGCTGCGCCGTGGGATGCCGCTCTCGACGGTGACGGCGCAGCTCGCCGGAGCCCTCGGTGTGCGGGCGGCCCTGGTCCCGATGACCGACGACCCGGTCGCCACGGTCGTGGACACCCCGGCGGGCCGGTTCTCCTTCCAGGAGTACT
Organism: Occultella gossypii; assembly: GCF_019947135.1. Lineage (GTDB taxonomy): Bacteria > Actinomycetota > Actinomycetes > Actinomycetales > Beutenbergiaceae > Occultella > Occultella gossypii. The sequence goes on along the minus strand of NZ_JAGSHT010000002.1, from coordinate 169,533 downwards.
TCGTCGCCCGCCGGCACGCGGACACCGTCACCGCTCTGACGTTCGACGGCGTCGCTGAGGCGAGTCCGGCGCCGGGCGTCCTCGAGGCATTGCGGGAGGCCGCCGTGGTCGCCATCGCACCGTCCAACCCGTTCGTGAGCGTCGGGCCGATCCTGTCCGTCCCGGGCGTCCGTGCCGCGCTGGCCTCGTCCTCGGCCTGGCGGGTCGCCGTCAGCCCGGTGATCGGCGGCGCGGCACTGAAGGGCCCCGCAGCCCAGATGCTCGCCGACCTCGGGCACGAGGTGTCCGCGCTCGGCGTCGCCCGGCTCTACGCCGACGTGATCGACGCCATGTGTATCGACGAGCAGGACGCCGGCCTCGCGCCCGCGATCGCCGACCTCGGCCTGGACGTCGTCGTAACGAACACGGTGATGGGCGACGGCGCCGACCGCGAGCGACTCGCCCGCGAACTGCTCGCGGAGCGAGCCCGATGACCGCACCACTGACCAGCGTGACCGGGCAGCCGAACCTGGCGACCGCCGTCGTCCCTCTGCGGGACGGCCGCACCGGCAAGACCCGCCTGGCCGAGCACCTACCCGCGCGCGAGCGCGGCCGGCTCGTGGCGACCCTGGCCAGGCACGTCGTTGCCACCCTGCTCGCCGCGGACGGCGTCCGCCGGGTCCTGGTGGTGACCGCTGATCCGGTCTTCGTCACCGACGCCCTCGAGGCCGACCCCCGACTCGAGATCCTCACCCAGCCGTCCGCGCACCCGGGCTTGAACGGGGCCGTCGAGTTCGGCCGCGAGCAGGTCCGCCGGCGCTGGCCCGGCGACCGGCTGCTCGTCATCCACGCCGACCTGCCCGCCCTGTCCACCGCCGACGTGGCAGCCCTGCTGGCCCCGGCCGCACCGGTCACGCTCGGCCCCGACCGGGCCGGCCTCGGCACGAACGCGGTACTCCTGCGGCCCGGCACCGACGCCTTCACGTTCGCGTTCGGCGAGGGCAGCCTCGCCCGGCACCGCCACGAAGCCGAATCGTTGGGCTCCCCCGCCGCCCTGGTCCGTCGGGACGGCACCGCGATCGACCTCGACACCGAGGCCGACTTCGGCGCACTGGCGCCGCCCGTGCAGGAGTGGCTCCGGGCCGGGATCGCGGTGCCCGACGATGGCCAGCGACTTCGGGCACTCCCATGACCATCCCCGTTCACCGGTGCACGACCCGCTATCTTCGAGGGGTTCACGCCGCGGTCACCCGCCAGGTCTTCAGTAAGTCACACCGACATCTGCGACTGGAAGTTGCTCTATGACGCTCGCCTTCATCCCGCCGACCCGCACCGGCATCGAACCGGAGACGGTCCGCACGGACCTGCCCCGGATCAACCAGATGTCCGAGTCCGCCTTCGGCCCCAAGGGCCATGGGGTCCACACGGCCTTCCTGGAGACCACCCAGGGGTTGCGTGACCTGGGATACCAGGTGGGTACGAACGAGCGCTGGCGGGACGGCATCCTGCACGTGCACACCCTTGGACCCTGGCCGCTGTACCGGCTGCGGACCCATCGGGGACCGAAGGTCGTCTCCGCGCACGTCACGGCGGACAGCCTGCGTGGGAGCCTGCGCGGCTCGACCCTGTTCCGCAAGCCGATCGAGGGCTACCTCCGGTACTTCTACGGCTCCGCCGACCACGTCGTCGCCGTGTCCGAGGCGGCCAAGGCCGAACTGCTCGAGGGCGGTGTCCGCACCCCGATCAGCGTGATCCCGAACGGCATCGACCGGCGGGCCTTCGCACGCTCCGCGGACAGCCGGGACCTCGCGCGAGCGGACCTGGACGTGGGCGCGGACGAGTTCGTCGTGCTGACGGTGGGCCAGGTGCAGCCCCGCAAGGGTGTGGAGACGTTCCTCGAGGTGGCCCGCGCGCTGCCGCACGTGACGTTCGTGTGGGTGGGGTCGGTCCTGTTCGGTGCCCTGGCGTCCTCCCGCGGGCAGCTCGAGGCACAGATGCGCTCGGCGCCCCCGAACGTCCGGTTCGTGGGGCAGCTCGACCGGGCCCGGGTGGCCCAGTGGTATCTGGCCGCGGACGTGTTCACCTCGACGGCCCGCCAGGAGACGTTCGGGCTGGTGGCTCTCGAGGCCGCGGCGGCGAGTCTGCCGATCGTGCTCCGGGACATCACCGTGTTCCGGGAGCTGTTCGGCGCCGACGGAGCGCTGTTCCCGTCCGACGCCGCCGGTTTCGCCGAAGCGGTGGAGTCGCTTCGCCTGGATCCGCAGGCTCGTGCCACCGCGGCCGCGAACGCGGAGCAGCTGGCGCACACCTATGGCGCGGAGGTGGTCGCGCAGTCCGCCGCGGACCTGTACCGATCCGTCCTCGGCGCCCCGGCCCTGGTGCGCGCCCGCCGCTGAGCCGCCTCGCGGCGCCTCGCCGCCGCGGCGTCACGGTGGCTCAGAGCCGCCCGCGCACCGGGGTCCGCTCGGCCGGGTCACCGCCGTCGGGCATCACCATCTCGGCCCGCACCCCGAGCAACCGCACCTCCCGCTCGGGATCCAGGTCGGCGGCGAGCCCGAGTGCCGCCGCAACCACCTCGGCCCGGTCCCGGGTCGGTGCGGGCAGCTTGCGGGCCCGGGTGAACGTGAAGAACGGCGCGTACCGGACCTTCAGGGTCACCCTCATGACCGCGCGCCCTTCGGCGTCGGTGTCCTCGAACGCCTGCTCGGCCAGCACCGCGACGGCCTCGGCGACCTCCGCGGGCGTGGTCAGGTTGCGCTGGTAGGTGGTCTCCCGGCTGTGACCGCGCGCGATCCACGGACTGTCGTCGACCTCCGCGGGGCCCTCGCCTCGGCCCAGGTCGTGGTACCACCGGCCCATCCGCGGTCCGAACTCGCCGACCAGGAGGTCCTCATCGGCGTCCGCCAGCTCGCGCACCGTGCGGATCCCGTGGCCGAGCAGGCGCTTGGACACCTTCGAGCCCACGCCCCAGAGCGCGATGGTGTCCCGGTCCCCCATCACCTCGAACCAGTTCTCGGCCGTGAGCACGAACGTGCCGCGGGGTTTGCCGAAGTCGGTGGCGATCTTCGCGCGCACCTTGTTGTCCCCGACGCCCACCGAGCAGTGCAGGTCGGTCGCCGCCAGCACGGCGGCACGGACCCGGGCCGCGAACGCCTCGGCGTCGGCGAACATGCCCGGGTCTCCGGCGGGGGCGCCGAGGAAGGCCTCGTCCCAGCCGAGCACCTCGACGACCACGCCGAGGCCGCGGAGCGAGGCCATCACCTGCTCGGACGCCTCGTTGTAGGCGTTGTGGTCCACCGGCAGGATGACCGCGTCCGGCACCTTGCGGGCGGCGACCCGCAGCGGCATCCCGGACCGGGCACCGAACTCCCGGGCCTCGTAGGAGGCGGTGGAGACGACGGCGCGCTCGGTCGGGTCGCCCCGGCCGCCGACGATCACCGGCTTGCCGGCCAGCTCGGGGCGGCGGAGCACCTCGACGGCGGCGATGAACTGGTCGAGGTCGACGTGCAGCACCCGGTGCACGGTGGTGCCGGGCGTGCTGGGGCCCGGCTCGGCGCTCATCGGGTCAGTCTTGCGCCGATGCCGGTCCCTGTCACGCCCGCGGGTGCTGTTTCCGCAGTCGACTCCTACCAGGCGTAGTCCTCGGGCGCCGTGCGGTGGCCTGGGAAGATCTCGTCGAGCCGCGCGAGCGCGTCGGCGTCGAGGGTGACGTCGAGGGCCCGGACGGCGGAGTCGAGCTGGTCCTGCACGCGCGGTCCGACGATGGGTGCCGTGACGGCCTCCTGGTGCAGCAGCCAGGCCAGCGCCACGTCCCCGGCCGGCTTGCCGAGCTCGTCCGCGAAGTCCTCGTACGCCTGCACCTGGTCACGACGCTCCTCGAGCACCTGGGCGGCCCGGCCGGTGGTGCGGCGCACGCCGTCGCGCTCCTTGCGCAGCACGCCGCCGAGCAGCCCGCCCTGCAGCGGCGACCACGGCAGGATGCCGAGCCCGTAGTGCTGGGCGGCCGGGATCACCTCGAGCTCGATGCTGCGGGTGGCGAGGTTGTAGAGCGACTGCTCGGAGACCAGGCCCATGGTGTGCCGGGCGGACGCGGCCGCCTGGGCCTGCCCGATGTGCCAGCCGGCGAAGTTGGACGACCCGGCATACAGGATCTTGCCCTGGGAGATCGCGACGTCGACCGCCTGCCAGATCTCCTCCCAGGGAGTGTTCCGGTCCACGTGGTGGAACTGGTACAGGTCGACGTAGTCGGTCTGGAGCCGCTGCAGGCTGGCGTCGAGGGCCCGGCGGATGTTCAGCGCGGAGAGCTTGCCCTCGTTCGGCCAGTCACCCATGTCCCCGTACACCTTGGTCGCCAGCACCGTTCGCTCACGCCGGCCCCCTCCCTGGGCGAACCAGTTGCCGAGGATCTTCTCGGTGATCCCCTCACCCTTCTTGCCGCCGTAGCCGTTCGCCGTGTCGAAGAAGTTGATGCCGCTGGAGTGCGCGGAGTCCATGATCGCGTGCGCGTCGGACTCGGACGTGTGCGGGCCGAAGTTCATCGTGCCCAGGCAGATGCGACTGACGGACAGGCCGGTGCGGCCGAGGTGGGTGTAATCCATGTCACCCAGCCTTGCGCGCACCCGGCGTTGGGCGCAACGTCGTCCACGGGCCGGACGGCACACGCCCCGCCCGTGCGGGCCGCCGATCGTGCATGATGGCGGCCATGCATCGACGCACCATGGGCCGCCCTGACGTGGCCACGATCAGGACCGAGTGGGAGATCAAGGACGAGCGGTTCCGCGGCATCGGCGGGGACCGGTTCGTCCAGGTCCTCTTCGAAGGCGGCCGCTGGCTCGAGGGACCGGTGTACTCGCCGGCCTGGCGCTCCGTGCTGTTCTCCGACATCCCGAACGACCGGGTGCTGCGCCTCGACGAGACGACCGGCGCCGTCGGGGTCTGGCGCGACGGCGCCGGCTACGCGAACGGCCGCACCCTTGACCGGACCGGCCGAGTGATCTCCTGTGAGCACGGGACCCGCTCGGTCACCCGGATCGAACCGGACGGCACCCGCACCGTGCTGGCCGACGCGTGGGACGGCCACCGGTTGAACAGCCCCAACGACGTGGTCACCCGGGCGGACGGGACCATCTGGTTCACCGACCCCAGCTACGGCATCGACACCGTGTACGAGGGGCACGCGGGCGAGACCGAGACCGGCGGCTGTCACGTCTACCGGATCGGGACCGACGGCACCGTGACCCGGGTGGCCGACGACTTCGACCGGCCGAACGGCCTCGCGTTCAGCGCCGACGAGCAGACCCTGTACGTCACCGACACCGGGCGGCGGCATCTGCGCCGGTTCTCGGTGGGCACGGCGGGCGACGACCCTGCTCTCAGCGGCGGCGACGTGATCGCCGAGTGCGACGCGGGCGGCTACGACGGGATCCGCCTCGACGCCGCGGGCCGGATCTGGGGCGCCGCGGCCGACGGCCTGCACTGCCTGGCCCCGGACGGCACCCTGCTCGGCAAACTCCTGCTGCCGGAGATCTGCTCGAACCTGACGTTCGGCGGCCCACGCGGGAACACGCTGTTCGTGACGGCGACGAACACCCTCTACTCGCTCATGGTGAACGTCACCGGCGCGCGCTACCCGGACGCGACGGTCTGACCGCCCTCATGGCTGTGGCCCCGCGACCCGCCACCCGTCGCGCAGTCGCGTCGGTCGTGCTCGCCGCCGTCGCGGCGGGCGGCCTCACCGGATGTGACGCCTTCCTCGGAATCAGCGACTCCTACCACGACACGGTCGAGTGGCTCGAGGACCAGTCGATCCTGATCTCGGTCGTGAGGATCACCGAGTACGAACACGACTTCGAGACGCAGGGCGAGGTGCGGGGCGAGCTGGACCCGGCGGCGACTCCCGCAGAGATCGAAGCATTCGCCATCGAGGCCGTCCAGTTCCTCGACACGCAGTCGCGTTCGGTGATCGACGTGTACCTGGGGCACGGCGAGATCAACTTCGCCGTCGAGGATGTGGAGTCGACCCGGCAAGCCATCCCGATCTGGCAGCAGGTCGAGGAGCTGCCCGGCGTGCGCGGCGCTCTCGTGTCGGGGGATTCCGTCACGACCCGGGGCCTGCGCGCCGACATCCGCACCGTCGTCGAGGGACTGCAGTCGCTCGACGTCGGCTACCGGGCGCAGGCACTCACCGATGACGCGGCGTTCGAGACCGACGTCATTCCGGGTGCGTACGCCGGGAGGATCGACGAGAGGGTGGTGGGGACGGTGCTCGCCGAGCGCGACTGCACCCCGGCGACCGGTGTGCTGCCGATCGCGCTCGACCTGGTCGAGGGCGGGGCGGGCGGCATCCTCGACCTGTGCCGGTACTGGCAACTGAACTACCTCAGCCCGATCGGCGAGGCCGCGATCGCCCTGCGTGCCCGTCTCGATGAGGCTGGAATCACCGACCTGCCGGTGTCGATGTCGATGGTGAGGCTGGTGGAGTACGACACACGGGAGCGCACGGCGACGGTGACGCCCGGCTCGGCCGACGGGCTCGGGATCCTGCTCGCCATCGACGCGTCGACGGAGTTCGGAGAAGATGCCTCGTTCACTCTCGATGAGAACCGCGACCTGACGTTGTCGGCCTACGACGATCCGACCTCGCTGCTGGCGGACCTCGTGCTCGGGTCCCCGGCATCCGTGGCTGTGGGAATTGTGACGCTGAGCGGCGAGGACTTCTCCGTCACGGCGCCCGCGGATCAGCTGCAGGCCTTCCAGGACGAGGCACAGTCGCTGGATGCCGCCGCGCCCGTCTTCCACTACTTCAACTACGCTCCCGCCACGCTGGGGATGTCTCTCCCGGATGACCCGATCGATTCCACCCCGGAAGCGGTGGTGCGGGCGGCCGCCGGGGCGCTGTTCGACAGCGGAGCGTGGCGGGACCGCCAGGTCACCATCGACTGGAGCGGCGACGAGCTCGAGATCGATTCCGGCGATGCCGCCGCGCTGGAGGGCGGGGCGGCGAACTCGGAGCAGCTGACCTGGTTCCGGGACGAATGGGTGGGGCTCAACTCCTGAGGGTTGGCGGATGGACGGGCTCAGGCGAAGTTGATCTCGATCAGGTGCGGAACGTACACCGACGAGTCGATGAACGTCATGTACGTGACCCGCCCGCCGTCGCGGGCGAACTCGGGGTGCTCCTTGCCTGCGTTGAACAGTGAGTCCGGCCGGGTCGGCTCCGGGCGGAACACCACCTGCGGCTCGCTCCACGGGCCGGTGATCTCCGGGGCCGTGCGGATGACGAGCTGGTTCTCCCGCCGGTACGTGGTCAGCGAGATGAACGCACCCAGGTACTCGTTCCAGGACGAGGACATCTCGTTCGGCACGTCCGAGAACAGGCATGCGGTCGGCGTGAAGGTCGGCGCCCACCGGGGCTGCACGTCCGGCCGTGCCCGGGTAGGCGCCTCGACCAGGTAGGAGTACGCGGAGATGTCCTCGATGTCCTGCGGCCGGACCCTGGCCAGGTACATGTCCCCGGCGGACTTCTCCTCGGGCTGGATCGAGCCCCAGAGGTAGAGGTGGTCGCCGTGCTGCTGCACCCACACTCCGAAACCGGGCTCACCGCCCTTCCACCACTCGTAGCTGCCGTCAGGTGCGGGCATCCGCTCGAAGTAGTGGTCCGGGCCCGCTTTGGCCACGCCCATGCCATCGAGGACGAAGGTCTCGAAGACGTCGACCTCCGGGTCCATGGTGATCCGGTGGTAGTAGAGGTAGAGCTGTTCGCCGACCTGGGCGCCGTGGATCGCCCACAGCCGCTGCCGCGCCTTGTGCTCCGGCGGGATGAACCGGATCAGCTGGCGTGCCCTGGTGCCGTCCGGCTCGGTCAGGTACCGGAACTCCTGGACCCCGCTCGAGATGTCCTGCAGCGGCACGATCGCCCCGGTGTTGGACAGCACCTCGGTGAGCTCGAAACCCCGGATGGAGTCGAACGGCCCCTCGATGGTGTCCCCGAAGATCCAGAAGGTCGTGCCGTCGGAGAGTTCCACCGAGCTCACGGCGTCCTGCCCGGTGATGTCGACATCGTTCTTCAGGAACTGGACGCCGAGGTCCCGCACCGACGCCACCAGCGGACTGTCCTGCAACACCATCGTCGCCTCCTGCTCCACTAGGTGCGCCCTCGCGCACCGTGATCAACACTAGCCAGCGACAGCGGGCCGACGGCTCGAATACCAGTCCGAGGCCACCTCGAACCCTGCCCCGGTCAACTCTTCGGACAGCCCGGTCCTTGGCGCCGCGGGAACCACGGCAAGGACGGCACCCCACTCGGCCGCGGCGCTCGCCACGGTGCTCGCAGCGGTGCCCTCGTCCACCCGGTGGGCCAGGAACACCGGACCACCCGGGTCGTAGACGGGTGGTGCCGGGCCGAGGATCCCGCTGAACCCGTTCCCGTCACGCGGACCGGTCCGAGGATCGTCCGTGCCGGGCCGGAGTTCCTTCACCCACCACTGCTCGACCAGTCGCAGGCCGACCTCGCGCAGCAACCCGCTCTTGGGGAGGTCCCGCTGCGCGGTCACGACGAGGACCTCCGCGGCCCCGCGAGCGTGCAGCTGGGCGAGGGCCGCTTCCAGGAGAGCCCGGCCGTGCGTCGGCCACAGCGCGGGCGCGGCCACGGCGAAATCGTCGACCCCACCCTCTGCTCCCCGGACCTGCCCGACCAGAAATCCGGCATCGGTGCGCAGGGCGACCGCATCCCCTCCGATCTGACCGGCCAGGAACGCGGCATGCCCGGGCACGGGATCGGCCGCCGGACGCCAGAACACCGGCGAGTACCTCGCGTACGCCCGGCGGCGGGCCTCCATCAGCGCGGCGGCCCATCCGGCATCGGCGGGTGTCATCGCCACGACCTTCGGGGGCATCGGCGATGACCCGCTAGGAGTCGAGCTGTCCCGGCCTGCCGTAGGCCTCCAGAAGCCGCAGCCAGACCTCGCTCATGGTCGGGTAGGACGGGACCGCGTGCCAGAGCCGGTGCAGCGGCACCTCCCCCACCACGGCAACGGTCGCCGAGTGGAGCAGTTCCGCCACGTCCTGACCGACGAACGTGGCGCCGACCAGCACCTCGCGCTCGGTGTCGACGACGATCCGGGCCGTGCCGGTGTACCCGTCGGCCTGGAGTGAGCCCCCGGCGGTCTGCCCGATCTCGTAGTCGAGGACCCGGGTCGGCAGGCCGGCCCGCTGCGCCGCGGCCGCGGTGAGCCCGATGGAGGCCACCTCCGGGTCGGCGAACGTCACCTGCGGGACGCTGCGGTGATCGGCCGTGGCCACGTGGGTGCCCCAGGCCGCGTCGTCGACCGCCCGGCCGCGGGCGCGCGCCGCGATCACATCGCCGGCGGCCCGGGCCTGGTACTTGCCCTGGTGAGTGAGTAGGGCCCGGTGGTTCGCGTCCCCGACGGCGTACAGCCAGTCGATCGGCGCGCCGTCGCCGCCGAGGACCCGCAACGTCTCGTCGGTGGGCAGCCAGGAGCCGTCGTCGAGCCCGACGGCGTCCAACCCCAGGTCGTCCGTGCGCGGTTCGCGGCCGGTCGCCACGAGCACCTCGTCCGCGGTGAGCGTGCTGCCGTCGGTCAGCACGAGCGTCACCTCGCCGCCCGCCTCGGGGCGGGTGACCTCATCGACGCTCACACCGAGGCGCACGTCGACCCCGGCCTCGCGCAGGCCGGCGCCGACCAACTCACCGGCGAACGGTTCCTCCTTGGCGAGCAGGCCGCTACGCACCAGGAGCGTGACCGATGCGCCGAGGTCCGCGTACGCGGTGGCCATCTCGACGGCCACCACGCCGCCGCCGATGATGGCCAGCCGGCCGGGGATCTCCGTCGCGGACGTGGCCTCCCGCGAGGTCCACGGGCACGCGGCCCGCAGGCCGGGCGTATCGGGGACCGCGGCCCGCGAGCCCGTGCAGACCGCGACGGCGTGCCGGGCCCGCAACCTGCGCACGACCGTCTCACCCGCGTCGTCGTCCTCCACCGACGAGGTGGTCACCTCGACGGTCCGCTCACCGGCGAGGCGCCCACGACCGCGGAGCAGATCGATGCCGGCCGACGCCACCCAGTCGACCTGCCCGGAGTCATCCCAGTCGCTGGTGAACGAGGTGCGCCGTGCGAGCACCGCACCGACCTCCAGTGGCCCGGTGACGGACTCCCGGGCGCCGGCGACCCGCTGGGCCGCCCGGCGGGCCGCCCCGCTGCGCAACAGCGCCTTCGACGGCATGCAGGCCCAGTAGGAGCAGTCGCCCCCGACGAGTTCGTTCTCCACGAGCAACACGCTCAGTCCGCCCTGGACGGCGCGGTCTGCGACGTTCTCCCCGACGGCACCGCCGCCGATGACGATCAGGTCGTACTCCGGCTCGATCCGGTCCTGCGTGGCACCCTGCTCGGACATGTGTGTATCCCCTCGGCGGATCGACGTCGGGGGCCGCGGTGGACACCTGGCGACCCGGTTCGCACCCTAGCCCGCACCAGGTCCGCCGGATAGGTTGACCCGGTCCGCGCAGCCGCCCGATGCGCCGGTGTCGGCGCGTCCCGTTACGCTCGGGCCCATGCCAGCGACACTTCGCCGACCCTCGCCGATGCCATGATCGAGTTCCGCGGTGTCGGGAAACGCTTCGCGGACGGGACGGACGCCGTCATCGACTTCAGCCTGGTGATGCCCTCGCACCAGGTCACGGTGCTCGTGGGGTCATCCGGATCGGGCAAGACGACGATCCTGCGGATGATCAACCGGATGGTGGACGCCACCGAGGGCGAGGTGGAGATCGACGGTGAGAACGTCGCCACCCTGGAGCCGGTCCAGCTGCGGCGGCGGATCGGCTACGTCATGCAGAGCGCCGGTCTGCTGCCGCACCGACGGGTGCTCGACAACATCACCACCGTGCCGCGCCTGAACGGCATGGGCCGTGCCACGGCCGATGAGCTCGGCCTGTCCCTGATGGACACCGTCGGGCTGGACCGGTCCCTGGCGCGGCGCTACCCGCACCAGCTCTCCGGTGGCCAGCAGCAGCGCGTCGGCGTGGCTCGCGGGCTCGCCGTGGACCCGAACATCCTGCTCATGGATGAGCCGTTCGGAGCCGTGGACCCCATCGTGCGCGCGGACCTGCAGGCCGAGCTGATGCGGCTGCAGCGGGACATCGGCAAGACGGTGGTGTTCGTGACCCACGACATCGACGAGGCGTTCCTGCTCGGCGACCAGGTCGTGATCCTGGCCACCGGTGGGGTGATAGCGCAGAAGGGCACCCCTGCCGAGATCCTCGCCAACCCGGCCAGTGACTTCGTGGCCGACTTCATCGGCGCCGACCGTGGCCGGCGCTCGCTACGGATCGTCGAACAGGCCGGGCGACGCATCGTGGTCGACGGCGACGGGCGGGCCGCCGGGGTGCTCACCGACGATTCGGCGGCCCGGTGAACTGGGTCGCTGCCAACCTCGACCTCATCGTCGAACTGACGCTGACGCACGCCCGGCTCAGCCTCCTGCCGATCCTGATCGGGTTCGTCATCGCCGTCCCGCTCGGCGCGTTCGCATGGCGGTTCCGTTGGGCGCGGGGTCTGACCCTGACCGTGGTCGGCCTGCTCTACACGATCCCTTCCCTGGCGCTGTTCGTGCTCCTCCCACCGATCATCGGGATCAGCTTCCTGAGCGAGCTGAACGTGACGATCGCGCTCAGCATCTACGCGGTCGCCCTGATGACCCGGTCCGCGACGGAGGCCCTGGAGTCCGTGGACCCGGACGTGCGCGGGGCCGCGGCCGCGATGGGCTACTCCGGGTGGGGCCGGTTCTGGGCGGTCGACCTGCCGCTCGCCGGGCCGGTGCTGCTCGCGGGCCTGCGGGTGGTCTCGGTGAGCACGGTCAGCCTCGTCACGGTCGGCGTCCTGGTCGGTAGCCGCAACCTCGGCTACCTGTTCCTGAACGGCCTGCAGCGGGGCATCGTCGCCGAGATCGCCACCGGGATCGTCATGACCGTCGTGATCGCCGTGGTCTTCGATCTGCTCCTCGCCCTCGCCGGACGCCTCGTGATGCCGTGGACCCGTGGCGCCGACGGCGGCCGGACCCGACGGGCCGCCCGGCGCATCGCCCTCACGGAGGGTCCGGCATGAACCTGTTCCAGGACGCACTGGCCTGGCTCACCGACCCTGAGCGCAGCGCCGGTCCGAACCCCCTGGTGGACCGGATCGGCGAACACCTCTGGTACACCCTGCTCGCCCTCGTGGTCTCCGCGCTCATCGCCATCCCGTTGGGCTACCTGATCGGGCACACCGGGCGCGGGCGGCAGTTGGCCGTCCTGGGCTCCGGGGCCGCGCGGGCACTGCCCTCCCTCGGACTGCTCACGATCTTCACGCTCCTCGTCGGCGTCGGGAACGCCCAGGTCGCCGCGATCGCCGTCTTCGTGATCCTCGGGGTGCCCTCGATCCTCGCCGGTGCCTACGCGGGCGTGGAGGCCGTGGACCGCACCGTCGTGGACGCGGCGCGTGCGATGGGAATGACCGAGACCCAGATCCTGTTCAGGGTTGAGGCGCCACTGGGTCTGCCGCTGCTGCTCGGCGGTCTGCGCAGTGCCGCGCTGCAGATCATCGCCACGGCGGTCCTCGCGGCCTACGTGGGCCTTGGCGGTCTGGGTATCTACATCCAACGGGGAATCTCATTACGGACCTACGACGAGATGCTGGGCGGGGCGATCCTGATCGTCCTGCTGGCGCTGGCCGTGGACGCCCTGTTCGCCATCGGCGAACGGGTCGCGCGGCGGGCCATCGGCTCCGGCCCGACCCGCTCCAGGCCTCGCCCCGACCGACCCGAACCACTCACCACCGACCAGCAGTCAACACTGGAGGAGATCCGATGAGCATCCGAACCGTCCGGAAGGGGCGCCTGGCCACAGGTGCATTCGCCGTCGGCGCCGTCCTCGCCCTGGCCGCATGTGGCTCGGGCGACCCACTCGCTCCGGAGGACTCCGGCTCGGAGACCGGCGGCGGGAGCGCCTCCGGCCCGATCGTGGTCGGCTCGCAGGCCTACTACTCGAACGAGATCATCGCCGAGATCTACGCCCAGGCCCTCGAGGCGGACGGGTTCGAGGTGGAGCGGCAGTTCCAGATCGGCCAGCGCGACGTCTACATGGCGGCCATGGAGGACGGTTCGGTGCAGTTGATCCCGGAGTACTCCGGCAACCTGCTGCAGTTCTACGACGCCGAGACCGAGGCCCGCAGCACCGAGGACGTCGCCTCCGCGCTGCCGGACGCCCTGCCTGAATCGCTCGCCGTGCTCGACCCGGCCGACGCCCAGGACGCAGACTCCTACAACGTCACCGCGGCGTTCTCCGAGGAGAACGGCATCACCTCCCTCGCCGATCTCGCCGGCTACGACGGCACCATCACGGTCGGCGGCAACGCCGAGCTCGAGTCGCGCCCGTACGGTCCCCCGGGACTGAGCGAGTTCTACGGCGTCGAGGTGGAGTTCCTCGCCATCGGGGACAGCGGTGGCCCGCTCACCAAGGACGCGATCCGCGACGGCACCATCACGATGGGCGACATCTACACCGCCGACCCGGACCTCGCCACCGGCGACTTCGTCACCCTCGAGGACCCGGAGAGCATGATCCTGGCGCAGAACGTGACGCCGGTGGTCGCGACCGATCTGGCCGAGGAGGTGACACCGACCCTCGACGCGGTGAACGCCCTGCTGACCACCGAGGCGCTCATCGCCCTCAACGCGAGCAGCGTCAACGACGAGCAGGACTCGGCGACCATCGCGACCGCGTGGTTGACCGACAACGGACTGCTCTGAGCCGATGAGCGTCAGCACGGACATCCTGGCCGACGGCTTCTCCCGCGTACAGGGTCTGGTCCACGGCGTCCTCGCGGGCCTCGATGAATCGGTACTGACCGCTCGCCTGGACCCGGCGGCGAACACGATCGCCTGGCTGGTCTGGCACCTGACCCGGGTGCAGGACGACCACATCGCCGACGCCGCCGGCTCGGACCAGGTGTGGACCTCGGCCGGTTGGGCGGACAGATTCGACCTGCCCCTGCCGGCCGAGGACACCGGCTACGGGCACACCGCCGAGCAGGTGGGCCTGGTCCGCCCCGCCGTGCAGGACCTGCGGGGCTACCACGACGCCGTCCACGACCGCACCCTCGGATACGTGGCCGGACTCACCGAGGACGAGCTCACCGCCGTCATCGACACGAGCTGGGACCCGCCGGTCACCCTCGCGGTGCGGTTGGTCAGCGTGATCGGCGACGACCTCCAGCACGCCGGTCAGGCCGCCCTCATCAAGGGAGTCCTCCGCCGTACCGGCACCGCCGGCCAGCGGTCCTGAGTCCCGGCAGAGCCGGTGGCCCGGGTCCTTCGACCCGGGCCGCCGGCTGCGCCTGTGGCTCAGCGGACGGTGGCGAAGAACGCCCGGATGTCCCCCACGAGCTCGTCCGGGGCCTCCATCGCCGGGAAGTGGCCTCCGACCTCGAACTCGGTCCACCGACTCACGTTCCCGGTGTCGATGAGCGAGCGCACCGAGGTGTCCCCGGCGAACACGGCCACCGCCATCGGCACGCTGGGGCTGGCCCAGGACTCACCGTGAGCCTCCACCTCGGGGCGCTGATCGTCCTCGAGCCCCGGCGGGCTCCACGCGAGCTCGCCGTTCATCGACTCGTAGACGAAGTTCGCCGAGCCGGCCCCGCCCTGGAAGAACCAGGTGAGGGCGACGTTCGCGAGGAGCTGGTCGCGGTCCACGGCCTCCTCGGGCAGGTGCTTCGCGGGGTCGGTCCACGCCTGGAACTTCTCCACGATCCAGGACAACTGCGCGACGGGTGAGTCGGTGAGCGCGACCGCGATCGTGGACGGCTGGTTGCTCTGCAGCAAGAGGTACCCGGACCGGTGCTCGCCGAAGTCCGCCTCCGCCTTCAGACGCTCCTGCTCCCGCTCCGTGAACTCCTGACCCGGCGTGGGCTTCGCGAAATTCGTCGGTCCATTCATGTGGATGCCGACGACCGCCTCCGGCGCCACCCCGGCGAGCATCCCGGCCACGCCGGCGCCGATGTCCCCACCCTGGGTGCCGTACCGCTCGTAACCCAGCCGCCGCATGAGCTCGGCGTAGGCATCGACGGTCCGCGGCAGCCCCCAGCCCGTGGTCGCCACCTCGGGCGAGAGACCGAACCCCGGCAGGCTCGGGACGACCAGGTGGAACGCCTGGCCCGGGTCACCACCATGGGCCCGCGGATCCGTCAGCGGCCCGATGACCTTCTCGAACTCGGCGACCGTGCTCGGCCAACCGTGGCTGACCAGCAGCGGCAGTGCGTCCGGTTCGGGCGAGCGCACATGCAGGAAGTGGATCGCCTGACCGTCGATCTCGGTGGTGTAGTTCGCGAACGCGTTCAACCGCGCTTCCTGCGCACGCCAGTCGAAACCGGTGCGCCAGTACTCGGCGAGCTCGCGCAGGTAGCCGACCGGGGTGCCGCGCTCCCAGCCGACGCCGGGCAGCGCGACCGGCCACCTGGTCCGGGCGAGCCGCACGTGCAGGTCGTCCAACTCGGCCTGTGGGATGTCGATGGAAAAGGGCCTGATCTGTGTGTTCATCTCCATACCGACGACGGTACGGACAGATGCGGCAGAATAGGTTCCGCATCTTCTGCGACCATCGAGGAATGATCTCGACGTCGGCCCGGCTGCTCCGGCTACTGTCCCTGCTGCACGCCCATCGCACCTGGTCCTCCAAGGACCTGTCGGAGCGGCTCGGTGTGAGCACCCGCACGGTGCGCGCCGACATCGAGGCACTGCGCGAACTCGGGTACCCGGTCGGAGCGGTGCCCGGCCCCGGCGGCGGGTATCGGCTCGTGGCCGGCACGAAGCTGCCGCCGCTGCTGCTCGATGACGAGGAGGCCGTCGCCGTCGCCGTCGGGCTGCGCTCGGCGGCGACCGGTGCCGTCGGCGGGATCGAGGAGACCTCATTGCAGGCACTCGCCAAGCTCGAGCAGGTCCTGCCCGGCCGGCTGCGGCACCGCGTCGCCACGTTCGCCGAGGCCGTGGTGCCGATCCCGACGGCGGAGCCCACCGTCGCCGTCGACGTGCTGACCGCGATCGCGTCGGCCGCGCGCGAGCACCAGCGCCTCCGGTTCGACTACACCGACCACCGGGGCGCGATCACGCGGCGCGACGTCGAGCCGCTCCGGCTCGTGCATACCGCCAGCCGGTGGTACCTGGTCGCGTGGGACATCGAACGGCACGACTGGCGCACGTTCCGCGCCGACCGGCTCGAGCCGAAGATCCCGGTCGGCCCTCGCTTCGCCCCCCGCGAACCGCCTGCGACGGATCTCGCGGCGTACGTCAGTGAGCGCACCGGGACCGCGGTCTGGGGCGTCCAGGCACGCATCCTGCTGCACGCCCCCGCGGCCACGGTGGCGGAGCGGATCAATCCGACGATGGGATCGCTGACACCGATCGACGACGAGCACTGTGAGTTCCGCACCGGCGGCTCGAGCCTGGCGGTGCTCGCGAGCTACCTCGGTCTGCTCGGCGTGGACTTCGAGGTCATCACGCCGGCGGCGCTCGTCGAGCATGTGCGCGCGCTCGGCGCGCGGTACCAGCGAGCGGCGGACGCCGCGGGGTGAGCCCGCAGCAGGTGACACATCAGGGCTCGGTGGGCTCCGCCGTCGCCTTCCTGATACCGATCCAGGAGAACGCCGCCCCGATCCCCATCAGCACGGCGCTGACCACGAGGCCGCGGTAGAACCCGGCGAGGTCGAGCGCGCCGCCGACGATCACGCCGATCATCGCCACCGCGACCAGCCCGGCGACGCGGGCGATCGCGTTGTTCACGGCCGAGGCGATGCCGGCCCGCTCCGCTGCCACGGCGCCGAGCACCGCGGACGTCAGCGGGGCCACGGTGACGCTCAGGCCCAGCCCGAACACGATCACGCCGGGCAGCATCTGGGTCCAGTAGTTCAGCGGCTCGGTGACGCTCAACATCATCAGGAACCCGGCGCCGGCAAGCAGTGGTCCGACCGTCATGAACAGCCGCGGCCCGAACCGTCCGGCCAGCCGCCCGAACGTCGAGGAGAGGCCGATCATCAGGATCGTCGTCGGGATCGTGGCGAGCCCGGCGAGGGTGGCGCCGAAGCCGGCCTCCTGCTGCAGGTAGACGACGATCACGAACCCGGACAGGCTCAGCGCCGCGTAGATGAACGTCGTCGCGAGATTGCCCCAGGCGAAGTTGCGCGCCCGGAACAGCCCGAGCGGCAGGATCGGCTGGGCCGTGGTCGCCTGCCGGCGCAGGAAGAGGGCCAGGGAGACGACGCCGACGGCCAGCGGCGCCCAGATCGCCGGGTGTGACCAACCCAGATTCCCGTGTTCGATGAGCGCGAACACGGTGCCGCCCAGGCCCAGCACGGCCAGCACCGCACCCGGATAGTCGATCGTGGCACCGGGGCGGCGGACGTCACGCTGCTCGAGCCGCCCGAGCAGGTACAGGCAGACCGCGATCGGCAGCACGTTCACCAGGAACGCCGCGCGCCAGGAGAGCAGATCGATGAACCCACCGCCGACCAGCGGACCGGCGAGCTGGGCCACCGAGGTCCAGCCCGTCCACGACCCGATCGCGCGCGCCTGCGCGGCGCCCGAGAAGTTGGACATGATGAGGGCCAGCGAGCTCGGCACCAGGAGGGCTCCGGCGACACCCTGGAGCGCGCGCAGCACCACGATGAACTCGACCGTGGGTGCGGCGGCGATCAGGGCCGACGTGACGCCGAACCCGATCAGGCCGACCCGCAGCACCACCAGGCGCCCGTACACGTCGGAGAGGGAGCCGGCGATCAGGATCAGCGCCCCGAGCGTGATCAGGTACGCGTCGACGATCCACTGCTGTGAGCTCAGGCCGCCGCCCAGCTCCTCGCGGATCGCGGGCAGCGCGACGGTCGCGAGCGTACCGTCCAGGAACGAGACGAATGATCCGAGCACGGCGACGGCAAGCACCAGGCGCTGTTCCCGCGTCACGTCGGCAGCCTAGCGCGCGGTCGGTAGGCTCAGAGCCGGGTTCGGCGCCGTGGCGGTGGGCCCTGAGACCACCTAGGCGATCGTCGGCATCGGGGGCCACACGTGAGCGACAGTACGGCCGGAGCGGCACACCTCGGCGGATTCCCGGGCACGCCACCACAGAGCGCGCCGCAGCAGTTCGACCACTGGGCGGACGGGATCCGTATCTCGGTGCGAGCCGCTCCTGAGCTCGCCTACCAGGCCAACTCGTTCCTGGCGCATTTCGGGGCGTACGGCGCCACCCTGCGCGATCTCGCGGGATTCCCGATCCATGTCGGCTTCAGCCCATACGTCATCCAGGAGATCGGCGCCGGGGCGTTCACGCTCCTGGGTGCGGACTACCGGCGGAACCCGCTGGCCGACACCACGCCCGACCTGACCATCCCGCTGTGGATCCACGGGATCCAGCAACGGTTCCGCGATGCGACCGGCGCGGAGACCGACCCGGTCACGCCTGCGTCCGTGGTGCGCTGTCAGCGCGGCATCCTGGACGCGATCATCGCCGGCGCCGCGCCGCCGCTCTACCTCGAGCGGATCACCCGTGCGACGAAGCGCGAGGACGGAACCCTGCTGACCGGGTGGATGCTCGCGAACGCTGGTCCGGCGACCGTTGAGCAGGCGGAAATGGTGGATGTGCCGGCCGCTGCACTGGTCTCGTTCGCGCCGTACCTGGCCGCGCCCCTGATGCTCCCCGTCGACCACTTCGTGATGTTCAGCGGCGGGTTGGTCGCCGGGGCCTGGCACATCCCACCGGAGGGCCGCGAACGGCTGCGGAACGACCCGACGCTGCAGGGTAGGAGCATGCTCGAGGGACTGCGCCTCGTCGGGCGTCCGCTGTTCGGCGGTGGCACCGTGGCCCAGGACGTCCCCGCCCAAGCCGCCGCCGCCGCCCAAGCCACCGCGGTCCAAGCCACCGCTGCCCAAGCCACCGCTGCCCAGGACGACCCGCCACCCCCGGACACCCCGACCACTCCGATGCGCGAGAAGTTCACCGTCACCCTGTTCGGGCAGTCGTTCGCCGGCGAGACCGATCCGCAGTTCCGCAAGGAGGCCGAGGAGATCGTCGGCTTCATCGGCAACCTGCACGCCGGGTCCATCAAGGACCTCGGCACGTTCTGGGGCGGCTTCTGGTGGCATTCGATGCACGCGGTCGACGGCGGCTACCGGGTGAGCCAGACCAACATCAACGCCGAGCGCGACTCCGCCAACCAGTGGGACCTGACCCCGGCGGCGCGGCTACGACACGAACAGAGCGCGATCTACCGGTTCCTCAAGGACGCGGCGTGGAGTCCGGTCAACTTCAACAAGACCGTCCGCGTCGCGGCCGGCACCGACCTGACCGCCCCAGAGATCGCTATGACCCGGATCCAGCCCGACGGCGACTTCGGCGGCTGGGTCGTCGGCTCGCCCGCAGCGACCGACCTCGAGGTCCTGCGCGGGCGTGACCTGCACCGGCGGAACCGCAACCTGGCCAAGTTCTTCGTGCTGCCGGTCGGCTACTCGGTCGTCGCCAGCGGTACCAAGATCGGACGGCTCGTGGACCCCTCGGGCACGGTGCGCTGGACGAAGAAGTGAGCCTCAGGGCAGGGCGTGGCCGGCGGCGGTGAACAGCCGGTACCACTCCTCCCGGGTCAGCGGGATCTCCGAGCCCGCCGCGGCGTCCGCCACCCGCTCGGGGTTGGTGGTGCCGAGCACGACCTGCATGTTCGCGGGGTGGCGGGTGATCCAGGCCACGGCGATCGCTGCCGCGGGCACCCGGTAGGCGTCCGCCAGGTCGTCGATCTCGTCGTTGAGGGGGCCGTAGTGCTCCCGGTCGCCGAGGAAGACCCCCGAGTCGAACCCGCTCTGGAACGGCGACCATGCCTGCAGGGTCATCCTGCTCAGCCGAGCGTGATCGAGGATCCCGCTGCCGCGGTCGATCGACTGGTCCAGGTGTGCCACGTTCGCCGACAGTCCGCTCGCGATCAGCGGCGCGTGCACGAGACTCAGCTGGACCTGGTTCACCGCCAGCGGCTGGCGCACCGAGCGGCGCAGCACCTCGATCTGGCCGGGCGTGTGGTTGGAGACCCCGAAGTTGCGGACCTTCCCGCTGGACTGGAGCTCGTCGAAGGCCTCGGCGACCTCGTCCGGTTCCATCAGCGTGTCCGGTCGGTGCAGCAGCAACAGGTCCAGGTACTCGGTGCGCAGGGCGAGCAGCGACTCCTCGACCGAGCGCACGATGTGGGCCCTGCTGAAGTCGTAGAAGCCGTGCCGGATCCCGACCTTCGACTGGATGATCACGGATTCGCGCTCGGACGGGCTGAGGCTGATCGCATCCCCGAACCGTTGCTCGCAGGCGTGCCGCTGGCCCCCGTAGATGTCCGCGTGGTCGAAGGTGTTCACGCCGCTCTCGCGTGCCACCGCCACGAGGTGGCGGATCTCGTCGTCACGCAGTCGCTCGATGCGCATCAGGCCGAGCACCACGTTGGAGGAGTGCAGGTCGGTGCCGTGGATGGGAAGGGTCAACATGGGTCCATCTTGGCGGTTACTCGACCAGCTTGCCCTCCTGGCTCACGTCACCGATGAGTTCGGCGACCTCCGCCGACACCGGTGGGACCGGTTCGGCGACCACGCCGGCCCCCGGGGACCAGATCAGGTTGACCTGCAGTTCCGGGTCCTGGTCCGGGTAGTCGCTGCGGTTGTGGCACCCGCGGGACTCCCGGCGCTCCAACGCCGCCGCCAGGGTCGCCCGAGCCGCCAGCGCGGAGGCCTTGAGGTCGAACGCGTGGGCGAGATCGGCGTAACCGGCGATGTCGGGGTGGATGCCGACGTCATCGATCCGCGCCTCGATCGCGTCGAGCTCGGCCAGGCCGGCGCGTAGGCCCTCCTCGTTGCGGACCACGCCGGCGTGCTCGGTCATCGTGTTCCGGATCGCCCGCTGCAGGGCACGCACGTTCTCCGAGCCCCCGGCGGCCAACAGGTCGTCGATCTCGGACCGGGCCTTGGCGACGGCGTCCGCGGACCGGTGCTGCACCTCGAGTCCGGCCGCGTACGCGGCGGCCGCCTGCCCGACGATCCGCCCGAACACGAGCAGTTCGATCAAGGAGTTCCCGCCGAGCCGGTTCGCGCCGTGCAGCCCACTGGAGGCCTCGCCGATCGCATAGAGCCCGTCGACGTCGGTGCCGTGATCGTCCGGACGCACCCATACCCCGCCCATCGAGTAGTGCGCGGTGGGTGCGATCTCGATCGGGCTCGTCGTGATGTCGAGCATCTGCAGTTCCAACAGGGTCTGATACACCCGTGGCAGCCGGGTCATGATCGTCTCGCGCGGAAGATGGGACACGTCGAGCCACACCCCGCCGTTCGCGGTGCCACGGCCCTCACTGATCTCGGTGTAGGCAGCCAGCGCAACCCGGTCGCGGGTGGACAGCTCCATCCGCTCGGGGTCGTAGCGGGACATGAAGCGCTCACCGAGACCGTTGCGAAGGATCCCGCCCTCCCCACGGGCCGCCTCGGAGACGAGGGTGCCGGCCGCATTCTGCGGTTCGAGGATGCCGGAGGGGTGGAACTGCACGAGCTCGGGATCCCGGAGCCGGCCGCCGGCCTCGACGGCGAGCCGGAACGAGTCGCCGGTGTTCTCGTCCCGACGGGAGGACGTGCGGCGCCAGATCCGGGTGTGCCCGCCGGCTGCGAGGATGACGGCGTCGGCGTGGATGAGGTAGCGGGTGCCGTCCTCGAGGTCGAACCCGTAGGCGCCGAAGACCACGTTGTCCCGGACCAGGATCCGCGTGATGTACACCCCGTCGAGGATCGGGACGTCGAGCTGCTCGGCCCGGCGGACCAGGGTGCGCTGGATCTCCAGCCCGGTGTAGTCGCCGGCGAACGCGGTCCGGCGGTAGGTGTGCGCGCCGAAGTACCGCTGCGAGATCCGGCCGTCCTCCTCGCGGGCGAACGCCATGCCGTAACGCTCCAGGTCCGCGATCCCCTGGCCGGCGCCCTTGGTGACGATCTCCACCGTGTGCGGATTCGCCAGGTAGTAGCTCTCCTTGATGGTGTCGGCCGCATGCTGGCGCCAGTTGTCCTGGGGGTCCATGGTGCCGAGGGCGGCGTTGATGCCGCCGGCGGCGAGCGCGGTGTGGGCGTCCAGCCGGGGTCGCTTGCCGACTGCGAGCACGGCGACACCGGACTCGGCGAGCTCGATGGCGGCCCGGAGTCCGGAGCCACCCGTGCCGATGACGAGGACGGTGGTGGAGAGGCGGCGTTCGGGTGCGGGCATGGATGGGTCCTTCGGGTCGGAGGGTAGGTACCTGTCACTCCTATGACCACGCTACGTCCGTGGTCGTGACACCCCTGGGCCCAAGGTCCCTGGACACCTGCGACTCCGGCGCGAGAGGGTACCCGGGTGGCGCGCACCGACCGGACCGGCCTCTGGCCCATCATCCACGCCGAACGAGCCGCACTCGCGGCCGACCTCGCCGACCTGGACGAGGCGGACTGGCGGACCCCCTCCCTGTGCGTGGGCCTGACCGTGCGGGAGGTCCTGGCCCACCTGACCGCGGGCGCCAGCCTGAACGGCATCCGGTGGTTCGCCGGAGTGGTCAGATGCCGGTTCGACTTCGACAAGCAGGTACGGATCCGACTGGACGAGCAGCTCGGGTCGTCCGGGGCGGACACGCTGGCGCGCTTCGACGCCGTCCGCGGCGGCACCACTACTCCCCCGCTGCCGCGCCCGGCGATCCTCGGCGAGACGATCGTGCATGGCAGCGACATCCGCCGACCACTCGGCCTGGTTCGGACGTTCCCCACCGACACGCTCGTCACGCTGGCCCGGTACTACGCCGGCACGGACCAGGTAGTCGTGGCGAAGGGCCGGATCGGCGGACTGCACCTGCGGGCCGACGACTCCGACTTCGAGGCGGGCTCCGGTGCACCCGTGGTCGGATCGACCCTCGCCCTGATCATGGCGATGACCGGACGCGCGGACTACTGCGCGGACCTGACCGGCGAAGGCGCCGAGGTGCTCGCCGAGCGCGCCGTGATGTCCTGACCCCGGCCGGCGGCACACTGACCGTGACCGAGCCGCCGGTGCCCCACCCTCACCCGAGATCCTTCTCGGCCAGCTCGCGGAAGTCGTCCGGCACACCCGCGCCCCGACCCAGTGTGGCCGGCAGGTAGCCGACCGCGTTCTTGCCGAACCGCGCCCGGGCGGCGTCCATCGAGGCGTCGAGTGCCCACCGGGCCGAGCCGATCGCCGAGCCCGGCCGCCATGGGTCCTCGGTGCCGAGCGGCAGTTCGAGCTGCACGCCGTGCTGAGGTCCGAGGTTGGAGACCGAGATCGCGAGCAGGCTCACCTCGGGCACGGGCACCCCCTGGTCACCGAGTGCCTGCCAGACGAGGCGCTCCGCGACCTCGGTGATCGTGAGCGTCGAGGAGACGGGCGCGCCCAGGGTGCTCGAGCGGGTCACCGTCCGCATACCTGCGAACCGCACCCGCACGGTGATGGTGCGCCCGGCCCGGTCCTTCGCGCGCATCCGCCCACCGACCCGCTCCGCCAGGTGACCGAGCACGGATCGGACGAGCTCCGCCGTCGGCTCCGTCCGTCCGATCGCGGACTGTGCGCCGACCGACCGGGCCCGCTGCCCCGCGGACACGCGCCTGGGGTCGGTGTTATGCGCGAGGGCGTGCAGCCGCTCGCCGGCGGCGGGGCCGAGCAACGAGCGCAGCATCGCGGGGGTGGCCTGCCCGAGCTCGCCGATGGTGTGGATGCCACGATCGGCGAGGTGCTGCTGGGTCACCGGACCCACGCCCCACATCAGGGCGACCGGGAGCGGTTCGAGGAACTCCCGCTCCCGCTCCGGCTCCACCACCACCAGCCCGTCCGGCTTGGCCACCTGGGAGGCAACCTTCGCCAGATGCTTGGTGCGGGCGGCCCCGACCGAGATCGCGAGCCCGACCTCGGCCCGCACCCGGGCGCGCAGCCGGGCGCCGATCACGCCGGGCGGTCCGAACAGGTGCACGGAACCGGACACGTCCAGGAATGCCTCGTCGATGGAGATCCGCTGCACCGCGGGGGTCATGTCCCCGAGGATGTCCATCACCTGGTCCGCCAACGGCTGGTACCTCGAGAAGTTCCCGCGCACGAACACCAGCTCCGGGCACAGCCGGGCGGCCCGCCAGCCCGGCATCCCGCCCTGCACGCCGAATGCCTTCGCCTCGTACGAGGCCGCGAGCACGACGCCCCCGTGCGCACTGCCGCCGACGGCGATCGGCCGGCCCCGCAGCGCAGGGTCCAGCAATTGCTCGACCGACGCGTAGAACGCGTCCAGGTCGGCATGCAGGATGGTCGGTCCGACGAACACGGACCCGAGTCTAATCGCACATCTGTTCGACGTCGAGAGGTCCGCGACGGGCCGACCGCGATCGCAATCACGGCCCACCGATCCGGAACTAGTCATTGACAAGTTACCGTCGTGCCACCTAATCTAGACAGTGACAAGTTCGCGCGGATGAACCGCTGCGACGACCCTCAGGACCGGGAGTGGACAGATGGAACCGGTGATTGTGTTGGTAGGGGTGACGGGTCTGCTCCTGGCCCTAGGGCGGGTCGGGGTCCGACCGCTGCGGACCCCGGCCATCGCTCTTCGAGGCGGTCTGGCGGCCATGTTCCTGCTCACCGGCGGTTCGCACTTCATCGGCATGCGGCCCGAGATGATCGCGATGGTGCCCGACTGGGTGCCCGCTCCCGAGCTGGTCGTGACCCTGACCGGTCTCGCCGAGATCGCCGGGGCGATCGGACTGCTCTGGTCGCGCACGGTGGCTGCGGCGGCCACCTGCCTGACGCTGCTGCTCGTCGTTATGTTCCCCGCGAACGTGCACCTCGCCCTCTCGGGCGACCCGCTGCCCTGGTGGGACGAGCTGCTCCCGCGCACCTTCCTGCAACTGGTGTTCCTGGCGGCCACCGCGACCGTCGCCGTCGATGCCTGGCGCCGACTCCGGCGGGGCCCGGGGCGCCGGGACGAGGACGTGCGCGAGTCGGACGCGGCGCGCAGCGGCGCCCGCTAGGTTCAGCCCGCGGTGACGGCCCAGGTGCCGACGTCCACCAGCGTGACGCTCTCGAGCTCGGCGGAGTCCGCGGTCAGCAGTGCCACGCAGTCGACGAGGGGCTCGTCGTTGGTGAAGCCGGCGTTCGCGGAGCCGTCCACGGTGCAGTCGTAGTCGCCGATCACCTGCAACGGTTGCGCATCGGCGCCGTTGGAGACCTCGCCGGACCACTGGTCGGGTGCGAGCGATGGCATCAGGTCACGGTCGACGTCCTGGATCGTGCCCTCCGTGAGACCCATGGTGACCGTCAGGAACCACGGGGTCCGGCCGGCCAGTGACGACGCGTCGACACCCATGGTGCTCAGGTCCTCGACGGTGCCCGCGCGGACGTCCGTCACCGTCACGGCGAGCGTCGCCGACTCCCCGGCGCTCACCTCGACCGACGTCCCGACGGCGAGGTCGTCACCGCCGCCGCTCGCCGCCGAGCAGGCGGACGTCAGCAGGAGGAGGGCCGCGGTGGCGGCCACGACAGACAGGAAGCGGCGCATCGGCACAGACTAGCGGCGGGTTCCGGCCCTGCGAGGTGACCCCGGGCACGCCGGCTGAGCCGCCGGGCTATTGCTGCGAGGCGATGGTCCGTCCGCCGTCGACGACCAGGTTCTGCCCGGTGATGAACGAGGCGTCCGACGAGGCCAGGAACGCGACCGCGGAGGCCACCTCGTCAACGGCGCCCAGTCGCGCCATCGGGGTCAGGGCACAGACCTCCTCGCGAAAGCCCGCGTCCCGGCGCGCCCACAGCGGCGTCTCGATCGCGCCCGGCAGGATCGCGTTGACCCGCACCGTGGTGCCGTTGTCGACGGCGAGCTGACGGACCAGGGCCCCGATGGCGCCCTTGGCCGCGGCGTAGGCGGGGAAGTCCCGGAAGCCGAGCACGCCGTGGATCGAGGAGGTCACCACGATCGCCGAGCCGCTCCCCCGCTTCAGCACCGGCAACGTCGCCCGCGCCCCGTAGAACACCGAGTCGAGGCTGAGATGGAGCTGGGCCGACCAACTGTCGTCGGACAGTTCCTCCAACCGCGCCGGCTCGTTCCGGCCGGCATTGAGGATCACGACGTCGAGCCGGGACCACCGCTCCTCGATCTCGGCGACCACCGCCGCCCAGTCCGCCGTCGCGGTGGCATCCAGGCGCCACCCGACCGCCGAACCGCCGGCATGTTCGATCTCCGCCGCGACGGTGGCCGCGGCGACGGCGTCGATGTCCGTGACGACGACTGTGGCACCCTCGGCCCCGAGGCGCAGGGCCACGCCGCGGCCGATGCCGGAACCGCCGGCGGAGACCAGGGCGACCCGGTCGTCGAACCTCCTGCTCACGCCCGCTCCTTCCGTCCGTTCGATCCGGCGCTCACCGCAACCCCGCGCGTGCCATCGAGGCCAGGAAGCGTCGCTGGAAGATCAGGAAGAACACCAGGATCGGGATCACCGAGGATACCGAGCCGGCCATGGACAACGCCGCGGAGATCGTCCCGCTGTCGGAGATGAACGTGGTCAGGCCGAGCGGCACGGTGTAGTTGGCGTTGCTGGAGATCATCACGAGCGGTGTCTCGTAGTCGTTCCACGCGGAGTCGAAGACGAGGATCGCGAACGCCGTGATGATCGGCACCGCCATCGGGACGTAGATCCGGAGGAAGATGACGAACTCGTTCGCACCGTCGATCCTTGCGGCCTCGCCCAGTTCCGCGGGCGCCGACGCGAAGTGCTGCCGGAGCAGGAAGATCCCGAACACCGACGACAGCGCCGGCAGGATCAGCGCCCACAGTGAGTCGTACAGGCCGAGTTCACGGAAGAACATGAACCGGGGCACCAGCAGCAGCTGACCGGGCACGATGGAGGACGCGAGGAAGACCAGGAACAGCGGGTTACGGCCACGGAACCGGAGCCGGCCGAACGCGTAGCCCGCGAGCGAGCACAGGATCACCTCGCCGATGATCCGGAGGATCACGACGAACCCGGAGTTCAGGAAGTAGTGGACCATCGAGTGCGGGCCGGTCCAGATCTTGACGTAGTTGGTCCACTGGAACTCCTCGGGGATCCAGGTGATCGGCAGCGCGAAGACGTCGATGTCGCGCTTGAGCGAGGACGACAACATCCACAGGAATGGCGCCAGGAACAGCAGGGCGAGCGCCCACATGACCACGCCGCGCAGCAGCCACCGCCCCCGTTCCTTGCGTCGCCGTCGCCGGAAGCCCGCCGACGCGTCGGTCGCGGCCGGTCGCGAGAGGGTCATCTCAGCCATTGCCATCCTCATCTCCGTACAGCGAGCGGCCCTTCTGATAGCGCCAGAGCAGCAAGGTCATGACGAGCACCCCGAGCATGCTCAGCACGCCCATCGCGGCGGCATACCCGAACCGGTAGTACATGAAGCCGTTCTGGTACATGTAGTACGAGAGCACCGTGGTGGAATCCCCCGGTCCGCCACTGGTCATGTAGGCGATGAGCCCGAACGTCTGGGACCGGCCGATCAGCTGAGTGATCGTCAGGAACATCGTCATCGGGAGCAGCGCGGGCCACGTGATCGTGACGAACTGCCGGATGGCACCGGCACCGTCCAGGCGGGCCGCCTCGTAGAGATCCTGTGGCATCTCCTGCAGGGCCGCCACGTAGATGACCGAGATGTAGCCGCTCCCACCCCAGATCGCCATGATGATCAGCGCTGCCAGCGCCGAGTCGGGCGAGGCGATCCACTGGGGCGGTTCGCTCCAGCCGAGCAGACGCAGGCCTTGGTTGACCAGCCCGGAAGACGGGTTGAGCAGCAGCAGCCAGACCGATCCGACCGCGATCACGTTGACGACCGCGGGCATGAAGAAGATCACCCGGAGCGCACCACGGCCCGGGATCGGGCGGTTCAGAGCCAATGCGATGACGAGGCCGAGGGCGACGGTCAGCGGCACACTGAGCCCGGCGTAGATCACGGTACGGCCGGCCGCGGCCCAGAACTTCGGGTCCGTCAGCGCGGTCGTGAAGTTGTCCAGGCCCACCCACCGGATCCCATCGAGCCCGGAGATCACGTCCCACTGGGTGAACGAGACGAGCAGGCCCCCGAGCAGCGGAACCAGGAGGAACGTGACCATCCCCAACAGCGCCGGCGCGACGAAGAGCCACGGCACCCACCACTTCATCCCGTAGACGAGGCGCCGACGCTTGATCGGTGGTGCCCCACCGACGATCGGCCGCTCCATGGTCGTTGTCACGTCATACCTCCTGGGTGCCGCCCGGTCAGCCCTGCGCGAGCTCGGTGGTGATGGCGGCGTCCGCCTCCGCCTTGAGCCGCCCGAGCATGTCGTCGACCGAGATCTCGCCCAGGCGCAGTTGCTGGGTCAGCGAGCTCCGCAGGTTTGCGATCTCGGTCAGAGCGGTCGTGATCGTGGTGACACTCATCTGGATGTCGTCGGCGAAGGCGACCTGGGTGAGCGCGTCGGTGTCGAACAGGTCCTCGTAGTCGTCGCCGAGGAGCCTCGGGAACAGCGCCTCGGCTGCGGCGCCCTGCCCGGGGCCGAGGCTGGAGGGGACCTTGCCTGCGGTCTGCATGAACTCCGAGCCGTCCTGGAGCCAGAACTGGACGAAGGTCTTCGCCGCCTCGGGGTAGGACGTGTTCGCATTGATCTGGACCGCGTCCTCGTAGGAGCCGGTGTTCCACTGCTGCCCGCCGCGCTCGAGGTAGGGCATCGGACGGAACGTGGTCCTGAAGTCGTGCGGGTAGTTCTCGAGGTCCTTGACGAACCGGAGAGTGGCCGGGTTGTCGAGATAGAACGCGTGCTGCCCGCCGAGGAAGTAGGACTGGGCGTACAGGTCGACCCGCTGGGCGAGCACCTGCTCCATCGGGAACAGCGTGCCGTCCTGCTCCATCGCCAGCTCGAGATCGAACTGCTGCTTCCAGATCGGCAGGTCGAAGCTCGACGACTCGCCACCGGCAGCGAACTGGGAGTCCCCGCCGAGCTCCATGCCGGCGAGCGGAAGCGACTTGTAGGTCGCCGACTCCGCGAAACCACCTGCGGTCAGCTCGGTGGCGATCTCGTGGAACTCCTCGATGGTCCAGTCGAACGGCACATCGATCCCGGCCGCGTCGAGCATGTCCTGGTTCAGGTAGACCAGGTACGGGTTGTAGACGGTCGGGATCGCGAAGAGCTTGTCGTCGAACAACGCGGTGCGCTGCGGGTCGCTCGAGGTGAACGGCTCCGCCTCGGGCATGCTCTGCGCCAGTTCGGTCAGGTCCAGGGCGTAGCCGGCCTCGGTCCGGCGGGCGACCGCGGCCGCACCGTAGGAGAAGAACACGTCGACCGGCGCCCCGCCCTGCAGCGAGGTGTCGAGCTTGAGGTTCCCATCGGTGTTGTTGGGGAACTGCTCGTAGTTGACCTGGATGTCGGGGTACTTGGCAGCGAAGGCATCGAGGAGCTCCTGGACGCCACGGTCGAGTGTGATGGCGCCCCAGACGTTGATGACGCCGGACTCCGCGGAGCCCTGGGTCTGCGCGTCGCCGCCGGACGGACTGTTGCCGCAGCTGGCCACCAATGCGGTACCGGCGGCGGCGAGCGAACCCGTGAGGACGCTGCGGCGGCTGAAGGTGCGGTCTCCCATGCTCATGATGAACCTCTTTGTCTCGTTGTGAGCGGTGCTGATGTGAAGCGTTGGGCGGGCTCGGGTGAACTCACCAGGTGCCGGCGCGGAACTGTTCGTCGGCGCGCGTGAAGTACTCGCGGAACAGGTCGAGCTCGTTCGGGTCGTACGGGCGCAACGTGGGCCGGAACAGGTCGTGCTGCCACTTCGTGAAGTCGTAGTGGTCGCCCTGTCCGTTCGCCCGGCGGGTCCAGATGGCTTCCCATGGCTCGTACGTCTGGCTCTTGCCGGCGACGAAACCCCAGTTGTAACAACCGACCCGCTCGAGGTAGTACAGGGGCAGGTGGGTGGCGACGTCGTTGCCCTGCATGCGGTGCAACCACTCCGTGTTGAGCAGCGGCCGGTTCTCGCGCTTGAGGACCTCCAGGACCTTGATCGAGTTGTTGTAGCCCGTGTAGTCGTGGAATGAGATGACGTCCGAGAGGTCCATCGCCACCTGCTCGATCTCAGCCAACGGCTCCCCGTTCACGCCGACCCGCCAGGGGCCGGAGGTGAGCGGCTGGATCGGGTCGTGCGAGCGGGCGACCTCGAAGAAGCGCACCATGTGCGGCAGGCTCATCGAGTCCCGGCGGCCGTTGCCCGGCTCGTTGAACAGGTCCCAGATCCCCACGCGGCGGTCCTTGGCGTAGGTGCCGACGACCTGGTCGACCATCTCGACGAACAGGGCTGCCATCTCCGGTTCGTCGAGCAGGCTGTAGCCCGGCTCGTCCAGCACGGCATGCGGCGACCGCGCGATGCCGCCGTGGTAGCCCCAGTCGACCGGCTGCGGGCCGAGCACCGGCTCGCGGAAGAACTTCTTGGGCACCATGCAGTCGTTGCCGAACGCAACCATCGTGTCCAGGCCGTGCTGGTCGGCGATCGTCAGGAAGCGCTCGAAACGTGCCATCACTCCGGCCCGGTCCTGGAACCAGACCTCGAACGGCAGGATGATGCGCAGCGAGTTGAACCCACTCTCACCGGCGAGCGCGAGCTCCCGCTCGAAAGTCCGCTCCTTCTCGTCGTGGTCGAGTTCCTGCCACATCTCGATGCGATTCACGCAGTCGCTCGAAACGTAGTTGAAGCCGCGGATCCAGGGGCGGCCTCGGTACCAGTCCCAAGCGCGCTCGGTGGTCCATCGGGTCATGGGTGATCTCTCCTCAGTAGGTGGTGTGTCCGGTCCGATGCCGGAGGGGTTCGTAGGAAGCCGAAAGGCTGCCCGTGCCGGTCAGCGGGATGTGGTGACGGTGAACCAGGACGCCGGATCATCGATCTCGACCCCGATGTTGGAATCGACCACAGGCTCACCACCTGGCTCACCGTCGGTGTACAGAAGTCCTGCGATCGCGTATTCGTCCATGGCACCGGAGAGCAGCGATGCCGAGAAGTCGAGCTCCCAGGCCGCGCTGCCGGTGCCGTCGATGACCAGAGCGGTACAGCCGACGGAGCGGCTCGAGACAGATACGTAGCCACCACCGATGAACCGTGCCAGTCCGTCAAGGCCGGCCGTGCCCAGGGCGAGGCGATACCGCACGTCCGGGCGGCGTCGCGACGCGATGAAGACCTCACTTCGACCGCCGGCATCACCGTTTCGCTCGACCCGGAGCAACATCCGACCTGCATCACGCCCTGCCCGGATACGGACCTGCGACGGACCGTCGCTGCCGATCAGCAGATCGTTCTCGCTGCTCGGCCAGAGGTGCCCACCGCCGTGGCCCGCGCTGGCGATGCGCTCGGCCGCCAGCGTCCGGTTCAGGTGCAGCGTCCCGATCATCAGGGCGTTGCCGGTGGGGCGGGCGTACGCCATCGACGCCAGCAGCGTCTGCGGCCCGGTGACGTTGACCATGCCCCAGTAACCGGTGCCAGGCAAGAAGGAGACGGCATCCCCGAACGTTCGCGCTTCGCGATCGCCCAAGCGGAGCATCTGGCGGCTGTTCACGTTGTAGGCCACCACGGTCTCCCCGGTTGGAAACTGCGCCAGATACGGTGCGGCGCCGAGCCAGACGTTGTCGGCTCGGTCGGTGGGGCCCGTCTCGTCCATGTCCAGCGCGTCCGGCCAGTTGTCCTGGGTGTAGGCGAACGAGATCATGTAGGCACCGCTCTCCTGCCGGGATTCCATCGCGAGGGCGATCTGCCCGTGCGGTCCGGTCTGAAGCGCGCTCGGCATCTGGTCGGTGATCATCTTCACGCCGTCGGCGTTCGTGTGGGTGTACTGCTGGGCCACCCGATCGGCAGCGAACGGGTGGGACCGGACGTCGGGTGTCCAGGTGGCGCCGTCGTCGAAGGACCGGATGATCGCGACCCCACTGCAGTGTCTGGTGGCCTCCACGGCGATCTTCGGAGCGGTGTGGCTGAAGTAGATCTGCACCTCTCCTGAGGAGAGTTGACCGATGTACGGCTCCCAGTTCGCACCGACGTAGATCACCTCCTCTGAACCCCAGGTGATCCCGTGGTCGGTGCTGCGCCGCAGCATCAGACCATCGACGGTCATGTCGTGATAGAAGAGATGGTTCGCGCGGAACGAGCAGACCGCCAGCACGTCACCATTGGCGAGCACCACCGTGTCAACCGTGGAGTAGCACTGGTCGTCGGTACCGTCGAGGATCGGGTGGGAGGCGAACAGGAGTTGCGGCGCGGACCAGTCGGCCAGGTCCGTGCTGGTGGTCCACAGGATGTTCCAACCGATCTTCGCGTCCTGATAGGTCAGCAGGTAGCGGCCGTCGCTCATCGTGCGGATACGCGGGTAGGTGGCCACGTCCGTGCCGAGGAAGTCAGCCTCGAGTTGGACATAGCGATGGCGGTCGAACTCCAGCGATGCCTGGCCACCCGGCTCGGGCCGGTCCGTCGGCGCGGCAGCATCCGGGTCCGCCCAGGCGCCGGCTGCGGAACCGGCGAACGTGGCCGCCGTCGCGGCCACCACAGCTCCTCCCAGCAACTGCCTACGGCTCACATCGTGTGTCTTGCTCATTTTCTCCACCTCTTCGTGTTGTGAATCGAGCGCTATACCTGGCGAGTCATGCTTGCGGCGGCGATCGGCGTCAGCAGGGCCGACGCCGCGCCGGGGCTCCTACCAGTCGGCAACGCTGCCGTCGCCGCGGAACAGCCGTGGAATGGTCACGGGGAACGGTGGGTGGGAGCGACAGACGTCCTCATCGAGCTCGATGCCCCAGCCCGGCCCGGTCGGCAGGGGCAGGTAGCCGTCCTCCATCACCAGGGGCGTGGTGATCACCGACTCGCTCCACCGACCGGCCAGGACCCGCTCCTGGATCAGGAAGTTGGGGGCGACGGCGTCGAGGTGCAGCGAGATCGTGGTCATCACCGGGCTCATCGGGCCGTGCGGTGCGATCCACGCGCCGAAGGTGTCCGCGAGCGAGGCGATCTTGAGCGCCTCGCCGAATCCGTGACAGTGGGCGACGTCGGGCTGCACCACCGAGATGGCGTCGGCGCGCAGGTACTCGGCGAACTCCTCCTTGCGGGCCAGTCGCTCGCCGGCCGCGATCGGGAGGTTCGCAGCGCGCGCCACGCGAACCGTGTCGCTCACGCGGGTCGGCTGCACGGGCTCCTCCAGGAAGAAGAAGTCGTGGTCGGCGAGGACCCCGGCGATCGCGATCGCCTGGTCGACGTCGTAGCGGCCGTGCCCGTCCAGCATCAGCAACACCTCAGGTCCGACGGTGTCCCTGATCGCACCCGCGACCGTCGCGATGTGATCGATCAGTTCCCGGTCCCGCACCGGCCAGGACGGCAGTGCGAGGCTGAGCTTCAGTGCCCGGTGCCCCTGCTCGACGGCGGCGCCGGCACGCTCTCCGATCTCGACCGGGTCGAGCGACCCCTGGGTCCAGCCGTTGACGTAGTACCGAATCCGGTCCCGGCTGGCGCCGCCGACCAGGCTGTACACGGGTGCATCGAGGACCTTGCCGAGGATGTCCCAGAGCGCGAGCTCGACCCCGGCCACGGCGCTGCCCTTGATCACCCCGCCCTGCCAGAACTTCTGCCGCATCATCACCTGGGTCAGGTACTCGATGCGTCTCGGATCCTCGCCGAGCAACAGACCCTCGAGGTCGGTGATCATGCCCCGAACCGCGTTGTCGTGGCCCTCGAGCGTGGCCTCGCCAAGGCCGGTGAGGCCCTCGTCGGTGTGCACCAGAACGAACATGAAGTTCCGGTCGGTCAGCTTCCCGTTGCCGGGCATCCGTGATCCCACGGACAAGGTCTCGATGCTCGTGATCTTCACGAGCGGGCTCCTTCGCGCATGAATCGGGACAGTAGGCCCATGTACGTTTCTGTGTCAAATCACACACGTCGAGCGTCAATCAAGCACCAGTCGCGCAACGGCGAAGGATAGTTGGCGGCTTTTTCGCACAGATTCGCACAACATGACGCGTTCGGCTAACATCAGCGACAGAGTCCACTGCGGCACTCACGGAAGAGGGACGATGACCGACGGGGCACTGCTCGCCGACGAACGCCGGCTGCTGATCCTGGCCAGACTGCGGGAGCAATCGGTGGTGCGCGTGCGCGATCTCGCCGAGGAGTTCAAGACCTCTCAGATGACGATCCGTCGCGACCTGGTCGCCATGGATGCCGAAGGGCTGCTGCGCCAGGTCCATGGTGGCGCCGTGCTCGCCCGTGAGAGCGCGCCCTCCCCCGGGTCCACACCGAGAGGGCTGGGCCACGTCGGGATCGTGGTGCCGACGGCGAACTACTACTTCGCCACGATCATCAACGGCTGCAAGGAGACGATCTCCGACGCGGGCGGGACGGCCTCGGTCATGGTGTCGGACTTCGACATGGCGCGCGAGCGTGCCCTGTGCGAACAGTTCGTCGCGACCGGCGCCCGGGCGCTCGTGTTCGCGCCGACGTTCACCCAGGACACGGCGGCCGATGTCGCGGAGTGGTTGTTCGACCTCCCTATCCCGGTCGTCCTATTGGAGCGGGACATCGCCGATCCCGCGACGGGCCGCGCCATGTCCTCGGTCCGGACGGCCTACGAGAAGGGTTGGGAGACGAGTCTGCGGCACCTGCGGACGCACGGGCACGGACGTGTTGCCCTGGTCACCCACGGGTTGCGCCAGGTGGGTGTCAACCTGACCACGACGTGGCACCAGGCCGCCCGGGACGCGGGCTACGACCCGGAGAACGCCCTCTTGCTCGCCGATCCCCGAGTGACCGGGGCACCGGCCCAGGAGGTCCTCGACGAGATCGTCGACTGGATCGCTGACACCGGCGCCACCGGGGTGATCAGCCACTGCGACCAGGCCACCCTCGGCATCGTCCAGACGATACGGGCGAGGGGCTGGCGCATCCCTGAGGACCTCTCGATCGTCACCAACGAGGACCAGATCGCACAGCTGACCGATCCGCCGTTGACGTCCAACTCCCCGGTCAAGCTCGCCGTCGGCCGCACCGCCGGGCGCATGGCACACGACCTGATGACCGATACGACCGCCTCGATCCAGCACGTCCTGTTCCAGCCGAACCTCACCGACCGCGGCTCCTGCGCGGCGCCGGCCGTCGACCGGACGGTGCTCCGGCCGGTCTGACGGCCCGAGGGGTCAGGCCGGCGGAACCGGGTAGCCGCCCGCACCCGCATCGCGGTGGATCGGGCCACTCATGCCCGCCAAAGGAAGACCCGACCCGCCCGCGCGCGTCGCGACCACGTGAGCCATGATCGACAACGCGGTCTCACGAGGGCTGCGGCCGGCCAGGTCGAGCCCGACCGGTGAGTGCAGCCGGGCGAGGGCGTGCTCGTCGAGGCCGCGTTCGCGGAGGCGGTCGAGGCGGTCGGCGTGGGTGCGGCGTGAGCCCATCGCCCCGACGAAGCCGAGGTCGGCGCCGAGCGCGACCTCGAGCAGCGGCTCGTCGAACTTCGGGTCGTGGGTCAGCACGAGCACAACGGTACGGGCGTCGACCCGGCCCGCGGCCAGTTCCCCGGCCAGGTAGCGGTGCGGCCAGTCGATCACGACCTCGTGGGCATCCGGGAACCGCACGCGGGTGGCGAAGGCCGACCGCGCGTCGCAGAGCGTCACCTCGAAGCCCAGGAAACCGCCGATGGACACCACGGCGGCGGCGAAGTCGGTGACCCCGGCGACGATCAGTCGCGGGGGCGGCGCGACAACCTCGACGAGCACGCGGATACCCACGCCCTGCCGGGATCCGTCGAGCCCGTAGGTGAGCTCCGCCGTCCGACCGGTCTCGAGCACGGCCGCTGCGTCGACCACCAGAGCCGCGTCCAGCCGGGCCGACCCGGTCGCCCCGGTCGCCCGGCCCATGTCGTCGACACTCAGCAGGGCGCCCTGACGCGTCACCGCGCCCTCGGCACCGTCGACCACGGTGGCCAGGGCGGTGGCGCGTCCGGCAGCCACGGCAGCCGCGAATGCCGTCAGCGCGACCGCAGCGCCGCCACCGTCGTCGGCTCGTGCGGACGCATCGCCCGGCTCCACCCGCTGGACGAGCACCTCGATCGTCCCTCCGCAGGTGAGCCCGACGGCGCCGGCCACCTCATCGCTGACGCCGTACCGCACGAGGCGAGGAACGCCGTCGGCCAGGACCTCGCCCGCGAGGGCGTGGACGTCCCCCTCCACGCAGCCGCCCGAGACCGACCCGACCACGGACCCGTCGGAGCGCACGAGCATCCGCGCCCCACTCTCGCGGGGCGCCGAGCTCCAGGTGGAGACGACCGTGGCGAGCGTGAACGGTTCCCGCTCACGCACGATCGCGTCGAGGACGGCGTCCATCAGGCCTCGCGCGCCGCCCGCGCCCGGAGCCGGGGCAGGATGTGCTCGGCGTAGCGCTCGATGAAGGCGGCCTGGTCCGCGCCCGGGTCGTGGAACACGAGGTGCGTGAAGCCCATCTCGACGTAGGACCAGATCGCTTCGGCGTGCTCGTCCGGGTCGTCCGAGACGATCCATCGGCTCGCGGTCCGCTCGACCGGGAGGGCGTCGGAGAGCCGTTGCATCTCGACCGGGTCCTCCACGCCGGTCTTCTCCTCCGACGTCAGCGCGAGCGCGCCCCAGTTCCGGGTCGCGTCCATGGCGCGGGCCCGGTCGGTGTCGAAGGACACCTTCACCTCGATCGTCAGGTCCAGGTCCGCGAGGGTCCGCCCGGACTTCGCGGCGCCGTCGGCCAGCGCCGGCAGCAGCGTCTCGGTGTAGAGCTCGCGACCCTTCCCGCTGGTGCAGATGAAGCCGTCGCCGAGGCGGCCGGCCAGGCGGGTGGCCGACGGGCCCGAGGCCGCGATGTAGATCGGCACCGGGGCCTCTGGCAGGTCGTAGATGGTGGCGTTGCGGGTGCTGTAGTAGCTGCCCTCGATCGTCACCCGCTCACCGGCCCAGAGCGCCTGGATCAGCGTGATGGCCTCCTTGAACCGGGCGAACCGCTCCTTGCCGTCCGGCCATTCGAGACCGAGCGGTGACTCGTTCATCGCCTCGCCGGAGCCGACGCCGAGGATCACCCGGCCGGGGGCCAGACAGCCGAGCGTCGCGAACGCCTGCGCCACGACGCCGGGGTGGTAGCGCAGGGTCGGGGTCAGCACACTCGTGCCGAGGAGCACCCGCTCCGTGCTGGCCGCGGCCGCACCGAGCCATGGCAGCGCGGCCGGCGCGTGGCCGCCGTCGTGGCGCCACGGCTGGAGGTGATCGCTGACGAAGACCGAGTCGAAGCCGGCCTGTTCGGCGAGCACGGTGTACTTGAGCAGGTCGCGGGGGGCGAACTGCTCGGCGGAGGCCTTGTAGCCCAGGCGCAGCATGGTTTCCCTTCGGGGGTCGGGTGGGTCGGGGTAGGTCAGGCGGTGCCGAGCTCGGCACGGATCACGTCCCGCACGAGCGCACGCACGCGCTGGCGGGCCTGCTGGGTGCCGGCAGCGATGTGCGGCGTCAAGAACACGTTGTCCAGGTCCAGCAACGGGCTGAACGGTGGCAGCGGCTCGGTCGCGAACACGTCCAGCGCCGCGGCCGCCGGGCGGCCGGCCCGGAGCGCGTCGACCAGCGCGGCCTCGTCGACGAGTTCGCCGCGCGCGGCGTTCACGAGGACGCTGCCCTCCCGCATGCCCGCCAGGCGGGCGGCGTCGAGCAGGTGCCGGGTGCCGTCGGTGAGCGGTGCGTGCAGGGTGACCAGATCGCTCGCGGCGAGCAGCTCGTCCAGGTCCACCTGGGTTGCCCCCTCGGTGTCCGAGGCGGTCAGCGGTCGCGGGTCGCTGCACAGCACCCGGGCGCCGAAGCCGCGCACCCGTCGGTGCACGGCGCGGCCGATCGCGCCGAAGCCGACGATCCCCACGGTCATGGCGCCCAGTTCCCGGCCCAGCGGGCGGGCGTGCCAGCCGTCGCTGCGCAGGTCCCGGTCGGCGCCGACGCCGTCCCGGAGGGTGGTCAGCATGGCCAGCAGGGTCCAGTCCGCGACCGCCTCGGCGTTGTAACCGGGAGCGTTGACGACCCGGATGCCCGCGGCCGCCGCGGCGGCCAGGTCCACGACGCCGTCGAGTCCGACGGCTGGGTGCACGAGCAGCCGGCAGCGCCACATCCGCGCCAGGACGGCGGCGTCCAGGGGGTAACGCCGCGCCGCGTCGCCGACCACGATGTCCGCGCGTTCGAGGTCCGGCAGGACCTGCGCGAGCGGGGCACCTTCGGCGAGCACCACCTCGACGTCCCCGGCCCCCACGACCCAGGACTCGACCAGATCGCGCGGGTAGCCGGACAGGCACACCAGCACGGTGCTCGGTGCGCCCACTGAGCCCGTGGTGCTCATGCGCCGATCCCGACGACGCGCTCGGCGACCACGCTTGCCCGATCGATCGCCATGCCGAGACCGGGCTCCGTGGGCGCGGCGATCCTGCCCCGGACCGGACGAACCGGCGCGGCGAGGAAGTGCTGGTACATCGGCATGAGCCGGTCCAGGTACTCCATCTGCGGGATCAGCGCCGGCGAGGCGGCGAACGAGACCGCGGCGTTGCACTGCAGCGACTGTCCGTGCGGGATGAGCTGCCCGCCGGCCGCGCTGATCAGGGCCATGATCTTCGTGGTCTCCGAGATCCCGCCGTCCCAGTGCGGGTCGGGCTGGTAGAGGTCGAGAGTGTCGGTGGCGATCAGGTCGGCGTAGCCCCAGCGCCCATACTCGTGCTCCCCGCCGGCGATCCGGACGCCGGCGGGCAGGCGGCCGCGCAGGGTCCGGTAGCCGGCCGCCTGGTCCGCCAGCAGCGGCTCCTCGATCCAGGCCACGCGCAGGTCCCGGGTGGCCTGCGCGACGTCGAGGGTGAACGGCACGTCCCACCCGCTCCACGCGTCGAGCATGATGTCGACGTCCGGACCCGCCGCGTCCCGCACGGTGCCGACGAGCTCGACGACGGCATCCACCCCGGCCCGCCCGTCCTCGGGGCCCCACCGCGGGAACCACTTCAGGCCGCGGTAACCCTGTGCGACCAGGTCGGCGGTGCGCGCCGCGACCCGCTCCAGGTCGAGGCTCTCACCCAGCGTGGACACGTACGCCGGGATGTCGGTTCGGGTGGGCCCGCCGAGGAGCACGTGTGCGGGCACCGCGAGGTGCTGGCCGCGAATATCCCAGAGGGCGCAGTCGACGGCCGAGAGCGCCACCATCCCGGCTCCGCGGCGGCCGTGGATCGAGGAGCGGTACAGCACGTCCCAGATCCGCTCGGTCGCGAGCGGGTCCGCGCCGAGCAGCAGCGGCCGGAGCGAGCGCGTGATGATGAACGCCTGCTCGCCGGACAGCTGCGCGGTGCTTCCGACCAGGCCGGTGTCGGTCTCGATGTGCAGGAACGTCGAGCGGATCTCGTAGCGCCCCGGGGCCACCTCGGGGAACTCCTGCGCACCGGCTGCGCGGAACTCCGGGTACACGTCGCTCGGGCGGCGCAGCCGGTCGGCGAAGATCGGCTCCGGGGCGTCGATGTGCCCCACGTACTCGACGCACCTGACGTCGGTGATGATCACGGGGTGTCCTCTCGGTCGGTGCGTGCGGGGGCCCGGCGCGCGAGCACCGGTGCGAGCCCCATGATGCCCACGACGGCGACGGCGGCCGCACCGGCGAGCAGTGCACCGTCACCGCTCCAGGCGGTACCGGCCGCGAAACCGAGCACGGACGCCCCGGCTGCGGTGCCACCGTCGAACGCCGCGTTCCAGACCGCGCTCGCGGTGGGCGCGTCCGCCTCGGGCACGGCCTTGTAGCTCAGGTCCAGCAGGACCGTCTGCATGCCGCCGTAGGTGAGTCCGAACAGGGCGGCACCCACCATGAGCGTGGCCACGGTTCCTTCCGCGAGGCCGTGCGCGGTCAGGATCAGGCCGGCGACGCCCACCACCAGCAGCAGCGGGTACAGACCGCGGTGCCCGATCCGGTCGGTGAGATGGCCGATCCGCCACCGGGCCACCATCCCGACGGCCCCGTACACGAGCAGCGCGGTCCCGGCCGTGGCGCCCGCGGGCAACTGGAGCGGCAGGATCGTCACCAGGCCTCCCCCGGCGGCCGTGACGGTCAGCAGCACCGCGGCCGGGATCAGCAGTGGAAGCAGCACCCGCCGCCAGGAGCCGGATCCGCTCACCGGGCCACCGAGCGGGGTGCGGGAGACGGGGTGGGCCGCGACGAGCGCCACCACCGGAACGAAGCCGAGCGTCGCGACGACGGGGAAGGACCCGCCCAGGGTCAGCGCGGCGCCGCCGGCGATGCCGAGCATCATCGGGACCGCTGCGGCCAGGCCGAAGATACCGATCGCCTCGCCGCGCCGGTGCGCGGGGGCGGCGCGCGGGATCGCGAGCGCGCCGACGACCGTGACGAGGGCGAACCCGACGCCCCGCACGGCGGAGATCGCATACAGCGCCCACAGATCGGTGCCGAGCAGGTACAGCGGCGACGGCAGGCCGAGCAGCAGACATCCCACGATCAGCAGCGTGCGCGTCGAGTACCGGCGCATGAGCGTGGCCGAGCCGAGTTGGACGAGCACGGTGACGCCGAGCATCACGCCGGTCACGGTGCCGACGACGGTGTCCGCGTGGCCCTGCTGGGCCGCCCAGGCCGGCAGGGCGGCGAGCGTGATGGAGAAACTGGTCAGGCCCGCGAAGCACAGCACGAAGACCGCGCGGATCTCCTCGATCGCCCACAGCGACCCGGGGCGGGTGGCGGCGACGCTCATCCGGTCACCTCGTGGACGGGGCCGGAACGGTCGACGGCGGTGCGTGCCACGAGACGTCCGGCTCGCCAGACGAGCCGCTCGGCCGGGGCGAGGGCGACGGCGTCGCCCACTGAATCGGCTCGGATCGCGACCAGGTCGGCCCGCGCGCCGGGCACCGGGCCGGCCGGTGGCCGGCCGATGACGGCGCGGGCCTCGGCGCCGATCATCGACCAGGCCCGCTCCGGGCTCTGGTGGGCCGCGGTGACGGCCAGGGACGCGGTCTCGAGCGGGTCGAGCCGGCCGGCCGGGTTGAACGGGTCGCGCACGTTGTCGCCACCTGCCGCGACGCGCACCCCCGCCGCCAGCAGGGCGTCGACGGCGGTCAGGCCCCGGGGCCGGGGCCAGGTGTCCCGGCCCTGCAGGTAGAGGTTCGTCGCCGGCAGGGTCACCACGGACACCCCGGCTGCGGCGACCTCGGCGGCCACGTCGGCGACGACGTCAGGGTCCTGGAAGCCGAGTGAGACGCAGTGGCTCGCGGTGACCGGCACGCCCGACTGCGGGGCGAGGACGGCGAGGCGGCGCAGCAGCAGCATGGAGGGGTCGGAGGTCTCGTCGATGTGCAGATCCACGGGCACGCCCCGCTCGGCCGCGACCGCGACGCACTCCTCCAGCGCGGCGACCGGGTCCGCCTCGTTCGACGGGTTGCCGCCCACGGCGTCGGCGCCGGCGTCGAGGGCGTCGGTGAGGCGGTGCCGGTGGACGCGCCACGTCTCCCCCACCCCTGGGCCGCCCACGTGCGCGACCAGCTCCAGGTCCACGAGGTCCCGCAGGTCCTCCCGCACGGCCACGAGCGACGCCACCGCACGCACCCCGAGGAGGCGGCCGCACCCGACGTGGCTACGCACCGCCGTCGTCCCGTTGGCGACCAGGGCACGCAGCGCGCGCCGCGCGCGGGACTGCACGTCCGCATCGGTCGCGTCCGCGAGGATCGTCTGATA
The DNA here is from genome assembly GCF_019947135.1 of Occultella gossypii. GTDB lineage: Bacteria > Actinomycetota > Actinomycetes > Actinomycetales > Beutenbergiaceae > Occultella > Occultella gossypii. The sequence continues at coordinate 127,740 of NZ_JAGSHT010000002.1, read as the reverse complement.
ACCGGCCATCGCCCCGGCGAGGGTGCCGTCACCGGTGGGTACCCGATCCGCGGTGAACACCTTGTCCAGGTGCGCGTGCGGCTCGACGAACGCCCCGGCGAGCAGGTACCCGGTCAGGTCCGTGCTCGAACCGGCAGGTCCGTCGTCGCCCCTGTCCGGCGAGCCCGCCGGGAGCACCGTGGCGACCTGCTCACCCTCGATGCGCACGTCGACGCGTTCACCGGAGGCCAGGTGCGCCCCGAGCAGGAGATGTGCGGTCATTCAGCCCTTCACCCCGCCGCCCGCGATCTGGGTGACGTACCGCTGCAGATAGCCGAAGATGGCGAGCACCGGGATCATCACGAGCACCCCGGCTGCCAGGAGACGGCCCCAGTCGGTGGTGAACTCCCCGATCAGGGAGTTCAGGCCGACGGACAAGGTGCGCTTGGCGTCGGTGTCGATGAACGTGTTGGCATAGAGGAACTCCTCCCACACCTGGATGATCGTGAACACCGCCGCCGCCATCACGCCGGGCATCGCCGGTGGCAGGACCACCTGCCACAGCGCCCGGAACCGGGAGCAGCCATCGATGAAGGCGGCCTCCTCGGTCTCCACCGGGACCGCCATGAAGTAGTTGCGCATCAGCCAGATGCAGAACGGCAGCGCGAACGAGATGTAGACCAGGATCAGACCGGTCAGCGAGTCGAGCAGGCCGAGGGTCTTGACGGTGATGAACAGCGGGATCGCGAGCATGACCGCCGGGAACATCTGCGCGGCAACGACGATGAGCAGCATGCCGCGGTTACCGATGAACGTGAACCTGGCGAAGCCGTAGCCGGCCAGGATCGCGAGCAGCAACGCGATCGTGGTCGTGGCGGCCGCGACGATCACGGAGTTCAGGAAGTACGTGAAGAAGTTCGTGTCCGCGATCTTCTCGAAGTTGCCGAGGTAGAACCCGCCGGGCAGCAGGCGTTTGTCGACTCCGTTGAGCTCCATCGGGGTCTTGAACGCGGACAGCACCATCCACGTGAACGGCAGCAGGGTGCCGAGCAGCAGCAGGATCGCGAACGCGTGGGCGCCGGGCGAGGCGTACCGCCGGTCCCGGCGGCGCGGGCGTGTGGTCCTGGTAGTCACCGCTTGTCTCCCTTACGTCCCTCGACCACGTAGAAGTACACGACGGCGACCGCCATCATCATCACGAAGATGATCACGGAGATGGCCGCGGCCTTGCCGAAATCGAACTCGGTGAACGCGGTCCGGTAGGCCATCGTGGTCAGGATCTCCGTGGCACCCACGGGCCCGCCGCGGGTGAACAGCCAGATGCCGTTGAAGTTGTTGATGGCGCCGGAGATCGTGGTGAGCGTGACCAGCGCGAGCGAGGTGCGGATGCCGGGCACGGTCACGTTCCGGAACCGCTGCCAGGCGTTCGCACCGTCCATCATCGCGGCCTCGTGCTGCTCCGGCGGGATCTGCTGCATCCCCGCGAGCAGGATCACCGCGGTGAACGGTGTCCACTTCCAGGCGCTGATCAGGACCAGGACACCGAGCACGAACCGGGTATCGGCGAGCCAGACCGGCGGGTTCTCCCAGAGCCCGGTGCCGCGCAGCACCTCGTTGATGGGGCCGGAGACCGGGTCCAGGAGGAACCGCCAGATCAGCGCGACCAGCACGGTCGGCACCACCCAGGGCACGATCAGCGTGGTCCGGATCGCACCCCGTGCGAACAACTTCTTGTTCAGCGTGTTCGCGATGACGAGCCCGAGGCCGACCTGCACGATGAGCGCGGCGCCGGCCCAGACCAGGGTGCGACCCATGACGACCCAGAACGCAGGGTCGCGGAAGAGTCCGGTGAAGTTGTCGAACCCGGCGAACGTGTCCTGACCCGGCGCGAGCAGGCTCGCGTTCAGGAAGCTGGTGCCGATCGCGTTGAACACCGGGTACCCGATGATCAGTGCGATGGCCACGAAGGCCGGTCCGATGTAGAGGATCGGCGCCAGGCGTTGCCTACGGACGCGCTGCCTGCGCGCGTGGGCTGCTTGCTCCGGCGACGTGCGCGGGCGCTCAGTGGTGATGGTTGCCATGGTCTTCCTGGCTCGGGTCCGGAGCCGGTCGCCGCTCGGGTAGGGCGACCGGCTCGGTTGCGGACTAGCTGGAGAGCTTCTGATTGGTCTCTTCTGCGGCGGCGGCCAGGGCGTCGGCGGGGGCCTGCTGTCCCTGGATCACCGCGTCCCACATGTTGGCCATGACACCCCACTCGATGTCGCCCCAGACGGGCAGTGCCGGGCGGGCCCTGGAGACCTCCATCTGCTCGACGAACACGAGCCGGTCGGGGTCCTCGGAGGCCCAGTCGGAGTCGATGACGTCCCGGCGGCCCGGGATGTTGCCGGTGTCCTGGATGTAGGGCATCTGGTCGGAGGCGGTCAGCCAGTTGACCAGCTCCCAGGCCAGATCGCTCTGGCCGGAGTTGTGCCCGACGCTGATCGTCGCCCCGCCGAGGATGGACGCCTGCTCGGCGCCGCCGGGCAGCGGTGCCACCGCCCAGTCCAGGTCCGGGTTTCCCTCGACGATGGGCGCCGTGCCCCAGGGCCCGATCGCCATCATGGCGCAGCGACCCTGGACGAACGGGGCCACGTACTGGTCCCAGCTGGCGTTGGACCCGACGAACTCCGGCGGCGCCACCTTGTCTCCGACCGCGAGGCCGGCATAGAACGCGAAGGCCTCCTGGCCCAGCTCATCGGCGAACGTCGCGGTGGTGAGGTCGTCGCTGAGGATGGTCCCGCCGTTCTGCCACAGCCATGGCCAGAACAGGAACGCACCCTGGCCCTGGGCGCCCATCATGTACCCGTACTGGTCCCCGCCGGTGAGCTCGATCGCGGCATCACGCAGCTCGTCCCACGTGGTCGGCACCGCGATGCCGGCGCCGTCGAGGAGCTCACGGTTGTAGTAGAGGCCCACGTTGTTCGTCGTGTACGGGAGCCCGAAGAGGCTGCCCTCATAGCTCGAGCTGGCGAGCAGCTCGTCGCCGAAGTCGCCGGTCACCGAGCTCGCCTGGTCCGTGACGTCGGCGAGCACCTGCGCGGCCGCGAGCTGCGGGACCGAGGACACGTCCACGATCGCCACGTCCGGGCCGGACCCACCGCTGCTCGTGGTGGTCAGCTTGGGGACGAGGTCCTGCGTGGGGATGCCCTGGACGTTCACGGTGACGCCGTTGGCCTCACCCCACGCCAGGACGGCGCGCTGCAGGCCCGAGTCCGAGTCACCGGCGATCGCCGCGTTGGCCCAGAGCTCCAGGGTGCCACCACCGCCGGAACCGGAGCCGCCGCCGGTCGGGTCGTCACCGCCGCCACCGGAGCCGGTGCCGCAGGCGGCGAGGGTGAGGCCGGACGCGACGCCGCCACCGATGGCGAGCAGTTGACGGCGGCTGAGGCGGGGAGAGGAAGTGCTCATGTTCTTCGTTCCTTGTCTCTTCACTGAGGGGGAGCTATGCGGGAGGGGATGTCCCAGAACTGCGGGACGCTGGAACCGGTACGGGCGGCGAGATTCCGGATCACGGAGGCCGCCTCCTCGGCGATGGCGACGTCGTCGGCAACCGTGAGCTCGCCGTCGCGCAGGATGTGCCGACCGGCCACGACCACGTCGGTGACGTGGGCCGGCGAGGCACGGTGGACGACGGACCACACCGGGTCCGCCAAGGGCTGCAGGGCCGGTGCGGTGAGGTCGATGCGGACCAGGTCGCCGCCGTCGAGCCCTTCGGGCAGCCCGAGTGCGCGGGCGCCGGCGCCGGTGGCCATGTCGAAGGCCTGGGCCGAGGTCAGGGCGCCGGGGTCGCCGGCCGCCTGCCCCTGGGCGTAGACCGCCTGGCGCATCTCGTGGAACGGGCTCTCCATGCCGTCGACGCCGAGCGTGACGGCGGCGCCCGCGGCGAGCAGGTCGGTGACCGGCGCGAACCCCTTCGCGAAGCGAAGGTGGTTCGTGGGGCAGTACGCCAGTACCGCACCGCTGCCTGCGATCAGGGCGATCTCGGCGTCGCTGAGCCGGACGCCGTGGACCAGGACCGTACCGGGGCGCAGGAACCCGGCGTGGTGGAGCAGTTCCACGGGCCGGACCCCGTGCTCGGCGTGGCAGGCGTCCACCTCGGCCTGGGTCTCGGCGATGTGGGTGTACAGCCGCACGCCGAGCCGCTCGGCCGCCCGCGCCGCGACCGCGTAGTCGTCCGGGGCGTTGGACCGCATGGACACCGGCGCCAGGTAGAGCTGCTCGCGGGGCAGCAGTACGTCGGCGGCCTGCTCGGCGAGGCCGATCACGTCCTCCACCGAGGTGCACAGTTCCGCCGCACCGCGGGTCATGATCCCGAGCGCGACGTACCCGCGCAGGCCGACGGTCCGGTGTCCCTCGACGACCGCTTCGAGCAGGCCGTCCCGGTGCAGCGGGTACACGTGGTCCACGACGGTGGTCACGCCGGCGCGGACCTGACGGGCGGCGCCCAGCGCGGTCAGGGCCCGGTAGTCCGCCGGCTCGGCGACCGCTTGGGCAGCCGCCGAAGACGTGATCGCGGTGGCCAGCGGCATCCCCTCGGACGCGCGCCCGGTGGGCAGGAACGCCCGCAGGTGGTCGTGCATGTTGACCAGTCCAGGCAGCAGCGCGGCCCCGGCCGCGTGGACGCCCTGGTCCGTTCCGCCGGTGAGCGTCTCGACGCGCACCGCACCACCGGCGACCGTGGCGGTCGCCGGCAACGGCTCGCTCGTCGCGTCGGCGACGGCGAGACCGGTCAGCACGGTCGGGGAACCCACGCCGGTCACCACCACCCGGTCCGGGTGGCCTCGAGCAGGCCGTCCCGGCCCACGCCGTCGAGCCCGAACGTGGCCAGCGTGCGCCCCTGCGCCCGGTAGTCCGTCCCGGTCGCGATGCCGGCCAGGTGGATCATCGCGTCGACCGTGGGGGTCGGCACGCCGACCTCACGGCCGATCGAGGCCATCAGGCACAGCGCGTAGGGCACGTCCTCGGTGATGTACCGGCTCTCGAGCGCGTTCGGGCCGGTGCCGAACGTCGAGTCGGAGAACGCGGAGGACTGCAGGGTGGCGTGCAGGTCGTCGAGGAACTTCGGCGCGAAGCCCTGCTCCACGAGGTAGGTCTCGTAACCCTTGAGGTTGGCGAATCCCAGGGCCCGGCGGATGTCGATCAGCTCGGCGTCGATCGCCCCGATGAACCGGGCCACCGCCGGGCTGGCGCCCTCGCCCCAGAGCAGGAACTTGCCCGGCCTGCCCTCGATGGCGCCCAGGTTGGCCAGGATCGGCGGCACGTGGTCGATCGCGTTGAAGTTCAGCAGCACGGTCTCCAGGACGCTCTCCCCCGCACTCACCGAGGACCAGATCGTGCACGCGGTCCGCACGGCGCGGTTCCCGGCCGGCATCCCCGCCGCGATCGTGCCGCCCACCTTGCGAGAGGCGGTGATCAGGCCCGGTTCCCGGACCCGGGCGCCATACGGGAGGCTGTTCAGCTCGGCGATGTCGACCCCGACGCGGCGGTCGGCGCGGCGCATCGCGGCCACGAGCGCGAGGCTGCCGCCGCCCTCACCCGCGAAGATGACCTGCTCGCCACCGGACAGGTTCGCGGCGAGGAGGTCCGCGAACGCGTCGTGCCCGAACGCGGGTACCGACACCACGAGCACATCCGCCTCACGGATGGCGGCGGCAGGGTCGAGGCTGCCGCGCGCGGGGCTCTCGGTGATCCGGTGCCACGGCGACTTCAGACGGATCGCGCCGTGGGTGTTGATCGCGTCGATGTTCGTGCGGAACCGCTCGAAGTCGGCGACGGTCACATCCACGCCGGCGAGCGAGAGCTCCATGGCGCTGGACAGGGCGCCGGCTCCGGAGCCGAGGACGGTGACGGACTGGGGCAGCGTGGTCATGAGGAGATGGCCTTCGAGAGTGCGGTGAGCTGGTGTGCGGTCTGGTCGGGGGTCGAGCCGCCGACGCTGACGATGACCTCGTCCACGCCCGCCTCGAACAGGGTGCGCAGCCCGGCGGCGACATGCTCGGCAGACCCGGCGAGGCCGAATGCCTCGGCCATCGAATCGGTGACCTGGGTCGCGGCGGCGGCGCGGTCGCCGCTGCGCACGGTGGCACGTAGGGCTTGGACCTCGTCGGCGTCGAGGCCGTAGATCCCGATGAGCTCGTCGGCATAGGAGCCGCCGGCCATGGTGACGCAGCGGGGCTTGAGCGCCCGTAGGGCTTCGGTCCGGTCGTCGTTGATCTCGACGTCGAGCATGAGGCAGATCGCCGCGGTGTCGGTGCGCTCGGCGCCGCCGGCGGCCACCTTGTCCTTGACGAAGTCGATGTGCCCGGCGGAGATGCCGTGCGTGATCACACCGTCGGAGATCGCACCTGCGAGCTCGAGCATCTTCGGGCCGCGGGCGGCGAGGTAGAGCGGGCCGTCCTGCGGTGCCCAGCGCAGCACGGACCCGTCGGCGGAGAACGTCTCGCCGGTCACGTGCGCCGTACCGCGGCCGAGCTCACGGGCGATCTGCACGGTCTCGCGGGTGATCTGCAGCGGACGGCGCATCGAGATGCCCATCTCGCTGGCGAACTCGTAGCCGCCGGTGCCCAGTCCGAGCACGAACCGGTCCGGCCCGATCTCGCGCAAGGTGGCGGCGAGGCTCGCGAGCAGCGTGGGGTGGCGCAGGAACGGGGACATCACGGCCGTCCCGAGCCGCACCCGCTCGGTGCTCGCCATCATCAGGGCGAGTGCCGCTGAGACGTCACGGTGGAAGTAGTGGTCCGCGAGCCACACGGTCGAGAACCCGAGGTCCTCGGCGCGCCGCGCGCCCTCGGCGGCGGCGGTGATCGGCTGGTCCAGGCGGACGGTGACGCCTACGTTCACTGGTTCTTCTCTCTCGTGGTGGGGGTCACGTACTGGTCGGGTCGCTCGCCGGGCGACGGCGGAAGGAGGGCCTCGCGCAGAAGTCCCCTCGCGCATCGGCGGCGGTAGTGCGCGCTGGCGCGCAGGTCGTCGATCGGGCTGATGTCGGCATCGATCACGGCAACGGCTGCGTCCACCACGTCCTGGGTGGGTATCTGTGCCTCGAGGGCAGCCGCTGCGGTACGTAGCCGCACCACCGTGGGTGCGACGGACCCCATCGCGAGCCGCACGCCGGTGAGCCGGCCGTCGGGCTCCCGGTGCCACTGCCACGCGAGGTTGAGGAACGAGATCGCCTGCGCACGCCGGCCGCCGATCTTGCGGAACCCGCCCTCGGCAGGTGGCTGTGGGACACGCACGCTCGTGACCCACTCGCCGACGGCCAGGTCCACACGCCGGGGACCGAGCAGGAAGTCGGCGAGGTCCACGGTGCGCCGGGCGCCGTCGGGGGTGACGATATCGACCACCGCACCGGCCGCGAGCAGGGCCGGCGCGGTGTCCGCGGCCGGGGAGCCGGTGACCAGGTTGCCGCCGATGGTGGCGCGGTTGCGGATCGTGGTCGAGGCGAACTGGCCGATCGCGGCAGTCAGCGCGGGGAACGCGCGGGCGGCTCCGTCGGCGATGTCGGTGAGCGGGTGGACTGCGGAGAGCGTCAGCTCGCCGGTCGCGTCGTCCCTGACGACCGCCGGGCGCGTACCGGCGAGCCCGCTGAGGTCGACGAGCGTGGGCATCTCGGCCCCGGCGCGGCGCTGGACGAGCAGGTCGGTGCCACCCGCGACGGCGCGTGCCCCGGCCAGCAGTCGGGACACGTCCGCGGGGTCCGTGGGCCGCAGCAGCGTGGGGGTCGCGGGCGTCATGCGCCGGCGCCGTTCGGGTGGCGGGCCGCGGCGGCGTCGTGAACCGCGTCGTAGAACCGGTTGTAGGCGGTGCAGCGGCACAGGTTGCCGTCGAGCGCCTCGCAGATCTGGGCGTCGGTCGGGTCCGGGTCCCGGTCCAGCAGCGCGGCGCAGGAGTTCAGGACGCCGGGGATGCAGTAGCCGCACTGCACGGCCTGCCGTGCCACGAACGCGTCCTGGAGCGGGCCGTGCCCGGCCGCGGCGAGTCCCTCGACGGTGCGGATCTCGGCGTCCAGCACCTGACCGACGAGCACCAGGCAGGAGGTGATCGCCCGGCCGTCGATGATGACGGTGCAGCTCCCGCACTCCCCCATGCCGCAGCCCTCCTTGGCGCCGGTCAGGCCGAGATGGTCGCGCAGGTAGTCGAGCAGGCGCAGTCCGTGGTCGGCCTCGGCGGGCGTGGCGACCGGGTCTCCGTTCACATGCATGGTGCCTCCTCGATCAGGGCGAGCATTCGTTCCGGCGTGACGGGCAGTTCCTGCGGGAGTACCCCGACGGCGTCCCGGATCGCGGCGGCGATCGCCGGCGGGGTCGGCACCACGACGACCTCGGACATGCCCTTCGCGCCGAACGGTCCGGAGTCCTCGCTGCCCTCGATGAACAGCGTGTGCATGCGGGGGGTGTCCGCGATGGTCGGAACCAGGTAGTTCTCGAGGCTGGTGGTGCGGGGGATCCCCTCGCTGACCCGGTGGTCCTCCATGATCGCCATGCCGAGGCCCTGCAGGATGCCGCCCTCCGCCTGTCCGATCGTGGCCGCCGGGTTGATCGGGGTGCCGCAGTCGAGCACGCACAACAGCTCCGGGACCCGGACCTCACCGGTGAGGGTGTTCACCTCGACGCGGACCACCTGGGTGCAGGTGCCGTACACGCGGTGCGGTGCGAACGTCGCGAGCTGCTCCGGCGGCACGATGCCGATGTCGTCGGTGTCCGGGAGCCGGAACTCGGCGTTCACCTCGGCCTCGCCGAGCTCGACGAGCTTCGTCCCGACGCCCGCGGCGTCGGTGGCCAGGGGCAGACCTAGTCCGCGGCACCGCTCGACGAGCTCGTCGCACGCCGCACGCACCGCGGCGCCACCGGCATAGGTGGACCTGGACGCCGCCGTCGGGCCCGACTCCGGCACCTCGCCGGTGTCCCCGACGCGAACGTCGATGGTCTCGATGGGCAGTCCGAGCGCGTCCGCGGCGACCTGCCCGTAGGTGGTCTGGATGGACTGGCCGGTGTGGTTCGGCCCGGCCCAGATGATGACGTGCCCACGGTCGTCGATGTGCAGCCGGGCTCGCGCGGTGTCACCGGTCCCGGAGCCCATGCCGACGCCCTTCATGGCGACCGCGATGCCGGTGCCGCGGCGCCACGGTCCGACGGCGCCGGCCTGCCACTGGCGCCGCTGCGCCCAGAGCGGATGCTCGACGGCGGTGCGCAGGGTCGCGCGTACGTTCAGGCTCGTCGTGGTCCGGTGCCGGTACAGGCTGTGGCGGTCGCCGCCGTCGAGCACGTTCCGCAGGCGGACCTCGGCGGGGTCGAGGCCGAGTTCGTGGGCGGCCTCGGTGATCGCGTTCTCGATCGCGAACGCGACCTGGGGTACGCCGTAGCCGCGGAACGCGCCGGCGTTGGCGTTGTTCGTGTAGTAGACGGTGCCGTCGAAGGAGGCGACGTCGAACCCGTACGGGCCGGTGGACATCTCCGCCGAGGTCTTCATCACGTTCGGGCCCGAGGTGATGATGGGGCCGGTGTCCGCGACGGCGCGCACGGCCGAGCCGAGGATCCGGCCGTCAGCGGCGAACCCGATGTCGATCGACGTCCAGAACGGGTGCCGCTTGGCCCCGGCCGCCATGACGTCCTCGCGGGTCATGTGCACGTGCACCGGGGCGCCGGCTCGGCGGGCCAGGAGCGCGAGGAAGACCGGCATCGGGTCGTCGTTGCGGGAGCCGAACGCACCGCCGACGGGGTTGGCGATCATCCGCACCGACTCCTGCGGGATGTCCAGGGCGCGGGCCACCTTGCGCTGGTGCAGGCCCGGGTTCTGCGACCCGCACCAGATGGTCACCGATGTCGCGTCGGCATCCCAGCGGGCGACCCCGCCGGGTGTCTCGATCGCGACGTGCTCCTGGGCCGGCGTGTGCACGGAGCGGCGCAGCACCAGGTGGGCGTCGGCGAGGGCGGCCTCGACGTCTCCGGAGGAGAACGCGATGGCGCCCGAGACGTTGCCACTCTCGTGCAGCTGCGGCGCGTCCGGTGCGGCCGCGGCGGCCGGGCCGTCGACGACCGGCAGCGCGGTGAGGTCGAGCCCGATCAGCCCGGCCGCCGCCTCCGCGGTCCGGGCGTCGGTGGCGGCGATGAGGGCGATCGCCTCACCGACCTGGCGGACCACCGTGTCGGCGAGTGCGGGGCCGTCGACGTCGCGAGGGCCGAGGGCGTTGACGGGCACGTCGGCCGCCGTGACCACGGTGACCACGCCAGGCAGCGCGAGGGCCGCGCTGACGTCGATCCCGTCAATGCGTGCGTGCGGCACCGTGCTGCGCAGCACGTAGCCGTGCAGCATGCCCTCCTCGCGCCGGTCGGTCACATAGGTGATGGCGCCGGTGACGATGTCGTTGCCCTCGAGCGAGGGGCGGGACCGGCCCACCCACGGTGCGGGTGACGTCCCGACGGCGTGCGCGCCCGGCGTCATGATTCCTCGTCCGCGGCCCAGGCCAGTGCGGCCGCGGCGGTCCAGGACTGGTTCCTGCTGCCGAGCGGTGCGCCGGTGACCGCGTCGTAGTACTCGGAGAAGCTGCCGTCGGCGAGCTGGCCGCGGCCGGCCGCCGCGATGGTGTCAGCCGCCTCGGTCTGGCCGTGGTGACGCAGGGCCCAGGTGAACAGCCAGGTGATCACCGGCCACTGCGGACCGCGCCAGTAGTTCCGGCTCACGAACACCGGACTGTCCGGGGACGTGGTGGGCGGCAGCGGGTTGGCGAGCCGCGGGTGAGCGCACCAGTCGGGACCGAGCAGGTCGCTCGTCAGACGGGCGTAGACGTCCGGCTCGGCGCCGCAGATCAGCGCCGCGAAGCCGCCGATGGTGTCGGCGCTGAGCCACTCCTCGGCCCGCATGTCGAAGTCCCGGGCGTGCCCGGTCTCGGGGTCCGCGGTGGCGGCGACGGCGGCCCTCGCCCGGCCGGCCATGCGCCGCAGCGTGCTCGCCTGCGCGGTCCGGCCGAGCCGGTCGCCCAGGGTGGCCAGGACTTCGGCGGACAGGGCGTGGGTGGCCGTGAAGAACACGTCGCCGACCCGGAAGTCGATCACCTCGCGCGCCGCCGCGTCCTCGTACCCGACCGAGACGAGCTGTTCGACGAGCCAGAGGTAGCGGTCGTAGTCGGCGTCCGCCGGCCGTTGCTCCACGTCCGCGACGTGTTTGGTGTCCTCCCGGACGTACGGTGCCATCTGCCCCACCTGCACCCGAGCGCACGCGGCGTCCCAGCGGGGCGAGTTGTCCATGCCGGACTCCCACGGATGGTGGATCTCGATGAGCCCGCTCGGGTGCGACCCGCGAGCGTCGTCGAGCCACGCATGCCAGCGGAACCACGCCTCGAACGTGTCGTCGAGGAACGCCTCGAACGCCTCTGCGTCGGCGCCACCGTTGCGGCGGGCCTGTTCCCCGATCACCCAGACCGCCAGGCTGTGTACGGCCGGTTGACAGATTCCCGAAGTCTGGACGTCGGTCGGCACGGCCGGCAGACCTTGCGTCCGCCACCGGTCCGGGCCGGGGAAGTAGCCGGGCTCGGCGCTGAAGACGATCTGCGGGATCATCCCGGTCGCCCACTGACCACGGAGCAGGTGGCGGAGCTCGTCGAGTGCACGCGGCACCGACACGGTTCCCCAGCCGATCGCCACGAACGCGGCATCCCACGACCATTGGTGCGGGTACAGCCGCGGCGCGGCAACCGTGCGTTCGCCCCGGTCATTGGCACGCAGCACATCGGCGGCAGCGTGCATCAGCGGGGTGGCGACGTCGGGCATCTTCGTCCTTCGTGGGTCTGGCGTGGGTCCTGCGAATTGTGTTCGCGCCCTGAACATAACTGCTTGTTCGAGAGACGTCAACGTGTCATCATTGCGACACGCCGCAGCGCTCACGCCGAGCCGCCGGCGCAAGGGGACCGGCGATCGTTCGCCGCTCCCGGACCGGATCGAGGAAGGCAGTCGATGGCCACGGACCCACCCGCGTCGCCTCCCGCGCCCCCTCCGCCGGCCCCGCACGCGGGCCCGCCGCCGACCGTCACGGCGACGCTCCCGGCGACCTCCCACGGCGCACTCGTGTCCTTCATCCGGTCCCGGCCGGGCTGGACGCGGCAGCAGCTGTTGTCCGCGACGGGCCTGTCCCGGACCACCTTGTTCGACCGTCTGGACGCGCTCTTCCAGCACGGTTACGTCTACCAGGACGGGTCGGCGCCCCCGGGCGGCGGGACCCGAGGGCCGGGCCGACGCTCCGAGCTGCTGCGCTGGGACACGCGCGGTCGGGTCGTCCTGGTCCTCGACCTCGGCCAGACCCACGCACGGATCTGCGTGACCGGGGTGGACGCCGGGATCCGGCGGATGCGGGACGTCGCCATCGACATCGACACCGACGCGCAGGGGTACCTGGAGCAGGTCGCACAGATCGGCGACGTACTCCTGCGTGCAGGACAGGACGAGACCCTGATCGGCGTCGCCCTCGGCATCCCGGGCCCGGTCGACCCCGGCACCGGCGTGCTCGGCACCTCCACCACCATGCCGCAGTGGGACGGGTATCCGGTCTTCGAGAGCCTGCGCGAGCGTTGGGGGGTACCGGTGGTGATCGAGAACGACGCCCGCGCCTTCGCACTCGGCGAGTCGAGCGTGATCGGTGCGGACCGCTCGGTCCTCGCGATCAAGTACGCGACCGGCATCGGCGCCGGCATCGTCGACACCGGGCACGTGCTCGAGGGTTCCGACGGTGCCGCCGGGGACATCGGCCACGTCCGGATCAGCGACGAGGGTCCGATGTGCACCTGCGGGCGGCGCGGCTGCCTGGCCGCCTGGGCGTCCGGACACGCGCTGATCCGTCGGCTCGCCGACACCGGCGTGCGCGACCTGAAGGACATCACCGAGCGCATCGCGGCCGGGGACCCGGTCGTGTGCGCAGCCGTGGACGACGCCGCCGCGCGCCTGTCCCGGGTGCTCGCCACCGTGGTGGCGGCGGTCAACCCGGACAACCTGGTCCTGGGCGGTTCGCTCGGCCGGCTGCCCCGTGTGGTCGCGCGGATCGACGCGTTGATCCGCGAGGACGTGACCGAACGTGCCCGGCGGCACCTGGTGGTGGGCGCCGCTCACCTCGGGGCCGACGGTGCGGTCGTCGGCCTGACCCGCAAGGTCGTCGACCTCGTCTACGACCCGGCCGTCATCGACGCAGCGATCGCGGCGCGCGTGGCCGCGACCCGGGCGGGCACGAGCGCCTAGCCGGCACCGGCGTGACCGCGGTGTGGCAGGGATCTCACCGCGGCGCGCTGCCGGAACCATGCCGATCATCGGCATAATGGACCTGTACGACAACTGAATGCCACCGAACCACGGCGGGAGAGTCCCGCACCAGCGGGCGCCGAAGGAGCAACCTCCCCGGGAAACTCTCAGGCCCCTTGGACCGCCAGCGGCGAGGCTCCTCTGGAAAGCAACCCTTCGGGGTTCACCGACGGTGTAAGCGGGTCACGGCTCGCGAAAACTCTCAGGTCCGATGACAGAGCGGGGAACCACCACCCCGTCCCAGGCGTCCCTGCGCCCTGTCCCAAGGAGTCCCGTGGCACTCACCGTCGGTACGCCCCCGCTCGCCGCCGAGCAGACCCATGCGCCCGATCCCGGGTCCACTCGCGAGCCGCATCCTGCCCGCCTCGGCCCGAACCGGCGGCTCGGCATCCTCGCGATCATCATCTCCGCCACCACGATGGGTGCGGCCGGACTGTTCAGCCGGATGGCGACGCCGTCCGGTGCGGTCATCGGCGAGTCCTTGACGCTCGGCCGGATGCTGGTCGGCGCACTCGGGACTCTCGTGGTCCTCGCGCTGGCCGGTCGGCTCGGGCAACTGCGTCGCGTGCGCCTGTCACCTTCGGTGGTCCTCGGCGGCGTGTTCCTCGGCCTCTCGCTGGCCACCTATCTGTCCGCGACCGTGCTGACCGACCTCTCCCGCGCCGTCGTGCTCCACTACATCGGTCCGGTGCTGGCGACCGTCCTCGCCCGGGTGCTGTTGAAGGAGCGGCCGGGCCGGGTGGACGTCCTGTCCCTGGGGATCGGCTCGATCGGGATGGTTCTGGCCGCCGGCCTGCTCACCTCGGGAGCCGCGTCCACGCACACGCCGGAGCAGGAGACTCTCGGCACGATCCTCGGAGTGATCTCCGGTGTCTGCTACGCGGTCGCGCTGCTCTGCTACCGCTACCGGACCGACATGCCCGCTGACGTGCGGAGCTTCTGGAACTTCGTCTTCGGGGCTCTCGGCACCGGCGCGATGGTGGCGGTGACCCGGCCGGACCTGTCCGGGATGACGGCGCAGAACTGGGCCTGGGCCGGCGCGTTCTTCCTCATCTGCGGGCTCCTCGCCCTCGGCCTGCTCGTCGTCGCGGGCAAGCACCTGCGCGCCGCCGAACTCTCCAGCCTGTCCTACTGGGAGGTGGTCGTGGCGATCGGCATCGGCGCCGCCGCGTTCGGTGAGGGCATCTCCCCCATCGCCGCCGTCGGCGCGGCGCTCATCGTCGTCGCGATGGTGCCCATGCTGGCGCGCCGACAGCCGAGACGCCGCCGGCGGGCCTGAGCCGGGCCGGCCTGCCCGAATCCGGGCCGGGCAACGCGGGCCGGGGCCGGGCTCCGGATCCCACCGCATCCCCGCAGACGGAACGACCGTCTGCTCGTGCGGGGCCTGAGGTCAGGCCTTCTTTGCGAAGTCCTCCGGGAAGCCGTTGAACTCGTCCGGGTGGAAGCCGGTCCGGTCGCCGCGCTCGAGGCCGTTGATCTGGTCGATGTCGGATTCGGTCAGCTCGAAGTCGAAGACGGCGATGTTCTCCTTGACGCGTTCGGGCGTCACGGACTTCGGGATCACGATGTTGCCGAGCTGCAGGTGCCAGCGCAGCACCACCTGCGCGGGGCTACGCTCGAGCCGCTCGGCGATCGCGGTGATGACCGGGTCGGCCAGCACCCGCCCCTGGCCGAGCGGGCTGTAGGCCTCGGTCGCGATCCCCTGCGCGGCGTTGAACTCGCGCACCTCGCGCTGCTGCAGGTACGGGTGCACCTCGATCTGGTTCACGGCCGGCAGCGGCAGGCCCGCGTCGAGGAGCTGCTGGATGTGGTGCGGCAGGAAGTTGGAGACGCCGATCGACCGGATCCGGCCGGCGTCCTTCAGCTCACTCATCGCGCGCCAGGAGTTCGCGGCCTCGCCGCGCTTCGGGCAGGGCCAGTGGATCAGGTAGAGGTCGACGACGTCCCGACCGAGGGCGGCCGCGCTCGCGTCGAACGCCGCGAGGGTGCTGTCGTAGCCCTGGTCGTCGTTGGCGAGCTTCGTCGTCACGAAGACCTCGTCGGCGCCGAGCCCGGACGCGGCAAGCGCTGCGCCGACACCGGCCTCGTTGCGGTACCGGGCGGCCGTGTCGATCGCACGGTAGCCGGCGTCGAGCGCGTGGGTGACCGCGATCTGGGTCTCCTCCGGCGGCACCTGGAACACCCCGAATCCGAGCTGCGGGATCGTCACGCCATCGTTCAGTGTCACCTGGGGCAGGGTCATGGTGCTCCTTCTCTCGTAACTGACGGTTAAGTATGACCATAGGCGACGGCGCGGGCTCCGCGGCTTCCGATCTCGCCCTCTGGGCCGGCCCGGTCGGCGCGGTGCCCGTCCTGCGCGAGCGCGTCGACGTGGTGGCACCGATACTGACCACGTGACCACCGAACCGCAGTCCTCCTCCCCCACCGAGCTCAGGCGTCTCGCCGGCGACGGGCCTCGCCCGTCCGCCGTGATCGTCAACCCGCACCGGCTCGACGACGTCGACGGCCTCCGCCGGACCATCAGCGCCGTGCTCACCGACGCCGGCTGGCCCACGCCGATCTGGCTGGAGACCACGGAGGACGATCCGGGCACCGGGCAGGCCCGCGATGCCGTCGCCCGCGGCGCGGAGGTGGTGTTCGTCAGCGGCGGCGACGGCACCGTGCGGGCCTGCGTCGAAGGGCTGGCCGGGAGCGATGCCGCCCTGGCGATCCTCCCGGGCGGGACCGGGAACCTGCTCGCGGGGAACTTCAAGATCCCCACGGACCCCGCCGAGGGCGTGCGCCTGGCGGTCGCGGGCGGGCGTCGCCGCATCGACGTCGGCGAGGTCGACGGCCAGGTGTTCGCGGTCATGGCGGGTATGGGCTTCGACGCCAAGATGCTCGACAGCGCATCGACGGAATTGAAGGCACGGATCGGGACCCCGGCCTACGTGTTGTCCGCGGGCAAGCACCTGCTCGACCACCCGATGCGGGTGCAGGTCACGGTCGACGACGCTGAGCCGCTGGTGCGCAAGGCCCGGTCGGTCATCGTCGGCAACGTCGGGCAGATCCAGGCCGGCGTGGCACTGTTCCCGGACGCCGAACCGGACGACGGCTACCTCGACGTCGCGATCCTCGCGCCGAAGCACCTCGGCCACTGGGTGTCGACCGTGGCTGGTGTGTTGACGCGACAGAAGCGGGTGCCGAACCTCGAGATCCTGCGCGGCAAGCGCATCCGGGTGCGGAGCACGCAGGAGCAGGAGCGCGAGCTCGACGGTGACGTCATCGAGCCGGGCCGGGAGCTCGTGGCTACCGTGCGTCCGGCCTCGCTCTGGCTGTGCGTGCCGATCGACGATGCGCTGGAGGGCGCCTGACCTCATCCTGGTCGATCGAAGATGGTCCTGCGTGAGGGGGAGCCGTCGTCCGGGATTACCGCTCCGCCGTCGTCCCTCGACCAAGAGCAGCCCCCGCGGCCTCGACCGCGATCGCGAGGGCCCGCTCGTCCGCCATCTCCGGCAGCACGAGCGCCCTGGTGAGGCCACCGACGGCGACGGCGGTGCGCACCCGGGTCTCCGCCGTCGCCTCCCCGTGACCGACCAGGGCCGACAGCCTGGCGAGCCACCGGACGCTGGCGCCCTCGAGATCGAGGTCGGCGACGGCGCCCGGGTCGCGAAGTGTGGCCGCGAGGGCAGTGCGGTGCGGCAGTAGGGCCCCGGCGTAGGCCGCCAGCACGTCCTCGGGCGCTAGCCGCCGACCGTCGAGCTCGTCCAGGACGGCATCGACGTCGTCGATGAACGGCTGGAAGACCCCGCGCGCGAGGTCCGCCTTCGCCGGGAAGTGGTAGTAGAGCGCCGCCTTCGTGATGCCGAGTTCGTCGGCGATGTCCTTCAGGCTGGTGGCGGCGAAGCCCTTCGTCACGAACAGCTGTAACGCCGTGGACTCGATGCGTTGGCGCGTGTCGGTCGTCCGACCGTCGCGACGGGGAGCTGACTCGCCCACGGGCGTGGTCACCACCTTCCTGGTGCTCGGGTCCCCAGAGCCTATGAGACTGGCGCCACCGACCCATCCATTGATACCTAGCCGGTCGGCAAGTAATCTACTCCCATGGCACACAACGTACTCATCTCCGGTGCCGGCATCGCGGGATCCGTCCTCGCGTACTGGCTCGCACAACGCGGCTTCAACCCCACCGTCGTCGAGAAACGGTCACATCTGCGCCAGACCGGCGGCCACGCCGTCGACCTCGCCGGCGTCTCGATCGAGGTGATCGAACGGATGGGCATCCTGCCCGCCGTCTCCGGCGCCCACGTCCGGCACGATCGAATGGTCTTCAACCAGCGCCACGGACGCCCGATCGAGATGCCGCGCCTGACCGCGACGATCGCGGACCGGCACGTCGAGATCCAGCGCGACGACCTCACCGAGATCCTGCACGCCGCCGCCGCCCCGCACGCCGAGTACATCTTCGGCGACACCATCACCGCCATCACCGATGGCTCGGGCGCCGTCACGGTCGAGTTCGAGAACTCCGCCCGGCGCACATTCGATCTCGTCATCGGCGCGGACGGTCTGCACTCCCGGGTCCGGCGCCTCGTGTTCGGTCCCGAGGACACCTACCGACACGACCTCGGCGCCTACCTGTCCGTCTACAGCTACCCGAACACCGCCGGCCTCGGCAGCGAGGTGGTCGGCTACTTCGACTCCGGCCGCGCCGCCTTCACCTACCCCGTCGACGACGGACGGCTCGCCCGTGCACTCCTGCTCTTCCGTGGCGCCCCTTCGGGCGACCTGCGCGACCCGGGACGCCAGACGCGCGCGGTCCGGGACGCGTTCGCAGACATCGAGGGACAGCTACCGTTCCCCATCGCCGAACTGCACGAGTCCGAGGACTTCTACTTCGACTCGATCAGCCAGATCCGGATGGACACGTGGTCCAAGGGAAGAGTCACCCTCGTCGGTGACGCCGCCCACTCCCCCGGCCCGGCCGTCGGCGGCGGCACGGCGATGGCGGTACTCGGCGCGTACGTGCTCGGAGGCGAGCTCGCACTCGCCGGCGACGACCACGCCGCCGCCTTCGCGAACACGGAGAGGGTCCTGGCTCCGGCAGTCGCGCAGAGCCGGAAGGTCGGCCCGAGCTCGCTCCGGCAGCTCGTTCCCGCCAACCGTCTGGCAGCCTGGTTGACCCCGCGCACCCTCAGGCTCCTCACCCGGTTGCCGAGGCGGGTCTCCCTGGCCCTGTTCTCCCTCCAGGGCAGCGACACGAGCAAGCTCGACGACTTCTCCTCCGAGCGACTGCCGGTCGGCTGACCGGGCGCAGCCCCACCTCGCGCCGGCGCACCTGGCCCAGGCGGGAGCAGGCAGGCACTACCGTGAACGCGGGCACCTCCGCCCTCCGCCCTGCCCGAAGGATCCTGCGTGTCGAACGACGCTCCCCTGAGAGTCCCCGATCCCGCCGCCGACCCGCAGCCCGCCACCGGCTCCCCCGAGGCCGACGAGTCCTTCTCCGTCCGGGCCGCGCTGCGCTCCCCACGCCGCCTGCGCACCGAGGTGCTCGCCGGCCTCGTTGTCGCCCTCGCCCTGATCCCGGAGGCGATCGCGTTCTCGATCATCGCGGGCGTGGACCCGCGGATCGGCCTGTTCGCAGCCTTCACGATGGCGGTCACGATCGCGTTCGTCGGCGGTCGTCCCGCGATGATCTCCGCAGCCACCGGCGCGATCGCCCTCGTCATCGCACCGGTGGTGCGCGACCACGGGGTCGACTACCTCATCGCCACCGTGATCCTCGGTGGGATCATCCAGGTGCTGCTCGGCGTGCTCGGCGTCGCCAAGCTCATGCGGTTCATCCCGCGCATGGTCATGGTCGGCTTCGTGAACGCGCTCGCGATCCTGATCTTCCTCTCCCAGGTGCCCCACCTGCTCGGGGTGACGTGGGTGGTCTACCCGTTGCTCGCCGTCGGCATCGCGATCATCGTCCTCTTCCCCCGCCTCACGAAGGTGGTCCCGGCTCCGCTCGTCGCGATCGTGGTGCTCACGCTCTTCACCGTGCTCGCGAGCGTCGCCGTGCCGACCGTCGGCGACGAGGGCGAACTGCCCGAGTCCCTGCCGTCCCTGCTGCTACCGGACGTGCCGCTGTCCCTGGAGACCCTGCAGATCATCGCGCCGTACGCGCTCGCGATGGCGCTCGTCGGGCTGCTCGAGTCCCTGCTCACGGCCAAGCTCGTGGACGACGTCACCGACACCCACTCCAACAAGACCCGCGAGGCGTGGGGCCAGGGCGTCGCGAACATCGTCACCGGGTTCTTCGGGGGCATGGGCGGCTGCGCGATGATCGGCCAGACGATGATCAACGTGAAGGTCTCCGGCGCCAGGACCCGGATCTCCACGTTCCTGGCCGGCCTGTTCCTGCTCACCCTGGTCGTCGGACTCGGGGACGTCGTGGCCGTCATGCCGATGGCCGCCCTCGTGGCCGTGATGATCATGGTCTCGGTGGGCACGTTCGACTGGCACTCCATCCGGCCCTCGACGCTGCGCCGGCTGCCGAAGTCCGAGGTCGCGGTGATGGTCGCGACGGTCGTGGTGACGGTCGCCACGAGCAACCTCGCCTACGGCGTGCTCGTCGGCGTGCTCATCGCCATGGTGCTGTTCGCACGCCGGGTCGCCCACTTCACCTCGGTCACCCGGCTGGACGCCTCGGACGCCGACGGCGAACGCGTCTATGCGGTCGAGGGCGAGTTGTTCTTCGCGTCCTCGAACGACCTCGTCTACCAGTTCGACTACGCCGGTGACCCGGGCCGCGTGGTCATCGACATGACGAACGCGCACATCTGGGACGCCTCCACGGTCGCGACCCTGGACGCGATCACCACGAAGTACCAGGCGAAGGGCAAGCAGGTGCGGATCGTCGGGCTGAACCCGGACAGTGCCGCCCGGCACGACCGGCTCAGCGGCAACCTCGGCTCCTGACCCGGGTCACTGGGGCGTCGCGGTCTCGAGCGAGGACACCAGCACCGCGACCGCCTCGAGCGCCGCCTGCAGGTCCGCCCGGGTGAGCGGCCCGAGGTGCCGGGCCGCGGTCAGCAGCCCGATCGTCGTCGCGGACAGTGCGAGTGCGAGCGGTTCGGGCGCCACCCTCGCACTCAGCGAACCCTGCTCCTGCAGGTCGGCGATCCACGCCACCACGGCACGGTGCCGCTCGGCGTACCTGCCGTCGGTGACGCCGTCGACGTAGGAGCCGAGCACGGCCCGGTCGTCGAGGAACGCGGCGGTCATGAGCTCCTCGTCGAGGAGCACGTCCACGGCGACGGCGTAGGCCCGGCTCAGCGAGGGCGGCTCCTCGCCGAGTCGCTGCCCGGCGGCGACGTTCATCCGCTCCATCGAGCGGGTCAGCAGGACGTCGAGGATCTCGCGCTTGCTCGCGAACTCCCGGTACACCGCCCCCTTGGCTATGCCGACCTCGGTCGCCACGGTCTGGATGCTCATCGCGTCGAATCCGTGCGCGAGGACGAGCGCCTGCGCGGCATCGAGGATCCTCATCCGCCGGTCAGGAATGAGCGGGCGCGGCATCGTCGCCTCCGTTTCGCGCACCCTGGGTGTCGAGGAACCGCACGACGGCGGGGGTCACCAGGTCCGGACGGTCCCGCTGGACCCAGTGCCCGGCTCCTTCGATCACGAGCAGGCGCGCGTCGGGGATGCGGGCGGCGGCCGCGCGGGCGCGGGCGACCGGCACTCCCGAGTCCCGTGAGCCGTGCACGACGAGGGTCGGCGGGGCGAAGTCCTGGAGCCGGTCCAGGTAGTTCGTTCGCGTCCGGTTCGGCAGGACCTGGTCGCGCTGCAACTGCTCGAACGCCACCCGGGCGTCCTTGCGCCGCGCGGCCACGGTGATCTCCGCGAGGAGTTCCTCGGTCAGCCGGTCGGGACTGCGGACGATCTGCCGCATACCGTCGGCCAGCAGTCGCGGACTGCGCGCGTACGCCTCCTGGGCCAGGCCCAGCAGGCCCGTGCGCAGCGCCAGCCAGGTCAGGATCTGGGTCGGCAGGCTGAGCCACCCGTCGGTGAGCCGGTCCTGGAGCCCGTAGCTGCCGAACAACATTGCGCCCGTGACCCGCTCGGGACGCGCGAGGACGTGCCCGATGGTCAGGCCGCCACCGAGCGAGAGGCCCCCGATCGCGTACTCCTCCAGCCCCATGGCATCCACGAACTCGCCGACGTAGGCGACCAGTCGGTCCTGGGTCGCGGTCCAGGGGGCGCGGGGACTCTCGCCGAAGCCCGGGTGGTCGGGCGCGATCACCCGGTGGCCCGCGTCCGCCAGATGTCCGCCCAGCGCGCCCCAGGACAGGGACGCGTTGTCAGCGTTGCCGCCGTGCAGGAGCACCACGACGGACGGCGAGGACGTCGCCTCAGCCGCGGGCGACCAGTGCAGGTAGGAGACCGGCCCCCAGGGCAGGTCGATGATCGATCGGTTCCGTTCCATGACTACCTTCCGTTATGACCAGATTAACTTATCTGGTCATAACGGAAGGTCTACTCCTGACGACTACCCCACCGAGCCGATCTCGTCCCCTACTGGTCGATCCGCACGACCGTTCCGAGTCCGCCCCCGAACAGGGTGGCGGTCGTGACGTAGAGAGCGCCGTCGCGGCCCACCGTGATGCCACCCGGCGCCACCAGTTGCCCGTCCGCGACCTCGCTGCGCACGCCGTCCGGCGTCACCTTGATCAAGGCACCCTCGAAGTCACCGGTCGTGAACGCGTTCAGCAGGCCCGCTTCGGCGATCTCCAGGACGTACAGGTTGCCGTCGGAGTCGAACGCGAGGTCGATGATGGACGTGAAGCCCTCCGCGTACACCTCCGCGGAGCCGTCCGGCGTGACTCGGTACACCCGCGACTCGCCCGGTGCGAACGGGAACCCGAGCAGCTCACCGACGTAGTACGCGCCGTCCGGCCCCACGGTCACGGCGTCGGGTACGGACTGCGCCAGCACCGTGCCCCCGGCGAACGGGACCTCCCGGTCGTCGAACGTGGCCAGGGTGCTCAGCTCGCCCGAGGACGCCAGGAACAGCAGCGCGTTCGCGCCGGCGTCGGCGATCACCACGCCACCCGGAACCGCCGCCGCGGAGTGCGGATTGGAGTCCGGAAGACCGCCGTCGGGGTTCACCTCCGCCTCGTACGCGGCCAGGTCGGCAACCGTCCTCGTCCTGCCGTTCGGCGCGACCCGGAGGAGGACGCCGAGGTCCGTGTCGGCGGGCCGGGCGGCCGGATCGTCGCCAAGGCCGACCGGCACGAACATGTTGCCCCGGCCCTGGAACGTCACGTCGTGCGCGCCGACGACGTCCCCCGCGGGCGCGACGTAGGTCGGCAGTCCTGCGACCACCTCCGTGGCCGCACCGGTGCGCAGGTCGAGGCGCACGACCGCGCCGTCGTCGGACCCGTCGCCCACGGTCGCGACGTACAGTCCCCCGTCGGGACCGAACGCGAGCCCGCGCGGACTGTTCAGCCCGGAGGCCACCACGGTCACCTCCTCGCCTTCGTCGGCGACGGCGGCGCCCGCCTGCGCACCGATCAGCAGCACTGCTCCCGCAACGAGGGAGACTCCACTCCGAATCCTCATCTGGCACCTCTCCACATCACCTCGGAGACCGACGCGCTCTCGGGCGTCGTGGCCTCGGACGCTGGGACGTCCTCGTCCCGCGCAGAGAACGCTACGACGGACCGCCGCACGGGCACCAGAGGTTGAGCGGGTGAGTACGGGTGAACCGACGGTGCCGCGCCGGGTTACCGAGTGGCTCAGTCCCCTCGGCGCGGCGATCCACCCGATCCTTCGCGGGTCAGGAGGGACTGCGTCCCGGGCTGTCCGGGTACAGCCGATACGGCTCGGCGAGCGCGTCGAAGGCTGCGAGGTCGTCCTGCCAGCCGGCGATGATCTCGTCCGGCGCGACGCCCGCCTCGAGCTGGGTGCGTACGTCCCGGGTGCCGGTGAGCTGGTCGATCCAGCACCGGTCATCGAGGGTCCGGCAGGCGGCACCCTCACGCCAGTCCACCTCGTCGATCTGGTCGAACAGGACATCGAGGACATGCAGCCCGGTCCGCAGCGGGTGGTACGCCGCTTCGTCCGTGATGTGGATCTGGACGCCTCCGGAGAACAGGCCGGCATGCTTGCTCGACGTCGGAGTGGCGGACATCGGCCGGAACGTCACCCCGGGCAGCCCTCGGGAGTTCAGTTCGGCGGCGAGAGCGTACGACTCCGTCTCATTGATGTAGGGCGCTCCGAACCAGAGGAACGGCGTGGTGGTGCCGCGGCCCTCGGAGACGTTGATCGACTCGATCAGGCCGGTGCCGGGATACACGAGCGCCGTCTCGCGGGTGGGGATGTTCGGCGACGGCAGCACCCAGGGCAGGTCCCAGTCCGCCACGATGCCGGCGGCGTCGTAGTTGCGCATCGTGACCACGTGCAGGTCCGCCGGTGTTTCGAGGAACTCGGCATTGAACAACCGGGCCAACTCACCGACGGTCAGGCCGTGCTGCAACGGGATCTCCCGGAGCCCGACGAAGGAGCTCAGTTCGGGATACTCGAGCACCGGGCCGTCCATCCGGTCACCCAGGGGGTTCGGCCGATCCAGGACCACGAACGGCTTGCCCTGCTCGGCCGCCGCTTCCATCGCGTAGTACATCGTCCAGATGTAGGTGTAGAACCGCGCGCCGATGTCCTGGATGTCGAAGACCAGCACATCGACCTCCTCGAGCATCTCGGCGGTGGGCTTGCGGGTGGGCCCGTACAGCGAGTAGACGGGCAGACCGGTGCGCTCGTCGACATAGCTCTCGACGTACGCGCCCGCCGGCACCCCACCACGCACCCCATGCTCCGGTCCGTACAGCGCCGTGACCTCGTAGCCGCCATCCGCCTCACCGTCGATCAGTGCGTCGATGGTGTGGGTGAGGTCACTGGTGGTGCCGGTCGGATTGGTGATCAGGCCCACCCGCTGGCCGGCCAGCAGGTCGAGATCGTGCTCGACCAGCACCTCCACGCCGAGCTCGAGCGGGCGGTCCAGCCCAGGTGGCGTCTCCGGCCGCCCCCCGCCGGAGCCCAACGGCGCGATGGCGCCGGCGATGCCGACTGCCGCCGCGGCCGCGACGGCCAGCGTCCCCATCCACGTTGCTCGCTGCATGAACATCCTCGTTCCTCCTCAGCTCAGGTTCTGCTAGTCGTTCGGGCCGCTCGGGTGCGGATGACACCCTCCGGGACCGGCGTTGGCGGGCGGACCGGCGTGGCCCGGGGCCCCGGACCCCTCGGGCGGCCCTGCGTGGTCCGGAGGCCCGGCGTGCTGCGGCGGGCAGGGGTAGGACAGGCCGAAACCGAGCGGGAGCAGGATGCCGTCGCCGTCGGCCTCCGGGATGTCGACCGGCAGTCGCCCGGCCGGGTTGATGTCCCCGGCCAACGCGCGGACCACGCCCTGGAAGTTGACCACGCCGGTCCCATAACTGTTGATGACCGCGTCCGCGCCGGGCAGCACGCTGATGTCGTACGGGTTGCGGGTGGCGATCACGACCACGGGGACACCCGTCTCGGCGAGCTCGGCGACCATCTGCTGCTGTGCGGCATTGCCGGTCGCGTTGTAGGAGGTGAACACGACGGCATCGGCGCCGGCCGCGGCCGCGACGGCGCGCGCCCGGTATGCGGCCGACGGCGAGGAGCCGTTCTCGTAGTCCTCGATCACCTCGAAGCCACGAGCGGCGAGCATCGGGCCGACCCGCTCGGGCCAACCGGAGCCGGCACCGACCATCAGGACAGTGTCGTCGACATCCAGCGGCAGGAGCCGCGCCTCGTTGCGCAACAGGGTGGCAGCCCGGTCCGAGATGGTCGCCGCGGTGGCGAGGTTCTCCGGAGACCCGACCACGTCGTCGACCGCGGCCACGTCCGCGAACGGGTCGGCGAAGACCTCACGCTCCGCCTTCCAGGTGAGGATCCGGCGGACGGACTCCCGCAGCCGCTCCATCGTGATCTCGCCGTCGGCGACGGCCTGTCGCACTCCTTCGAACGACGCGTCCACATCCGGGGAGTTCAGCAGGATGTCCGAGCCGGCCAGGATGGTCAGGCGGGCGATGTCCTGCTGGCTCCAGTTCGATGCGAGCGCGTCCATGTCGAGCGCGTCTGTGGTGATGATGCCCTGGAACCCCATCTCCTCACGGAGCAGGCCCGTCAACACGGCCGGGGACAGGGTGCCGGGCATCGTCGGGTCGATCGCCTCGACGATGATGTGCGCGCTCATGATCATGTCCACGCCACCGTCGATGGCTGCCTGGAACGGCGCCAGGTGCTCGTCGAGGGTGGCCCGGTCGTAGGTGACCACGGGGAGCCCGTAGTGCGAGTCCTCCGCCGTGTCCCCGTGGCCGGGGAAGTGCTTCGCGGTGGCCGCGACATGCTCCTGCATCCCCTGGATCTGAGCGACCCCGAGTTCGCTGACCACCTCCGGGTCCTCACCCATGGAACGGATCCCGATCACGGGGTTGTCCGGGTTGGAGTTCAGGTCGAGCACGGGAGCGAAGTCGACATTCACGCCGAGCGCGTCCATCTCCGCACCGAGCAGCTCGCCCTGACGCCGGGCCAGGTCCGGGTCGAACGTGGCGCCCAGCGCCATGTTCCCGGGCAGCACGGTCGCCGGCGGCCCGATGCGAGCGACCAGGCCGCCCTCCTGGTCGATCGTGATCGCGAGCGGAATGCCCGGACCGTCCTCGCCCAGGGCGGCCTCCTGCAGTCCGTTGGACAGGGTGGCGGTCTGCACCGGGCTGCCGGTGTTTCCGGACCAGGCGAAGTAGAGGACGCCGCCGAGATCGTACTTCGCGACCACCTCGGCCGGGGTGTCCACTCCGTAACGCGCCTGGTTGCTCGCGGCCATCGACGTATCGTCGGCAGACGAACCGTAGACGTGCGTCCAGGTCATCTGGCCGATCAGCTCGTCCAGGCTCATGTCCGCGACGATCGCCTCGATCTCGGCCGTGGTGGGCGTGCCCCCGACGTCCATCAACGCGACGCCGCCCGGATCGGGCGCCCGGGTGGCGGCGGCGGGCGCGAGGGCGGAAAGGACAAGGGCTCCGGTCGCGAGCGCGGTGAAGCCGACTCGGGCCGTTCGCGAACCTGTCAGAGTCACGATGTGTCTCCTCGTTCATGCCTCGGGCGACAACGACGTCACTCCGACGGCTCTCCGCACGGCCGGACCTCGTTGCCCAGCCGCCTGTCCGGGACACTATTGAGTACCGCGGGATGCGTCAAGTACTTCCGGACCTTTGCGGACCTATGAAAATTACTTCCGCAATCTCCGGATCAGGACAACACGTCCTTCGTGCCGAACCGACCGTGGGCGAGCGCGCCGAAGAACGCGACGTACCCGGCCTGGAGCAGCGCGTTTTCGGTGAACGACGTCCACACGACCGGCTCCCGGAGCAGGTCGGCGAACGCGAGCCAGTGGTGCGTGAAGAGCCACGGGTGCAGCCAGGCGAGCTGGTCCAGCTGGCCGAGCACCTGCGCGACGATCGTGAGCACGGCAACGGCGGCCATGGCGCCCACCCCGGCGTCGGTGAGGGTCGAGATGAACAGCCCGACGGCGGCCAGCCCCAGCATGCAGATCGTCACGTGCGCGCCCACGAGCAGGGAACGGACGACGGCGTCACCGACGCCGATCGTGTCGCCGGAGAGCAGGGTCGCCTCCCCGGTGCCGAACAGCACCGCGCCGATCACCCACCCGGTGAGCAGCACCGTGCCGCTCGCGGCCAGGCAGAACGCGACGGTGGAGAGGTACTTCACCAGGAGCAGCCGCACCCGGCCGGCCGGGGCGACGAGGAGGTAGCGCAGCGTGCCGAGGCTCGCCTCCCCGGCGATGGTGTCCCCGGAGACGACGGCGACGGTCAGGGGCAGGAACAGCGGCGTCGTCAGCACGAGCGCGGTGATGGCCACGAACATGCCGTTGTTGGTCACCTGGTCCAGGAACGGCGGGCCCTCCCCCGGCCCCGGCGGTTCGGAGGAGAGTCGCACCACGACGGCCATGAGCACCGGGATCGACGCCAGTGCGGCCAACATCGCCCAGGTGCGCCACCGTCGGAACAGCACTCGCAGCTCCGAGGCGAGCAGGGCTCCGCCATGGGTCCGGGCGCGGGCGGTGTCGGAGTCAGCGGGCAACGTCGAACCCCTCCCCGGTCAGGGCCACGAACCGGTCCTCGAGACTGGGCCGCGCCACGTCGAAGCCCCGCACCCGCACCCCGGCGGCCACCAGCGCCGCGACGAGATCCTCGGCGGCCGGCCCGTCGTCGGGCAGCGGCGCCTCGACCACGACCTCCCCCGCCCGGGGCCGCAGGGCCGGGCCCGCCTGCGCCGCGTCCAGCCCGAGGCGAGCGAACTCGGCGACCGTCCGATCGCCGTCGGGCGTCTCGACCCGGACCACCCGCGCACCGGTGCCCCGCAGGTCGTCCAGGCTGCCCTGGGCGACGAGCGAGCCGACGTGCATCACGGCCGCGTGCGTACAGATCTGCTCGACCTCGGCGAGCAGGTGGCTCGAGACGAACACGGTGGTGCCCTCGGCGGCCACGGCACGGATGAGCGAACGCACCTCGCGGGTGCCCTGCGGGTCGAGTCCGTTCGTGGGCTCGTCGAGCACGAGCAGGTCGCGCGGGGTGAGCAGGGCGGCGGCGATACCGAGGCGCTGCTTCATGCCGAGCGAGTAGGCGCGCGCCCTCTTCCTGGCGGCGTGCGTGAGGCCGACCCGGTCCAGCGCGCGGGCGACCCGGGCGTCGCGGGTGGCGGGATCGGCGCGGGCGTCCGCCGAGTCGAGTCGGCGCAGGTTGTCCGCCCCGGACAGGAACGGGTAGAACGCGGGGCCCTCGATGAGCGCCCCGACCCGCGGCAGGGCCTCGGCCAGCTCGGTGGGCACGTCGTTGCCGAGGAGGCGGGCGTTCCCGCTGGTGGCTGCGGCCAGGCCGAGCAGGACGCGGATCGTGGTGGTCTTGCCGGAACCGTTCGGGCCGAGGAATCCGAACACCGAGCCACGGGGCACGGCCAGGTCGATGGCGTTGACGGCGATCTGGTGGCCGAACCGCTTGGTCAGGCCGGTCGTCGCGATCGCGAGGTCGGCGGCGTGGGGGTCCGCCTCATCCGCGGCGGTCGCAGTCTCGCTCACTCAGCGGCCGCGGCCTGGAGCCGCTCGAGCGGCACCGCCCCGACAAGGACCCTGCCATCGTCGGCGATCAGCACGTTCACGAGGTCGGTGCCGAGCAGGCGACCCCCGTCGACGGCGGTGGTCAGCTGCGCGAGCAGCGGCTCGCTCGTGATGCCGCCGCCGTCGGCGTCGAGGATCGCGACCGACTCCCAGCCGCTCCCGACCACGGTCGGCTCCGGGTGTTCGGCGGCGTCGCGACCTTGATCCTCCGCCGGCGCAGCGATCTCCTCGACCTCGGCGCCGGCCGGCGGGGTGAACTCGAACAGGTCGGCATCGGGGGCTCCTCGATCGAGCGAGGTGTAGCCGATCTGGAAGGCGGGTGCGTCCGCGCCGCGGGCGGTGACGCTCACCCGCAGCGGTTGACCGGTCTCACCGTCGACGGCGATCGCCACCTCTCCCACGAGCGTCGCGTCGGTGCGTGGGGTCAGGACGAGGTCGTAGGCGGCGCGGCCGGCGACCTCCACGTCCTCTCGGACACTCAGTTCGGTGCTGGGGCCGACGGCCTCGATCACCTGGTCGGCGACCTCGTCCGGGGTGAACCGCTGGTCGGGGGTGGCAGTGCGGTCGTCGGCAGGGACGGTCGCGTGGGTGACGGCGTTCTCGTCGGAGTCATAGACCCAGACCTCGTCGCCGTTGACGATGACGTCGCGCTCACCGAAGCTCTCGAACACCTGGAGCCGGGCCTGGTCCTGCTCGCCGACGAACACCCGGCCGCTGTGATCACTGGTGAGCGCCTCGAGGGCGGCGGTCACGGCGGCGGCATCACCGTCGGCGTCCGGGAGGTCCATGCCACCGGGCAGCTGCGGCAGGCCGAGGTCGGAGGTCTGTTCGAACTCGCCGGAGAACGGTTGGTGGTCCCGGTCGGCCAGAAGCGTCAGGACGTCCTCAGGGGTGCGTTCGGGCAGTTCGTCGGCGCCCGCCTGCGCGGCGAACGCAACCGAACCGGCGACCACGAGCGGGACCGCCGCGGCCGGTAGCCAGCGGGACCAGGTGCGTGCCATGAACATTCACTCCCTCGAAGATTTACGTCTGGTTCGACGGTACGTCGCGTGGGCGACGATCACCAGCGCATCGGTGCGGAGGATCTGTGTGGAGGGCGTCGGATCGCGCTCATGCGCCCGGCTCGCCCGCCCGGCGCGCCACCCCATGGAGCGCCTGGTCGACGAGCCGGGGGGCGAGCGTCTCGTCGAACGGCACCCGGAGCACGAGCATCCGATGGTAGACCGCGCCCCACAACTGATCGACGATCACATCCAGGTCGACGCCCTCGCGCAGCTCGCCTCGGTCGCGGGCGATCCGGAGCCGGACCCGGGCGAGCTCGCGGCGCGGGAGCGCGTAGCTCTCCGACCACGCGCGGCCCAGCTCGGGGTCCAACTGCGCCGCGCCGATGAGTTCGGAGACCGGCCGAGCTGCCCCTGCGACCGTGAGCAGCCGCACGAACGCGGTCAGCTGGGCCGTCAGGTCCGCTTCCAGGTCGCCGGTGTCGTGGAAGTCGAGCGCCTCCTCGCTGCCGGCGAAGTACGCCTCGGCCGCGAGCGCGCCGGGTGAGGGCCACCACTTGTAGAGGGTCATCTTGCTCGACCCGGCCTCCCGTGCGACCCGGTCGAACGTGACCGCCGGTAGACCCTCCTCGAGGAGGACGCGAGCCGCTGCCTCGAGCACGCTCGCTCGCACCTCGGCCGCCGGCCGCCGTCCCCGGCCGCGCCGGGGCGCCTCTGGACCCGTCATCGGTCACGCTCCCATCTGGACAGGGTGTACATTTCCATGTCACCATGAAATGGACAAGTGGTCCACATACTAGCGAGAGGTTCGAACCATGACGAACAGCGCGGATCGGGTCGCGATCGTGACCGGAGGCTCGGGTGCCATCGGCAGCGTCAGTGCCACCCGCCTGGCCGCGGACGGCCTCGCCGTCGTCGTGCACTACGCAGGTGGCCGCGGGCGCGCCGACGAGGTGGTCGCCGCCATCCGGGCCGATGGCGGCCGGGCCGTCGCCGCCGGTGGCGATGTGGCGGACGAGACGGAGATGGCGGACGTCTTCGATGTCGCCGAAAGGGCGTTCGGCGGCGTCGACGTGCTCGTCCATACGGCAGGCATCATGCCGCTGGCGCCGATCGCACAGATGGACCTGGACACCTTCGACCGGGTTCAGCGCATCAACGTCCGCGGGACGTTCGTGGTCGACCAGCTCGCGGCCCGCCGCCTGCGTGCGGGCGGGGCGATCATCAACCTGTCCACGTCGATCACCCGGCTCCAAGCCCCGACGTACGGCGCCTACGCCGCCTCGAAGGGGGCCGTGGAGGCGTTGTCACTCATCCTCGCCCGGGAACTGCGGGGCCGGGACATCACGGTCAACGCCGTGGCGCCCGGCCCGACGGCGACGCCACTGTTCTTCGAGGGAAAGAGCCAGGAGCTGATCGACCGGCTCGCGGCCGCGAACCCGATGGAGCGCCTCGGCACCCCCGAGGACACCGCCGAGGTGATCGCGTTTCTCGCCGGCCCGGCCCGG
Source organism: Occultella gossypii (assembly GCF_019947135.1). GTDB lineage: Bacteria > Actinomycetota > Actinomycetes > Actinomycetales > Beutenbergiaceae > Occultella > Occultella gossypii. The sequence goes on along the minus strand of NZ_JAGSHT010000002.1, from coordinate 96,755 downwards.
TGGGTGAACGGCCAGGTGCTCTACGTCAATGGTGGCGCCGCCTGAGCGCACGCGTCAGTGGGCAGTGCGCTTCGGCCTGACGCGCAGCGCGCAGCGCGCTTCAAACTGACGCTGAGGGACGTTATCATCGTCATATGACGATGCTGGATCGCAAGGCGGACGCCGCCCCGCCGCAGGACCTGGCGCCGGCGGCGGCGCTGTTCCACGGCCTGTCCGACCCGACCCGGTTGGCGATCCTGCAGCACCTGACACTGGGCGAGCACAAGGTCCGTGACCTCACCGAGCACCTCGGTCTCGCCCAGTCGACGGTCAGCGCGCACCTCGCCTGCTTGCGCGACTGTGGGCTCGTGTCATCCCGGCCGCAGGGTCGCGCCTCGATGTTCTCGCTGAGCACCTCCGCCGCGCTGCTCGATGTGCTCGCGAGCGCAGAACGCCTGCTCGCGGCCACCGGATACGTCGTGACCCTGTGCCCGAACTACGGCATCGGCACCACCTCGAACCCGGCCCCGGCGGACCTGCGTGCCCACCCGAACAGGGCACCCTGACCATGGGCCAGCACAATCACGCACACCCGCCGACCACGCACCGCGGGCGGTTGGCGATCGCGTTCGCGATCACCGCCACCATCCTGGTCTCCCAGGTGATCGGCGCCCTGATCACCGGGAGCCTGGCGCTGCTCGTCGATGCCGGCCATATGGTCACCGACGCGGGCGGCCTGCTCATGGCCCTGCTGGCCGCGACCCTGATGGCCCGGCCGGCGACCTCCCGGCGCACCTGGGGCTGGCGCCGCATCGAGATCCTCGCTGCCGGCGCGCAGGCGGCACTCCTGTTCGCGGTCGGCATCTATGCCCTGATCGAGGGTGTCCGGCGGCTCCTCGAGCCACCCGAGATCGGTGCGACCGGCACGCTCATCTTCGGCATCATCGGCCTGGCCGGGAACGTCGCCGCCATCGCCGTCCTCAGTACCGGCCGCGACGCGAACCTGAACATGCGGGCGGCGTTCCTCGAGGTGGTCAACGACGCGCTCGGCTCGGTGGCCGTGATCGTCAGCGCGCTGATCATCGCCTTCACCGGGTGGACCCGGGCCGACGCGCTCGCCGGCATCGCAATCGCCGTCCTGATCGCACCCCGGGCGCTCGCGGTCCTGCGCACGGCCGGCCGCGTACTCCTGGAGACCACACCCGAAGGGCTCGACCTGGACGATGTGCGCGACCACCTCCTCGCCCAGCCGCATGTGCAGGGCGTGCACGACCTGCACGCCTCGCAGATCGCCACCGGGCTGCCCGTCCTGACCGCCCACATCGTCCTCGACGACGAGTGCTTCCAGGACGGCCACGCGCCCCGCATCCTCGACGATCTCCAGGCCTGCGTCGCCGAACACTTCGACGTCGAGGTGCAGCACTCGACGTTCCAGCTCGAGCCCTCGACCCACTCCGGACACGAGCATGGTATGCACGACTGAGCCGGCCGCCGTCGAGCGAGACCGCCGGCGCGCCCTCAGAATGTGCACATGCGAACGGTTGGTGTGGAGGAGGAACTGCTGATCGTCGACGGCGAGACGGGGGTGGCCATGTCGATGTCGCCCGCGGTGCTCCGGCCGTTCGGCGGAGCGGCCGGCAACGACGGCGGCGGATCCCTCGTCGGCGAGCTCCAGCGCGAGCAGCTCGAGACGGACACACCGCCGCGCGCGAGCATGACAGATCTGCTCGCTGACCTGCGGACGTGGCGCCGTACGGCGGATCTGGCGGCGCGGGCAGCGGGTGCTCGCGTCGCCGCGCTCGCCACTTCCCCACTCCCGGTCCAACCCTCGACCGCGCCGAAGCGCAGGTACGAGGAGATGGTGGAGCGGTTCGGCATGTCCGCCTCCGACCTGCTCATCTGCGGCTGCCACGTGCACGTGCAGATCCACTCGCCGGAGGAGTCCATCGCGGTCCTCGACCGGATCCGCGTGTGGTTGCCCGCGCTCCTGGCCATCAGTGCGAACTCCCCGTTCGCGCACGGCCGGGACACCTCCTACGCGAGCTACCGCAGCCAGGCGATCACCCGGTGGCCGTTGTCCGGACCCACGGATGCGTACGGGTCGGCAGAGGCCTACGAACGGATGATCTCGGACGCACTGGCCACCGAGGTGCTCCTCGACGACGGCATGCTCTACTTCGACGCCCGCGCCTCCCGCCGGTACCCGACGGTCGAGGTGCGCGTGGCGGACGTCTGCCAGGACGCCTCCGACGCGGTGCTGGTGGCAGCACTCAGTCGTGCCCTGGTGGAGACGGCGGCACGGGACTGGACGAACGGCCACCCGGCCCCGGCCGTGCCGACCCGCATGCTGCGGCTCGCGACCTGGCAGGCCGCGCGTCACGGACTCGAGGGCAACCTCCTCGATCCGGCCACGTACCGGCCCCGGCCGGCCGCCGACGTGATCGACACGCTGCTGGCCCACGTACGGCCGGCACTCGAGGACAGCGGCGACGCGGACCTCGTCCACGACTCCCTGGCAGAACTGCGCGAGCGGGGCAATGGTGCGCGCCTGCAGCGCCGCACCCTTGAGCGGACCGGGGACCTGGCCGAGGTGGTCGCCGCGGCGGCACGCCGGACGGCGGGGCATGAGTGAGCGCGCTCCACGAGGTCGATGTCACGGCTCCCGGGTGGGGTCGCCGACGGTGCGGGCGCGGCTGGGTCTACCTCGACGCCGAGGGGAAGCGCATCGCAAGCGGCGCCCTCGTGGCCCGGTGCCGTGGTCTGGCGATTCCGCCCGCGTGGCGGGACGTGTGGATCTGCCCTGACGAGCTCGGTCACATCCAAGCCGTCGGAACGGACGAGGCCGGCCGGCGACAGTACCTGTACCACCCGGTGTGGCGGGCCGAGCAGGACGCAGCCAAGCACGAACGGGTGCGTGAGATCGCCGACCGCCTGCCGGCGGCCCGTCGGAACGCGCGACGCGACCTGCGCCGACCCGGCATGCCACGCGAGCGGGCCCTCGCCGTCGCGTTCCTGCTCCTGGATCGGGGCCTGTTCCGGATCGGCAGCGAGGCCTACACCGCCGACAACGGCAGCTTCGGCCTGGCGACCCTTCTCAAGGAACACGTCCGGATCACGAGGGCGGGGATCGCCGTGTTCGACTACGTCGCCAAGTCCGGTCAGCACCGGCACGTCGAGATCGACGACTCCGAGGTGGTCGATGCCGTCCGGGTCCTGCGCCGCCGACGCGGCGGCGGCGGCGAGCTCCTCGCCTACCGCGAGGGATCGGCACATCGAGGTCCCTGGCGCGATCTGACCAGCGTGGACATCGGCGGCTACGTCAAGCGTCGCCTCGGGCAGGACGCCACCGCGAAGGATTTCCGCACCTGGCACGGCACTGTCCTGGCCGCGGTCACGCTCGCCCGGCATGGTGGGTCCGAGTCCGCCACCGAACGCGACCGGAGCGTGCGTGAGGCCGTGTCCGAGGTGGCCGAGCGACTCGGCAACACCCCGGCGGTGAGCCGATCCGCGTACATCGACCCCCGGGTCCTCGAGGCATACGAGGATGACACCGTGCTCGCGAGTCTGCCGGTGCCGGACGCATCGCCGGCCACGCCGGCGCCGCCGCGGATCGAAGCCGCCGTGCTCGAGGTACTCAACTCCGGCGAGGCCACCTCGTGAATCCTCCGCGTGCGTGGCCGGCCGGGCTGACTTAGCGTGGCGAGACGGACCCACAGCGGGTACGACACGAGATGGAGGTCTGACATGGGCATCGACGACAAGATCAGCAACGCTGCCGAAGAGGCCAAGGGCAAGGCCAAGGAGGCCGCGGGCGACGCCACCGACAACGAGCGTCTCCAGGCCGAGGGCAGGGCCGACCAGGCCCAGGCCAATCTGAAGAAGGCCGGCGAGAACGTCAAGGACGCCTTCAAGTAGGAGTTCCGGCCTCTGCCGGGCCCGCGGGGTGCAGACCCCCCGCGGGCCCTTGCTTTGCGTCTTGGGCAACGCGGGACGACCGAGCCTAGTTCCGGTCGTCCGCCTGGCAGGCGGCACATGCCGAGCACCGGCATCCGGTGGACCGCGCCCGGAGCACCTCGGCCATGGTGTGTCCGGCCCGGCTACCGCCTCCATCGTGACCAAGCCGGTCGTCCTGACCGTGTGTGTCCGTTCCGGTCGGCGGCGGGGTATCGACGATGTCGACCAGTTCGTTCAACTGCGTCGCCTCGAGGAGGAACCGTACGAGCGCGGGCGGATCGATCATCCGCACCCGGCCGGGCAAGCGGGTCGCCAACAGAGCCAGGGCCGCCATCACCGCCGAGTCCATGTACGTGACCTCGCGGGTGTGGACCTCGAGCTGCCCACCTCGTTCCAAGACCTGCTCGACGACGCAGGTCAGGCGATTGTTCATCGCGATGTCCACCTCACCGCGGAACACCAGACGTGTCGCGACCTCCGAGACGTGCAGGCTCACCGAGCCCACGCCTCCGGTGTGGTCACCCCTCGAAGTTTCAAGCGCTGCCATCTCGTGTCTCCCGCCCGTCGCCAAACGTGGCGTCGCCGGGGACAGGAGCGACATGAGACCGTCGCGTCGGACGCGCGGTGCTGAGTTGATAATACGACGGGCCTGCTCGTGCACACAACGGCTCGGCCGGGCGCCAGGACTGGAGATCCGTGCGGTCAGCGGCTCCGGGCTCATCAGCTCCCGTCCTCCCGACGTGCGGGAAGGGTCGCCTGGATGAACCGATGCGTTCCGGATGCGCCGACGACCATCCGGGGTCATGCTTCTGGCACGCCCCTGATCGCTCGGGGGCGTCGGACCGCCATCGGCGGGTTCGTCAACGGCGCGCCCGGACCCGCACGCCTCAAGGTGAAGACCTCAGGGACAGACCGGGAGATACGACCGTGACAGATCAGAACCGACCCTATGAACCGAGCGCCGGTACGTCGGACGCTCTACCTCCGACGTACCCGCCGGACCCGGGCACCACACCGTTGCGGGACGCGCCGGCGCCGTCCGCCGACGATCAGGGCAGCGCGAAGGAGGAAGTGACCCGAGTGGCGTCGGAGGCCGGCAACCGCGCCCAGGACGTGAAGGATGTCGCGACCGAGCAGGCGCGCGACGTGGCCCGGACCGCGAGGGACCAGGTCAAGGACTCCGCCGCGGAGGCGCGATACCAGGCCCGGAGCCTGTTCGAGCAGGCCCGCCGGGAGGTCACCGACCAGGCCGATGGCCAGCAGCAGCGCCTCGCCGGCGGGCTGCGCTCCTTCTCCTCCGAGCTCTCCTCGATGGCGGACGGCAGCCAGGAGCAGGGACTCGCCGGCACCGTGACGCGTCAGGTGGCCGACTACCTGGAGCGGGCCGGTGACTGGCTGGAGCAGCGCGACCCGGCGCAGACACTGGACGAGGTCTCCCGGTACGCGCGCCGGCACCCGGGCACGTTCATCGCGATCGCCGCAGGGCTCGGCGTCCTCGTCGGACGCGTGGCCCGCAGCGCCAAGGACGCCAGCGACGACGATCAGGCCGACACGGGTCGGGCCGACACGGGTCGGGCCGACACGGGTCGCGCCGACACGGGTCGCGCCGACACGGCGCAGCCGACCGGCCGCGCCGCGGCCGGCCCCGTGCGGCGGTCGGTGAGCGTCGAGCGGACCGTCGTCACGCCGCCGTCCACTGGTGCCGAGCCGGCGAGTACCGGACCCGCGGGTAGCGCAGCCGCGGGCATTCCGGACTGGCGGCCGGTCGGTGGCGCGACCGGCGCCCCGCTCAGCACTCCCCCGGGTGGGGCGGCATGACCGCCCCGAACGAGCCTTCGGCGCGCGACGAACGGTCCATCGGCGACCTCTTCGGCGACGTGAGCAGGGATCTGTCCACGCTCATCCGTCAGGAGGTGGAACTCGCGAAAGCGGAGGTCCAGGACTCGGCGCGGCGCGCAGGCAAGGGCGCGGGCATGTTGGGAGGAGCGGCCTGGTCCGCGAACTTCCTGCTGCTGTTCCTGTCCCTTGCCGTGTGGTGGGCCCTCGGGGCGATGATCGGCGAGGGGGACGACCTACCCGCTCTCGGCTGGTCCGCGCTGATCGTCGCCGCCTTCTGGGCGATCGTCGCGCTCATCCTGGCGCTCGCGGGCAAGAAGTCGCTCGAGTCCGTGGAGGGGATCCCGCAGACCGCAGACACCGTGAAGAAGATCCCCGACGCCCTGAAAGGACACGAATCATGAGCACCGACCCGGACCGCATCCGCTCCGACATCGAGCAGACTCGCGCCGACCTGAGCAGTGACGTCGACGCGCTCACCGACCGGGTGAGCCCGAGCCGGATCGCCGAGAGACAGACCGACAAGGTCAAGAACGCCGTGAGTAACGCCAAGGAGAAGGTCTTCGGCGCCGCCGAAGACGCCCGCTCGTCCGCCTCGGAGTCGGCCGGGAACGCCGCGGACTCAGTGTCCGGGGCGGCCCACGTTGCCGCCGACCGGATCGGCGACGCGCCACACCTGGTCAAGGAGAAGGCGACGGGCAACCCGTGGGCGGCCGGCCTGATCGCGTTCGGCGCGGGCCTGCTCGCCGCATCGCTCATCCCGGCCAGCCGTCAGGAACAGGAGCTGGTCACCCGGGCCAAGGACTCGAACGTCGTGCATCGGGCCACCGACGAGGCCAAGTCGATCGCGCAGGAAGTGGGCGAAGATCTGAAACAGCCCGCTCGGGAGGCCGCCCAGGCGGTCAAGGAGACTGCCATTGAGGGTGCCCAGGACATCAAGGAGACCGCCGTCTCCGGAGCCGAGGAGGTCCGCGACTCGGGTCGGGAGGCCGCCCAGGACGTGCGCGGCGAGGCCGAGCAGTCCCGCGACCGCCTGCAGGGTTCCTGATCCACCCCGCCCCGTGGGCTGGTGCGCCGGCCCACGGGGCGCCGTCCCCGCCATGAGGTTTGCGATGCCACAGCACACCCGCCCCGCCGCCGACCACCGGGCGAAACCCGACTCCCCCACCGATCTGCGGAAACCGTCCTGGTTGTACATCCTGCGCCGCACGGTGACCGAGTTCCTCGACGACCAGTGCACCGATCTCGCCGCCGCGCTCACGTACTACTCGGTGCTCTCGATCTTTCCGGCGATCATCGCCCTGGTCTCCATCCTGAGCCTGGTCGGGCAGCAGGCCACCACCGAGCAACTCCTCGGCACCGCCTCCGATGCGGTCCCGGAGGAGGCGATGGAGACCCTCCGCCCCATCATCGAGACCCTCACCGACGCGCCCGCGCCTGGTCTGGGCCTGATCGTCGGCCTCCTCACGGCGCTATGGACCGCCTCGAACTACGTCAATGCGCTTTCGCGGGCGATGAACCGGATGTACGAGGTGCCCGAAGGCCGACCGATCTGGAAACTGCGTCCGCTCATGTACGTCCTGACCGTGGTGATGTTGCTGCTTGTCGCGGCCGCGGGCGTGATCCTCGTGGTGAGCGGGCCGGTCGCACGGGCCATCGGAGACGTCGCCGGGGTCGGGGCCACGGCCGTCAGCGTCTGGGACATCGCCAAGTGGCCGGTGCTGCTGCTCATCGTCATCGTCGCGCTCGCGCTGCTCTACTACGTCACCCCGAACGTCAAACAGCCGAGGTTCCGCTGGATCAGCATGGGCGCTGTGATCGCGATCGTGGTCGGCGCACTCGCCTCGCTCGGCGTGGCCCTGTACGCGGCGAACTTCGCCAGCTACGACGCCACCTACGGCGCGCTGGCCGGCGTGATCATCTTCCTGCTGTGGTTGTGGGTGATGAACCTGGCGCTGCTGTTCGGAGCGGAGTTCGACGCCGAGATGGAGCGCGGACGACAGCTCCAGGCCGGCATCGCGGCCGAGGCGGCGGTCCAGCTCCCGCTGCGGGACACCCGAGCCAGCGACAAGAAGGCGGTAAGGAAGAAGCAAGCGATCGCACGCGGTCGTGCCCTGCGCAGGTCGCGTGGCCGTGACGGCGACGAAGGCGGCAGCGAGACCTGACCCTTGGGTGACGAGCCGTCCGGCGACGACCAGCAGACCGATGTGGCGGGTGACGATGCTCGGCCGACCGTCAAGGACGCACGGTAGGCCGTGCACCGACGTACCCGCAGGGCACGGCGGCCGATCGCCACACACTGACACCGGGCCAACATCGGTTCCCGGAGGCCGATCGGCCCACGCGTGTCCCAGGTGGGCACCGCGTAAACTTGCACCCACTCACCCGGCACCTCACTTGCGGTCGTCGCGTCGGCAGGACACCACATCGCGTCCGCGGTTCGAAGGAGATCAACCTCGTGTATGACCACGCAGAGTTCGTCCGGACGACCTCCGAATTCGCCCAGAAACTCATCGAGCCGTACGAGGTCCATGAGGTGCTCGGCGATCTCGCGGAACGGACGTCGCAGTTGTTGGCGCTGGCAGGCGGCGGTGTCACGGTCGAGGTGGATGGCCGCGTGCGGGCCATCACCACGATCCCGGAGTGGCTTGCGGACCTGGGGCGACACCAGGAGGACACCCAGAAGGGCCCGTGCATCGACGCGTCCGCCACGGGCGCCGTGGTGGCGGTCGCCGACCTCCGAGCAGACACGAGATGGCCGGACTATCGCGCGGTGGCCGCGCGCATCGGCGTGCGGGCCGCCGCTGGGATCCCGATGCACCTCGGCGCTCACACGGTGGGCGCTCTGAATCTGTACGGCGCGGCTCCCCGCATCTGGGATTCCGAGGACCTGGCGGCTGCTCGGGTCCTGACCGATCTGGCGACCGGCTTCCTGATCAACGCCTCCTCCTACGCCAAGCAGGCACTGGTCACCGAACAACTGCAGCACGCCCTGGACAGCCGGATCGTGATCGAGCAGGCCAAGGGGATCCTCGCGGAAGCGCGCGGCCTGGAGGTCGCTCGGGCCTTCGAAGTGATGCGAAAGTACACGCGGGACCGGAACCTGAGGCTGGTCGAGGTCGCACGGGCGGTCGTGCACATGGGCCTGCGACCCTAACGCCGCAGCAGTCCCAGGCAGGCGGCCAGGTCCAGTACCGGCTGGCGCATCTCCTCGCTGAGGAAGGTCAGTGCCGCCTCGGACAGGTACCGGTTCTCCGAGGCGATCGCGTCCCCCGCGATCGCGACGTGCAGGTCCTCCGCGAACGCGGCCATCGCCGTCTGGGCGACACAACTGTGAGTGGACACGCCGCCGATGAGCAGATGACGCACACCGAGTTCTGCGATGACCTCGCCCAGACGGGTTCCGTGGAACGCGTTGTCACGCGTCTTGGCGATGTCGACGGCGTCCCCGATCATCAGCCCGTCGACGTAGGCCGCCTGCTCGGTGCCCGGGAACGCGAAGCCCTCGTCGTCCTCGAGCATGTTCAGAGTCCACGTGGATCGGTCGCGTGCGTGGATGGTCCGGACCAGGATCACCGGCAGGCCGGCGGCGCGCCCCGCACGGATGAGTTCGTTGGTGTGTTCGAGCAGGGCCGGCAGCGCGGCGGCGAGAGCGGGATCCTCGAAGTATGCGTTCTGCATATCGATGATGAGCAGAGCCGTGCCGTTCAGCGTCGCCAGCCCGTGCGTCTCAGGGCGCAGCCACGTGTGCCGCGGGTCATGGGTGTCGCCCGCGTGTTCCGTCATGACACCCAACGGTATGCGCGGACGGCGCCTCCCACACTCGGGGCGTGCGGAGATCAGGAATACGCGGTGATCTCCCGCCGCAGCACACCGGAGCACAGCGATGGCGCCCTACGAAGCGTCCCTCCCGCCGTCGGCGAACGTATCCAAGCCGCGGCGCAGTGCCAGGAGCACGCTGTTGAGAAGGAGGTCGTCGGGGCCGCCCGCTCGGTCGGATGCGGCTCGCACCAGATCCGCGAGCTCGTCGTCCACCCTGACCAGATCCTCACGCCGAGCCGCGCCGTCCATCATCGTGAGGGTCCCCGCAAGCAGCCGGATGGAGTGCACGATCGGTGCCCGCAGATCCGGTGGGAGCCTCGTCGGGCGTCCATCGGGACCGGGTGCGAAGTGGTCGCGCACGATGAGGTCAGCCAGGTCGGCAGCGACGAACGTCAATCTCTCAACCGCATCCGCCTCCCGCACGAGCGCGTCGATGTCGGCGGAGTAGCGCTTGGCCCGGCGATTCGCGCGGCGGGCCTCGAGTGCTTGCCCGATCGCCTGCCGCATCGTGAGCCGGGCACGATCCAGGTCGCGGTGTTGTTCCTCCCATTCCGTCGGGGCCGGAAAGTCGGTCGTCTCCAGAACCTGCGCGAGATCACCGAGCTGAGCAGCCAGACGTTCCCGGGTCGCCCGGATCGAGCGCGCCGCCGGGCCCATCGGCAGCGGCGGGAAGAGGGCGTTGACGGCGATGCCGACGCCTGCGCCCAGCAGCGTCAACCCGGCATAGGAGCCCGCGAAGGCGGCATCGCCGTGGCCGATGATCAGGGTGAAGATCGCCGCCGTCGGCACCCAGCCGCCCATGGGACCGAGCCACCGCAGCCCGGCCAGGGCCACGCCGACGGCGACCACCAGGACGACGGTGAGCGGCGACGTCGTGCCGATCACCAGATCTACGACGCCCGCGGTCAGGCCACCGAGCGCGATGGCGGCGACCGCCTGCACGGACTCCCTGACCGAGCTCGACACGGTGGCGGTCGTGGCGATGACCGCTCCGAACGGCGCGTAGTACGGGTACTGCGCCGCCGCGTCCGGCAGGAGGCTCACGATCATCCACGCCAGCCCCGCCGCCGACGCCGCCCGCAGCGTCAGCGCGATCCGGGGCTGCAGGAGCCAAGTCTGGGAGAACCAACGAATGAGCCGGGACACATTGCCAAGGCTCGCATCCGATCGGGAGCCCGGCACTCGGTGATTGGTTCGGCTCGCCGGTCCCGATGGTGTCCGCCACTATGATCCGATGACCGAAGCCGAACCATCACCGACCCGTCTACGGCAAGGCATCGGCGCGGGCTTGCTGTTCGCGTTCATCCTCGGCGACGTGCTCGGAGCCGGTGTCTACGCGTTGACCGGAGAGCTCGCCGCCGACGCGGGCGGCCTGATGTGGGTACCGATCGTCATCGCGATGGGCATGGCATTGCTGACCGCGGGCTCCTACGCCGAGCTCGTCACGAAATACCCGCGCGCCGGTGGGTCGGCCATCTTCGCCCAGCGCGCATTCGGCCGACCGGTCGTCTCCTTCCTCGTCGGCTACTGCATGCTGTCTGCGGGCATCGTGAGTGTGGCGGGACTCGCGATCGCGTTCAGCGGTGACTACCTGGCTACGTTCCTCGCGGTCCCCGTTCCCGTGGCTGCCCCGATCTTCCTGTTCCTGCTCGCCCTTCTGAACCTGCGTGGCATCAGGGAATCGGTGACGTCGAACCTGGTGATGACCATCATCGAGGTCAGCGGTCTGGTTCTGGTGATCGTCCTCGTCGGACTGGCCCTCGGAGCGGGTCGCGGCGACGTGGCACGGGTGCTGGAACCACCGCCGGGTCCCGGGGCCGGCTTCGCGGTACTGGGTGCAGCGCTCCTCGCGTTCTACAGTTTCGTCGGGTTCGAGACCTCGGCCAATGTGGCCGAGGAGGTCCGCGACGTCTCACGGGTGTACCCACGCGCCCTGTTCGGCGCCTTGATCGTGGCTGGCGTCGTCTACGTCCTCATCGCGCTCGCCGCGGCGGCGATGCTCCCGGCCCAGGACCTGGCCGGCTCGAGCGGCCCGCTGCTCGAGGTCGTCAACGCCACCGGGTTCTCGGTGCCCAGCTGGCTGTTCAGCGCGATCGCCCTGATCGCCGTCGCGAACGGGGCCCTCCTGACCTCGATCATGAGTTCCCGCCTCACCTACGGCATGGCCGACGAAGGGCTGTTCCCCGGCGTGTTCGCCCGGCTGCTACCCGGGCGCCGCACCCCGTGGGTGGCGATCCTCGCGACGACGGCGCTGTCCGCGCTCCTGGCCGCGGTCGGCACCCTTGAACTGCTCGCCGAGACCGTCGTGCTGTTCCTGCTGTTCGTTTTCATCTCGACGAACCTGGCGGTCCTGGTGCTGCGACGCGACGAACCCGGCCACGCGCACTTCCGGGTGCCCACCGTTGTCCCGGTCCTCGCCCTGATCAGCTGCCTGATCCTGCTGGTCCAGCAGTCCTGGCAGGTGTGGGCGCTGGGCGGAGGCCTTATCGTCCTGGGTCTCGTCCTGCATGCCGCACATCGGCGGTTCAGCGAGGCGAGCGGCTGAACTGCAGGTCAGCCGGCGCCGGTCCCCTCCAGTCCCGGCAGGTCCTCGGTGGCCGGTCCCTCGATGAGGGTGCCGTCGGTCGTGAAGCGGGACCCGTGCAGCGGGCAGTCCCAGCTCCGTTCGGCATCGTTCCAGTGCACCACCCCACCCAGGTGGGTGCAGGTGGCCGAGACGGTCCGGGTCACCCCGTCGGTGGTGGAGATCGCGACCGGGCGCCCTCCGGCCCGGCCCACGCACCCGGTGCCCTCGAGTGGAGCAGCGTCGGGGACCGGCTCGAGCGCCGCTACCCGGTCGCCGACCAGATCGGCGACGACCTTGAGATTCTGCTTCACGCCGGTGCCCACCCCGGCAACTTCGTGACGGCTCCAGCTCGCGAACGCATCAGCCCATTCGGGCACACCGCCGTCGACCAGTCCGCTGAGGACGGCAGCAGCGGCCGCGCCGGTGGTCAGGCCCCACTTCGCGAAACCGGTCGCGACCAGCACCCGGTCGTTCGACGGCGTCAAGGGACCGACGTAGGGCAGCGCATCGATCGGGTGGTAGTCCTGGGCGGACCATCGGTGTGTCACCTCCGCTCCCTGGTAGTGCCGCAACGCCCATGCGGCCAGGTCCTCGACCGCTTCCCGTTCGGATCTGCTGCTCCCGACCGGGTGGGAGTTCCCACCGACCAGGAGCGTTTGCCCTTCCCCGTGGGGGGTGGTGCGGATCGACCGGGTCGGACTGCCGGCGGACAGATACATGTCCGAGGGGCGAAGGTCGGGCAGCCGCAGAGCGAGGGCATAGGACCGCTGCGGCGCGACCCTCGCGAAGAACCCGCCCCGATCCGCGATCGGGATACCCGTAGCGAGCACGACCCGGTCCGCGCGCACGGAGCCGCGGTCCGTGGTCACCAGGTGGTCGGGGCCGTCGTCGACGTCGGTGACCCGCGCGCCCGTGCACACGCGCACGCCGCGGGCGGTGGCGTCGGCGGCGAGCGCGGCGAGGAGTTCGAGTGGATCCAGTTGCGCCTGGTCCGCGAGGACCAAACCACCCGCGAACGGGAAGGGCACGTCGTCCTGCGCCCGCCAGGTCACGGGCAGCCCCACGTCCTCGCAGACCCGCTGCTCCTCCTCGACCAACGCCACCTCGTCGGGGCTCACGGCGTAGGTCACGGCGCTCGGACGCTGTACCCCGACCCCAGCACTCGCGCAGAAATGCAACAGCCAGTCCTGCCCGAACCGCCCACCGGCCACGTAGTGCGCGAGCAGGTCGCTGGACTGCTTCGCGGCGATCTCGGACTGCCGGCGCCCCTGCAGAACGGACACCTTCGCCGTCGAGGAGCCGGTGGTGCCGGCGCCCACGCGCCGTGCTTCGAGCACCACGACACGGCAGCCGCGAGCGGCCAGCATCACCGCAGTGCTCAGCCCGGTGATGCCGGCACCGATCACAGCCACGTCATACTCGCCGCCGACCGCAGCCACCGGGCCCGGCACCGATGTCGTCATGGATCTCCAGTAGTTCTCCATGGCTCAGGCCTGCGGGTCCAGGACGACCTTGATGCAGCCGTCCTCCTTCTTCTGGAACGTCCGGTAGGCCCCGGGCGCGTCCTCCAGGGACAGCCGGTGGGTGCGCAGGTCGAGGACGCCGAGGGGATCGGCGTCGTCCGCCACCAGTGGCAGCAACGCCTCGGCCCATCTGTGCACGTTCGCCTGTCCCATCCGCACGGTGAGCTGCTTGTCGAACATCTCCATCATGGGCAGGGGGTCGGCCGCGCCGCCGTAGACACCCGAGAGTGAGAGAGTGCCCCCGCGCCGCACGGCGCTGATGGCGGTGCGCAATGCCGCCAGGCGGTCGATCCCGGCCCTCTTCATCAGTGGTGCGGCCAGTACGTCGGGCAACACCCCCGCGACCTTCTGCACGCCCGCCGCTACCGGCGAGCCATGGGCCTCCATCCCGACGGCGTCGATCACGGCATCGGGTCCGCGGCCGGCCGTGAGGCCGCGCACCATGGCGGGCAGATCGTCGATCTCGCGCAGGTCCAGCACCTCGGCCCCGTGCCGGGCCGCCATGGCGAGACGTTCAGGCACGAGGTCCGCTGCGAGAACCCGCGATGCGCCGCGGTGAATCGCGATGCGCGCACTCATCTGGCCGATCGGCCCGAGCCCGAGCACCAGAACCGTCGCGTTCTCGGGCACGCCCGCGTACTCCACCGCCTGCCACGCCGTCGGCAGCACGTCCGAGAGGTAGAGGTAGCGCTCGTCCGGGCTGGCATCGTCCGGCACCGGGATCGGCCCGAACTGCGCCTGCGGGACGCGCAGGTACTGCGCCTGGCCGCCCGGGACCTGCCCGTAGAGCTTCGTGTAGCCGAACAGGGCCGCGCCCTTGTCCTGGGATCGCACCTGCGTCGTCTCGCACTGGGTGTGCAGGCCGCGCTCGCACATCCAACAGGAACCGCACGCGATCGGGAACGGGATCACCACCCGGTCGCCGGGCCGGATCCGGCTCACCTCGGAACCGACCTCCTCCACGATGCCCATCGCCTCGTGGCCGAGGACGTCCCCGGGGTCGAGGAACGCCCCCAGCACGCTGTACAGGTGCAGATCCGACCCACAGATCGCCGTCGACGTGACCTTGACCACGGCGTCCGTGGGCTCCTGGATCACCGGGTCCGGTACGTCCTGTACCTGGACGTCCTCGTTGCCCTGCCAGGTCACCGCTCGCATCAGAAGATCGCCTTCCCGCCCGTTACACCGAGCACCGTGCCGCTGACGTAACTGGCCTCGTCCGAGGCGAGGAACACGAACGCGGCGGCGACCTCGACGGGTTGCCCAGGGCGGCCGAGTGGGGTGTCGGCCCCGAAGTCCTTGACCTTCTCGGCGTCGAACGTGCTGGGGATCAGCGGCGTCCAGATCGGCCCGGGGGCAACGGCGTTCACCCGGATCCCCTGCGGCCCCAGGTCGGCGGCCAGATTCACCATCAGGTTGTTCAAGGCCGCCTTCGTGGCGGCATAGTCGAGGAGCGGCTCGGACGGGTCGTAGGCCTGGATGGACGTCGTGAAGATCACGCTCGACCCGGAGCCGAGGTGCGGCACGATCGCCTTCGTCAGCCAGAAGCCCGCGAACACGTTGGTCTCGAAGACCTGCTCCAGCTGACCGCTGGGAAAGCCGGTGATCCCTCCAGTCTGCGCCATCTGGAAGCCCGCATTGTTGACCAGGACGTGGATCTCACCCAGGGCGTCGACGGCTGCCGCGGCGAGATCGACGTTGGCCGACTCGGTGCGCTGGTCGGTCGGGAGCAGTGCACAGCTGCGACCGGCGTCCTCCACTGCGGCGCGGGTGGCCTCGGCGTCCGCCTGCTCCTGCGGTAGGTACGCGATCGCCACGTCGGCGCCCTCCTTCGCGAATGCGATCGCCGTCGCTCGGCCGATGCCGGAGTCGCCCCCCGTGATCAACGCCTTCTTGCCCACCAGGCGCTCGCGCCCGGTGTGACTGTGCTCCCCGTGATCGGGTTGCGGGTCCATCTCCGTGGTCCGCCCGGGCCACGGTTGACTCTGGGCGGGGACGTTCGTCGGCTTCGCGCGTGAGGTCATGAATCATCGTGGTCCGGCTGACGTCGGTCCGCATCCGGAACGTTACTTGAGTCGTTCACGATTTCGATCTACCGTGCAGATATGGCCGCCATCGCCGACCCGTCGGATCTCGAGTTGCTGCGCACCTCCGGGCTGCGGGCGACCTCGGGGCGCCTGGCGGTCCTGGCTGCCCTCGACGAGACGCCCCACCTCGACGCCGAGACGGTGCGGCGGCGCCTCGGCGAACACGCACCGAGCCTCCAGGCGGTGCACAACATCCTGGCCGACCTGCACCAGGCCGGGCTGGTCCGCCGGTTCGAGCCGGCGCGGTCGTCCGCGCGGTACGAGCGCCTGGTGCATGACAATCACCACCACGCCGTCTGCTCGGTGTGCGGGAAGGTGACGGACGTCGCCTGCACGACCGGCGAGGCGCCCTGCCTGCACGGACCCACTCCGCCCGGCTTCGCCGTGGCGACCGCGGAGGTCATCTTCTGGGGCATCTGCGACGAGTGCGCTCGACCCACACCCGCGTAGGCACGCCTCTCCTTGCTGGCGCGAACGAGCCGACGGTTCTAAACTGGAGTCGTTCACGAATACAGCACCAGCACCGTCGCCCGACCGGCGGCCAGAAAGGCAGGATCTCGTGTCCACCACCACCACCATCGCCTCAGAGAAACTCCGCGCCAACCTCCAGCGGGTCCTCGTCGCCCTGGTCGACCTGCACGTCATGGGCAAGCAGGCACACTGGAACGTGACCGGCCGTGGCTTCCGGGACCTGCACCTGCAGCTCGACGAGCTGGTCGACGTGGCGCGTGAGCAGAGCGACGTCGTCGCCGAGCGTATGCGCGCCCTGCAGGTCGTGCCTGACGGCCGCATCGAGACCGTCGCCGCCACCACCGACCTGACCCCCTACCCTGCCGACCTCGTCTCGGTCGGCGACACGGTGGACACCATCGTCGAGCGCATCGCCCAGGTGACCGCGGTCGCCCGTGGGGTGCACGACGACGTCGATGCCGAGGACCCGACCACGGCCGACCTCCTGCACGCGATCATCGCCGACCTGGAGAAGCAGGCCTGGATGATCTCCTCGGAGAACCGCGAGGTCTGATCCTGAGTGCCAGCAGCGGCGTTCGGCCGCAACGCGAACGCCCGGCCCGCACAATGCGGACCGGGCGTTCGCCGGTTTCCGACGGTCGGCGTTCCTAACGGTCGGCGAGGTAGGCGATCTCCTCGAGGACCGTCGCCCTCGCGGCCTCGTCGGGGATGCGCCGCTGAGCGGCGGACGCCAACTCGTCCCAGTCCTCGTTGTCGAGGGCGGTGAGCAGCTGACGCTGGAAGCCCGTGGGTAGGTCGACCGCGATGATCCGGTCGCGCAGACCCTCGACGGTCACGACCACGGCGAAGGAGACCTCGTCGGTCGCGGTGCCGCCCGCTCCCTCCGCGGTCGCGGTCAGGACATGGCCACCGAGGCTCAGCCCGCTCGCGTCGACCACGTCGCCGACGGCCACGGGTGCGCCGTCGAGCGTGTAGGAGACCGACGTCGCGTCGGTGCTGGCCGCGGCCACGATGATCTGCCCCGCGCGCTCGACCTCGGCGCCGTCCGCGACTGCGACCAGGTCCACGGTCGGCTCGGCAGGCTCGGCCGGCTCGGCTGCGTACTGGGCCTCGCGCCAGCCGATGTAGGCGCCGGGACGGTCGGTGACGATGCCGTCGACACCCAGGTCGGTCAGTTCCTGCCAGGCGCTCGCGCCGTTCACGGTGTAGGGCAGCACTGCGATCCCTGCCTCGTGCAACCCCTCGATGATCTCGGCGGTCAGGCCGCCGGTCGCCGATGGGTTGTACATGGTGGCGCCCACCGACTGGGACACGGCCACCGGGTCGGCGTCGACGGCACCCCGGAGCACGCCGCGCGGGATCTCGGGGGCGTAGTCGCGCGCGTACCCCACCGCGGCGAGGTCGAAGGACTCGATGACCACCCGGCCGGCCAGGCCGGCCTCGCGGATCAGGTCGATCATGTGCTCGACCTCTGCACGGGTCTCCGGGCCCTTGATCTCGAGCATCAACGTGGCCGGGTTTCGCTGCATCAGCTCGAGGATCTGCGCGAACGTGGGCAGCGGCTCCCCCGCGAAGACGGGATCACGCCACGACCCGGCATCGAGGGTCTGCAGGTAGCTGCTCTCGAGCAGTGCCACGTCGCCGGTGCCGTCGGTGGTCCGGTCGACCGTCTGGTCGTGCAGCACGATGGGTACCCCGTCGGCCGTGGTGTGCACATCGATCTCGAAATACTCGGCGCCCGACTGCATGGCGGCCGCCTCCGAGATGAGCGTGTTCTCCGGCAGCACCTGGGAGTACCCACGGTGGGCGACGACCACCGGCAGTTCCCCGTCGTCGATGATGAAGTCGGCCGGCTCGATCTCGGTCACGAGGATGTCGTCGAAGCTGACGGTCGAGTTGTCCGCGACGAGGCCGAGCACGCCGGCCTCGGAACGCTGGATCTGACCACGCAGGACGAGTTCGCCGTCGAAGTACCACTTCGCCGACGTGCCCTGGACCTCGACGGCGACCCGCACGTCCTGGCCGACACCGGCGTCGTAGGGTGCGGCCGCGGTGTAGGGGACGTTCCAGCCGCCGCCAGCCGTGCGGTTGGCGAGCTCGATGCCGTTGCCGGCCGAGCTGGTGGTGCGCATGGCGGCCTGCCACCACGGCGTCGAACCGTCCGGAGCGATGTCGAGGGCGACCGCCGCCCACCGGGTGGCGTTGGCGACCGACTCGAAGCGGACCGTCGCCTCCACCCGGTAGTTGTCCAGGTGGGTGCCGAAGGTGAGCTGGTCGATGCCGCCGGCGGTGACGACGAGGCGGCCGTCCTCGACGCGCCAGTCCCCCTCGATGGGGGTCCAGCCGTCGGGAATCTCGCCCGAGTCGAAGTTCTCCGAGAGGACGACGTCGCCCGGCTCGGCGGACGCCGGCACGGGAACCGAGACGACGATCCCTGCTGCGGCGAGCGTCATTGCGGCCAGACCCGTGATCGCGCGCCGTGGTGTGATGTTCATGGGAACTCCAAGTTCTCCGGTGAAGGATGGCGGCTCCACCCTATGAAGCCCGCATAGCCAGCCATCGTCCGTCCGGAGAACACGGGGTAGCGCGTCGACGGCGAGCGTGCGATGCCGGGGCCGCCCAGCCGACGCCATCCGTCACGCCGTATGTCGAGGCTGGGCGTCGGCGGGAACCGTCGGACCGCCGCGTCTGGCGACGGCATCGGCGAGGCTCTGTCGGATCCATGGCAGTTCGAGTTCCGCGTGCACCGCTTCGGCACCAGCGGTCGCGGCGCGCAGTGACTCGATGCCGGCGTCGAGATCGCCCAGGGTCACCTGCAGGCGGCCGATGACAGCGTCAACGGGACCCCAGTACTGGCCGAAGCGGAAGATGCCGTGCTCGCCCCGGTGACGCAGCAGATGCTCCAGGCACGGCTCCAGGCCGCGCTGGTGGCCGGACCGCACACAGGCTCGGCCCAGGAGCAACAGTCTGGGAACGATGTCACTGTCCGGGATGGCCTCATCGCGGACCTCGTCGAGCAGGTCGTCGCACTGCTCGCGGGCCGCGTCGAGCGACCCCGCCAATGTCTGCATGTACGCCCGCACGTACCGCATGATCGGATGCCTGTTCGCCCAGGTGGGATTGGCCACCAGCGGCGACCGCTGGGCGGCATGGAAGTCGTTCGAGACCAGGGCCAGGTAGGTCAGTTGCCCGTAGAGACTGGCAGCGCGGTGGGCGTTCTCGGAGGGCTCGGGGTGGCGCGGGGCGGCGAGCGCCTCTTCGATCAGCCGGCGTGCGCGCTCGAGCCTGCCGGTCGCGATGCTGGTGGCGATGCGCCACTGACTGAGATCGAATCGGGTCCGGTCACTGGCGTCGTTGATCGGTGCCGAGCACGGCGGTTGGTCATCCATGGCCCGTAGCCCGGAGGCAACCTCGCTGACCCACAGCCGCAGCCAGGCACCGACCGGGTCCGCCGTGGCATCGGTGACGAGTCGCCGAGCGGTCGCGAGTTGGTCCGTGACGTCCTGGTGCTCCCAGATCGCCATCCGGAGCCGGCCGGACAGGTCGGGTTCCGCGTCGGTGGCCGAGTCGAGCAGCTCGACCGCACGCGCCGGCCGATAGACCTGGATGGCCGCGAGCGCTTCGCCGGCCAGGTCCGGCGCCTTCGCGATGGTGCCGTCGACGCACGCCTGCGCCACCGCGTCCGCCAGGTTGCCGGTCACCTCGACTCCGACCCGGCGGGTGTATTGGGTGCGCAGGGCCCCGAGTGCCGCGAACATTCTCCATCGGGTCCACCCGGAGGTTCGCGCCAGGTGCAGCAGCGACTCGTACAGCTCGTTCGCGGCCTTGATCTGGCCCGCTGCCGCGCTCGCTTCGGCGGCCAGCCCGAGCAGGCGCGCAGACCGTTCATCCGGCTCCGGCGGGCCATCCATGGCCAGGTAGTCCAGGCCCGTGCGGTAGTGGGACGCGGCCTGCGCGAAGTCGAGTTGTGCCGCGGCCGCCTGACCCGCGGCACTGAGCGTGTCCACGACCTCGCTGGTCGGAGCGATCGGCCAGCCTCGCGTGTCATGGTGGGCGAGCAGATCGGGTGGGCACGGCCGGTTCAGGCCGTGGCGCCGCAGCGCCCGCCCGATGGCGGCGTGGATGCGCGTCTGCTGCTCGGCCGGCAGTTGCCCGTACAGGTGCTCCCGGATCAGGGTGTGCACGAAGTCGTAGGAGCCGGCAGTCGCACGGCCCTCCCGGATCAGCCCATGGTGCACGGCCTCGGTGAGGTGGTCCCGCCAGGTCGGCAGATCGCGGCGGGACTCCTCGGCCAGCGCCACGAGCGTCGTGAGACTGAAGCTGTCGCCCACGGCGGCGGCGATTCGCAGCGCCTGGACGACCTCGCCCGGCACGATGCGCAGGTGGGCATCGATGGCCGCCGTCAGGTCGTCGGGCCGCTCGTCGGAGCCGGTGTGCGCGCTCTGTTGCAACTGGCGGACGTACAACGGGTTCCCGCCCGTCAGCCGGCGCGTGGTGACTGCTCGGTCGTCATCGGCGCTGCACCCGAGGAGTTCGGCGACATCGGCGACGCCCAGACCCTGCAGGCGGGTCCGTCGCTCGACCCACGGCGTCAGCACCTCCGGCAGGCGACGGCGCCGGGAGGTCACGATGACCGCAAGGGGCAGGTCGTCGGCGAGTTCCAGCAGCGCTGCGATCGCGTCCGTCGTGGCGGCCGGGGCCCAGTGCAGGTCCTCCACCACGAGGGCGAGGCCGTCGGGTTCCGCGAGGGACCGCAGGCGGGAGATCAGTTCCGTGTGGAGGAGGTCGACACTCGCGGCCGGGTCGGCGTCCGCCTCGCCGAGGAGGAGCCTGGCCAACGCGGACGCGCTGTGACCGGCAGGGACCAACGGCGCGAACGCCGCGTACGGCAGCGTGCGCCGGGGATCGCAGCGCAGGGTCACGGTCGCGACCGGGCGCTCACCTGCGGTGAGGCTCGCGACGACCGCGCCCGCCAAGGTCGACTTGCCGATCCCCGCCTCCCCCGTGATGGCGAGCACCGTGGGCTTGCCATCACGGAGCGCAGCTCCGGCGGACTCGACGAGTGCTGCCAGCGGCTCGGTCCGTCCGATCAGATCGTCGGGTGTGACGACGCGGTCGGCTGCCCGCCGCCGCGATGGTCCGGCCGGCACCGGTGCGCCGTCGAGTCCGCTGATGGCACTCGATAGTTCAGGCCCCGGCTCGATGCCCTGGTCGATCAGGGCACGCCGGGCCCGGTCGCAGACGCGGTGGGCATCGGCGAGGTTGCCGAGCTCGGTGTGGGATCGGATCAGGAGCGCCTGAGTGTGCTCCCAGTCCGGCCGCTCCGCCGCGACGCGTTGGAGCATCTCGACGGCCTCGTGCTGCCGGCCCGTCGCGGCCAGCAGCTCGCCGAGCCGTTCCATCGCGCCCAGGTGCAGTTCCGTGAGCCGATCGGCCTGCGCCGCCGGAAGGAACCGTTCCGGCTCTTCGGGGCTGCGCCACATCGTCAGCGCCTGCGTCAGCGCGGTGATGGCACCCGGCTGGTCGCCACCCCGGGACAGCGCGCTCCCGCGCTGCAGCAGCGCCTCGAACTCCTCCACGTCCACGGTGCACCCGTCCCGGGCCAGCCAGTACCCGTACTGGTCGGACTCGATCGCGTGTCCACCCCACTTCTTGCGAAGGCGCCACACCAGGGTGGCCAGCGAGCGACGCGGTTTGGGTGGCAGGTGATCTCGATACACCTCATCCACCAGCTCCGAGAGCGGGAGCCGTACGTCTCGGCGCGCGGCGATCGCGAGGGTCGCGATCAGGCGTTGCTGGGTGCGTCCTCGCGGCGTCATGTCGACGTCGTCGATCGTGACCGTGAGCCTGCCGAGGATCGAGATCCGGACGATCGGCCTGGCCGCCTGGTGGGCAGCACTTCGGGCCCCGGATGTCTGCCGGACAGCCTCCATCGTCTACGCCACCTCCCCCCGCGCGAGTCCCACTCTACTGATGGGAAGTCGCGCCGACTACTAGGAAGTCGCCTGAAGTTCACCGATCCGTACGAACGCACAAGAGGCGTCCGCGTGGCCTCATGGACGCCTAATGGAGTGGCTCGTCGTCGACGTCGATGATCGACAATGATGCGACCCGCAGATCGCGATGCGCGATCAGATCCGTCAGACGCCTCGAGGCGGGGTGCCCGCCGAAGTCCGATGCCGTCTGTCGGAGCACCCCCAGCGCATCGGCTTGGCGGTCCATCAGATGCAGCGCGCGAGCCAGCAGGAGCCGCAGGCCCAGCCGGTCCGGGTGGGTGTCGACCAGATCGCGCAGGTCCGCGACCGTCGTGAAGTCCACGCCGCCATGCATCGAGACCTCCTGCTGCATCTCGAGCACCCCGACCCGGACACGTCGCAATCGTTCGATCTCCGGCGTTGCCGACACGCGTGCGGCCAGTTCCGGATACGGATCCGAGCGCCACAGGGAGATCGCCACGTCGACGTCCGCCGCGACGAGGTCGTGCTCACCCTCCCGAAGGTGCCGGCGAGCGGCCGTGGCCAGTGCGGTGAACCGCACGGCGTCGATCGAGTCGTCGGGCACCGTGAGCCGGGCGGTCGCGAGGTCCCGTACCAGGGTGCCGGTCGGGAGCGCCGACGCCAGTCTGCGCACCAGGGCACGTACCCGCTGGATCGCGTCCGGCCCGACGTCATCGCTCACGACGTGCGACAACTCGTCGATCCGCACCGGTCGGTTGGCGTGCATCACGAGCCATCCGAGCACCGATGCGGTCTGCCCACCGATGTCTATCGGACCCTCATCGGACGTGGCCCGAAGCGGACCCAGAACGTCAATACGCATCATTCTCCGTTCGAGGCGTCTGTCGGGCGGCTCGGCGAGCCCGCCCCTGCTTCCTTTCCTCCACGGCAGTGTCCGACGCAGCGGCGCGCCGGCGGTCTGCGCCGACGGTCAGCGTAGCCGCGACGGACCCTCGCGGCAGGGTGAATCCGCCCGCCAGGACGCCGGGAACCCTCAATCGGGCGGGGAGGTCAACATGACCACCGATGTGTTGACCCAGCGGTGACAGGACGGCACCGGCCGGTGACCGCAGGGTGACCCGCGTTCGCACGTGCCTTGCGAGCGTAGGACGCATCGATGAGGCCCGCACAACGAGCCGGCCGTCGAACCACGCACCGAGGAGACACCGCACCCATGTACTCGAGCCGAGTCCCCGGCATCGGACTGACAGCCGGCCTCGCCTACACCGGGATGGCCACCGGCCTCTACCTGCTCGTTGCCCTGATCGCCGTCGTCGGTGGCCTCCTGCTCCTCCGGGCGGCCCGGATGAAGCGCAGGGCCGCCTGATGAGGCCGCTCCTGATCGGGATCTCACTCGTGATCGTGGTGACGTTCCTCACCTACCTGACCACCATCGCCCGGGCCTACTTCCGACGGTCCCCGGACCGGACCGGTGACGCGGACGCGTTCGAGTGGCACATGTTCGTGCCCTGCCGCGATGAGGAGGTCGTCGTCGGCGCCACCATCGAACGCCTCCGCACCGACTTTCCGCAGGCACACGTCTGGGTCATCGACGACGACAGCGACGACGCCACGGCGGATGTTGTCACCGGCCGGGCTGCCGTCGACCCGCTGGTACACCTCGTGCAACGGCGTCGACCGAACGCACGCACCGGTAAGGGTGACGCCCTCAATGCCGCCTACCATCGCCTGAACGCCCACCTGCCCGAGGACTGCCGACGCGACAAGGTCATCGTGTGCGTCATCGACGCGGATGGTCAGATGGCCGACACCGCGCTGTCGTACGTGGCAGGCGACGCGGTGTTCGGGGATCCCAAGGTCGGCGCGGCCCAGATCTCGGTGCGGATGCGCAACCGCGACGAGCGCACCCCCAGGCCGGACCGTGGCCGGACCGCCAATGCCTGGTCCCGGTACCTGGTCCGCATGCAGGACATCGAGTTCCGTACCGCGATCAGCGCGATGCAGGCCCTCCGGACCCGGACCCGCAGCGTCGGTCTGGGCGGCAACGGCCAGTTCACCCGACTGCGCGTCCTGGATGAGATCGCGGCCCGCGCCGGCGAACCCTGGCACGGTGCACTGCTGGAGGACTACGAGCTCGGCGTGCACGTGCTCCTGACCGGTCACGAGATCCGGTTCGTCGCTGACACGTTCGTCTCCCAGGAGGGTCTCACTGACACCAAGCGCCTCCTCACGCAACGGACCCGCTGGTCGCAGGGAAACATCCAGTGCATCAAGTACCTGCCGCAGATCGTGAACTCCTCTCACTTCTCCTCCGGCGGCGTGTTGGAGTCGGCCTACTACCTGCTCCTGCCGTTCATCCAGATGGTCGGTCTGTTCCTGTGGCCGACCCTGATGGTGCTCACCATCAACGGGACACTCCAGGTGCCGGGCGGCCTCGGACCCTGGCTCGCCGACTCGTGGTGGCTGCTGGCGCTGTTCTTCGTGATGAGCGTCGTGCCGTTCGCCATGTGGGGTCCGATCTACCGGGCCACGTGCGAGCCCGGTGCCACGTGGCGACGGTCGCTGCTCTGGGGCGTGGGCCTCTGGCTCTACATCTACTACATGTACGTCACGGTCTCCCGGGCGTTCATCCGTATCGCCCTGCGCCGCGACGGTTGGGCCAAGACCCGGCGGAACGCCGAGAACCTCGCCGTCGGCCTGACGGCGAAGGAGGCATGAGCACATGACCCCGACCCGTACCCGTGGGCACCGCATCGCCCGCATCGCCGCAGGGCTGCTGCTGCTTGCCGTGGCGGCCGCGCTGCTCGTGCAGCAGCAGCAGGTCCGCTATGGCGAGATCGCCCTCGCCGGCCTCTGGTTCGACGTGCTGCTCACCGGGGGCACGCACACGAACAAGGACGTCATCTACTTCGCCTGGTCGGACGGTCCGATGATCGGCATGCGCGACACGTGGGAGTGCACGGTCGCGCTGCTCGCCGGCCCGTTGTGCGCCATCGGTGCGCTGTTGCTCGCGCTCACCCGGATGCCCTGGCACCGGCTGCTCGCCGGGCTCGGCGTGGCGCTCGGACTGCTAGTCGTCGTCAACCAGCTGCGGCTCGCCATGATCGCGGTCTCGCTGCAGGGCTGGGGCATGGCCGGCTACGACCTCAGCCACAAGACGTTGGGATCGATCTTCGCGATCGCCGGGTTCGTCGTCGCGGCCGTCGTGTTCCTGAAGATCGCTTCCGGCTCCACCGAACGTCATCGCCCACGAGTCGCATGAGAAAGGAATGCGTTGTGAAGGCACGCCCGCACAAGTTGGGAGTGAAGCTGGCCGTGGCCGCAGTCGCGCTGACGGCGCTCGTAGTGGCCGCTGCACAGGTCATTCCCATCCGGGCCCTGCTTGGCCCGGCGGAGACAGGTTCGTCCTGCTCCTGCGGCCCGCTCTGAGGGCCGCGCCGCTAATCACCACTCACGCCATGTCTCCACTACAGGGGGTGTGGTGGCGGATCGCCACCACGTCATGGTCCACCAAGAGAAAGGAATCACTGTGAATGCACAAAGACGCACGAGGACTCGGGGGCGTGCGCTCGCCGTCCTGGCCGGGGTGGCCATGGCCGCCGGGCTCGGCGCGGCGGTGGCCGCGCCCAGCCACGCAGACGTGGTCGATCCTGATCCCGCCAAGGCCGATCTTCGAGGCACGGTCGTCGGTGCCACCTTCTCGGAGGTCGGTCAGGAGATCGCGCTGATCGTCACCGCATACAACATCGGAGTCGGCGACAGCACGAACTGGGTCATGACCACCACGCTCCCGGAGCAGTTGGCACCCGATCCGGTCGTCGCCGATACGAGCGACGACGGCGGTACCTGCACCGTCAGCGGCCGTACGGTCACCTGTGCCGGCGACGTCCTGCCGGCAGGACAGGGCTTCTCCATCCGCCTGGTCCTGACCGCGGCGGCTCCAGGGAGCGATATCATCACGAACACTGTGTTCGGTGATCAGGAGGACCCGAATCCGGGGAACAACACCGACACCGGGGTGATCACCGTGGGTGAGTCCGCAGCTCTCTCCGGCGACTGGGGAGCAAGCGCCGGCGACGTGATGGCTCCGGGAACCAACCGGAACTACAGCGTGGCGTTCACCTGCCTGTCCGCCGACGGGTGCGACTACACCCCCGGCATGACGATCACGGACCAGGCCACCAACGGCGGGTGGTTCTCGCCGGGTACCAACACCGTCTTCATCAACAACCTGAGCGGCATCGGCTCCTGTGAGGTGACCACCACCGAGGTCAGTTGCGCGGTGACCGCCTCCGGGCGCGTCAGCCAGGGTGATGTCATCAGTGCCCGGACCATCACCTACGTGGTGCCGGGCGACGCCCCGGCGGAGACCCAGATCTTCGCCCAGACGCTCGCTCTGCCGAGCGGGTGGGTCGGGAACGACACCGCCAACGATGTCTACCCGATCTCGACCCCGCCCGAGGTCGGGGCGCCGATCGCCTCCTGGCAGGCCGTGGCCGCGGTCGCCGGGCTCGCACTCCTCGGTGGCGGCGCGGTGCTGCTACGGCGTAGGCAGCAAGGGGCGCACCAGAGCGCGGTGTGATCCGCCGCTGACCAGGTCGCCGGGTGGGCCGGTCCCCGTCCAAGCCCACCCGGCGATCCCTCGCCGGAGCATCGAACGAACCCCAGGACGTCCATGACCACGCGAGCCGATGCACCCGAACAGCCCATCGCCGTCGTGCTCGGCACCCGGCCGAGATCATCAGACTGGCGGCAGCGCCACGTCCCAGGGCCCAGCCGGCCAGCACTGTGGTCAACTCTCGCCGGTATCCGGCTCCCCCGCTCGTGCCCCGACGGGTAGGGTCGGGACACACGTCGAGGAGGGGCCATGGGGGCCGGAACGGGCGGGGATGGGCAGCGACTGCTCGAGAACGACCTGAGCGCGCCGCCGGGCGCGTCGTCGCTTGTGCTGCCGTCGGGACCGCTGGGTCTGGTGGTCCGCGCGCTGATCGCCGCCCTGATGGTCGCAGGGCTCGTCCAGATCGCGTTGCAACCCGTGGAGCGAATGGTCGACGAGCTGCGCAACGACCTGCGCGCCGGGCGCGTGTCCGAGCTGACGATCGAGCGGCTGCCCACGGGCACAGAGGGCTCGGGAACCCTCCGGGTGGAATGGTCCGGACATTCCGGTCGGAGCGTGGCGTGGTACGAGTTCTCGAACCTGGCTGGTGAGCCACGCGTCGACGAGGGCGCCATCATCCTCGCGGACGCCGAGGACTCGCCGGAGCCCGTGTCGGTCACCTACAGCCAGGGCTGGGATCAGCCGGCCACCCAGATCAGCCTGGCAGCGTTCGCCGCCATGGCCGCGCTGATCCTGCTCGTCGTGGGCCCTGCGCCCCGGCTCGCGACGAAGTGGGCTTGGTTCTGGCTCACCTGCGCGGCGGCCCCGATCTGGCTGGCCTACCTGGTCCTCGAGCCGGTCCCGTGGTGGCAGCGCAGGCTGGTCACACCCAGACCCCGCCGGCTCACCGGCGGGTGGGGGTTCGTCGCCGCGCTGCTCCTGGTTCCGTTCGTGCTCGCGATCATCCCGGGTGGCTCGCGCTTCTACGGCTGGTGACACCCACCCTTGACCTTCTCACTGTGACAAGGTCTCTCATGGAGGGTGGAGGTGGTCACCATGACCCACACGCGTCCCCACGGCGCACAGTCCCTACGCACGCGGCTGCAGTCCCCCGACCCATCGGCGCGCCTGCAGGCGACACTGTCCGCCGGAACGTATCCCCGGCCCGAGTACGTCGACGTGCTGGTGGAGCGGTGCGCGATCGAGCCCGACTTCTACGTCCGCGACATGCTCACGTGGGCGCTCACCCGGCACGGTGCGCCGGCCACCGTCGACCGGGTGCTGCGTGAACTGACGTCGCAGATCCCGCAGGCCCGGAGCCAGTCGCTGCACACGCTGTCGAAGTTCGGCGACCCGCGGACCTGGCCCGCGATCACCACCGAGCTGCTCCAGGACGACGATGCGGAGGTCGCCCGCGCCGCGTGGCGCGCCGCCGTCGCCATCGTCCCGCCGGACGATGTCGCCGACCTTGCCGAGGTCCTGGCGACCCAGTTCGACCGGGGCGACCACGAGGTCCGCCGTAGCCTCAGCCGGGCCCTCGTCGACCTCGGGGACGCAGCCTCCGCCGTCGTCGAGAGGGCGACGACCCACCCCGACACCGGGGTGCGCCGGCACGCGATGGCGACCGAGCGGCTCATCCAGGACCCCGACGAGGGTTTCGAGGCCGCGGTCGACGAGGCGAACCGGGTCCTCGCGCTGCTCGGGTCACCCGTGGTGCGGGAGTGAACCGATGCTGATCGGCGAGGTCTCCGAGCTGTCCGGGATCAGCGCACGCATGTTGCGGCACTACGACTCCATCGGGCTCGTCCGCCCGACCGGGCGCACGGCGGGTGGGTACCGGCAGTACTCCGAGGGCGACGTCCGGCGCCTCTTCCACGTGGAGGGGCTCCGGGCCCTCGGGCTCACCCTGGCCGAGATCGGCGACGCGCTCGAGGACCTCTCGTTCAGCCCGGAGAGCATGGTGGAACACCTCCTGGAGCGCACCCGCGAGCGCCTCGCGCGGGAGCAGGAGTTGCTCGGCCGGCTCGGGCAGGTGCGCGCCAGCGAACCCGCGGACTGGTCCGACGTGCTGCGCACGATCGGCCTCATGCGTGCGCTCGACGCGGGCAGTTCGGCGCGTCACCGCGTCGCGCTGTCGATGCCCGACGGCGGCCGGTCGCGTGACGCCGTCGTCCTCGCCGAGGCGATGCTGTCCGAGGCGGAGCCCAATGCGGCCGGCGCGCTCCAGTGGGCCCTCGCCCGGACCGGGGACGCCGCCCTCGGCGTGCTCGCCCAGGCCCTGGCCTCCCCCGACGCCGAGCGGCGCCATCGCGCGGCGGCGGCGCTGACGAAGTTCGACTCGTCCGGCGCCGACGCGATTCTGGCCGGTGCCCTGCGGCACGAGGATCCGATCGTGCGGGCGCGCGCCGCCCTCGCGCGGGGTTCGCGCGGTGATCTCGATGCCGTGCCGGGGCTCGTCGCCATGGTCGTCGACGCCTCCGGCGACGTGGACGCCGCCGGTGCGCTCGGCGCGCTGGCCGAACGCCATGACCGCGGCGACGAGATCGCCCGCGCACTCGCCGACGCGCTGCCCGGGGCGAGCGCCGCGGCCAGACAACGCCTCACGACGGCACTCGCGGACGTCCCCGGCGCCGTGGCGCGGGCGAGCCTGGAGGCCCTGGTCGACGACCCGGACGGGCCCGTCTCGCTCACCGCGACGGCGGTGCTCCGCGCACGGGAACCGCGGTGACGCCCTGAGCGTCCACGCATCGGTCGACCTCGAGTTGGCGGCGTGAGAAAACGCTTTCGCGTGGCATCCACGCGCGGCAGCGGCCGACGCACTACGATTGGCGACCATGGCGGTCTCGAAGAAGAAGGTGACGCTCAGCGACGTCGCAGCGGTCGCCGGCGTGTCACTCTCGACCGCCTCGAAGGCACTCAACGGCGGAGGCCGAATATCTGCCGTCACACGGCAACGGATCGAAGAGACAGCGCTTCGCCTCGACTTCCGGCCGAACGGGCTGGCCCAGTCCCTCGCCCTCGGCCGGAGCCGAACGGTGGCCGTCCTCTCCGACCGGGCCGAGAGCACGTTCGCCCGACCCGTGATCATCGGCGCGGCGACCTACCTCGGCCAGCACGAGCAAGCGGTATTGCTCTATGACGCCCGACTGCGTCGCCGCGACGACATGGCCGAGAGCATCCGGTCCCTGAACGCCCGCCGCATCGACGGCGTGCTGGTGGTCGGCGAAGGCCTACATCACCGGACCCGTTCGGTCTCCGCCGAGTTCTCGGTGCCGGTCACCTACGCGTTCACCCTCTCCGACGAACCGGACGATGTCATGTTCGTCCCGGACAATCATGCGATCGGGCGGATGGCCGGTGAGCACCTGCTCGCCCTCGGGCGCCGACGCATCGCGCACGTCGCCGCCGAGGCGGACGACCTGGCAGCCCAGTTGCGTCTCGAAGGGTTGCGCGAGGCACTCTCGGGGGCCGGCGTGACCCTCGTCCACGAGGTGCTCCATGGATCGTGGACCGAGGCATGGGGACGAACCGCGGCCCAGCGGATGCTCGCGGAGCGCTGGGACATCGACGCCGTGTTCGGCGGGAACGACCACATCGCCCGAGGCGTTGAGAACGTGTTCGCGGCCGCGGGCGTGCGGGTGCCCCAAGACGTCGCACTTGTCGGCGTCGACAACTGGGAGGGGCTGATCATCGACCAGTCCGCACGGCACCTGACCACGATCGACGTCGGGCTGATCGGGATGGGTGAGGCCGCGGCCGCGCACCTGCTGGGCGGTGAACAGGCCCCCGGACTGCACTATCAGCCGCCGACCCTGATCGTCGGAGAGACGACCGGCTGAGGCGCCTCAGCCCTTGATCGCCCCGGCGCTGCCGGCTGCCCGGAGGAACTGGCGCTGGAACACCAGGAAGAGGGCGACCGGGATCACCACCGAGACGAACAGCGCCGCCATGAAGACACCGAGGTCGGTGCTGGACTCCACCCGCGGCAGAGCCACCGAGATCGGCTGTAGGTCGTGGTCGGGCAGCGCCAGGAGGGGCCAGAGGAAGTCCTTGTACGCGCCGATGATGGTCAACAGGGACACTACGCCGAGGATCGGCTTGGCGAGCGGCAGCACGAGGCTCCAGAACACCCGGAAAGCACCTGCGCCGTCGATCCGGGCGGCCTCGAACAGTTCTCGCGGGATCGCCTGGAAGTAGCGCGAGACGAGCAGCACGTTGAAGGCACTCGCCGCCCCAGGGAGCCAGACCGCCCAGAACGTGTTCAGGAGGTTCACGTTCAGCAGCGGCAGGTTCACCACGGTCAGGTACAGCGCGACGAGCGAGACCACCCCCGGGATGAACAGGGTTGCCAGCACGGCGATCTCGACCACCTTCGCGTAGGCGGGTCGCAGGACGGCGATGCCATAGCCACCGGTCGTGGCGACGAGGAGCCCGAAGAACCATGCCCCCGCACAGATGATGAGGGTGTTGCGCAGGTAGGTGCCGAACCTGACCGTGCTCCACGCCGCGGTCACGTTCTCCCAGTGCAGCCCGCTCGGCCACAGTCCGAACGGTTGCGCGAGGGTCTCGGTCGAGGTGGACGTCGCCGCCTTGAAGAGCCAGAACAGGGGCCCGGCGCAGGTGATCACGAGCGCGACCAGCACCAGGCCCGCCGCGACGGCCACCACCCCCCGCACGAGCGGCGACTTGCGGTCCATCGTGGAGATGATGCTGCGCTCGTCGCGCACGTCCTCCGCCGGGCCGCGGCGACGGCGGGCGGCGCGGGCCGGCGCCACGGTCGCCGGCTGAGTGGTCACGTTCGTCATGAGGTACTCCAGCGTCGGGTGGCCCACAGGTAGATCGCCGAGAGCAGGGACAGCGCCAGCGCAAGCAGCACGCTGAGCGCGGTGGCCCGGCCGTAGTCCCCGGAGACGAAGGCGTAGCGGTAGATGAGCAGGAGCAGGGTGGTGCTCCGGTTCTCGGGCCCGCCGCCGGTCATGATGTACGGCTCGGTGAACACCTGGAACGTCCCGATCAGCTGCAGCAGCAGCATGATCAGCAGGATGCCTCGCATCTGCGGCAGCGTGACGTGCCAGAACCTGCGCAGGATGCTCGCGCCGTCGATCTCCGCGGCCTCGTAGAGCTCGGTGCGGATCGTCATCAGCGTCGCGAGGTAGATGATCACGGCGGTGCCGAAACTCGCCCAGGTGGCCTGCACGACGATGGCGGGGATGACGAAGTCCGGATCGTTGAGCCAGGGCAGCGGGCCGAGTCCGACCCATCCGAGGATGGTGTTGAACAGGCCTGCCTCGTCGGGACGGTAGAAGGTCTTCCAGAGCAGCACCGAGACCACCGGCGGGATGATCACCGGCAGGTAGGCGAGCACCGAGGCGAACCCTCGGGTCCGGCGCATCTCGGCGATCAGCACGGCGAGCAGGATCGGCACCGGGAACCCGATGGCCACGGCCAGCAGGGTGAAGTAGGTGGTGTTCCAGACCGCTGTCAACAGCAGTGGGTCGGCCAGGACCCGCTCGAAGTTCGCCAGGCCGACCCACTCGGTCACGATGAAGTTCGTCTGCTGCAGGCTCAGGACGAGACCGCGCAGGATCGGCCACCAGGAGAAGTACGCGAAGGTGAGCAGGAGCGGGAGGAAGAACACCAGGGTGGTGAGCCCGCCGCGACGCACCCACGCCATCGGCGAGGGCCGACGGCGCCGGACCGGGCGGGCTTCGGCGCGAGCAGCGGTGGGCGGGTCATCGAGGGCAACCATGCAGACCTCCGGTCGTGGTGCGGGGGGGGGGCGCGGCCGCCCGGGGGGCCCCCCCCACCGCGCGTGATCATCCGGCGTCGAGAGCAGTCTGGATCGTGTTCTGCGCGTCACCGAGCAGTTGCTCGATGTCCGCGTCCTCACGGGTCAGGACCGCCTGGACCACCGGGTCGAGGGTGGCATACAGCTCCTGTGCCTTCACCGACGGCTCGGGGACCAACGGGAGGTCCTCGACCGTACTCAGATACAGCTCGAAGTTCTCCCGCGGCACGTTGATCAGCGATTCGACCCACCCGTGGTACTGCTGGTAGACCTCGTCGTTCACCACCGGCAGGCCAGGCGCACCGACCGCGAGTCCGTCCGCGATCCGCGCCTCGGCAGCGGCCACCGCGACCTCCTCGTCCGTGTACTGCAGGAAGCTCTTGAACTCGATCCACGCGAGTCCCGCCGCGATCTCCTCAGGGGACGCGGTTGGGCTGATGATCGAGATGGTCCCGCCGCCGAGGGTGCCGATGCCGTCATCGGTCTGTGGGAGCGGGGCCACTCCGAAGTCCTCCGGGTCCATCCCACGGTTGACGACCATATTGCTGTAGTTGTCGGCGCCCTGGACGAACATGCCCATCTGACCCGCTGCGAAGGCGTTCACGGCGTCGTCGTAGTTGAGCAGGAAGTTCGCGCCCATGGAATCGTCCTCCCACCGCAGCGACCGGTAGAACTCCAGCACCTCGGTGGTGGCCGGGTTGTCGAGCGTGGCCGTGGCTCCGTCGTCGCTCTGCATCGTGCTGCCGAACGCGTAGGACATGGTGGTCAGGATCCAGCCGCCGGTGTTGTCGAGTGTCATGGTGCCGAAGCCCTGGGCGTCGGTGGACTCCTCGATCGCCTGCGCGGCGGTCCTCACGTCCTCCCAGGTCTGCGGCGGGTCATCCGGGTCGAGCCCGGCCTGCTCGAACAGGGCCCGGTTGTAGAGCAGGCCCATGGTGTACGCGGCGATCGGGACACCGTAGATGCGGCCGTCGCCATCGGTGACCACGTCCATCACGGTCGGGTTGAGCTGCTGGAGCACCTCCGACTCACCCATCTGGTCCGTGATGTCGGCGACCTGTCCACGCTCGATCAGGGCACCGATCTCCGTGAACGGGACCTGCATGACGGTCGGCATCGTGCCGCCGGCCAGCAGCGCCTGGAAGGTGTCCGCCTCCCACAGCGTCTCCTCCGCCTCGACGGTGATGTTGGGGTGTTCGGCCGTGAAATCCTCGACCTGGCGTTCGAAGTCGGCGAGCTGTTCGGGGTTCTCCGTGGTCGGCTGGCCGCCGACGGAGATGGTGACCGGTGCGTCGGTGTCGACCGAGGCGCCCTCCGTGGGGTCGTCCCCGCTGCCGCCGCCGCTGCACGCGGAGAGGATCATGGCGGCAACGCCCAGGAGAGCGACCGGTGCCGCTCGTCGTGTCCTGCGTCTCATCGTTGAAACTCCTTCAGGGGTTGGGTTCCTTCAAACAGGTCAGGGGGCGATGAGCCCTCCGTCGAGGCCACGCACCTGCGCGGCCCATTCGTCGTGCCTGGACAGTTCCGCCGGGAATCGGGCGGCGGCGGCCTCGTCGATCTCGATGCCCCATCCGGGTGCCTCGTTCGGCCGCAGCCAGCCGTTCTCGATCCGCAGGGTGCCGGGGAACACCTCGTGCACCGCGCCGGAGTACACGTGTCCCTCCTGGATCCCGAAGGCGGCGGACGTCACGTCCAGGGCGACGTTGGCCGCAGCCCCGATCGGGGACGTGTCCCCGGGGGCGTGCCACGCGGTGCGCACCCCGACCAGTTCGGCGGCGGCCGCCAGCTTCCGCGCCGGCGTGAGACCGCCGAGCATCGACACATGCGACCGGATCAGGTCCACTCCCCCATCCAGGACCAGCCGGGTGGCGTCGGTCATCGACGTGGTCAGCTCACCGACCGCGATCGGCACCGGGGACGCGGCCCGGACCTCGGGCAGCGCATCCCAGTGTTCCGGCGGCAGCACGTCCTCGAGGAAGAACAGCCGGTAGGGCTCGAGGTCACGCGCGAGCGTGACCGCCTGCTTCGGGTGCAGTCTGGAGTGGACGTCATGCAGGAGTTCGACGTCCTCGCCCAGCCGCTCGCGTGCAGCCTCGAAGAGCCGCGGCGTACGGCGCAGGTACTCGGAGACCCGCCAGCCGCGCGGGTAGGGCGCCGTCGCGTCGGTGACAGTGTCGAGCCGTGGCGCCCCGTAGCTGCCGGCTCCCGGCTGGGCGACCTGTAGACGCACATGCCGCCACCCGGCGGCGACGAACTCCTCGGCCTGATCCAGGGTCTGTTCGATGTCCGCACCGCCGGCATGGATGTAGGTGTCCGCGGCGGCGCGCACCCGTCCGCCGAGCAGTTCGTGGACCGGGAGCCCAGCCCGCTTGCCGGCGATGTCCCAGAGCGCCTGGTCGAGCCCGGAGATCGCGTTGTTGCCGACCGGCCCTTCCCGCCAGTAGGCGGAGAATCGGGCCAGGCGGGTCAGGTCCTCGATGTCACCCGGGTACCGGCCGATCACGAGCCGCGCGAGGTGGTCCTCGACGAAGCTGACGACCGCGCGCCAGCGCTGGGTGAAGGTGGCGCAGCCGAGGCCGGACAGGCCCTCGTCGGAGGTGTCCACCCGGACCACCACGAGTGGGATCCCTTCGGGCGCGGTCACGATGGCGCGCACCCCGGTGATCCGCACGTCCGCGGGTGCCTCCCACGGCTGCGTGAAGGCGGCGGTTTCGACGGTCTGGGCGGTCATGGCAGGGCCCCGACCGATGCGGGCGCCGGGCCGGAGCCCTCGGACGCGTGGATCGAGTGACGCGGACTGAAGCCGAGCAGGTCGGTCGCTCGGGTGGTATCGATGAGGCTGTCCCGGCCCGGGAAGGTCCGACGGCGGGGCACACCTGGGGCGTATCGGTCCAGCAGGGTGGTGGTGTCGGTCGCGATGAGCGTGTCCCGGGCCGCGACCGCGATCACGTGGGCGCCGTCGAAGGGGGCGACCAGGCCGAGCAGCAGGACGCGCACGGCGTCGCGCAGGTCGAGGTAGGACCAGCCCTCCCGGGCCAGTCGCTCCGGGGCCAGCGCGGCGCGCGCCGCGTAGTCGCGCAGGCTGTCCCGGGAGGCGACGTGCGGGAGCCGGACGGCGAGAACGTCGATGCCCCAGTGGCTGGCGGCCATCGCGGCCGTCAGTTCGTCGCTGCGCTTGGACAGCGAGTACCAGTCGTCGATCTGCGCCGGGATGTCCTCGTCGATCGGGTAGTACGCGGGCTGCACGTCGTGGTGGTTCATCGGGACCCCGAACGCGTTGATGCTGCTTGCGATGACCGCCCTCGAGATGCCGCACTGCCCGGCCTGGGAGAGCACATTGAAGGTGGCGCTCGTGTTCGTCCGGTACACCTCGTAGGGCGGCGCGAGGTCACGGTGCGCTATCGCGCCGAGGTGCACCACGGCGTCGGCGTCGGCGAGCCCTTCCGCGACGTCCGCGACGTCGGTGGCGTCACCGGTCACGATCCGGTCCGCAGGGCTTGGTCGGTCCCACTTCGGAGAGAGCGCCGTGACACCCACCCCGGCCTCCATCAGCGCAGCCACCACGGCTCGTCCGATCAGGCCGTCGGCGCCGGTGACCAGGACCCGTCCGGGTCGGACGACCGTAAGGTCGGACCAGGCGTCCAGGGACTCGGACGAGTTCACAGTGATCCCTTCAGCTGCATTGCTCGGGTCTGAGTGCATTGCGAAAGTGCTTTCGCAACTGAGCATGGCGCCAACTGGCGCTACGTGTCAATACCCCAGGTGGACAATGCGAAAGCGCCAGTCCGGTCCTGCTGGTCGGCGCGCGTCCTGGTCCGCGCGCACGGTTCGGGCGCGGACCGGTCGATCCGGCGTCCGCCCACGGGAACCGGAGGGACGGATCATCCGATATGACGATGCGCGATGTCGGACCCCTGATCTAACCTCGACGACGGCTCGAACCTCACCTCTCTGGAGCACCCTTCATGACCTTGCTTCGACTCTCCCTTCAGTACGCATCCCCCTACAAACGCTGGGTGGCCGCCGTCGTCGTCCTCCAGCTGATCTCCACGATCGCTGCGCTGTACCTGCCAAGCCTCAACGGCCGGATCATCGACGAAGGTGTCAGCACCGGCAACGTCGACCTGATCTGGGAACTCGGCCGGCAGATGCTGATCTGGTGTGGCGTACAGGCCGTCACCGCAGTCGCCGCCGTGTACTTCGGCGCCAAGACCGCGATGGCGGTCGGCCGCGACATCCGTCGCGACATCTACCGCAAGGTGGACAGCCTCGGCGCGCTGGACATCTCCTCGATCGGTACCGGCTCGTTGATCACCCGCAACACCAACGACGTCCAGCAGGTGCAGATGCTCGTGCTGATGACGCTGAACTTCATGGTGTCGACTCCGATCATGTGTATCGGCGGCATCATCATGGCGCTGCGCGAGGACCCGGGCCTGTCCTGGCTGGTCTGGGTCTCGGTGCCGGCCCTGTTCCTCATCGTGGGCTACCTGGTGCGGATCCTGCTCCCGCTGTTCCGCACGATGCAGACCCGGCTCGACCGCATCAACGACGTCACCCGCGAGCAGATCGTCGGCCTGCGGGTGATCCGCGCGTTCGTGCGCGAGCCGTTCGAGCAGGACCGGTACCGCGACGCGAACCTTGCTCTCACCGAGACCTCGGTCAAGGTCGGCAACGTCTTCGTGCTGATGTTCCCGGTCATCATGATGATCCTGCACATCGTGACGGCGGCCGTGCTCTGGTTCGGCGGCCACCGGGTCGACGCCGGCCAGATGGATGTCGGCCAGTTGAGCGCGTTCCTGCAGTACGTGCTGCAGATCCTCGTCGCGGTGATGATGGGGACGTTCATGGTCATGATGGTCCCCCGTGCGGTCGTCTGCGCCGAGCGCATCGACGAGCTGCTCGGGACCGAGACGTCGATGCCCGTCTCCGAGCGCGGCTCGGAGGAGTTCCCGGCGAGCGGCCGCGTGGTCTTCGACCACGTCACCTTCGGCTACCCGGGCGCCGAGCTTCCGGTCCTCGACGACGTCAGTTTCGTGGCCGAGCCCGGCACCACGACGGCGATCGTCGGGTCGACCGGCGCCGGTAAGACCACACTGGTCAAACTGATCCCCCGGCTCTTCGACCCACAGTCGGGGCAGGTGACGATCGACGGCGTCTCCGTCAGTTCGCTGACGCGTCACCAGATCGCGGGTCTCGTCGGACTCGTGCCGCAGCGGCCTTATCTGTTCTCCGGGACGATCGGCTCCAACCTCCGGTTCGGTAGGACCGAGGCCGACGACGAGGACCTCTGGCACGCACTGGAGGTGGCACAGGGCGCCGATTTCGTCCGCGACAAGCCCGGCGGGCTCGACTCCAAGGTCGCTCAGGGCGGCACGAACGTTTCCGGCGGTCAGCGTCAGCGGCTCTGCATCGCGCGGGCGCTCGTCGCCCAGCCGAAGGTCTTCGTGTTCGACGACTCCTTCTCCGCGCTCGACGTCGCCACGGACGCCCGCCTTCGTGCGGCTCTCGGCGACGCCACGGGGGGCGCGACGGTGATCATCGTGGCCCAGCGGATCTCGACGATCGCCGAGGCCGACAACATCGTCGTCCTCGACGGCGGCGCCGTGGTCGGCCAGGGCACGCACGACGAACTCCTCGAGAGCAACGAGACATACCGGGAGATCGTCGAGTCCCAGATGAGCATCGAGGGAGCACGATGAGTCCCCGCAAGCGTTCAGAGGAGAACCCGAACGTGAACAACAGCCCGCACGACCCGACCGAAGGCCCGGGTGCGGGGACCGCGAAGCCCGGCTCCGCCGTCGCCGTGGCAGACGCGCCCGAGGACGAACTGGAGGAGTTCACCCCCGGCGAGGCCGACATGGGAATGTTCGGCGAGGGCGCTCCGGCGCGCAAGCCGAAGGCCTTCTGGCCCTCGGCGAAGCGGCTGTTCGGGCTGTTCGGACCGCACAAGGTGCGGTTCGCACTGGTCGTGGCGCTGGTGGCCGCGTCGGTGGTGCTGACCGTGATCGCCCCGAAGGTGCTCGGTCAGGCGATGGACGTCATCTTCGACGGCGCGATCGGCCGAGGGTTGGACGACCAGTTCCCAGGCATGTCGCTCGCTGAGATCGTCGAGACGCTGCGCGCCACCGGCGACACGGATGCGGCGCGGTTCGCCGACGTGCTGGCCGGCGCGGCGGGCATCGTGCCAGGCATGGGGATCGACTTCGCCCTGCTGGCCCGGCTGATCCTCACCGTCCTGGCCATGTACGTGGTCGCTTCGATACTCATGTGGGCGCAGGGGTTCATCCTCAACGCGCTCACCATGCAGGTCATCTACGACCTGCGCCGGCAGATCGAGGAGAAGATCCACCGGTTGCCGCTGTCCTACTTCGACACCCGGCAGCGCGGCGACCTGATGTCGCGGGTCACGAACGACGTCGACAACATGCAGCAGGCTCTGCAGCAGGCGTTCAGCCAGTTGGTGCAGTCCGCGCTGCAGGTGATCGGCATCGCGATCATGATGTTCATCGTCAGCTGGCAGTTGGCGCTCCTGGCGCTGATCGCGCTGCCGCTCTCGGCGATCATCGCCGGCGTGGTCGGGTCCCGGTCGCAGAAGCTGTTCACCAAGCAGTGGAAGAGCACCGGTGAGCTGAACGGGCACATCGAGGAGTCCTACTCGGGACTGGAGCTGGTGCGCGTGTTCGGACGCGACAAGGAGATGCTCGAGGAGTTCGACAAGCGCAACGACGGCCTGTTCACCAGCTCGTTCGGCGCCCAGTTCGTCAGCGGCATCATCATGCCGGCCATGCAGTTCGTGAACTACCTGCAGTACGTGCTGATCGCGGTCGCCGGTGGACTCAGGGTGGCCTCCGGCACGCTGACGATCGGTGACGCGACGGCGTTCATCCAGTACTCGCGCGAGTTCTCCCAGCCGCTCGGTCAGATCGCCGGCATGGCGAACATGCTGATCTCCGGGGTCGCCTCGGCCGAGCGCACGTTCGAGCTGCTCGACGCCGACGAGCAGGACCCGGACACGGTCGAGGCGCACCTGCCGGAGCGGACCGACGGGCACGTGGAGTTCCAGGGGGTGTCGTTCTCCTACAGCAAGGACACGCCGCTCATCGAGGACCTGTCGTTCTCGGTGCAGCCCGGCCAGACGGTCGCGATCGTCGGCCCGACCGGGGCCGGCAAGACCACGCTGGTCAACCTGGTGATGCGGTTCTACGAGCTCGACGGCGGGCGCATCCTCCTCGATGGCGTCGACACCCGCAAGCTCAGCCGTGCGGCGCTGCGCAGCCAGGTCGGCATGGTGCTGCAGGACACGTGGCTGTTCGACGGGTCGATCATGGAGAACATCCGGTACGGCCGTCTGGACGCGACCGACGAGGAGGTCATCGCCGCTGCCGAGGCGACGATGGTGGACAGGTTCGTGCGTCAGCTCCCCGAGGGCTACGACACCGAGGTGAGCGCCGAGGGTGGCTCGATCTCTGCCGGCGAGCGGCAGCTGATCACCATCGCTCGCGCGTTCATCGCGAACCCGTCGCTGTTGATCCTCGACGAGGCGACCTCGAGCGTGGACACGCGCACCGAGCTCCTCGTCCAGCACGCGATGAACGCGCTCCGCACCGACCGGACCAGCTTCGTGATCGCGCACCGGTTGTCCACGATCCGCGACGCGGACACCATCCTGATGATGGAGGACGGCCGGATCGTCGAACGCGGCACGCACGACGAGCTGATCGCGGGCAAGGGGGCGTACCACGACCTCTACATGACCCAGTTCCTCGGTGGTCACGAGCAGCCGGAGGACGAGCCGGCCGCCGCCGGTGAGGCCGCACCGGGGATGGGGCCGGAGGTTGCCGAGGCGCCGGCACAGGGCTGACGGGCTCGGGGTTGGTACCGTCTCGAACGTGACCGACCCCGACCCCACCCCGGCGGGCGAGTCAGGAGGTCCGGGGTGGTCGTTCGACCCCCGGACGCTCCTGCCCCGGATCGACGACCTCCCGGCGTTCCGTGCCGCTCACCGCGACGACGAGGCCCTGCAGGTGCTGGAGGACCTCTGGAGTGGCCGGCCGGACCGAGCCCTCCCCCACGCCGAGATGCTGCTCGCCACGAACGACACCCCTCGTCATCGCGCACTGGTCGCTGATGTGCTGCGGGACCTCGGCCGCCACGACGAGGCAGTCGCCAGATACCAGGAACTGGTGGCACAGGCCGGCGTGGGACCTCGGCAGGCGGTGATGGTCCAGCACCTGGGCAAGGCGCTCTTTGCCGCCGGCCGGATCGGGGACGCCGCCGGGGCGTTCCGCCGCGCTCTCGAGCTTCGGCAAGCCGCGGGCGCGGACGCCGAACTCATCGCCTCGTCGCAGTACGCGCTCGACCGGACGAGCGCGCTGCTCCACCGACGCGACCCCTCGGGCGCGACGATCCGCCAGGCCGACGCCTCGGACGCGAACTCCCTGGCACGCATCAACCGTGCGACGTTCCGGGAGACGTACGGCGATCGCCTCGGAACCGCGTTCTGGGATCGCTTCACCCTGGATCGGGCGGAGGAGGCCTGGCGAACGTGGCACGCTGACGGCGCCGTCCGCTGGGTAGCCCTCGTGGCCGAGGAGATCGTCGGGTTCGCCTTCGCGCGGGCTTCCCGGCCGACCGGTGCCCACGAGCCGGTGCGCGACGTCGAGCTGTACTCGCTCTACGTGCTCGCCGCGCACCACGGCAGCGGGGTCGGCCAACGGCTACTGGACCATGCGGTCCTGCCCGGCACGCCGGCCCAACTGTGGGTCGCGAGTGACAACCCGCGCGCCCTCCGGTTCTACGAGCGCAATGGCTTCCGGCCGGACGGCGTCACCGACGACGGCGCCACGTTCAACGGCCTGCCGGCGCTTCGCATGGTCCGCTGAGCTCACGCCGGACAGTGATCAATCCGTCTCGCCCGATCCGGCGACCAGTCACCAGGGCACGGGACCGTCCGCGCTGAAGAACCCGCCGGTCGGTCCATCCGTGCCGATCGTGGCCAGCCGAACCAGGACTGCCGCACCCTGCGCGGGCGTGAGGTTGCCGCTGTGGTTATTGCTGTCGGTTTCGACAAAACCGGGAGCGACGGCGTTGACGAGGACGCCCTCCTTCCGCAGTTCGTTGGCGTACTGCACGGTCAGCGCGGAGAGCGCGGTCTTGGACGGCGTGTACGCGGCCGAGGTCGGCAGCGCCGACAGCGGGCCGTCCGGGTCACTGTTGATCACTAGCGACGCGGCATGGCTGCTGACATTGACGATGCGCGGCGCCCGCGAGTTCCGGAGCAGCGGGAGCATGGCATTGATCACCGCGATGACCCCGAAGACGTTCGTCTCGAACACCGACCGGACCATGTCGAGATCGACGGAGCTCGGGACCTGATCCAGGGCATCCTGTGGAGCGACCTGCCCGGAGCCGGTGATCCCGGCGTTGTTGATCAGCACGTCGAGGCGCCCGAAGCGTTCCTCGACCTCCCTCGCAGCCGCGTGGGCGGTGGCCGGGTCCGTGACATCCAGGGTGACGGCGTGTGCGTCGCCACCGGCCGCGCGCAGATCCGCGGCTGCTTCCTCGCCGCGCCGTACGTCCCTGGATCCGACCAGGACGGTCATTCCCAGCGCCGCGAGTTGCTCGGCGGCGGCACGTCCGATCCCCTTGTTCGCCCCGGTGATCAGCGCGATCGTACGGTGTGTGGTCTGCTCGCTCATGCCCAGCTCCTCGCTCTGCATCGGTGTTCAGGAAACTTGCCTTCAGTACCTGAGACGAAGCAGTGCGACCGTCTGTGACATGTGCGGACGGAGCAGCGTGAGCGTCTACGCGCGCGGCGCCGGGGTGACGTGGACGGTCGCTCGATCCAGATGCGGCACGGTCTGGACGAGGGTGCGGTTCACGCCATCGGCGATCGTGTATCCGGCTTCGACCGTGAGGGTCGGATCGACGCTGATGTCGAGGTCGGCCTCGAGTCGGTGGCCCATCCAGCGGGCCCGGGCCCGGTCGACCGAGACCACGCCGTCCACCCCGGCGGTGGCCGTCTCGATGCGGTCCAGGGTGCCGTCGTCGACGCCGTCCATGAGCCGACGCACCACGGTGCGCATCGAGGCGATCAGCACCGCGATGATGACCGCAGCGATGACCAGCCCCACCGCCGCGTCCAACTGCGGTAGACCGAGCCAGGCACCAGCGACGCCGATGACGACGGCCAGGGAGGTCAGCGCGTCTGTGCGTGCATGTTGTCCTTCGGCTACGAGCGCGGCCGAGCCGATGCGCCGGCCGGCGCGGATCCGATAGATCGCGACGACCTCGTTGCCGGCCGCGCCGACGATGGCGGCGACGAGGACCCAGCCCAGGTGGGTCAGCGGACGAGGATCGGTCAGCGCCCTGACGGACTCCCAGATGATCAGTGCCGCCGAGGCGGCGATCACCACCCCGATGAACAGCCCGACCAGGTCCTCGGCGCGCAGGAACCCGTAGCTGTAGCGCCGAGTGGGCGCCCTCCGCCCGAGACGGAACGCCAGTATCAGCGGGATCGTCGTGGCCAGATGTCCCAG
Organism: Occultella gossypii; assembly: GCF_019947135.1. Lineage (GTDB taxonomy): Bacteria > Actinomycetota > Actinomycetes > Actinomycetales > Beutenbergiaceae > Occultella > Occultella gossypii. The sequence goes on along the minus strand of NZ_JAGSHT010000002.1, from coordinate 53,634 downwards.
GTTGTGCACAGTGTCAGCGAGCAGCGCCATCGAACCGCTCAACGCGACGATGACGATCTGCAGCACCGCGGTCGCGCCCATCCCGGCCAAGCTGAACCAGGCCGCCCGGATCCCCACGCTGCTGGCCTCGTCCGCGGTCTGGATCGCCTCGGTGTGATCATGGCTGTGCGGCGTGAACGCGTGCCGCACCCGTGCCCACACGCCGTGCTCGTGCTCGTGCTCGTGCTCGTGCTCGTGCTCGTGCTCGTGCTCGTGGCCATTGTGATGGCTCTGCTGATCGCGCCGCTCGGGGGCGCTCTCACGTGGTGACGACCTCTGCATAACGCCATGCTACCTGCGTATATGTGCAGGTATTGACGTCCCGGTATTATTCATGCCGTGCATGACAACCCGATCCTGGCCGTACCGGACGACAAGCACGCCCGCGTCGCTGCCGACTCCTTCCGCATGCTGGCCGACCCGACCCGGGTCAAGATCCTCTGGGCCCTGCTGCAGGGCGAGACCAGCGTCAGCTCACTCGCAGAACTGGTGGACTCCTCCCCCACCGCCGTCAGCCAGCACCTGTCCAAGCTCCGGCTGGCGGGACTGGTCGACAGCCGCCGTGAGGGCACGTTCGTCTACTACTCGGCGACGGACCGGCACGTGCACCGCCTCCTCGCCGAAGCACTCTCCCACGCCGAGCACAAGACCGGTGTCGCGACCGGGGACGACCGGCACACCTACCGCGCCTGATCGTGCCCTGCCTCCGGTGCTGGGGAGCCGGACCTCGCGTCCGGGGCGCCCACGCGGGACAATGTTGCTGCCATGGACGTCCGCCAGATCGAGCAGGAGTTGGAGAGTGCCCGGCGCACTTTCCACGACCTGGTGGCGCAGGCCTCCCCCGAGAGTTTGCGCCGTCGGTCCGACGGAACGCGGTGGACCAACCGGCAATTGCTGTACCACATGGTCTTCGGCTACCTCATCGTCCGCACCCTGGTCCCTCTGGTGCGCACGCTCGGCCGCCTCGGGTGGAGCCGTCGCTTTGCCGCCGCGCTGGACGCCTGCCGCGGGCCGTTCCACCTGATCAACTACCTCGGCTCCTGCCTGGGTGGCCAGATCCTGCCCACCGGAGCCGTCGTCATCCTCATGGATCGCACCATCAGTGCCCTGCAGCGCCGGCTCCGAACCGCTAGCCAGGGGACGCTTGCTCTGACGATGCACGTCCCGACCCGCTGGGATCCCTACTTCACTCCCACGATGAGCGTTCTGGACGTCTACCACTACGGCACCCAGCACTTCGACCACCACCGCCGACAACTCACGCTGTGATCGGGCAGTCGGACACGCTGCCAGAGGTGAACAGAAGTCAGGCGAGCTCGGCGTCGATGACCTCCGCCAGCGACCCGATGACCGGCCATGCTCCCTCGGAGCTGTTCCCGAGCACGCTCACCGTGGTCCGCGTCCCGATGATGTGCGTCGAGCGGAACGAGGCGCCGGCGTCGTAGCCCTCGAGGACCAACGCCGGTGCGGTCCGGTGCAGCCAGAACCCCATGCCGTAGCGCATCCCCTCGTCGGGCACGTCGTGACGCGGGCGGGTCATCGCCTCGACGCCGGCTCTGGAGACGATCCGCCCGTCGAGCAGCGCCAGCCAGAACCGGTGCAGGTCGGCCGCCGTCGTGAACGCTCCCCCGTCCCCGTTGCCGAGCACGGGCAGGTGCAGCGTGTTGACGAGGTCGCCCGCGTCGAAGACGTACCCGGGCGCGGCATCGGCCGGCAGCGCGTTCAGCGGCAGGAAGTCGGTGGCCTCGAGAGCTGCGGGCGTGAGGACCAAGCGCCGCACCACATCGTGATAGGTCTCGCCGGTCAGCCGCTCGAGGAGGACTGCGAGGACCATGTAGCCGCCGTTGCAGTACGAGAACCGCTCACCGGGCGGGAACTTCTGCTCGTGCCCGTCCAGCATCGGCAGGAAGGCGACGGCGGTCGTGAGCGTGTGTGCCGGCACGGTGAGCACGTAGTCGGGTGCGTCCCAGTCGGCCTCCTCGTCGAGGTAGTCGCCGATGCCGGAGGTATGGGTGAGCAGGTGCTCGACCGTCACGCCGTCGTCGATGAGCGGCAGGTCGTCACCGAGAAGTTCGCGGACCAGCTGGTCGAGCCGCAGCGCACCCTCCTCGACGAGCCGCATCACCGCGAGGGCGGTGAAGGACTTGCTGCCGCTGGCGATCGCTATCCGTGCCTGGGCGGTCATCGGTACGCCGAGCGCTCGGTGGAGAAACCCCTCGGTGCGCTCGAAGGTGCGCCGGTCGGCGACGTCCACCGTCACCACGCCCGAGAAGGTCGCCTTGGCGACCGCGTCATCGAGGGCTTCAGAGTCGATGTGCATCCCAGGCTCCGTATTGTTCGTCGGTGCGTCAACCCGTCGGGTCAACCGCAGTTCTACGCGCGCTCCGGAGCAAAACTGTCACGCAGGCGGTCTGCTGGGCCAGCCAATATCGCTCCTGGACCCCGCCGCTGCCACCGGGTGCTCACGGCTCGCGCGCGACGCTGGCGCCCTGCGCCTGAATGACCCGCCACCCGCCGCCCTCGACCAGCCAGGTGCGGGTGTAGACCATCTCCGCCTCGAACGGCTGGCCGTCCACGTGGCCCGCGATCCTCACTCGTGTCCGAGTGATGCCCGTCGAGTCGAACTGACGGGCCACGCTCTCGAGCTGCTCCAGCGTGCTCAGTCGAAGCTGCCCCGAGGAATGCGACTCCAGGTCCTGTGCCTTGCCGTACTCGGCACCATCGGGTCCGACGTAGACGACGTCGGCATGCAGCAAGGACCCCAGTGCAATCACGTCGCCTGCCAGCTGGGCCCGCTGCAACTCGGTCTCGGCCGCCGCCAGCGAGCCGGCTGCCAGGGCCGTCCGACCACCGCCGTCCAGAGCCTCACGCAACGTCACGGCGAACGCCGCCGGATCATTGTCGGGTGTCCATTCATTGGCGGTGAAGCCTCCATGGTCACCGGGGAAGATGACAGGCGCGACGCCCAGCAACCTCGCCAAGGCCTCACCGCCGCGGCGCGCCATGGTGCCCTCGCCCTCGGCACCGACGGCGGGCACGATCCGCACTCCCGATGAGGTCAGGGCCGCCGCGTCCGGTGTGTACGGCGGCATGGCCATGTTGTAGGCGAGCAGGGCGTCGTCGCGTGAGCCGTCGTCCTCGGTGGGCAGTCCGAACTGTGCCGGATCAGGGTCGGGCCCCGCCAGGTAGTCCGACGGCAACGGGCCGGGATGGCTCACCAGCTGGATGAACTTCGCCATCGCAGGGCCGAATCCCCGGCGCCGGTAGGTGTCGACAATGTCCGCGTTGACCTTCAGGAGGATCTCGGCGTCCTCCAACAGCACCGCGAGCGGAGGCTCGTGCGCGACGAACGTGCGGATCTCGTCCGGGTGGTCCACCACCCACGGCAGCGCGGACACGGCCCCGCCGCTCGATCCGAACGCGTCGACGGGTCCGAGGCCGGCGGCCTCGGCGACGCGGTGGAGGTCATCACCGTGGATCTCCGTGGTCACCACGCCACCGTCCTCGAGGTGGCTGCGTTCCGTCATTCGTGGGTCGTAGGTGATGACGACGCGGTCGTCGAAGTGCAGCGCCAGCTGCTCGAATCCGGATGCTCCCATCGGCGAGCCGAAGATGAACAGGGGCCGGTGGTCGCCGGGCCGGTCCGGCTCCCGAATGTCGTAGGTGAGCACCGCTCCGGGCACGTCCAGGGTGTGTGTCGTGGTCGTGGGCATGCTCAGGTCCTCTCGGCCGGCGATCAGTCGTGTCGACTGTAGGTCAGGAGCAGGGTGCCTTGAGGAGTGTGCTCCGAAGCCACCAGTTCGAGCATGGGATGGCGGCCCACTCCGTCGAACAGCCGCCGCCCGCTCCCGGCGATCGCCGCCGAGACCACCAACCGCAACTCATCGACCAGACCGGCGGACAGGAGCGACTGCGCCAGAGTGATGCTGCCGTGAATACCGATATCACCGCCGTCGCTGCGTTTGAGTTCCGCGACGTACTCGGTGGCTGGGCGATCGACGACAACGGTGTTCGCCCACTCCTGGTCCGGCGGCGAGGAGGTGAAGACGTGCTTGGGCGTCTGGTTGATGAAGCTCGCGAACGGCTCGACGTCCGACGTCGGCCAGTAGCCCGCCCAGTAGTCGTAGGTGCCGCGCCCGAGCAGAATGTCGTCCTGGCGCTCGATGATGCCTGCGAGATTGTCGAAGATCGGCCGGCCGCTGTCGTGCATCCAGTCGCCCGGTTCCTCGGCGACGCCATCTAGGGAGAGCAGTTCGTAGAGCACTACATTTCGCATTTCAGGTGCCGGTTCCTTTCGATCAGCGCGGTCATCGTCGTGCGGTCACGATAGGAGTCGGTGGGGCGGTCGGCATCCGTCGAGGAGGGTAGGAGCGTCTACGTCGACCAACGTATGCCAGGTATCACGATCATCGCCACCCCCGCACCCGGCCTTGCCCGGAGCGGCCCCACGGCGCAGGCTGTACCGGTGAGACGCGATCGGGTGAGGTCGGAGGCGGTCGCCTCCGTCGGATACGACCCCGCGACGAACGAACTCGACATCGAGTACATCGGCGGGGACGTCTACCGCTACGCGATGGTGCCGCCCTCGGTCCATCGTGACCTCCTGGCGGCGAAGTCCATCGGCGCGTTCGTCAACCGTTCCATCAAACCCCACTACCCGGGCCGGGAGGTCTTCGACGCCTGACCCGATGAGGGTGTCACACGACGAGGGAACGGTCTCGGGCGACCTCGCAACCGCGGCCACGGGGCGCGACTCACACCAAAGCTGGCGCCGGACACGAGAAGAGCCTCGCCGGGCGGTCCGCCTCCCAGCATCCCGTCAGCGCCCACAAAAGAAGGCCAGCACGGCTGACACCGTCTGGCCTTCATTTTGTCGGGCTGACAGGATTTGAACCTGCGACCCCCTGACCCCCAGTCAGGTGCGCTACCAAGCTGCGCCACAGCCCGCCGGCCCGCGCGAACGGGCCTGGATGAGACTACCGCAGCCGCAGCGTGCAACCGAACCCGACGACCGTCCGATCCATGATGCAGACTGGATCCGTGGGACAGATCACAGGACTTCGCAACCGGCTCAGCCACTCCCTGCTGGAGAAGGTCGCCGGGCCGGACGGCACCGAGCAGACGCGGCGCATCCACGCGACGCCGGGGCCACGGTGGTTCGCCAAGGGCGCCCCGATCCGGGTGGTGCACGGGGACGCATCGATGTACATCGGTGGGATGCGCGCGCTGCTGCTGCAGGCCCTGCACCCGCTCGCGATGGCCGCCGTCGACGATCACTCCGACTACCGTGCGAACACCTGGGGGCGCCTGGCGCGCACGGCCACCTACATCGCGGAGACCACCTACGGCACGATCGAGCACGCCGAGCGGGCGATCCGGATCGTGCAGGCCGTACACAAGCGCGTGCACGGCACGACCGTCGACGGTCGGCCCTACCGCGCGGACGACCCGCACCTGCTCACCTGGGTGCACGTCGCCGAGATCGACTCCTTCCTCGTCGCCCACGAGCGCTTCGGAAGCCAGTCACTGACACCGAGGCAGTACGACGAATACGTGGCTCAGGCCGGCGAGGTCGCGACCCGGCTCGGCGCCGTCGACGTGCCCACCACGCGCGCCGAGCTGACCGCCGCGATCGAGGCGTTCCGCCCCGAACTGGAGGGCACTCCCGGCGCGGCCGACGTGGCGCAGTTCCTGCTCCGGCATGCTCCGCTGCCGCGCCCGATCAAGCCCGCGTACTGGCTCCTCGGCCGCGCCGCCGTCGCGACGCTCCCCCGCTGGACCCGCGAGCCGCTGCGGGTACCCGACCACCCGCGGCGCGATCGCACCACGGCCCTGCTGGGTGGCCGGGTCGGCACCGCGGGGATCCGCTGGCTCACCACCGCCGAGCCGATGCAGCACCCCGTGCCCCCGCCGGACCCCGAGTCCGCGCCACCAGCCGCCGACCAGCCCGACCCACAACCCCAGGAGTCCCGATGACGCTGCCCCCGATCCCCGAGGACTGGACCAAGGCGCTCGCCGTCGTGGCCCACCCGGACGACCTCGAGTTCGGCACTGCCGCCGCCATCGCCCGATGGACCGGCCAGGGCAAGGAGGTCGTCTACTGCATGGTCACCTCGGGAGAGGCCGGCATCGATGGCATCCACCCGGACGAGTCCGGCCCGCTGCGCGAGGCCGAGGAGGTCGCCTCCGCGCGCGCCGTCGGCGTGGAGGTCGTGGAGTTCCTGCACCTGCCCGACGGCGTCCTCGAGTACGGCGTCGACCTGCGGCGGGCGATCGCGAAGGTCGTGCGCGAGCACCGCCCGGAGATCGTCATCACCATCAACTTCGCCGAGTCCTTCCCCGGCGGTGGCCTGAACCAGGCCGACCACATCGCCACCGGGCGCGCAACCCTGGACGCGGTCCGGGACGCGGGCAACCGGTGGGTGTTCCACGACCAGCTCAGCGACGGTCTCGAACCGTGGAGCGGAGTCCGTCAGGTCTGGGTGGCCGGCTCCCCCGACGCCACGCACGGCGTCGACACCACCGACACCTTCGACGCCGGTCTTGCCTCGCTCTCCGAGCACAAGGCCTACATCGACGGGCTCTCCTGGCACTTCGACCCCGAGGAGTTCCTCACCGGGCTCGGCACCGCCGGCGGCGAGGCCACGGGCACCCGCTACGGCACCACCTTCGAGGTGATCGGGCTCGGCTTCGGCTCCGACGACTGAAACTCCCGGACACTCGCCGCCGAAACCCTTGTCCGGTCGCCCGCGAGCACGTAGCGTGAACGTTCACCAGCTCCGTGTCCCGATGCTGGTCCGCACTCCTTCCGAACCGTCATACCCCGAGTCCCAAAGGTGATCTCCCCATGACCTCCCCCGTTCGCTGGGCCGTGCTCGGCCCCGGCCGCATCGCCCGTCGCTTCGCCACCCAGCTGTCCGCAAGCGCCCACGGCAGCCTCGTCGCCGTCGGCAGTTCCGACCCCGGCCGGGCCCAGACGTTCGCCGAGGAGTTCGCGTCCCGACACGGGGACCTGCGCACGGGTGACTACGAGCAGATCCTCGCCGATCCCGAGGTGGACGCCGTCTACATCGCCACGGTGCACACCACGCACGCGGAACTGGCCATCGCGGCGCTGACCGCCGGCAAGCACGTGCTCAGCGAGAAGCCGCTCGCCCCCAACCACGCCCAGGCCATGGCCATGGCCGACGCCGCCCGCACCAGCGGGAAGGTGCTCCTCGAGGCGTTCATGTACCGGTTCCACCCGCAGACGACCAAGGTCCTCGAGCTCGTCGCCGCCGGTGCCATCGGCGAGCTCCGCCACGTCGACGCGGCGTTCGCGTTCGCCACCGGGTCGACCGAGGGCCGGCTCTTCGAGCCGGACCTGGCCGGCGGGGGCATCCTCGACGTCGGCGGCTACCCGGTCTCCTACGCGCGCGCCATCGCCGGCGCGGCCGCCGGGAGTGCGTTCGCGGATCCGGTCGAGATCAAGGCGGCCGGCACGGTCGAGAACGGCGTGGACACCTGGGCCGTCGCGGACCTGCGGTTCGCGAGCGGGACGACGGCGTCGGTGCGCACCGGCGTGCGGCTCGCCGACGTAGCGCTCACCGTCTACGGGTCGGGCGGCTACATCCGCCTGAACAACCCTTGGACGATGGCCGACGACAACGTACTGACGCTCGCCGTCGTCGGGCAGGAGCCGGTCACGGAGACGTTCGACGGCCACCAGCCCTACGCCCTCGAGGCAGACGCCGTCGCGGAGGCGGTCGCCTCGGGTGAGGTCGCCCGGATGAGCCTCGCGGACTCCCTCGGCAACGCCAAGGTTCTGGACGAATGGCGCGCTCAGATCGGCCTGACGTACCCGTTCGAACGGGACGAGGCGCAGATCCCCACCGTCTCGCATCGCCAGCTCGCCTTCGGTCGCGAGGCGATGCGCTACGGCCGCATCCCCGGCGTGGACAAGGACATCTCCCGCGTGGTGATGGGCTGCGACAACCAGCGCACCCTCCCCCACGCCGCCGCGATGTTCGACCACTTCGCCCAGGCCGGCGGGAACGCCTTCGACACCGCGTTCGGCTACGGCGGCGGCCGGATGGAGACCCTGCTCGGGCGCTGGCTCGCCACCCGCGGCGTGCGCGAGGAGGTGGTCGTGATCGCCAAGGGTGCGCACACCCCCAACTGCAACCCCGAGGCGCTCAGCAGCCAGCTGCTGACGTCACTGGACCGGCTCGGCATCGACGGTGCGGACGTCTACATGATGCACCGGGACAACCCGGACATCCCGGTCGGGGAGTTCGTGGACGTCCTCGACGAGCATGCCCGGGCGGGCCGGATCGGGGTGTTCGGCGGGTCCAACTGGACCATCGAGCGGTTCGAGGAGGCGAACGCCTACGCTGCGGCGAACGGCCGGCAGGGCTTCAGCGTGCTGAGCAACCACTTCGGGCTCGCCGAGGCCTACGACGTGCCGTGGGCGGGATGCCGGCACGCCACCGACCCTGAGTCGAAGGCGTGGCTGACCCGCACCGGTACGCCGCTGCTGCCGTGGTCCTCCCAGGCGCGCGGGTTCTTCGCCCGGGCCGAACCGGACGACCGCTCCGACGCCGAACTCGTGCGCTGCTACTACAGCGACGAGAACTTCGAGCGGCTACGGCGGGCCCGCGAGCTCGGGCAGGAGTTCGGGGTGCACCCGACTGCGATCGCGCTCGCCTTCGTCCTGCACCAGCCGTTCCCGACGTTCCCGCTGATCGGACCCCGCACGATCGCCGAGACCCGCTCGTCGCTGGAGGCGCTGGCCATCGATCTCACCCCGGGGCAGGTGGACTACCTGGACCTGCGCTCGGACACCCCGTGAGCCCACGGTCCAGCCGGCCCGGGTCCCGCCCGGCCACGATCATCGACGTGGCCGAGGCGGCCGGGGTGTCCCGGCAGACGGTGACCCGGGCGATGAACGACATGCCCGGGATCAAGGAGGCCACCAAGGAGCGGGTGCTGGCGGCCGCGAAGGAGCTCGCCTACCGTCCGTCCCGGTTCGGGCGCGGTCTGGTCGGCCACACGCAGCGCACCGTCGGCCTCGTGGTCGATGACCTGATGAACCCGTACTACCCGGAGCTGGCGTCCGCCGTCGTCTCCAGTGCCCGCGAGCGCGGCTGGAACGTGGTCCTCGCCCAGACCGCGAAGGCCGCGGACCAGTACAGCCTGATCGCGGACCTCGCCAAGCAGGCGGACGTGGTGGTCGGGTACCCAGCGCTGACGGACACCCAGGCGCAGGAGGTTCTCGCCGGGGTGCCGTTCGTGCGCATCGACATGGGTGAGTACACCTACGGCGGCGGCGTCCAGATGGACGTGGGCGACGCGATGGGCGACATGGCCGACCACCTGCTCGAACGGGGATCCCGGCGGCCGGTGCTGCTGGACGTGGGCCTGCCGGGGTTCCCGTCCGCACGCGGAAAGTCCTTCCTGGCGGCGATGGCGGCCCGCGGCGTGCAGGTCCCGACGGTCAGCGCCGCGACGAAGTCACTGAGCTCCGGGGTGGCCGGCGCGAACGCGCTGCTCGAGGCACACCCGGACGTCGACGCCATCATGACGTTCAACGACATCGTCGCGTGCGGCGCGCTGAAGGCGCTGCACGAGGCCGGCGTGGACGTGCCCGGGCAGGTGCGCCTGGCCGGCTGCGACGGGCTCAACCTCGGCCGGTTCGTCTCCCCCGAGCTGACCACGCTCGCGGTGGACATGGGCGCGGTGGCCGAGGCCGCCGTCGGGATGGCGTTGGCCATGTACGCCGGCGAGGTGCCGCTCCAGGGCGCCCGCGCCCAGGTTGCCCACCACCTGCTGGTGCGCGCCTCGACGTAACGCCAGACGGCGCCGGACCGCTCAGTCGCGCGGGTTGCGGCCCGCGATGGTCGCGTTCAGGACGGTCGCGAAGGCGCACCACAGCGGATACGGCACGAGCGCGCCTGCCGCGCCTCGATGCACCCGGCGGATCCGGCGGACAAGCAGTGCCGAGTGGCCGGCGAGGACGAGGCACTCGACGGTCGCCAGCCACGGCCGACGGGTCCGCCAGAACAGCCAGCTCCAGGTCCCGTTCAGGACGAGGTTCACAACGAGCGAGCGCCGCAGCGCTGCTCGCTCGGCAGGGTCGGTGCAGGCATCGATCGCTACCGCGCCGGCCCCGGCGAGGTCCGCGTAGAGGGCGGTCCAGACGATCGGGAAGGTCGCCGTCGGTGGATAGAAGTCGGGCAGGTCCAGGGAACGGAACCAGTCGCCGTCCGGATCTGTCGCCACCGAACCGGCGACGGCGGTGGTGGCCGTGGCCATGGAGGTGCCGAGCAGAGTGCGTAGGCGCATGGTCTCCAGGCTCATCCTGGGCGGCCACGACCGCAAGTCGGGCGTCGGGTGCCGCCGGCCATCAGGCAGGCACGAGGGTGCACACCTGCTCCTTGAGCAGCTCCACCACCCGGAGCGCGGCCGGGTGCCCGGCCACCGAGTCCTTGACCGCCACCCCGATCCGGCGCGCCGGCGCCGGCGCCACCACCGGCACGGCCCGCACGTTCGGCGGCAGCAGCCCGACGGCGAGCGAGGGCATCACGGCCACGCCCACGCCAGCCGCCACGAACGCGATCGCGGTGGCGTACTCGGGCGCCTGCACCCGGAACTGAGGGGTGAAGCCGGCCTCGGCGCACGCGCTCATCGTCACCTGCCGGCAGTACCCGGCGTAGGGGTCGCTGTCCACCCAGCGTTCGCCGGCGAGATCGGCGAGCGGTACCTGCCCGGCCGCGACCGCCGGGTGCGCCTGCGGCAGGATCGCCACGTACTCGTCCCGCATCAGCGGGTGCACCCGGTAGCCGCCGAGCACCGCGTCGTACTGCTCGTCCACCACGATCTCCACGTCCGCGCCGGCGGTGTTCGTGCCGCCCACATCGTTCAGGCCCAGGTCCACTCGCAGCTCGGGGAACTCCTGCACCAGGGTGGCCACCACGGTGGGGATCCAGGCCGTGCCGGCGCTGCTGAAGTAGCCGAGGGACAGGGCACCCACCCGGCCGGCGCGCAGGTCCGCGACCAGGGACTCCATCCCGCTCAGCGAGGCCATCACGTGTTCGGCCTCGGCGGCCAGTGCCCGCCCGGCCGCGGTCAGGTTGATGCCGCGGCCGGCACGTTCGGTCAGGCGCAGGCCGGTCTCGCGTTGCAGCGCGGTCACGTGCTGGCTGATCGCGGACGGGCTGTAGCCGAGCAGGGCGGCGGCGGCACTGACCGAGCCGGTGGCCGCGACGGACCGCAGGATGCGCAGGCGATGGATGTCCAGCATGTTCGCGATACTACAGCGCTGCTTACGAGTGGTACAGGAATCCGTGCTTGTCCTTACGAGTGGTCGGTCGCAGGATGGTGCCCATGGTCGCCTCGCCCACCACTCGCCTCGGTCCGGAACCAGTCCACCCGACGGCGCCCCGAGCCTCGATCCCTCGGCTCGCCCTGCTCGCCGCGGGAGTCACCGCCCTGCTGTGGGGTTCGGCGTTCGTGGTGATCCGCGGCGTGGGCGCCGAGTTCGCGCCCGGCCCGATGGCACTGGCCCGGGTGGGCGTGGCGGCGCTGGCGCTGACGCCGTTGGCCCTGCGCGCCGGGGGCCTGCGTGGCCTGCCGCGGGGCCGGGTGCTGCTGCTCGTTGGCCTCTACGGCGCACTCTGGTTCGGCGGCTACAACCTCGTCCTGAACACGGCGGAACGCTCCATCGACGCCGGCACCGCCGCGATGCTGGTGAACACGGCGCCGATCCTGATCGCGGTCGGAGCCGGCGTGTTCCTCGGCGAGGGCTTCCCGCGCCCGGTGCTGATCGGGACGGTGGTGGCGTTCGCCGGGGTGGCGCTGATGTCCCTCGGTGGGCGCGGCCCCGGCGGGCTGGACCCGGCCGGGCTGGGCCTGGCACTGCTGGCCGCACTGCTGTACGCCGTGTCCGTGCTGATCCAGAAGGTGCTGCTGCGTGACCTGGACGGGCTGCGGGCCACCTGGCTGGGCGCGGTGGTGGGCACGATCGTGCTGCTCCCGTTCGCGCCGGCGCTGCTGGCCGCGCTGCCCACCACTCCCGGCGGCGCCGTGGCCGGGACGGTCTACCTCGGCCTGTTCCCGACCGCCATCGCGTTCCTCACCTGGGCCTACGCGCTGCGGCGCCTGCCCGCCGGACGCGCCGCCCTGGTGGGGTACGTGGCCACGCTCTTCTCGGTGCTGCTGTCCTGGGCGTTCCTCGGCGAGGTGCCCACCGCCGTGGTGCTCGTCGGTGGGATGCTGTGCCTGGTGGGGGTGGCGCTCACCCGGCTGCCGGCCCGGGCAGCGCAGCGTCGCTGACGTCCTCGGGGATGAACAGGCCCGCCTCGGCGAGCAGGTGCGCGGTCTGCGCGTCATCCACGTGCCGCCCCACCGTGGGGTGCTCCCCGATCGGCACCACCGAGTGCATCACTGTGTCGGCGTACACGTGCACCAGGTTGTAGGCCTGCGCGCCGTCGCGTCCCCGCGTGCCGCGCCGCGGGGTGCGAAGGTCCTGGGTGTAGCAGGTGGCCGACGCCACGGACACCGGGATGCCGGCGAACGTGGCCGACGTCGAGTAGTGCAGGTGCCCGGCCAGGATCGCGCGCACGTCGGAGCCGCGCAGCGCCTCGGCGAGGGCGCCCTGGTCGCGCAGCTCCACGGTGACGGCGAGGTCCTGCGCGCACGGCACCGGTGGGTGATGCATCGCCAGGATCGTGCCCTCGGGCGCAGGCTCGGCGAGCACCGAACTGAGCCACGCCAGCTGAGCCGGCCGCAGCTCGCCGTGGTGCCACCCGGGCACGGTCGAGTCCAGCACCACCACGCGCAGGCCGCCGAGCTGCACCACCCGGTCATGCGGCTCGCTGGACGGCGGCCCGTCCAACAGTTCGGCGCGCATCACGGCCCGGTCGTCGTGGTTGCCCATCGCCCAGATGACCTCGGCCCCGAGCCGGCGGGCCACGGGCTCGACCACCTCCCGCAGGCTGCGGTAGGCGTCCACCTCGCCTCGGTCCGCGAGGTCCCCGGTGAACAGCAGCGCCGCCGGTCGCACGTCGCTGGACTCGAGACCGGCGAGCAGCTCGCTCAGGTGAGCCCGCACATCGGCCACACCGGCCAGCAGCCGTTCGGCGGGCGGGACGAAGTGGGTGTCGCTGAGGTGGACGAGCAGGTGCCGGGCGCGTGGGTACTCGGCGGCGCGCAGGGTCATCGGGTCGGTCCTTCGTCGGGTTCGGCGCGGGGCGACGGCGGAGTGCCACCGGCGGATGCGGGGTTCGGTCCGTCGGCTCCGGCCGGTGGTGGTCCGGCGGTCCGGCCTGGCACGAGCAGACCACGCACCCGTTCGTTGACGATGCCCGAGGGCGGCGCCTGACCGAGCAGGTGGGCCATGTGGGCGACGGCGCGCCTGGCCACCTCCTCCACCGGGATCCGGAAGGTGGTCAGCCCCATCAGGTCGGCGCCGGGCAGGATCCCGTCGCACCCGGAGACCGAGACGTCCTGAGGCACCCGGAACCCGGCTCCGGCCAGAGCGCGCAGCACGTTCAGCTGACGCAGGTCGGACGGGCACATCACAGCCGTCACCGCCCCGGCCGCCACCAGCGCGACCGTGTCCGCCACGCCGTCGGACCGAGTGCCGACGTCCACCCGCCGCACCCGCACCCCATGCTCGCCCAGAACCATGAGCATCGTGGTGCCGCGGACGTACTCGGGGTAGGAATCCTCCTCGCCGGTGACCTGGACGGCCACGTCGGTGTGTCCCAGCGAGGCGATGTGCTCGGCGAGCCGTCGGCCCGCATCCTCCTCGTCATAGGACACGGCGTGGACCACATCGGTGGTCTCCGGGCGTCCGGCGCGCACGATCGGGATCCGGGTGCGGAACGGCTCCAGCTGTTCGCTGGTGACACCACCGGTCGCAACGATCAGTCCCGCGACCCGCATCCCCATCAGCCGGTGCAGGCTCGCCACCTGGGCTCGGCCGTGGTCGTCCGCGCTGATCGTCATCGACACCAGGGTGAGGTCGGCATCATGGGCGGCCTTCTGCAGCTGCGTGAACAGCAGGCCGTAGGCCGGGTTCGCGGCGTCGCGCAACAGCAGCCCGATCGTGCTGCTGGTGCCGGAGGCGAGCTCGCTGGCCATCACGTTGGTGACGTACCCGAGGCGGTCCGCCGCCGCCCGGACCCGCCGGCGGGTGTCTTCCGAGACCTTGCCCTGACCGAGCATCACCCGGGACGCCGAGGTCCGGGAGACGCCGGCTTCGGCCGCGACGTCCTCCAACCTGGTCTCGGCGCTGCGGCGCGGCCCGACGGTCACGAGGCCACCCCGTCCGACACCTCGCGCGAGGCCGGCACACGCGTGTTCCGGTAGTCGCGCAGCAGCCACGGCCAGTCCGTCTGGATGACGTCCACGCCGAGTTCGAACAACGGACCCCAACCCTGCTCCGGCGAGCCGAGCACGGCGGCCTCGTCGTCGTATCCCGCGAACAGGGGCACGCCGGTGGTGAGAACCTCTGCGTTGACGAGGACGAACACGCCCCGGCGACGCAGGTCGGCCACGAACGCGGCGTCCAGGAAGGGGCTGCTGGCGTCGGTCGCGAGGAGCTCGACGCCGACCGTGTTGAGCTCGGGGTCGTCGAGGTGGGCAAAGGCGTCCTCGACGGAGCCGCAGATCGGCATGTACGGGTACTTCACCGGGTGCTCCCGCAGGAGCCGGGCGTGCTCGCCGTCCCAGGCCCGGCTCTTCAGCAGCAGCTGGCCGGGCATGTCGAGTCCGTCCAGGGCGGGCAACAGGGTGGGCCACCAGTGCCAGGACCGGTCCACGTTGAACAGGGTGCTCCCTCGGAAGTGGGCGAGCAGGTCGAGCAGCCGCTCCACCCGTGAGACCCGCCCGGGCCGGTCCGCGTGGACGTACCGCAGCGTGTCGATCTGGGCGGCGGGCAGGTCCAGGATGGCCATGTCCACGCCGAGCAGCCGGCGTTCGTTGCCGTCGTGGAACGCGAAGAACTCACCGTCGGCCGAGGCCACCACGTCGATCTCGACCAGGTCCCCACCCGAGGCCACGGCCGCGGTGACGGCGTCCCGCGTGTTCTCCACGATGCTGGCCAGCCCGGTGCCTCGGTGCACGGCCACCAGTGTGCCGTACTCGCCGAGCCGAGCGTTGAACGCGGCGTTCATCGCGGCGAAGCGGGTCTGTCCGAACATCTACGCCACCTCCGCCGAGGGCTGCGTGGCGGTGCGGGCGGTCACGCCGGCACCGGGGCGGGTGGACGCATCGGGCACGGGCGCAACGCTCGCCCCACCCGAGGTGGGCAGCACGCCCCGACCGGCCCTGCGCCGTCGACCCTTGCCGGGCCGCATCGCGCGCCCGTACACCAGGTACATCGTGACCCCGGTGATGACCATCAGCAGCACCGTGTAGACGAACGTGTTCGCCCGCGCGTCCAGGCTCACGGCGCCGTCGGTGTTCGCCTTGATCACGAGGCCGAGCGGTTGGAAGAGCGGGTGGGCGAGGAAGACGGCCGTGTCGTAGTCGTCCAGCAGGCTGTTGAAGTTCAGCGCGCCGACGGCCAGCGCGGTCGGCAGCACGGCCGGCATGAGGATGCGCCGGAAGATGTACATCATCCGCGCGCCCATCAGCGACGCCGCCTCCTCCAGGGTGTCGTTCACCGACGCGAAGGAGGCCTTGAGCAGCCGCAGCGTGAACGGGATCTTCCCGATCACGAACGAGATCAACAGGATCACGGTGGTGCCGGTCAGCACGATGTTGCCGACCAGCAGGTTCGGGTGGTCGTAGCTCATGATCAGGCCAAGGGCGATCATCGTGGCCGGCAGGATCCACGGGATGTGCAGCAGGTACTCCACCGCGGTGGTCAGCCAGTTGCGGTACTTGGACAGGATGCGGGTGACGAAGATCAGGCCCACCACGGAGATCACGGCCGCGAGCCCCGAGTACACGACGCTCACGATGAACGGGCGCAGCCCCGAGCTCTGCCCGAGGACCCGGGCGTAGTTGTCCAGGCTCATGGCGCCGAAACTGAGCTCGCCGCTCTCGATGGCCCGGCTGTCCACGAACGAGTACAGCACGATCAGCACCACGGGAAGCGTGTAGACGGCGAAGAGTGCGTAGGCGAGCACGTGCACCACCACGTTCACGACCGGGTTCGAGATCTTCTGCTTGACGAGCTCGGAGGAGACCTTGGACAGCGAGAAGTATGTCCCGCCCTTCTCCACCCGGGTGAGCACGACGAGCAGCACGATCGTGGCGACACCGAGCACCAGTGCCAGCAGCGCGGCGATGTCCCGCGACGTCAGGCTGGTGGAGAACGTGAGGATCATCGGGGCGATGGTCTGGAACTCGCGCCCGCCGAGCACCTGCGGGGCGCTGAGCGCGCCGAGGCCGCCGAGGAAGGTCAGGATCGTCACGGCGAACAGCACGGGTCGCAGCATCGGCAGGACCACCCGCCACAGGATGGTCCAGTCCGAGGCGCCCATGCTCTTCGCAGCCTCCAGGGTCTGCTGGTCGACCTTCCCGAGAGCACCCGAGACGAACAGCATGTGGTTCGTGGTGGTCGCGAACGTCATGACGAACACCACGGCGAAGAACCCTGTGAACCAGGCCGGGTCCAGACCCGGGAAGAAGCGGAGCAGCACGTCGGTGGCGATGCCGTTCTCGCCGTAGATGAACTTGTACCCGGCGGCCAGCACGATGCCGCCGTAGATGAACGTCGACGCGTAGCCGAACCACAGCAACCGCGCACCCTTGATGTCGAAGTACTTCGTCACCAGGACGATGAAGATCCCGACCGCGTTGACGGTCACCGACAACACCACGGCCAGCAGGAAGCTGTTCGTCAACGAACGCATCGCCCGCTCGGACGAGATGAGCTTGTCCACCGCGCGCAGCGTCAGCGTCCCGTCCGGGAAGAACGTCGCGATCAGCAGGTTCGCGTTCGGCCACACCAGGAACGTGACCACGAACCAGGCGAGGACCACACCGGTCACGATCACGAACGGCGAGCGCAGCATGCCCCGCACACCGGAACGGTTCATCGCAAGGTCACCTCCGCGGCGGCGACGTCCGGCGTAGCGGCGGCCACGCCGTCGGGCGTGTACTGGAGCACGTTCGCGGGGTTGACATGCAGGGTGACGGCGTCGCCCACCCGGGGCTGCACCGTCCCGTCCTCCCGCTGCATGACCTTGACCGTGGATCCGTGCGAGGAGACTGTGTAGCTGGAGTGGACACCGTGGTATCGGCGGCTGACCACCACGCCATCCAGCGCGGCAGACCTGGGCAGGGCCGGGTTCGGCTGCAGCCCCACCTTCTCCTGGCGCAGGTAGGAGCTGCGCTCGAGGGGGAGGTCGGAGCCGGCGCCGAGGTTCACCTGGGCCACGAAATCCGGGGTCAGGCGCGAGCTGTCGCCGATGAAGTTGCAGACGAACTCGGTGGCGGACTGGTCGTAGATCTCCTGCGGGGTACCCACCTGCTCCACCCGGCCGTGGTTGAAGACGGCGATCCGGTCGCTCATCGTGAGCGCCTCGTCCTGGTCATGGGTGACGTAGAGGGTGGTGATGCCGAACTGGGCCTGCAATTCCTTGAGCTGGATGCGCAACTGGCCGCGCAGCTTCGCGTCGAGATTGGACAGCGGCTCGTCCAGCAGGAGGATCTTCGGCTGCAGCACGAGGGCGCGGGCGATCGCGACCCGCTGCTGCTGGCCACCGGAGAGCGCCGCGAGATCCTTCTCCAGCTGCTCGTCGGAGAGGTCCACGCGACGGGCGATGTCACGGACCAGTCTGTCTACCTCGGCCTTGCTCTCCTTACGGACCTTGAGGCCGAACGCGATGTTCTCCCAGACGTTCATGGACGGGAACAGGGCGTAGTTCTGGAAGACCATGCCCACCCGGCGCTTGTCGCTGGGGAGCCGGGTGACCGGTCTGCCGTCGATGTGGACGTCGCCGGCGGCCGGTTGGACGAACCCGGCGAGGGTGCGCAACGCCGTCGTCTTGCCGCAGCCCGAGGGCCCGAGCAGTGTGAAGAACTCACCCTCGTCCACCTGGAGGTCGAGCTGCGGGATGGCGACGAAATCGCCGAAGGTCACGTTGATGTTCTCGTAGCGGATCACGTCGGGTCCTTCGTGTGTCGGCCGGTCCGATCGGCGGTGCGTGCGGGGTTCGCGGGCCGGTGCTGCGGGACCGGGGCGCGGCAGGTGTCGCACCCCGGTCGAGCACGGCGCTATTGGACGTACTCGAGCTCCACCTTCTCGATCCAGGACGAGAGGTTCTCGGTGACGAACTCGAAGTCCACGTCCTGCTGCTGCAGGCCCGCGTGGAACTCGACGATGCTCGCGTCGGCCTGCTCGATCGCGCCGGCATTGACCGGCATCGAGTCGAACTCTGCGGACCAGGCGGCCTGCACGTCGGCGCTGCCGAACCAGTCGATGAACGCCTGCGCGTCCTCGGTCTGGTCCGTCCCCTGGACGATGGCCACCTGTTCGACGGCGAAGGGGACCCCGAACTCGGGGGTCACCACACCGGTGGTGACGCCGTACTCCTCCTCACGCGAGGGGATACCGGAGGTGAACATCTGGCCCATGTCGACGTCCCCGGCGGCCATCCGGGCGTACAGGTCCGTGTCGGGGACGGCCGGGCTGCCGTGCTCGAAGTAGCCCTGGATCTGCTCCCACCCCTCGTCGGAGACGCCGAGGTCGCCGTCCGGGTCCTGGTAGCGGGTGAGGATGCCGGCGAAGATCAGCTGCGTGGTGGCTCCACCCAGGCCGTCGACGGTCTCGTACCGACCGTGGAACCTCTCGTCGTTCCAGAGGTCCGTCCAGTCCGTGGGTGCCTCGTCCGCAGCGAGGGCGTCCGCGTTGTAGGCCAGGACGATGCCCTGCTGCACCACCGGCCAGTACATGCCGTCACCCGTGGGGTCGCCCAGCGCGGGGTCGACCTCCTCGGACCAGGACGGCGTGTAGGGCTCGATCGTGTCGGCGGCGACCAATTGCGAGAAGTACACGTGGTTCAGGCCGAACACGACGTCGGCGACGGGGTTGTTCGCCTCGGCGAGGATCTTGTTGGTGGTGTCGCCGCCACCCTGACCCACCACCTCGATGGTGAAGCCCGCGGTCGCGGCCTCGGCGGTCAGCCACTCGGCTCGCCCGTCGGCGTTGGAGTTCGTGTAGACGATGAGGGTCTCCCCCGAGCCACCGTCGCCGTTGCCGGTGTCGGAATCGGCACCGCTCGGGCTGCAGGCGGCCAGGAGCAGGCCGGCGGCCGCCGTCGTCGCGGCGAGCTGGTTCAGCTTTCGCACAGTCGGACTCTCTTCTCTTCGTACTTCGTTCAGACTCGGTCGTGGGGTCTCACGGTCGCTGTGGCGCCGGCGGGACCGATGGGGGGAGCGCTCCCCCCGGACTGGTTTCGGGTGTTCTCTGCAGGTCCGGTCCATCCCAGGGGGAGCGCTCCCCCCACCTTGAGATCATGGCGATGAGATTTGAAATCGGCGTGGCCGGAACCTGAAGTGCAGATGAACAGTGCGCCTGGACCTCGTCGTCGGCTGTGGTCCACATCATAGCCACAGGAGCGATCTGCGGCGCCACCGGGCCCGGTCCGCGGAGCTGGCGACGCTGCCGTCGGAGGGACGCACCACACCTGGTGGCGGCTGGGTGATGGGTCGGCGATCTCACCAGTGGACGGCTGGGCAGCGCGACCTGGAACGGCCGGACGTCGGCTCGCCGACCCGGCCTGCGTCGTCGTGCCTAGCGCTTGCGCTTCTCCCGGACTCGCACGCTGATCTCGATCGGAGTGCCCTCGAACCCGAAGGTCTCCCGCAGCCGACGCTCGATGAACCGTCGGTAGGCGGGGTCGAGGAAGCCGCTCGCGAACACCACGAACCGCGGTGGCCGGGTGCTCGCCTGGGTGGCGAACAGGATCCGGGGCTGCTTGCCGCTGCGCACGGGGTGCGGGTGCGCCGAGGTCAGCTCGCCGAGGAACGCGTTGAGTCGCCCGGTCGGGATGCGGGTGTCCCAGGAGCCCAGCGCCGTGTCCAGTGCCCGGGTGAGCCGGTCCACGTGCCAGCGGGTCTTCGCGGAGAAGTTCACGCGCGGCGCCCACTGCACCTGGACGAGCTGCTGCTCGATCTCACGCTCGAGGAACGGACGCCGGTCCTCGTCCATGAGGTCCCACTTGTTGTAGGCGATCACGAGGGCACGGCCGGCGTCGATGACCTGCTGCACCACGCGGATGTCCTGCTCGGTCATCGGGGTGCTCGCGTCGACGAGCACGACGGCGACCTCCGCCTTCTCCAGCGCACCCTGGGTGCGCAGCGAGGCGTAGAAGTCGGCGCCGGAGGTCTGGTGCACGCGGCGCCGGATGCCGGCGGTGTCCACGAACCACCAGGCCCGGTCCCCCAGTGTGACGAGTTCGTCCACCGGGTCGCGGGTGGTGCCGGCGACGCTGTCCACGACCACCCGGTCCGTGCGCGTGATCGCGTTCAGCAGGGAGGACTTGCCCACGTTCGGCCGGCCGATCAGGGCCACCCGACGTGGACCTCCCTCGGGGATCCGGGTGCCGACCGTGGAGACCTCCGGCAGGAGCGCCATGGCGGCGTCGAGCAGGTCGCCCGCGCCGCGCCCGTGCAGCGCCGAGACCACGAACGGTTCACCGAGGCCGAGCGACCACAGCATGGCCGCGTCGGCCTCGCCACGCTGGTCGTCCACCTTGTTCGCGACCAGGATGGTCGGCTTGTTCGCGCGGCGGAGCAGGTTCACGACGTAGGAGTCGGTGTCCGTGGGACCGACTGTGGCGTCCACCACGAACAGCACCGCGTCGGCGAGCTCGATCGCGATCTCCGCCTGGTCGGCCACCCGGGAGGCCAGCCCCTTGACGTCGCGTTCCCAGCCACCGGTGTCCACCAGGGTGAAGTTCCGTCCGGCCCAGTCGGCCGCGTAACTGACGCGGTCCCGGGTGACCCCCGGGACGTCCTGGACCACGGCCTCACGGCGACCGAGGATCCGGTTCACCAGGGTCGACTTGCCCACGTTCGGGCGCCCGATGACGGCAAGCACGGGCAACGGGCCCTTCGAACCGGAGTCGAGGCCGTCACCCTCGCCCTGCTCGAGCAGGGACAGGTCGGCCTCGTCGAGGTCGTAGTCGGACAGCCCGGCCCGGAGCGCATCGGCGCGCTGTACGTCGTCGGTCGTGTCGGCAACGTCGTAGCGCTCGTCGCGCTCCTCGGCCGCCGCAGCGTCGAGGTCGTC
Organism: Occultella gossypii; assembly: GCF_019947135.1. GTDB lineage: Bacteria > Actinomycetota > Actinomycetes > Actinomycetales > Beutenbergiaceae > Occultella > Occultella gossypii. Next base: position 32,363 of record NZ_JAGSHT010000002.1, on the reverse strand, counting down.
GACGGCGGCACGCGGGAACTCGGCGGGGGCTGACGGGTCGTTCTGCTGCTCGTTCACCCGCCCATTGTTCCCGCTCGACGCCCGATGACCTAACGCGCCGCCGTGTCCGCCGCCCGCGCGCGCCCTCAGTGGTTGCGCAGGGCGTCGATGAGTTCGGACTTCTTCATGGTGGAGCGGCCCGCGATTCCGACCTCCTTGGCGCGCTCCCGCAGCTCGGAGACGGTCCGGTCCTCGTAGTCCTCGGCCTTGCCGCCGCGCTTGCCCACTGTGGACCGGGACGAGGACGCCGCCTCGTTGGCGATCCGGGCGGACTTCTCCTTCGAGTTGCCCTCGTCACGGAGCCTCTCGTAGAGCTCGGGGTCCTTCACGCTCGGTCCAGGGTTCTTCCTGCCAGGCATGCCTGCTCCTCTCGTGGTGTGCTACGGATCGGTCGGTCGACCGATCATCACGGACTCGGCTTTCCGCCGTTGACGTGGATGGTCGCGCCGACCACATAGCTGGACTCGGGCGAGGCCAGGAAGACGTACGCCGGGGCGAGTTCCGTGGGCTGGCCCGCCCGGCCGAGCCCGGTGTCCTTGCCGAACTCAGGCAGGTCCTGCGTGGGCTGGCCGTCGCTCGGCTGCAGCACGGTCCAGATGGGTCCGGGCGCCACGGCGTTCACACGGATGCCCTTCGGCGCCAGCTCCTCGGCGAGGCCCTTGGAGAAGTTGTTGATCGCGGCCTTCGTCGAGGCGTAGTCGAGCAACGTGGGCGAGGGCTGGTAGGCCTGGATCGAGGTGGTGTTGATGATGCTGGAGCCCGCCTCCAGGGACGCCAACGCTGCCCTGGTGACCCGGAACATCGCGAGGACGTTCGCAGCGAACGTCTCGACCAACTGATCGTCCGGGAGCTCCGCCAGGCCGTCCCGCGCGATCTGCTTGCCCGCGTTGTTGACGAGGATGTCGAGCCCGCCGAGTGCGCTGACCGCGTCTTCGACGAGTTGCGCGCAGAACGCCGGGTCAACGAGATCGCCGGGGATCATCACCGCGCGCCGACCGCTCTCGCTGATGATCCGTGCCACGTTCTGGGCGTCGGACTCCTCCGAGGGCAGGTAACTGATCGCGACGTCCGCGCCCTCGCGAGCGAATGCCACGGCTGTCGCGGCCCCGATCCCCGAGTCGCCGCCGGTCACGAGCGCTCGGCGGCCGATCAACCTGCCGGTGCCACGATAGGTGAACTCGCCGATATCCGGCTCCGGCACTATCTCCGACTCCAGGCCCGGTTCGTCCTGGTTCTGCTCAGGGGGTGTGATCGACGGGTAACGGTGCACCGGGTCGACCATTGCGAGCTGGTCCGGCGGGTCGCGGCGTTCGGACATCAAGGACATCTCCTCCACGTCGTGCTGGTGGGAACCAGCCTGCGACAGGTGCCGACCACCCGCATCTCGAAGGCGAACACCTGTCCGCCCGGGAGGTCGGTCTCCGGAAGTCAGTCATTCTGCTGGGACTGGACCCCCGGGTCGGTGCCTCCTCGGTCCGCCGGTCGCGGGGGCTGGGTGAGGTTGTCCGAAAGCTCGCCGCCCTGCCTGCCCCCGAACGGCCGACCGTGGTCGGCGTACTCCGCCCGCTGGAAGGTCAGCTCCCACGGACCGGCTCCGACCCTCGTGCCCGTCCGGAGAACGCGATCAGCCTCCTCGGCGACCGAGCCTCCCTCGATGGGTCCGTACGGTCGGACTCGGTACTCGTCTCGCTCGTCGTGGTAGATCGTGAGGCGGTGGGGCTCCAACCCGTCGAGGCGCACGTCCTGGTCCGCTCCGGAGCCGACGGTGACCTCCTCCTTGTCCAGCGGGAAGGACAGGCGCTCCGCCACCGTGCCTCCCCCATCGGTGCGGGACATCACGAGTTCGGGGTGACCGGAACCTGGAGCGGCATGGGTCGTACCCGGTCGGGCATCGGACGGAACGTCGGTAGCCATCGGTCGCCTCCTCGTCGAGTACTTTCTCCGTTCGGCGACTCTACGCCGACGCCCTGAGGCTGCAACGGCAGCGCTCGCGCCGCACCTAGATCTCGGTGCTCCCCGGCAACTCGACGCCGGTCAGGTCGGAGGCCGCGTGGACGTGCTCGCTCATCCGGGTCTGGATGGTCTCCATCGCCTCGGCCACGGCCTTGCGACCCTTGCCGGTGGCCGGGTCGGCCGCCGCGAACGGCTCTCCGAACACCACATGCAGCCTGGTCCGGAAGAACGGGATGTGCCCGGGCTTCCTACCGGTGGGCCGGGTGCCGAGGATCGCTGCCGGCACCACGGGGGCGCCGGAGTGCACCGCGAGCCAGGCGATCCCGGCCTTGGTCTCCTTGACGTCACCGCGGCCGCGGGTGCCCTCGGGGAACACCCCGACGAGCCGGTCCTCCTTGAGCAGCGCGAGCGCCGTCTGCAGGGCGGCCCGGCCGTTCCTGCGGTCCACCGGGATCTGACCCGCTCCGCGCATCAGGAAGCCGATGATCCCGGAGAACATCTCCTCCTTGATGATGATGTGCGAGCTGCGCGGGATGACGCCGTGCAGCAGCGGCCCGTCGATGACGCCGGTGTGGTTGGCCGCGATCAGCAGCCGCCCCTTCCGCGGGATGTGCTCGGCCCCGATGACCGTCGTGTTCCAGAACACGTGGGCGAGCAGCCAGCCCACCCGGCGCGACCACACCGGGCCCCAGCGCAGGATGTCGTCCGGGGTGACGATCTGCCCGGGCGAACCGGTCGGCTTCGCGGGCCTGGCGGCGCCGGAGTCCTTCGGCTCGCTCATCGGGCCTCCTCCTCGATCGTGGCCAGGGCCCGGGTGACGATGCCACGTACGGTGTCCACGGACTCCTCCAGGGTCATCGTGGAGGTGTCCACGGTGAGGACGCCGTCCGCGGCCGTGGTGAAGTTGGAGACGGTGGAGTCCTCCGCGTCGCGGCGCACCACCTGGTCGCGGGTGGCCTCCAGCGCGGCGGAGTCCGCGGTGCCGTGCAGTTCCTTGGCGCGGCGGGCGAGCCGGGCCGCCTCGTCGGCGAGCAGCAGGATCCGGACCTGCGCGTCCGGGGCCACCACCGTGGTGATGTCGCGCCCTTCGGCGACGATGCCGCGGCCGCCGGAGAACCCGTCCGGTCGCTGCTCGGCGGCGATCGCGGCGCGCTGGCGGTCCTGCAGCTGGGCCCTCACGTCCAGGTTCGTGGCGACGGCGCTGACCATCGTGGAGATCTCCGTGCTGCGGATCACGACGCTCACGTCCTCGCCGCCGACGGCGAAGCTCGGCTCGCGCGGGTCCGTCCCGATCTGCAGGGGTAGCTCACGCACCTGCGCGGCGACGGCGGCGGTGTCGGCCAGGTCGATGCCCTCGCGCACGCACCACCAGGCGGCGGCCCGGTACATGGCGCCGGTGTCGAGGTAGGCGAGGCCGAACTCGGCGGCGATCCGTCGGCTGATCGTGGACTTGCCGGTGCCGGACGGTCCGTCGATCGCCACCACCAGCGCGGTCACGGCGCCACCACGCGCCAGCCCCGCTCTTCCAACGCCGTCTCGAGCGTCGTAGCCGACGCCGGGATCACCGACACGATCGCCATCCCCACTCTCTGCCTGGTGGCATGTTCCATCTGGAAGTCCTCGATGTTGACGCCGATCTCACCGATCTCGGTGAACAACCGGCCGAGCTCGCCCGGCTCGTCGGGTACCAGCACGGTGACCTCGCTGTACCGCTTGCGCAGGCCCCCGTGCTTGCCGGGGATCCGCGCGGCGCCGTCGTTGCCTGCGGAGATCACGCCGGCCATGCCGGCGATCGCGCCGAGTGCGAGCGGCCCGTCGACGGCGGCCCGGTCCAGGGCCTCGAGCAGCCCGTCCAGGTCGTCACGGACACCACGCAGGTGCGTGCCAACGGCGGCAGCGTTCCCGGTCAGGATCGCCGACCACAGCCGGGGGTCGCTCGCCGCGATCCGGGTGACGTCGCGCAGCCCCTGGCCGGCCAGACCGAGCGCCGGCTCCGGTGCCTCGACCAGCCGCCCGGCGGTGAGGGAGGCCATCAGCTGCGGCAGGTGGGAGACCAGGGCCACCGCGTCGTCGTGCTCGGCCGGCGTCATCTGCACCGGGCCGGCGCCGAGGTCCACGGCCAGGGACCGCACGGCCAGGAGCGCCTGGGGGTCCATGCCCTCGCGGGTGGTGATCACCCAGGGCCGGCCGACGAACAGGTCCGCCGAGGCCGCCCCGGCCCCGGAGCGCTCCCGGCCGGCCATCGGGTGCGACCCGACGTAGCGGCTCAGGTCGAGGGAGGCCATCGCGGCAAGCTCGGCGAGGATGACCGACTTCACGCTCGCGACGTCCGTCACGACGGCGTCCGGGTGCGCCCGCAGCTCGGCCGCCACGACCTGCGCGGCGACGTCCGGCGGCACGGCCACGACGACGAGCGTCGGGACCGCGTCCTCGGTCCGTGCGATCGCCCCCGCGCCGACGTCCCGGGCCAGGGCCTGCGCCGTCGGCGAGGCGTCCGCGAGCGTGACCGGTACCCCCTGTGCGGACAGGCCGAGCCCGATGCTGGCGCCGAGCAGACCAGCGCCGACGATCCGGACCGGACCGTGGGTCGCAGCGACGTTGCTCGGCTCGGCGTTCACGAGGGCTCACCCTACCGTCGAGGGATCACGCGTCAGCGCATCGGTCCACGGCGGCAAGCCAGTCGAGATCCCGCCCGTGCGGGTTCGCCGTACCCAGGACACGGTCGTCGAGGCTGAGTACGAAGCGCCCGCCGGCGTCCGGAACCCCGGCCAGGCCGAGGTCGCGTGTCACCTGGGCACCCTCCAGGCCGAGCCGGCGCACGTCCAGCCCGGCCAGCATCGTTGCGAGCTCGGCCCGTGCGTCGGCGTCCAGGTAGGCGACGGCAGCGCTGTGCAGCACCACGACCGTCGCCGTGGGCGCCTGCTCGCGCAGGTGGTCGACGGCGGCCGGTAGGTCGGCCGGGAAGAGCCCGGTCCGGATCGGGGGCGGGTCGGCGGCGGCCTCCGCCAGGGCGGCGTGCAGCCGTTCGGCCCGCTCGGCGTGCTCGGGCCAGATCAGGCACTCCAGCCAGCGCTGCTGCTCGGGGTCGGCGGCGTCGATCGGGTGCGCGTCGAGGCCGAGGCGAGTGACCACGTCCGGCATCACCGCCGGCAGCGGCACCTGCCCACTGACCCGGGCGCCCACCCGCACCGAGTCGGGTCTGCCGGAGTCCAGACGCACCACGCTCCCGTCGGGGCGGGACCACTCGTAGGACCAACGGTCCGGTAGCAGGCACAACCCGGCGCTCGCCCCGAGCTCGAGCAGGGCCACCGGGCCGGGCACCAGCGCGAGGGCGGGCAGGATCACCGCGCACCGAGCCACCTCGTTCGTCTGGGTGGCGTGGTCGAGCATGAAGCAGCGCAGGTCCTCGGCGCGGTCCGCGACGAGGGCGAGGGCCGCCGTCGGCTCCTCGACGGGAGCACCGAACCAGCGCAACGCGCCGAGCAGGAGGTTCGGCTGGCGCTTGTGGCGCGGCAGTGCGGCGAGCAGGGCGAGCGCCGGGGCCGACTCGGCGATCGCGAGGCAGAGCGCCTCGTAGACCGGCGAGGAACCGCCTGCCTCGAGCCGCGCGAACCGGCGGTACAGGCCGGCGGTGTCCGGCGCCTGGGTCTCCACGACTCCTGGCTACATCCCGACCGCGGACATCAGGGACCCGAGCTCGCGTCCCTCGATGACCCGGGTACGCCCGACCTTCAGGTGGCCGAGGCGGATCGGGCCGATCTGGGTGCGGGAGAGCTTGACCACGGGGTGGCCGACCTCCTCGAACAGGCGACGCACGATGTGGTTGCGGCCCTCGTGCAGCACGACCTCGACGATGGAGGCGCCGGGGGCGGTCTCCAGCACCTTGAAGGAGTCGACCTTCACGGGGCCGTCCTCGAGTTCCACGCCCTCCATGAGCTGGCGGCCCAGGCCCCGCGCGACGCGGCCGTCCACCTCGGCCAGGTAGGTCTTGGGGACCTCGTAGGAGGGGTGGGTAAGCCGGTGCGCGAGCTCACCGTCGTTCGTGAGCAGGATCAGGCCCTCGGTCTCGGCGTCGAGGCGGCCGACGTGGAACATCCGCTCGGTGCGGTCCGCCACGAACTGGGCGAGGTCGGGGCGGCCCTGCTCGTCGCGCATGCTCGAGTAGACGCCGAAGGGCTTGTTCAGGGCGATGGTGACGACGCTGTCGTCGAGCTGCACGCGGTCCCCGTCCACGTGGATGACCGCGGTGGTCGGGTCCACCCGGACACCGAGTTCGCGCACCTGAACGCCGTCGACGGTGACCCGGCCGGCGGTGATGATGTCCTCGCAGGCCCGGCGGGAGCCGAGGCCGGCGCCGGCGAGCACCTTCTGGAGGCGGACGCCGTCGGGGTCGTGGACGTCTCTGGGCGGGTTGTTCGGCCGCTGGGATCGGGGGGTCATCGGGTGGCTCCGTCAATGTCGTCGAACGCGTCGATATCGGGCAGGTAGGGGGCGAGTGGCGGGAGGTCCTCCAGCGAGCGGAGCCCGAGCCGCTCGAGGAAGTAGGAACTGGTCTGGTACAGGATCGCCCCGCTCTCGGAGTCGGTACCTGCCTCCTCGATCAGACCACGGGTGAGCAGGGTCCGCACCACCGAGTCCACGTTCACACCGCGGATGGCCGCGATCCGACCGCGGGCCACCGGCTGACGGTACGCGATCACGGCCAGGGTCTCCAACGAGGCCTGGGTGAGCCGGGCCGTCTGACCGTCCAGCACGAACGCGTCGACGGCCGCGGCGTTCGCGGGTGCGGAGTAGAACCGCCACCCGCCCGCGACCTCCCGCAGCTCGAAGCCGCGTGGCCGGGAGCCACCGGTGTAGTCCGCGACCAGGTCCGCGAGCGCGTCGGCGACCTCGGCCTGTGGGACGTTCAGAACCGTGGCCAGCTGGGTGGCGGCGATCGGGGTCTCGGTGACCATGAGGATCGCCTCGAGCGCCGCGTGCAGCCCGCCCGGGCCGTCCAGGACACTGGCCGCGGACGGCGGAGCCGGCTCCCCGGCCGAGCCCTCGCCGTCGGGCGACTCCTGCTGCGGATCCGAGCGCTCGCCGTCGCCCGCCTCGCCCGGCTCGGCCGACTGGAGACCGGCCACCTGGCCCGAGGCCGGACCGTCCGGGGTCCGGTCCCGGTCGGAAGGTCCGCTCTCGCCGGTGGGCGCTGCGGTGGGTGCGGCGGAGGTCTCGCTCGGCTCCCTGGTGGACTCGGTCATCCTTGCTCCTGCTCTCCGGTCGGGTCGGGCGATCCGGTCGGGTCTGCCTCGTCCTGCGGCACGACGGGCCCGTCCTCGTAGTCGTCCTCGACGCTGATGTCCCCCTCGTCGGCGCCGGTCCAGCGCACGGTCAGCTCCCCCAGCGCGTCGGCCTGGTCGAACGCGACGGCGCTCTCCCGGTACAGCTCCAGCAGTGCCAGGAACCGGGCCACCACCACGTTCGTGCCGTCGGCGTCATCGGTCAGCGCCCGGAAGGACAGCGACCCCGACCTGCGCAACCGGTCGACGATGTGCGCGGCCTGCTCCCGCACGCTCACCACGGGGTTGTGCAGGTGGCTGAGGTCCACCCCCGGTGGCGGGGCCTTGGGGGCCAGCGCCGCCGCGGCCAGGGCCGCCAGTTCGACGGGGCCCACCTGCATCACGAGCTCGGGCAGCAGCGCCGCGAACCGCGCCTCGAGGGCGACGTTGCGCGGGTAGGACCTGCCCATCCGGACCCATTCGGCGTCCAGGTGCCCGGCGACCTCCTTGAACGCCCGGTACTGCAGCAGCCGGGCGAACAGCAGGTCCCGGGCCTCGAGCAGTTCCAGGTCCTCGGCGTCGTCCACCACGCCCCGGGGCAGCAGCCGGGCCGCCTTCAGGTCCAGCAGGGTCGCGGCGATCACGAGGAACTCGCTCGCCTGGGACAGGTCCCACTCGTCCTGCGCGCGGATATGTGCGATGAAGTCGTCGGTGACGACGGCGAGGGCCACCTCGGTCACGTCCATCTTGTGCTTCGCGATCAGCGAGAGCAGCACGTCGAACGGCCCCGAGAAGTTGACCAGGCTCACCTCGAAGGTGGCCCGCCGCACCCCCTCGTCGGTGGGTGCGTCGTCCCCGAGGGTTGCGTCAGGCGACGTCGCCACGGGAGATGAGTTCGCGGGCGAGCTTGCGGTAGTTGTACGCCCCGGCGTGGTTCGGGGCGTAGGTGGTGATCGGCTCGGTCGCCACGGACGCGTCCGGGAACTTCACCGTGCGGGTGATCACCGTGTCGAACACCGTGTCCCCGAACGCCTCCCGAACGCGGGCGAGCACCTCACGCGAGTGCAGCGTGCGGGCGTCGTACATGGTCGCCAGGATGCCGTCGGTGTGCAGGCGCGGATTGAGCCGGTCGCGCACCTTGTCGATCGTCTCGACCAGGAGCGCCACCCCGCGCAGCGCGAAGAACTCGGTCTCCAGCGGGATGATCACGCCGTGCGCGGCCGTCAGCGCGTTCACCGTGAGCAGTCCGAGCGAGGGCTGGCAGTCGATCAGGATGACGTCGTAGTCGTCGGCGATCGGGCGCAGCACCCGGCCGAGGGCTTGCTCCCGGGCCACCTCGTTGACCAGCTGAACCTCGGCCGCGGACAGGTCGATGTTCGCGGGGATCAGGTCCAGGTTCGGCACTCCGGTCTCCCGGATCACCTGGTGTACGTCCGGCTTCGCCGCCATCAGTTCGGTGTAGATGGTGTCGTCGAGCTCGTGGGCGGCCACCCCGAGCCCGGCGGACGCCGCGCCCTGCGGGTCGAAGTCCACGATGAGCACCTTGCGGCCGTACTCCGCCAGCGTGGCACCCAGATTGATCGTGGTGGTGGTCTTGCCCACGCCGCCCTTCTGGTTGCACATCGCGATGATCCGAGCCGGACCGTGGCCGCTCAACGGCTGGGGCACCGGGAAGTCGCGTTCGGTCCTGGTGTCGGAGGCTTCGGTACTCACCCCGCCAAACTACTGTCCTCACCGGACATCACCAACTGCGCGCGCCGCATCAGTTCGGTTCCGGGCCCCCTACGCTGGCCCGATGACCTTCACCACCCGTGAGCTCGGCCCGGACGACGTCGCGGCCAGCCGCCGCCTCGGCGCGGAGGCCTTCGGCATGCCCGCCGGCGGCCCGACCGATCCCCAGCCGGTCTCCTACCCGACCGGAATGCACCTCTGGGGCACGTTCGCCGGCGACCGGCTCGCCGCCCGCGTCATCGGCCGCGAGTACGAGTCCTGGTGGGACGGCGCCTCGATCCCCACCTGCGGCATCGCCGGCGTCACAGTGGCAGCCGAGTACCGCGGCCAGGGACTGCTCGAGGACCTCTTCGAACGCGTGCTGGCTGAGGCCCGCGAGCGCGGCGAGGTCATCTCCACGCTCTTTCCCACCGCACCCGGGATCTACCGCCGGTTCGGCTACGAGCAGATCGGAGCCGCGGACACCGTCGAGGTGCCGACCACGGCGGCCGCTGCCGTGCGGCCCGGCACCGGCGTCACAACGCGCCGCGCCGGCGCAGCGGACATCCCGGCCGCGCGAGCCGTCTACGACGCCTGGGCCGCGCTCCAGCGTGGCCCGCTGAGCCGCCGCGGGGTGTCCTTTCCGGCCACGGACGCCGAGATCGTCGACGCCGTCACCGGGGTGAGCATCGCGCAGGACTCCAGCGGCGCCGTCGTCGGCTACGTCAGCTGGACCCGCGGGCCGAACGAGCGCGACCCGCTCGAGGTCGAGGACCTGTTCGCGCTGACCCCGGACGCCTACCGCGAGCTCTGGCGGGTCCTCGGCTCGTTCTCCTCCATCATCGAGACGATCAAGCTCGAGACCTCCGGCGCTGACCCCGCCCGCCTGGTGCTGCCGTCCGCCGCATGGCGGCAGGTGCGCACCGAGGGGTACATGCTCCGCGTCGACGACGTCGCCGGGGCGTTCGTGGCCCGCCGCTCGCACGGCTCGGCACAGGCGCGGTTCGCGGTCGCCGGGGACCGGCTCGCCTCGATGAACGGCGTCTACGACGTGCGGGTCGACGGCGGAGCGATCGACTGCGCGCGGGTGGCGGCCGGTCCGGGCTCGCCCGGTCAGGTCGCGACCTTCACACCGCAAGGGCTGGCCCTGGCGTGGGCCGGGGTGCAGTCCTGCGCGAACCTGCGCCTGGTCGGGCACCTGAGCGGGCCCACCGAGGCCGATCAGGTCATCGACCACCTGTTCGGCCCCGGCCAGGTGCACATCCGCGACCACTTCTGAGGGTGGCTGCCCGGCACCTGCGGCGAATGTCCCTAGTCCGGCAGGACCGCCAACCACACCGGCTTCGGCACGGACACGCGCCCGTCCGGTCCGACGACGAGATCGTCATCGCGCAGGGCCACGTACGGCTCGCCGCCCTGCAGTGCGACGTGCTGCGGCCAGGCGCCGCCTGTCTCGAGGTCCGACACGAAGGTCAGACCGCCGCCACGATCGACGTCGATGAGACCGAGCGTGCCAGCACCACGGTTGGCGACGAACACCCGGCCCGTCCCGGCAACGACGATCTCGCCGGGATGCGTCAGCGGTCCACCGCCGTCGCGCGCCGAGGCGAATTCTCTCCGGCTGGCCGGCTGTGCCCGCCACTGCGCCGCACCGGCCAGCACGTTGTCGAGCGGTGCCGCGAGCACCTCGTTCGACAGCTCGGCGCTCACCACCAGGGTCGCGTCGTGGATCGCGAGGTGTCGCGGCCCGGCCCCGGGCGGGGTCGCACACGCGCCGACCTGCACGAGCACGCCGGCGTCCCAACGGAACAGTCGTAGCGTGTCGCAGCCGAGGTCGGAGACCACCACCCATTCGCCGGTGACGAGCGCGAAGTGCGGGTGTGGTGCCTCCTGCCGGTCCGGCACCACCGCGGCGCCGGGCTCGTCGAGCACGATCCGCTGCACGATGCGAGGGCCGTCGGCCAACGCGACCACCAGCACCGAACCCTCGAGGTAGTAGTTGACGACCACCAGGTGCTCACCATCAGGCAGGAGCGCCGCGTGGCACGGCTCGCCGCCCTGCGTCGCGATCTCCGCCGCGATCGTGTACCGGGCTCCACTGCGCTCGAGGATGCGTAGGTGCCCGTCCTCCTCGCCGCCGAGGGTGACGAGCCGACCGTCCGGGAGCGGGAGCACGAACGCCGTGTCCGGTGCGTCCACGACCTGCGCCGCCGGGCCGGTGCCGCCGTCCCACCGCCACAGCCCGCCGGTCGGTGTCCTTGATGCGATCAGCATGTTCACTCCGCAGCCATGATGTCTCGAGCCAGCAGGGCGTTCCCGGCCAGCAGTCCGCCATCGACCACCATGGTGGTGCCGGTGATCCAGGACGCCTCCGCCGAACACAGGAACAGTGCTGCGTGGGCGACGTCCTCCGGTTGTCCGAGCCGACCCAGCGGGTACCACTTGGTCGCCGCGTCGAGCACGTGCGGGTCGCGCTCGAGCCGGTCGTCCCAGATCGGCGTCACGATCGTCCCGGGCGCGATGGCGTTCGCGCGGACACCCTGCGGACCATAGGTGACGGCGATCGAACGGGTGAGCGCCATCAGGCCGGCCTTCGCCGCCGAGTAGCTCTCGTTCCCGAAATGGGTGAGGCCGTTGACACTCACGACGTTCAGCACGTTTCCGCGGGCGCGCACCAGGTCCGGCAGAGCCTCCTGGACCAGGCGGTAGGGCCCGCTCAGGTCGACCGCCAGGTCCCGCTCCCACTCGTCGTCTGGGATCGTGTCGAACGGAGTGTCCGAACAGGTCGCGGCATTGTTGACCACGACGTCCAGGCGGCCCCACCGCTCGCGCACGAGGCTCAGCGCAGCACGGATCTCACCGCGGCTGCTGACGTCCGCACCGATCGCGAGCGCATCGGGTAGCCGCTGCGCCGTTGCCGTCGCGGAAGCCTCGTCGATGTCGAGCACCGCGACCCGTGCGCCCTCGGCGGCGAACCGTTCGGCGAGGTGGGCGCCGATGCCCGAGCCGGCGCCGGTGATGAGTACCACCTGGTCGGTGTAGCGCTCTCTGGTCATCGGGACACCCTCTCCTGCTCGGACTCCATGTTCGGGTCGTGCCTACCATCGACGATCCGTCGAAGTCGGTGCATCAGCCGTACCGTCTCCTCGATCGTGATCGGGTCGAGCCCCTCCGGGCCGGGACCGAGCCGGCGGGCCGAGTCGAGAACGCCCTGCTCGACCAACAGGTGCTTCTCGACGGCGACGTAGCTGTCGAGGGTCGATACGTGCGACAGCAGTGCCGCAACACCCGCCCCGACCTCGTCGGCGCGGCCGAGGTCCCCCGCCTGCAGCGCTCGCCAGATCGCCACGATCGCCCACGCGATGTCCGGTCCCGGCATCGTGCCGACCGCCCCCCGGCGAGCGCTCTCGACCAGAGCGAGGCCGCCAGTGCCCTCGAACACCCGCGCGCGACCACCACTCGCGTCGATGAGCTCGGTCAGGCGCGGCCCGAGCGGGGTCGCCTCCGGCTTGAACTGGGTCTTCTCGGGTCCGTAGCGGTCCAGCAGGCTGAGCATCAGGTCCAGCGGCAGCGGCGTTCCGAGGTACCCGGAGGCATCCTGGACCACCACCGCCAGGTCCTCGCTCGCCTCGGCGATCGCCACGAAGTGCGACTCCAGAGACCTGGTTGCGGCGAGGCTCGTGACCGGCGCGTTGGCCATCACGGCGCTCGCACCGATGGCGCTGGCATGTGCGGCCAGCCGCGTGGCCCCACGGGTCGACTCGGCGCTCACGGCGATCACCGTGGCGCCCCGGTCCCCGACCTGGGACACGACGAGTTCGGCGAACCGCTCGCGCTCGGCGAGGTCCAGCCGGAGGATCTCCGAGACCATGCCGATGACGACGCCGTCGCAACCGAGCTCGAGCAGCCAGTCGATCTGTCGCGCCAGGGCGTTCTTGTCGATCTGCCAGTGCTCGTCGAATGGCAGGCTGAGGACCGGCAGCACTCCACCCAGTGGCAGGCGTTGCCGATGCGCAGAGGCTGTCACTTCGCGGAGCCTTCCCAGATCTCACGTGCCTGGGCGAGCTCGGCGATCGCCGTCAGGTGGACATCGAGGTGTGCGGGCAGCAATGGCAGCCAGGTCGAGTGCAGGAAGCCGAGCACCCGGTCGTGGTTGAGCCGCTCCTTGGCGAACCGCACCGTGGCGAGCAGGTTCTCGCTCTCGAAGAAGGTACTCGCGGTCGGGATCTGGTCGAAGCCCTGGTCATCGAGGTCGAGGTAGGTCAGATAGGCGGAGTTGTCGGCGTGGTCGACGATCTTGGGCCGCCCGGTCTCGTCGCCCGTGAAGACGTTGTTGTAGTACCAGTTCGACTGCACGACGTCGGCGCCCATGCGGTCGAAGTACTCGCCCGCCTTGCGCCACGCGGCGTCGGCCCACATCCACGGCCGTGCGCCCGTGGCACGCACCTTGTCCGCGATCAGCTCGAGGTCGTGCCACCAGAGTTCGCCCTGGCGGATGACGACGAGGTCGAGCAGCTCCTGGTGCTCGTAGGTCTCCTCGTCCATGCCGATGTGGAAGAACTCGGGCTTGCCGAAGATGTCGGCGACCTCTTCGATGAGGTCGCCCACCACCTCGTAGTACGTGCGGCTGGAGACCATCCGCGAGTACTCGCCCATCCAGATGTCGTGGCCGGCCCCGAAGTTCAGCTTAGGCTGCGGCTCGATGCCGAGCTCGCGCAACCGGGCCAGCTCCTCGCGCAACCGGCTGACGGGCCACGCCCCGGGCGTGGCGATCTCCGGGTGCGACTCGTAGGCGACGCCGTCGGCCGGAGCGATCGTCAGCGAGTTCAGGCCCGCGGCCGCGGTGGCGTCGACGACGGCGTTCCAGACGCCGTCGTCGATCCGGGTGTGCGGCTTCCATCGGAAGTAGTCGGCCGGAGCGTTCCGGGCCGCGAGCGCGTCCTCGTGGACATCCTCGCGATCGAGGTTGAGGTTGTAGCCGAGGTGGATGAGGTTCGACCAGAGCATGCAGCGGCCCTTCAGGACGGGAGACGAGCGGCGCTGCCGCCGATCGCCACCGAGTGGCTGTTACGGATGTGTTTCAGTGGTTGACACACCCTTCCATATGCCGACAGACTCTGGCAACCGGTGGTCGGCGCAACGAAGGCGCGCGGCCCTCACCCTCCGAGGAGTGCCCATGACATCCCCCCGTCCGAAGCTGGCCGGCGCTGCTGCCGCAGCCGCCGTGGCAGCGCTCATCCTGGCCGGCTGCTCGTCCTCGTCCGGCGACGACGACACCCTCTCGGTCTGGCTCCCTCCGTTCGCCGCCGAGGACGCCGAGGTCGGCGACCTCGAGCTGTGGAACGGGATCATCGCGCCGTTCGAGGAGGAGCACGACGTCGACGTCGAGGTCACCATCGTGCCCTGGGAGAGCTTCGAGGAGCGCTTCCTCACCGGGTTCTCCAGCGGCGATGGCCCGGACATCGGCTACATGTACGCCGAGATGATCGGCGACTACATCTCGCGCGGCCAGCTCGCCACGTTCACGGTCTCCGACGAGCAGCGCGAGACCTTCAACTTCACCGACCTCGGCGTCTACGACGGCGGGCAGTACGGCCTCCCGATGGTCGTCGGCGGTGCCCGGGTCCTGTTCTACAACAAGGCGATCCTGGACGACGTCGGCGTCGAGCCGCCGCAGACGTGGGACGACCTGGTCAGCGCATCGACGGCGGTGCAGGCCGCCGGGTACGACCCGCTGCTGATGGCATGGGGTGAACCCGGTGTGGGTGTGCTCGCCCAGAACTACGTCAACTTCCTGTGGCAGGCGGGTGGTGAGCTGATCAACGAGGACGGAACCGAGGCCGCCTTCAACTCACCCGAAGGGCTGGAGGCCGCAGAGTTCCTCTACGACCTGCGCTTCACGCACGGAATCCTTCCCGAGAGCACCACCGCGCTGAACGGCGCCGACCTCAACGCGCAGTTCGCTGCGGGCAACGCCGCCTTCGCGTTCGGGTCCGACCCCGAGGCCAGCACCTACCAGGATGCCGGCATCGACCTGGGGGCGGTGGTCCTGGAGCAGGCCGGGAGGCAGACCTTCGTCGCGACCGACGTGCTCGTGCTCGCCGAGTCCTCCCCCCACAAGGACCTGGCGGAGGACCTCGCCTGGTTCCTGCTGTCCGGTCCCTCGATGGACCAGTTCGCTGCGGTCGCCCCGTACGCACCGATCTCCTCCGAGCAGACCACGCAGGCGGACCCGCTGTTCGCCGACCTGTACTCCGGCGAGTCCGATGTGCTGCGCGAGTACCCGGTGGTGCCGAACTCGGCGAACCTCTACACGAGCCTGTACGAGAACCTGCAGCAGATGCTGCTGGGCAGCAAGACGCCCGAGCAGGCGCTCGCGGACGCCGAGCTCGCCGCGAACGAGTCGCTGTCGCGCAACGCCCAGTGAGCTCGGAAGCCGCCGTGGCCGCACCGGTGCGGACCGCGCGACCCACTGGGGGCCGGCCCGCGCCGGCCCCCGGGGGCCGTCGGTGGGGTGGTCTGGCGTACGTGCTGCCCTCGCTGCTGGTCCTGCTGGTCACGGCGCTCGTGCCGGTGTTCATGACGGTCGGCTACAGCTTCACCGACTACTCGATCCTCGAGGACGGCGAGTTCGTCGGGTTCGACAACTACACCCGGATGTTCTCCGATCCGGTGTTCACCAGCGCACTGCGGGTCACGATCATCTTCACGCTGATCTCGGTCCCGCTGCAGACGATCGGCGCGCTCGTCCTGGCCGAGACGCTCGCGAAGCGGTTCCGGAACCGGTTCGGCCAGTTCACGCGCTCGGTCCTGTTCATCCCGTCGATCGCCTCCATGGTCGTGGCGGGCACCGTGTGGCGAATGCTGCTCGGCGACCAGGGACTGCTCAACGAGATCCTGCGCGGACTCGGGCTCGAGGCGTCGAACCTCCTCGGCCGGCCGACATCGGCGTTGATCGCGGTCTCGCTCATCGCGGTGTGGGCGAACGTCGGGTACTTCGTCGTCATCTACTACGCGGGCATCCTCGAGGTCCCGGCCTCGCTGTACGAGGCGTCCGCTCTCGACGGCGCGGGCGGCTTCCGACAGTTCCGGCACATCACCTGGCCGGGCGTCAGTGCCTCGACGGTCGTGGTGGTGGTGCTCGGGACGATCTGGTCGTTCCAGACCTTCGACCTCATCTACGTGATGACCGGCGGCGGTCCCGGTGGCGCCACGTCCACCCTGGTGTTCGCCATCTACCGGTTCGGATTCCAGAACTTCCAGATGGGCTATGCAAGCGCGGTGGCCGTCGTCCTGCTCATCGGCGTGCTGGCGATCAGCATCGTCCAGAACCGGCTGCTGACGAGGAAGGACTGACCGCCATGATCACGAGACGACTCTCCACCGCTGCGCTCACGCTCCTGATGGTGTCGATGGCCGTGGCCTCGGCGCTGCCATTCCTGTTGATGGCGCTGACATCGCTGCGCACCACCCGCACCTTCACGCTCTCGTTCGACTTCGCCCAGTACCACCTCGAGAACTACGTGACGCTGTTCACGACGCACGAGTTCTTCCAGCGGCTGGTCACCACGATCGTGGTCGTGGTCCTCGCCTGTGTGCTCAACATCGCAACCGCGACGCTGGCCGCATTCGGATTCGCGAAGAAGCCGTTCCCGGGTTCGACGGCCGTGTTCTGGACGATCATCGCCTCGATGATGGTGCCGATCCAGGCGACCCTGATCCCGCTCTACTCGATCATGCGCGAGCTCGGCCTGCTCAACACCTACCTGGGGCTGGCCCTCCCGCTCGTCGGCGGCTTCGGCGTCTTCCTCATGAAGCAGTTCGCCGACGGCATCCCGGACGAACTCATCGACGCCGCCCGGATCGACGGTGCACCCGACCGGACGGTGTTCCTGCGGATCGCCGTGCCGCTCATGCGGCCCGCGATCATCGCGTTGCTGATCTTCACCTTCCTGGCGGCGTGGAACGACTTCCTGTGGCCGCTGGTGTCGATCACGAGACCGGACATGGGAACCATCACCTACGCGATCGCGACGCTGAGCGGACGGTCGACGACCAACTACGGTCTGGTCACCGCGGGCGCGACGATCTCCTTCCTGGGACCGTTCCTGGCGTACGTGATCTTCCAGCGCCGGTTCGTGGAAGGCATCGCCCTGTCAGGATCGAAGACATGACCACCCTATTGCTGGCCGGCGGGACCGTCGTCGCCGGTCCGGACGCCGCCCCCACCCGCGCCGACGTGCTGGTCCGCGACGGCATCGTGGCGGAGACCGCGCCGGCGCTCGACGCCGCCGGTGCGGACCGAATCGACTGCACCGGCCGGGTGGTGCTGCCGGGCTTCGTGGACGCGCACTCGCACGCGGATGGCGTCGCACACACCGAGGACGTCCAGCTGGCGAACCTGCGTCAAGGGGTGACGACCGTGATCGCCGGTCAGGACGGCGTCGGTCAGGCCCCGGGAGACGGGACCTACGCCGACGCCTACTTCGGCGCGCTCAACGGTGCCAACCCGAGGTACCGGGGTGACGGCGTCGCAGGTCTGCTCGCAAGCTACGACGGCGTCGGATCGCTGAACGTCGGCTATCTCGTCCCGGCTGGGACGGTCCGCCACGAGGTCCTCGGCCTGGACCGGCGACGCCCCAGCGGTGACGAACTGCGGCGCATGGTCGAACTGGTCGACGCCGGGATGCGCCAGGGGGCGCTCGGGCTCTCGACCGGGCTGGACTACGTCCCGGGGATCTTCGCCGACGCCGACGAGCTCGCCGCATTGTGCGGACCAGTCGCACGGCACGACGGGGTACACGTCTCCCACATGCGTGGCGGCTACGAACACGCCGCCCCGTCGGGGATCTCGGAGCTGCGCACCATCGCCGAGCTCAGCGGGGTCCGCACCCACGTCTCGCATTTCCACGGCCCGGCCGACCTGATCCGTTCCCTCGTGGCTGAGTTCGCCGCGTCCTCGGACGTCACCTTCGACGCCTACCCCTACCGACGCAGCTGCACGCTCCTCGCGATGCCACTCCTGCCGCCGGAGCTGCTCGAGCTCGGCACCCAGGAGGTCACCGGCCACCTGCGCGACCCGGAGCGGCGTGCGGCGCTGGTGCGCAGCTACGGACCCGTGATCGCCGCCCGACCGGACATGGCGGCGACCTGGCCGGAGCGAACGACCCTGGTGCACGTGGGCGACGCCGAGCATGCGTGGACCGCGGGTATGACGCTGGCCGCGGCCGCCGCCCGGCTCGGGCGGGATCCGCTCGACCTCGGCTACGAGTTGCTCGGCCGCAGTGCCCTCCAGGTCAGCGCCGTCATCGCGACCCCCGTGCAGCGCGGGGTCGACGAGCTGGCTTCGATCTTCACCGACCCGCGCCACGTGGCCGGATCCGACGGCATCTATGTCGGTGCGCATCCGCACCCGCGCGGCTGGGGCACGTTCGCCCGGTTCCTGCGGCTGCACACCCGTGAGCGGGGTGACTACGACCTGCCGACGGCGGTCGGGCACCTGTCCACGACGGCGGCGCGTGCGTTCCGGCTCGGCCGCCGCGGCCGGGTGGAACCCGGCTGGGTCGCCGACCTCGCCGTGATCGATGTCGAGCGGCTGCAGGACAGGGCCGACTACGGTAGCCCCAGGCAGCCCGCGGAGGGGATCGATGACGTCGTGGTGGCCGGTGAGCACGTCCTGGCCGACGGCCGCCTCACCGGGATCCCGGCGGGCCGCGGCGTCCGACGAGAGTGCGACGCGAAGCGAGGACACAGATGACCAACACGCATCCAGACGCGCCGGGCTCCGGCGCCCGGAGCACCGGTTTCCAGGGCATCGACCGGATGGTCGCGATCGTCGACGCAGTCCGTGCCGCGCAGCCCGCGACGCTGGCCCGGATCGCGCGGGACTCCGTCCTGACCGAGCCGACCGCGCTGCGGTATCTGAACGCGCTGCGCGACCACCGGATCGTGCGCCGTGACCCCGATACCGGGACCTACACGCTCGGCATGAGGCTGTACGAGTGGGGCGAGTCGGCCGAGAGTGCCTACGACCCGATCAAGGCGGCGGGGCCGCTGCTGGACCGGCTCGTGGACGAGCACGGCGAGACCGTCGAGATCGCCGGACTCGAGGCCGGTGACCGGCTCATCGTCCTCGATGCGCGACCGGGCACGCACGGCATCAGCAAGACGGCGCGGGTGGGCGACGAGGAGGAGTGGCACGCGACCTCGGTCGGCAAGGCGCTGCTTGCGGCGATGCCGACCTCGCGCGCCGACGAGCTGATCCGTCGAGTGCGTCTGCGCCGGTTCACCGAGAACTCGCTCACCAGCGTCGCGGACCTGCAGCGCGACCTCGAACTCAGCCGCCGGCGCGGCTACTCGGTGGACGACGAGGAGAGCGAGATCGGACTGCGCTGCGTCGGCGTCGGCGCCCGCGACCGCAACGGCGAGCCGATGTTCGCGTTCTCCGTGAGCGGCCCCAGCTACCGCATGACGGACGCTGCCATCACCCGGATCGCGCAGTCGCTCACCCGCGCAGCCACGCAGTTCGAACGGGCCTGGGGTCTGCAGCCCCGTGCCTCCGGACCGACCGACGGCTGACCCGGCCACCACCAGAAGAAGGAACGAGACATGAAGTCCGCCATCACCGGCTCGGCACCGTCCGGTGCCTACTCCCCCGGCATCCTCGCGGAGGGCAGGTTCCTGTTCGTCTCCGGCCAGGGACCGCTCCGCGACGGAGCCGTCGTCGGCGACGACATCGAGACGCAGACCCACGTCACGCTCGACAACGTCCGTGCCGTCCTGGCCGCGGCCGGGCTCACGATGGCCGACGTGGTCCGCTGCGGTGTCTTCATGGCCGACCTGGCCGACTTCGACCGGATGGACGCGGTGTACCGGGAGCACTTTCCCGATCCCCTGCCCGCACGCACCACGATCGGCAGCGGGCTCCAGGACATCCTGGTCGAGATCGACTGCGTCGCGGTCGCGCCCACCGATGACTGAGGCCTTGGACCTGGCCGAGCTCGGCATGCTGGCGCCGGACCCGCTCGGCAAGGTGATCGGGCCCGGCTTCGACGGCGTCGCTCGCCGCGAGCTGGCGTCGACCAGACCGCCGGTCGCGGCGCTCACGACGCCGTTCGTGACCATCGACACGACCGCCGTCGCCGACAACGTCGCCGCGCTGCAGCGCTGGTGCGACGACCGCGGCTATCTGCTGGCGCCGCACGGCAAGACGACGATGGCGCCACAACTGTGGTCCGAACAGCTTCGGGCCGGCGCCTGGGGGATCACGGTCGCGACCCAGGCCCAGCTCCGGGTGGCACTGGCGTTCGGCGTGCGCCGCATCCTGCTGGCGAACCCGCTCGCCACCGCGGCCGGGGCGGCGCGGGCGCGGGCCGCCCTACGCGACGACCCGCGGCGCGAGATCCTGTCCTGGGTGGACAGCGAGTCCGCCGTCGAGGCCCTGGCCTCCCGGACGGGTCCCGACCTACCGGTGCTGCTCGACATCGGCCGACCCGGTGGCCGGACCGGCGTCCGTGACGTCGAGGCCGCGCGAGCAGTCGCCGCGCGGGTGCAGGCCACCCCGGGAGTTCGGCTCGCCGGCTCGGCCGCGTACGAGGGCGCCATCGGCGGCGACCCGAGCCGCAGCGACCTCGCGGACTTCACCGCTCACGTCCTCGGGCTGCATCGGGAGGTCGTGCTGCCCCACGTCGGGCCGGAGGCGTATCTGAGCATCGGCGGGAGCGACCATCTCGCCGAGGTCGCCGACGGGTTGGCGGACCTGACCGCGGCGGACGGCCGGGTCGTCATCCGCTCCGGCGTGAGCATCGCCCACGACGACTGGCACTACCGGCACGCGCAGGACGAGGCACCGCCGAGCGCCCCACGATTCCGCCCCGCCCTACGGCTCGTGGCGACCGTGCTCGCCGTGCACGACGGCGGCGTCGCCCTGGTCGACGCCGGGCGGCGCGACGCCGGGCACGACAACGGGTTGCCCGTCCCGCTCGAGCTGTGGCGCGACGGCGTGGTGGTCGACGTCGTGGACGAGCCGGCGGAGGTGGCGGCGATGAACGATCAGCACGCGTTCGTCCCGGCCGGCACGTTCGGGACGCAGCCGGCGGTCGGCGACCGCGTCGTGCTCGGGGTCTCCCACCCGTGCACGACCTTCGACAAGTGGACGGACATCGTCCAGGTCGATGGTCGCCTGACGCCCGGCTCGGTGGCCGTGGGCCTGGTCCGGACCTATTTCTGAGCCGGCGGCTCAATAGGTGGCGCGGCCGCCACTGATGTCATAGACCGCGCCCGTGGAGAAGCTGACCCGCTCCGAGCAGAGCCAGGCGATCAGTTCGGCCACCTCCTGTGCCGTGCCGACCCGCTTCATCGGGATGAGGCTGGTGATGTGCGCGAGCACATCCGGAGCGGTCGTCGCGTTCATCGGCGTCGCGATGACGGCGGGGGCGATCGCGTTGACCAGGACGCCCGTGGTCGCGAGCTCCTTGCCCGCCGACTTGGTCAGCCCGATCACCGCTGCCTTGGACGCCGAGTAGATCGACAGGTTCGGGTTGCCGTCCTTGCCCGCCATGCTGGCCAGATTGACGACGCGGCCCCAGCCGCCGGCCACCATGCCCGGGATGAACGCCCGCATCATCGCCACGGTGCCGACGACGTTCACGTCGAGCACGTCCCGCCACTGCTGCGACGTGGTCTCGACCAGGGGCACGTTGGGTCCGACCACACCGGCGGAGTTCACGAGCACGTCCACCGGCCCGACCCGATCGGCCAGTGCAGCCACGGCATCATCGTCGGTGACGTCGAGAAGGTGGTCGGCAGCACCGGCCACGTCCACGGTGATGACGTCCAGACCGTCGGCGGTCAGCCGTTCGGCGGCGGCGGCACCCAGCCCGCGCGCCCCTCCTGTGATCACTGCTCGTCGCATCGTTCATCCTCTCGAGGGCCCGCCCTGACCTCCTCAAAATAGAGTTCCGTCTGTTCGCAGTCAATTTCACTCACCGTAAGAGAGTTGCGTGAGGTGGTCCGCGCTGGGCGGGCCGAGGGTGATCTGTGTTGACCCTCCCCCAGGGGCAGGGCCAACACTGGGGTCATGACCGAGACGGACCACTTCACGATCGGCGAGTTCGCGCGCCGGACCGGCCTGTCCCTGAAGGCGCTGCGGGGGTACGACGAGTCCGGCCTGTTGGTGCCCGCCTCCGTGGACCCCTACACCGGTTACCGCTACTACTCCCCCGACCAGGAGCCGACGGCCCGGCGGATCTCCCTGCTGCGCCGCCTCGACATGCCGCTCGCCCGGGTCCGGGCGATCCTGGCCGCCCAGAACCCGGCGGCCGCCACCGATGACCTGATCGCCTGGTGGGCCGAGCAGGAGCAAGCGCTCGCCACCAGGCGCGGCACCGTGGAGTACCTCGTCGAGCAGTGGCGCGACGGCGCCGCCTCCCCCACGTTCGACGTCGGCGCCCGGGCGGTCCCCGAACGGCTGCTGGCATCGATCACCACCCACGTGCTGCAGACCGAGCTCACGGCCACCCTCAACGACTCCGTGCGGCAGATCCGCGACCACCTGGGCACCCAGGAGGCCACCTTCGGCGAGGAATGGTGGGCCATCTTCCACGGCGTGGTCTCCCCGGACAGCGACGGCCCGATCGAGGTGTGCGTGCCGTACGAGGGCACCGCCGGCCCGTCCGGTCCGATCGTGATCCGCCTCGAGCCCGCGCGGACCGAGGTGGCCACCACGATCACCCGGGCGGAGTGCTCCTACCCCCAGATCCTGCACGCCTACGACGCCGTCGGGCGCTGGGCCCGCGCGCACGGCACCGTGACCGGGCCCCCGCGCGAGGTCTACCCGATGCCCTGGCCCGACAGCCCGTCCGCACCCGCCGCCCAGATCGCCCTGCCCTACCGAGAGGATCACCGATGACCACCGCACCCCAGACCGAGGCAGGCGTGCCCGCACCGGCGCCGGACGCCGTCGCCCACTACGCCCGGCACTCCCGGTACAGCGACCCCGGCCTCCACGCCGACCTGCTGCGGGCCGTGGACCCGACCATCGCCGACGTCTCCGCTGCCGCGCGGAACCTGATCGCGCACTACCGGGGCGAGCAGGCGCAGCTGCCCGAGGCGACCCGCGGCGACATCGACCTGCGCTGGCTCGCCGACCAGCTCGCCACCGACCAGGCCCGGCACGGCCTGCCGCTGAGCGCGCCCCGGGCGCTGCCCGATCGGCTCCAGGGCTGCTGCCGGGACCACTCCCTGTTCAGCGTCGGGGTGCTGCGCGAGCACGGCCGGCCGGCCCGTACCCGGATCGGGTTCGCCGACTACTTCCGGGCCGGGTTCCACCACGATCACGTGGTCGTCGAGGTGTTCGACGGCGGCCGCTGGGTCCGCTTCGACCCCGAATTGGAGGTGGGCTACGCGCCCGGGTTCCGGCCCGCCTTCGACGTCACCGACATTCCGACGGGCCTGGGCACCCCGTTCGAGACGGCCGCGCAGGTGTGGCTCGCCTACCGCGCCGGCACCCTCGACGCCGACACCTACGGCGTGGACCCGACGCTCCCGCTGCGTGGCCCGGTGTTCGTTGCCGAGTACGTCGTCTTCGAGGCCGCCCACCGGCACCGGGACGAGCTGCTCCTGTGGGACATCTGGGGGATCCTGAGCGAGGGTCCGCCGCCCGGCGACGTCGACGGCCTCGCGCCCTTCCTCGACCGGATCGACCGCGTGGCAGGGCTGCTCGTGGCGGCCGATGACGAGGAGGCGAGCGGCGTGCACGGCGGGCCGGCCGCCGTCGAGCTGGAGGAGCTGTACCGCACCGAGACCCTGCTGCACCCGGGGACCGAGATCCACACGGCCGATCCGTTCCACCCCGACGCGCCGCTCCGGGTCACGGTCCTTCGCTGACAGGGCCTGCGCAGCCAGGTGTCAACGCCCGAGCGCGCGCTCAAGTTCGTCCAGGTACGCCGACACCGGGCCGACGGTGAACAGGCCCGTTCCCGCTCCGGCCTGCTCGTGTGCGGCCGGGCTGAGTGCCGCGTGGGCGCGTCGCATCGTGGGCCGGTCCCCGAGGGCGATCGCGGCGTGGGCGGTCAGGCACCACATCGCCTCGATGAGGTGGTCCGGCGGCGGGTCCGGCAGTTCCACCAGCGCGGCTGCGGCAGCGGCGCTATCAAGAGCAAGCAGGCGCACCGGGCGTGTCCAGCGGGCGTACGGACCGTCCTCGGCACCGACGACGTCGTGGCCGTCCTGACCAGCGGCGCCGGGACCTGCCGCGGGCGCGGAACCGTGCTGGAGCTGCGCCGCGAGCAGCATCACCGGTAGCAGGCCGCGCTGAAGGCCGGGCATACCCGCGCCCTCGAGCCGCGCGGCGGTGGCTCGGTAGGCCGTGGCCACCTCGGCCTCGCCTGCACCGGTGCCGGCCAGGCGCAGCGCCCGGTACCCCTGCGTGAACACGGCTACCAGCGGCGAGTCGTGGCGCTGCGCCAGCGCGTCGGCGGCTGCGGCGTGGGTGTCCGCCCCGGCCCAGTCCGCCAGGGCGCTCCTGGCCTGCAGCCGGATCAGGTGCCCGAGCACCGCGTAGGTGGCGAGGTCGTGCCGGGTGGCGACCGCGATGAGCTCGGCGCCGATGGCGTCCCGACGCTCGGCCGAGCCGGTTGCGTGGAACGACTGGATGAACACGCCGTTCAGGGCGAAGGCGAGCAGCCCCGGATCGCCGGTCCGGCGGGCGATCTGCTCGGCCAGGTGCGCCGCCACGCGGGCGCGCTCGGGGCTGTCCCCATCCCCGCCGCGGGACTCGACCGCGATCGTCGCGAGCAGCCGGGCTCGGGCGGTCGGGGCCGTCTCCGGCGGCAGGGCGGCGAGGGTCCGCTCCGCGGCGGCCACGATCCCCGCGGCCTGGGTGGGGTCGTCCGAGCGGGTCCAGATCGCCGGGACGTCGTAACCGCCGATGATCGCGGCCGTGAGGCCCGCCTCCCCCAGTTCCTCGGCGGCGAGGATGGTGGCCAGCCGCTGCTCGCGGGCCGCCACGAGCCCGTCGCCGCCGGTGATGGCGAGGCCGCGCAGCAGGTCCACCGTGGAGCGCAACCGGGCCCGGGCACCGCCTGCCACGGCACGGTCGTAGCTCGCCGCCGCCTCGGCCCAGACCCGGTCCGCCGAACGCTCCGGGCGCGGACCGGCCTCCAGTGAGGTGGACTGGGCCAGTACCTCGGCCTCCAGCCGACGCAACGCCGCACCGGGGTCCACGCCGAGGTCGTCGAGGAGCATCGCGCGGGCCCGGCGCAGCACGGCGAGCGCGTCCCCCTGGCGGCCGGCCCGGTAGAGGCCGAGTGCAAGCAGTCGCCAACCCTCCTCGCGCCAGGGGTGCTCGATCACGTGCGCCTCCAGGTCGGGGATCGCCTCGGCGGCCCGGCCGAGCTCGAGGCGGGCACCGGCCTGCAACTCGATGGCATGCAGGCGCAGTTCGCGCAGGCGCGCGCTCTCGGCCCGTGCCCACGGCGCGTCGGCGACGTCGGCGAGCGCAGGTCCGCGCCAGCGCGTCAGCGCCCGCCCCAGGGTCTCCAGCGCCTGCGCCGGCATCAGACCGGCGGCTGCCGAGACCTCCTCGGCGAACCGGTCCGCGTCGATCACGGCCCGGTGCAGCGCGTAGCCGTTGCCGACAGTGACCAACAGGCGTGGCGGGGTGCGCGGTGGGCGATCCGGCTCCAGGGCGCGTCGCAGCGCCGCCACGAACGTACGGACCGCACCCACCGCACCGGCTGGAGGATCCTCCCAGAGGTCCTCGACCAGCATCGACGTGGGCACCGCGTGCGGGTGGGCGACGAGGAGCCGGGCCAGCACCTCGCGATGCCGAGGCCCCAGCAGGCCGACCTCGACGCCGTCGGCCCACGCCGTCACGGGCCCGAGCATCCCGAACTCGACGACCACCGGCTCACGGCTGCTCATCCGCTGCTCATTCACGCCATGGACTCTTGTCACTCCCGCACCACCGAGCCGAAGGACGCCCCATGACGACCATCATCCCCGACTTCACCGACGAACGGATCACCGTCGCCGACGGCGTCCAGCTGCAGGTCTCCATCGGCGGATCCGGGCCGCCCGTCGTCCTGCTGCACGGCTTTCCGCAGACCCGCCTGATGTGGTCCCGGGTGGCCCTGGAACTCGCTGCCGACCACACCGTGATCTGCCCGGACCTGCGCGGCTACGGCGACAGCGACAAGCCGGCCGAGACCGAGCCGGGCAGCTATTCCAAGCGGACCATGGCCGCCGACGTGGTGGCACTGGCCGCCGCGCTCGGACACCCCCGGTTCGCGCTCGTCGGGCACGACCGCGGCGCCCTCGTCGCGTTCCGAGCGGGCCTCGACCACCCCGACGTCATCACCCATCTCGCCTGCCTCGACGTGCTGCCGACCCTGGACATGTGGGACGTCATGCACGGCGCCAGTGCCGCCGTCGGTTTCCACCTGTACCTGATGGCGCAGCCGCCCGGCCTGCCGGAGGCACTCATCTCCGCGAGCCCGGACGCGTTCTTCGGCCACTTCCTGGACATCTGGACGAAGGACCCCACGGCGATCGGCGCGCCGGCCCGGGCCCACTACCTGAGCGCGAGCGCGGCCGCCGTGCCGTCGATCGTGGCCGACTACCGGGCCTCGGCGGGCATCGACGTCGACCATGACCGGGCGGACCGGGACGCCGGTCGGACGCTGCGGATGCCGGTGAGTGTGCTCCAGCAGGACTGGGGCGCCGCGCTCGGTTACGACGCCGCCCAGGTGTGGGGCGCGTGGGCACCCGACCTCGTGCACCGGACCACCGACGCCGGCCATTTCATGGCGGAGGAAGCGCCCGGCGAGGTGGCTGCGACGATCCGGGACCTGCTCGCCCGATGATGGCCGGTGAACAAACGAGCCCGGCCGGCCGTGACCTCAGCCCGGGCGGCCCGCACCGGAGGGCTAGCCCCCGTGCCCACCTGGGGATTCCCAGGGGCCGACCGGGCGGCTGGCACCGTGTCGCGGCGACCCCGCCGCCGAAAGACTGGAACGGCAAAGGAGGGCCGCCAGCAGCGCGGCCTCGCATCCAGTGACGGGAATGACATGAGACCCCTGAAGATCATCGGCAAGTCGCTGGCAGGCCTGCTCGCCGCCGCTTTCCTCGCTGTGGCGGGGTTCACCGGCTACCACCACATCATGCTCCACGTGGAGGCGGGCAGGCTCGCCCCCGCGGGGCAGCTGGTGACGGTCGACGGTCATCAGATGTCCGTGCTCGCGAGCGGCCCGACGAGCGACGAGGCGACGATCGTCTTCATCGCAGGCGCCGGCACGGCCTCGCCGATCTACTCCTTCAAGCCGCTCACGGACCGCCTCGACGGCGAACTTCACAGCGTCGTCGTCGAGCGGTTCGGCTATGGGTACTCCGATGACGCCGGCACCGACCGGCACGTCGCCACCGTGCTGGCCGAGACGCGTGAAGCCCTGCGGCAGGCGGGCGAGACCCCACCGTACGTCCTGGCACCTCACTCGATGGGAGGGCTGGAGGCGCTCTACTGGGCACAGACCTACCCGGACGAGGTGGTGGGGATCGTCGGCCTCGACATGGCCGTGCCGCACTCCTACGACTCGCTCGACTTCGAGAGCGAGAAGTCCACGATCGACCTGGGGCGAAGGCTGCGATTCTTCGGGCTCTCGAGGCTCATGAGCGGTGACCAGCCGACCGAAGGGCTGACCAGCGAGGAACTCGCCCAGCAAGAACTCCTGGCCCACCGCAACTTCCTCGACGACGCCCAGTACGACGAGGGCCTCGCGCTCCTCGAGAACGCCGCGACCGTTCAGGCGGGCGCGATTCCCGACGCCCCGATCCTCATGTTCGTGTCCGACGGTGAGGAGATCGGCAGCTTCTGGGTACCTGCCAGCACCGAGTTCGCCCAGCAGACGGGCGCGGAGCTCGTGCAACTGGACGCCGGTCACTATGTGTTCCAGTACGAGCCGGACCTGATCGCCGACCAGATGACGGCATTCGTCGAGACGCTCGGCTGACTTCCCGCCTCAGCCCCGGGCGCGCGGGTGCGCGGCGGCGTACACCTCGCGCAGCGTGTCCGGGGTGACCAGGGTGTAGATCTGCGTGGTCGTGACCGAGGCGTGCCCGAGCAGTTCCTGCACCACCCGGACGTCGGCGCCGCCGGCGAGTAGATGGGTGGCGTAGGAGTGGCGCAGGGTGTGCGGGGAGATGTGCGCGGTGACTCCCCCGCGCTCGGCCGCCGTCTGCAGCACCGCCCACGCGCTCTGCCGGCTGAGCGGATTGCCCCGCTGGTTCAGGAACGCCGTCGGCGTGCCCCGCCCGGTCTGGGCGAGCACCGGCCGGGCTCGCACCAGGTAGGCCTCCAGTGCCTCGACGGCGAACCGTCCCATCGGGACGATCCGCTCCTTGCGGCCCTTGCCGAACAGCCGCACCGACGGTGCCGTGTGGTCCAGCTCGAGGTCGTCGATCGCCAGCCCGACGGCCTCGCTGATCCGGGCACCGGTGCCGTAGAGCACCTCCACCAGGGCGCGGTCACGCAGACCGAGCACGCCCTCGGCGGCCGAGGCCCCGGCCAGGAGCCGGTCCACCTCGTCGGTGGAGATCGCCTTGGGCAGGCGCTTCGCACCGCTCGGCGGGCGGACCGCCGCGGCCGGGTCATGGTCGGTGCGTCCCTCGAGGGCCTCGAACCGGTGCCAGCCGCGCACCGCCACCACCGCCCGGGACGTCGATGACGCCGAGAGCGAGCTGCCGCCGTCGGACCCGGCGCGCAGCGCCTCGACGTACGCGCCGACATCCGCCTCGGTGACCTCGGCGAACGAGGTCCGCCCGAGCGAGCCCAGGAATGCCGCGTACCTCAGCAGGTCCCGACGGTAGGCGGCGAGGGTGTGCACGGAGAGGCCGCGTTCGATGCCGAGGTGCGCGAGGTACTCGCGCAGTTGCGCACCGAAGGGAGCGGACTCGTCGGCCGGCATCGGGTCAGAACGGCAGGAACGGGTCGATCGAGAGCGCCACGAACACCAGCGTCAGGTACGTGATGGAGCCGTGGAACACCTTCATGGCGCCCAGCTTGCGGGTGGTGCCCGCCACCGCCCGGCGGTAGAGGTTGATGCACAGGATCAGGAACCAGCCGCCGGCGGCGACCGCGGCGACCGTGTAGAGCAGGCCCATCTGGGCAACCGGGATGAGCGCGAGGGAGCACGCGATCATGGCGACGGTGTAGCCGATCATCTGCCGGGCCACGCGGGTGTCCGCGCTCACCACCGGCAGCATCGGCACCCCGGCGGCGGCGTAGTCCTTCTTGAACTTCATCGACAGCGGCCAGTAGTGCGGCGGCGTCCAGAAGAAGATGATTCCGAACAGCAGGAACGGCGCCCAGTCCAGCGATCCGGTGACCGCGGCCCAGCCGATCAGGACCGGCATGCAGCCCGCCGCCCCGCCCCAGACGATGTTCTGGGAGGTGTGCCGCTTCAGCAGGATCGTGTAGCCGACCGAGTACATGATGTTCGCGGCGAACGCCAGACCGGCGGCCACCCAGTTCACGGCGAGGCCGAGCCACAGGACCGAGAACACCCCGAGGGCGATGCCGAAGACCAGCGCGCCGGTGGGGCTCACCGCGCCCGTGACCAGCGGCCGCTTCTTCGTCCGGTTCATCACCGCGTCGATGTCCCGGTCGTAGTACATGTTCAGCGTGTTCGCGGACCCGGCCGCGGCGGTGCCCCCGATGAGGGTCGCGATGATCAGCCACCAGGACGGGAAACCGCCCTGGGCGAGGATCATGGTCGGCACGGTCGTGATCAGGAGCAGCTCGATGATCCGCGGCTTGGTGAGCGCGATGTAGGCGCCGACCTTCGCGCGCCAGCCCATCCGCGCGGGCCCGGCCGGGGCGCTCCCCCCGTGGAACGATGAAGGGGCGCTGTCGGACCGGTCGTTCGGCACGGTCCGGTCAGGCCGATCAGGCAGGGTCACGGGGCGGTGGTCAGCCACTGGGTCAACATCTCCGGATCATCATGCGCCGGACGACGGCGCCATCGGGCGGGCACGACCCGCCTTCGCCAGTGTAGGGCGCAGCGAGGCAAATGCGGGCAACCACGTGCCCTCCGGCCGAATATGAGTAGGGTCAGGAGCAGCGTCGGACCGCTCTGAGCGGACCGCCTCCCGAACCCGCAACGGATCCCCCATTCGCGCCCGCACGCACGCGGACGCAGGAAGAGAAGGCTCAGTGAACGCGCAAGCCCCGAAGTCGGACACCGTCGGCTGGAACGAACTCGACCACAAGGCCATCGACACCGTCCGAGTCCTCGCCGCTGACGCCGTCGAGAAGGTCGGCAACGGTCACCCCGGTACCGCGATCAGCCTCGCGCCGCTGGCGTACCTGCTGTACCAGAACGAGATGACCATCGACCCGAGCGACCCGGACTGGCTGGGCCGGGACCGTTTCGTGCTGTCCGCCGGACACTCCTCGATCACGCAGTACATCCAGCTCTACCTGTCCGGCTACGGCCTCGAGCTCGAGGACATCGAGTCGCTGCGCACCTGGGGCTCGCTGACCCCAGGACACCCCGAGTGGGGTCACACCAAGGGCGTCGAGACCACCACCGGCCCGCTCGGCCAGGGTG
Organism: Occultella gossypii; assembly: GCF_019947135.1. GTDB lineage: Bacteria > Actinomycetota > Actinomycetes > Actinomycetales > Beutenbergiaceae > Occultella > Occultella gossypii. Next base: position 1,795 of record NZ_JAGSHT010000002.1, on the reverse strand, counting down.
TCGCGACCGCCGTCGGGATCGCCATGGCGCAGCGCCGCGTGCGCGGCCTGCTGGACCCCGACGCCGCCCCCGGTGAGTCGCCGTTCGACCACCGCGTGTACGTCATCGCCTCCGACGGCGACCTGCAGGAGGGCGTCAGCGGCGAGGCCTCCTCGCTGGCCGGCACCCAGAACCTCGACAACCTCGTGGTCGTCTGGGACGACAACCACATCTCGATCGAGGGTGACACCGACATCGCGTTCACCGAGGACGTCGTGGCCCGCTACGCCGCGTACGGCTGGAACACGATCCGAGTCGACTGGACCCAGGCCGACGGCAGCTACCGCGAGGACGTCGACGCCCTGAACGCCGCGCTCGCGCAGGCACGTACGGTCACGGACAAGCCGACGTTCATCGCGCTGCGCACCATCATCGCGTGGCCCTCCCCCGGCAAGCAGGGCTCGCACTCCGCGCACGGCTCCAAGCTGGGCGGCGACGAGGTCAAGGCCCTGAAGGAGATCGTCGGGTTCGACCCGGAGAAGTCCTTCGACGTCGACGCCGAGGTGCTCACGCACACCCGCAAGGTCGCCGAGCGCGGCGCCAAGGCGCACGCCGAGTGGGACGCGGCGCTGGCGAGCTGGGCGCAGGCCAACCCCGAGGAGGCCGCCCTGCTGGCCCGCCTGCAGGCCCACGAGCTGCCGGAGGGGTGGGCGGACGCCCTGCCCACGTTCGAGGCAGGCAAGGACGTCGCGACCCGCGCCGCGTCCGGGAGTGTGCTCAGCGCCCTCGCCCCCGTGCTGCCCGAGCTCTGGGGCGGCAGCGCCGACCTGGCCGGGTCCAACAACACCACGATGAAGGGCGAGCCGTCCTTCGTGCCGGTCGAACGCTCCACCGAGGAGTTCTCCGGCACGCCGTACGGCCGAACGCTGCACTTCGGCATCCGTGAGCACGCGATGGGCGCGATCGTCAACGGCATCGCCGTGGATGGCCTGACCCGTGCCTATGGCGGCACGTTCTTCACGTTCAGCGACTACATGCGCGGCGCCGTCCGCCTCGCCGCGCTGATGAAGGCGCCGTCGATCTACGTGTGGACGCACGACTCGATCGGCCTCGGTGAGGACGGCCCCACCCACCAGCCGGTGGAGCACCTCGCCGCGGTGCGCGCGATCCCGGGCCTGGCCCTGGTCCGCCCCGCCGACGCCAACGAGACCACGCAGGCCTGGAAGGCCATCCTGGAGCGCCGCGACGGCCCGGCCGGCATCGTCCTGACCCGACAGAACGTGCCCACGTTCCCGCGTGGCACCGACGGCTTCGCCGAGGCCGACGGCGTCGCGAAGGGTGCGTACGTGCTGCTGGAGTCCTCCACGCAGACGCCGGAGGTCATCCTGATCGCCACCGGCTCCGAGGTGCAGATCGCCGTGGCCGCCCGCGAGCAGCTCGAAGCGAAGGGGGTGGGCGCCCGGGTGGTGTCCGCGCCGAGCCTGGAGTGGTTCGAGGAGCAGGACGCCGACTACCGCGAGTCCGTGCTGCCCAGTGCGGTGCGGGCCCGGGTCAGCGTCGAGGCCGGCATCGCGCTGTCCTGGTACAAGTACCTGGGTGACGCCGGTCGCGCCGTGTCCCTCGAGCACTACGGCGCCTCCGCCGACTACAAGGTCCTGTTCGCCGAGTTCGGCATCACCGCGGAGGCGGCCGTCGCCGCGGCCGAGGAGTCGATCGCCGCAGCCACGGCCTGAGCCCCGGGTGCCGACGGCGGCCGAGCGCCGCCCGCCGGACCCCACACCCCCACCCCGGGGCACCAGATGAAACCAACCACCCC
>NZ_JAGSHT010000001.1 GCF_019947135.1 Occultella gossypii | reverse complement strand
GCGCCGCCCCGCCGCGCCCCCCCCCGGGCCGCGCCGGGGGGCCGGGGGGGGGGCCCCCCCCCCCCCCCCCCACCACTCACCGCAACGAGGGAGACCATGATGACCCAACCGTCCGCGACCACCACCAACGCCCTGTCCGCCATCAGCGAGGCCGGGGTGAGCGTCTGGCTCGATGACCTGTCCCGCGAGGCCCTACAGTCCGGTGCCCTGCAGAACCTCATCGACACCCGGTCCGTGGTGGGTGTCACCACGAACCCGACGATCTTCGCCAAGGCGATCGCCGAGGGGAACGCCTACGACCCGCAGCTGCGCGAGCTCGCTGCCTCCGGCGCGTCCCTCGAGGACGCGGTCCTGGCCCTGACCACCGACGACGTGCGCAACGCGTGCGACCTCTTCGCTGGCATCAACGCCGCCACCGGCGGCCAGGACGGGCGCGTCTCGATCGAGGTCGACCCGCGGCTGGCCCGTGAGACGGAGGCCACCATCGCCTCCGCGCACACGCTGTGGGACACGGTCGACCGGCCGAACCTGTTCGTCAAGATCCCGGCCACGGTGGAGGGTCTACCGGCCATCACCGCCGCGATCGCCGCCGGCATCAGCGTCAACGTCACCCTGGTGTTCAGCCTGGACCGGTTCCGGGCCGTGGCGCAGGCCTACATCGACGGGCTGGAACTGGCACACCAGGCGGGCAAGGACCTGTCCACCATCCGCTCGGTGTCCTCGCTGTTCCTGTCCCGCATCGACACCCAGGTCGACAAGGCACTGGCCGAGATCGGCACCGAGGAGGCGCTCGCGCTCCGGGGCAAGGCCGCGATCGCGAACGCGCGACTGGCCTACGAGGTGTACGAGGAGGTGTTCTCCACCCCCAGGTTCGAGGCGTTGGCGGCCGCCGGCGCGCACACCCAGCGCCCGCTGTGGGCTTCCACCGGTACCAAGGATCCCGCGTACCCGGACACGATGTACGTCGACGAACTGGTCGTGGCCGACGTCGTGAACACGATGCCGCACAAGACCCTCGAGGCGGTCGCCGACCACTCCACGGCCGACGGCACCGACACCGTGCACGGGACGTTCGATGCCTCCCGCCAGATACTGGACACCATCGAGCGTCTCGGCGTCCCGTACGGCAAGATCCTTGAGGGTTTGGAGGACTCCGGCGTGGACTCCTTCGAGAAGAGCTGGGCCGAGCTGCTCGGGGACGTCACCGACGGCCTCGCGGCCGCCGGATCCTGACCTGCCAAGGCGAGACAGCAACGAAGGGTGGTACCACCGGATGGCACCGGCAAAGGTGACGAGCGGGCACAACCCACTCCGTGACCCGTCCGATCGGCGGCTGCCGAAGATCGCCGGGCCCAGCGGCCTGGTGATCTTCGGCGTGACCGGCGACCTGGCGCAGAAGAAGCTGCTGCCGGCGGTCTACGACCTGGCCAACCGAGGGCTCCTGCCCCCGGCCTTCGGCCTCACCGGGTTCGCCCGGCGGGACTGGGAGGACCAGGACTTCCGCAAGATCGCGCACGACGCGATCTCCAAGCACTCGCGCACCCCGTTCGACGAGGGCGTCTGGGAGCAGCTGTCCAAGGGCTTCCGGTTCGTCTCCGGGGAGTTCTCCGACGACTCCGCCTTCGAGCGGCTCGCGCAGACCGTGCAGCGTCTCGACGACGAGCGCGGCACGCGCGGCAACCACGCGTTCTACCTGTCCGTGCCGCCGGGGCAGTTCCCGCTGGTGCTCCAGCAGCTCGCGAAGGTGGGCCTGTCGACTCCCGCCGAGGGCACGTGGCGCCGGGTGGTCGTGGAGAAGCCGTTCGGCCACGACCTCACCAGCGCCCGCGAGCTGAACGACGTGGTCGAGGAGGTCTTCCCGCCGGAGTCGGTCTTCCGGATCGACCACTACCTCGGCAAGGAGACGGTCCAGAACCTCCTGGCCCTGCGGTTCGCGAACCAGATGTTCGAGCCGATCTGGAACGCCAACTACGTCGACCACGTCCAGATCACGATGGCCGAGGACATCGGCATCGGTTCGCGGGCGGGCTACTACGACGGCATCGGTGCGGCTCGGGACGTCATCCAGAACCACCTGCTGCAACTGCTCGCACTGACCGCCATGGAGGAGCCGGTCTCCTTCGAGGCCGATGAGCTGCGGGCCGAGAAGGAGAAGGTGCTCTCCGCCGTCACGATCCCGCGGGACATCGGGCGGCACAGTGCCCGCGGTCAGTACGAGGCGGGCTGGCAGGGCGGCGAGGAGGTCCTCGGCTACCTGCAGGAGCAGGGCATGAGCACCGGCTCGATCACCGAGACCTACGCGGCGATCCGCCTCGACATCGACACCCGGCGCTGGGCCGGGGTGCCGTTCTACCTGCGCGCCGGCAAGCGTCTCGGCCGCCGGGTCACCGAGATCGCCATCGTCTTCAAGCGGGCGCCGCACCTGCCGTTCGATCTGAACGAGACCCAGGAGCTCGGCCAGAACGCCATCGTGATCCGCGTGCAGCCGGACGAGGGCGTGACCATCCGGTTCGGCTCGAAAGTGCCCGGCACGGCCATGGAGGTCCGCGACGTCACCATGGACTTCGGCTACGGGCACGCGTTCACGGAGTCCTCGCCCGAAGCCTACGAACGGCTCATCCTGGACATGCTCCTGGGCGACCCACCGCTGTTCCCGCGCCAGCGCGAGGTCGAGCTCTCCTGGCAGATCCTCGACCCGATCATCGACTACTGGGCCAAGCACGGGAAGCCGGAGCAGTACCGCCCGGGCACGTGGGGCCCGCCCTCGGCCGACGCCATGCTTGCCCGCGACGGACGCACGTGGAGGCGACCATGATCATCACCCTCGAGGACACCACCAGCTCCGCCATCGGCGCCAAGCTCGTGGCGCTGCGCGAGGAGGGCGGCGCCGTGGCCCTCGGCCGGGTGCTGACGCTGGTCATCGTGGCCACCGGCGACGACGTCGAGTCGGCCGTGGAGGCCGCGAACGACGCCAGCCGGGAGCACCCGTGCCGGGTGATCGTGGTCGACCCGGGCGACGGACGCAGGTCCGCCGGCCTCGATGCCGAGATCCGCATCGGCGGCGACGCCGGGGCCAGCGAGGTCATCGTGCTGCGTCCGCTGGGCGCCGCCCGTGACCAGGTCGACACGCTCGTCGTCCCGCTGCTGCTGCCCGATGCGCCCATCGTGGTGTGGTGGCCGCACGAACCACCCGAGAACATGGCCGCCGACCCGCTCGGAGCGATGGCCCAGCGCCGGATCAGCGACGTGGGCACCTGCGGCAAGCCGATCGAGCACCTCGCCGGGCTGGCCGACACCTACGCCCCGGGCGACACCGACCTGTCCTGGGCTCGCACCACGCTGTGGCGTGGCCTCGCCGCCGCGGCCCTGGACGAGCCGCCCTACGAGCCGGTCCGGGCCGTGCGGGTCATCGGAAGCCGGGACCGCCCGTCCACGCACCTGTTCGCGGCGTGGCTCGCGGCGAACCTGAAGGCTCCGGTCATCATCGAACGCGACCCGGAAGCGACCGCGATCACCGGGCTCGACCTGGACCGACGCAGCGGAACGATCAGGATGCGCCGCCCGGAGGGCAGCGCCGTGGTGACCGTCACCCAGGACGGCGCGCCGACGCAGCAGATCGCGATGGCCAAACGACCGATCGCCGACTGCCTGATGGAGGACCTGCGCCGGCTCGACCCCGACGAGACCTACGCCCGCAGCCTGCTCAAGGGCCTGCCGAAGGTGGCCGGGGAGTGAGCCCGGTGGACACCGACGGTTCGGCCCACAACGGCGCCGCCTCCCACGGACCGGCACGTGCCGTGGTGGTGCATCCCTCCGCGGACGCGCTGGCCGAGGCCACCGGCGCCCGACTCCTCCTGGCCATCCTCGACGCCCAGTCCGTGCGCCACCCCGTCCACGTCGCGCTCACCGGCGGCACGGTCGGGATCCGGCTCCTCGAGCGGGCCCGGCAGACGCCGTTGGCCGACGCCGTCGACTGGACCGGTGTGCACCTGTGGTGGGGCGATGAGCGCTTCGTGCCGCGCGCGGACCCCGAGCGTAACGAGGGCCAGGCGCGAGCCGCACTGATCGACCACCTGCCCATCCCGGCGCAGAACGTGCACCCGATGGCCGCAACCGAGGACGCCGCCACGGCAGAGGAGGGCGCAGCCGCGTACGCAGCGGAACTGGCGGCCTTCGGCTCCGGCGCTGATGGCACTGCCGGTGCCGGCCCGACTCTCGTGTTCGACGTGGTCCTGCTGGGCATGGGCCCGGACGCCCACGTCGCCTCGCTGTTCCCGGGTCACCCGGCGCTGGGCGCGACCGGCACCACCGCGGTCGCGGTCCACGACTCCCCCAAGCCGCCGCCGGACCGGATCTCGCTCACCTTCGAAGCACTCGAGTCGGCCCGCCAGGTGTGGCTCGTCGTCGCGGGCGCGGAGAAGTCGGGCGCCGTGCGCCGCGCCCTCGGTGGCGCCACCGACGTGCAGGAGACGCCCGCCGCCGTCGTGGCCGGACGAGACGTGACGCTATGGCTGCTGGACACCGCAGCGGCCGGAGCCGACCCCGGGCTCGTCTGACGATCGCCCCGCTCTCCGATAAGGTGAGCCGGGCATTTGCCTCACGAACATCAAGGGGATGGAACAGGGTGGACTTCGAGCCGGGCCAGGTCTTTGCTGGCTACACCATCGAGCGCGAGCTCGGGCGTGGCGGCATGGGCTCGGTATTTCTGGCCAAGCACCCGCGGCTGCCCCGCCGGGACGCGCTCAAGATGCTCAGCACGTCCCTGTCTTCGGACGAGAGCTTCCGAACCCGGTTCGAGCGCGAGGCCGATCTGGCCGCCCAGCTCTTCCACCGGAACATCGTCGCCGTCTACGACCGCGGTGAGTTCGAGGGTCAGCTCTGGATCGCGATGCAGTACGTCGAGGGCACCGATGCCTCGCACGCCATCGCCGAGGCCGGCGGCGGTCTCGACCCGACGCGAGTCGTGCACATCGTCACCGAGGTCGGCAACGGACTCGACTTCGCCCACCGGGCCGGTCTGTTGCACCGCGACGTCAAACCGGCCAACATCCTGCTGGCCCCCGGCCTGGACCCGGACGATCCCGAGGAGCCCGAGCAGGTCCTGCTGACCGACTTCGGGATCGCCAAGGCGATCGACGACCGCGACAACAACCTCACCGGCACCGGCAATATGCTCGCCACCCTGGCCTATGCCGCGCCCGAGCAGATCGAGGCCCGCTCCCTCGGCCACGAGGTCGACGTCTACGCGCTCGGCTGCGTGCTGTACGAGCTCCTCACGGGCAGCGTGCCGTTCGTCGCCGACTCACCGTTCGCGAAGATGACGGCCCACCTGACCCAGGACCCGCCGAAGCCGTCCGAGGCCCAGCCCGGACTGGGCACGAGTTTCGATGCCGTCGTCGCGAAGGCGATGGCCAAGAAGCCCGAGGACCGGTACCAGAGCTGCCGGGCGCTGAGCCGGGCGGCGGCCGCTGCGCTGAAGTCGCTCACCGAGCAGTCCGAGACCGCCACCGTGCTGCAGCCCGCCCGGCTGACGCCGGCGGCGACCCCGGGCGAGCAGCCCGGCAGCCCGCACCCGACGCCCACACCGAGCCGGGCGCACACCGGACCAAGGCCGCCGTTCACGCTGAAGGTCCGCCGCTACTTCGCCGACGGCCGCCAGAGCCAGGAGGTCGGCCCGGTCGACACCCGGAACGTGCCGATGGCCGACCGCGCCGCGCTCGAGTCGCTTCTGCACGAGGCCCGGTTCTTCGACCTGCCGCCGCGGCTGCCGCTGGAGCGGCAGATCACCGGTGACTACCTCGAGGAGATCACCGTCGGCGCCGGCGAGCGCACCTGGACGGTCGCCTACGAGCACCAGGGCTCCCGGCACCCGCTGGTGCTGGACCAGATCGCCCCGCGCCTGGCCCGGATCTCACCGTGGCACGTCACCTCGGCGGCCCCGGCCGCGTACCTGCGCGCGAACAACGCACCCGGCAACCGGAGCTGGTCACCGAACGCCACCATCGGCCCGATCGGACAGGGCGGCCGCGACACCGGCCCGAACCCGACCGGTCAGATCCCACCCGTGCCGATGCCGACCGGGCCGATCCCGGCCACACCGATGCCGACCGGCCCGATGCCGACCGGCCCGATGACGACCGGCCCGACACCGACCGTCGGGGCACCCACCCGGAGCACCGGCGGCATGCCGAGCTACCTCTCGGCGCCCGCCCAGCACACCGGCATCCACGCCGTGGGTCACAAGGCCCCCGTCCGCCGCGGACCGAACCCCGCCATGATCACCGGCTTCGCGGTGGCGCTGGTCGCCATCATCGTGCTCATCGTGATCGCCGCCAACGGCGGGTTCGGCGGCGGGAACGACGATCCTGACGGCATCGAGGCCCCGGCCGACCTCACGATCACCGTGAACGGCGACGGTGACACGGTGGTCAACTGGAGCTCGGTGCCGGACGCCACCGGGTACGAGCTCGACCGGGACGGTGAACTCGTCTACGAGGGCACCGCCCGCCAGTTCGTCGACACGGCCCCCAGCGGGCAGGAGTACACGGTGCGCGCCGTCGGGCCGGAGGGTGGGACCTCCGACGACAGCACCCCCGCCGTCGCCGAGGCGTCGCTGGACCCCGGCAGCTGGGGCGATGCCGACTTCATGCGGACGGCGTTCCCGAGTTTGGTGCCCGATGGCCCGAACGTCGCCGGCCACAACGACGCCACCTGCGAGCTCGGCAGTTCCGAACACCTGCCCCAGCCGGACACCGTCGACGCCGCGATCACCTGCACCCAGTCGGATGGTCTGGTGTTCACGCTGCTGCACTTCACATCGGCGGACGCGCTGGCCACGTTCGGCTCGGAGGGCGTGGCCAACGAGGGTTGGTTCAGCCAGGAGTGGTTCTACGACTCCGCTCCGGACGATCCTGCCGGGACCGAGTACGGCAGCCAGGACGGTGTGACCGACCCCGGCTTCCTGTACACCACGTTCGTCCACGCCGAGCGCACGGAGTACATGGTGGCCGTCTGGTGGCCCGAGCACGAGCGGCTCGACATCCGCCGGGAATGGTGGGTCAGCGCCCCGTTCTGACGGTCCGCCGGTCGGAGCCGATCAAGCGCGGGTCGGAGCCGATCAGGCGCGCAGGCCGGCGATCGCCTGCGCGACGGCCTGCGCCGTCTCGTACCGCTCCCCGAGCGGCGCGAGGCAGCGGCGCACCACGTCGGCCTCGCTCGGGGACAGTCGCTCGGACAGCGTCGGACCGTCGGCCTTCAGCACCGTGCGGATGGCCAGCAACGGCTGGTTCTCCGGCAGATCGCCATACAGGCCGACACCCGCCAGGACCCGGTGCGCGGTGGCGCCCAGGCCCCAGATATCCGTGGCGCGTGAGGGCGGCTCCCCCAGCAGCAGCTCGGGATCGACGAACTCGACGGAGGTCTCCGGGGCCATGCCTGTCAGCGCGGCGCCGGCCGCGAACACCCTGGCAAGGCCGAGGTCGGAGACCTTCCCACCGGTCTCGGTGATCATGACATTCGCGGGCTTGACGTCGCCGTGAGCCAGCCCTGCCTCGTGCAGGGCGTCGATCGCGAGGGCGGCGTGCTCCAGCACGGTGAGCAGTCGGTCCCGTTCCAACGGCCGCTCCGGGCTGGCCAGCGAACCGAGCGGAAAGTACTCCATCGCGTAGAAGAACCGGTCGTCCAGCACCGCGTCGTAGACGGTCGCCAGGTACGGCGAGTCCACGGCGGCGAACGCCCGCAGCTCGCGAGCGCCGCGCCGGTAGGCGTCCTCGGTGACCTGGCCGGCGAAGACCTTGACCGCAACGTACTCGTCGGCGATCCCCAGCCGCGCCGGTGGCCGCGCCAGGAAGAACTGCCCGTGGTTGCCGTCACCGATCGACCGCACCACCTCGAAGTCGGCCAGGACCGGCAGGTCGCGGACACGCTGATCACGCAACGACATGTGACTTCCCCAAACGTGGACTCGGTGGGTCACGGACCCAATATCATTCGTGGCAGATCACGCGAAAGTCTATCGGGCGCGTTCCTCCACGACGAGGGGAACGGTCCACATCCGCCATCCAGTAGGGGTTCTCACGGTCATGCACATCGCGGCGCACGTATTCCTGGCGATCGCCGTCATCATGCTCGTCGCGCGGCTGTTCGCGCGGCTCGCCGGCAAGATCCAGCAGCCCCCGGTGGTGGGCGAGATCATCGCCGGTATCGCGCTCGGACCGAGCATCCTCGGGCTGTTGCCGGGCGACCTGGACGCGAAGCTGTTCCCCCCGGACATCCTCCCGTACCTGGACATGCTCGCCCAGCTCGGCCTGGTGCTGTTCATGTTCATCGTCGGGCTCGAACTCGACATGACCCTGGTCCGGGGTCGGGAGAAGCTCGCCGGCACGATCTCGCTGAGTTCGGTCATCCTGCCGTTCGCCATGGGCGCCGGCCTCACGTTCGTGCTGTACCCGTTCCACAACGTGACCGACGCGGGCGAGGTGCCGTTCCTGGGCCTGGCGCTGTTCCTCGGGATCGCGATGGCCATCACGGCCTTCCCGGTACTGGCCCGGATCCTGACCGACCGGGGCATGCACCGCACCACCACGGGCGTGCTCGCGCTGGCCTGCGCCGCCGTCGACGACATCCTCGCCTGGACCCTGCTGGCGTTCGTGGTGGCTGTCGTCCAAGGCGACGGACCAGCCGACGTGATCCGGATCGTCGTCCTCACCGCCGCGTTCGCGGCTCTGATGTTCGGCATCGTGCGGCCGTTGCTGAAGCGTCTGGTCGACGCCTACCGGCGGGCCGGCCGACTCACTCCCAACATCCTCGCGATCGTCCTGATCGGCGTACTGGCCTCGTCGGTCATGACCGATGTCATCGGTATCCACGCCATTTTCGGTGCGTTCATCTTCGGCGCGGTCATGCCGCGCCAGGGCGCCGCGGACCTCACCCGGGAGATCCTCGAACGGCTCGAGCAGGTGAGCGTCCTGCTTCTGCTCCCGCTGTTCTTCGTGGTCACCGGCCTGAGTACGAACATCGGCGGGATCACCGGGGCCGGGCTCTGGCAGCTGGCGCTGATCATGCTGGTGGCGGTCGGCGGCAAGTTCGGTGGCGCATTCCTCGCCGCCCGCCTGCTGAAGGTGCCGAGCCGGCAGGCCACCGCGCTCGGCGTCCTGATGAACACCCGGGGCCTGACCGAGCTGGTGATCCTGCAGATCGGCCGTCAGCTCGGCGTGCTCGACGGGGAACTGTTCACCCTGCTCGTGCTGATGGCGATCCTGACCACGATGATGACCGGCCCCCTGCTTCGCCGGGTCTACCCGGACCGGGCCATCGCCAAGGACATCGCCGCCGCCGAACGGGCGGCACTCGGCGTGGACGAGTCCTACCGCGTGCTGGTCCTGGTCGACGACCCCGCCAAGGCGGACCGGATGGCCGCGGTCGCGGCCACTCTGCTCGGCACGGGCCGCCCCGGCAAGGTCGTGCTCAGCCGGTTCGTGGGCCGCGAGAACTCGCCGGTGGAACTCGGCGCCGGCCTGTCCTCGAACCTCACCCTGATGGCCGCCACCGTGGACGACCTCAACGCGCTCGCCTCCCGCGTGCATGCCACCGGGGTGCCTGCCACGGTTCTGTCCCGGTTCACCGCCGATCCCTGGGCCGATCTCCTGGTCCAGGCCGAGACGGCCGAGGCGGCCGTGCTGCTGATGGACGCGGACTGGTTCGCTGCCAACGCACCGGATGGCACCGGTGGTGGAACCGGCACCGACCTGTCCGGGCACCGGTTCAGCGTGGCCACCGTGCGCCTGGCCGCCGAGGATGCCGCGGCCGACGCACCGATCGTCGTCATCGCCGGCGGCGACCCCGACGGGCGTGGCGCGGTGCTTGCAGGAGCCGCGGCCGCCCGCGCCCGTGGCGCGGAACTGCTCCTGCATCTGCCGGACGGCGCCCGGCTCGCCAAGCGCTTCGGCGCCGCCCTGGCCGCGCTGCACGCGGACGGCCTGGGCTACCGCGTGGTGGAGCGCGGCGAGGCGGACGCCGCGGGCGCGGCGATGCGCGTGGTGGCGGCGGGCCTGGCCGACGGCGTAGCACCGTCGCCGGGTACCGCTGCGGTGACGCTGTGGGCGGGTCAGGACGTGGCCGACGCCGAGCTCACCGAGGCGCTCGGCGCGCTCGTCACCGACGACGAGGAGACCACGGGGGCGCCGACGACCTGAGGTTCCGCCGGAACCTCAGCCCCGGTCGCTCGACAACTTGCGCATCGACGCCGAAGCATCAACGCAGTCGGGCCGCCGATGATTCGAACGTGAACGTCCGCTGCCCCACCCGCACGTGCGTGCCCGGGGTGAGCACGAAGTGCTGGTTAGGTGCCAGCCGCTGCCAGGACTGCTCGTCCGTGGCCGCCACGTAGGTGCCGTTCGCCGAGCCCCGGTCGATGAGCACGACATCCCAGCCGGAGAGCCGGATCTCCGCGTGCACTCGTGAGAGCGCGCCCGAGGTGTCGTCGAGCCGGACCGGGCGCAGCGTGCCCTCCCGGACCGCGGCGTCCGATTCCGGGTTGCGGCCGAGCACGTAGTTGTCGTCGAGCACGAAGGTCGCGCCGACGTCGAGCACCAGGAGGCCGAGCGGCGGGCGTCGCTCCTCGACGAGCACACCGGTCATCTGGTCCATCCGGATGCCGCACACGCGGCAGAACGAGACCCGCGGGTCGTTGAGGTGCTTGCGGGAGCACCGGAAGCCCTGGACGTAGTCCTGCGGCCGTTCCTTGACCCCTGCGGCCTTCTCCGCCGCCTTCTGCTGCGCTGTCTGGCGTGGGGCCGGCGCGGCCGGCGGGAGCGGCGCCCGCGGGGGCTCGGCAGGGCCGTCCTGGATCAGTTCGGACAACCGCGGCGGCGCGAGCGCAGCCGCGGGCGTGCCTGCTGACGGCGGTGGGGGCACCACGGGTGCACCGGACGGCGGCGGCGGGACCACGGGTGCACCGGACGGCGGCGGCGGCACTGGGCTTGCGGACGGCGCCGGAGGTACCACCGGAGTACCTGCGGACGGCGCCGGAGGTACCACCGGAGTACCTGCGGATGGCGGCGGCGGCACGACCGACCTCTGCGAGGGCGGCGCAGGTACGGCTGAACCCGCCGGAGACGGCGGCACCTGAGCACCGGACGGCGCCGGCGGCGGCGGGACCGAGGTTCCCGCAGCCTCAGCCATCGGCTCAGCGGACGCCGGCGCGCCATCCGCAGCGTCGCCGCCGACCATCGGCTCGTCCTCAGCCACCCGCTCACCGGAGCCCGGCTCGGCAACCATCGCCTCGCCGTCGGACATCGCCTCGGCGTCGTAGGCGGCGGACGAGAGCGTCGCGGACGAGCCGGGCACGGGCCCGTGGGAGCCCGGGCCGGACGGCACCGGCACCTCCGGCCCGGCCAGGTGGCTGCCGGACGCGGCCGGGACGTCGGCGACGACCGGCTCGCTCATGTGGTCGGTGACCGGCCCGAACAGCAGTCCACCACCGGGGGTCACGCCGCGGTGGAATCCGGCCCAGGCCGGCATCGGTCCGTCCGCGGACGCGAGCACATCGGCGGCGTGCTCGGGGATGTCCAGCTCGCCGTCGGCGTCGTCGTCGGCGATCAGCTGCAGGGCACCGGCGGGCCACGGCAGCAGTCGGTCCACGGTGAACGCCGCATCCTTGCCGAACAGCGAGACCCGGTCCTCGGGCGGCAACTCGGCATCATCGACGCGCTCGGTGACGCTGATGTCGCCGTACAGGAAGATCGCGACGCCGTTCTCGCTGGCGGAGATGGCGCCGAACCCCGGGGCGACCCCGTTCGTCTCCTCGAACCGGCTCAGCCAGATCGACAACTGCCGGGCGAGGTCCCGCCCGGGCGCCGTCGGCGCGGTCCGGGAGGACGTCTGGATGCGCTCGAGGAGGTCTCTGGCGGCGTCCGGGTCGGTCCCCGGGTCGGTGCGGATAATCGCGACCACCCCCGGCAGACGCACCAGGTGATGGCGGCCCGGGTGGACCCGAGCCGGGACATCGTCGAAGTTCACCTTCACAGGAAACGACCTCCATTGAAGCGCCAGCGGATGAACGGGACCCGCAGGGGACCATTCTGGACCGCCCAGATGAGGAACCACGTGGTGCAGAACTGGATCACGAACGCCCAGCCCGGCACCTGACCGACGCCGGGGATCCAGCCGAGGTTGATCAGCAGCCAGATCAGCAGGCCTTCGTTGATCCCGGTGAACAGGCCCCAGCTCGTGGGCCAGTCCTTCTCCCACCGGAACTGCTGGAGGAAGTGGTAGAGGAACTCCCAGAGCACGCCGAGCACGATGACCGTGAGCAGGATGATGAACGTCGTCTTGTAGCTCTCCCCCAGGGGGGCGCCGGTCGGCAGCACCGGGGTGATGATGAGCGTCCAGATCCCGCCGAGGATGGCGGTGACGAGGATCCGTGATTGGAGTCGCCCGTTGAGGGTGGGTAGCACGGTTCGCCTTCCTAGATCGGCCGGTTCCGGGCCCAGCGCCACCACTGGGCGATGGACCGACCCGGACCCAGTCTCTTCACGAAGCCCAGTCGGGCGAGGTCATCGGCGATCTCCTGCGCGGAGATCTGCAGCCCGAGGAAGGTGTCCACACCGGGGAACGGGCCACCGAGGGTCGAGCTCCCGGAGGCGTACAGACGCCCCGGGCGGCTCCGGGTGCCGATCACCTCGAACTGCGCGTTCACGTCCAGACGGCCCTTCGGGTTCCGCCCGGCGCCGCTGTGGTCGAGCAGGTCGGCGAGCACCCGGCTCTCCCGGATGTCCGCCTCCAGACCGGTGCAGTCGACCACGAAGTCCGCATATTCCTCGAGGGCGCCATGCTGCGTGCTCATCGCGACCACCACGCCGGCGCCGTTCGGCCCCGGGCGGAGCGAGTCGAACGCGCCCTGCATCTCGCGGTACCAGCCCTGTGACCGGCCCCGCTTGAGCTGCTCGAGCCAGTCCTTCCGGAACGGCGTGTTCGTGCCGCCCATCTCCTCATAGGCCTGCGCACGGGCATCGCCCTCGAGCTTGGCCATCTTCTCCTTGAGCTGACCTCCCCACACCGACTTCGGGTAGTTGAAGCCCTGATAGGCCCAGCCGTGCCCGCCGGGGCGCCGGTTGAAGACGTTCTTCCCGTGCGGCCCGGTGTAGAACGTGCGGAAGACCTGGAGGATCTCCGTCCGCAGGTTGTACTTGTCCCGGTCGTCGATGAGCCGCTGCAGCACCCGCGATGCGACGATCCCGCCACCACGCACGATCACCTTGCCCGGGCGGATCCGGAGCTGGTCGTAGACCTGCTCGTGCGGCTCGTAGGCGTTGACCACCTTGGTGGGGTCGCGGTAGCGCTCCCGGTAGTCCTGCAGGTCCTTGAGCAGCCGCAGGCCCGGGTACCCGATCGCGATGTGCACGTACTGGCTCTGGTAGGCGATCCGCTTGGTGGGCGCCGCACCCGCGGGCGGGGTCAGGATCGTGTAGTACCCGCCGCCAGCACGCCGGCGGACCATCCGGACCTGCCCCTTGCGCACCGACTGGAGATAGCCGATCCGGTTCATCTCCTTCTCCATCGTGGAGAACGCCTGACCGGCCCTCGGGGTGAAGTAGTTCGTGAGGATCGGCTCGGTGAACACGTTCCAGAGCGGCCAGAGGAACTCCTTGAGGCTCTTCGCCGCGAACGCCTCGGAGAGCGCGTAGGACGGGAAGCCCCAGATGTTGTCCGGCCGTGACTGGGAGTCCGAGCGCAGCCTCTCGGTGCGCGGGATCTGGGAGACCCGGGTGAGGTACTCGTAGCTCTGCCACGGCACGTCCAAGCCGGTCAGGACCACGATCTGCTGCGCCGGCACGCCGTAGATCCGCAGGTAGTCCACGGTCACGAAGGAACCGATGCCGCCGCCGACCGTCACGAACGGAACCGGCACCACGGGGATGCCCGCGCGCGCGACCATCTCGTCCGTCCAGATGTCGGTGTCGATGAGCTCGGGGGTGAGGTCACCCGGTTCGGTCGTCGGTGCTGCGGATTGCGGGAGTGGCTGATCGCCGCTCATCCGTTCTCCCTTCGATGCAACTGGTGTGTGTTCGCACAGGGCGAGGATCGCCTGCAGGAGCACGCTATCGACTCCACGCAACCGATGCCGCCGCTTTCCGGCGGGCTGCGCGGGCAGATCGCCCCATCGACTCCCCTCGACGGTCACCGTAGCGGATGCCACCACACCCCTAGTCAGGACCGGCCCCGTTTGTCAGGATCGAGGTATGGACACAGCAGGATGGACAGAAGTCGACCGCTACTTCGCTGACCGGCTCCGCCCTCGCGACCACGCCCTCACCGAGGCGGTCGCGGCCGGCTCCGAGCTCCCGCAGATCCAGGTCTCGGATCTGCTCGGCGGGCTGCTCGGCGTGCTGGCCCGGACCGTATCGGCCCGGCGCATCCTGGAGGTCGGCACCCTGTTCGGATTCTCGGCGATCCACCTGGCCCGGGCACTCCCGCTGGACGGCAGGCTCATCAGCCTGGAGTACTCCCCCGAGCACGCCCGGATCGCCCGGGAGAATATCGAGCGAGCCGGCCTGCAGGACCTGGTCGAGGTTCGGGTCGGGGCCGCGCTGGACACGCTGCCGGGCGTCGCCGCGGACATCGACGCCCCGTTCGACCTGGTCTTCATCGACGCCGACAAGCAGAACAACCCGGGCTACCTCGACTGGGCCTTGCGCCTGACCCGGCCCGGCGGGCTGATCATCGTGGACAACGTGGTGCGCGGCGGCGCCGTCGCCGATCCTGACAGTGACCGCCCGGACGTCCAGGGCACGCGCACCATGGTCGACGACGTCGCGACGGCGGTGGCCGAGCAACGCCTCGACGCGACCGCCCTGCAGACCGTCGGGAGCAAGGGATACGACGGCATCCTGCTCGCCTACGTGCGCTGATGTCGGATCCGCAGGCGACGGCGCTGCAGCTGCGGCCGCCACGGAACCGGTACGACCGCCGCGTGGTCGCCTGGTGGCGCTGGAGCGCGATCTGTTGGACGGCGGTGATCGCGCTCCCGCTGGTGATCCTCGGCATCATCGTCGCCCCGGCCCGGATCTGGCTGCTCGTGCCTGCCGCCGTCGTGATCGTGATCGGCGGTGCCCTCGCCGTGGCGCTGCCCCTGTGGTGGTACGCCAAGCACCGGTGGGAGGTCACCGAGCACGCGGTCTACACGCGCACCGGCTACTTCTGGCAGACCTGGC
Organism: Occultella gossypii; assembly: GCF_019947135.1. GTDB lineage: Bacteria > Actinomycetota > Actinomycetes > Actinomycetales > Beutenbergiaceae > Occultella > Occultella gossypii. The sequence continues at coordinate 215,617 of NZ_JAGSHT010000001.1, read as the reverse complement.
GGGTGGCGCCGATGAGCCGGATCCAGACGGTGGACACCACCCGGGGCCCGTTGCAGCGGGCGTTCGGGCTCGCCACCGTGGTGGTGACGACGGCGTCCGCGGCCGGGCCGGTGTCGATCGCCGGGCTCGACGACGAGCAGGCCACCGAGATCGCGCACGACCTGACGATCGTCACCAACGCGACTCCGGGCGACGCGACGTGAGCGCCACCGAGGAGGAGTCCCCCACACCGCCGGGCGCCGACGGCGGTCCGAACCCCGAGGACTGGCACACGCTCGACCCCCGGACCGCGCTCGTCACGGCCATCCTGCTGTTCGCCATCTTCGCAGGAAGCTCGGTCCTCATCGTCCCGCCGATCTGGCTGCAGAGTGACGCGGGCCCGGCCGCGCTCGCCTGGTGCGTGGCCGGGACCGTGCTGATCACGGTGGGTTCCGCCGTCGCCGACCACCTGCGCTGGCGCACCACCCGGTACCGGCTCACGGACACCCGCCTGGAGATGCACGGCGGGATCCTGTTCAAGCGACGCCGGTCCCTGGCCCGGGAGCGGATCCGGAACGTGGACCTGACCGCCAACATCCTGCTGCGCGCGTTCGGGCTGGTGCGCCTGTCCGTCGGCACCGGGGAGAAGGTCAGCGAGAGCGAGGGCCAGTCGATCGTGCTCGACCCGATCTCCAGGGCCGAGGGCGAGTGCCTGCGCACCGACCTGCTCCGTCGCGCCGGCGCCGTCGCCGCCGATCCGGCCGCGGAGACGGCGCTGGCCGTCTGGTCCCCGCGGTGGGTCCGGTACGTGCCGATGTCCGTGTTCACGTTGCTGATCGCCGCCGGCGCGGCGGGCGCCGTGTTCCAGGTGGCGGAGTGGTTCGGCGTGCCCGAACTACCGGTGGAGTGGGCGCGCTCGCTCGCGGACCGGTTCGGTGCCTGGCCCGCGCTCCTGGGTGCGATCGTGGTGTTCGTCGTGGCCGGCGCGATCGGCATGACCGCGCTCGGGCTGGAGTCCTGGTGGAACTACCGGCTGGAGCGGGGCGCCGGCGTGCTCCGGGTGCGACGCGGCCTGCTCACGTCCCGTTCGACCAGCTTCGAGGAGTCCCGGGTCCGGGGCGTGGAGCTGGTGGAGCCGCTCGGTATCCGCCTCGCGGGCGCGGCCCGCCTGGACGTGCTGGCGACCGGCATGCGCGCGGACGCGGAGAAGCAGGAGGCGGCCACCCTGGTCCCGGGGTCACCCCGGGAGGTCCCCCTCGCGGTGGCCGAACGCATCCTCGGCGCATCGCTGCCGACGGACCTGCGCCCGCACCCGCGCGCCGCGCGCGACCGCCGCCTGTTCCGGGCGGCTCTGGTGATCGTCGGGCTGGGCGCCGTGGTCGGCGTGCTGGTCGTCGCCGTACGCCCGACGGCGTTCTGGACGTCGGTCCTGATCGTCGCCGCCGTCGTCGGCTCGGTGATCGCGGTCGCGGTCGCCGTGGACGGCGCCCGCAGCCTCGGTCACGCCCTCACGCCCGACCACCTGGTGGCCCGGCGCGGCAGCGTCCGCCGGAGCACGGCGGCACTGTCGCGGCCCGGGATCATCGGTTGGCGGATCCGGCAGTCGGTGTTCCAACGCCGGGTGGGCGTGCTCACCGTGACGGCCACCACGGCTGCGAGCCGCGGCAGGTACTCCGTCGTGGATGTCGGATCAGCCACCGGCCTCGACCTCGCCGATGAGGCCGTGCCGGGGCTGCTGCGCCCGTTCCTGGAACCGGTGGGCGCCGACGCGGAGGGTGTCGGCGCCCGCGGGGACTAGGTCCGGCAGACCTGGCCCACGCAGCCTGGCCCAAGCAGGGCCGCGCGCGTCGGGGTCAGCCGCCGCGGCGGGCCCGAAGGGCCGCGAGAGCCTCGTCGAGGAGCGCGGCGCCGTCGGAATCGGTCCGGCGCTCCTTCACGTACGCGAGGTGCGTCTTGTACGGCTCGTTCTTGGGAGCCGAGGGCGGGTTCGCCTGGTCCTGACCGGCGGGCAGCCCGCAGCGCGGGCAGTCCCAAGTCTCCGGGACCACCATGCCGGGCTCCTGCGCGAAACTCGGCCGGGTCTCGTGACCCGACGCACACCAGTAGGAGATCCACACCCGCGGTGCGGCGTCTCCCCGCTCGGCCTCGCCCATCGGTCCGGCGCCGACGCGCGAACCTCGAATTGCACTACCACCAGCCACGTGAAGACTCCCTGCTCAGATCGTGAACTTCTGGATGAGACCCAACAGCACGACCACAACGCCCCAGATCACGGCGGAGCCGATCGTGATCCGGTTGAGGTTGCGCTCGGCCACTCCGGACGAACCGAGGCTGGAGGACATGCCACCGCCGAACATGTCGGAGAGGCCACCGCCCTTGCCCTTGTGCATGAGGATCGTCATGATCAGCACCCCGCTGGTCAGCACCAGCAGGACCTGCAGGATGATGGTCATTACCGTCACGTCGTCAGTACTTCCTCACGTCTTGTGGGCATGCGCGGACGGCGCACAACCTTGGAACCCTCGGTGAGTTTACGCGATCGGCGCGGGGACTTCACGCCTTGCCCCCGCGCCGACGCTCACACCTACCTACAGACCCACGTCGTGGGACTGGTACCGCGCGATCGCGGCGAACTCCGTCGGGTCAAGACTCGCCCCGCCGACGAGCGCGCCGTCGACGTCCGGCTGGGCCATGATCGTGGCCACGTTGCCGGACTTCACCGAGCCGCCGTAGAGCACCCGGACGGCGTCGGCGACCTCCGCCGAGTACAGCTCTGCGAGCCGGCCACGGATCGCGCCGCAGACCTCCTGGGCGTCCTCCGGCGTCGCGACCTCGCCGGTGCCGATGGCCCAGACCGGCTCGTAGGCGATCACGGAGCGGGCGGCGTCCTCGGCGGAGATCCCGTCGAAGGCGCCGTCCACCTGGGCGAGCGTGTGGCTCACCTGGTTGCCTGCCTGCCGGACCTCCAGGCCCTCCCCCACGCACACGATGGGGATGATGTTCGCGGCCAGCGCCGCCTTGGCCTTCGCGCCCACGAGCGCGTCGTCCTCGGCGTGGTACTCGCGCCGCTCGGAGTGACCGACGACGGCGTAGCCCACGCCGAGCTTGGCCAGCATCGCCGCGGAGATCTCGCCGGTGTAGGCGCCCTTGGCGTGCGCGGAGATGTCCTGCGCGCCGTAGCCGATCTCGAGCTTGTCGGAGTCGACCAGCGTCTGCACCGAACGCAGGTCGGTGAACGGCGGGCAGACCACGACCTCGACGCGGTTGAAGTCGTGCTTCGCGTCCTTGAGGGTCCAGGCCAGCTTCTGCACGGTGTGCGTGGCCTCGTGGTGGTCGAGGTTCATCTTCCAGTTCCCCGCCATCAGCGGGGTGCGGTTCTTTGCCATCTTCGGTGGTGCCTTCCTGCTTCGTCCGGACGGGGTCAGTTGAGAACGTCGATGCCGGGCAGGACCTTGCCCTCGAGGAACTCGAGGGAGGCTCCGCCACCGGTGGAGATGTGGCTGAAGCCGGCCTCGTCGAAGTCCAGCTGACGCACCGCCGCCGCGGAGTCGCCGCCGCCCACGATGGTGAACGCGCCGGCCGCGGTCGCGTCGACGAGGCCCTGCGCGACGGCCTTCGTGCCGCCGGCGAACGCCGGGAACTCGAACACGCCCATCGGGCCGTTCCAGACGACGGTCTTCGCGGACGCGATCGCCTCGGCGAACGCGGCGCCGGACTCGGGGCCGATGTCCAGGCCGATCTGGTCGTCGGGGATCTCGCTCGCGGGTACCACGGTGGCCGGGGAGTCCGCCTTGAACTCGGGCGCCACGACGATGTCCGTGGGCAGCACGATGTCGACGCCCTTCTCGGCGGCCGTGGCGAGGTAGCCCTTGACCGTCGGGATCTGGTCCTCTTCGAGCAGCGACTTGCCGACGTTGTACCCCTGGGCGGCGAGGAAGGTGAAGACCATTCCCCCGCCGATGAGGAGGCGGTCCGCCTTGGTGAGCAGGTTCGCGATCACGCCGAGCTTGTCGGAGACCTTGGACCCGCCGAGGACGACGACGTAGGGCCGCTCCGGGTTGTCGGTCGCGCGCCGCAGCGCCTCGATCTCGGTCTGCACGAGACCACCGACGGCGGCGGGCAGCTTGGTCGCGACGTCGTAGACGCTGGCCTGCTTGCGGTGCACCACACCGAACCCGTCGGACACGTAGGCGTCCGCCAGCGCTGCGAGGTCGTCCGCGAGCGCGCCGCGCTCGGCGTCGTCCTTCGACGTCTCGCGGGGGTCGAACCGGATGTTCTCCAGGAGCACGACGTCGCCGTCGGCGGCGGCGGCCACGGCAGCCTGCGCACCCGGGCCGATCGTGTCGGGCGCGAGCACGACCTCCTGGCCGAGCAGCTCACCGAGGCGGGCCGCCACGGGCGCGAGGGAGTACTTGTCCTCGGGCGCACCCTTGGGGCGACCGAGGTGAGCCGTCACGACGACCTTCGCGCCGCCGTCGACCAGCGTCTTGATGGTGGGCAGTGCGGCGCGGATGCGGCCGTCGTCGGTGATCGTGGTGCCGTCCAGCGGCACGTTGAAGTCGGAGCGGACGAGCACGCGCTTGCCGCGCAGGTCGCCGAGGTCGGAGATGGTCTTCATGGTTGCCACGGTTCCCGTGGATCCCTTCTGGGAGTGGTTCGGTTCGGGACATGACGACGCCCGCGTACACACCGGTACGCGGGCGCCATCATGAGCGGAGCGAGGGTCAGAGCTTCTCGCCGACGTAGACCGTGAGGTCCACGAGCCGGTTCGAGTAACCCCACTCGTTGTCATACCAGGCCACGACCTTGACCTGGTCGCCGATCACCTTGGTCAGGCCGGAGTCGAAGATGCTCGAGGCCGGGTCACCGGCGATGTCGGTGGAGACCAGCGGGTCCTCCGAGTACACGAGCAGACCCTTGAGCGCCTCGGTCTCGGCGGCCTCCTTGACGGCAGCGTTGATCTCTTCGACACTCACCTCGCGGGAGGCGGTGAAGGTGAGGTCGGTGGCTGAGCCCGTCGGGACCGGCACGCGCAGCGCGTAGCCGTCCAGTTTGCCCTTGAGCTGCGGGAGCACGAGGGAGACGGCCTTGGCCGCGCCGGTGGAGGTGGGGACGATGTTCAGGGCGGCGGCGCGGGCGCGGCGCGGGTCGCTGTGCGGGCCGTCCTGCAGGTTCTGGTCGGCCGTGTAGGCGTGGATCGTGGTCATCAGGCCACGCACGATGCCGAACTTCTCGTCCATGACCTTGGCCAGCGGCGCGAGGCAGTTGGTGGTGCAGGACGCGTTCGAGATGATGTGGTGGTTCGCCGGGTCGTACTCGGTGTGGTTCACACCGATCACGAACGTGGCGTCCTCGTTCTTCGCCGGGGCGGAGATGATGACCTTCTTGGCGCCCGCGTCGATGTGCGCCTTGGCCTTGGTCGCGTCCGTGAAGATGCCGGTCGACTCGATGACGATGTCCGCACCGAGCTCGCCCCAGGGCAGAGCGGACGGGTCACGCTCGGCGAGTGCCTTGAAGGTGTGGTCACCGACGGTGATGGTGTCCTCGCCGTAGGACACGGGGCGGTCCAGCTTGCCGAGGATCGAGTCGAACTTGAGCAGGTTCGCCAGGGTCTGGTTGCTCGTCAGGTCGTTGACACCGACGACCTCGATGTCAGCACCGCTGGCCAGGACGGCGCGGTAGAAGTTCCGTCCGATGCGGCCGAAGCCGTTGATTCCGACGCGGATGGTCACGTTTTCCTCCTCGCGCGCTCACTGCGCGCATAGCGTCTGTCGGTCTTCGCGCTCACGCGCGAGTTTGTTGGGGAGTGTGATGACCCTTCGATTGTTGCTTCATGGTGGGTCATTCACCAGATCCAAAGGTACACCCGCTCCAGGGCCCGGCTCCCGTGGCGAAGGTCCCACGGGGGTGGGTGTTCACATGTCGAGCATGTCCTGGGTCAGGTTGCTCTCGGTGTCCGGGATGCCCTGCTCGGCAGCCTTCTTGTCGGCCATCGCGAGGAGCCGGCGGATCCGCCCTGCGACGGCGTCCTTCGTCAGCGGCGGGTCGGAGAGCTGCCCGAGTTCCTCCAGGCTCGCCTCCTTGTGCTCCAGACGCAGGCGGCCGGCTTTGAGCAGATGCCCGGGGACGCCCTCACCGAGGATCTCGAAGGCCCGCTCCACGCGCGAGCCTGCGGCGACGGCGGCCTGTGCGGAGCGGCGCAGGTTCGCGTCATCGAAGTTCGCGAGCCGGTTCGCGGTGCCCCGCACCTCCCGGCGCATCCGCCGTTCCTCCCAGGCCATCACCGCGTCGTGCGCGCCCATCCGGGTGAGCATGGCGCCGATGGCGTCTCCGTCGCGGATCACGACGCGGTCCACGCCTCGCACCTCCCGTGCCTTCGCACCGATGCCGAGGCGCCGGGCGGCACCGACCAGCGCGAGGGCGGCTTCCGGGCCCGGGCAGGTCACCTCGAGCGCCGAGGACCGCCCGGGCTCGGTGAGGGAACCGTGGGCGAGGAACGCCCCCCGCCAGGCGGCGACGGCGTCGCCGAGGCTCGCGTTGACGACGTGCGGCGGGAGGCCGCGCACCGGTCGCCCTCTGGAATCGAGCAGGCCGGTCTGCCGGGCGAGCGCCTCGCCGTCCTTGACCACCCGGACCACGTACCGGTTCCCACGCCGGAGCGCTCCGCCGGAGACGACGATCACTTCGCTGGTGTGCCCGAAGACCTCGTGGATGGCCTGCCGGAGTCGGCGTGCCGCGATGCCGGTGTCCAACTCGGCCTCGATCACGATCCGCCCGGAGATGATGTGCAGACCGCCGGCGAACCGCAGGGTCGCCGCCACCTCGGCCTTGCGCGCGGACATCTTGTCCACGCGGAGCCGGGCCAGCTCATCCTTCACCTCGGCCGTCAGGGACATGAGGGTCATCCTCCCACTCATCGCGACCGCTCCCCCACGTCTGAGAGGAAGCGGTCGAAGGCATCACGGTAGGCGGCCGCGAGCCGCAACGTGTCATGGTGCGGGGTGCCGTCACCCGCGGAGACCTGCCGCAGCAGCATCGCGCCGCCGACGTCCTCGACCGCGGCGCTGAGGTCGTCGAGATCCTCGACGGCGCCCGGATCGGCGATCACGACGTCGACCTTCAGGTCGGGGGCGTACTCGCGCAACGAACGTAGGTGGTCCGCGGCACTGAACCCGTCCGTCTCACCCTGCTGGGGGGCGAGGTTGAGGGTCAGCGCGAGCCGGGCCGAGGTCTCGTGCAGGGCCCGGGCGATGCCGGGCACGAGCAGGTGCGGCATCACCGACGTGTACCAGGACCCGGGTCCGAGGATCACCCAGTCGGCCCCCATGATCGAGGCGACGGCCTCCTCGCACGCGGGCGGTTCCTCGGGCAGCAGGCGGACCTTCGTGACCCGGCCGGAGGTCACCGCCACCCGGCTCTGTCCGCGCACGAGGGTCGCCTGGTCGGCCGGCCCGTTCGGCAGCTCCACGTCCGCCTCGATCTCGAGTGGTACGGAGGCCATCGGGAGCACCCGGCCGCGCGAACCGAGCAGCTGCCCGATCAGGTCCAGGCCGGCCACGGAGTCGCCGAGCAGCTCCCACACGGCGACGATCAGCAGGTTCCCGACCGCGTGCCCGTTGAGGGGCCCATCGGAGGCGAACCGGTGCTGCAGGACGTCGCGCCAGATGTGGCCCCACTCGGACTCGTCACACAGCGCCGACAGCGCCATCCGCAGGTCCCCGGGTGGGAGCACTCCAAGTTCCTGACGCAGCCGCCCGGAGGAGCCGCCGTCGTCGGCCACGGTGACCACGGCGGTCACGTCGCGGGTCACGTGCCGCAGGGCGGCGAGGGTCGCGGCGAGTCCGTGGCCGCCGCCGAGCGCGACCACGCGCAGGGCGTCGGGGCGGGCGGCACCCAGCCAGGCCGGAGCGGTCGCCCTCATTCGCGGCCCAGATCACGATGGACGGTGCGCACGCTCTGTCCGCCCTCCCGCAGCCGGGTGGCGATCGCCTCGCTGATGGCGACGGAGCGGTGCTTGCCGCCCGTGCAGCCCACCGCGATCGTGACGTACGGCTTCTGCTCGGTGAGGTAGCCCTGGAGCACGGGTTCGATGGCAGCGACGTAGCGCTCGACGAACTCCTCCGCCCCGGGCAGGCCGAGGACGTAGTCGCGCACCGGTTCGTCCCTGCCGTTCAGGTGCCGCAGCTCGGTGACCCAGTAGGGGTTCGAGAGGAACCGCACGTCGACGACGTGGTCGGCGTCCAGGGGCAGGCCGTACTTGAAGCCGAACGAGACGGTGGTGATCCGGATCCTGCGGTCCCCGGCCTCCCCCGCGACGACGTCCCGGACCTGCCTGGCGAGATCGTGCACGGACAGGTCGCTGGTGTCGATCACGACGTCGGCGCGTGAACGCAGGTGGTCCAGGAGCCGGCGCTCCTCCGCGATGCCGTCGAGCATCCGGCCGTCGCCCTGCAGCGGGTGCGGGCGGCGCACCTGCTCGAACCGGCGGACCAGTACCTCGTCCGCCGCGTCCAGGAACATGATCCGGTAGTCCACCTGCCGGGTACGCAGGTCGGCGAGGACCTGGACCAGGTCGGAGAAGAACTCGCGGCTGCGCACGTCCACGACGGCGGCCAGGCGACGCACGCCGCCGTCGGCCTGGGTCATCATCCCGGACAGCGCGAGCAGCATCTTGGGCGGCAGGTTGTCCACGACGTACCAGTCGAGGTCCTCCAGGACGGCCGCCGCGCGGCTCCGCCCGGCTCCCGACATGCCGGTGATGATGAGCACCTCGGGGCGGGCATCCTCGGCCGGCGGGGTCTCGCGCTCAAGAAGCGGGATACCTTCCGGGACGGTCGGGGGCAGCGCGGGATCGGTCGCCTCGGTCATGGGTCTCAGAATGTCACGTTCGGGCAACGTCGGCCTGCCGGTCCGCCTCCGGAGCGAGCGCTTCGGCGACGGTCGCGGCCATCTTCGGCCCGATCCCGGGTACCTGCGCGATCTCGGCCACGGAGGCTCCGCGGATCGCCCGCACGGATCCGAATGCCTTGAGCAACGCGGCCTGACGGGTCGGGCCGAGGCCGGGCACAGAGTCCAGCGCGGAACGGGTCATGCCCTTCGCGCGGCGCTTGCGGTGATGGGTGATCGCGAACCTGTGGGCCTCATCACGCAGGCGTTGTAGCAGGAACAGCCCGTCGCTGGTACGGGGCAGCACGAGCGGGAACTCCTCCCCCGGCACCCAGACCTCCTCGAGCCGCTTGGCCAGCCCGACCAGCGCCACGTCCACGATGCCCAGCGCGTCCAGCGCGGACTGGGCGGCCGCGACCTGGGGTGCACCGCCGTCGACCACCACGAGGTTCGGCGGGTACGCGAACCGCTTCTTCGGCGCGGACGCGCCGGCCTCACCCGGGGACAGATCGAGGGGACCCGACGGCGTGACCCGGGCTGCGCCGTCGACCGCGGCCTCGTCCCCGGCCACCGCACCGTCGGCGCCGTCCGCAGCCCGTGGGGTGCCGCCGTCGACCTCCTCCTGGGTCGGCGACCCGGCCGGCTCGGCCAGGTAGCGCCGGAACCGGCGGGTGAGGACCTCGTTCATCGCCTCGGTGTCATCGCGGGCACCGGTGCCGTCCGGGCCACGCACCACGAAGTGCCGGTACTCGCTCTTGCGGGGCAGCCCGTCCTCGAACACGACCATCGACCCGACCTGCTCGGTGCCCTGGGTGTGGGAGATGTCATAGCACTCGATGCGCAGCGGCGACTCGGTCAGGCCGAGGTGCTCCTGGAGGTCGGCGAGCGCGTGCGACCGGGCGGTGAGGTCCCCGGCCCGGCGGGTCTTGTGCAGGGCGAGCGCCGCCTTGGCATTGCTCTCGACGGTCTCCGCCAGCGCGCGCTTGTCCCCGCGCTGCGCCGCCCGCACGCGGACCTTCGCGCCGCGGATCTCGCTGAGCCACACCTCGATCTGGGCCACGTTGTCCGGCACCGTGGGCACGATGATCTCCCGGGGCACGGCCCGCTCGGCGCCGTCGGCGTCGGGGCTCGCGGCGATGTCGCCATAGACCTGCTCGAGCAGCCGCTCGACGAGCTCCCCGGGCAGGAGGTCCTCGACCCGTTCGGTGACCCAGCCGCGCTGACCGCGGACCCGGCCGCCTCGCACATGGAACACCTGGACCGAGGCCTCGAGGTCGTCGCTGGCCATGGCGAACACATCGACGTCGGTGCCGTCCGGGAGGACGACGGCGTTCTTCTCGACCACCTTGCGCAGCGCCCCGAGGTCGTCGCGCAGCCGCGCGGCCCGCTCGAAGTCGAGCTCGGCGGCGGCGGCCTTCATCTGCGCCTCGAGGCGGCTCACCGCGGAACCGGTGTTGCCGGCCATGAAGTCGCAGAAGTCGTCGGCGAGGTCGCGGTGGTCCTCGACCGAGATCCGGCCCACACACGGGGCCGCACACTTGTCGATGTAGCCGAGCAGGCACGGGCGCCCGGACTGCGCGGCGCGCTTGTAGACGCCGGATGAGCAGCTGCGGATCGGGAACACCCGCAGCAGCAGGTCCACGGTCTCGCGGATCGCCCAGGCGTGGGAGTAGGGGCCGAAGTAGCGGGTGCCCTTGCGCTTGGCACCGCGCATCACCTGCACCCGCGGCACCTCCTCGCCCATGGTGACGGCGAGGTAGGGGTAGGACTTGTCGTCCCGGTACTTGACGTTGAACCGGGGGTCGTACTCCTTGATCCAGGAGTACTCCAGGGCCAGCGACTCGACCTCGTTCGCGACGACGGTCCACTCCACCGAGCTCGCCGTGGTGACCATCTGCTGGGTGCGGGGATGCAGCGCGGTGATGTTCTGGAAGTAGCTGCTCAGCCGGGAGCGGAGGTTGATCGCCTTGCCGACGTAGATGACCCGCCCATGCGGGTCCCGGAACCGGTACACGCCGGGTGATTCGGGGATCTCCCCCGGCTTGGGTCGGTACGTGGAGGGATCAGCCATGCCCTCAAGACTAGTTCGCGCTAGCGTGTGTCAATGGGCCCGCTGCACATGTACACGGTCAACGTGGACTGGACCGGCGCCGGCGAGCACGGCACCGAGACCTACACCTCCTACACCCGAGACCACGTGGTGCAGATCGGTGCGAAGCCGCCGCTGCCCGGATCCTCCGATGCCGCGTTCCGCGGGGACCCCTCGCGGTACTCGCCGGAGGAGCTGTTCGTCGCCTCGCTGAGCCAGTGCCACATGCTCTGGTTCCTGCACCGCGCGGCGATGGCGGGCGTGGTGGTGGTCGGATACACCGACCGGGCCACCGGGACGATGCGCGTGGAGACGGCGGGCGCCGGTCAGTTCACCGAGGTGGTGCTGCACCCCGGCGTGACGGTGGCCGAGGCGGTCTCCGAGGAGCAGATCGCGACCCTCCACCAGGAGGCACACGACCACTGCTTCATCGCCCGGTCCGTGAACTTCCCCGTGCGGCACGCGCCACTGGCGACCGAGGTCGGTGCGCCCCAGAGCGTGTGAGGAACGGCCGGCCCTCGAGTCGGCCGCCGAGGGTGCCGTTCTGCGGCTCACGCGGCGCATCCGCCGCAGGACCGCACCCTCGTGCGACCGCGCCATCCGTGTGGGTGCCGTTCTGCGGCTCACGCGGCGCATCCGCCGCAGGACCGCACCCTCGTGCGACCGCGGCTCGCCGAGCCGGGGCGCATCGTTCATCACGGTCGATCCGGACTGGACGTCCGGCTCGAGGAACGGCGAGCCGCCACAACCCGGCCGGGTTGTGGCGGGCCGTCTCAGGCGGTCTTGGCCTTCTGCGCTCGGCGCACCGAGCGAGCCTTCGGCTTGGCGAGGTCGGCCACCTTCGTGATCGGCTTCAGCTCGGCCACCGCGTCGGTGCCGAGGATCTCGGCGAGGAACTTGCCGGTGTGCGACGCGGGCACGGCAGCGACCTGCTCCGGCGTCCCCTGCGCCACGACGGTCCCGCCGCCGTTACCACCCTCGGGGCCCATGTCGATGACCCAGTCGGCGTTCTTGATCACGTCGAGGTTGTGCTCGATCACGATGACGGTGTTGCCCTTGTCCACCAGGCCCTGGAGCACATCCATCAGCTTGCGGATGTCTTCGAAGTGCAGGCCGGTGGTGGGCTCGTCGAGCACGTACACGGTGCGGCCGCTGGAGCGCTTCTGCAGTTCCGACGCGAGCTTGACCCGCTGCGCCTCGCCGCCGGAGAGCGTCGGCGCCGGCTGACCCAGGCGCACGTACCCGAGACCGACATCGACGAGTGTGTTGAGGTGGCGAGCGATCGCCGGCACGGCGGCGAAGAACTCCGCGCCCTCCGAGATCGGCATGTCGAGCACCTCGGCGACCGTCTTGCCCTTGAAGTGCACCTCCAGGGTCTCCCGGTTGTACCGGGCGCCGTGGCACACCTCACAGGGCACGTACACGTCGGGCAGGAAGTTCATCTCGATCTTGAGCGTCCCGTCACCGGAGCAGGCCTCGCAGCGGCCGCCCTTGACGTTGAACGAGAACCGGCCCGGGGTGTACCCGCGGACCTTCGCCTCGGTGGTCTCCGCGAACAGCCGGCGCACGTGGTCCCAGACACCCGTGTAGGTGGCGGGGTTCGACCTCGGGGTTCGACCGATCGGGCTCTGGTCCACGTGCACGACCTTGTCCAGCTGCTCCAGACCGGTGACCCGCTTGTGCCGGCCGGGCACGTGCCGGGCGCCGTTCAGCTCGTTCGCGAGCACGTTGTACAGGATCGTGTTGACCAGGGTCGACTTCCCCGACCCGGACACCCCCGTGACGGACACGAAGCACCCGAGCGGGAACGACACGTCGACACCCTGGAGATTGTTCTCCCGGGCGCCCTCGACGGTCATGTACCGCCCCTTCTCCGGCCGACGGCGCTTGGCCGGCATCGGGATGGAGCGTCGCCCGGAGAGGTACGCCCCGGTCATGGATCCCTCGTTGGCGAGCAGTCCGGCGTAGTCACCGGAGTGCACGATGTGCCCACCGAGCTCGCCGGCACCCGGACCGATGTCCACGATCCAGTCCGCCGCGCGGATCGTGTCCTCGTCGTGCTCGACCACGATCAACGTGTTGCCGAGGTCACGCAGCCGGGTCAGCGTCTCGATCAGGCGCCGGTTGTCCCGCTGGTGCAGGCCGATGCTTGGCTCGTCCAGCACGTACAGGACGCCGACCAGACCCGAGCCGATCTGGGTGGCCAGCCGGATCCGCTGGGCCTCGCCACCGGACAGGGTGGCCGCTGGGCGGGACATGGACAGGTAGTCGAGGCCGACGTCCAGCAGGAACCCCATCCGGGCGTGGATCTCCTTGAGCACCTGCCCGGCGATCGCGGCCTCCCGCTCACCGAGCTCGAGACCGTCCAGGAACGTCTTCGCCTCGTCGATGGGCAGGGCGCACACGTCCGCGATCGACTTGCCGCCGATCTTCACGGCGAGGACCTCGGGCTTGAGCCGGGTACCCTCGCACACCGGGCACGGCACCTCCCGCATGTACTCCTCGTACTTCTCCCGCGACCACTCCGAGTCAGTCTCGGAGTGCCGCCGCTCGAGGAAGGCGATGACCCCCTCGAACCCGGTCGAGTACGAGCGCTCACGGCCCCACCGGTTCTTGTACTTCACGTGCACCTTGTGGTCCTTGCCGTACAGGACCGCTTCCTTGGCGCGCTCCGGCAGGGCCCGCCACGGGGTGTCGATGGAGAACCCGAAGTCGTCCGCGAGCGCGGCGAGTACCCGGTCGAAGTACTGCGAGGAACTCTGCGCCCACGGGGCGATCGCTCCCCCGGCCAGACTCAGCTCATCATCGGAGACGACGAGGTCGGGGTCCACCTCGAGGCGGGTGCCGATCCCCGTGCACTCCGGGCACGCGCCGTACGGGGCGTTGAACGAGAACGTGCGCGGCTCGATCTCATCGAGCGTGAGCGGGTGCTCGTTGGGGCACGCACGCTTCTCCGAGAACCGGCGCTCCCGGTTGGCATCATCGGCGTCCGCGTCCACGAGGTCCACGATCACGAGGCCCTCGGCCAGACCGAGCGCCGTCTCGACCGAGTCGGTGAGCCGCTGACGCATGTTCTCGCGCACCACGAGCCGGTCGACGACCACCTCGATGCTGTGCTTGAGCTTCTTCTCCAGCACCGGAGGCTCGCTCAGCTGGACGACCTCGCCGTCGACCCGGGCGCGGCTGAACCCCCGCGACTGCAGGTCCCGGAACAGGTCCGCGTACTCCCCCTTGCGCCCGCGGATCACCGGCGCCAGCACCTGGAACCGGGTGCCCTCGGGCATCTCCCGGAGCTGGTCGACGATCTGCTGCGGCGTCTGCGCCGTGACCCGCTCGCCACAGACCGGGCAGAACTGCGTGCCCGCGCGCGCGAACAGCAGGCGCAGGTAGTCGTAGACCTCGGTGATCGTGCCCACCGTCGACCGGGGGTTCCGGTTCGTCGACTTCTGGTCGATCGAGACCGCGGGCGAGAGTCCTTCGATGAAGTCCACGTCCGGCTTGTCCATCTGGCCGAGGAACTGCCGCGCGTAGGCGGACAGCGACTCCACGTACCGCCGCTGTCCCTCGGCGAAGATCGTGTCGAAGGCCAACGAGGACTTCCCCGAACCGGAGAGCCCGGTGAACACGATCAGCTGATCCCTGGGTAGGTCGATGCTGACGTTCTTGAGGTTGTGCTCGCGCGCGCCGCGGACGAGAAGGGTGTCACTCACGCCCAACATGGTAAGGCGAATCCCGGACATCGTACAACCGTTCGACGGCGTGTCGGTGCGCTTCGGCGCGTCCCGGGTCACCAATGGACCCCAGTTCGGCTGGGCTTCCTGCGTCGGGCCCACCCACCCGACACAATGGGAGTGATGAGTAGCACAACGCGCACCGAGACCTCCGCCACTCCGATCGAGGACTACGCCGTCCTCGGCGACTCCCGCACCGCCGCCCTCGTCAGCCGGACCGGCTCCATCGACTGGCTGTGCCTGCCCGCCCTGGACTCGCCGGCGTGCTTCGCGAACCTCCTCGGCACCCCCGAGAACGGGCGGTGGCTCCTCACCGCCCCGGATGCGACCGACGTGCGGCGCAGCTACGACGGCGGGTCGTTCGTGCTGACCACCGTGTACACCACCGCGACCGGTCGGGCCCGGGTGACCGAGTGGATGCCCATGGAGGACGGGCGCGCCGACGTGCTCCGCCGGATCGAGGGCCTCGAGGGCACGGTGTCGTTCCAGCACGCATTGACCATCCGGTTCGGGTACGGCGCCATCGTGCCGTGGGTGCGCCGCACCGAGGACCCCAACGGGAAGCCGGTGATCAGGGCGGTCGCCGGCCCGGACGCACTGACCCTGCACGGTGACCGCCTCCCCCGTGCCACCGACAAACGCCACGAGGACGAGTTCGAGGTCCGGGCCGGCCAGCGGCTCCAGTTCAGCCTGACCTGGACCCCCTCCTGGGCGGACGTCCCGGAGGCACTTCCGGCCGACGACTTCCTCGGTGCCACCACCGGCATCTGGGACGCCTGGGCGTCGGCGGGTGTGTACGGCGGGTCGCACCCGGATGCCGTGAAGCGGTCCCTGCTCGTGCTGCGGCTGCTCACCAACGACGAGACCGGCGGGATCGCGGCCGCGGTCACCACCTCACTGCCGGAGGAGTTCGGCGGGGTGCGCAACTGGGACTACCGCTACTGCTGGCTGCGGGACGCCTCGCTCACCCTCGAGGCGCTGCTCGACTTCGGATACCGCGAGGAGGCAGCCGGCTGGCGATCCTGGCTGCTGCGCGCCGTCGCCGGCGACTACGAGGACCTGCAGATCATGTACCGCATGGACGGCGGTCGCGACCTGCCCGAGCGAGAACTGCCCCACCTGCCCGGCTACGCGGCCTCCGCCCCGGTACGGATCGGGAACGGCGCCGTCGGGCAGGTCCAGAACGACGTCCTCGGCGAGGTGATGGTCGCTCTCGACCAGGCCCGAGAGGCCGGCCTGGTCGAGAGCGAGGACTCGTGGTCGCTGCAGGTCCACCTGGTGGAGGACATGCTTGAGCGGTGGCGCGACCCCGACCACGGCATCTGGGAGATCCGCGGCGAGAAGCAGCACTTCACCCAGTCGAAGGTGATGTGCTGGGCTGCCGTCGACCGGGCCATCCACGGCGTGGAGGCCCACGGCCTGCCCGGCCCGATCGAGAAGTGGCGCGCGGCCCGCGACGAGATCCGCGCCGACATCCTCGCCCACGGCTACGACCCCGCGACCAACAGCTTCACACAGCACTACGGGTCCACCGAGGTGGACGCGTCCCTCCTGCAGTTGCTCCAGGTGCACTTCCTTCCACCCGATGACCCGCGGATCGTCGGCACCGTGACCCGGATCGACGCCGAACTCGCCCACGGGCCGCACGTGCTGCGCTACCACACCGCCACCGGTGTGGACGGGCTGCCCGCCGGCGAGCACCACTTCTATGCGTGCTCGTTCTGGCTCGTCGATGCCCTCGCGCGGATCGGGCGCACCGACGAGGCCGCCCGGCGGATGTCCGAACTCGTCGCGACAGTCAACGACCTCGGCCTGCTCGCCGAGGAGTACGACCCGACCAACGCCCGGTTCGCGGGCAACTTCCCACAGGCGCTCTCCCACCTCGCACTGGTGCGCGCCGCCCACACCCTGGAGGCCACCGCGTGAACAGCGCACCGTTCGTGCCCGGGCACGTCAGCCCCGGCGGTCCGTCCGCCCACTGGGCCGTGCCCGGCCTGGAGATCCGCAAGGCCAGTGTGTCCGCGCAGGACAACAACTGCTACGTGCTCACCGAGCCCGACGGCGGCACGCACCTGATCATCGACGCCGCCGACGACGCCGCACGGGTGCTGGCCCTGGTCGCCGAGGCGGGCGGCGGGCCGGTCACGGCCATCGTCACCACCCACCGGCATTGGGACCACCACCGTGCGCTGGCCGAGGTGGCCGCCGCGACCGGCGCGCGAGTGCTCGCCGGCACCGCCGACGCCGGTGAGCTGCCGATCCCGGCCGACGGCGAACTCGCCCACGGCGACACGCTCACCCTGGGCGGGGTGGACCTCGCCGTGGTCGGCATGCGCGGACACACGCCGGGTTCGGTCGCACTCGCCTTCCGCGAGGACCGGGGCGACGGCGGGGGTCGGGTCCATCTGTTCACGGGCGACTCGTTGTTCCCCGGTGGGGTGGGCAAGACCGGATCGCCAGCCGATTTCGCCTCGCTCATCGACGACGTCGAGGACAGGCTCTTCGGCGTCTACGACGACGACGCGGTCGTCCACCCCGGCCACGGCGACAACACGACCCTGGGCGCCGAACGCGGACAACTGACGCAATGGCGCGAGCGCGGCTGGTGACGCGTCAGCGGACCTCCCCGCGCCCACCGGGTGCCTCGCGGCCGATCATCTGCTCACTCATCGCCCAGAGGCGTCGGGCGGACTCGGGATCGATGGAGTGCGGTGCCACGTCGACCGGGACGTCGACGTCGGGGTCGGTGAGGTCGATGGGCCGCAGATCAGGGTCGACGGGTGTGATGTCGGAGTTGTTCAGGTAGACCCCGCCGATGCCGTCGAGCAGCGGGCTGGTGGCTGCGAACACGATCGTCGCGGCCCCCTGCTCCGGGGTCTTCTTGCCGCGGTCGGGCTCGATGATCGGTTCGCCGGCAGCGTCGACGAGGTGCATGGCGCGCTGCACGTCCTGGCCGACCGACCGGTTGAACGAGGTGGCCGGGACGATGCCCGGGTGCGGTGCGTACCCGCGGATACCGTCGGCGGCCCAGCGTCGGTCGAGTTCGACGGAGAACAGCACGTTCGCGGTCTTCGACTGTGGATAGGACAGGCCGAAGTTGTGGGCGCCCGTGGTGAAGTTGGGGTCGTCCCACAGGATGTCGGAGGCCCGCTGGGCGCCGGAGGTGGTGGTCACGACCCGGGCCCCGCGGGCGGCACGAAGGGCTGGATACAGCGCGAGTGTCAGCTGGAAATGGCCGAGGTGGTTGACCGCGAACTGCGCCTCATAACCCCGCGCGTCCCGGACGATCTCGGCCGATCCGGGAAAGCCCGCGTTGTTGATCAGGATGTGCAGTGGCCGCCCGGTGCCGAGGAAGCGCGCGGCGAAGTCATCGATCGAGTCCGGGTCCAGTAGGTCCAGCCGGCCGACCTCGACGTGCTCGATGCCGGCGACCGCGTCGGCTGCTCGGTCGGTGTCACGGGAGCCGACGGTGACCGAGGCGCCGGCCCGGGCCAGCGCGCGGGTGGCCACCAGGCCGAGCCCGGAGTGGCCTCCGGTGACGATCACGTTGTGGCCGGTCAGGTCGATGCCCGCGAGCACGTCGTCCGCCGTCGAGCTGGGGGTGAAGCCGGATCCGATCGGATGCTGCTGGTGCACGGTGGTGTAGGACATGGCTCCATCCTCACCAGCAACCGTCGGATTCTGAATGGTTGTCGATCCGTATTTTCTTCGCAATAGTACGAAGATGAGCAGAGACCAGTTGTCCGAGGTGTTCGACCTGGTCGAGGTCCGCGGCGTGTTGTCCGGCGGGTTCGTGGCCCGCGACCGGTGGGTCTCGCGAGGGCCGCTGGAGACGCCGTTCAAGTTCTTCGCCGTCGTGAGCGGCCGAGCACGGCTGACCACAGACGGCATCGACGCTCCGCTCGAGCTCGAGCCGGGCGACGTCGCCATCCTGAACAACCGGGCCTGGCTCGAACTGGAGGGCGGCACCGGCGATGGGTCGCCTCGCGAGATCCAGCCCGAGGAGAACGGCCCGTCCGCCGATCCGGCCGGCATCGACTTCCGCACCGACGACACCATCGTCGGCGGTCGGGTCGACCTCAACCCGGCCGGCCGGACGTTGCTGATGCAGGCACTGCCACCGGTAGGACACCTGCGTGGCTCGGGCCCGAGCGCCACCAACCTGCGCGGCACCCTCCATCGCCTGTTCGAGGAGGTGCGGTTGCGCCGGGTGGGCGCCGAGTTCGCGATCCGGCAGCACGTCCAGCTCCTCGTGCTGGAAATGGTGCGCGCCCACGTCGAGCAGGCCGATCTGCCGCCGGGCTGGCTCCGGGTGGTGACGGACGAGCGGTTGCGCCCGGCCGTCGCCATGATGCACGCCGATCCCGGCGAGCCCTGGAGCCTTGCGGACCTGGCCGCGGCGGCCGCGATGTCGCGCACGTCGTTCGCCGAGCACTTCCGGACCGTGGCAGGCGTGCCACCGCTGACCTATCTCGCCCGGTGGCGGATGCTGCTCGCCCAACGGGCACTGCGCGATGACGAGGTCCGCGTCGGAGCGCTCGCCGCACGGCTCGGATACTCCTCCGAGAGTGCGTTCAGCACCGCGTTCAAACGGCACGTCGGACTGTCACCGCTGCGGTACCGGCAGAGCCTCTGAGCGGGGTGCCGGGCCCGCCGGACCACTAATGTCGCAGGCATGCTGACAACCTTCGCAGTCGAGTACACCTACGACATCACCCGCACCGCCGAGATGGACGAGATCCGCCCGGACCACCGCGCCTACCTGCGCGACCTCCTCGAGACGGGCACGCTCCTGGCCTCCGGACCGTGGCTCGACAGCGCCACGCCCGGTGCGCTGCTGCTCGTGGTGGCCGACGACGCGGACGCGGCGCGGCGGATCCTCGATCAGGACCCGTTCCAACGGGCGAAGTTCATCACGCACCGGACGGTGCGCGCGTGGAACCCCGTGATCGGGCCGTTCGCCGCGCAGAACGACTGATCGGCGAGGACGACGAATGCCGGCGGGCAGTGCCCGCCGGCATTCGTGTGTCGTGTCTGAGGAGAGGTTAGCGAGGGTCGAGCTCGCGCGCCTGCTCCTCGCTGGTGGCCGCCACCTCGGCGCGCTTCTTGCCGAAGGTGAGCGAGGTGACCGTCGTGACGGTGAGGATGCCGAGGATCACAACGAGCGAGAGGTTGGTACTGATCTCGGGGATGGCGTGGATCGGCTCGCCCCCGTTGATGAACGGCACGTCATTCTCGTGCATGGCATGGATCACCAGCTTCGCGCCGATGAAGGCCAGGATCGCAGCCAGCCCGTAGTTGAGGTAGACGAGCTTGTCGAGGAGCCCGTCGATGAGGAAGAACAGCTGCCGCAGGCCGAGCAGGGAGAACGCGTTCGCCGCGAAGATCAGGTAGGTCTCCTGGGTGAGGCCGAAGATCGCCGGGATCGAGTCGACGGCGAACAGGATGTCCGCGCTGCCGATCGCGAGCATCACGATCAGCATCGGTGTGATGTGACGTCGGCCGTCCTGGACCACGAACATCTTGTCGCCGACGAACCCGTCGGTGGTGGGGAAGATCCGGCGGGTCAGGCGCAGGATGGCGTTCTCTTTGAAATCGTCGTCGTCGGAGTCCTTGGACTTGATCTGCGTGTACGCCGTGTAGAGCAGGAATGCACCGAAGATGTAGAAGACCCAGGCGAACTCGCTCACGATCGCGGCGCCGAGGAAGATGAAGATGGTGCGCAGCGCGAGCGCGATCACGATGCCGATCAGCAGCACCTTCTGCTGATACTCCCGCGGCACCCGGAAGCTCGCCATGATCAGGACGAACACGAACAGGTTGTCGACCGAGAGCGACTTCTCGGTGATGTAGCCGGCGAAGTACTGGTTGCCGAAGTCGCCGCCCCAGACCATCCAGACATACACGCCGAACAACAGCGCGATTCCGACGTAGCCGGCGGACCAGAATGCCGCCTCCTTGAGACTGGGGGCGTGCGGCTTGCGTACGTGGCCGACGAAGTCGACGGTGAGCATGATGGCGATCAGGCCAAGGGTTACGCCCCAGGCCCAGGGGTGGACATCCACTTGTTCAACCTCCGGTGAGCGGTACTGGACACCGGAGGTCTCCCTCACCCGAGAATCGGGCCGGTGGCACCGAGTCGATCCGAGATCGACTGTGATGACGACACCACCGCTTGTGAGGTACTCCCCTCCAACACCGCACACCCTACGCCATCGCACGGTCTGCCCCCGACCTGTTGCGGCGTGTTGCCGCGGCTTCGCCCCAGGCGTACTCCGAAAGGCGTCCGCAGCCCGTTTCGTCGGCGACACTTACCAGGTGCGTACCCTTGGTGTCGAGGAAGAATTCCTGATCGTAGATCCCTACAATGGCGCCCCCCTGCCACTGGCCGCAGACCTGCTGCGCCTGCAGGACCCGGGCCGCGAGCCGGTCGACGGTACCCCTCACCCCACGCTGACCGTCGAACTGCATCAGGAACAGCTCGAGGTCATCACCCGCCCGCACAGCAACCTGAGCGGACTCGCCGCCGAGATCGTGGCCGGACGCGCCTTCGCCGACACGCTCGCCCGAAGTGCGGGCGTGCGGATCGTGGCGCTCGCCACATCCCCGCTGGCCCTGGTGCCCCACCCCACCAGGACCGACCGCTACGACGCGCTGCTGGAGAAGCACGCGCTGACCGCCAGGGAACAACTGACCTGCGGCATGCATGTCCATGTCTGCGTCGACTCCGACGAGGAGGGCGTCGCGATCCTGGACCGCATCAGGGCGTGGTTGCCGCTGCTCATCGCCCTGAGCTCGAACTCCCCGTTCTGGCACGGCGCGGACAGTGGCTACGCCAGCTTCCGCACGCAGGCCTGGAACCGGTGGTCCACCGCCGGTCCCACGGAGGTCTTCGGCTCGGCGCAGGCCTACCACGCACTGGTCGCGGACCTCTCAGGCACCGGCGTGGTGGTCAGTCCGGACTTCGACGCGCGCTTGTCGGCCCGGCACCCGACCGTTGAGATCCGAGTCTCCGACGTGTGCCTGGATCCCCGCGACACCGTTCTGATCGCTGCCCTGGTGCGGGCCCTGGCAGAGACCGCGGCACGGGAATGGAGGGCCGGAACGGCGCCGGACCCGGTCCCGGCCATCGTCCTGCGTCAGGCGGCATGGCAGGCCAGCCGATGGGGTCTGACCGGTGACCTGCTCCACCCGGTGACCCACCGGCCGGTCGTCGCGAGGCATGCGATCCTCGCACTCCAGAACCATGTCCGGGACGCCCTCGAAGAGGCCGGCGACGCCGCCTACGTCGAGGAGTCCCTGCAGCGGATCCTGGACGGTGGCACGGGGGCCGGCCGGCAGCGGCGGGCCTACGAACGCCGCGGTCTCCTGGCCGACGTCGTCAGCGAGGCCATCGCCGTCACTCACGGGCGACCCGTCGATGACGCCTACCGGGTGGAACAGCTCCTCACTGCGGACCACGGAGCCGTCGACGCCCGCGGTGATCACCACCGCACTCCGATCAGTCTCTAGGAGGGCCGGCGCCGCCCTCGCGGCACCGGCCCAGCACCGGAGAACAGCTACTTCATGGTGCCCTGGGACACCGAGCCCTGGAGCTGACGCTGGAAGATGACGTACACGATGAGCACCGGAACGACGGTGATCACCACAGCGGCGAACAGCGCGCCGAAGTCGACGGCGTAGCCAGCCGATGACGCGAACCCCGCCATCCCCTGGGAGAGCACGTAATTGTCCTGGTTACTGTTCAACGCCACGGGCAGAAGGAACTGGTTCCAGAGCCCGAGGAAGTTGAAGATGGCCACGGAGGCCATGCCCGGCCGTGCCATCGGCAGCATCACCTGGAAGAACGTGCGCCACTCCCCCGCCCCGTCGATGGCCGCGGCCTCGGCGATCTCGTCCGGCAGCCCCCGGAAGAACGAGTACAGGAAGAACACCGTGAACGGCAGTGCGAACGCCACGTACGTGAGGATCAGACCGGGCAGCGTGTTCAGCAGGCCGATGTTTCGCAGCACGAAGAACAGCGGCACGATCGCCAGGAACACCGGGAACGTGAGCCCAGCCAGCATCAGGTAGTAGATCGCACGCCTGCCGGGGAACGCGAACCGGGCCAGCACGTACGCGCACATGCCGCCGAGCAGCATCACGAGCACGAGCGCGAATCCGACCACGATCACCGTGTTCAGGAACATCCCGCCGATCCCGGACGAGACCCACGCCGAGACGTAGTTGTCGAAGTTCCACTCCGCCGGCAGTGCGAACGGCGACGCGAAGATCTCCGACGAGGTCTTGAACGAGGAGAGCAGGGTCCACAACAGGGGCAGAATGACGATGATCGACCAGATGATCAGGACGGTGTGGGACACCGTGGCGACCGCACGATCCCCACCGGTCGTGTCGTCCTTGCTGCCTGGAACCACCACCGGCGGGCCAGGTGTGCTGGTCCGGGTGAGCGTGGTCATGCTCGTCCTCCTTCGTCGCGTCCGCCGGTTGCCCAGTTGATGATGAACACCAGCGCAGCGAACAGCAGGGTGATGATGGCCAGCACCACACCCATCGCACTCGCGTAGCCGAACTGACCCTGCGTGAACGCGGTCCGGAACAACTGCTGTGACATCACCAGGGTGGAGTTGTCCGGGCCGCCGCTCGGATTCAGTGCCTGTACGAATACGAAGGCGTCGAGGGCCATGATGCCGAGGTAGATGAAGGCCGTCTGCACGTTGTCCCGGATCAGTGGGATCACGATGGAGACCGCCGTGCGGAAGCGCCCGGCCCCGTCGATCCGGGCTGCCTCGAGCGTCTCCGCTGGAACACCCTTGATCGCGGCTATGAACAGCAGCATGTAGAAGCCCACTGCACCCCAGACGATCACGAACATCGTCACCGGCAGGGCCGTGCCCACCTTGCCCAGCCAGGCGTAGGAATCGAACTGCTCGAACCCGAGGCCGGTCAGGAGGCCGTTCAGCAGACCCGCCGAGGGGTCGAACATCTGCCGCCAGATCAGGCCGATCACGATGGCGGGAATCACGTAGGGGAAGAACGAGACCACCCGGTAGAAGCTGGAGTTCCGGATGCCTCGCACCTGGCCCTTGCTGGGACCACCGACCGTGATCAGCGTTGCGAAGGTCAACGCGATCACGATCGTCACGATCGGCACCACGATGGCGATCTTGATGCTGTTCAGCATCGCCTTCATGAAGATCGCATCGTTGATCAGCTTCTCGAAGTTCCCGAGGCCGATCACGTTGAACTCCGCGGTGAAGCCGGTCCAGTCCGTCATCGAGTAGAACACGGCCTGGACGAACGGCCAGATGACGAAGATCAGGAAGATCGCCAAGGGCAGTCCGAGGAACACCAGCATGAAACTGACGTAGTCGACGGACAGCCTGCGCCGCCGGGGCCCCCGGGACGGCTTGCGCCGCCCCGAGGGCCCAACACCGACTGCGATCGCCCGACCGGGGTCGGCACCTGCCGCGGTCATTGGACCTCGATCTTGGTGATCGAGTCATCCTCCCGGATCCGGTCCGTGAGTCCCTGCAGATCGGCGGTGAGCTTCTCCACGGTGCTCTGCCCGTCCAGGAAGGAGTTCCAGAACACGAGCTGCTCCTGGTTCATGCCGTAGGTGGCGACGAAGTTGTAGGTGAAGATGTCGTCGCCGGCGGCCGAGAGCATGTCCGTCTGGGAGACCAACGCGGTCGAGCCGAAGCCGTCCGCAGGCACGAGGTCCTTGATCACGGTCGGCGCGAGCTTCGTCTTGCTGAAGTTCTCCGCCGATTCCTTCGAGAGCATCGTGCGCAGCAGTTCCTTGCCGCCCTCGACACTGGCGGCGTCGCTCGGCACGATGAACGGCTCACCGGCCGTGGAGTGCAACGCGGTGGCAGGCAGAGCGGAGTCCGAGGTGACCGTGAAGGTGGTCATGCCGGTCATCTCGAAGCCGTCCGCGGTCTGATCCTTCATCTCGTTCTCGATCCAGGACCCGGACGGGTACAGCAGCGCCGCCTGATCGTTGCTCCACTGCGCCTGCGCCGCGGTGAACTGGGTACCGGAGCCACCGGGCTTCATGTAGCCGAGGTCGATGATCTCCTTCATCGCGGTGAACACCGACTGGATCGCCGGCAGGGACCAGCAGCCCTCCTGCAGGTTCTCCAGGGCCAGGCGAACCTCGTCGCCGCCCTCCATGATCGCGGAGTCGATGGCGAGTGTCTGGTAGTAGGTGGCCGCCTCGGTGCCGAAGAGGAACAGGTACTTGTCCTGCTCCTTTGCCAGTGCTCCGAGTTCCTTCGCCTCCTCCCAGGTGGTGGGCGGCGTCCAGCCGTTGTCGGCGAACAGGCTCGCGGAGTACCAGATGCCGTACACGGTCAGGACGTAGTTGATCGCGGCGAGCTTGCCGTCGAACGTGCCCGGCGCCAGCACCCCGCCGTAGAGCGTGTCCCGGATCGTGGTGCCCTCGAGGTTCGGCGCGTCGATGACGTCGGTGAGGTCCTCGAGCTGGTCCAGGATCGTGTTGAAGCCCATGGACTGTGCGCCCGAGTTGTCGATCAGGTCGGGCGGGTTGCCGCCGACGAAGCGCGGCTGCAGCTCGGTGGCGATCTGGGTGGAGGACTGCACCTCGACGCTGGAGCCAGGGTGGGTCTCGGCGAGGATCGCAGCGGCGAACTCGACGTAGTCGATGCCGTAGCCACCGTCGAAGATGACGGCGTCCACGACGGTGTTCTCCGCCATACCGAACGGGTTGGTGTCCGATGCCTCGCCGGTGTTGCCGCCGTCGGTCGGGTCGTCGTCGCCAGCGCCGCCGGTGGCGCAGGAGGCGAGGGCGCCCGCCGTCGGGATACCGATCGCGGCGGCGAGCGCGCCGCGCAGAACGGTGCGCCGGTTCATTGGAACGTGTTGGACGGTCATGGTGGTTACCTTTCTTGGGGGGTAGGCGGCGGAGGTTACCGAGACGCCTGCAGGTCAGACACTCCAGCGGATCCTGTCGCGGTACAGGTGCTGCAGTGCCCGGTTGTGCTCATCGCCGCCAGGGACATTGGCGGAGAGGTAGACGGGTGGCGTGCCACCCGCATCGGCGAGGCGCTGGGCCACACCGAGGGTCAACAGTTGGGCGACGAACGCCCCGGTGATCGAGGAGACGGCACCCACGCCCACGCCGTCGGCGATGGTCAGGGTGGTGTCCCCGCGAGGAGCGAGGTTGTCGACGACGACGTCGGCGACCTCGGCAAGTCGGACCCCGCTCGGGTGCTGGGGCTCGACGCTGTTGGTGTGTTCGAGGCTGGTCACGGCGATCACCTTGTGGCCACGCTCCTTGACCGCGAGCGCGAGCCCCACGATCGACCCGTTCACACCGGAGTTCGAGGCGATCAGGAAGACGTCCTCCTCCCCGATCCGGGTGACCCGGAGCAGCTCGCCGACGACGTTCGGATCCCGCTCGAGCTCGCTGCCGAACAGGGCGGCGGGCTCCCGGTTGCCGAACAGGACGACGTCGCGGAGTGCGATGCCGTTCGTGGGGATCAGCCCGCCGGCGCGGCCCGCCATCTCCATGGCGAACGCCTGGGAGTGCCCGGTCCCGAACGCCTGGATGACCCCTCCGGCGTCGATCGCGTCGACCATGAGGTCGATCGCGGCGTCGTAGGCACCATCGGCAGCCGCGGCAGCGAGCCGCTCGAGGCGACCGGTGGCCTCGGCGAGGAGGTCGGGTGCGCCGGCGATCATGACGCGCTCGGATCGTTGCGGTCCGCGGAGGCGAACCGTCGGTGCCCGGACACTGCGCGGGCGGAGGCCGCGATCTTGTTCACGCTGTCGGTGAAGTCCTGCTGGATCACCAGGAGATAGATCAGGTCCAGGACGAACAGCTGGGAGTGCTTGGCGGAGAGGTCGGCGGGGTGCAGGTACTGCTCCGGCACGGACGCGGTCAGGCAGACGTCCGCGAGCTGCCCGAGCGGGGAGGTGTGCCGGTTCGTGATGGCCACCGTGAATGCCCCGGACGCCTTCGCCCGGGCGAGCATCTCGATCGTCTCCTTGGTGCGGCCACTGTTGGAGATGCCGATCGCGATCGTGCGCTCGTCCTGGATCGAGGCGCTCGCCAGGCCGGCGTGCACGTCACCCCAGGAATGCACGTTGACCCCGATCCGGTACAGCCGGTTCTCGAGCTCGTCGGCCATCGCAGCGCTGCCGCCGGTGCCGTAGATGTCCAGGTGCCGCGAGCTGGCGATGCGCTCTGCCACGGCCGCGCACTCGGCGACGTCGACCGTGCCGGCCGTCGCGCGCAGCGAGCGGATGTGCGCGTTCAGCAGCGTCCGCAGCACGGCCTGCGGTGGGTCGGTCGGGGAGAGTGTCCGCCCGATCTCGGTGCGCCACTGGTCGTCGGCCTCGCCGCGGCCGCTGTCCGCTGCGACGGCGACCCGGAACTGCACGTAGCCGGGGTACCCGAGCTGGCGGCAGAACCGGGTGACGGTGGCCGCGGAGGTGCCGGCCCGGTCGGCGAGCTCGGTGATGGACAGTTCGAGCGGTGCGGCCGGCTCGGCGAGCAGCAGGTCACCGATCTTCGACATCGTCGCGGACATCTGTGGGAGGTTGGCCTGGATGCGCTCGACCATGCGGAGCATGCCGTCCGCTGTCTCGACAGAATCCAGTTCCACTGAAAATTCCTCTCACGACGTCGTGGGTATCGCTGAAAGGTATTCTCGTCAGGGGGTCACGTCAAGTCGTTCCGGGCCCGATGAGGTCCCGATTTGGTAACGACGATCGCGGACGGCGCCTCAGGCGCTCGGACCGGCCAGCACCGCGGTGTGCCAGAGCCCGGGCAGGTTCTGCTCCGCGGAGGTCCGGATCGGGTTCGAACTGACCATCCGGGCCAGATCCGTGGGTGCGGTCGGCCCGTTCAGGCGTGCGTTGCTCGCGTTCAGGTTCATCCCGAACACGTCACCACGGGCAGGCGGCGAGGCCACGTTCAGAGTGCTCCACGGAAAGGCCGCCTCGATGAGGTAGCCCTGCTCGGTGAACTGCAGCCCGGTGTCGACGCCGAGATCTCCGATCGCGGCCTCGAACGTGCCCCGCCCGCCCGGGGCGTTCGCGGCGGTGAGCACCCGCTCCGCGGTGACCCCGAGCAGCACGTGCAGGTCATCGGGACGCAGCCGTTCGGTGTCGGCGAGTGCGCGAGGGTCCGAGCCGAACTCGAACGAGACCCCGTCCCCCTCCCAGAACGCGGACGGGGAGTACGGGTCGACCGGCGTCGGCACGGGGTCCAGGACCTCGACATGGACGAACAGGAAGTCCCTGGTCCACACCAGGTACCAGGCGCTCGCGAAGTCGGCGGCGCCGGCATCCTCGGGGTTCGCGTACACCGTCTCGCTCGCGTGCCAGGCCGGCACGTCCCCCCAGTCCGACATGTCCCCGTCCATCACCGGCGCCTGCAGGGCACACGGGATGCTGACGAGGTCCGGGCTCGGATCGGGCAGCTCTGCCTCCTCGCCGCACGCGGTGACCACGTAGGCCTGCTCCACACTCGGACTCGCCCCGCTCGCGGAATCGGTCGGCTGGACCGACCGCCACACCGCATAGCCACCGACGCCCGCGAACCCGAGAGCCACGGTGAGCACGACGGCGGTGGTGAGCCGGCGCCGTCGGCGTGGGTCTGGGCGCGGCGTCCTCGGGCCGACGGGTGGGAACGGTGCCGGCGGTGCCGGCGGGGCGGGCCGGGACGCCTGGTCGCGCGGCTGCGGGCCCGGCTGGACCGGAGCATCCGCACGCCCGTCGGGCCGGACCCGCTGGGCGGGGTCATGGCTGGCATCGGCGCGTGCGTCGGTCTGCACCCGGGCGAGCAACGCCGTCGCCCCGTCGTCATCGGGGTTCTCGGCGACCAGCTGCTGCAGCAACGGCACCGCGACGCGGTCGGAGCCCGCAGCGGCCGCCTCCTGGGCGGCGGCGCGCATCGCGGCCCAGTGCTGGTCCCGGGTGGGCAGGGCAGCCGGCCGGGTGAGCAGGAACGGCTGCTCCTCGGCCGCGGACCGCAACAGCACCGGGGTGCCCCACTCGGAGTCCTCGTAGGTGAGGTAGATGGCCTTGCGCGCCTCGACGACCGCCTCCTCGACCGAGCGACCGCTCGCGAGCACGTAGTAGAACTCGTGCGAGAAGGCGACCGCGGCGCGGTCGGAGATCTCCGACTGCATCGCAACCACCGCCGGCAGCCCCTGCCGGACCAACGTCTGCCCGACGCCGGAGAAGACGTCCTGGCCCGACGTCTGCGCACCCTCGCACGCGTTCAGCACCGCGAGCTGGCAGCTCTTGGCATCGTGCAGGAGTGTGCCCAGCTTGGCGGCGGAGACCAGGTGGGAGGTGCCGTCCTCGCGCTCCAGGACGAGGACCCCGGTGCCCGCGGCCCGGTCGAAACCGCCGTGCCCGATGAAGTGGAAGACGTGGAAGCGCTGATAGATCGCGTGCTGCAGCCCGGTCAGGGTCGCGGAGTCGAGGAACACCAGCTCGAGCGAACCGGCCGCGGTCAGGTCCGCCGTCGTCGTGCGGAGCAGTTCCGCCTCGCGCTGCACATCCAGTTGGGCGGCGTCACTCGGGCTGGAGATCATCACGAGGACGCGGAGCGGCGGGTCCAGCCCGGACGGCGTGGACCGCGCCGGGGTGTCCAGGAAGCGCACCAGCGGGGTGTCGGTGGAGAGGGTGAGGAACCGGCTCAGCGCGTGCGAGTACAGGTACTCCCAGGGGACGCCGGCCAGGTCCGGGGCACCGCTCAGGTTGAGCCGGATCCGCAGCCCCTTCCCCTGCTGCTCGGCGAGCGCGAGGCTGCGCTGGAAGCAGGCCCGGATGTCACCGGCGAAAATCGCGTCGTTGAGCCGGCCGCCGATGTCCTGGAGGTCCACCGGACTCGGGCTCAGCGAGATGCCTCGCGCCGGCGTTCGTGCGGGGCCGGTGGCGACCAGGAATCGCGCCAGCTCCATGGGGGTGACAGGCAGCTCGAACGCGGCCTCCGCAACGCCTGCGGGCGAACTCGTGACGCGCGCCTGCACCGCGCCTCCGCGGTCGGAGACGAGGGCCAGATCCAGATCGAGATATGCACGCACGAGTAACACCTCCGCTCCGCGGTCGGCGTTCACCGGTGAACGCCGAAGGCGGCTCGGTTCCATTGTCCGACCGCTGCGCAACCGGCACAGCGAAATACCGTGTGATTCCCGCGAACCGGCCGATTCACCCGGGGATGCGCACCGAATCACCCGTCGCGGCAGGGCCGATCGCGCGAGACTGGAGCATCACCGCCGGCGATCAGGGAGGAACGCATGGCCGGCACCGTCCGGGCACTTCTCGTGGGTATCGACGACTACCTCGCGATCACGCCTCTCGCGGGCTGCGGCAACGACGTCGCGGCGGCCGAGCAGGTCCTGCGAGTGCGCGCGGAGTCCACGGGCGCCGCGCTGGAGGTGCGCACCCTGCGTGACGCCGAGGCGACCCGGGAGGCCCTGATCGCCACGTTCTTCGAGCACCTCGGCCGCACCGGGCCCGACGACGTCGCCGTGTTCTGGTACAGCGGGCACGGCTCCCAGGAGCGGGCCCCCGAGTCGAGCTGGCACGCTGAGCCCGATCGACTCATCGAGACCCTGGTCCCCTACGACGCCCGGACCCCCGACGTGTTCGACCTGGCGGACAAGGAGCTCGCGCAGTTGCTCGGCCTGGCCGCGCGGCGCGGCGGCCACGTGCTCGCCGTGCTGGACTGCTGCCACTCGGGGGGCGGGACCCGCACGGTCGACGACGATGCCACCGGCGGCGTCCGCGCGGCGCCCGCGGACGACCGGATCCGCCCGCCGGGCGTGAGCCTGTCCCTGACGACCACCAGAGGATTGGGCGATGCGAAGCCGGCCGCGCGCTGGGTGGCGTTGTCCGCGTGCCGCTCGGACCAGAAGGCCAAGGAGCGACCGGTGCGGGGTGTCACCCGCGGGGTGCTGTCGGCCGGCCTCGAGCGGGCCCTCACGGGCGCGATCGGGCCGCTCTCCTATCGGGACATCCACCGGATGTGCAGCGCTGCCACCCTGGATCTGGTCGCCGATCAGAGCCCGCAGCTCGAGGTGGCCGAGCCGGGAGACCTCGACAAACCGTTCCTCGGCGGCGCCGCGGTGCTGGCCGCGCACCCGTTCACGGTGAGCATCCGCGGTGGTCGGTGGCTGCTCGACGGCGGCGTGGTGCACGGACTCCCGGACATCGCCGTCGGCCGCACGGAGATCGCGCTGTTCCCGATCGGCGCGGCGCAGGGCGGTGCCTCGCCGGCCTCGGCCGGTCCGCTCGCGCGGGGCGTCCTCAGCGCGGTGCGGGTCGGTGAGAGCGACGTCCGGATCACCGACGGCGAGGGTGCCCTCGATCCGGCACGCACCTATCGCGCGAGCGTGGGCCGGGCGGGCACCGCCCCGGGCGGGCCCGAAGGCCACGGCACGGCGGGTGCCGGCGCGGCCGGTGGCCGCACGAGCACCGGCGACCCGGGCGGCGGCCCGGCCGGCGAAGGCGCCGGCGACGCGGGCGGCGATCCGGCCCGGGCGGCACACATCGGTCGCTGGCACGACCTGCTCGACCGGCGCAACCCGGGCACCACGATCCCCGTGGGGACGGTCGACGTCGCCGTCGAGCAGCCGGACGGCACCCCGCTACCCGTGGACGGCACCGTGGAGGTGCGATGCCCACCCGGGCAACGGTGGGCGCCGGCGCGGATCCGGGTTGTCAACCGGCTCGGGCCCACGCTGTTCTGCGCCCTGTTCGCGCTCACCCAGGACCACGGTGTGGTGCCGTTGCTGCCCGGGGGCGGCGCCTGGCTCGGGGCCGGCGAGGAGGCCTGGGTCCTCGACGCCACCGGTGAGCCGACGGTCCGGATGACGGTGGCCCCGGGCCGGTCCCGAGCCGTGGATGTCCTCAAGTTGTTCGTCAGCACGGTGGAGTTCGACGCCCAGCAGATGCAGCAGGCCGAGCTGGGCGCCGACACCAGCCGCGGGCTGACCCTGGATCCCGCCACCCTCGACGCGGACGCCGCCGCGGTGTCCGCGCAGGACTGGACCACGGCGGAGTGGGTGATCACAACGCTGGCGCCGTGACGGTCGTGTCCCCCGACGCCACCGCAATGCGGGACGGCCGCGGTCTCAGGCCGTCGCCTGCATCATCTGCCGCAGCTCCTTCTTGAGGTCCGAGACCTCGTCCCGGAGCCGGGCCGCGAGCTCGAACTGCAGTTCCTCCGCGGCCGCGTGCATCTGATCGTTCAGTTCCTGGATGAGGTCCGCGAGATCCGACGCCGCCGCCCCCGCGAGCTTCTCCCGGGTGGACGTGGGCGCAGACGCCTTCCCGCCGCGTCCCTTGCCCTGCTGACGGTAGCCACCGGCCAGGAGCTCCTTGGTGTCGATCTCCTCGCGGGCGAGCAGTTCGGTGATGTCCCCGATCCGCTTGCGCAGCGGGGTGGGGTCGATGCCGTTCGCCGTGTTGTAGGCGACCTGCTTCTCCCGGCGCCGGTCGGTCTCCTCCAGAGCCATCTTCATGGACGGTGTGATCGAGTCCGCGTACATGTGCACCTCGCCGGACACGTTCCGCGCGGCCCGCCCGATGGTCTGGATCAGGGATGTGGACGAGCGCAGGAAGCCCTCCTTGTCCGCGTCCAGGATGCTCACCAGGGACACCTCCGGGAGGTCGAGACCCTCGCGCAGGAGGTTGATCCCGACGAGCACGTCGAACACCCCCGAGCGCAGCTCGCGGAGCAGCTCCACCCGACGCAGCGTGTCCACCTCAGAGTGCAGGTAACGCACCCGCACGTCCCGTTCCAGGAAGTAGTCGGTGAGGTCCTCGGCCATCTTCTTGGTGAGCGTGGTGACGAGCACCCGCTCGTCGCGGCCCGCTCGCTCCCGAATCTCGGCGAGCAGGTCGTCGATCTGACCCTGGGTCGGCTTGACCACCACCTTCGGGTCCACCAGCCCGGTGGGCCGGATGATCTGCTCGACGACGCCGTCGGACTGGGACAGCTCGTAGGAGCCCGGGGTGGCGGACAGGTACACGGTCTGCCCGATCCGGTCCAGGAACTCCTCCCAGCGCAGCGGCCTGTTGTCCATCGCGCTCGGCAGCCGGAACCCGTGTTCCACCAGGGTGCGTTTGCGCGAGGAGTCCCCCTCGAACATCGCCCCGATCTGCGGCACGGTCACGTGCGACTCGTCGATGACGAGCAGGAAGTCCTCGGGGAAGTAGTCCAGCAGTGTGTGCGGGGCGGAGCCGGCCTCGCGCCCGTCGATGTGCCGTGAGTAGTTCTCGATCCCCGAGCAGGATCCGATCTGGCGCATCATCTCGATGTCGTAGGTGGTGCGCATCCGCAGCCGCTGCGCTTCCAGGAGCTTGCCCTGCGCCTCGAACTCGGCCAGGCGCTCGGCGAGCTCGACCTCGATCGTCCCGATGGCCCGCTCCATCCGCTCCGGTCCGGCCACGTAGTGGGTGGCCGGGAACAGGTGCGTCTCGGTCTCCGAGCGCACCACCTCGCCGGTGAGCGGGTTCAGCGTCTGGATGGACTCGATCTCGTCCCCGAACATCTCGATCCGGATCGCGAGCTCCTCGTACACCGGGATGATCTCGATCGTGTCCCCGCGGACCCGGAACGTGCCCCGGGTGAAGGCCATGTCGTTGCGGGTGTACTGCATGGTCACGAAGTGGCGGAGCAGGTCGTCGCGGTCGATGCTGTCCCCGACCCGCAGCGGCACCATCCGGTCCACGTACTCCTGCGGGGTGCCAAGACCGTAGATGCAGGACACCGACGCGACCACGATGACGTCGCGCCGGGTGAGCAGGTTGTTCGTAGCCGAGTGCCGCAGCCGCTCGACCTCGTCATTGATCGAGGAGTCCTTCTCGATGTAGGTGTCCGACTGCGGGACGTACGCCTCGGGCTGGTAGTAGTCGTAGTAGGAGACGAAGTACTCGACGGCGTTGTTCGGCAGGAGCTCGCGGAACTCGTTGGCCAGCTGGGCGGCCAGGGTCTTGTTCGGCGCCATCACCAACGTGGGCCGCTGCACCTGCTCGATCAGCCAGGCCGTGGTCGCCGACTTCCCGGTACCGGTGGCCCCGAGGAGCACCACGTCCTTCTCCCCGGCCTTCAACCGCTCCGTGAGGTCGGCGATGGCGGTCGGCTGGTCCCCCGAGGGGGTGTACTCGGAGATCACCTCGAACGGGGCGACGGTCCGTTGCAGATCGGTGACAGGGCGCATGACACAAAGGTACGTCGGACCGGTGACATTCATCGATCGGCACCGGTACGCCGTCGGCCGAACGCAGGCGTGCCAGACTTCCGCCATGTCGACACTGCGCCCCGAGACCCTGCCGCTGGACGCCGGGGCGACCGTCTGGTCGGTACCACAGAACCGGGTCAACGCCGCCCTCGACGAGCGGCCGCTGCTCGTCCTGCTGCACGGCTTCGGCTCCAACGAGGCCGACCTCGCCGGCCTGATGCCGCACCTGCCGGCGGAGTTCGTGATCGCCAGCCTGCGGGCACCGCTGCCGGTCGACGTCGGGGCCGGCCGCGGCTACGCCTGGTTCCCGATCACCGACCCCGGCCGGCCGGACCCCGCCTACCTGGATGCCGGTGTGCGGGGCATCCGCCGGTGGCTGGAGCACACGCACGCGCGGGTCCGTACACCGGGGCCCGTGGCCCTGCTGGGATTCTCCCAGGGCGGCGCGATGGTGACCCACCTGCTGCGCCACAACCCCGAGGACTACGCGTGCGGCGTCGTCCTGTCCGGCTTCACCGCCGGTGGGTTGGTGGCCGGGGACGAGGCCCTCTCGCAGATCCGCCCGCCGGTGTTCTGGGGCCGTGACGATGCCGATCCGGTCATCACCGCGGACGCCGTGATGCGCACGACGGCGTTCCTCACCTCACACGTCGACCTCACCGAGCGCCGGTACCCCGGGGCGGGCCACGGCGTCGCCGCCGCCGAGCTGGCGGACGTCGCCCGATTCCTCCGCGATCACGTCGGTGTGCCCGGGTCGTGAACCGCGCTGTCGCGAAGGCGGCCGGCGAGGCAGACTGGCTCACGACGCCGCGCACGGAACGTCCGGGCGGGCGAAGGAGGAAATCGACAGATGGCACTCGTCAGCCGCGCAAGCGCATCCTGGTCCGGGAACCTGTTCCAGGGGTCGGGCTCAGCGAGCCTGGACAGCTCCAAGCTCGCGACGTTCGACATCAACTGGAAGGCCCGTACCGAGGAGAACGGCGGCACCACCAACCCCGAGGAGCTCATCGGTGCCGCGCACGCCGCGTGCTACTCGATGGCGTTCTCGAACGTGCTCGACTCCAACGGCACCCCGCCGACGCAGATCAACACCGGAGCGAAGGTCACCTTCGACCCGGGCGCCGAGGGCGGGGCCGCGATCACCGGCATCCACCTGACCGTGTCGGCAACGGTCGACAACCTCTCGGAAGAGGACTTCCAGAAGCTCGCCGTCGCGGCGAAGGAGGGCTGCCCGGTGTCGAAGGCCCTCGCTGCCACCGAGATCACGCTGACGGCGTCGCTCGCCTGACCCAGCTCACCGCATAAGCGCACTGCGCTCCCGTGCCGATCACCGGTCGCGCACGGGAGCGCCGATGCGTCGATCACAGGGCCGGTGGTTGCCACCGTTCGGCGGCGACCCACTCCTGCAGGCGGGGCCAGACCTGGGTGAACCAGGGCTCCTTCGCGGCCGCGTAGGCGCGGGTGTCGGCGGTGCCGGCCGCGGTTCGGCGCTTCAGTGCCGCGTATTCCTCGCGTGCGGCATCGTCGGCGCGGAGCCAGTCCCGGAAGGCCAGGGCGTAGGTCCAGGCAGGTCCGCCCACCACCCGCACGTGCAGGTTCACCGCCCGGCCCGGATCCGCGTTGCCGTGCAGCCGCTTGTCCCACCGGCGGGGATCGGGTTCGTTCGGCTTCGGGGTGTCTGCCCACTCCCCCGCCCGCACGGGGAACCCGGCCCGGCCTAGCGCCTCGGCGATCCGGTCCGCATCCGCGAGGGTGTCCACACCGAGCTGCAGGTCGAGCACGTCCTTGGCCGCCAGCCCCGGCACGGCGGTGGACCCGATGTGCTCCGCCGAGCGGATCCGTTCCCCGCCGGCGCGGCGCAGCCGGGCGAGGATCTGGTCCGCCTGCGCCACCCAGGTACGCGGCGGCTCGGGCGGTTCGAACAGCAGTGCCGGCCCGGATCGGGCCGCCACGGCACCCGCCTCGAGGTTGCGCGCGTACGGCGCGATCCGTCTCCTCCACAACTGCCCGACGGCGGTGCGCACCTCGTCCGGACGTCGTTCGTTGTCGATCCATACGTCGGCGACCCGGCGCCGGGCACCGTCGTCGGCCTGAGCCGCGATGCGCGCCCGGGCGTCCTCGGGCGTCATGCCGCGGTCGGTGACCAGCCGGTTCAGGCGCACGTCCTCGGACGCGCCCACCACCAGGACCAAGTGGTAGTTGGCCGCGAGGCCGTTCTCCACGATGAGCGGGACGTCGTGGACCACGATCGCGTCCGACGGCAGCGCCCGCACCCGGGCCTTCGTGGCCTCGCCGACGAGCGGGTGCACGATGGCGTTCAGCCGGGCCCGGGCGGCGTCGTCACCGAAGATCACCCGGCCGAGAGCGGGCCGGTCCAGGGTGCCGTCGGCCGTCAATATATCGTCGCCGAACGCCCCGGCCACGGCGTACAAGCCCGGCGTGCCCGGCTCGACCACCTCGCGGGCGATCACGTCCGCGTCGATCAGGTGGGCGCCCAGGTCGGTGAGGACCGCGGCGATCGTGGACTTGCCGGCGGCGATGCCCCCGGTGAGGCCGATATGTAGCACGGGCACCACCCTACGAGGTGCGGTGGCGCCCTGGTGAGGTGGGCGGATGGCGCTGCGCTCAGTCGGTGTCGCCAGCGGCGACCTGCAGTTCCGCGTCGA
The DNA here is from genome assembly GCF_019947135.1 of Occultella gossypii. Taxonomy (GTDB): domain Bacteria; phylum Actinomycetota; class Actinomycetes; order Actinomycetales; family Beutenbergiaceae; genus Occultella; species Occultella gossypii. The sequence goes on along the minus strand of NZ_JAGSHT010000001.1, from coordinate 179,037 downwards.
CGTCGAGCGCCGCGTCGACGCTGACGCGCACCGCGCGGGCGAGCGTCGCCAGATCGGGCGAGCCGACGCCGTCGGGCATCGGCACGTGCACGAAACCGGCGCGACGGCCCAGCGCAAGGCCGGCCCACGCCGCCGCGCGGAAGAACATCGCGTTGCACACGAACGTGCCGGCGGTCATCGACAGCTCCGCCTCGATGCCGGCGTCCGCCAGCAGCATGCGGGTGGCCTTGACCGGCAGCGACGTGAACAGCGCGGTGGGTTGCCCGGCCAGCACCGGGGCTTCGGCGGGCTGGGCCCCGTCGTTGTCGGGGATCCGGGCGTCGCACAGGTTCACCGCGAGGCGCTCGAGGCCGACCCGGTCCCGACCGGGGGCCAGGCCCGCGCCGATGACGACGTCCGGATGGTGCTCGGCGAGCAGGACGTCCAGGTCGGCGCCCATCCGGGCGTAGGCCACGGGCAGCTCGGCCACGACGAGCCGCTCGGCACGGTCCCAGTCGCGATCGACCAGTCGCACTGCCTCGATCGAGGGGTTGCTGGTGGCGCCGTCGAAGGGTTCGAATCCGGTGAGCAGAACGGTGGGCACAACAGGACTCTACGGCTCACACTGTCGTATCGGGCCGCCGGTCGTCGGGGTCGGCACACAGGTCGACGGCGTTCGTTCCGTCCTGCCCTGCTGGCGGGTACGAGGTGGTGTAGAGCCACTGCGCCCGGAGTGTGTCGTCGTCCCAGACCAGGGTCTGCGCCGTGCGGTAGTTGAACACGAGGTGCGGTTGCCCGCCGTCGGCGAGGATGCGCGCGAGTGCCACGTCGTGCGGGTGCTGGTGGTGGGCGCCGTTCGTCGAGATGAGGAGGCGCGGACTCTCGAGCAGAGCGACGAGTTCACGCGAGAGGTTGTGCCGGCTCCCGTGGTGCGGGACCTTGACCGCGTCGAGCATCACCCGGCGGGACCCGCTCTCCGCCGCCAGCGGTGCGAGCGCCCGCACGAGGGTCTCGGCGTGCGCATCGGCGGCCAGCAGCACGCGCCGGCCCTCGTACTCGGCGAGGACGACGATGCTCGAGCCGTTCGCCTCGCTCGGGTCCGGGATATACGGCACGGCGGCGAGACCCGGCACGTCGATCGGGCCGAACGACTCGTACCCGAGGGGCGCCTCGATGTCGACGGCGGTGGACTCCTCACCGCCCGGGGTCAGGCGGGCTCGCCGGCACTCCCGCTCCCAGACGGGGATCAACCGTTCCAGATCGTCGCGGTCCGGGGCCAGGACCCGCAGCGTCAACCCACCCGCGAGGGTGACGGGCTCCGGGGCGTGGGTCACCTCGACGGACCGACCTCCGAAAGCACCGTTCCAGGAGGTGTCGGGCCGCTCCAGGAGCCGGGTCAGCCGTTCTCCCTGGACTGGACCGAAGGTCTCGATCCTGCCGTCGTGGAGGTGGTGATACCCGTTGAACCAGACGTCCCGGAACGTGATCGGCGGATCCGGGTCGGACAGCAGCGGCAGTACGCCCTCGATGTGGTCGCGGTCGACATGGGTCACGATGAGCAACTCGAGCCGACGCTCATCCGGTGATGCGGCGGCGAACCGGTCCCGGATGGCCCGGCGTGTGCCGGCCCGCCCCGCGTCGATCAGGAGCCGGTGCGGATGGTCCACGTCGCCCCAGGAGACGAGCAGGCAGTCCCCCTCCCGGGCCGGCAGCATCTCGACGGCGAACGTCCGGCTCATCCGGTGCCCGAGCGGAGCGTCGCGAACGGCTGGGCGAGGTCGGCGTGCCACGCCACCTCCTGCACGGTGGCGAGCATCCGCCCCGCCTCCTCGTCGCCGGTGCCGGCGAAGGTGCGCAGGCCGTCGACGAGCCACTGCAGGCCGAGCGTGTAGAACGGCAGGCCACGCCGGTACGCCTCCATGAAGGAATCGCGGGCCGCGTGCACGTCGGCGCTGCCGCTCCGGTGCCGCAACAGGAGTCGGCCCTGCAGGACGGCGCCGTCGGGCAGCCAGTCGAACCGCGCGGCCAGGTTCGCGATCAACGGATGCCACGCGGTGTCGCCCGTCTCCTCGGTGGCGAGCAGGACGTACCCGCCCGCGGCGGCCGCGAACGGATTCACCATCTTCTCGAACAGCCGAGACCTGGCGTGGTCGACGAGCACCCGCGCGGGTTGCGCCGACCCCGCACTCAAGAACCCGATCACCGGCGCGATGTATTGGTCCATCGGCGAGATCAGGATCCGTGCGCCGTCCGGCTGGTCGCGCACGAGCACGTCGACGACCGCGGCGCCGCCCGAGGTGATGGGCCACGGCACCGGCACGGGCACGAGCGACACATCTGCGCCACTGCGTGCCACCAGGTAACGGCGGCGCATCGGCCCGCCGGGTTCCGGTTCCTGATCCAGCCACTTCAGGGCCCCGGCCGCTCCGAAGCGGTAGAGCTGCCAGCCGGACTCACCGGTCAGCGGGGCAACCGCCAAGCCCTCCGGCGCGGGCTCGGCGCCGGTGACGATCGCGAGGACCGCCCGCCACGGGTAGCCAGGACCGGCCAGGCCGACGCGCCCTCGGGGGAGGCCCTCCAGCCACTCCAGCCGCACCGGTCCGGCGCCCCGGCCCGGCCGCATGTTCTCGCGGAGGGGAACCCCTCCCACCAGGTGCTGCCAGCTCAGCCACTCCCGCGGCGAGTGCGTCACGGCCAGGTCCACGCTGACGGGTGCTTCTCCAGCCCTGACCTCGGCGCTCGTTCGCTCACCGTTGGGCAACAGGACCTCGATGAGGTAGTCCCCAGGTTCGACCGGGATCGACGCCGGGGCCACGTTCCCGCCGACCGGAACGACGACGTCGCGCACGTCCGCCGCCGGCGATCGCCCGCCGCGGGAGTCGAACGCGAGGACCTGCGCGACGGCCCCGTGGGGGACCTCGGCGCCGTCGAGGTACTTGTCGACCCGCAGCAGCAACTCGCTCATGGCCGGACCCTCAGGGGGATGCGCATGAGCGGCGGGTGCACCCGTCGCTCGACCTCCTCGCGCCGGAAGGAGCCGTCGGCGAACTCGGCGACGAACCGGTACCGCCCCTCTGGCAGCGGAACCGTCCAGGCCCGCTTCGCGGGACCGCGCCGAGCCCGTTCGAGGTCGTTCTCGAAGCAGGCGAAGGACGCCGCCTCCGTGGCCTCGCGCGGGTCGCACTCGACGATCGTCAGCCCGTCCGGGGCCTCGGCCAGCGCACGGATGACGACCCTGCCATGGTGCTCGGCCGCCGGGACTGGCAGCCGTCCCAACTCGGGGGCCTCCAACGCCATGAGGACCTCGAGGGCGTCCTGCAGTCGCGAGGGCGTGACCTGCCAGTCCCCGCCGTCGAAGTCGTCGGCCCCGTAACCCTGCAACCCGGCCAGCAGTGCCCGCGTGAACACGCTGGGTCGGCCCGGGATCCCGTAGGCACTCGTACCGGGCAGCGCCGCGTAGAACACGGGCGCTCGGCGCATCTGCGGCTGGGCCGGCGCGAGCAGGTCCTGCTGGAAGATCGGGCGGCCGTTGTTGCTCCCTGCGCTCAGCAACGCCAAGGAGCCGACCCGGCACGCGTCCACGAAGTAGAGCTGCTCCCTGGCGAGGCATTGGTCCATGGCGGCGACGACGTTGCGGAAGTCGACGGCGCCGTCCAGCGCGTTGTGCGGCTTGGCGCCGTAGTCCTCGGCGAGCAGGGTGAGGTCGGCGCCGGCGGCGATCCCGTGCCCGGAGAAGAACAGGACGAGCCGCTCCCCCGCTCCCGCGTCACCCCGGGCACGCCACTGCGAAAGTGCCGTCTCCACGTTGTCGGCGGTCGCGGGGGCCACGGCCAACCTTGCGCCGGTCGTGGGATGCAGGAACGGGCTCGGGTCGGCCTCCGACAGCAGCAGGGTCACGGAGCCGAGGGGCACCGGGGTGTCGAGCTCGGCGATCGCCCAGGCCGCGAACGCCCGGGCGGACTCCGGGCACGACGTCAATTGCCCCATCCCGCCATGTTTAGCGGAGATCGGCCCGCTGCCGCCGAGCAGGTGCGGGTAGTTCCCGACCCCGACCACCAGGACGTGGGCAGCCGGACCGTCGACCTGCGCTTCATGGACGAGGAACTCACTCATGGGACCGAATCCCCCGATGAGCACGATCATTGTGGATGTGGGCCACCTCGGCCCGGAACAGTCCCCGTTTCGGGGACGTGCGCGCCGGAGCGAGTCTACGCCGAGGGCTGCCGCACCGGGTCGGTTCGCACAGCCCGGTCTGGCCAGCGTGCCCGCTGGCTCCCGGGCTCCGGCGCCTCCACCGAGGTAGCCTCATGCTCGGGTTCCTGCCGTCCAGCGCGGGGAGCCGACATGACTGACTGGGTTGAGCGGTGGCTAGAGAACCGGCCGCGCTGGGGCACGTACTCGATGCAGGCTCATCAGAACCTCGGCCGGCTCATCACCGATCTACTGACATTCGACGTGCTGGTAATTCCATCTCCCGACGACGACGCGGAGCACGCCCGGTGGGAGCGCGAGGGCTGGGACCCGGGGTTGCTGGCCCTACGCGTCACCCAACTGGGCGACGATGACCCACCTACCCCCTTGCCAGGCTCATGGGCGAATCGGATGACCGCTTCGGGTCGGCGGTCCTCGAGCAACCAAAGGTGCACACCGCCTTCAAGGGACACGAGGGTTGGACTCGAGCGCGACAGGGCGGCAGCCTTTCCAGACCCGAAACGAGGCGGGAGCCCTCACCGGCAGCAGCGACGGGGCCGCGTTGCCTCCGGCACCGCCCGGCGTGAAATCCGACGGGATCCGACTACGACTCCGGCTCGCGACACCCTGGAAGCCGACGAGCAGACGCTACGCCGCACGATCGACCTGGTCCAGGACGAGGACTTCCAGCATGCGAGGCGCCGACTCTGGTCGTGGGAGCAGACAATGCTACCCGAGTCGGACCCTCGCGACCTGGACGCCGGTCTGGAGGCGTTGGTCGAGTACTACAACGCCGTCGTACGACGCCAGCGTGCCGCGACCAGGGCCACTTGAGTCTTCCTCGTCGTGCCCGCACTCGCGGTGGCGGGTATAGACGCCGTCGCCGGGGCCGGCGCGGTGGGGACGGCCGCCGGCGGTCGAGGGATGCTGACCATCGCTGGCCACGCAGAGCCCTGCCTAGGCCGACGGCCCGCCACCCCGGTGCGGGGTGACGGGCCGTCGAGGTACTGCGTGGGGCTGGATCAGCCGCCGGTCAGCTTCTCGCGCAGCGCGGCGAGGGCCTCGTCCGAGGCCAGCGTGCCGGCCGCCTCGACCGGAGCCGAGCTGTAGGACGAGGAGTCCGAGCCCGAGTCCGAGGAGGTGGAGGACGAGGAGGAGGAACTGCTGGAGGAGGTGCCCGGGTCGGCGTCGGCCTCGATGGCCGCCGCGACCTGCTGCTTGTGGGCCTCCCAGCGAGCCTGGGCCAGCGCGTACTGCGCCTCCCATGCCTCGCGCTGGGTGTCGTAGCCCTCGAGCCACTCGTTCGTCTCCGGGTCGAAGCCCTCGGGGTACTTGTAGTTGCCCTGCTCGTCGTACTCCGCCGCCATGCCGTACATGGACGGGTCGAAGTCGTCGCTGCTGGGGTCGACGCCCTCGTTGGCCTGCTTGAGGGACAGCGAGATCCGGCGACGCTCGAGGTCGATGTCGATGACCTTGACGAACACCTCGTCGTCGACCTTCGCGACCTGCTCCGGCAGCTCCACGTGGCGCTGGGCCAGCTCGGAGATGTGGACCAGACCCTCGATACCGTCCTCGACGCGCACGAACGCACCGAACGGAACGAGCTTGGTGACCTTACCCGGCACGACCTGCCCGATGGCGTGGGTGCGGGCGAAGGCCTGCCACGGGTCCTCCTGGGTCGCCTTCAGCGACAGGGAGACACGCTCGCGGTCGAAGTCGACGTCGAGGACCTCGACGGTGACCTCCTGGCCGACCTCCACGATCTCGTTCGGGTGGTCGATGTGCTTCCAGGACAGCTCGGAGACGTGCACGAGACCGTCGACGCCGCCGAGGTCCACGAACGCACCGAAGTTGACGATGGACGAGACCACACCGGGACGAACCTGGCCCTTCTGCAGCGTCTGCAGGAAGGTGGAACGAACCTCGGACTGCGTCTGCTCGAGCCAGGCGCGACGAGACAGGACCACGTTGTTACGGTTCTTGTCCAACTCGATGATCTTGGCCTCGATCTCCTGGCCGATGTACGGCTGAAGGTCGCGGACGCGGCGCATCTCCACGAGGGAGGCGGGCAGGAAGCCACGCAGGCCGATGTCGAGGATGAGGCCGCCCTTGACGACCTCGATGACGGTGCCGGTGACGACGCCGTCCTCCTCCTTGATCTTCTCGATCGTGCCCCAGGCCCGCTCGTACTGCGCGCGCTTCTTGGACAGGAGCAGACGACCCTCCTTGTCCTCCTTCTGGAGGACGAGGGCCTCGACGCGCTCACCAACGGAGACGACCTCATCGGGGTCGACGTCGTGCTTGATGGAGAGCTCGCGGGAAAGGATGACGCCTTCGGTCTTGTAACCGATGTCGAGGAGGACCTCGTCCCGGTCAACCTTGACGACGGTGCCCTCGACGATGTCTCCGTCGTTGAAGTACTTGATGGTCGCATCGACGGCTGCGAGGAAGTCTTCTTCCGAGCCGATGTCGTTGATCGCGACCTGCGGGACCGTCGTCGTGGCGGGGGTGGTGATAGTCATAGAGTGTTGGACTCCGATGTGGACAGGAATAGTGCGGACAGGGGATGGTGGCACGCGTAGCCCCCGCGAACCGTGTGTTCCATGGTGACCGGTGTTCCGATCGCCGGGCGGCGCAGGAGGGCACGAAAAGCCGTCTACTAGTCTATCGTGTCCGGCCAGGCATCGCTACCAGCCTCGTCGTCGGCCACGACAGCCGGCCGCTGCGGCTCACGCGAGCGCGGACGCGACCGCGATCAGCTCGTCCGGTACGCGCTTGAGCCGGCCCGCGACCTCGCTGAGCGGCACCAGTTCGACCCGGTCCCCGCGCAGCGCGGTCATGACGGCGCTGCGTCCCTGGGCGAGGGCCTCCACCGCGGCGTAGCCGAACCGGGAGGCCAGGATCCGGTCGCCCGGGAGCGGCGTGCCGCCGCGCTGCACGTGACCGAGCACGGTGACGCGGGTCTCGAACCCGGTCCGCGCGGCGATCTCGGCGGCGACACGCTCCCCCGTGGAGCCGGCGATGATCTCGCCGTGCGGGCCGAGCCGGGTCTCGAACTCCAGCGACGTGCCCTCGGCGGGCACCGCGCCTTCGGCCACCACCACGATGGAGAACGACGCGTGCGCCCGGTGCCGGTGCTTGAGCGTGCGGACCACGCGGTCGATGTCGAACGGCGCCTCCGGCGATGCCCGCCTGCACGGCGATCCACCCTGCGTGCCGGCCCATCACCTCGACCACCATGACCCGGTTGTGTGACTCGGCGGTGGTGTGCAGGCGGTCGATCGCCTCGGTGGCCACGTGCACGGCGGTCTCGAACCCGATCGAGGCGTCCGTGCCCTCGACGTCGTTGTCGATGGTCTTCGGGATCCCGATGACGTTCACCCCGTGCTCGGCCACGACGCTGGCCGCGTGCAACGTGCCGTCCCCGCCGACGCAGATCATCGCGTCGATCCGCTCCGCCTCCAGCGTCGCCAGGACCGCGTCCATGCCGCCGGGCTCCGAGTGCGGGTGGAACCGTGCGGTGCCGAGCAAGGTCCCGCCGAGCGCCAGTACGCCGCGGATGTCATCGCGGGCGAGGGGGCGGACGTCGCCCTCGGCCACGCCGCGCCAGCCGTTGCGGAAGCCGATCACCGAGTGTCCGTAGGAGCCGTGCGCGTGCTTGACGACCGCACGGATCGCGGCGTTCAGTCCTGCGCAGTCGCCGCCCCCGGTTATCAGTCCGATGCGCATGGCCACTCCCTGATGTCGATTCGCGTCGGCTGGTCGCTCGGCATCAGGGCCGCCCGGGACCGAGTCTAGGCTGACGCCGAACGAGGGAGGACCCATGGGCACCGATCACCGCGGGCCATTGGCGCGGGCCGGATACGAGCTGGTCGACGGCGGCCGGGCGGCCGGCGCGAACGCCGCCTGGTGGAGCGAGGGTGCGCAGGAGTACCTGGACGAGCACGGCGAGTTCCTGGGTGCGGCCGACTTCTGCTGGTGCCCCGAGGGGTTGCGGGAGGAGCAGGCCCAGTTGCTGGGGCCGACGGCGGACCTCGCCTCCCGCTCGGTGCTGGAGGTCGGCGCCGGGGCGGCGCAGTGCTCCCGGTGGTTGCGTTCGCGGGGAGTGGTGGACGTGGTCGCCACGGACGTGGCGCCCGGGATGGTGGCGGCGGCCGCGGCGCTGGACTCCGCGACCGGGATCGCCGTGCCCACCGTGGTGGCCGACGCCCGCGACCTGCCGTTCGCGGACGCCTCGTTCGACGTGGTGTTCACGGCGTTCGGGGCGCTGCCGTTCGTGCCCGACGCCGACCGGGTGCACGCAGCGGTGGCGCGGGTGCTGCGCCCCGGTGGGTTGTGGGTGTTCTCGGTGACCCACCCGATCCGGTGGGCCTTCCCCGACGACCCGAGCACGCACGGGCTGACCGCGGTCCGGTCCTACTTCGACCGCACGCCCTACGTCGAGACCGACGACGCCGGTGAGCCCCTGTACGCCGAGTTCCACCGGACCCTGGGTGACCACGTGCGGGACCTCGTCGGCGCGGGTTTCGTGATCTCCGGTCTCCTCGAGCCGGAGTGGCCCGCTGACAACACGAACGTGTGGGGCGGGTGGGGCCCGGAGCGCGGCGCCCTACTACCCGGGACCGTGATCCTCCAGGCCCGGCTGCCTGCCTGAGCTCGGCGCGCGAGGACGGACTCAGTGACCGGCGTCGCGCCAGCTCTTCCCGGTCCCCACGGACACGTCCAGCGGCACGGCGAGGTCCGCGGCGGCGCCCATCTGCTCGCGCAGCACCGCCTCCGCTGCCTCTGCCTCACCGGGCGCGACCTCGACGACGAGTTCGTCGTGCACCTGGAGCAGCAGCCGGGACTTCAGCCCCTGCTCCCGCAGGGCCCGCTCCACCCCGATCATCGCGACCTTGATGATGTCCGCGGCGCTGCCCTGGATCGGCGCGTTCAGGGCCATCCGCTCGGCCATCTCCCGGCGCTGCCGGTTGTCCGAGGTGAGGTCCGGCAGGTACCGGCGGCGGCCGAGGATGGTCTCGGTGTAGCCGGTGGTGCGGGCCTGCGCGACCACGGAGGCGAGGTAGTCGCGCACGCCGCCGAAGCGCTCGAAGTAGCCGTCCATGAGGGTGCGCGCCTCGGACGTCTCGATCTTGAGCTGCTTTGACAGCCCGAACGCGGACAGACCGTAGGCGAGGCCGTAGGACATCGCCTTGATCTTCGAGCGCATCGCGGCCGTGACCTCGTCCGGCTCCACCTCGAACACCCGCGACCCGACGAACGAGTGCAGGTCCTCCCCCGACCGGAACGCCTCGATGAGGCCGGCGTCCCCGGACAGGTGCGCCATGATGCGCATCTCGATCTGGGAGTAGTCGGCCGTGACCAGGTTCTCGTAGCCGGAGCCGACCACGAACGCGGCCCGGATCCGGGTCCCCTCCTCGGTGCGGATCGGGATGTTCTGGAGGTTCGGGTCCGCCGAGGAGAGCCGGCCGGTGGCCGCGATGGTCTGCGAGTAGGTGGTGTGGATCCGACCGTCCGGGGCCACGGTGCGCAGGAGCCCCTCTACCGTCTGCCGGAGCCGGATCTGGTCCCGGTGGATGAGCAGGTGTTCCAGGAACGGGTGTTCGGTCTTGGCGTACAGGTCCGCGAGGGCGTCGGCGTCGGTGGTGTACCCGGTCTTCGTCTTGCGGGTCTTCGGCATCCCGAGCTCGTCGAAGAGGACCTCCTGGAGCTGCTTCGGGGAGGACAGGTTCACCTCGCGGCCGATCACCTCGTAGGCCTTGGTCGCGGCGTCGGTGACCGCGTCCCCGAACTGGCTCTCGAGCTCGGTGAGGTAGTCGACGTCCGCGGCGATGCCGGCCTTCTCCATCTCGGCGAGGACCGCAGCCACCGGCAGCTCGAGATCGGTGAGCAGCTCAGCCGCACCGCGCTCGTTGAGGTCGGTCCGCAGGGCCGCGGCCAGATCGAGGACGGCGGCGGCCCGGACGGCGCCGATCTCATCCTCGGCCGGCCCCTCCAGGACGAGCATCTGCTGCCCGGAGTCCTCCTCGCCGGCGCGCAGCTCACGGTGCAGGTACCGCACGGACAGGTCCGCCAGCGTGAAGCTGCGCTGGTCCGGGTGGCACAGGTAGGCACCGATGGCGGTGTCGAACGTGATGCCGTCGAGAACGAACCCGCGTCCGTCCAGGCTGTGCCATGCGGACTTGGCCTCGTGCACCACCTTGGGTGCGGCCGGGTCCGCGAGCCACGCCGCGAGCGCCGTCTCGTCCTCGACCGAGATGTCAGCGAGGTCGATCGTGAGGGCGGAGCCGCCGTCGGCCGCCAGTGCCAGACCCCACGCGTCCCCGGTGCCCTGCGCCGCGGAGCCGCGCACATCCAGCCCCACCTCGGCACCGGCGCGCGCCTCCAGCCAGGCGGACATGCCACCCGGTGCGAGCGCGGTGACGTCCAGGTCGAAGCCCTCGGCCGCCTCGGTCTCGGCGTCCTGCGGGGTCATCTCGAACAGCCGGTCCCGCAGCACCCGGAACTCCAGCGCGTCGAAGACCTGATGCACCTTCTCCCGTTCGAACGGGCGGCGGGCCAGGTCGTCGACGCCGAGCGGCAGCTCCATGTCCCGGAGCAGGTGGTTCAGCTGCCGGTTCAGGATCACCTGGTCCAGGTGGGCCCGCAGGTTCTCCCCCGCCTTGCCGCCGATCGCGGGGGCGTTCGCGATGATGCCCTCGAGCCCGCCGTGGGTGTTGATCCACTTCGCCGCCGTCTTCGGGCCGACGCCGGGGATCCCGGGCAGGTTGTCGCTCGTCTCCCCCACCAGTGCGGCCAGGTCCGAGTACTCCGCGGGCGTGACACCGTACTTCTCGGTGACCGCCTCCGGGGTCATCCGGACCAGGTCGGAGACCCCCTTGCGCGGGTAGAGGACCGTGACCGACTCCCCGACGAGCTGGTAGGTGTCCCGGTCCCCGGAACAGATGAGCACGTCCAGCCCGGCGGCACTGGCCTGGGTGGCGAGGGTGGCAAGGATGTCGTCCGCTTCGAAGCCCTCCTTGCCCAGGGTCGGCACTGCGAGCGCGGCCATGACCTCCTCGATCAGCGGGATCTGCCCGCGGAACTCCTGCGGGGTCTCGCTCCGGGTGCCCTTGTACTCGGCGTAGGTCTCCTTGCGGAACGTCTGACTCGAGACGTCGAACGCAACGGCGACGTGCGTGGGCTCCTCGTCGCGGAGCAGGTTGATCATCATCGAGGTGAACCCGTAGACGGCGTTCGTGGCCTGCCCCGTGGAGGTGGAGAAGTTCTCCACGGGAAGGGCGAAGAAGGCGCGGTACGCCATCGAGTGCCCGTCGATCAGCAGGAGCTTGGGTCGCACGTTCTCACTCACAGGTGCCACCCTATGCGTCATGACTGACATCGCGGACCTGGCCGACCTGACCCGGGGCACGCTCATCGAGAAGCTCGGCATCGAGATGCTCGAGATCAGCGCGGACCGGGCCGTCGGCAGGATGCCGGTGGCCGGGAACACGCAACCGGTAGGACTCCTGCACGGCGGGGCGACGGCGGCGCTGGCGGAAACCCTCGGCTCCTTCGCGGCGGTCGCGCACGCGGGCCCGGGGCGCTACGCCGTCGGGCTGGAGCTGAACGCCACCCACCACCGGGCCGCACGGGAGGGCTGGGTGACCGGGACGGCGACGGCCATCCACCTGGGCCGTTCGACGGCGACCTACGAGATCGCGGTGGCGGACGAGTCCGGGCGGCGGGTCTGCACCTCCCGGTTGACCTGCATGCTGCTCGACGCCCCGTCCTGATCGGCCCGGTCGGTCCGCTCCGCACGGTCGGCCAGGTCCACCAGGCTGAGCCCACGGGGCGGGGTCTCGGGAAGCCCACGGGACCGCCGACGGCGGGCGATCAACTCGTCGATGCCGCGGACCCTCTTGTCACGGCCGCCGGCCGGCTGCTCCAGCCGCCGCAGCAGTGCGGCGGTCTCGGCGATCCGACGGGAACCTGCCGGGATGAACCCGAGCCCGGAGAGGAAGCGCTGTTCGCTGCGGGCGCCGGTGAGCGGCATCGTCACGACGCGCTCGCCGGCGCAGCGGGCGGCGACCACCGCGATCTGGTGCATCAGCGCCCGACCCACGCCCCGCCGTCGATGCTCGTTGTCGACGTAGAGCGCCTCGATGTGCATGTACGCGATGTCCGAGAACAGGTTCACGTCGATCTGCTGGACGAGGGCCAGCCCGACGATCGTCTCGTCCACCTCGGCGATGATCAGGCTGGAGTTCTCCATCCCGAACCACGCCCGCAGGAGTTCGTTGAGGGCCCCGGAGTCGGGGTTGATCAGTTGGACACCGAGCGGCGAGTCGGCTCGCGCGGCCCGGAGGACGGGGAGGACGGCCTCGAGGTCCTCAGCGTGTGCCACCCGTGCGGTCACACCACCCATCCGAACCAACCGTCTCACCACCGTTCGTCGTCCGTTCCAGCGAGGTCGGCCCCCACCATACGCCCGTTGGGGCCACGGGCAGAAGTCCCGATTTGCATTCGAACGAATGAAACCCGGGCATGGACCGAACCGGCACAACGACGGCCGACGACCGTGGTCGCAGGTGCGCTCACGCGGGTCGCCGGCCGTTGCGTGCGTCAGTCCTTGCCCGCGCCGACCTGTGCGATGACGGCGTCGGCCACCTCACGCATGGTGAGGCGCCGGTCCATCGAGGTCTTCTGGATCCACCGGAACGACTCCGGCTCGGACAAGCCCATCTTCGTCATCAGCAGACCCTTGGCCCGGTCCACCCGCTTGCGCGTCTCGAAGCGGTCGGTCAGGTCGGCGACCTCGGACTCCAGGGCCGCGATCTCCTGGTGCCGCGAGAGGGCGATCTCCAGGGCGGGCAGCAGGTCGTTCGGGGTGAACGGCTTGACGACGTACGCCATGGCGCCGGCGTCCCGGGCACGCTCCACGAGTTCGGTCTGGGAGAAGGCGGTCAGCAGCACGACCGGGGCGATCCTGGCCTTCGTGATCCGCTCGGCGGCGGAGATCCCGTCCAGAATGGGCATCTTCACGTCCATGACGACGATGTCCGGTTCGAGCTCGGTGGCCAGCCGCACCGCGGTCTCGCCGTCACCGGCCTCGCCGACCACCTCGTACCCGGCCTCGTTGAGGGTCTCGACCACGTCGAGGCGGATCAGTGCCTCGTCCTCGGCCACGACCACGCGTCGGATCCGCCCCGCCTTGGGCTTCGCCGCCGGCTCGGCCGCAGGGGCCGTGTCGAGGTCGAGGAGATCTGCGTCGTTCGACGACTTCTTGCCCGGCTTCCCGCCGGTGGTCTCATCCGTGCTCACGATCGCCTAGCCTAATGCCTGTGCCAGAATGGCACGACAGAGATCGCAGTGATGCGGCGCACTGGCCCCGATAGCCCAACCGGCAGAGGCGTTCGGCTCAAACCCGATCCAGTGTGGGTTCGAATCCCACTCGGGGCACCACCTGCGATCCGCACGGTCGCAGGACGCGCGGTCACCGTCCCCCGGTCCGCGCCGACGCCGGAGGGCGTCGGCTGGTTGCGGGACCTGGCCCGCTACCGGGACCAGCCCTGGTGGCTGGTGCGCACGGTCTCCAGGATGCGCTGCACGGCGAGGGCATCCGCCTCGATCGCGAGGTCACCGGGGTCGCCTCCGGCGAGGAGGCTGAAGAAGGCCGACCATTCCCGGGCGAACGGTCCGTCGTAGTCGGCCTCGCCCACCGTCTCGGTGACCTGGCCGGACGCGGCGTGCACGGTCAGCGACCCGGGCCGCACCGCTCGGATGTACCCCTGCTCCCCCACGGCCAGCAGTGTGTGATCGTCCCTGCCCCCGACGGCCGGGTAGTCGGGCAGCCAACCGCCCGCGATGCCGGCGTCGCGGTCCGGCCCGAACACGAGGCGCACCCGGCTGGTGCCGTCGCCACCCTCCGGGGTGAAGCCGCCGAGCGTGGCTTGCACCGCCGTCGGCTCCTGCGCGAACAGCCACCGGCTGAGGTCGACGGCGTGCGCGAGCACCTCGAGCGTGACACCCTCGGCGCGGCCCCATGCCTGGCCGTGCATCGGTTGGTAGTGCGTGAGGTGGAGGTGGCGCAGGCGCCCGATGGTGCCCGCGTCGATCAGGTCCTTGGTCCGCCGGAAGAGCGGTTCGAAGCGCATCTTGAACCCGATGGCGAGCCGGGTGCCGTAACGTCGACACTCCCGCAGAGCCTCCTCTGCGCCCACCAGATCAAGCGCGAGCGGCTTCTCGCAGAGGGTCGAGATGCCACGCGAGGCACACAGTCCCACCAGGGCCGGGTGCAGACTCGGTGGCGTGCTGATCCCGGCCGCAGCGACGTCCTTCTCAACGGCGAACATCTCGTCCGCCGACCCGTAGGCGCGAGCGGAGGCGGATTCGGCCACAGCCCGGGCCCGGTCCGGATCGAGGTCCACCACCGCAGCCACGTCGTGGCCCAGATCCCGGATCACGCGGGCATAGATGCCGCCGATCAGACCGCAGCCGATCACGGCCACCTTCATCGTGGTACCCCACGCGCGGCCTCACTCATCCCGACCACCGGTCAGGTCCAGCATCCTGCGGGCAGCGGCCAGTTCGTGCGCCAGCCCCTCGCGGGAGGGCGGGAGTTCGTCCGGATGCCATCGCTTCTCATACTCGGTGGTGACGAACCGGTCGTAACCCGCGGCGGACAGCGCCGGGAGGATCTCCGCCCATGGAACCTCACCCTCACCGACGATCCTGGGCATGTGCCGGTTGTCACCCAGGACGTCCACGTCCTTGAAGTGGACGTGCGTGATGTGCGGGAGCTGCACCTCGAGAGCGGCCCGATAGTCGGAATCGCCGAGCACCAGCAGGTTCGCAGGGTCATACAGAACGCCGACGTGTGCCGAGCCCACGTCGGTGACGATGCCGGCCGTGATCGCACCCGTGATCGCGTGGGAACCCATGTGGTTCTCGACGCTCAGCACCACTCCTGCGGCGCCGGCGACCGGCGCGAGCTGCTGCAGGCTGTCGATGAGCAGCGCGTACTGCTCGTCCTCGTGACCAGGTTCGGGGTCGGTCCCGGCCCAGATCCGCACGGAGGCAGCACCCAGTGCCACCGCGAAGTCGATGCACCGCAGGAGATCGTCGATGCATCGGCGCCGCACCTGGGCGTCGATGACGTTGATCTCGCGGACGTAGGGGACCAGATTGGGGACCTCGAGGCCATGGTCCTCGATGGCACGACGCACGGTTCTCAGTTCGCCCGCCTGGACGTCGGTGCCGATCCCGCACGGGTAGTCGTCCGCGCAGATGAGTTCCACACCGTCGAAGCCGAGTTCCGCGAACAGGTCGATGGCCTCCGGCAGCGTCTCCTCGGGGGTGGCCATGGTGTGCGCAGAGATCTTGATCATGCGAGTCCTCCTCTGATGTGGGGCCTGGACGGTGTCCGCGGCCGGGGATCTACGGGCAGGTTCAGCCCTTGACGGCTCCGCCGGTGAGGCCCGCCACGATGTGCTTCTGGGCGAACACGAACAGGATGATGATCGGGATCATCGCGATCAGTGAGCCGGCCATCAGGACCCCGTACTCGGCGCCCTCGGCGCCGCGCAGGATGGCCGAGAGCCCCACGGACGCGGTCCGGTTCTGCCCCCCACCCACGATCACGAAGGCGAACAGGAACTCGTTCCACGTGTTGATGAAGGTGAAGATCGCGACGGCGGCCAACCCGGGGCGCGTCAGCGGTAGCGCGATCGACCAGAACGCGCGCATGTTGCTCGCCCCGTCGATACGTGCCGCCTCCGTCAGCTCCGTCGGCAGGGTGGCGAAGTAGCTCGTGAGCAACCAGACCGCGAACGGGAACGTGATGATCAGGTACACCGCGATGAGCCCAGGCAGCGTGTTCGCGTAACCGAGATCCGCCAGGATGCCGAAGAGCGGCACCACCAGCAGGATCGGTGGGAACACATACGCGAGCAGGGTGCTGCGGAGCAGCAGCCGACGCCCGCGGAACCTTCCCTTGGCGAGCCCGTAGCCCGCCATCGCGGCGAGGACCATGGTGATCAGCGTGGTCGTCGTGGATACCAGGATGCTGTTCCCGATCATCCGAGTGAATCCGGAGGAGACCCCGAACAATCGCTCGAACTGGCCGAGCGTCACCTGGGAGGGGAACAACGCCGGCGGGAACTGGTAGATCTCGTCGAACGGCTTGAACGCCGTGGAGATCATCCAGAACAGTGGGAACACCGACACCGCCGCGAGGGCGATCACGAAGCCGTCCACCGCGGCGGTCGACGTGGCGGTGCGGCGCTTGGGAATAGGTGGCATCTCAGTTCCTGTCCTCTTCGCCCTCGATCGGCATCAGCCGGAACAGGATCAGGGCCAGCGCGAGCAGCCCGATCATCATCCCGACGGAGACGGCGGCCATCCGTCCGACCTCGAACTGTGCCCATCCCACCCGGAACGCGTACAACGGCAAGGTCATCGTGGCGTCACGTGGACCGCCGCCGGTGGTGAGATAGACGAAGTCGAGGTTGTTCATCACCCAGATCGTCCGCAGGATCACCAGTGTGCCCACCACCGGTCGCAGGGCCGGCAGCGTGATGTGCCACACCTGGCGCCAGTACCCGGCGCCGTCGGTCACGGCCGCCTCATAGAGGTCCTGGGACACGGTCTGCATCCCGGCGAGGAACGCCAGGAACATGAACGGGGCACCGAACCAGATGTTCATGACGATCACCGCCCCCAAGGCGTAGGCGCCGTCACCGAAGAAGGCGATGGGTTGGTCGATGATCCCGATCGCCATCAAGGCGGCGTTCGTGACGCCGCTCAGCTCATCGAGCATCAGTCGCCAGACCGCGGCCAGCACGATGGACGAGAACATCCACGGCACGATCAGCAGCAGCCGCACCACGGCCCGCCCCCGGGCAAGGCCTTCGACGGCCAACGCCGCCACGAATCCGATCGCCAGTTGCCCCACGATGGAGGCCGCGGTCCAGATGAGCGAGTTCGCGGCGGCCCGCCAGAACTCCGGATCGGATAGGAACGCCGCATAGTTGTCGAACCCCACCACGCTGGTGTTGGGGTACTGGAAACTCTTGTTCGTGACGCTGTAGTAGAGATTGAGCGCCACCGGATAGACGAGCAGGACCATCATCCAGATCAGACCGGGCGCCACGAGGAGCACCGCGAAGTGCCGGTCGACGAAACGCCCGGCGCGTCGGAGGACCGTACGGTCCCCGGGCGGGTCCGGCTCCCGCGCCGGAACCCGCCCTCCCTGCGTGGCTGAAGCGGTCACCGTGGTGGACACCCTCACTCGCCCGCGGCTCAGCTGATCTGGCTCTGGATGCGGGCGACGATCTCGTCGGCGGCGGCTGCGGCCTTCTCCAGCGCGGCATCGACGCCCATGCCCCCGAAGGCGATGTCCTGGATCATCACCTCGGAGATCTTGGCGTCCAGGATCGGACCGATGAACGGGTTCGGCCCGTCCTCGAACCCGGCCACGGATCCCTCGTCGATCCCGGCGAGGGTCTGCGCCACCACGGTGTCCTTGTACTGGGCGATCAGCGGCTCGCCGAAGAACGCATCGGTGTCGATGTTGGTGGTGGCCGGGAAGTGGAACATGGGGATGGACAGGAGGAAGTCCAGGTGGACCTCCGGTCGGTACAGGACCTTGGCCAGCTCGTGCGCGGCCGCGACGTTCGCGTCCACCGGAATCGTCATGGCGACCGATCCCACCATGTGGCCGGGCTGGGTCCCGGCCGGGATGTGCGTCCCGTTCAGGGACGCGACGAGCTCCGGGTCGAGACCTTCGGTGCTGTTCGCGACGGCGATGTTCGCCGCGGTGTCGACGACCATCGAGGCCGTGCCGTCGTGGAACCGGTTGAACGTGTCCCCGATCGCCGTGGTCGCCGCCGACGTCGGACCGTACTGGCTCGCGATTCGGCCGAGGTAGTCCGCGGCGGCGCGCACCTCGTCGGAGGCCCAGAACTGGTTGCCCTCCGGGTCCACGAGACTGCCGCCGTTGGACCTGGTGATCATCCAGAGCAGGTATCCGCCGCCGATGTCGTTCTGGGACAGCGGCATCGTCCATCCGAAGAAGTCCGGCGGGTTGTTCATGGCTGCAGCGCATTCCTCGACGTCAGCCAGCGTCTCAGGTACTTCGAGACCCGCGGCCGCGAGCCGGTCGCTGCGGTAGAGCATCAGGCGGTTGTGCGCATAGTGCGGGATGGCGAAGGTGTCGCCCTGATAGCGACCGTTCTTGTCCAGGAATCCCGGGGCGAAGAACGGTTCACCACCGAGTTCCTCGACCAACGAGCCGAGGGCGTCGGTGTCGATGACACCGGCGATGTGCATGGGCAGGATGTTCTCCGGGATGTTGATCATCAGGTCCGGAAGGGTCCCGCCCTGCTGTGCCGCCGGCCAGCGCAGCGGCAGGTCTCCGAACGGCACGTACTCGGCCTGGACCCGCGCACCGGGGTGCTCCTCCTCGAAGATGTCGAAGGCCACCTGGAGTTCGGCCTGACGCGTCTCCTGGCCGTACGGGTGCCAGAAGACGACGTCTCCGGTGACTCCCCCGTCGGTCGTGTCATTGCCATCGCTACTACAGCTCGCAGTGGCAAGCCCGGCCGTGGCTGCGAGGCCCAGGCCCAGGAACGAACGGCGGGAGGTGGCGCGGTGCATTGCGTGGAACGGGTTGGGTTGCTGGTTCATTGCGGAACTGCCTCTCCTGGTGGTGCCGCATCGTTGCGGCATGTGGGGTGTCCCAAGCTCGGGTCGACGATCGTTCTGCGGTCCACCAGTGCGGCGGGCCGTGGTGACGACCGGTGGTGTGCTGTTGTGGCCTCATTGGCGGCTCCGTCTCGGCGTGGGTGCTGCCCCATGCCGAGAGCGTCAGGTCGGGGATGGCGAGGTGGTGGATGCGGCGTAGATGCGATCGACGAGGTCAAGCGCCCGGAGCGCGGTGCGCAGGGGTGTGCGTGACGGTTGGCCCTCGCGCAGCGCGGCTACGGTCTCGGCGGCGAACTGGTCATACCGACCACTCATATCTGGGGTCGCGACGTCGCGGTCGGACTGCGCGGTGGTGACGTGCAGGACAGAGTCGGACTCGACCACCATCGCCCCGGGGCAGGCGAGCGACCATTCGTGATCGGTGCCCTCACGGTTCGGGTGGACGTAGCCGGCTTCGATCGTCACCGTCGATCCGTCGCGGCCGGAGAGCAGCGCCACGGCGTAGTCCTCGACGTCGAGTCCGTACGCGCTGCTGGAGGTGCGTGCCCCGATGACGTCGATCTGCGGCCCGAGCAGACGCACGGCCGAGTCCGCTGCGTGTGCGCCGATGTTCCTGAGAGCGCCGCCGCCGAACCGTTGTCTGCTCAGCACCCACGGAACGCCGGACTCGGGGTAGCGCGCAGGCGTGCCGTTGACGATCCGGAAGCGTGCGGCGACGGGCCCGGTGATCGTCCCTCGACCGCGGAGCCGGTCGACCTCCGGCCAGAACCCGCTGTACCGGTTGACGAAGGCCACAGCGGTGAAGGTCCCGAGCCGTTCCGCTTCGTCACACAGGGCGCGGAGCGACGGTGCGCTGACCCCGGCGGGCTTCTCCACCGCGAACGGCAGACCGCGGTCAAGCAACAGACGCACCACTCCTGGCACGTCGTCGTTGGGCGAGAGCACCAGGACCAGGTCCGCCGCCACGCCGTCCAGTGCAGCCGAGACGTCCGTGTGGGCGGGACAACCCAGTTCTCTCCCCCATCTCTCGCCTCGGTGCGGATCGTCGTCCTGGACCGCCACGAACTGCGCGCCGGCTCGCGCGAACGCAGCTACCTGCCGCTCCGTGTGCCAATGGGCCACGCCGAGGATGACCAGGCGAGGTGAGTCATTCACGACGACTCCCAGTCGCCGGGCAGTGTGTTCAACCTGGTCTGCGCCTCACCGAGCGCCGCCAGGGACGCGTTCTCGGTGCCGCCCCGTTCCCACGAGACCGCGGTCGCGATGGCTTCGAGGAGCGCAAGACCGGCCACCCGACCGCTGAACTGCGCGGCCTCGTTCTTCAGTCTCGCGGAGAAGATGCTCAACACGGTGTCGGCGATCTGGGCCACGGCGCTCTGCGGGTCGCTGGTCACGGCGAGGACGGATGCACCCTGCTCGCGCGCGTGCCGACCGGCGAACACGGTGTCGCGGGAGTACCCGGAGAAACTCACGAGAACGACAAGATCGTCCGTGGTGGTGCGGTGTGCCTCGGCAAGCATCACCATGGGATCGCTCGACCACGACGCCGCGATCCCGATGCTCGTGAACCGATAGGCGAGCATCTGGCACAGGCCGGCCGCCGTCCCGGTGCCGAGTAACAGAATGGTCCGCGCCTGGACCATGGTGTGCACCACCTCGTCGAGCACACTGTCGTCGAGGTTGGCGAGCGCATCCTGCATGCCGTCGATCTCGAGCTTGACGACCTGCCGGACCACCCCCGCGGTGCCCTCGGCGATGTCCTCGATCGCGGCGGCCGGATCCACGTGCTGGTAGCCCATGTTCTTGCCGAGGTCGAGGGCCAGCTCCTGCATGAACTCGCGATATCCGCTGTAGCCGATCGCCTGGGTGATCCGGCTGATCGCGTTCTCGGACGCACCCACGTGGCTGGCCAGGGCGCTGATCGACAGCCCTCTCGCCGCCCAGGGGTTCTCCAAGATCTTGACGGCGACCCGCTGCCGCGCACCGGTGAGTCGCGACGCCGAGGTCCGGAGCCTGGCGAGGCAGCCGTCGTTCCGGTCCACCGTGGCATCGGGCAGTACCGGCGGGTTCGTCATGATGCTCCCGGCGTCGTGGCGGACCGGCCGGACGTCGGCACGATCGTGGTCGTGACGCTGCCGATGCCCGAGATCGTTGCCACGACCCGGTCGCCCTCGGCCAGGTGCTCCTGCGGGTCTCGCGCGTTGCCCACCCCGCCGGGAGTACCGGTCGAGATCACGTCGCCGGGCTGAAGCGTCACGTAGCGCGACAGGTCGGCAATGATCCGACGGACGGGGAAGAGCATGGCCTCAGTGGTGGCGTGCTGCTTCACCACCCCGTTCACGGTCAGCTCGATCCTCAGCGCCTGCGGATCGGGAATCTCGTCGGTCGTCACGATCCATGGACCGAGCGGGAAGTACCCGTCGATGCTCTTGCCGAGGAACCACTGGCCCTCCGGCCGACCTTCCTGCACATCACGAGCAGAGAAGTCGATCGCGACGCTGTACCCGAGGACGTGGTCGAGTGCGGTCGCCTCGTCGATGTTGCGACCGCCGACCGCGATGACGACGGCCAACTCGACCTCCCAGTCGAGGCGAGTGGTCAGGCTCCGGTCCAAGGGCAACGAGTGCACCGGTGGAGCGAGCGTGGTGGTCGCCTTGGAGAAGTAGACCGGTTCGGCCGGGACGCCCGGGCTGTGCGCCGACTCGGCCGCGTGGTCCGAGTAGTTCGGACCGAGGCAGAAGACGTTGCGCCCGAGTACCAGCGGTGCTGCGAGCTGATCCGCTCGAATCCACTGCCCACCGCCGTCGTGGAGCTGGCGCAGTGCAGGCCGGAGCTGCTCGCGCCAATCGGACACCTGGATCGCGCTGACCAGATCCAGTGGCAGGTCCACCCCTGCGCTCGCAGGGGCAAGGAATGACTGCCCGTCGCTGAGACCCCATTGGGTACTGCCGTCGGCTCGGCTGATCGATGCGATCTTCATCGCACCTGGCCATCTTCCGCATCGGCCACATCGCTGTACGTCACGTGCCACTCCCTCGTCCTTGAGCGTTCGCCCAATGTAACAGTTATTTCTACTGCTAACTACAGATTGGTAGAAATTACTATCAGGCGTCGGGTCCGGGCAGATGACCCACGCCTCTCCGGGCCGGCCCGGCCCGCTTCGGTCGAGGCGAGCGACGGTGCGCCGGCGACGGTCCGATGCGGCGCGTCCTCGTCCTCGCCTCGCGAACGTGAGCGGAGCGCGACCCAACGTGACCTAGGTCCCGGCCCTACGCCGTCGGGAAGTTCCACACTGGAGACAGAAGGGAATGGTGAGTGCAATGACTGCCTACATCGTCTACGAGAGCATGTTCGGTAACACGGCCGGTCTGGCCGAGGCTGTCGCGACCGGGGTCGCCACCTGCCTGCCGGTCGAGCTGGTCGAGGTCGGCGACGCACCGATGATCCGCGACCTGCAGGTGGAGCTGTTGATCGTGGGTGCGCCGACCCACGTGTTCGGCCTCAGCCGGCCACGCACGCGGGACGAAGCCGTCGAGCGAGCCGGTCAGGTCATCTCCGACGGGCGCCTGATGCGGGACTGGATCGACTCCCGGTCGGCGCTGTCGCTGTCCGTCGCGACCTTCGACACCCACGTGGCTCCTCCGATCCCGGGGTCCGCCGCCAGAACGATGGCCAGACTCCTGACCCGGCGTGGCTGCACGCTGGTCGCTGACCCGATGAGTTTCCATGTCGGGGGCACGGACGGGCCTGTGGTCTACGGCGAGCTCGAGCGGGCCACCGAATGGGGAGCTTCGGTGGCCCGGCGGGTGGGGCTGCAGCCGAGTCCCGCCTGAGCACCTCCGGCCGGGCGGGTGGGCAGCGGTCACCACCTGCGCCACTTGCCTGGCCCGGCCTCGTGCCTGCATTCTTCGTGCGCCAGCCGTTGTCCAGACTGAGAGCAGGCGCATGACCACGACCGAGATCCTCGCGGAGGCCGCGCCCGGCACCGCCGGTTCGCCGCCACCCCCGCGGTGGTACTCCCGCGCCGCGCTCGGCAGATGGGTCGAGTCCGACCGGGTCCAGCGATTCGTGATCGTGCTGATCCTGATCAACGCCGCCACGCTGGGCCTGGAGACCTCCGACGCGGTGATGGCCGGGTACGCCGACCTGCTGCACACCCTCGACCGGATCTGCCTGGCGTTCTTCGTGGTCGAGCTCGCCGTGAAGCTGTACGCCTTCCGGGGCTCGTTCTTCCGGTCCAGCTGGAACGTCTTCGACCTGCTCGTGGTCGGGGTCGCCCTGATCCCGGGCTCGGGTGCGTTCGGGGTGCTGCGCTCCCTGCGGGTGCTGCGGGTGCTGCGCCTGGTCTCGATGGTCCCGCAGCTGCGCCGGGTGGTCGAGGCGCTGGTGAAAGCGGTACCCGGGATCCTCTCGATCGGCGCCCTGCTGATCCTGCTGTTCTACGTCAGCGCGGTGATGGCCACGATGCTCTTCGGCGACTCCTTCCCCACCGAGTTCGGCAACCTCTCGCGGTCGCTGTTCACGCTGTTCCAGATCATGACCCTCGACAACTGGAGCGTCATCAGCCGGGCCGTCCTCGAGGTGCACCCGTGGGCCGTCGCGTTCTTCGTGCCGTTCGTGTTGCTGAGCGCCTTCACGGTGCTGAACCTGTTCATCGCCGTGATCGTCGACGCCATGCAGCACATCCGGGCCGACGAGCCGGCGGCCACCGACCACGAGACACCCGCCGAACCTGCGACCACGCGGGCGTTGGAGGGCGAGATCCGGGGCCTGCGGGACCAGGTCGCCGAGCTGACGGAACTGGTGCGGAGCCGCTCCTGAACTGTCGTTGCGCAGGGCATGCCGCTGTCGCGCCACCCGCTGATCCGAACGGGCTCGGAGGTGAGCCGAACGCTCAGGTGCTGGGCAGGAAGTCCTCGCGGGCCGGGGTGAACACGTCGATCAGCGTCCCGCCGGTGGCGGTCTCGCAGCCGTGCCACTCGTTCGACGGCACCACGATGCTGTCCCCGTCGGTGATCGTGATCGGCTCGCCGGACACCACGAAGTCGAAGGTGCCCTCGCGCACGTAGGTGGCCTGCACGTGCGGGTGGGTGTGCGGAGCCCCGACCCCACCGGGCGCGAACTGCACCTCCACCACCATCAGTTCCGGGGTGTGCGCCAGGATCCGGCGGCGGGTGTAGTCGTCGAGCTGGGTCCACTCGGTGCTCGTCTGGCTGCTCTGCGCGCTCTGGGTGCTCACCCGCCTACGTTAGCCTCATGCGGTGTCCCGAGACCCCGCCGCCATCCCGAAGCTCACCTCGGACATCCGGCGCAGCGTCGTCTGCCTGATCCCGGGCCTTGTCCTCATCGTGGTGCTCGGCCCGGTCATCTTCGCCGAGCCCGTCGAGGACAGTCTGGTCAGCGCGATAGGCGCGGGGATGCTCGGGTGGAGCTGCTTCGCCGCCATCTACTGCGTGCTGACTCTCTGGGCGTTCCGGGGCCTGCGTGGCGAACGCTTCCGGCGGTCCCTCGTCGAGGCCGAGTCGACCGAGCCCCGCGCCGTGCGCCGCATCCTCCGGGTGCCGGGCGCGCGGACCATGCTGACCGGGGGCGACGGCCCGAGCTGGGCCGCCCAGGTGGCCCTGGTTGCCCTGGCCGCGGCCCTCCTGCTCAGCGTCAACGACCAGGTCCGGTCCGATCCGGCCCTCCTCCTCGTCGGCGTCGCAACGGTGGTCACGTCGTGGTTCACGGTGCTCGTCTCCTACGCGTTGCACTATGCGCGGGCACAGACCCGGGACGCCGGCCTGCGCTTCCCCGGCGAGGAGCCGGACGGTCTCGCCGACTACCTGTACTTCGCGACCTCGGTGTCCACCACGTTCGCGACCACCGACGTCACCGTCGAGACCGCACGCATGCGCCGGCTCGTGACCGGCCACGGGCTGTTGTCCTTCGCGTTCAACACGGTGATCGTGGCGATCGTGGTCGCGATCCTCGTCAGCACCCTGGTCTGAAGCACCTCTGGCCGTGCGGGTGGTGACTTCTCCCCATCGTCGCGGCGCCTGCGGGGCGCCCACGCCGGTCGACGCCTACTAGGGTTGAAAGCCAGGGGGTTGGCCCCCAGTCCCCGCGGTCCGCCGCGGTGGGCTCCCGGGGCTCTTCTGCGCG
The DNA here is from genome assembly GCF_019947135.1 of Occultella gossypii. Lineage (GTDB taxonomy): Bacteria > Actinomycetota > Actinomycetes > Actinomycetales > Beutenbergiaceae > Occultella > Occultella gossypii. Next base: position 154,038 of record NZ_JAGSHT010000001.1, on the reverse strand, counting down.
GTCCGCCGCGCCTGTGATGAGACCCGTGCACCGGTGCGCCCACCCGCACCCGTGCCATCCGGCGACGGGGATCCGAACAGACGAAAGTGAGACCGGGGATGAACTCCAGGCGTATGTGGACGGCGTCGGCAGCAGCCGTCGCAGGGGCGTTGCTGTTGGCCGGCTGCGGCGGCGGCGACACGGACGAGCCGGATGCCGGCACCGACCCCACCGTCGAGGACGTGGCGGCCGACGAGCCCACCGAGGAGGAGACCACCGAGGAGCCCGAGAGCACCTTCGACGTCGACGCGATCGACTTCGGTGAGCCGGGTGCGGTCACCGCGCCGGGCTCCGCCCTGGCCCTCGGCCAGGTCGCGTGGGTGGAGCGGACGGTGACCTTCAGCGACGACACGGAGGTGACCGGAACCCAGGGCATCAGCGTCCTGCAGATCATCGAGTCGGACGCGTCGCTGTTCGAGCAGTACTCCAACGCGGACGAGTTCGCCGACTACATCCCGTACCTGATCGTGACGCAGCAGCAGTGGACCGGTGACGTCCCGGCGGACGAGAACCCGCCGAGCGCCGACCTGTTCCCCCTGCTCGCGGACGGCGCCGACGCCGAGTACCTGACCACGCAGTTCTCGTTCAACAGCCCGGGTGACGCTTGCGGCCTCGAGCTGCCGCCGTTCGACGAGGAGACGAACACCGCGGTCAGCTGCTTCGTGGGCCTGTCCAACTCCGACCAGCCGGTGAGCGCTGTCGAGTACAACGGCGAGGGCTACTACTCCTTCGTCGCGACCCCGGGCAATCTCTACCTGGAGTCCCCGATCGTCTGGCAGTGACCCGATCGGGCACAGCCGCTGCGCCCGGGACCGCCGAGGAGGTGGTTCCGGGCGTTCGCGTTCGGTGACGGCGACGCCACGTCTCAGGGCAGTGACCGGGCCAGGCGGAACCCGACATCCTCGATGGCGAAGGTCGGGTGGCTGCGTCTGCGCACGCCCGCCCGCACGCTCCACTCCGGGTCACTCCAGCCGCCGCCGCGCAGTACCCGGTAGTCCCCGTAGACGTCCGGGTCGTAGCGCTCGAAGCACCACTCCCAGACGTTACCGAGCATGTCGTGCAGCCCCCACGCGTTCGGTGCCCGGGTGCCGACCCGGTGCGGCCGCTCCCCCGAGTTCCCCGCGTACCAGGCGATCTCGTCGAGCTCGCCGTAGCGCGGGCCGGTGGTGCCGGCCCGGCAGGCATGCTCCCATTCCGCCTCCGTGGGGAGCCGGTAGCCGGTGCTCCCGACGGCGGAGGTCACCTCGTCGTCGATCGTGTAGGCGGGCTCGAGGTGCTCACGCATCGAGAGCGCGTTGCAGAAGCGGACGGCGTCCAGCCAGGAGACGGTCTCGACCGGGAGGTCGTCCCCGGTCGCGGCGCTCGGGGTGGCGCCGAGCACGGCGCGATACTGCGCCTGGGTGACGGGTGCCCGGGCGAGCAGGTGTGCGGTGACCTCGACCCGCCACCGCGTGGACGTGCGCCGGTCGTGCAGCGTCACGGAGCCGGGCGCTACCTCGACCATGTCCGGATGTGATGGGGCGATCACGACGGTCAGCCACCCGCGAACGTCAGCACGATCGAGACGACGATCGAGAGCAGGCCCACGCCCACCAGCAACCCGCCGACGAGCCGCAGGGTGCTGATCGCGGACGGCTCGGGCTCCCCGCGCAGCCACGCCTTGGCCACGGCCGCGATCAGGATGCAGAGCAGGCCCAGCGGCAGGGTCGTCCAGGTGAACACGTCCGCGATCGACCCGACCACCTGCGCAGCATTCACGAGCGCACGCTACCCCGTACGGCTCGGCTCCGCGTACCCGCGGACCTCGTCATGCAGCATCCGAGCGACCCAACCGATCGTCTGCTCAGCGACGGGCTGTGTGGCGGCGGGTACTCGGGACTCGGTCAGGGCGGCCACGACGAACCTGCCGCCATCGCGGTGGGTGACGACGCCCACCTCGTGCCTGAGGTGCAGGAAGGTGCCGGTCTTCGACGCCCAGGAAGCGGCGTCGGTGGCAAGGTCCGGAGCGAGCCGGTGCCGCAACAGGTTGCCGGCGAGCAGCTCCTGAAGGCGCTCGGCGGTGCCGGGCAGCAGGTCCGCGCCGCTCCAGATCCGTTCGAAGAGGGCCGCCATGGCGCGCGCCGAGCCGGAGTTGGCCATCGAGACGTCCAGCTGCGGGATCACGTGGCCCCGGCCCTGGGTGCCGGAGTCGATCGCGAGCGTCTGCGCCAGGTGCGCATCGGTCGGATCGAGCCGAGACGCCAGCGACCGGTGCAGCTCTCCGATCGTGTGCCGCACGGTGACGTCGGTGACCGACATCGACCGGAGTCGCCGGGTCACCTGCTCCGGTGGGCACAGCCGGAAGAGCGCCTCGGCCGCCGTGTCGTCGCTGACCGCGACGGCGAGGTACAGCAGGTCGGCGACCGCGACGGTGGCCGGCTCGGTGAACCGGCACAGCCCGGTGGGTCCGGGCACGCGAACCGTGGCGTCGATGAGGACCTGTTCGGCGAGGTCGAGCTCGCCGGAGCCGGCGCGCTCGACGACGTCCAGGGCCAGCGGCACCTTGACGAGCGAGGCGAGCGGGAACAGGAGGTCGGCCTCGATGCCCAGCTCCCGGCCGGTGTCGAGGTCGCGAACCAGGAAGGAGCCGCGCAGCCCGGCCTCCTCGAGTGCGCTCGCCGCGTTGGCCAGCACGTCCGCGGTGCGCCTCACTGCGGTGCCTCGACCCGGCCGGACAGCTCGGCGCCGAGCGCGCCCGCGACATCGGTGATGGCCACACCGAGGAAGCGACGGACCAGGTCGGCGTCCCGACCTGACACGTCGTAGCCACGGACCAGGCGGGCATCCCCCATCGGTGCCCAACCGAGGCCATACTGCTCGGCGTCCGCCTCCGAACACAGGACCAGATCGTCCCGTGACCACACCTCGGCCACCGCGCCGACCATGTCGGTCGCCACCCGGACCTGCGCCGGGGCCAGTCCGGCCGAATGCGCGGCGAACACCAGTCGGTCGCGCACGTGCGGCACGGCGTCGTCCGGCTGGATCCAGATGCGGCGGGCGTCCGCCGGCCGGGTGCCGCGCCCGCTCCGGATCGACGCCAGGTAGAAGGTGATGTCCCCAGCAGGGTCCCGGCCGCGGCCGTTTGAGCGGCCGGCGCCGAGCGGGACGCACCACCGGGCCTGGTCCGCGGCAACGGGCTCCAGACCCAGGTCCAGCACACCCGAGCGGAGCGCGTCCGCACGCTCGGGCGGGTCCGCGGTCCGCACCTCCAGGAGCAGGTCCGCACGTCGCGCGGTCGCGACCAGGTGCGCCAGCTCCGCGGGCGGGAGTCCGTTCGGTACGCCGAGGGTGATCGGACGGCGACGCGAACGCCTGGCGTCCACCCTGAGCTCACCGGCGCTGCGGACCAGCCGCTCGGCCGCCGGCAGCACCTCCCGGCCGAGCCGAGTCAGCTCCACGCGTCGCGACGTCCGTTCGAAGAGGCGACCGCCGAGCTCGACCTCGAGGGCGGCGACCTTCCGGCTCGCCACCGACTGGGTCACGCCGGCCACCGCGGCGCCCGTCGTGAAGCTGCTCCGCTCCGCGACGCTGACGAACACCTCACACGCGGACACGAGATCCATCCGAGCGGCCATGGATGCGAAATTAGCATCAATGGTGATCTTCGGTGCTTGGACCGCATGACCGCTCGGCGCGGATGCTCTCTGCCATGACCGCCGATACCGACCTCACCGCACCAAGCCGCCGCGCCCTGCTCCGTTGGGGTTCGGCCACCGCTGCCGCCGGCCTGTTCGGCAGCGCTGCTCTGACGGCATGCGCCGGTCCCGAGCCCGCACGTACGGACCCGACCGGCCCGGGTTCCGACGCGCTCGTCAGGCTCGAGGAGGACACCGGCGTCCGGATCGGTGCCGTCGGGATCACCGCGGACGCTCGCGTGGATCACCGGGCCGAGGAGGCGTTCCCGATGTGTTCCCTGTTCAAGGTGCTGGCCGTGGCCGCGCTGCTGCGCGAGCGGGCCTACGACGACGCCTACTGGGCCGAGCCGATCCCGTTCGGACCGGCGGACCTCGTCGAGGACTCACCGGTCACCTCGGCGAGCACCACCTGGGCGATGAGCCCGACGACTCTCGCCGATGCGGCGCTCCGGTTCAGCGACAACACGGCAGGGAACCTGCTGTTGGCCCAGCTCGGCGGTCCGGATGCGATCACCACCTTCGCTGCGGACCTCGGCGCGGCGAGCACCAGGTTGGACCGTTGGGAGCCGGAGCTCAACGAGGCGGCCCCGGGCGACGTGCGGGACACCTCGACCCCCTCGGACATCGCGCTGCTGTACCGGGCGCTGCTGCTGGAGGACCGGGCCGGCGCCCTGTCGGGCGCACGATTGCGGGCGTGGATGCTGCGCAACACGACCTCCGACGCACGGATCAGGGCGGGCCTGGACGGTGACGTCGAACTGGCGGACAAGACGGGTGCCGGCAGGTACGGCGTGGTCAACGACGCGGGCGTGCTCTGGGGCGCCGGTTCCGACCCGATCACGCTGGTGATCCTGACTCGCACCGACGACTCGGCCGCGGTCAACGACAACGAGGTCGTCGCCGAGGCGACTCGCATCATCATCAGCGAGCTGACCCGTGGCTGAGCCGGCGCGGAGCGACCGGGTCCGGTCGCTGGCCGGCCTCGCGGTGGGTGGTGGTGGAGCGCTCGTCACCGGGATCTCGATCCTGCCTGCGCTCGCCGCCGCCGCGGCCTGGGGTGCCGGGACCTTGTTCCTCGCCATGCTCCTGGCGGCTCTCTTGATCGCCGTGCCGGTATCCGTGGGCCTGGCCATCGCGAGCACCCATGGAACCCGCTGGCGTTGGGCCGCGATCGCTGTCGCGGCCCTGGTCGTGGTGCTGGTTCTCCGGCCTGCCGTCGGTTCGCTCGACGTGCTCTGGCTGGGCTGATCGGGCGCCGATCCGGCGGGTCGTGCTCGACCACCCGAACTGGGTGGTGGCCCTGAGAACAGGGCCCTGCCACGATGTGCGGACCACCCGAAGCACAGATGGGTAACAGATGGCCACCGAGCACCGCGCGGCAGTGAATGACCCGCACGCTGAGCCGCTCCCTGATGCGGGAGCGGGCATCGCGGGGCCCAAGGAGGCGAACCGGTCCGGCCGGGCGGGTCGGTGGTTCGCGGGTGCGCCCCGGGCGCCGCGGGACCGCCGCCCGTCGGACGCCGTGCTCCTGGGCGTCTCCGTCCTGATCCTGCTCCTGGTCCTGGCGTTCGCGCGCCCCGCCAGCACGGACGTCCGGCTGCTCGAGTCCCTTGGCGAGGCCGGCTGGTTCGGGTCGTGGGTCTGGCAGGCCCTGCTCACCGTGCTGATGATGTGGGCGGCGCTGCTCATCACGGTCGCGATCGCACGCGGTCGCTGGCACGTCGTCCGCGACCAGGTCGGGGCGGCCATCGCGGCGGCTCTGGGTGCGGTCGTGGTGGGACTGACGGTCGGTTCCGCGGCAGACGTGACCGACGCGCTCGTGCCGTGGGCCGGCGACGGCGCCACCTACCCCGGTCTGGTGCTCGCCGTGACGACCGCCGTCGTCACCGTCACGGCACCGCAGGTGGTCGCGCCTGTCCGCCGGATCGGCCGCGCCCTGGTGGTCGCGGGCGCCATCGCTGCCGTCGCCACCGGCATCACGGGTCCCTGGGGCAGCCTCACGGGCGTGGCCATCGGCTGGGTCGCAGCGGCCGTCGTCCACCTGATCGCCGGATCACCCGGCGGCAGGCTCACGCTCGCCCAGGTCGGGCAGGCGCTCAGGGAGATCGGCGTCGATGCCCACGACCTCCGGTACCTGGCCATGAACGAGCGAGGGCAGCTCCTCGTGGCCGGGGTCTCCGCCGACGGCACGGCGCTGCTGGTGCGCGTCTACGGCCGGGACGCCTGGGACAGCCAGTTCATGACGGCCGTGGGCACCTCGCTCTGGTACCGCGACCGCGAACCGTCCGCACGGGTGTCCCGGCTCGGCCAGGTGCAGCACGAGGCCTTCGCGACCCTGCTTGCCGAGCGGTCCGGCGTGCCGGTGCTGCCGATCGTCGCCGCAGGGCTCGCGGGCGACCGCGACGCCCTCCTCGCGATCAGGGCCGACGCCCGTCCGTACACGTTCCCGGGCGACGGGACGGACGGCGACGCCGATGCCTTGGCGGCGCACTACTGGGCCGCCGTGGCCCGCCTGCACAAGATCGGGCTGTCGCACGGCTCGCTCCGGCCATCCGCGCTGATGGTGCGCTCCGACGGCAGTGCAGCCCTCGCCGACCTGAGCCAGGCCCGGATCAGCCCGACGCCGTTCCTCCGGGCGGCGGACAACGCCGGCCTCCTGATCGCGACGGCCATGGTGCTCGGGCCCGAGCGGGCCGTGGCGGCGGCATCGGCCGCGCTGAGCGGCGAGCAGTTCGGCGAGGTGCTGCCGCTGGTGCAACCGGGGCTGCTGGACCGCACCACCCGGAAGCAGGTCCGCGATCAGGGGCTGGACCTCGGTGCGTTGCGCACCATGGCCGGCCAGGCCGCCGGTGTGGAGCCGCCGAAGCTCGCCCAGTTGCGCCGGCTCAGCCTCGGCAAGGTCCTGACCGTCGTCGTGGTGGTCCTGCTCGCCTACGTCATCGTCGGCGCGATCAGCGGCATCGGGCTGGACAACCTCATCGCCGAGCTCAGTGCGGCCACTCCCGGCTGGGTGATCGCGGCGATCCTGGTGACCCCGCTGGTGCAGGTCGGTTCGGCGATGTCGACCATCGGCGCGTCACCACGCCCGTTGCGGTTCCTGCCCGTGCTCGCACTCCAGTACGCCATCCAGTTCATGGGCCTGGTGGTGCCGAGCGTCGCCGCCCGCGTCGCACTCATCGTGCGCTTCTTCCAGCGCGCCGGTCTGCCATCGACCACCGCGGTGACCGTGGGCGCGATCGACGGTGCCAGCGGCATCGTGACCCAGGCGATCATGCTGGTGGTGTTGGCGGCGACCGGTCTGGTCTCGCTGACTCTGCCGTCGGGCGGTGTGGAGATCGACATCCCGCTGGCGCTGATCGCGCTCGGGCTGGTCGCGGCGATCGCGATCGCGTGGGCGATCCCGCCCGTGCGCCGCTTCCTCCCCGCCCGGCTCGCGGAAACCCACGAGGGTCTGCAGGTGCTCCGCTCGCCGAAGAACCTGGCCCTGATGCTCGTCGGCAACGTCATCGCCCAGACGTTCCTGGCCGTGGTGCTGTCGCTGTCCCTGCGGGCGTTCGGGCAGGAACTTCCGCTCACCGAGCTCATCCTGATCCAGTGTGTGGTTGCGCTGTTCGCCGGCTTGATGCCTGTGCCGGGCGGTATCGGGGTGGCCGAGGCGGCGCTCACCGGCGCGCTGGTCGCCGCCGGCGTCGAGGAGGCGACGGCGTTGTCCACGGCCATCGTGTTCCGGCTCGCCACGTTCTACCTGCCGCCGGCGTACGGAGGCCCCGCCCTGGGCTGGCTCCGACGGCGTGGAGACGTCTGAGCTACTTCTTCCTGGTGTTCTTGCCCGAGCCGCCACCGTCGGCGCGGGCATCCGCCACCTTGCGCTTGACGAAGATCACCGGCAGCAGCACGGTCGCGATCATCGTCACGAGCCAGACCACCACGGATGTGATGATCCACGAGCCCACGCCGCCGGTGATCTGGAAGTTGTCACCGAAGACCAGCGAGCTGACCAGTAGCCCAGCGAACGTGCTGACGAGCCCGGCGGCACCGATCAGCACTGGTGCGGTGTTGTTCGCGACGGTCGAGATGAACGGCGAGAGCACGGACTGGATCACCGCAAAGACCACGACCACGGCGATGAAGGAGACGGGGGTGATGCTCAGATCGTCGATCACCAGCGCGGCGACGGCGAGCCCCACGGCGGCCGCGCCGAGGAAGAATGCGAGTCGGATCAGCATGCGGATCATCCGGCGGACCTGCTCTCTGCGGTGCTCGTGCACCGGCGGGACGCCGGCGGCAGGCGGTCCGCTCGCACCGCATGCTAGTCCTCGCAGGGTGTCGCGCGCGGGTGTCAGCCCACCTGGACGCTGTCCACCAGGGGTCCGCAGCCCGCCTCGATCACGTCTCGGTTGCCGGAGGTCCACTGGCAGTAGACGTGCAGCAGTTGGGTCTCCGCGAACAGCCAGTAGCCGTGGTAGTCGTAGGAGGCCAGCCCGATGTCCTGCTCGAGCGCGGGTAGCCCGGCGACCGTCGTCATGCTGGCGTCGGTGAGCGGCTCGGCGTCGATCTGCTCGCGGTAGTCGGCGAGCCGGGTCTCGATCGCGGACAGCGGTACCCGGCCACAGTCGTCGGCCACGTCGCCCCAGTCGAGGCCGGAGTAGAGCACCACGTTCAGCACGTTCAGCACGTTCAGCGTGGGCAGCGGCGGACTCGTCGGTTCCGCATACCAGGTGCTCTCGATCGTCTCGACCGGGTTGTCCTCGTGGTAGGACGTGACGACCTCGAAGTCCGGCGGGGTGGACCAGGTGGCCGTGGCCAGGTCCACGTCGGCGAGCTGCAACTCCTTCGGGTCGGGGTCGTCGCTGCACTCGAGGAAGCCCGGCGGCACGGTCCGCAGCTCCGTCGGTGTCGCGGTGCCGTCGCCCGCGCCGGACGCTCCGCCGGGTCCGGGCGCCGGGCTCGCCGGGTCGCACCCAGCCACGAGGGCGACCGTCAAGGCCACCGCGGCCACCGCCATCACCCGGTTGGAGCGCCGTGCCCGCCGCGCAGGCCGCATCGGGCCGACCATCAGCCGACCGTCAGCGACTCGACGATCTGCAGGCAACCGTCCTCGATCGGGCCCCGGTACTCCTCCGCCGTCCACTGGCAGTAGGCGTGCAGCAACTGGTTCTCGGAGAACACCCAGTAGCCCGTGTAGTCGTAGGACGGGAGCCGGATGTCCTGGTGCAGGGCCGGCAGTCCGGCGATGGTGATCCGCTCGACGTCACTGAGCGGCTCGGCCCCGATCTGTTCGCGGTACCGGTCGAGCTGGGCCTCGATCGCGGTGATCGGGACCCGGCCGCACTCGTCGGCCAGGTCGGTCCAGTCGAGCCCGCCGTAGATCACCACCGCGCCGACGTTCAGGCGGGGCAGCGGATCGTCGACCGGCTCTCCGACCCAGTTCGCCAGGATCTCCTCCAGCGGGTTGTCCTCGATGTAGCCGCTGGCCTCCGCCCACCCGATGGGGGTGGCCCAGGTGGCCGTGGTCAGGTCCACGTCGGCCAGCTGGAGATCCTTGTCGCTTGCCACATCGGGGCACTCGAGGAACCCGGCGGGCACGCTCGGCTGGGCGGTGGGTGTTCCGTTCATCGGGCCGCCGCCGGTGGGGCGGCCCGCGCCGCCCGGGTCTCCCGGGTCGTCGGCGGGCGTGGCGCATCCCGCGAGCAGGATCGCGCCGGCAAGCAGCACTCCCAGCCGCCGCATGAGTCGGGCCGTCACGGGATCACCACCGACTCGAGGAACTGGTCGCAGCCGGCCTCGAGGCCCGGCCGTTCGGCCTCGGAGACCCACTGGCACTGCAGATGCAGCAGCTGGGTGTTCGAGTAGAGCCACCAGCCGTGCGCCTGGGTGCCTTCGAACGTGAAGTCGTGTGCGATTGCGGGCTGCCCACCGATCCGCACGATCTCGGACTCACCGACCGGCACATCGGTGGTGCCCGGAACCTCCCAGTACTCGGCGACCCGGGCCAACGCGGCCTCGATCGGGATCTGGGCGCAGCCGCCGACAACCAGGTCGCCCCAGGCGACCTCCGGGTAGAACGTCACCGCGATCGCCGACGCGGCCGTGGCCTCGGGACCCTCGTAGGAGGCCACCCAGAGCTCGACGTTCTGCTCCTCGTAGTCGTTGACGGAGACGAAGTCGTCGCTCTCGTAGAAGTCCGCCGGTGTGCTCCAGGTGACGCTCTCCAGGTCCACGTCGCCGAGGGAGTCCTTGACCTCCTGGCCGCACTCCAGCAGTCCGCCGGCGCCCGACGGCGTCTCGCCGCCGGATTCCTCCGTGCCGGCCGGGGACGTGGTCGTCTCGGCCCCGGGCCCGGTGGGTGCCTGCGGCCCGCCCGGCGTGCAGGCGGCGAGGACGGTCAGCAGCCCCGCGCTCAGGCCGACGGCGAGCGCCCGGTACCGCGCCGGCGCCGGGCCGATGCTCACTGCTCGACCTCGATCGACGGGATCAGTTCGGCGCAGGCCGCCTCGACCAGTTCCTGCTCGTTGGTCCACTGGCAGTAGGCGTGCAGCAGTTGGTCCTCGGAGAACAGCCAGTAGCCGTGGTAGTCGTAGTCGGGCAGGTCGATGTACTGCTCGACGGCGGGGTACCCGGCGACGGTGGTCACCTCGGCCTCGGTGATCGGCACGGCACCGATCTCCTCCGTGTAGCCGGCCTGCTGGGCGGTGATCACGTCGACGGGGACGGTGCCGCACTCCCCGGCCTCCTCGCCCCAGTCGACGCCGTCGTAGATGACCACGTTCACGATGTTGAGGATGTCGACGTCCGCCGTCGGCTCCGCGGTCCAGGTCGAGAACACCTCGTCGACCGGGTTCTCCTCGTGGTAGATGAAGGTCTCCTGGAACCCCGTCGGTATCGACCAGGTGGCCGTGGTGAGGTCGACGGTGGCGAGCTCGACCACCTTGTCCGCATCCGGATCGCCGCACTCGAGGAACCCGCCGGGCGCCGAGGGTGGGTCGGTCGCGTCGCTGCCGCTCGCGTCGGCCGGGGTGCTCGGATCGTCCGCCGTGGGCTCCTCATCCCCCGGTCCGCAGGCGGCCAGCGCCACCGTCGCGAGCGTGGCCACGAGCGCCACGCGCCATCCACTGCGCATCACATGGGCTTGTCTAGCACACACTGGTGGGAGTCCCCGCAGGCGCGGGCGGGCAGCACTGCCCAAGGCTGCGGGACGTTCCTCGCCAGGACGGCCCGGGCAGACTGCCTGCGAGGATCGCTCAGAAGGACGCGGACGCGATCAGCTCGTCGCACCCCGCGGTGACGACCGACTCCGCCTCCACCCACTGGCAGCCGAAAGTGACGAGCTCGGTCGCCCCGTAGACGGCGTAGGTTCGGACCGTGAACCCATGGCTGGGGTACCACGCGTCGTACCGGACGGCCGGCAGTCCGCCGACCTCCACCCAGGCGTAGTCCCCGAGGAGGTCGGCGCCGGCCTCGGCGTTCACGACGTCGAGCCGCGCGAGCACCAGTTTGCGATCGAGCTGCCCGCAGTCGCCGGCTACCGGTCCCAGCGCGAGCTCGGCGTAGTAGACCACCGCGAGGACGTTGAGGTTGCCGACGCCCGAGGTGGTCGGCACCAGGTAGTCGGCCGTGTAGTCACCCTCCGGGGAGGAGATCTGCGTGTAGCCGCCGCTCTCGGCGAAGCCATCCGGGACGCCGTAGTCGAGCCGATGCAGGTCCTGCGGCGCCGGCTCGGCGCCGGCGTCCTTGCTGGCGTCGTCGCACTCGAGCAGACCGGGCGGCACGGTGGCCGGGCCGGTCGCGCCACCGGAGACCGGCCCGCCGGGCGTGGTCTCCTCCCCCGCCGGGCCGGGTGCCGACCCGGCGCAGCCCACCAGCGTGAGCAGCACGCCGAGCGCGAGCACCGAGGCGCCCAGGCGGGCGCGGGGCTTGTGCATGGTCGTCATCGTCGCACGGGTCCAGCCGTTCGCCCGACGGCGCAGGGCGGGTCAGTCCTGCCCTGCGCCGTCGGTGGGGCGTTCAGCCGGTTCCCCGGCCGAGCGGGATCAGCCGACGCTCTGCTCCTCGCCCACGGTGTGCACGCGGATCGAGTTGGTGGTGCCGGGCTGGCCCGGCGGCATGCCGGCGACCACCACGATGGTGTCGCCGTCCTCGGCATGGCCGGAGTTCCGCAGCACCACGTCCACCTGGTCGATCATGTCGTCGGTGTGCTGCACCTTCGGCACGATGAAGGTCTGGGTGCCCCAGGTCATCGCCAGCTGGTTTCGGGTTGCCTCGACCGGCGTGAAGGCCAGCAGCGGCGTCGCCGAGCGAAGCCGGGACATCCGGCGCGCGGAGTCGCCGGACTGGGTGAAGCAGGCCAGGTACTTCACGCCGAGCGTCTCGCCGATCTGCGCGGCCGCCTTGGTCAGCACGCCCCCACGGGTGTGCGGCGTGGCCCGCAGCTTCGCGATGCGCTCCAGGCCGTGTTCCTCGGTGCTCTCGATGATGCGGGCCATGGTCCGCACACACTCGATCGGGTACTCACCGACGGAGGTCTCACCGGAGAGCATCACCGCGTCCGCGCCATCGAGCACCGCGTTCGCGCAGTCCGAGGCCTCGGCGCGGGTGGGCCGCGGCGAACTGATCATGGACTCGAGCACCTGGGTGGCCACGATGACCGGCTTGGCGTTGCGCAGGCCCATCTCGGTGGCCCGCTTCTGCACGAGCGGCACCTGCTCCAGCGGGAGTTCCACACCGAGGTCGCCGCGGGCGACCATGATGCCGTCGAACGCGTCGACGATCTCGGCCAGGTTCTCGACGGCCTGCGGCTTCTCGATCTTCGCGATGACCGGGACGGTGCGACCCTCCTCGTCCATGATCGCCGCGACATCGTCGTAGTCCTTGGCGGACCGCACGAACGAGAGCGCGATGAAGTCGGCGCCCAGGTTCAGTGCCCAGCGCAGGTCCTCGGCGTCCTTCTCCGAGAGCGCCGGCACGTCGACCGCAACGCCGGGCAGGTTCAGGCCCTTGTTGTTGGACACGGGACCGGCCACCTCGACCCGGGTGGTCACGTGGGTCGCGGTGACGTCGGTCACGCGGACGGTCACCCGGCCGTCGTCGATGAGGATGGCGTCACCTGGTTTGACGTCCTTGGGCAGCCCCTTGAACGTCGTCGAGACGAGCTCCTTGGTCCCGGGCACGTCGTCGGTTGTGATCGTGAACACGTCGCCCTCGGCGAGGTAGTGCTTGCCCTCCACGAACCGTCCGAGGCGGATCTTCGGCCCCTGCAGGTCCACCAGGACGGCGACGGCGCGCCCGGACGCCTCCGCGGCGGCACGGACGTGGCGATACACCGCCTCGTGCGCCTCCACGTCACCGTGGCTGCGGTTGATCCGGGCGACGTCCATGCCGGCGTCCACCAACGCCTGGACCATCTCAGGGGACTCGGTTGCCGGTCCCAATGTGCACACAATCTTGGCTCTACGCATGTTCAAACCTTATGCCCTCTCGCCGGGTGCCCGGACGGCACACGGCATCACTCGAACGAGCCGTCACCGCGCGTTCGACTACTCCTTGCCACCCGTTCGGTGGGTGGCCACTGGCGATCCTGCGACTCAGACCGTGATGGAGACCGTGGTGGGCTCGATCGGGGCCGGCAGCTCGGTGTGCCCGCGCAGGAACTCGTCCACGGCCGCCGCCGCGGAGCGGCCCTCGGCGATCGCCCACACGATGAGCGACTGACCTCGTCCGGCGTCACCGGCGACGAACACGCCAGGCACCGAGGTCGCCCAGGCGCCGTCCCGGGTGATCCGGCCGCGCTGGTCCACCTCGAGCCCCAACTGTTCCACGACGCCCGCGGTCGGTACGCCGGTGAAGCCCATCGCGAGCAGCACGAGCTGCGCCGGGATGACGTGCTCGGTTCCCTCGACCGGGACCGGCCGGCCCGAACCCATGTCCACCTCGACGACGCGCAGTTCCTTGACATTGCCGTCGTCGTCGCCGAGGAACTCCACGGTGGAGGTGGCGTAGACCCGCTCGCCGCCCTCCTCGTGGGCGCTGGCGACGCGGTAGATCATCGGGTAGGTGGGCCACGGCTGGCTATCGGGCCGGTCCTCGGAGGGGCGCGGCATGATCTCCAGCTGGATCACGTTCTTCGCGCCCTGGCGCAGGGCGGTGCCGAGGCAGTCGGCGCCGGTGTCGCCGCCACCGATGACCACCACGTCCTTGCCGGCGGCGGTGATCTGGTCCGGGACCAGGTCACCTGCGGTGGCCCGGTTCGACTGCGGCAGGTACTCCATGGCCTGGTGGATGCCACCGAGGTCCCGGCCGGGCACGGGCAGGTCGCGGCGCACGGTGGCGCCCATGGCGAGCACGACGGCGTCGTACCGCTCGAGCAGTTCCGTCCCGGTGAGTTCGCCGTCGGCGCCGATCTCGACGCCCGGTCGGAACCGGGTGCCCTCGGCGGCCATCTGCTCGAGGCGGCGGTCGACGTGCCGCTTCTCCATCTTGAACTCGGGGATGCCGTAGCGAAGCAGGCCGCCGATGCGGTCGTCACGCTCGAACACGGCGACCGTGTGCCCCACCCGGGTCAGTTGCTGCGCGGCGGCGAGGCCGGCCGGGCCGGACCCGATGACCGCGACCGTCGAGCCGGTCAGCCGGTCCGGGATCTGCGGGGTGACCAGGCCGTCGTCGAACGCCTTGTCGATGATGGACTGCTCGATGTTCTTGATGGTCACGGCGGGCTGGTTGATACCGAGCACGCACGCCGTCTCGCACGGCGCCGGGCACAGCCGGCCGGTGAAGTCCGGGAAGTTGTTCGTCGCGTGCAGGCGCTCGATCGCCTCGTCGAAGCGGCCGGTCCGGGTGAGGTCGTTCCATTCCGGGATCAGGTTTCCCAGCGGGCAGCCGTTGTGGCAGAACGGGATGCCGCAGTCCATGCACCGGCCCGCCTGCCGGGTCAGCGCATCGGCGTCCTCCGCCCGCTTGGTGTAGACCTCGTTCCAGTCCATCAGCCGGATGGGAACCGGCCGGCGGACCGGGAGCTCCCGGTCGCGGTTCTTCAGGAATCCCTTGGGGTCAGCCATGGGTCGCCTCCAGCACTCGGGTCCAGACATGGGGTTCGCTGACGTCCACGCCATCGGCGCGGGCGTCGGCGAGGACGGCGTTGACGCGGGCGTAGGCCGGTGGCAGCACCCGGGTGACCCGGCGCCGCACCTGCTCACGGTCCTCACGCAGCTGAGCCGCGATCCGTGAGCCGGTGTGCTCGGTGTGCCGGGCGAGCAGGTCCATCACGAGGTTCAGGTCCTCCTCGTCGAGCTCGTCGAGGGCCAGATCCCCGGCGGCCACCGCCGGGCCGTTGACCAGGTCGCGGTCAAGGTCGAGGACGTAGGCGGTGCCGCCCGACATCCCGGCGCCGAAATTCCTCCCCGTCGGGCCGAGGATCAGCACCGTGCCACCGGTCATGTACTCGCAGCCGTGGTCGCCGACCCCTTCGACGACGGCGGTCGCACCGGAGTTGCGGACCGCGAACCGTTCGCCGGCGAGCCCGCGCAGGAAGAGCTCCCCGGACGTGGCGCCATAGGCGATCACGTTCCCGGCGATCACGTTGTCCCCGGGCGCGAACGTGGCGCCGGGGTCGGGCCGGACGATCACCCGACCACCGGACAGGCCCTTGCCGACGTAGTCGTTGGCGTCCCCGTACAGCCGCAGGGTCACGCCCGGGGTGAGGAAGGCACCGAACGACTGGCCGGCGGAGCCGTACAGCGTCACGTCGATGAGCCCGTCCGGCAGTCCAGCGGCGCCGTGGCGCTTGGTGATCTCGTGGCCGAGCATCGTCCCGACCGTCCGGTTCACGTTCCGTACGCGCGTCGTGTAGCGGACCGGCTCCCCGTCATCGAGGGCAGGCCGCGCGGCGGCGATCAACTCGTTGTCGAGTGCCTTCTCGAGCCCGTGCTCCTGCCCACGCACCGCGCGCGGCGAGGACCCCGGGGGCAGCACCGGCTGCACCAGGATCGGGCTCAGGTCGAGCCCGGACGCCTTCCAGTGGGTGACGGCGGCCCGGGTGTCCAGCGCGTCGATCGCGCCGATGGCCTCGTCGATGCTGCGGAACCCGAGGGCGGCCAGATACTCCCGGACCTCCTCGGCGATGTACTCGAAGAACGTGACCACGAACTCGGGCTTGCCGGAGAACCGGGCGCGTAGCTCCGGGTTCTGGGTGGCCACACCCACCGGGCAGGTATCGAGGTGGCAGACCCGCATCATGACGCAGCCGGAGACGACGAGCGGCGCGGTAGCGAAACCGAACTCCTCGGCGCCGAGCAGAGCGGCTATCACCACGTCACGGCCGGTCTTCAGCTGGCCGTCGGCCTGCACCACGATCCGGTCCCGGAGGTTGTTCATGACCAGCGTCTGCTGAGTCTCGGCGAGGCCGATCTCCCAGGGTGCGCCCGCGTGCTTGAGCGAGGTGAGCGGGCTCGCCCCGGTGCCGCCGTCGTGGCCGGAGATGAGCACGACGTCGGCGTGCGCCTTGGACACCCCGGTCGCGACGGTCCCGACACCGACCTCGGACACCAGCTTCACGTGCACCCGCGCCCGCGGGTTCGCGTTCTTCAGGTCGTGGATGAGCTGGGCGATGTCCTCGATGGAGTAGATGTCGTGGTGCGGCGGGGGCGAGATGAGCCCGACGCCGGGGGTCGCGTGCCGGGTCCGGGCCACCCACGGGTAGACCTTGTTGCCCGGCAGCTGGCCGCCCTCGCCCGGCTTGGCGCCCTGGGCCATCTTGATCTGGATGTCGTCGGCGTTGACCAGGTAGTCGGAGGTGACCCCGAACCGGCCGGACGCGACCTGCTTGATGGCACTGCGCCGTCGGGGGTCGTACAACCGCTCCGCGTCCTCGCCGCCCTCACCGGTGTTGGACTTCGCGCCCAGCTCGTTCATCGCGATCGCGAGGGTCTCGTGTGCCTCCATCGAGATGGAGCCGTAGCTCATCGCACCGGTGGAGAACCGCTTGACGATCTGCGAGACCGGTTCGACCTCCTCGATCGGAACCGGCGGGCGCAGGCCCTCGCGGAACTGGAACAGGCCGCGCAGCGTCATCAGCCGGCGCGCCTGGTCGTCGACCCGGCGGGTGTAGTCCCGGAACACGTCGTAGCGACGGGTCCGGGTGGAGTGCTGGAGCCGGAACACGGTCTCCGGGTCGAACAGGTGTGGGTCGCCCTCGCGGCGCCACTGGTACTCGCCGCCCACCTGCAGCCGCCGGTGCGCCGCGGTGATGCCGCTCTTCGGGTAGGCGATGGCGTGCCGGGCGGCGGCCTCTGCCGCGATGACGTCCAGGCCGACACCGCCGAGCGGGGACGGGGTGGCCGTGAAGTACTTCTCGACCAGTTCGCTCGACAGGCCGAGGGCCTGGAACACCTGGGCGCCGCGGTAGGAGTGCACGGTGGAGATGCCCATCTTGCTCATCACCTTGAGCACACCCTTACCGAGACCCTTGATCAGGTTCTTGACGGCCTGCTCGGGCGTGACGCCCTCCACGACACCGGAGTGCACGAGTTCCTCGACGCTCTCCATCGCGAGGTAGGGGTTCACCGCGGCCGCGCCGTAACCGATGAGCAGGGCGACGTGGTGCACCTCGCGCACGTCCCCGGCCTCGACGAGGAGACTGATCCGGGTCCTGGTCTGCCGGCGCAGCGTGTGGTGGTGCACGGCGGAGGTGAGCAGCAGGGACGGGATCGGCGCAAACTCGGCGTCCGACTCCCGGTCGGAGAGCACGATGAAGGAGACGCCGCGATCCACGGCCTCGTCCACCTCGGCGAAGACCTCCTCGAGGCGCGCCTCGAGTGCGGCGGCGCCGCCATTGACCCGGTACAGGCCGGAGATGGTGATCGCCTCGAAGCCGCGCCCGGGTCCGGGCGTGCGCTGCACGTGCTTGATCTTCGCGAGCTGGTCGTTGTCGATCGTCGGGAACGGCACGATCAGCTTGCGGGCGTGCGTCGGCGTGTCCTCGAGCAGGTTCGGCTCCGGCCCGATCGCACCGCCGAGGGAGGTGACGAGCTCCTCACGGATCGCGTCCAGTGGCGGGTTGGTGACCTGCGCGAACAACTGGCTGAAGTAGTCGAACAGCAGCCGGGGCCGCGAGGACAGCACCGCGATCGGGGTGTCCGTACCCATCGAGCCGAGTGCCTCGGCACCACTGGCCGCCATCGGCTGGAGCAGGATCCGCAGTTCCTCCTCGGTGTAGCCGAACGTCTGCTGGCGGCGCAGCACGGACGAGCGGGAGTGCGCCACGTGCTCCCGGTCCGGAAGGTCCTCGAGGGTGACCAGGTTCTCCTCGAGCCACTGCGGGTACGGGTGGCCGTCGGCGAGCTCGCCCTTGATGGCCTCGTCCTCGATCACCCGGCCGGAGCCGGTGTCCACCAGGAACATCTTCCCGGGGGCGAGGCGCCCCTTGCGGGCCACCCGGGCCGGGTCGATGTCGAGCACGCCGGCCTCGCTGGCGAGGACCACGAGCCCGTCGTCGGTGATCCAGAACCGGCCGGGACGCAGCCCGTTCCGGTCCAGGACAGCACCGATGTAGCGGCCGTCCGTGAAGCACATCGCGGCCGGGCCGTCCCACGGCTCGATGATGGTGGAGTTGTACTGGTAGAAGGCGCGCCGGTCCGCGCTCATCGAGGCGTGGTTCTCCCACGCCTCGGGGATCATCATCAGGACCGCGTGCGGCAGGGAGCGCCCGCCCAGGTGCAGCAGTTCGAGCACCTCGTCGAAGCTGGCGGAGTCACTCTCCTCCTCGCTGCAGATGGGCAGCAGGTCGCGTACGTCCCCGAGCCGGTCCGAGGCGAGGGTGCCCTGCCGGGCCGCCATCCAGTTCCGGTTGCCGCGCACCGTGTTGATCTCGCCGTTGTGGGCCACCATCCGGAACGGGTGCGCCAGCGGCCAGGACGGGAATGTGTTGGTGGAGAAGCGCGAGTGCACGAGCGCGATCTCGGACGCGAACCGCGGGTCGGTCAGGTCCGGGAAGAACGGGGCGAGCTGAGTCGTCGTGAGCATGCCCTTGTAGACGATGGTCCGCGAGGACAGGGACGCGAAATACACCCCGAGGGCGTGCTCGGCGCGCTTGCGCAGCCGGTACGTGCGGCGGTCCAGGGCGACCCCGGAGAGTTCCCGTGCCGGGTCCGCGACCACGAGCTGGCGGAACGTCGGCATGCAGGCGCGTGCGGTCGGGCCGACCAGGTCGGCGGTCACCGGCACGTCGCGCCAGGCGAGGACGTCCAGGCCCTCGGCGGCCGCCAGCTCCTCGATGCCCGCCTGGGCGGCGGCGGCCTCGCCCGCGTCGGCCGGTAGGAAGGCGATGCCGATGGCGTAGTGCCCGGGCCTGGGGAGCTCGCCGGGGATGACGTCCCGCACGAAGGCGTCGGGGATCTGGGTCAGGATGCCCGCACCGTCGCCGGAGTTCTCCTCGGCGCCCACCGCACCGCGGTGGTCGAGGTTGGCGAGCGCGGTCAGGCCGGCATCGACGATGTCACGGCCGGGGGTGCCCCGCAGGGTGGCGACGAAGGCCACCCCACACGCGTCGTGCTCCTGGGCGGGGTCGTACAGACCCTGCTTCTCGGGAGTGGCGCTGAACGCCCTGAAGGCGCTGGTGGCACGCGTGGCACTGCCGACGCTGTTCGCGCCTCGGGACTGCGGGGACCTGTTCATCCGATCATCCTCACCACCGCGGGGATCGGGGGACCCGCGGCATCGGTTGCACTACTTGTTGGGACGCCGTCGACCCACCTGCGGCGGAGACTTTACTCTCCGCAGACCATCAGAGGATGCACGCCCCATGTTTCGGTTGTGTTACGCCCATGTGAAATAGGAGACCGCATGGCCCGCATCGTTGCTGTGCCTGCCATGCCTGCCTCGCACACGGGTCACCGACCGGGGTCGTCCTCCGGGAGGGGATCCGCTGCGCCCGCCTTGGTGCGGGTCTGCTCGAGGTCTGCCTGCTCGTCGACGGTCTCCGTGGGAGTCTCGTCGGTCATGTCGTTCTCCTCAGCGTCGTCGACCGGATCGGTCTCGGCTGTCTCGACCACGTCGTCCGAGTCGTGCTCGGATGCTGCGTCGACCTCGTCATCGGCCGAGGTTTCGGCCTCGTCCTCGCTCTGTTCGTCCGGTTCACGACCGGGTAGCCAGACCGATTCTTCCCGCCCGGGGTGGCGGCGGGAGATCACTATGAAGATTATCAGGGCCGCCAGACCGACGATGATCGAGGTCCAGACGTTCAGGCGCAGACCGAGGACCTGCTCGGCCTCGTCGATGCGCAGGTACTCGATCCAGACGCGGCCGAGCGTGTACCCGAAGACGTAGAGCCAGAACACCCGGCCGTGCCCGAGCCGGAGCCGGCGATCGAGCCAGATGAGCACGCCGGCGAGCGCGAGGTTCCAGAGGAGCTCGTACAGGAACGTCGGATGGAACAGGGTGCCGGCGGGATAGTCGAGCCCCTGGGCCCGCAGGGTCTGTTCGGAGATCTGCAGGCCCCACGGGAGCGTCGTGGACGCGCCGAAGAGCTCCTGGTTGAAGTAGTTGCCGAGCCGGCCGATCGCCTGCGCCACGGCGAGCGCAGGCGCCAGGGAGTCCGCGAACGGGGCGAGGCGCAGGCCGGCGCGGCGCAGACTGATCCAGGCACCGAGCGCACCTGCCGGGATCGCGCCCCAGATGCCGAGGCCGCCGTTCCAGATCGCGAACGCGAGCCAAGGATCGCCGTTCGGCCCGAAGTAGGCGTCCGGCGACGAGAACACGTGGTAGATCCGCGCACCGACGATGCCGAACGGCACCGCCCAGAAGATCGCATCGAGGACGGCACCCTCGGGGCCACCGCGGGCCCGGTACCGACGGATCGCGATGAAGCCCGCCACCACGATGCCGGCGAGGATCGCCAGGGCATAGGCCCGGATCGGGATCGGACCGAGGTACCAGACGCCCTGCGAAGGGCTCGGGATGCCGTTCACCGGACCAGCCGTCCGGCCCGCACGCCCTCGGCGAGTTCGCCGATGAGCAGGCGCAGGTCCTCCAGGGCCGCGTCCCGGTCACCGTCGGAGCGGATCAGGGTGCGCACGAGCGCCGAGCCGACGATCACGCCATCGGCGTAGCTGGCCACCTCGGCCGCCTGGGCGCCGGTCGAGACCCCGAGGCCGACGCAGACGCGTTCGGCCCCGGCCGCCCGGGTCGCGGCCACGAGCGCCTCGGCCCGCGGGCCGACGCTCGCGCGCGCCCCGGTGACGCCCATCGTGGAGGCGGCGTAGACGAAGCCCCGGCTCGCGGCGGTGGTCAGGTGCAGCCGCTCCGTGGTGGAGCTCGGCGCGACCAGGAACACCTTGTCCAGGTCGTGGGCGTCCGCTGCGGCGATCCACTCGCCGGCCTCGTCCGGGATCAGGTCCGGGGTGATCAGGCCCGCTCCCCCGGCGGCCACCAGGTCGGTCGCGAAGCGGTCCACGCCGTAGCGCAGCACCGGGTTGTAGTACGTCATCACGAGCGTGGGGGCACCGGTCTCGGCGACCTCGCGGACCGCGCGCAACACGTCCGCGGTGCGGGTGCCGCCGGCCAGGGCGGCCTGCATGGCCTCCTGGTTGACCGCGCCGTCCATGCCGGGGTCGGAGTACGGCAGGCCGAGCTCGACGATGTCGGCTCCGGCCTCGACGGCGGCGCGTGCCGCGGCGATGGAGCCGTCCACGTCCGGGTAGCCGACCGGCAGGTACACCACGAGCGCGGCGCGACCCTCCGCCCGCGCTGCGTCGATGGTTGCGGCCGTCCTGGATCCGGTCATGCCGTCGTGCTCCCGCCCTCGTCCTCGCCGCTCGCGGCACTCGAATCCACGAGCCCGAACCACTCGGCGGCCGTCTCGACGTCCTTGTCCCCGCGTCCGGACAGGCTGACCAGGAGCACGGTCTCGGCCGGGTCGGCGCCGGCGGCCACGAGCTCGCGGCCCAGCGTGATCGCCCCGGCCAGCGCGTGCGCGCTCTCGATGGCGGGCATGATGCCCTCGGTGCGGGTCAGCAACCGGAACGCTTCCATGGCCTCCGCGTCGGTGACCGGCCGGTACTCGGCCCGCCCGATGCTCGCGAGCCAGGAGTGCTCGGGCCCGACGCCCGGGTAGTCCAGGCCGGCGGAGATCGAGTGGGACTCGATGGTCTGCCCGTCCTCGTCCTGCAGGAGGTAGGTCTTGGCACCGTGCAGCACGCCGGGGCTGCCGGCGCCGATCGTGGCCGCGTGGCGCCCGGTCTCGACGCCGTCACCAGCCGCCTCGCAGCCGATCAGGCGCACCTCGGCGTCGTCCAGGAACGCGGTGAAGATGCCGATCGCGTTGGAGCCACCGCCCACGCAGGCGACGACGGCGTCCGGGAGCCGCCCGATCCTCGTCGACAGCTGCTCGCGCGCCTCCTCGCCGATGATCTTCTGGAGGTCCCGTACCAGGGCCGGGAACGGGTGCGGACCGGCGGCGGTGCCGAACACGTAGTTGGTGGTCTCGACGTTCGCGACCCAGTCCCGGAACGCCTCGTTGATCGCGTCCTTGAGAGTCCGCGAGCCGGCGGTGACGGGGATGACCTCGGCGCCGAGCAGACGCATCCGGGCGACGTTGAGCGCCTGCCGGCGGGTGTCCTCCTCGCCCATGTAGATCGTGCAGTCGAGGCCGAACAGGGCAGCCGCGGTGGCGGTAGCGACGCCGTGCTGGCCCGCGCCGGTCTCGGCGATGACCCGGGTCTTGCCGACCTGCTGGGTGAGCAGCGCCTGACCGAGGACGTTGTTGATCTTGTGGGACCCGGTGTGGTTGAGGTCCTCGCGCTTGAGGAAGACCCGCACGCCGCCGGCATGCTCGGCGAACCGGGGCACCTCGGTGATCGGGCTGGGCCGGCCGGTGTAGTCCCGGTGCAGCGCGGCGAGGCGCTCGATGAACGTCGGGTCATCCTTGAGCTTGTCCCAGGCGGTCGCAAGGTCGTCGAGCGCCGCGATCAGGGCCTCGGGCACGAACCGGCCCCCGAAGTCGCCGAAGTAGGGGCCGACGGCGTCCCGGAAGTCCGTCACGGCAGCCGGCTCGGTCCTGGGCTCGCTCACCGGCTGCGCACCGCCCGCAGCGACGGATGGGTCCCGGCGGCGACCATGTCCTTGACGGCGGCCCGCGGGTCGCCCTGGGTCACGAGCGCCTCCCCCACGAGCACCGCGTCGGCGCCCCAGCGAGCGTAGTCCATGAGGTCGTGTGGACCCCGGACACCGGACTCGGCGACCCGGACGATCCCGTCCGGGATCCGCGGGGCCAGTTCGGCGAACACCTCGCGGCGGACCTCGAGGGTGTGCAGGTTGCGGGTGTTCACCCCGAGCAGGCGGGCGCCGGCGTCCACGGCCCGCTCCACCTCCTCGGCGGTGTGCGCCTCGACGAGGGCGGTCATGCCGAGCGAGTGCACCCGTTCGGTGAGTGAGGTGAGCACGGTCTGCTCGAGGGACGCCACGATGAGGAGCACGATGTCCGCGCCGTGCGCCCTTGCCTCCCACACCTGATAGGGGGTGACGATGAAATCCTTGCGCAGCACGGGCACGTCCACGGCCGCCCGGACGCCGTCGAGGTCGTCCAGGGATCCACCGAACCGGCGGCGCTCGGTGAGCACACTGATCGCGGACGCCCCGCCCGCCTCGTAGTCCGCGGCCAGGCCGGCCGGATCCGCGATGTCCGCCAGCGCTCCCTTGGAGGGGCTGGACCGCTTCACCTCGGCGATCACGGTGACGGCATCGTCCTTGGCGAGCGCGTCGAGGGCATTCATGGCCGACGGGCGGGCCGCCGCCTGTTCCTTCAACTCCTCGAGCGGAGTCGCCGCTTCCCGGACCGCCAGGTCCTCCCGGACCCCGGCCACGATCTCCTCAAGAACGGTCACCATCCGCCTCTCCCTTGCTCGGCCACCATCGTATGCCGAAACCTCCGGCGCCCAGGACGCATCTCACGGCGGGCGACGGGGGTGCCTCAGACCGGGGAGAGATAGGGCGCAAGCGCGGGCAGGTTGCGTAGCACCGTGAACACGAGCAGGCCGGCGCCGAGCGCCACCCACACCCACGTCGGCGACCGCCGGACGGGCTCCGAACGCCAGACCCGCACGAGCCACCAGACCCAGACCAGTGCCACCATCGGCAACGCGATGGCGAGCATAGGGTTCGCCGCCCACGCCCCGGCCAGGTCGCCGGTGGCGAGCGAGTGCGTGGTCCGCAGGCCACCGCAGAACGGGCAGAACCACCCGGTCAGGCGCAGCATCGGGCAGAACCCGTACCCGCCGTCGTGCGGGTCCACGAGCGCGAGCAGCGCGGTGCCGGCGGCCACCGCGGCACCGACCAGCACCGGCGTGCGCCGGTCCCGGGGCGGCGCCGTGGCCTCGACGCTCACCCGTAGTAGCCCTGGGAGAGGGACACGAGGACCCAGAAGACACCCGCGATGATGGCCAGCACACCCATGACGACGCCGGCCGTGGCGGAGCCCCTGTTGGTGGCCTGGCCGGCATCGGCAGCGGCGCGGCCCTTGGTGCCGTTCACGATGGCGCCGATGCCGAGCCCGATGCCCACGAGCGGGATGCAGGCCAGGAAGAACCCGACGATCCCGAGCACGAGAGCGGTGGTGCCGAGGCTGTTCCGGTGGGTGGCCGCCAGGCCGTACCCGTACGGGCTGACCCCGTACGGGGACTGCGGCTGGCCGTACTGCGGCTGGCCGTACTGCTGTGCGCCGTACTGGGGCTGTGCGCCGTACTGGGGCTGTGTGCCGTACTGGGACTGGCCGTACGAACCGGGTGCCTGCGGGTCCCAGGGCTGGGGCCCCTCCACGAACGCCCGGTCCTCGTTCGAGGGGCCCGGGTTCGATCCGGCCGCGCCGTAGGGATCCTGTGCCCCGTAGGGGTTCACACCACCGCTGGAGGGCGGCACGGGAGGGTAGGACATCGCGGGCTACGCGGTCCGCCCGGAGTTGCGCTCGAGCTGGCCGTAACCGAGGGCTCGCAGGATCGCGCTGGCGACGCACCCGATGACGATGACGGCGCCACCGATGATCCCGATGGTCAGGTTCTGCAGGATGAACGCGATGCCGACCACGAGGGAGCCGACCACACCACCCCAGAACAGGGTCCAGCCGGCGATGGTGCGGCCGTGGTTGGACGGTGGGGCGGTCGGCAGGTTCTCGGGGGCGTAGTGCCCGCCCGCCACCGAATCCTCGGAGTGCCGGGTGGATTCGGTGATCGCTTCGTTGGTCATGGTGCAGTGGCCCTTCGCGGTGGTCGTGCTCGGCGCGACCAGACTACCGGTCCGCCCCCTCGCTCGGGTCCTCGCCGCGGCTCAGCGCGTCCCAGTCCTCCATCCGGGTGGTCCGCGCCGACCCGGCGGCCGGCGCCGCGGTCGGCCCCGGTGCACTCGCCTCCGGCGCCGCGGCATCGACCCCGGCCGGGGCGGGACCCGAACCGCGCTCATAGCGGCGACCGACCCGGCCCCACTGCCCGACCAGGAACGGCAGCGCGATACCGAGGACGAGGATCACCGCGGCCACACCGAACGCGAGGTAGGGCAGCGCGGTCACGGCCGGCTCGCCGCCGATCTCGCGGACTCCGATCAGCTCGCCCGCGGCAGCCTGCGCCGGGGTGGCCGGGTCCCGCAGGAACGCCAGCACCGCCGCCGCCGCCGCCGCTCCGGCGAGGGCCGCCAGCACGGCCGCCAGCATCCGGACCACCCGGCCGGACAGGCCGAGGGCGAGCGCGGCTGCGAGTACGACGAGCGCCACGGACGGGACCACCGGGGCGGCCGCGGCGCCGCCCACGGTGACCGTCTCGGTCCCGAGCATGCCGGCCACGGGCGCGCTGACCCAGGTGCCCAGGGTGGTGACCAGCAGCGCCGCCCCGGCCACGAGCAGGATCAGCACGGCCGGACCGCGGCCCAGCCGTCGGCGCGTGGACGCCGGCGTCACGGCGCGATCGCCTCGATCCCGGCGGCGATCTGCACCGCCCGTACCGCGGCGGCGGCCTTGTTCCGGCTCTCCCAGTACTCCGTCTCCGGCACCGAGTCCGCCACCAGTCCCCCGCCGGCCTGTACGCTCGCGACGCCTCGCGAGATCAGCGCGGTCCGGATCGCGATCGCCATGTCGAGGTCGCCCGCCAGGTCGAAGTAGCCGACCGTGCCGCCGTAGATGCCCCGGCGGGCCGGCTCCAACTCGTCGATGAGCGCGATCGCCCGCGGCTTCGGCGCTCCCGAGAGGGTGCCCGCCGGGAACGTCGCCGTGAACACGTCCACCGCCGTCGACTCCGGGCGGAGCCGCCCGCTGACCGTGGAGGACATGTGCATGATGTGGCTGTACCGCTTGATCTCCATGAACTCGATGACGGCGACGCTGCCGGGCTCGCAGACCCGGCCGAGGTCGTTGCGGGCCAGGTCCACGAGCATCAGGTGCTCGGCGCGTTCCTTCGGGTCCACGAGCAGTTCGTCGGCATGCTCGCGGTCCTGCGTCGCGTTCTCGCCGCGCGGACGGGAGCCCGCGATCGGGAAGCTGACCACGTCCCGGCCGGTGACCTTGACCAGGGTCTCCGGGCTGGAGCCGACCACGTGGTAGTCACCCTCGCCATCAGCCGCCGGGTCACCCAGGTGCAGGAAGTACATGTACGGGCTCGGGTTGATGGTCCGCAGCACCCGGTACACGTCGAGCGGGTCCGCGGTGCACTCGAGCTCCAGGCGCTGGGACAGCACCACCTGGAACACCTCGCCCTCGCGGATCGCCTGTTTGGCGGCGAGGACGCCGGCCTCGAAGTCGGCCCGCTCGGTCCGGAACCGCAGCTCCGGTTCCCGCGCCGCCGCGCCGTCGAGGGTGACCATCGCGCGGGACGGGGCGGGGGCCACGAGTGCGGCGGCCATCGCGTCGAGCCTGGCGACGGCGTCGGCGTACGCCTCGTCGACCCGGTCATCGGTGTCGTCGAAGTTGATGGCGTTCGCGATCAGCCAGACGTC
The DNA here is from genome assembly GCF_019947135.1 of Occultella gossypii. GTDB lineage: Bacteria > Actinomycetota > Actinomycetes > Actinomycetales > Beutenbergiaceae > Occultella > Occultella gossypii. The sequence goes on along the minus strand of NZ_JAGSHT010000001.1, from coordinate 127,369 downwards.
GCCGGTGTTGTGGTCGACGGCGGCCATGTCCCCGACGAGGCACAGCGCGACCTCGGGGACGCCCAGCTCCTCGCGGGCCAGCCGCGGCAGCGTGGGTTCCCAGTGGTGGATCACGTCCCAGCCGAGCGCACCGACGAGCCCACCGGTCAGCGGTGGCAGGCCCGGTAGCGCCGGGGTGTGCAGTACGCGCAGGGTCTCCCGGAGCACCTCGAGCACGTCACCGGTGCGGGGCACCGCGACCGGGACGTCGCCGTACCAGTGGGCCTGACCGTCGGCCTCGCTCAGGATCGCCCGGGAGGAGACCCCCACGAACGACCACCGCGACCAGACCCCGTCCGAGGCCGCCGACTCCAGGATGAAGGTGCCGGCCCGGCCCGAGGACAGCCGGCGATACAGCCCCACCGGGGTGACGTCGTCGGCGAGGATCCGGCGCACCACCGGGATCACCCGGCGCTGCGCCGCCAGGTCCCGGAACCCGGCGCCGGAGGGCCTGGTCTCGCCCCAGGCCAGCTTCAGGTCGGCGCCCGAGTCGGTAGCGGCGTTCGACTGCGCGCCGGTCATCGTCCGGCCTCCGGGGTCTGGCTGCCCACGACGGCGCCGAGGTCGCCGCCCGCCTCGAAGCACGTCCGGGTGCCGGTGTGGCACGCCGGGCCGATCTGGTGCACCCGGACCAGCAGTGCGTCGCCGTCGCAGTCCAGCGCCACCGAGCGCACGTGCTGGGTGTTCCCGGAGGTGTCGCCCTTGCGCCAGTACTCCTGGCGGGACCGGGACCAGTACCAGGCCCGGCCGGTGGTCAGCGTGCGGTGCAGGGCCTCGTCGTCCATCCAGCCGACCATGAGGACGTCACCGTTCTCGTCGTCCTGCACGACGGCGCAGACGAGACCGTGCTCGTCCCGCTTCAGCCGGGCCACGATCGAGGGATCCAGGATGGAGGGGTTCACGTCGGACACGCCCTCGATCCTCCCACGCCCGAGGCACGTTCACGGACCCCCACTGGGCCTCACTCGCTTGCCGAGATCCAGGTGGCGTGCATCCGCGCGTAGACCCCGCCGGCCGCCACCAGTGCGGTGTGCGGGCCGAGCTCCACGATCCGGCCGGCGTCCACGACGACGACCAGGTCGGCGGCCTCCGCCGTGGAGAGTCGGTGCGCGATCGCGACCGAGGTGCGCCCCTGGGTCAGTTCGGCCAGGGCCCGGCTGATCCGGTGCTCGGTCGCCGGGTCGACGGCGGAGGTCGCCTCGTCGAGGACGAGCACATCCGCGTCGGCCAGGTAGGCCCGCGCGATCGCGACGAGCTGGCGTTCGCCGGCGCTGAGGGCCTCCCCTCGCTGCCCGACATCGGTGTGCACACCGAGCGGCAGCGTGGCCAACCAGTCGCCCAGGCCGAGGCGCTCGAGCGCGGCGGCCACGCCGTCGGCGTCGGTGTCCGGGCGGCCGTAGGCCACGTTCCCGGCGATCGTGTCGTCGAACAGGAACCCCTCCTGCGGCACGATCACCACCCGCGAGCGTAGGTCCGCGAGCGCGATGTCGCGCAGGTCCACACCGTTCAGACGCACCGAGCCCGCGTCGGGATCCATCATCCGGGTGAGCAGCTTGGCGAGCGTGGTCTTGCCCGAGCCGGTCTCCCCGACCACGGCCACGCGGGCGCCCGCGGGGATCGCGAGCTCGATGTCGTGCAGCACCGGGGCGGCGGAGCCGGGGTAGGTGTAGGTGACGTCGGCGAAGTCCAGGGCCGCGGGGCCGCGCGGCCCGGCCGGGGTCGGCTCGTCGGGTTCGGTGATGTCCAACGGCGTGTGCACCACCGAGATCACCCGGCGCCACCCGGCCACGGCGTTCTGGAGCTCGTTCAGGACCTCGGTGGCGGACTGCACCGGTCCGGTGAAGATCTGCACGAGGAACAGGAACGCGAGCAGCCCACCGACGGTCAGGTCGCCGTCTATCCCGAGCAGGGTGCCGACGACCACGACGGCTCCGAGCGCCAGCCCGGAGAGCAGGACGCCGGAGGAGAACGCCAGCGACGCGAACGCCTGCGCCCGCACGGCGGCATCCCGGTGCTCGCCGATGGCCTCATCCATGCGGCGCTGGGTGCGGGCACCGGCGCCGTAGGAGCGGATGGTCTGGGCGCCCACGATCGACTCCGAGATCCGCCCGAGCATGGCCCCGACCCGCAGGCGCACGGTGCCATAGGCGACGTTCAGGGCCTTCTGCGCCTTCGGGGCGAGCACGATCATCGGCGCGAACGCGAGCCACACGACGATGGTCAGCTGCCAGGAGTAGAACAGCATCGCCACGGTCGCGCCGGCGATCTGCAGCACGGACAGCACGAGCTGCATGCCGCCCCACTGGACGAACAGGGAGATGGTGTCCACGTCGGAGGTCACCCGGGACACCAGCGACCCGCGCCGCTCGGTGTTCTGAGTCAGCACGGACAGGTCGTGCACGTGCCGGAAGGCCCGCACCCGCAGCTGCAGGAGCCCGGCCTCGGCCGCGCGGAACAGACGCACATTCACCCAGGTGGTGCACGCGGCCGCGGCGAACAGCCCGACCGCAGCGATCCCGCACAGCCGCAGGACCAGGCCGACGTCCACCCCGCCCGGGGCGAGGATGCCGACGTCCGTGGTCTGCTGCACCACGATCGGGACGATCAGTCGGCCCGCGGTGGCGAGCACGGCGAGAGCGAGGGTGACGCCGATGCCGGTGCGCATCGCCGGGGAGAGCGCGAGGCCCGCCCTGAGGGTGCCGAGCACGCCGAGCGAGGACGTGCTCTCGATCCGGGCGCTGGTTCCGGGGGTCGTGGCGCTCACCGGGCCACCTCCCTCTCCTCGCGGCCGCGTTGGTAGGCGGTGACCAGACGCCGGTAGCCCCGGTCGCGGCCGAGCAGGTCGGCGTGGGTGCCGGCGTCGACCACGCGACCACGCTCGACGTGCACCACCGAGTCGGCGAGTCCGATCGTGGCGGTGCGGTAGGCGACCAGGATGACCGTGACGTCCCCGGCGCTGCGGCGCAGCCCGGCGAGGATGGCCTGCTCCACGAGCGGGTCGACGGCGGAGGTCGCGTCGTCGAGGATGAGGAGCCTGGGGCGCCGGATCAGGGCGCGGGCGATCGCCAGCCGTTGCCGCTGACCACCGGACAGGGACGCGCCCCGTTCGCCGATGACGGTGTCCAGTCCATCGGGCAGCGCGGCGACGAAACCATCGGCCTGCGCGATCGCCAGCGCGGCCCAGACCTGCTCGTCGGTGTATCCGGAACCGGTGCTGACCGGCAGCCCCTCGCCGTCGGGCTCCACCTCGTCGGCGAGGGTGACGTTGCCCCGGACGGTGTCCTCGAACACGAACGCCGACTGCGCCACCAGGGCGATCGCACCGGTGCGGTCCGCGTCGGCGATCTCACGGGCGTCCCGGCCGTCGTAGCGGACCACCCCGGACGAGGGGTCCCGCAGCCGCGCGATCACGTCCACCAGCGTCGACTTGCCGGCGCCGGTGGACCCCACGATCGCGACCGTCCGGCCCGCCGGCACGGAGAACGTGACGTCGGTGAGCAGGTCCGCCTCGGTGGCCGCGCCGTCGGCGTCGTGGCTCGGCACCCGCACGCCGACGCCGTCCAGGTCCAGGCGCAGCCCCTCGTCGGTGGGGACCGCGTCGCCGAGCCGGTGGCGGCCCGCGCCGAGGTAGCCGCGGGCGTCGATGACCCGGGAGACCCGGTCGTGGCCGACCAGCGAGCGCGGCAGATCCCCCAGGACGAAGCCGATGGCACGCACCGGGAACGTCATCACGGTGAGCAGGTAGGCGGTGGTGATGACCGCGCCGGTGTCCACCACGCCGGCGGCGACCCGCGTCGCGCCCACGGCGAGGACCCCCAGCGTGGCCAGGCCCGGGAGCAGGTCGATCACCGGGTCGAACACGGACCGGATCCGCCCGACGGCGATGTTCGCGTCCCGCAGCGTGCGGCTGGCGGCGGCGAAGCGCCGCTCCTCGAAGTCCTCGGTGCCGAGTGCCTTCACGACGGCGGCCGCCTCGAAGCTCTCGTGGGCGACGTCCGCGACGACCGCCCGCTGGTGCTGGACGTGGGTGATCGCCGGGCTCATGTAGTTGCGGTAGACGGCATTCACGACGAGCACCAGCGGGAGCACACTGACCCCGATGATGCCGAGGACCGGGTCGGCGGCGATCATGGCGACCCCGGCGACGATGATCATGACGAGCACCCCGAGCGCGAACGGCAGCGGCATGAACACGCCACCGGCGGCTTCGGCGTCCGCGTTCGCGTTGGAGAGCAGCTGGCCGGCCGGGTGCCGCCGGTGCCAGGTCATCGGCAACCGGAGGTACTGGCGCGTGACGGCGCGCCGGTGCCCCGCCTGTACGTCGAGGGCGCCGATGCCGGCGTAGATGCGGCGCAGCGCCACTCCGACTGCGGTCACGGCGCCGATCAGCAGGAGCCCGAGCCCGGCGAGCCAGATGGACCCGGTCGACACCCCCGAACCCTCGATCGCGGGCAGCACCACCCCGTCGGTGATCCGGCCGAGCAGCCAGCCGGAGGCCACCAGGCCGATGCCGTAGACGACGCTCGCGACGATGGCGATGGTGAACGTGCGCGGCTGCGAGGCGATGCCCCGGCCGATCAGGAGCAGGGAGCGTCGGACGGCGCCGCCGGACAGTGCGTGGAGGGGCCGATCGTCGGGGCTGGGCATGGCGGGGTTGCCGTCTCCGGCGGGTTCTGCGGGCACTGGCACAAGCCTACCCTCGCCCACCGACGGTCCGGCGCTGCGGACGCGGGCACGACGTGGGTTTGTGAGAACGTGGAACCCATGTGGTCCGCGCGCGAGAAGTCCGACCTGGTCGAGTCCCTGACGAACGCGGGCCCCAACGCGCCCACGCTCTGCGAGGGCTGGCAGACCCGGCACCTGGCCGCGCACCTGCTGCTCCGGGGCCAGGAACCGTGGCGGTTGACCCCGCGGCCGTGGGCTCCCGATGCCGTGGACCGGCTCATCGACGACGTCGCGGACGGCCTCCGCGAGCGCGCCGCCTACACCGACGCGGTCGAGACCTTCGCGGCCGGCCCGGACGGGGCGAACCCGATGCGGCTGGTGCGCGGGCGGGCCGACGAGGCGATGAACCTGCTCGAGTACGTGGTCCACCACGAGGACGTCCGCCGCGGCGGCGCCGAGCCGCTGCCGCCGCGGGAGCTCCCGGCGCCGATGCTCGACGACATCTGGCGGCGGGTCGGTCAGTTCTCCAAGTTCGCGTTCCGGTCCGCGCCCGTCGGCGTGGTGCAGGTGGTCCCGGGGAACCGGCGACGGCGTGCCCGTGCGGGCGCCGTCTCGGTGGCCCTCACCGGTGGTCCCATCGAGCAGACACTGTTCGCGATGGGGCGCCGCGACGCCGCGCAGGTGCAGGTCACCGGGGCGCCGGACGCCGTCGCCGCCTTCGAGGCCTGGGCGGCGCTCTGACGCTCGACCCCTGCGGTCAGCGCACCTCGAAGCCGGCCGCGCGCAGGTGGTCCTTGACCTCGCCGATCGTGAGGGTGCGGTAGTGGAACACGCTCGCCGCGAGCAGCGCGTCGGCGCCGGTGCGGGCCGCCTCGACGAAGTGGTCGGCCGTGCCGGCGCCGCCGCTGGCGATCAGCGGCACCTGGACCCGCGCACGCACCTCGGTGAGCATCTCGAGGTCGAACCCGGCCGTGGTGCCGTCGGCGTCGATGGAGTTCAGGAGGATCTCTCCGACACCGGCGTCCTGGGCCCGGCCGACCCAGTCGAGCGCGTCGATGCCGGTGCCCCGGCGACCCCCGTGGGTGGTGACCTCGTACCCGGAAGGCGTGCTGACGCCGTCGGGCGTGCGGCGGGCGTCCACGGACAGCACCAGCACCTGGGAGCCGAACCGGTGCGCCACCTCGGCGATGAGCTCCGGGCGGGCGATGGCGGCCGTGTTGATGCCGACCTTGTCCGCGCCGGCGCGCAGCAGGGCGTCCACGTCGTCGGTGCTGCGCACCCCACCACCCACCGTGAGCGGCACGAAGACCTCCTCGGCGGTGCGGGCGACGATCTCCAGTGTGGTCGCCCGACCCTCGGTGGAGGCGCTCACGTCGAGGAACGTCACCTCGTCGGCGCCCTCGGCGTCGTAGCGGTGGGCCAGCTCGACCGGGTCCCCGGCGTCGCGCAGGTTCTCGAAGTTCACGCCCTTGACGACGCGGCCCGCATTCACGTCCAGGCAGGGGATCACCCGCAGCGCGAGGCTCACTCGCCCGCCCCGTCGGTACCGGTCAGGGCGGAGACTGCGAGCACGTCGATCACATAGACGAGCGTATCGTCACCGAACGCCTGCTCGGGCGGCACCACCAGCATCACCTGGGAGCCGACGGTCTCGTCGACCAGGCCCTCCTGCCAGCCCTGGATGAGCCCGGTGAACGCCACCGTGGTCGGCGCCTGCCCCTCCCCCCAGGTCGACTCGACGACCGCCCCGGTGCTCCACGCGACCGTGGTGTAGCGGACGGTGACGGCCAGTCCGGAACGTACCTGGGCGCCGTCGCCCCGGATCAGCGGCACCACGCTCAGGTCCACGGGCGCCGCGGAGTCCGGGATGGTCACGGTGGGTTCGCCGGTCTGGCTGCGGGTCACCACCGGCATGCCTGCGACCGCGGGCACCTCCTCACCCCACGCGCGGGTGTGCAGGATGTCGTAGACCAGTACCAGCGGGTTCGGCTTGGTGGTGGTGCCGACCTCCACGCGCAACAGCCGGGATCCTTCGGTGCGACCGAGCAGGTCCTCGTACAGCGGCCCGGCTTCGGCCTCGGTGAGCAGGATCACCTCGGGCTGGGCGCTGAACGTGTCCTCGATCACCTCACCGGTGACCGCGTCCAGGGCGAGGAAGGAGACCATCACGGCTGCGCCGTCGACGAGCACAGTGCCCTCGCCGGTGATCAGTTCCTCGGTGTCGGTCTCGGTGACATCGAGCGGGGCGTCGAAGGTCACCTGCGGGTGCGCACCGAAGTTGCCACCCACGCTGACCAGGTCGATCCCGGTCGGCTCGGGTTCGTCGGGGGCGCAAGCGGCCACGGTCAGCAGGGCCATCACGGCCAGCAGACGCAGGACCAGCATCCCCACCGGACCGGGGCCGTGGGGTCGTCGAGGAGCGGGCATGATCGTTGAGTCTACGGGGCGAGGCTGGGAGTCCCCTGCGTCTGCGCCGGTGGATCGAGGCTCGCGATCAGCCGGTCCACGCGCTCGTCGACGTTGCGGAACGGGTCCTTGCAGAGCACGGTCCGGCCGGCGTTGTCGTTGAGCTTCAGGTGCACCCAGTCGACCGTGTAGTCGCGACGGCGGGCGGTCGCCGCGGTCACGAAGTCACCGCGGAGCTTGGCCCGGGTGGTCTGCGGCGGCTCGGTGGTGGCCGCGTCGATCTCGTCGTCGGTGACGACCCGGCTGACCATGCCGCGCGCGGCGAGGCGGGCGAACAGGCCGTCGGTGCGGGAGATGTCGTGGTAGGCCAGGTCCAGGCGCTGCACCCGCGGGTCGGACAACGGCACGTCGTGGGCCTCGACGTACCGGTCGACGAGGCGCTTCTTGATGGCCCAGTCCAGGTCCCGGTCCACGAGGCTGAGGTCCCCGCTGCGGAGTGCGTCCAGCCCGCGACCCCACAGCTCCAGGACCCACTCGTCGTGCGGGCCCCCCTCGGGCGCCTCGGCGATGAAGTCCCGGGCCCGTTGCAGGTACGACTCCTGCAGCTCGACCGCGGTCACCTTCGTGCCGCGGGCCAGCGTCACCTGCTTGGTACCGGTGATGTCGTGGGAGATCTCCCGGATCGCCCGCACCGGGTTCTCCAGGTTCATGTCGCCGAAGATATGGCCGGCCTCGAGCATCCGCAGCACGATGTCGGTCATGCCCACCTTGAGCATGGTGGTGGTCTCCGACATCGAGGAGTCGCCGGAGATGACGTGAAGGCGGCGGTACAGGTCTGCGTCGGCGTGCGGTTCGTCGCGGGTGTTGATGATCGGCCGGGACCGGGTGGTCGCCGAGCTGGTCGCCTCCCACAGGTGATCCGCGCGCTGCGAGAAGCAGTACGTCGGCCCGCGGGGCGTGGTCAGGATGTGCCCGGCACCGGTGAGGATCTGCCGGGTGATCAGGAACGGGACGAGTACCTCGGCGGTCCTGGCGAAGTCCCCGCGCCTGCGGATCAGGTAGTTCTCGTGGCAGCCGTAGGAGTTCCCCGCGGAGTCCAGGTTGTTCTTGAAGAGGTGGATCCGGCCGGGGATGCCCTCGGCGTCGAGGCGTTCCTGGGCGTCGGCGACCAGGCCCTCGAGGATGCGCTCGCCGGCCTTGTCGTGGTAGACGAGCTGGCGCAGGTCGTCGCACTCCGCGGTGGCGTACTCCGGGTGGGAGCCCACGTCCAGATACAGGCGGGAGCCGTTGCCGAGGAACACGTTCGAGGAGCGGCCCCACGCCACCACCTTGCGGAACAGGTACCGGGCGACCTCCTCGGCGGACAGGCCCCGGCCCTCCGGAGCGGCGCAGGTGACGCCGAACTCGGTCTCCAGGCCGAAGATGCGGCGGATCTTCATTTCTGCTCCGCGCCCGGCAGCAGGTCGGTGAGGGCCGGGACGCTCAGCCGCTGGAACGCACGCCGGGGCCGGTGCCGGTCGAGCACGGCGGCCTCCAGGCTGGCCGGGGCAAGGACCCGGTCGGCCGAGCCGTCCTCCTCCTCGCCGGCGCCCAGCACGCGCACGGCCAGGCCGAGCACCTCGGCCAGCGTGAGGTCCTCGGTCCACTCCTCGCGGACCAGGGCGCCGAGGCGTTCCGCCGCGCCGCCCATCACCACGAAGCCGGGCTCCTCGGCGACCGAGCCGTCGTAGCCCAGCCGGTAGATCTGGTCGCCGGCCTGCGTGGCGGCCACCTCGGCGACGGCGAGCTCGACCTCGAGCGGCTTGGACTCGGTCGTGAACACCGCACCCATGGTCTGTGCGTACGCGTTCGCGAGGCCACGCGCGCTGACGTCGACGCGGTCGTAGGAGTACCCGCGCAGGTCGGCGTACCGGACCCCGGCCACCCGCAGGTTCTCGAACTCGTTGTACTTGCCCACCGCGGCGAAGCCAATCCGGTCGTAGATCTCGCTGATCTTGTGCAGGGCGCGGGACGTGTTCTCGGTGACGAACGCGATGCCGCCGCGGTACCCGACCACGATCACCGACCGGCCCCGGGCGATGCCCTTGCGCGCGAAGTCCGCCCGGTCCTTCATGAGTTGTTCGGGCGAGACGTAGAACGGCTGCGTCATGACTGGTCCCCTCCCATGGTGATCGCGCGAACCACGGCGGCGAGGTCGGAATCGCTCACCCGCCGGTACCCGCCGGAGTCCACCACGGCGACGATCGGGTAGATGCCGCGGGCCACGTCCGGTCCGCCGGTGGCCGAGTCCTCGTCGGCGGCGTCGATGAGCGCGTGCACCGCGGTCCGTACGGCCTCCTCGGCCCCGAGTCCCGGCGCCCAGAGCTTCTTCATGGAGCCTCGGGCGTGCACGGAGCCGGAGCCGATCGCGTGGAAGTCCTGTTCCTCGTACCGACCGCCGGCCACGTCGTAGGAGAAGATCCGGCCCTCGGAGCGCAGCTCGTCGTAGCCCCCGAACAGCGGGACGGCGGCGAGCCCCTGCAACGCCATCGGCAGGCCGGCCCGGACCATCGTGGCGAGCCGGTTCGCCTTGCCCTCCAGGGACAGCAGCGTGCCCTCGATCTTCTCGAAGTGTTCGAGCTCGAGCTGGAACAGGCGGACCAGTTCGACGGCGACCCCGGCGGTTCCCGCGATACCCACCGCGGAGTAGTCGTCGGCCGAGAAGACCTTCTCCATCTTCCGGTGCGCGATCGTCGAGCCCATCGTGGCGCGCCGGTCCCCCGCCATGACGATCCCACCGTCGTAGGTGAGCGCAACGATCGTGGTCGCGTGCGGGGTCTCGACGGAGCCGATCGGGGCCGGCCCGCGACCCGGCAGCAGGTTCGGGGCATGGTCGGCGAGGAAATCGACGAACGACGAACTACCGGGTCGGGAGAACGCGGCCGGGAGCCGGTCGCCGAACTCGGCCGTCATTGGCCGCCCTTCTGGACGAAGCCCCGCACGAAGGTCTCCGCGTTCGTCTCGAGCACATCGTCGATCTCGTCCAGCAGCGAGTCCACCTCCGCATCGCGGGCGCTCGCGCTCCCTGCGGTGGGCGGCGGGCCCGCGGGCTCGTCGTCCGGCCGAGGCTCGGGGGTGTTGCGCTGGTCGTACTGCCGTGCTGCCAAGATGTCCTCCTCGTGGCGCTGACGCGGGTGGTTCGATCCTACGTCCCAGACTCCTCCGCCGGAGGCGGCACGGCGGTCAGCGCACGCAACAACGAGCCCGCGTCCGCGTGGGCGTCGAGCAGGTCGCCGACGTGCCGCCGGGTGCCTCGCAGGGGGTCCGACGTCGGGACCCGCTGCAGGTGCGCCTGCCCGGGCACGTCGAAGACGATCGCGTCCCAGTTCGCGGCGCTGATCGCGTCCGGGAACCGGCGGATCGCCTCACCGCGGAAGTAGGCGCGGGTGTCCTCGGGCGGGTGGGTGATGGCGCGCTCGACGTCGGCCGGATCGACGAGCCGTTCCACGGCCCGGGCGGCGGCCATCTTCGCGTAGATGCCGCGCTCGGGCCGCAGGTCGGACCACTGCAGGTCCAGCGCCGCCAGCCGCGGGTGGTCCCAGGGCAGGTCGTCCCGGGTCCGCATCCCGTCCAGGACCCGCAGCTTCGCGAGCCACTCGACCTCCCGGGCGCAGGATGCGGGGGCGTCGGCCAGCCGGGTGACCAGGTCGGACCAGCGGGCCAGGACATCCGCGGTCTGGGTGTCCGGCGCGGTGCCGGTGCGCTCGGCGTGGGCGCCGACGGCGGCGGTGATCACGTCGACGTAGACGCGTTGGATCTGCAGAGCCGTCATCCGGCGGCCGTCGGCCAGGTCGAGCGGGCTGCCGAGCGTGAGGTCGTGGCTGACGGCGTGGGCCGCGCCGACCGGGTCGGCGAGCCGGAGCGCGCTCAGCTCAAGGGGCACCTGGCCCTGCTCAAGCAGCCACAGCAGCACGGAGGTGGTGCCGAGCTTCAGGTAGGTGGACACCTCGTGCATGTTCGCGTCCCCGACGATGACGTGCAGGCGCCGGTACCGGGTGGCGTCCGCGTGCGGCTCGTCCCGGGTGTTGATGATCGGACGGCGCAGCGTCGTCTCGAGCCCGACCTCCGCCTCGATGAAGTCGGCCCGCTGGGAGATCTGGTAGCCGGCCTGCTCACCGCGCTGACCCCGGCCGAGGCGGCCCGCGCCGCAGAAGACGGGCCGGGTCACCAGGAACGGGGTGAGGTAGTCGATGATGTCGTCGAACGGCACCTCGCGGCCCACGAGGTAGTTCTCGTGGGTGCCGTAGCTGGCGCCCTTGCCGTCCGTGTTGTTCTTGTACAGCGCCACCTGGGGCATGCCAGGGATCTGGGCGAGCAGCCGCGCCGACCGGAGCAGGACCTCCTCGCCGGCCCGGTCCCAGCGCACCGCGTCGAGCGGGCTGGTGACCTCCGGGCTGGAGTACTCCGGGTGCGCATGGTCGACGTAGTACCTGGCCCCGTTCGGCAGGATCACGTTCGCGACCGTCGCAGGTTCCGGCTGCGGGGCGGGGCGCCGTCGCTGGGTCACACCGCCCCAGTTCCCGCCGGTGGCCTCGTCGCCGCCCGCAGCGCTGCCGGCGCTGCCGTTGCCGGGACCGTCACCGTCCGGCGCGGGCCGGCTCGGGTTGTCGGTGAGCTGGCTGGGGTGCGCCGAGGAACGGTCCAGGCTCCACCCGCGGGCGTCCCGCAGCGGGTCCTCGTCCTGGTAGTCCCAGCGCGCCCGCGAACCGCCGTGGATGCCCTCGTTCGCATAGGCCGTGACCACCTGCGCGGACATCAGCATCGGGTTCGCGCCGGGATTGCCGATCCCGAGGATGCCGTACTCGGTCTCGATACCCATGATGCGTCGCACAGTCACGGGCCCACCCTAGTTCCGTCGGGCCCGAGCCTCCGCGCGCCCCACCAGGGGACGGAGCACCTACAGGTACTGGCCCGTGGGGTTGAGGTTCTCGATGGTGCGCCCCGCCTCGGGGTTGCCCTTCTTCTGCACGATCGTGCGGATGAACACGATCCGCTCACCCTTCTTGCCGGACACCCGCGCCCAGTCGTCGGGGTTGGTGGTGTTCGGGAGATCCTCGCTCTCCTTGAACTCCGCCACGCACGCGTCGAGGAGGTGTTCCACCCGGATCCCACGCACGCCGGTGGCGAGCAGGTCCTTGATGGCGCTCTTCTTCGCCCGGTCGACGATGTTCTGAACCACGGCCCCGGAGTTGAAGTCCTTGAAGTAGAGGATCTCCTTGTCGCCGCTCGCGTAGGTGACCTCGAGGAACTGGTTCTCGGGCTCCTCCGAGTACATCCGGCCCACGGTCCGCTCGATCATCGCCTCGACGACCGCCGCCGCGTCCCCGCCGTGCTCGGCCAGATCGTCCGGGTGGATCGGCAGGTCCGGGGTCAGATACTTCGTGAAGATGTCCCGGGCCGCCTCGGCGTCGGGCCGCTCGATCTTGATCTTCACGTCCAGGCGACCGGGCCGCAGGATGGCCGGGTCGATCATGTCCTCCCGGTTGGAGGCACCGATCACGATGACGTTCTCGAGCCGCTCCACGCCGTCGATCTCACTGAGGAGCTGGGGCACGATGGTGGTCTCGACGTCGCTGGACACGCCGGTCCCGCGGGTCCGGAACAGCGACTCCATCTCGTCGAAGAACACGACCACCGGGATGCCCTGCGAGGCCTTCTCCCGGGCCCTGGAGAAGATCAGCCGGATGTGCCGCTCGGTCTCACCGACGAACTTGTTCAGCAGCTCCGGGCCCTTGACGTTCAGGAAGTAGCTGCGCGCCGCCCCCGGTGCCGCGCCACCGCCCTGCGCGGCCGCGGTCTCGGCCAGCGACGTCGCGACGGCCTTCGCGATCAGCGTCTTGCCGCAGCCGGGCGGGCCGTACAGCAGCAGGCCCTTCGGCGGCTTCAGCCCGTGCTCGCGGAACAGGTCGGGGTGCAGGAACGGCAGTTCCACGGCGTCCTTGATCTGCTCGATCTGGGCCGCCAGCCCACCGATGTCGGCGTAGTCGACGTCCGGGACCTCCTCGAGCATGAGGTCCTCGACCTCCGAGCGTGGGATCCGTTCGAACGCGAAGCCGGTGCGGGCGTCGACGGTGAGGGTGTCTCCGACGCGAACGGTGACGTCCTGCAACGGCCCGGCGAGCCGCACCACCCGCTCCTCGTCGGCACGCCCGAGGACCAGGACGCGACCGCCGTCGAGCGCCTCCTTCACGGTGACCAGCTCACCGACCGGCTCGTACCCACCCGCGGCGACCACAGTCATCGCCTCGTTGAGCTGGACCTCCTGCCCGGGCCGCAGCGTCTCGATGTCCACGCTCGGGGCCACCCCGACCCGGAGCTTGCGCCCGGAGGACATCACGTCGACGGTGCGGTCCCCGTGGTCATGCAGGTGGATCGCGTAACTGCCGGGCGGCTTCGTCATCTCCTCGAGCTGGGTGCGCATCTCCACCAGCTGCGAGCGCGCGGACGTCAGCGCGGTCACGAGACGCTCGTTCTTGCCGGCCAGATCGATGGCCTTCTTCTCGAGCTCGCGCTCGCGGGGGGTGCTCGACACCCGCCCCGGAACCTCGTTCTGCTCGGCCATCGGACCCTCCTCGCCTCTGCTACAAGAGTAGGTCAGTGTGATCAGATCGCGTCGGACGGTCCAGAGGTTGGTCCGCCCTCGCGGCGGTCCCGGCGGGCGTCGAGGTCGCGCCGGACCCGCCGGATCTTCTTGTCCGAGATGGCGCGCTGACCCAGGTCGGTGGCCAGCTCGTCCTCGTCGAAGGAGACTGCGGACTCGGCGTAGGCACCCGGTGCCGGGCGGCGGCGGCGCACCGGGGCGACGACGCCGGGCGCCATCCTGCGGGTGGTGATGAGGAAACCGGTGTGCCCGATCATGCGGTGTTCGGGGCGGACCGCGAGTCCCTCCAGGTGCCACCCGCGCACCATCGACTCCCACGCCGTCGGCTCGGTGAACCGGCCGTCGGCCTTGGCATCCTCGGCGAACCGGGACAACTGGGTGGCCGTCGCGACATAGGCGACCAGCACCCCGCCCGGGGCGAGCGCGTCCGCGACGACGCCGAGGTTCTCCCAGGGCGCGAGCATGTCCAACACCACCCGGTCGACCGATCCGGGTTCGACGGCGTCCGGCAGCACGTCCGCGAGGTCGCCGACCCGCACGTCCCAGGCCGGGTGGACCCCGCCGAAGAACTCCTCGACGTTGCCTTGGGCGATGGCCGCGAAGTCCTCGCGCCGCTCGATCGACAGCAGCGACCCCCGGTCCCCCACCGCGCGCAGCAGCGACAGGGACAGGGCGCCGGAGCCGACCCCCGCCTCGACCACGCGGGCACCGGGGTAGATGTCGGCCATCGTGACGATCTGCCCCGCGTCCTTGGGGTAGATCACGGCGGCGCCGCGCGGCATGGACAGCACGTAGTCCGAGAGCAGCGGGCGCAGCGCCAGGTATTCGATCCCGGACGTGGTGGCCACGACGGTGCCCTCAGGCGCGCCGAGCAGGACGTCGTGGTCGAACGAGCCGCGGTGGGTGTGGAACACCTTCTGCGCCTGCAGCACGATGGTGTGCAACCGGCCCTTCGGGTCGGTCAGCTGCACCTTGTCGCCCTCGCGGAACGGGCCGCGGCGGATGGTGGCGCCGGTGGGTTCGTCAGTCACGGGCCGCGAGTCTATCCGCCCTGTCCGCGGCGGGGCGCGAGCGCGTGCGCGACGTCGGCCACGGCAACCAGCCCGAGGACCTGCGGTGTCCCGCCGTCGAGCCCGACCACCACGACCGTGGCGGCGCCCGCCTTCGCGGCCCGGGCCACCTGGGCGACCGCGACCGGTCCGGTGTGCTGGGTGATCAGGGCGCCCGGGCCAAGGGCGGTGGCGACGGCGGTGGCCGGCACCGCGTCGCGGCCCTCGGCGGGCACGGTCGCCAAGGCGCTCGCGTCGACGAGTCCGACCGGGATCCCCCGGGGGTCCACCAGGACGACGGAGACGGACGGCGCCCCGGCCAGCGACCGGTCCACGTCGGCGACGCTCGCGCCGGCGGGCAGCACATGCGCCCCGACGGCGAGCCTGCGCAGGTCCATGCCCTGGGCGCTGCGCTGGGCGCGGGCGTACCGGACCGAGGCGTGCGCCCCGTTCCACAGCATCCCGGCCAGCAGCAGGGACCAGATCGCAGCGAACAGGTCGGGCCGCCCGCCCTGCAGCAGCGGACCGCCGAGAACCACGACGGGCAGGGCGATCGCGACCACCTGCCCGCACCGGCCGGCGGCCATCGTGCCGCTCAGCCGGTCCCCGCGAACCTTCCAGATCAGGGCCTCGAGGAGCTTGCCGCCATCCATGGGAAGCGCGGGCAGCAGGTTGAAGACGGCGACGAAACCATTGGAGTAGGTGGCCGCTGCGAACGCGACCGAGGCGACGCCGTCGGTGAGGTACGCCCCGCCGGCGGTCAGGAGCGCGAGCGCGACGTTCGCGAGCGGACCGGCCACCGAGATCGCGGCGGACGGGCCGGGCGTGCGGATCGCGTCCGTGAAGGACGTGTGGCCACCCCAGAGGGTGATCACGTACTCACCGACACCGACCCCGAACCGGCGGGCCATCAGGCCGTGGCTGATCTCGTGCGCCAGGACCGAGACCAGGAGCAGCACCGGCAGCACCAGGGCCCACAGGTACGCCTCGAACCCGAGGTTGAGCAGCGAGTCCAGCCACGGCGCGAAGGTGACGACGAGGACGACGGCGATGAGCGCCCAGCCGGGGGTGATGATGACCGGCGCCCCACCGATCCGGCCGATCCGCCAGCCGCGGCTCTCAGTTCTGGCCGGCGTGGTCATGCACCTCTCCGGCGACGATGCGCCGCAGCACGTCCAGATCCACGTCGGACAGGCTGTCCACCCTGCTTCGGCCCGGCGCGGGGTCGATCCGCTGCACGGCGGGCACGGCCAGCACGCGGGCCCCGGACGCCTCCGCGGACGCGAGCCCGGGGATCGAGTCCTCGATCGCGACACAGGCGCCGATGTCCACGCCCAGTTCGCGGGCGGCCCGCAGGTACGGCTCGGGGTGGGGCTTGCCGTTGGTGACCTGGTCACCGGTGACGACGGCGGCGAAGGTGTCCGCCGGGAGCGCCGCGACGACGACGTCCGCGAGCGCGCGCCAGGACATCGTCACCAGTGCGCAGGGGACGTCGGCCGCCCGCAGCTGGGCGAGCAGGTCGCGGGCTCCCGGAAGCCACGGGACGCCCTCCTCGCTGACCCGGCGAACCACCCGGGAGAGGAGCTCGTCGACGATCTCGGCGTCCGTGCCCCGGATCCCGGCGCGCTCGCGCAGCAGCGCGGCGCTGGTCTCCAGCGAGTTCCCGACGAGTTCGACGGCGAGGGAGGAGTCCCAGGTGCCGCCGTGCTCGGTCGCGAGGTCGATCTCGGCCCCGATCCAGTACGGCTCGGTGTCGACGATGGTGCCGTCCATGTCCCACAGGACAGCGGAGAGCACGGTGGTGGAGGCTGGGGGCACGGTCAGCAAGTCTACCCAGCGCGGACCCCGCCGGCCGACGGATCCGCGGGCCGCGGCGGGGCGCCGCACCTCCCGTAGGGTAGGACGGTGAGTAGTTCCCCCCGCCATCGCGAACCGGACGAGCAGGCGCAGGCCGAGGAGACCAGCGAGGTCCCGCCGGCCATGCTGGTCGCTGCCTTCGAGGGCTGGAACGACGCCGGCAGCTCGGCCACGTCCGCCCTTGCACAGATCGCCGAGGTCTGGGGCGCCCACACCCACCGCACCCTGGACCCGGACGAGTTCCACGACTTCCAGGTGAACCGGCCCATGGTCGGTCCGGACGGATCCGGCGGACGCGCGCTGACCTGGCCGTCCACGACGATCTCGGTGACCGTGGGTCCACAGACCGGGCGCCGGATCGTGCTGGTCCAGGGCGTGGAGCCGTCGACCCGGTGGCGCACCTACTGCAACCAGATCCTCGACGCCGCGGAGGAGCTCGGGGTGCGCACCGTCGTGTGCCTGGGCGCGCTGCTCGCGGACGTGCCGCACACCCGGCCGATCCCGGTGCAGACGTCCTCCGAGGACCCGACCGTGCAGGCGCTGCTCGGGGTCGAGGGCAGCGACTACGAGGGGCCGACGGGCATCGTCGGGGTGCTCTCGCACATGGCCTACGAGCGGGGCATCCACACCCTGAACGTCTGGGCCGCGGTGCCGCACTATGTGGCGCAGCCACCGTCGCCGAAGGCCACCCTGGCGATCCTGATGGCGCTCGAGGAGTTCCTCGGTGAGGCCGCACCCGTCGGCGAGCTCGTCGAGGACGCGAAGGCCTGGCAGCTCGGGGTGGACGAGCTCGCCGAGGACGATCCTGAGGTGGCCGAGTACGTGCGCCAGCTCGAGGAGGCCAAGGACACGGCCGAGCTGCCCGAGGCCAGCGGCGAGGCGATCGCGCGCGAGTTCGAGCGGTACCTGCGCCGTCGGGACACCGGCGGTGGCCCGGTCGCCGGGTCGTAGATCCGCGCGGTTAGGCCCGCAGGTCCACGCCGAGGAGCGCGTCGACGGCGTCGATCACGACGGTGTCCGCGGACGAGCCGGTCCGTGCCCAGGCGTCCACCACCGCGAGCGCGGCCACGGTGTCGAGGTCGTCGCTGAGCGCTGCCCGTAGGGCGTGCAGCACCGGCTCGGGGTCGGGGCCCGCGGCCTCGGCCGGACGGGTCGCGGCCGCACGCCACGCCTCGTGCCGGGTCGCTCCGGCCGCAAGGTCGGCGTCGGTGAACTCCCAGTCCTCGCGGTAGTGGTGCGCGAGCAGGGTGAGCCGGATCGCGCCGGGAGCCACGCCGTCGGCCGTGAGGGCGGACACGAACACCAGGTTGCCGCGCGACTTGCTCATCTTGTGGCCTTCGTAGCCGACCAGGCCCGAGTGCACGAACGCCCGGATCGGCTCGCTGCCGTCACCGAGCAGGCGCAGATGGCTCGTGCTCATCTCGTGGTGCGGGAAGATCAGGTCCGTTCCGCCGCCCTGCACGGTCACCGGCAGGCCGAGGTGGGTGGCGGCGATGGCCGCGCACTCGATATGCCAGCCGGGCCGCCCGTCGCCGAGGCTGCGGCCGTCCCAATGGGGCTCACCCTCGCGGCGGCCACGCCAGAGCAGCGGGTCGAGCGGGTGCCGCTTGCCGGGGCGCTCCGGGTCACCACCGCGCTCGGCGAACAGCTCGTCCATCTGCGCCGCGTCCAGGTGGGAGACACCCCCGAACCGTGGGTCGCGGCTCAGGTCGGCGTACACGTCGGAGTCCACCAGGTAGGCGGCACCGGCCTCGACGAGCCGCTCGACGGCGTCGACGACCAGGTCGATGGACTCCACCACGCCGACGTAGTGGTCCGGCGGGATCACCCGCAGGGCCAGCATGTCCCCGCGGAAGAGTTCCACCTGGTCCGCGGCCAGGTCCTGCCAGTCGACGCCGGTCTCGGTGGCCCGCTCGAGCAGCGGGTCGTCCACGTCGGTGATGTTCTGCGCGTACCGCACGTCCACGCCGGCGTCGCGCCACACGCGCCCGATCAGGTCGAAGGTGACGTACGTGAACGCGTGGCCCAGGTGGGTCGAGTCATACGGCGTGATGCCGCAGACGTACAACCTGCCCACACCGTCGGCCGCGGGTTCTCCCCGGGTACCGGTCGCGGTGTCGGAGAGGCTCAGGCCCGGGCCGCGACCGGGGAGTTCAGGGACGTGGGGGGCGGGCCATGACTGCACCCGCCCACCCTAGCCGGTGGGCGGCAGCGGCTGGAGCACGCCGACCACGAGGAGCACCACGACCAGGGCCGCCAGCCCGAGGCGGTAGTACACGAACGGCTTGTAGGAGTACGTCGAGACGATCTTCAGGAACGCGATGATGACCACGTAACCGACGACGAACGCGATCAGGGTGGCCAGCGCCGTCGGGCCGAACCCGGCCGCTCCCCCGGTGCCGCCGCTCTTGACGAGCTGGTACAGCCCGGACCCGAGCACGGCCGGCACCGCGAGCAGGAACGAGTACCGCGCGGCGGCCTCACGGGTGTAACCCATCAGCAGCCCGGCGGTGATGGTGCCGCCGGAGCGCGACACGCCGGGGACGAGCGCGAGCGCCTGAGCGAACCCGAACAGCCACGCGTGCTTCATCGTGAGGCTCTCCAGCGGGCGGCTCTTCGCGCCCCGCACGTCCGCCCAGCCGAGGATCAGTGCGAACAGCGCCAGCACGAGCGCGGTCAGGTAGAGATTGCGCAGCGCGTGTTCGATGGCGTCCTGGAACAGCAGGCCCAGCACCACGATCGGGATCGACCCGAGGATGATGTACCACCCCATCCGGGCGTCCGGGTCCGAGGTGGGCACCCGGTTCTTCCACGGCCCGACCGGCAGGGCCTGGAACCATCTACTGACGATCCGGGCGAAGTCACGCCGGAAGTAGAGGATGACGGCCGCCTCGGTACCGATCTGCGTGATCGCGCTGAACGCCGCGCCGGGATCGCTGCCACCGGGCAGCAACTCACCGACGATGCGCAGGTGCGCCGAAGACGAGATCGGTAGGAATTCCGTCAGTCCTTGGACCAGACCCAGGATCACTGCTTCCCACCATGTCACGGGCCAAGGGTAGACGCCCCGGCAGGTAGCCTCGTCTCCCATGGAGTCACGGCGTGTGGGCGGCAGCGGGCTGACGGTCTCGGCGGTCGGCCTGGGCACGATGACCTGGGGCCGCGACACCGACGAGCACGAGGCCGCCGAGCAGTTGCGCGCGTTCCTGGACGCGGGCGGCACCCTGCTGGACACGGCGGCCACCTATGCCGACGGCGCGGCCGAGGAGCTGATCGGGTCCCTGTTCGCGGACGCGGTCGACCGTGACGAGGTGGTGCTGTGCTCCAAGGCCGGCGTCCGTGACGGCCGGGTGGACGCCTCCCGGCGCAGCCTCCTGGACACGCTGGACGCGAGCCTGGCCCGCCTCGGCACCGATCACCTGGACCTCTGGCTGGTGGGCGCGCCGGACCCGGCCACCCCGGTCCGGGAGACGATCTCCGCGCTGCGGGAGGCGGTCCGGTCCGGGCGCACCCGTTACGTGGGGCTGTCCAACTTCCCGGCGTGGCAGCTCACCCGGATGGCCACCCTGCTGGAGGCGGACGACACGTTCTGCACGGCGGCCCAGATGGAGTACTCGCTGCTCGAGCGCGGCATCGAGCGGGAGGTCCTGCCGGCCGCCAGGGACCTCGGCGTCGGCGTCCTGGCCTGGTCCCCGCTCGGGCGGGGAGTGCTCAGCGGGAAGTACCGGCGGTCGGTCCCGGCGGACTCGCGAGCGGCGTCGCCGCACCTGCGTGGGTTCGTGGACCCGTACCTGACGCTCGAGGCCCGGGGTGTGGTCGAGGCGGTCGCCACCGCGGCCGACGGGCTGGGTCGCTCCCCCGTCGAGGTCGCGCTGGCCTGGGCCCGGGACGCCGACGGCGTCGCGAGCGCCGTCGTGGGCGCCCGCACCCCCGCGCAGCTGCGGGGCACGCTAGCGGCCGTGGACCTCGAGCTGCCCGATCAGATCCGGGCCGTGCTGGACGAGGTCACCGCGCCCTCGTTCGGCTACCCCGAACGACGGTGACGGCGCCCGCGCACGTCAGGCTCCGCCGTCGGGTCGTTCCGGCGACCTACTCGTCGTCGTCGCCGTCCGCCTGGTCCTCGTCCTCGTCCTCGTCGTCGAAGTCGTCGTCGTCGTCGAAGTCCTCGTCGTCGTCCTCGCCGTCGTAGACCACGAACGGGGTGTCCACGCCGTGGGCGTCGTAGAGGGCCTCGTCGTAGGTCTCGAACGCGTCGGCGAGGGTGTTGGTGGCCGCGATCACGGCCGGCGCGTCGTCATCGGCGGCGGATACGACGGCATCGAGGTGCGCCTCGAAGGCAGCGATGAGACGGTCAAGTGCTGCGCGAGGTTCGGTAGCCATGTGCTGACCGTAGCGGTGAACGGCGGGGTTTGACACCGCAAAAATGTGAACTCCTCGCCTACGCTGTGCGGATGGAGTCCGCAGCACCCAGACCGTCCCGACCTGCCCATGCCTCCCAGTACGAGTTCCGGGTGCTCACCCTGCCCCGCAGCACCAGCCGCCATGACGTGCGCCGGTTGCTGACCGAGGAGGCGGAGTACGGGCGCTGGGAGCTCGCGCGGCTGCGCCTGTACGTCGGCGGCCACCGCAAGGTGTGGCTGCGGCGCCGGATCATCAAGGTGGCCAGTACACTCTAGGCCGCTGTAGGCCCGGCGCCGCCGCGTCAGCAGGTGCGCAGGAACCGGCTCAGCACCCGGACCCCGAACTGCACGGAGGAGACCGGCACCCGCTCGTCCACGCCGTGGAACATGCCCGCGAAGTCGAGCTCCGGGGGCAGCAGCAGCGGCGCGAAGCCGTAGCCGGTGATGCCCAGCCGGGCGAGGGACTTGTTGTCCGTCCCGCCGCTGAGCATGTACGGCAGCACCACCGCGCCCGGGTCCTCGGTGTCCAGCGCCGCCACCATCGCGTCCACCAGGTCACCGGTGAAGGGCACCTCGAGGGCGATGTTGCGCTGCACGTCCTCGAACCGGATGCCGGGCCCGGCCAGTTCCGTCAGGGTCGCCATGGTGGCCTCCTCCTGGCCCGGCAGGAATCGGACATCGATGACCGCCTCGGCGCTGCCGGGGATCACGTTGGCCTTGTACCCGGCCCCGAGCTGGGTCGGGTTGGCGTTCGTGGCCAGGGTCGCGCCGACGAACTTGCTCGCCGGGCCGAGCGCGGCCACGAGTGCGTCGACCGAGCCGGGGTCCTGCGGATCGAACGACGTCCCGGTCAACTCCGCGACGCCGTCGAGCAGGGCGTGCACCGTCGGGGACAGGCTCCGCCCGAACGAGTGCGCCCCGATCCGGGCCACGGCGCCGGCCAGCCGGGTGACGGCGTTGTCGGTGTTCACCTGGGAGCCGTGCCCGGCCGTACCGTCGGCGATGAGCTTGAGCCAGGCCAGGCCCTTCTCGGCGGTCTGGAGCAGGTAGGCACGGCGCCCGTTCACCTCGACGCTGTACCCACCGACCTCGCTGATCGCCTCGGTGGCACCCTCGAACAGCTCGGGCCGATGGTCGACGGCGTACCTCGCCCCGTAGGTGCCGCCGGCCTCCTCGTCGGCGAAGAACGCGACGATCAGGTCCCGGGGTGGCTGCCAGCCGGAGCGCCGCATGTCCCTCAGGACGGCCAGGATCATGGCGTCCATGTCCTTCATGTCCACGGCGCCGCGGCCCCAGATCATGCCGTCCATCTCCTCACCGCCGAACGGGTCCATCTTCCAGTCGGAGGCTTGGGCGGGGACGACGTCCGTGTGCCCGTGCACCACGAGCGCCGGGCGGGTCGGGTCCGTGCCCGGGATCCGCAGGACCACATTGCCGCGGCGCTCGGCGGACTCGAAGTACTCCGGCTCGTAACCGACCTCGGTGAGCAGGCCCATGACGTACTCGGCCGCCTCCCGCTCCCCCGGGCCGGTTCCGTCGCCGTAGTTGGAGGAGTCGATCCGGATCAGGGCACGGCAGATGGCGACCGCGTCGAGCTCGGCGGCGCTGACCTGCGGGGTGTCGGTCATGCGCCCAGTCCCCGACGCTTGAGCAGCGGCTCGATCACGGCGTCGCGGCCGCGTAGGTCACGGTAGGACTGCAGCGGGTCCTGGGCGTGCCCGCGGGAGAGCAGCTTCGCGCGGAAGTAGTCTCCGGCGGCGCGGTTCAGGCCGCCGTCGCCGTTCTCGGCGGCCTCATCCCTGAACCAGTCGACGGTGTCCGCGTCGAGCACCTCGCTCCAGATGTAGGAGTAGTACCCGGCGTCGTAGCCGCCACCGAAGGTGTGGTTGAAGTACGTGGACCGGTACCGCGGCGGTACCAGCGGGTAGGCCACGCCGGCCCGCTCCAGGGCTGCCGCCTCGAACGCCTCCACCTCGGCGACGTCGTCGGGGACCTCCTCGGGGGCGATCTGGTGCCACGCCTGGTCGAGCAGCGCGGCGGCCAGGTACTCGGTGGTCGCGAAGCCCTCCCCGTAGGCCTGCGAGGCCCGCAGCTGGTCGAGGGTCGCGGCGTCGAGCGGCTCGCCGGTGCTGTGGTGCCGGGCGAAGCTGGCGAGCACCTCGGGGTGCCAGGCCCACATCTCGTTGACCTGGGAGGGGTACTCGACGAAGTCGCGGGGCACGGAGGTGCCGGACAGCGACGGGTAACGCACCTGGGAGAACAACCCGTGCAGGGCGTGCCCGAACTCGTGGAACGCGGTGATGACCTCGTCCCAGGTGAGCAGCGTGGGTTCGCCGGCGGCGGGCCGGGTGATGTTCAGGTTGTTCACGACGACGGGCGGCAGGCCGAGCAGGTCGGACTGGTCGACGAGGTTGTGCATCCAGGCGCCACCACGCTTGCCCTCGCGGGCGTAGTAGTCGGCCACGAACAGGCCGAGGGCGGTGCCGTCAGCCTCCTTCACCTCGAACACCCGGACGCCATCCGCGTACCCGCTGAGGTCCTGGCGCTCGGTGAACTCGAGCCCGTAGATCGCCCTCGCGGCGAAGAACACCCCGTCGGCGATGACCCGCTCGAGCTCGAGGTAGGGGCGCAGCTCGCCCTCGTCGAACGCGAACGTCTGCTGGCGGACCCGGTCGGCGTACAGCGACCAGTCCCACGGCGCCAGCTCTGCGCCCGGCTCGTCGGCCGCGAGCGCCGTCTGCAGGTCGGCGGCCTCGGCGCGGGCGTTGCGCACGGCTGGCCCGGCGAGCCGGCCGAGCATCTCGTTCACGGCCTCGGTGGTGGCTGCCGTGCCGTCCTCGGCGACGTAGGCGGCGTGGTGGGCGTAGCCGAGCAGCCGGGCCCGCTCGGCGCGCTTGCGGGCCAGGTCGAGGATCAGCCGGCGGGTGTCGGAGTCGGGGTCGGAGCCGGTGCCGCGGCCGGTGGAGGCCTCGAACACCCGACGGCGCAGCTCGCGGTTCGGGCTCTGCGACACCACGGCCTGGGGGGTGGGTAGCTGCAGGGTGATCAGGTAGCCCTCGATGTCGCGGTCCGTGGCCGCCTGGGCCAGGGCGGAGACGGCGTCCGGGGCCAGACCGGCCAGCTCGGCAGGGTCGCTGACCGTGACCGCGGCGGCCTCCATCGCCTTGACGACGCGCTGCGAGAACTCCGTCTCGAGGGAGGTGAGCTCGCCGTTGAGCGCACGCAGCCGGTCCTGCTGGGCGGTGTCGAGCCGGATCCCGGCGCGGACGAAGTTCTTCAGGTGGGTCCGCAGCGCCCACTGCGTCTGCGCCCCGGCCTCGGCCGCCGCGTCGGTCAGCGCCTCCAGCCGGGCGAAGATGCGCCCGTCGAGGTAGAGCGCGTCCCGGTGCTCGGAGAGCTTCGGCGCATAGTCCGCCTCGATCTCGCGGATCTCGTCCGTGCCCGCCGAACTGACCAACGTGTAGAACACGGTCAGCGCCCGGTCGAGCAGCCGGCCGGACACCTCGAGCGCCTCCAGCGTGTTCTGGAGCGTGGGCGCGGAAGGATCGGTGGCGATCGCGTCCCACTCGGCCCGCTGCTCGGCGAGGCCGGCGTCGAAGGCGGGCCGGAAGTGCTCGGTGCGGATCGCCGCGAAATCCGGGAGTCCGTAGGGAAGGGTGGACGCGGCGGCGAAGGGGTTGTCGCCGAGGGTCGATGAGGTCATACGCCCATTCTTACCGGAACGCCCGATCGCCGGTCTCCGGCCCGGTCCGCGCGCCGTCGGTGGACACGCTCGAACCCGTCGATGGACCGCTCGTTGAATCCCGGACTTTCTAGTACAGTTGGTCCTCAGCCGGGACGAGTCCCCGTCCCCCTCGGAGACGTTGAAGCCCGGCACGTCGCGACGGGCCGAACGGCCCCCCTCTGAACGGCCGTCGCGCGGGCGGCCCCGAGGCGTACTGCGCCTCGGGGCCGTTCCTATTCTCCCGCGGGCGCCGTGCCAACGGGCCGACCGCTCGTGGGACGCGACCGTTCGGTGTGAGCCTGTTCACAATTCCCCCTCATTCCCAGTATGTTCGTCGGATGCTCCTGGTCCGGGAGCCTTGCGACATCACGATGAGGAGATCCTTCATGCGTCGACCCAGTAGGTCCGGGGTGAGCCCGAAGAGACGTCGGGTCATAGCCCTGGGCGGAGTGGCGGGCATCATCGCCGCCACCGCTGTCCCCATGACAAGTGCGACCGCCAGTCCCGACGATGGCAGCTACCTCGGCTCGGCGTCCGACTACGGAGTGACCGCTCCCACCGACGCCGGCGACCTCACCTCCCCGACCGGGGCCTGGTTCGTCCAGCTCGAGGCCGCGCCGACCGCACGGGGAGGCACCGTCGCCGCCACCGCGAGCGACCAGCAGGAGTTCCTCGACGAGGCGGCCGGCCTGGGCGTCGACGTCGACGTCCGAAACTCCTACAACACGCTGTGGAACGGCCTCTCGGTCACCGTGTCGGACGATGACGCCGCCACGCTCGCCGAGCAGGCGGACAGCGTGGTCGCCGTGTTCCCCGTCCTGCTGTACGAGATCCCTGAGGACCAGAGCTCACCCGTCCCGGACCTGGCCTCTGCGCTGTCGCAGTCCGGTGCCGACATCGCCCAGAGCGAGCTCGGCTACACCGGCGAGGGCCTGCGCGTCGGTGTCATGGACACCGGCATCGACATCGACCACCCGGACTTCGGCGGCTCGGGCGTGCCCGGTGAGACGTCGTTCCCGACCGAGCGGATCGCCTACGGCTACGACCTCGTCGGTGACTCCTACAACGCCGATCCCTCCGACCCGGCCTACCAGCCGGTACCGGAGCCCGACGCCGTCCCCGACGACTGCCAGGGTCACGGCACGCACGTGGCCGGCATCGTCGGCGCCGACGGTGACCTCGCAGGAGACGGCGTGCGGGGTGTGGCCCCGGACGCCACGCTCGGCGCCTACCGAGTCTTCGGCTGCGAGGGCTCCACGACGGCCGACATCATGATCGAGGCCATGGAGCTGGCGCTCGCCGACGGCATGGACGTGCTGAACATGTCCATCGGTTCGGCCCTGGCCACCTGGCCTGAGTACCCGACGGCGGTCGCGTCGGACAACCTCGTCGACGCGGGCGTCGTCGTGGTCGCCTCGATCGGCAACGAGGGCGACCTCGGTACCTGGGCCGCCGGCGCTCCCGGCGTCGGTGACAAGGTGATCGGTGTCGCCTCCTACGACAACACGCAGATCACGGCCAGTGCCGTCGCCGTGGGTGACCACCTGGCCGCCTACACCCCGGCCACCGCGGCCCCGGCGCCGCCGACCTCCGGCTCCCTGCCGCTGGTCGCACTCGGCGAGCCCGGCACGGACGAGGCCCGTGCGTGCACGCCGATCGAGGCGGATCTGACCGGCTCCGCCGTGCTCATCGAGCGGGGTCTCGGGCCGAACACGCCCGAATGCGACGCCAGCTTCTACAACAAGGCACTGAGCGCACAGAACGCCGGCGCGGCCGCCGCCATCATCTACAACAACGTGCCCGGCCTGCTCAACGCCACCGTCGAGGGCGCCGAGGAGATCACCATCCCGGTGATCTTCATCGGGGCCGCGGACGGTCAGGCCTACACCGCGGCGGCCCTCGCCGGCCCGGTGGACCTGACCTGGACGGACCAGACGACCACGGCACCGAACCCGACGGGCGGGCTGATCTCAACCTTCAGCTCGTACGGGATGACGGCGGACCTGCAGATCAAGCCCGATCTGGGCGCCCCCGGCGGGTCGATCTGGTCGACGGTTCCGCTCGAGCAGGGTGGGTACGCCAGCAACTCGGGCACCTCGATGTCGTCCCCGCACGTGGCCGGCGCCGTCGCCCTGTACCTGCAGGCCCACCCCGACGCGACGCCGTCGACGATCCGGGACGTCCTGCAGAACAACGCGGACCCGGCCCCGTGGTCCCTCAACCCGACCGTCGGGGCGTTGGAGCCGGTGCACCGTCAGGGCGCCGGCATGCTGGACATCGACGACGCGATCCTCGCCGAGACCGTCGTCACGCCCGGCAAGCTGTCCCTCGGTGAGAGCGAGGCCGGTGCGGTCACGCGGACCATCACGGTGACCAACACCGGTGCCGAGGACGTCACGTACGCGCTGACGTTCGAGGACGCCGTCTCGACCGCGGACGCTCCCTACAACCCGGGCTTCTACTGGGCCGAATCGACCGTGGACCTGCCCGAGTCGGTGACCGTCCCGGCCGGCGGCAGCGTGGACGTGGACGTCTCCATCACGCCGAGCGCCGACCTTGATCTGGCCCAGTACGGCGGCTACATCAGCCTGACCGCTACCGACGCCGAGCCGATCCGGGTGCCCTACGCCGGCTTCGCCGGTGACTACCAGGCCCTGCCGCTGATGCTGAACGAGGGCTCGGTCTTCCCGACCCTGGCCACGCTCAGCGAGTGCGGCGTGTTCGAGGGCGTGGACTGCGCCGCCGGTGGCGTCTGGGAGCTGGCCGAGGCCGGCCAGGTCTACTCGATGGCGGACGGCGACGTGCCGACCGCCCTCGTCCACCTGGAGCACCCGGCGCGGTCCCTGCAGGTGGACATCTACCACGCGAACGCAGACGGCACGCGTGGCGACCCGGCCGGGGTGAACCCGACCTACCAGGTGCACGACTACCTGGGCCGCGACGCCAACCCGAACGCGTTCGGAGCCTTCACGTGGGACGGAACGCTGACAGGCCACGGCCCCGGTCGCAGCGGCGGGGGCGTGCAGACCCTGCCGGACGGTGACTACATCATGGAGATCACCGTGCTCGCCGCCCTCGGTGACGAGGCGAACGCCGACCACGTGGAGAACTTCACGACGCCGTCGTTCACGGTCGACCGTGACGGTGACGGGAACCCGCCGCCGGTGGACCCGCCGGGTCCGCCGTCGATCGGGGACCTGCTGAAGCTGCTCGCTCAGCTCCTGGCCGCACTGCTGAAGTGCATCCTGTTCGGGATCTGCTGATCAGCTGAACCTGGGTTGAACCAGGGCTGAAGCGATGGGGTCCGGCCACTCGGCCGGGCCCCATCGCCCGGTTCGGAACAGCGGCGCACGCGTGATATCTTTACGGGCGTTGCGAGGCCCTCACCAGGGCCGCGAACACACCTGAGTCCGGGTGGCGGAATTGGCAGACGCGCTAGCTTGAGGTGCTAGTGCCCTTTATCGGGCGTGGGGGTTCAAGTCCCCCCTCGGACACTCGTTGAGACAGCGACACGAAGGCCCCTGACCTTGCGCCGAGCGCAAGGTCAGGGGCCTTCGTTGTGCTCCCGGGTCGGGAGACGGTCACGGCGTGGGAGGCGTGGCGGGAGCGATGACCAGTCGGGTGATGAGGTCGTCGACCACCGTGAAGCCGTAGTTCAACTCGGCGATGCCGCCAGGAAAATCGCCCTCAATACGGTTGGTAGCCACCCAGCGCGCGTCGTCGAGCCGCTCGGCGCCGATGAGCTCGGTCGTATAGGTGAACTCGGCCCCGGCGTTTCGCAGGAAGCCGAGGATCTCGTCGGTCCCACGGAAGGTCTGGCCCTCGTCGACGACGACGGCGGTCGGGGCGAAGGAGCGCAGGGCGGTCCCGGCCTCGTGGGCCGCGTGTGCGGCAAGATATCCGCCGACCACGGCGGGGAGCTGGGCGGGCTGGATGCTGGTCGGGGTAGTCATGCCCCGACGATGCGGTCTCTCCCGACGGGAGGGTCAACCACGGGAACTCTCCCCCGGCGGGAGGGTGCACAATTCAGGCATGCTGGCGATCGGTGAGTTCTCGCGCCTGACGCACCTGAGCGTGCGCACGCTGCGCCGCTATCACGAAGCCGGCCTGCTCGAACCCGAGACGGTGGACCGTTCGAGCGGCTATCGCTATTACGGCGCAGACCAGATCCCGACCGCTCAGGTCATCCACCGGCTGCGCGAACTGGACGTCCCACTGCCGGACGTCCAACGCATCCTGCGCTCACCGGACCCCGGCGCGCGCGCCGCCCTCGTCGCCGACCACCTGCAACGGCTCGAGTCCGAGCTGGACCGGACGCGCGCAGCAGTGGCCTCGCTGCGCCGGCTGCTGCAACCGGAGGCGACGCCCCTCGACGTCGAGTTGCGCGCCGTCCCGGCGACCACGGTGGCCGCGGTCGAGGACGACGTCGAGCACGAAGACGTGCGGGCCTGGTACGCCGGCGCCATGGCCGAACTGGACGCCGTCGTCGGCGAGCAGACCGGCGCGCCGGGAGGGTTGTATGACAACTCGCTGTTCGAGAACGGGCACGGGCACGTGCTCGTCTACCGGCCGGCGTCGGAACCCCCGCGCCGCGGCCGGGTGCACCCGGTGATCCTCCCGGCCGTCGAACTGGCCACCACCACCCATGTCGGCGCGCACGACGACATCGATGTCACCTACGGCGATCTCGGCGCCTGGGTGGTGGCCAACGCGCTTGCAGTGGCCGGGCCGGTTCGGGAGCACTATCTGGTCGGGCCCCGCGACCTCCCCGACCAGGCAGCCTGGCGCACGGAGATCGGCTGGCCCGTGTTCCGGCTGGCCAAGCGCTGAGCAGGCGGGATTGCGGCAGGACGGCTCGTCGTCAGGGCTCGTGGGGCCCACCACCATGTCCCGGACCGACCCGGCGCGCGTCAGTCAGTGCTCGTGCGGGAGTTCCGGCTCCGATCCGGTGCCGTGTACGGGCGTCACGGACGTGTCCACGTGGGTGTCGCCCTGTTCCGAGCCGGGCGCCTCGGGTCGAGGGTCGTCGGCGGGCGGCTCTTCGTCCCCGTTCCGCCTCGGATCCTCGCGGTGCGTCTCCTCCATGGCCATGACCTCCTGGTTGCTGGTCTCGTCTTGCGGCGGGCCCGTTCCGGCCAGGGTACGACGGGCCCGGCACCGTGGCGCGTCGGAGCCGGTCAGCGTGCGCCGGGCCACCCTCACCTCGTCGCCGCCGAGCACGTTGAACCAGACGCCGCAGCGACGATCGCAGTCGCCGGAGCCAGGACCACCCGCCAGGTCCGGGCGTGGCGCTTCCGGCGCTCCGGGTCGCGGAACGGGGTGACCAACTCAGCCGAGCTTCTCGAACAGGCCGACCTGCCCGCGGTCCCCGGGATCGACCTTCGCCGCGAACCGGCCTCCGACGGCGTAATGGCCGGCCATCGGAGCAGGCACCACCTGCTGGGCTGTGGCGGCGTATCGGTCACCGCCGCTCTCGACCTCCAGGCCGAGTTCGAACTCACGTTGCCCGCCGAGGACGCGGCCCGTCGGCACGAGGGACGTGATCGTCGCCTGCGCGGCCACGCCGTGCTCCCACAGCTCGCGCAGCCGCTGACCACGGGAGACGAGCTCATCCTGCTGACGGCGCTGCTCGTCGAGAGGTGCCATCAGGAAGGCCGCGGTCTCGGGGTCGCTGAGCGCGGCGGCGTCCTGGACCGAGTAGTGACCCTGTGCGCCCTGGATGAGGGAGAGCTGGGCCAGTCGCAGCTGCTCCGGGTCCGCGTTGCGGAGCTCGTCGGCCGACGTCTGCGCGTGCTCGATCCGCTTCCGGAAGATCTTGTTCCAGTCCATCTGTGCGTCTCCTCGTCGGCCCGTGGCGCCACCCGGATGAGGGCGCCGAACGTGATCCGAGGATTGCGTGTGGCTGGGACCCTACCGAACCCAGGTTCCGGGCAGCGGCGACGCTCGAGCGAGGGTCAGTCGAGCGTGATCGTGGTGGTCATCGTGTGGGCCTGCCCGGGCGAGAGGGTGATCGCGTCGGAGCGGACGTTCCCGGTCTCGACGCACACCATCCACGGCCACTCGTCGTCGCCGAAGTCAGGCATCGCCTCCGCCTTGTCCGACCAGGGGTTCCACACCACGGTGCTCGCCGCCCCGGTCTTCGCGATCCGTACCGTGTGCAGGGTGTCCTGGATGTAGGTCGGTGCCGATGTTCCCTCGAACACCCGGTCGGTCTCCGCCACGATGTGCATCGGTCCGCCGAGGACGCCGGTCGCGGTGGCGGCTCCGGGGGCGCGGTCGGTGTAGGTCTCGCCCTCGAGTCCGCGGATCGCGATGCCGGCGACGTCGTTGACGGTGAAGTAGCTGTGCAGGGCCTCCTCGAACGTGAAGGCCTCGGTGCCGGTGTTACGGATCTGCAGGCTCAGCCGGAGCTTCTCCCCGAACAGCACCCGGTACGTCGCCTCGAACGGGTGGGGCCACTGGGCGGTGGTGGTCGGGGACTCGGTCAGGTGCAGGACGACGAGCACACCCTCGTCGGTGCCGCGGACCTCCTCGATCTCCCACGGGAGCCGGCCCGCGAAGCCGTGCAGCGGATTACTGGTCCCGTCGGGACCGTTGCCGAACCAGGGGAAGCAGATCGGGACGCCGCCACGGATGAGCGCCCCACCGCCGTCGTGCGGCACGGCACTGAGCCAGAGGGCGGAACCGCGGCCGACCGGGACCCAGTCGACCACGTGCGCGCCGTGCAGGTAGATCGAGCCCGTCGCCGGTCCGCACTCCACCCGGATCATGGGCAGGCCGGCCTCTCCGGTGGTCAAGGTGACCCCCGGGGCAAGTTCGGACCGTTCCGAGAGCTCCTGCGCCATGGCGCGACGGTAGTGCCGCGGCACCGCACTGACTACAAGGTTGCCACCACTTGCCGCCACCGCTCGGCCGACGGCGGCATCATGTCGGAGGTGGCCCCTACTGTTCGGTCCATGCTCACCACGCTCGCCGTCCAGGGGTACCGCTCGCTGCGTGACGTCGTGGTGCCGTTGGGGCGGCTGACGCTGATCACCGGCGCCAACGGCTCGGGCAAGTCCAGCCTTTACCGGTCACTGCGCCTGCTCACGGATGCCGCCCGCGGGGGCGCCGTCGCAGCGCTGGCCCGCGAGGGCGGGTTGCCGTCCACGCTCTGGGCGGGGCCGGAGACCATCTCGGGGTCGATGCGGCGGGGCGAGGTTCCGGTCCAGGGCACCCGGCGCACGGGACCGGTGCGCCTGCAGCTCGGCTTCGCCGGGGATGGCTTCGGCTATGCCATGGACCTCGGGCTCCCCCGCCCGGATGTGGGCTCGGGTGCATTCTCGCTGGATCCGGAGATCAAGGTGGAGACGGTGTGGTCCGGACCGGTGGCCCGGCAGGCGGCGGTGTTGGCGCACCGCCGCGGGCCGGTGGTGCGGGTCCGGGACGGGCGCTCCTGGACCGAGCTCACCCGGTCCCTCGCCGACTACGACTCCATGCTCGGGCACGTCGCGGACCCCCACCGCGCCCCGGAGCTGCTGGAACTGCGCGAGCAGTTGCGCGGCTGGCGCTTCTACGACCACCTGCGCACGGACGCGGCCGCCCCGGCCCGGCTCGCGCCGGTCGGCACCCGCACGCCGGTCCTCGCCCACGACGGCGCGGACCTCGCGGCAGCGCTGGCGACGATCCAGGAGATCGGCAGGTCCGAGGTGCTCGCCCGCACGGTCGACGCCGCGTTCCCCGGTTCGCGGATCGAGGTGTCGGTGGACTCGGGCCGGTTCTCGCTCGCGCTGCGTCAGGACGGCATGCTCCGACCGATGCGCGCCGACGAACTCTCCGACGGAACCCTGCGTTACCTGATGCTCGCGGCGGCGCTGCTCACACCCCGGCCGCCGGAACTCCTCGTCCTGAACGAGCCGGAGACGAGCCTGCACCCGGAGCTGATCGCGCCGCTCGCCGGCCTCATCCACGCGGCGAGCGAGGAGATGCAGGTGGTGGTGGTGACGCACTCCGGGCCGCTTCAGGCCTCGCTCGCGGACCTGGCCGGCGAGGACCTGGAGCGGGTCGAACTCGTCAAGGAGCTGGGCGAGACGACGATCGCCGGGCAGGGCATGCTCAGCCGACCGTCGTGGACCTGGCCGAGCCGCTGAGTCCTGCCCGCGGCCGGTCGGACCGGCCCGCGGTGGGACGATGGTCGCGTGTTCCACATCATGTTCTTCGAGCCGCGCATCCCAGGTAACTCCGGGAACGCCATCCGGCTCACGGCCGCCACCGGCACCACGCTGCACCTGGTCGAGCCGTTGGGCTTCGATCTCTCGGACGCGAACCTGCGCCGGGCCGGCCTGGACTACCACGACCTCGCCCGGGTCGAGGTGCATCCCGGTCTCGACGCCGCGCTGACTCGCGTCCAGGCCGTCGGCACCGGGCGGGTGTACGCCTTCACGGGCCACGCGACCCGCTCGTTCACGGACGTGGCCTACGCACCGGGCGACACGCTGCTGTTCGGCCCGGAGCCGACCGGGCTGCCCGAGCAGGTGCTGGCGGACGAGCGGGTCACCGACCGTGTGCGGATCCCGATGCTGCCTGGGATCCGCTCGCTGAACCTGTCCAACGCCGCCGCGCTGGCGATCTACGAGGCCTGGCGCCAGCACGGCTACGCGGGCGGCTCCTGAGCCGTGCGGCCATTCGCAGACGTGCGGGCCACGCCCTGCCTCGCCACGGCGCTCCGCGCGCTCACCCAGGCACCGTGACATCTTCGGGATCGGGCAGGGAGTACAGGAACCGGAACCCGATCAGTGAGGTCAGCGCGGCCAGCCCACCGCCGACCAGGAGGGGTGTGACCAGGTCGATCCGTGCGAGCAGGCCGCCGATCACCGATCCCAGTGGGACCACGCCCCACAGCAGGGTGCGCCAGGTCCCGTGCACCCGGCCGAGCAGCCGGCTCGGGATGATGCTCTGCCGCAGCGACATGACCAGGACGTTCCACGCCGTCACCGCGCCCGAGGACACCGCCAGTCCGACTGCGCCGCCGACCACCGTCGGCCACACGCCGATCGCGACCAGGGCGAGCGCTGAGGCGAGGCTGGCGACCGCCATCACCGGCCCGGCGCCGAAGCGCTCCTTCGCCGGCGAGGCGACCCAGGCCCCGACGATCCCACCGAGCGCCATCGACAGCATGAACACCCCGAACAGCGCCTCGGGGACGCCGAGGCGGTCCAGCACGTAGAGCACCAGCGTCGCCGTCGCCGCGGAGTGGCCCAACGCGACCACCGTGCTGAGGAACCACAGCGGCCGCAACATCGGGTTCCCGAGGATGAACCGCAGGCCCTGCCGTACCTCGTCACGCCACGGCACCCGCTCGCGGGTGGCGCCGTCGGCCCGGTGCGCCCCGGCGGCGGCCAACGGCAGCCAGAGCGCGAGCAACCCGGCGACGGCGTAGCCGAGCACACCGATCCCGAGCGGGATCAGCACCGAGACGGCGAACAACGCGGACGTGAACGGAGCGGCCGCGAAGTTCTGCACCACGATCTCACCCGCCTCGACCCGCGAGTTCGCCCGCGGCAGGTTGTGTCGCTCGACGAGGCTCGGCACCACCGCGCGGATCGCGCCGTCGTACAGGGTCTCGAAGGCGCCGTAGACGAAGATCACGGCGTACAGCCACCAGATGGTGAGGGCGCCGGTGGCCGTGAGGACCAACAGGGCGACTGCCAGCACCGTCCGCACGGCGTTCGCCATGGCGAGCGCCCGCCGCCGGTCGATCCGGTCCAGGACGATCCCGGCCGGGATCGCGAAGAACAGCCAGGGCAGCAGCGCCACGGCGGCGATCCCTGAGATCAGCAGCGGGTCGTCGGTGAGACGGACCGCGAGCAGCGGCGCTGCCACCCGGGCGATACCGTCCGCGAGACTGGACCCCAGGTTCGCGACGAAGACGTTCCGGAACCCGGACCCGAGCGAGGAGTCCGCCATGACAGCCCTCCCCCGCCTACCAGTGCGCCGGGCGGCTGAGCCCGTCCGGTATCCCGGTGCGCGTGTCACCGGTCGCGGCGGCGATCTGCGGCTGGGTCAGGAACAGGACGTCGGCGAGGTCGGTACCGCGCACGTCCGCGCCCCGCAGGTCCGCACCGATCACGTCAGCCCGGTGCAGCCGGGCACCGCGCAGGTCGGCGCCGATCAGGGCGGCACCCCGCAGGTTCGCCCCGCGCAGGTCGGCGCCGCGCAGGTCCGCACCGATGAGGTCCGCGCCCCGACGCTCGGGGCGCGGTCCGCGTACCCGTGCACGGGTGTGAGCGCTGGCCCGGAGCGCGGCATCGGCCATCTCGGCCCAGATGGCGTCGACGTCGAGGGCAGCCAGGTCCGCAGCGCTACCCGTGGTCGCGTCCTCGATCCGGGTCCGGAGCCTGCCGATCTCGCCGGCGAGCTCCGCGGGCAGGTCGAGCGCGCGGGCGCAGGCCAGGTACCAGAGCGCCTCGTGCAGCCGCCGCATCACCCCGAACGCCGCGAACATGGCTGCGCTGGTGTCCGGGCCGTCCCGCCAGGTGCGCCCTGCGAACGTGGTCCTGGTGATGTGCTGCCCGGCCCCGAAGCAGTCGTAGGTGGTGCACCCGGCCATTCCCGTGGCCCGCAGGTTCGTGTGGATCGCGCACCGGTGGTCGGCCAGCAGGTTCCGGCAGGGCTCGCCGGCGGCCTTGTCGAACGCGAAGTCGGCGGACCTCGCGAATGCCAGGGCAACGCAGCACAGGCCCACGCAGCGGGCGCAGTCGGCACGCAGGTCGAGGCCCGCGGACGTGGCGCCGGCGGTCGGGTTCGTGCGGTTCGTCGGTTCGATCCCGCCACCCTACCTATTAGGCTGACGCGCGTGAGGATGCCCGAAACTGCGACCGCGGTCCTGCTCGATCTCGACGGAACCGTGACGGACTCGGCACCCGGCGTGATCGACTCGTTCGTCACCGCGGTGCGCGGCCTCGGCCTCGAGGAGCCTCCGCAGTCCGCCCTGCGCGCCGTGGTCGGCCCACCCCTGGCCTGGACCCTCGAGCACATCGGTGGCGTGGACCCCGCAGACGTCGAGCGCGGCCAGGACCTCTACCGGGCTCACTACGGCGGCGGTTCGATGTTCAACTCCGCCGTGTTCGACGGGATGCGTGAGTTGCTCGTCGCGCTGCGCGACGCCGGCGTCCCGGTGAGCCTGGCCACCTCCAAGTCGGAGGAGTTCGCCCGTGAGATCCTTGCCCACTTCGAGCTGACCGAGTACTTCACCGCCATCTGCGGGGCCGACGACCGCGGCCGCAACTCGGACAAGGCGTACGTGATGGGCAAGGCCCTGGCGCAGTTGCGCGCGGCGGGGGCGGACCTGTCCGGTGCGGTGATGGTCGGTGACCGCGTGCACGACCTCGAGGGGGCCCGAGCGCACGGCCTGCCGTGCGTACTCGTCGCCTGGGGCTACGGCACCGACTCCGAGCTCGCCGACGCCGACGCGGTCGCCACCGACGCCGGGCAGCTGGCCACCCAGCTCGGACTGCCCGCGGGTCCGAAGGGCGGGCCGGTCGCCGCCCACGGCGCGGCGGTCGGGCACTGAACGGCCCCGTCCTGCCCACGTCGTTGACGACCGGGGCAGCATCGACACCGGCCGGCGCGGCCTGGGTGGCTCGGCTACCCGGCCTGATCGACCGCGCGACCCGCCGCTGGGGGCTGACGCTCGGCACGCCGTTCTCGGTCGGCACCGCGGCGTGGACGACGCCCGGCGTCATGGCGGACGGGACACCGGTCGTCCTCAAGCTCACCTTCCCCCATGACGAGGCCAAGTACGAGGCCACCGCCCTGGCGCTCTGGCAGGGTCACGCCGCCGTGGAACTGCTCGACCATGACACCCAGGACTGGGCACTGCTGCTGCGCCGGGCCCACCCCGGCACGCTGCTGCTGGCGGACACCTCACCGCCACACGTGCGGCTGGGGATCGCGGTGGAGATCCTGCGGAACCTGCACCGCGCCGTCGCCAGCGGGACCGAGATGCCGCCGCTGACCACCGTCAGCGCGAAGTGGTCCCGCATCGCGACCCAGCGGGCGAACCGGTGGGCCCACCTGTACGAGGCGTACCGGGAGGAGGTCACCTTCGGCCTCGGCCTGCTCGCGGCGTTCGGGCGGCCGGGGGCGAAGCCCGGACCGCTCGTGGTCCTGCACGGCGACCTGAACCCGGGCAACATCCTGCTCGACGCACCCGGTTCGGTGCCGCCGCAGTGGCTCGCGATCGACCCGAAGCCGATGATCGGCGATCCCGGGTACGACCTGTGGCCGGTGCTCTCCCAGATCGACAACCCGTTCCTGTACCCGGATCCGTTGGCCGTGCTGCGCCCGCGGGTGGACCTCGCCGCGCGTGCGCTCGGGATCCCGTTCCGACGGATCTGCGAGTGGGCGTGCGCCCGCTCGGTGGAGTCGGTGCTGTGGCAGCTCGAGACCTGGCCCGATCCGGCGCGCCAGGCGCTCGCGCTGAAGGACCTGACCCAGGTGCGGTGCTGGGCGGTGCTCGCCCGCAGCTGAGGTACCGCGGCCGCGGGTACCCGCCGGCCTCAGTGCGCCTCGAAGAACGCGCCATCCCCCGTCCACGCGTCCGCCACGAGCCAGACCGCGCCCGGCTCGTCCTGCGCACCCTCGGGAATGGCGAACGTGACGTTGCCGGTGACGGTGGCGCCGTCGAACACGTCGGCGGTCAGGTAGAGCGGATCCGGCCCCATCAGATAGCCGTCCGCGGTGTACAGGCTCGCCTCGTCATAGGAGTTCCCCTGCGCCGTGACGAACGAGACCCACAGGTCCAGACCGGCATTCGCACGATCGGGCCCGTGGTAGGTCGCGGTGACCGGCACCACGACGTAGGCCTGGCCGTCGGGGGCGGGATCGTTGAGCGGATCCACGTCGCGCACGAGGTCATCGGCGTCGTACTCCGGTGTGCCGAGCGTGACGTCCCACTCGTACCCCTCGTCCAGGATCGTCACGCTTGTCCCGAGCGCGGCCGGCTGCTCACGCGAGGTGGTGTTGCCCGACTCCCAGGCGACGGCCAGCGGTCCGCCGAACGGCGCGGTGAGCGCTCCCGCCGCGAAGCCGACCACCAGCGCGAGCACCCCGACCAGGCTCGGCACCAGCCAGACCAGGACCCGGCTGCGGGCCGGGGGTGCCGGCGGCCACGTAGCCGCGGGACCGCCCGACGGCGCGGGGCCGGTCTGCGCGTACGGCCAGCCGGCCTGGGGCACGGTCGGGTAGCCGGACTGGTTCCCGGTCGGGTAGCCGGCCGGGTAACTGGCCCGGTTCCCGGCCGGGTAGCTGCCGGTCACCGTCGGGCGGTGCGGCGGATAGGGCGGTGCGAATGACCGGTCTGGCGGCTGGGAGGCCATGGGCGTGTTCTTTCGTGGAGGCCACTCGTGGCGCCGGTACGTTCGCCCGGTGGGCCGAATGTAGGGCACGCCGGGACGTCGCGGGCAAGATTCGTGGCACGGGTCTGCTTCCGCGCGAACCGGACGACTCTGGTGCAGACTGGCCGCGTGAGACTCGTGCCCCCACGCATCCAGGCCGTCGCGGTCCGCCAGGCCGCGGCCGCGCGCCGGGCGGCGTCCGCGAATGCGGGCGCGTCTGCGTCAGCGACCCGATCCGCCACCGACGCCGACGACGGTTCGCCATCGTCGGTGCCCCTGCCCCCGCTGCCCCGCTCCCCCGCCCGGGGTGCCCGGGCCCGGGTGCACCGCCTCCCGGAGGCGCACCTGCGTGCCGACGACGGCGGCGACGGCGTCCCCCGCTGGATGCGCAAGTCGGCCGGCTGGTCGTGGCGCATCCTCGTGGTGATCGCGCTCATCTCGCTGCTGGTCTGGGCGACGGCCCGGATCCAGCTGGTGTTCGTCGCGGTCTTCCTCGGCCTGGTCATCACCGCCGTGCTGCGCCCGCTGGTCAACGTGTTCGCCAAGGTCATGCCGCGCGGGCTGGCCACCGCTCTGGGCCTGCTGTCGGCACTCGCGTTCGTCGGTGGGCTGCTGACCTACGTGATCACGTCCGTGACCGGACAGTGGGAGTCCCTGTCGGAGCAGTTCTCCACCGGTATCGCCCAGCTGTTCGCACTCGCCCAGAACCTGCCGTTCGGACTGACGATCACCGAGGAGCAGGTCAGCGAGTGGCTGGATCAGGGCCAGACGTGGCTGCAGGAGAACCAGAGCGCCCTGTTGGACCGGGCCGCCGCCGGCGCGGGCTCGGTGTTCGAGGTGTTCGCGGCCCTGGCACTGGCGATCTTCTGCACGGTGTTCTTCCTCGCCCGCGGCAACGATATGTGGAAGTGGTTCCTGAACCAGCTGCCCGCCAAGGTGCGGGAGAAGTGGATGCTCGCCGGTGGCGTCGGCTGGTACACGTTCTCCGGGTACGCCCGCGGGACCGTGATCATCGCGCTGGTGGACGGTTTCCTGGCCGCGATCATCCTGCTCATCGCGCGGGTGCCGTTGGCTGCGCCGCTGGCCGTGCTGGTGTTCATCGGAGCGTTCATCCCACTCGTGGGTGCGCCCGCGGCGATGATCGTCGCGATGGTGGTGGCCCTAGCCGTGAACGGACCGGTCAACGCGATCCTGGTCGGCATCGGCATTGCCCTCATCGGCCAGTTCGAAGGCCATATCCTGCAGCCGCTGGTGATGGGCAAGCAAGTCTCCCTGCATCCGCTGGTCGTGGCCCTGGCGGTGACCGCCGGCACCCTGGTGGCGGGCATCCTCGGCGCCGTGATCGTCATCCCGATCGTGGCGGTGATGTGGGCCGTGTACGCGAAGCTGCGCAACCTCGACCCGCCGATGGAGGACCTCGAACCGGACGCCAGAGCCGCCCAGCCCTGAGCCACGCAGGCACTCCGGCCCGACGAGGTCACGTCCGAGCAGTGGCCCCAGGTGCCCGGGTCGCCGCCGCCAGGTTGCGCACGAGTTCGTCGCGGCGCTGTCCCCCCAGAAGGGAACGGTGCCACACGGGCGTGCCGGGGCCGGCCCGCCAGGTTTCACTCAGCGGACCGTTGTCCACGGTGTCGTATCCGAACTGGTCGTAGAGCCCAGTCACGAGCGAGACGGCTTCGGGATGGTCGCTCGAGGCCGCCAGTGCCAAGCGCTCAGGGGATCCGGCGGGTCGCGCGAACGACAGCAGGCTCGGTGCCTGGATGTGTGTGAACGCCACGACGATCTTCGACGCCGGCAACTGCTCCTGCCGCAGCTCGTGAACGGTCTTCTCGCCGGAGTCGACCACCGGAAAATCTCCGTCGCGCGCGGGCATGTAGTTGTTCGTGTCGAGCACGATCTTGCCGGCGAGCTCCTCGACCGGCATGTCGTTGCCGAGCTTGAGAGGCACGGCAATGACGGCGAAGTCACCGGCCGCAGCGGCCTGAGCAGCGGTTGCCGCACGAGCGGAGAGCCCTAGTCCGGCGGTGAGCCGGGTGAGGGTCTGCGGGCCGCGGGAGTTGGCGATGACGACCGTGTAACCGCTCGCGATCGCTGCGCGGGCGATCTGGGATCCGACCTCGCCGGCTCCGATGATGCCGATCGTCGTCACACGCTCCTGCCGATCCTGCGCTGGATCGGCAGGGTGGGCAGGTCCGCAGAAGCAAGGAGGGTCAGCTTCTCCGCATCGCTGGATCCGGGATCGGGATGGAACACGACGAG
Organism: Occultella gossypii; assembly: GCF_019947135.1. GTDB lineage: Bacteria > Actinomycetota > Actinomycetes > Actinomycetales > Beutenbergiaceae > Occultella > Occultella gossypii. The sequence continues at coordinate 86,954 of NZ_JAGSHT010000001.1, read as the reverse complement.
CATCAGGCTCTCCGTGCCGGCGATGCCCATTCGCTCCCGGTTGAGGATGAGCTCCCCGACCTGCGGGTGGTCGAACCGAAGCGAGCCACCGCTCTGGCCCCGCACTTCGTGCCGCGCCCAGAGCTGGCGGAAGCGCGGGCTGGCCAGGGTGAGCTCTCCCGTGAGTTCGATGAAGCGCGGGTCGTCCACGTCGTTCCCGACCGCCTGGCGGAGGTTGGCGATGAGACATTCGGTGGCGCTCGCCCAGTCCGGGTACAAGGCCTGTCCCGCCGGGTCGAGGAACAGGTCCCGCAGCTGGTTGCGGCCGACGGCCAGACGGGGGTCGACCGCTCGGGCAAGTGCGTTGGAGGCCAGGACGTCGAAGTACCGGTTCTCGATGAACGCGGGCTGCGCGAGGGAGTCGAGCAGCTTGAGCGCACCTGACGGAGGTGCCTGCTTCCGGCGGCGTCTGCGCTGCCGGGGAACCTCCGCGACCAGGCTGAGCAGGTGGGCGAAGTGATCGTCGTCGAGGTGCAGGACGCGCGCGATCGATTCGAGCACCTGAGGGGACGGGTTCCGGTCGCGGCCGCGCTCCAACCGCAGGTAGTAGTCCGCGCTGATGCCGGCGAGCATGGCGACTTCCTCCCGGCGGAGCCCCGGTACCCGCCGCGTACCGTCATCGGGGATGCCTGCCCGCTCCGGTCCGACCAAGTCGCGCCGGGCTCGCAGGAACGCGGCGAGAGCGTTGGTCGTCTGGTCCATGCGGCAACTCTAAGCCGGTCCGGCGATGCCAGGGAGAGCCCTGTCAGACCCCCGTCCCAACGGGACTCTGGGCGGGAGCGGTGGATGTTCGTAGCGTCCGGAGCGGCCTGTTCGGGCCGGACCCTATGGAAAGGACAGACATGACCGTCACCCTGATCACCGGTGCCAACAAGGGCATCGGTTTCGAGTCCGCGAGGCAACTGCTGGAGGTTGGCCACACCGTCTACGTCGGTGCACGCGACATCGAACGAGGCGAGCGCGCTGCAGCAACGCTCGGAGCGCGATTCGTGCAGCTCGACGTCACCGACGACGCATCCGTGTCGAGCGCACTGGCAGCGATCAACGCGGCCGAGGGCCACCTCGACGTCCTCGTGCACAACGCCGGAGTCCTGGACACGGCCCTCGACGGCCCTGCGGCCCTGCGCTCGTTCGACACGAACGTGGTCGGCATCGTGCGCGTCACGGAGGCGGCCCTGCCGCTGCTGCGCCGCTCGTCGAACCCCAACGTCGTCACCATCTCGAGCAGCGCTGGATCGTTCTGGGCGGTGAACAACCCCGAGCGGCCTGAGTTCCGGCTGCCGCTCGCGCTGTACTCAGCATCCAAGACCGCGGCCACGATGCTGACCGTGCAGTACGCGAAGGCGCAGCCGGGCATCAAGTTCAACGCCATCGAGCCGGGGACCACCGCCACCGACATGACCGCAGCCTTCGGCATCGGGCGATCGGTCGAGGAGAGCGCCCGGATCGTCGTGCGGTGGGCGACTCTGGGCGTGGACGGCCCGACGGGAACCTTCCAGGACGAAGCCGGCGAGCTGGGGTGGTGAACCTCGATCTCACTGGAAGTCGCGGGAGGTGGAGGCCACCCGCAGGCTCAGGGCGGTGATCGAGTCGGCCATCAGGTTCGTCACGCCGTCGGCGGTCTCCACGGTGCCCCGCACCACCAGGGCGGCGCTGGTGCGGGCGACCCGCCGGTAGCGACCCCACAGCCCTTGCGTACAGATGACGTTCAGCAGGCCGGTCTCGTCCTCGAGGGACAGGAACGTCACCCCACCGGCCGTGGACGGACGCTGCCGGTGCGTGACCACCCCGGCCACCCGCACCCGCTTGCCGGACCCGGCGCCGGGCACGTCGGTCACCCGCAGCACCCCGCGGGCATCCAGGTCGGTGCGCAGGAACTCGGTGGGGAAGGAGTCTGTGGACACCCCGGTGGCCCACACGTCGGCGACGGCGGTGGTCACCTCGTCCATGCCCGGCAGAGTGGGCAGGTCGATACCGACGGCGGTGAACGGCAGCGGCTCCTGCACGGCCCGGAGCACCTGCTGCCCGTCGCCGGAGCGGACCAGGGTCGAGGTGCCGCTCTCGCCGGCCAGGGCACCGGCGAGCCAGAGCGCCTCCCGCCGGGAGTGCCCGAAGGAGTCGAGCGCACCGGCGGTCGCGAGCGCCTCAAGCTGGGCGGCGGACAGCCGCACCCGGCGGGCCAGATCGGCGAGGTCGCGCAGCGGCGCGGCCTCCCGGGCCGCGACGATCCGCTCGGCCCCCTTCTCCCCGATCCCCCGGATCGGGGCGAGCCCGAGGCGCACGCCCAGCCCTCCGCCGTCGGCCCGCTCCACGCACGCCTGTACCTGCGAGAAGGCGACGTCCGCACGCTCGACCCGAACCCCCCGCCGTCGGGCATCGGCGACGAGCGACTGCGGCGAGTAGAACCCCATCGGCTGCGCCGCGAGCAGCCCGGCGTAGAACGCCTCGGGGTGGTGCACCTTCAGCCACGAGCTGGCGTAGACGAGGTAGGCGAAGGAGAACGCGTGCGACTCGGGGAAACCGAAGTCGGAGAATGCCTTGAGCTTGTCGAAGATCTGTTCACCGATCTCGGCGGAGATCCCCTTCGCCGCCATCCCGGCGAGCAGGCGCGCGTGCAGGGCCTCCATCTTCTCGGCGGACCGTTTGGACCCCATCGCCCGGCGCAGCTGGTCCGCCTCGGCGGCGCTGAAATCGGCCACGTCGATCGCGATCTGCATGAGCTGCTCCTGGAACAGCGGCACGCCGAGGGTCTTGGACAGGGCAGGCTCGAGCAGCGGGTGCAGGTAGGTGACCTCCTCCCGACCCCGGGCCCGGTTGATGTAGGGGTGCACCGAGTTGCCCTGGATCGGCCCGGGCCGGATCAGCGCCACCTCCACGACGATGTCGTAGAACTCCCGGGGCTGCAGCCGCGGCAGGGTGGCCATCTGTGCCCGGGACTCCACCTGGAACACGCCCACCGTGTCCGCGGCGCAGAGCAGGTCGTACACCGCTGGGTCCTCCTGCGGCAGCGAGTGCAGCCCCACGTCCACCCCCTCGATGTCCCGCACCCAGGTGAACGCGAGCCGCAGCGCGGTGAGCATGCCGAGGCCGAGCAGGTCGAACTTCACCAGGCCGGCATCGGCGCAGTCGTCCTTGTCCCACTGCAGCACGGTGCGCCCGGGCATGGTGGCCCACTCCACCGGGCACACGTCGATGACCGGGCGGTCGCACAGCACCATGCCGCCGGAGTGGATGCCGAGGTGGCGGGGCAGGCGCAGCATCCGTTCGGCCATGTCCACGACCTCCGCGGGGATGCCGTCGAGGTCGCCGCCGCCGGTGGCGCCGTCGGCCGCGGCGACCACCTCCGGGCTCGGGGTCCACGGTCCGTCCCGACGGCGGCGCTCGAGTTCGCTGATCCGCTTGCCCGAGCCGTCGGTGCCGTCGGCGCCGTCCGGCGGGCTCGGGCGCAGACTGCCCCATCGTTCGATGCCCTTGGACCAGGCGTCCTGCTGCCCGACGTCGTAGCCGAACGCCTTCGCGGCGTCCCGGATCGCCGAGCGCGGCCGGTAGGAGATCACGTTCGCCACTTGTGCGGCGTGGGTGCGGCCGTAGCGTTCGTAGACGAACTGGATCACCTCCTCCCGGCGCCGGGACTCGATGTCCACGTCGATGTCCGGCGGGCCGGAGCGGCCCGGGGACAGGAACCGTTCGAACAGCAGCTTGTGCTGCACGGCGTCGACGGCGGTGATGCCGAGGGCATAGCAGACGGCGGAGTTCGCGGCGGAGCCGCGGCCCTGGCAGAGGATGTCGTTGCGTCGGCAGAAGTCGACGATCTCGTGCACGATCAGGAAGTACCCGGGGAAGTCCAGGTCGATGATGATGTCGAGCTCCCGCTCGATCGTGGCGTACGCGCCGGGCAGTCGCGGGGCCTCCGGCGGGCCGTACCGGTCCAGGGCTCCCTCGTAGGTGAGGTGGCGCAGCCAGGTGGCTTCGGTGTGCCCCGGCGGCACCGGGTGCGGAGGCAGGTTCGGTGCCACCAGGCGCAGGTCGAACGCGCACTGCTGTGCCAGTTCCACGCTCATCGCGACCGCCTCCGGGCGGGTGGCGTGCCGGGCGTACATCTCCGCCGGCGTACGCACGTGAGCGGCGCTGGGCGGGAGCCAGCCGTCGAGCTCGGCCAGGGTGGTGCGCGCCCGCACCGCGGCCAGGACGTCCGCGAGGGGCTGGTCCGCGGGACTCGCGCAGTGCACCGCGCCGGTGGCCACCACGGGCAGCCGGGCGGCCGCGGCTAGCTCGGCGAGCGCGTCGCAGCGCACCGAGTCCAGCGGCGCACCGGAGTCGGTGATCTCGACGACCACGTTCTCCGCGCCGAAATGGTCCACCAGGACGTCCAGCTCCCTGCGCGCGGCGACCAGGTCGAACCGCCCGGGCTCGGGTTCCAGGGCCCGGCGCACCGCACCCTTGCGGCAGCCGGTCAGGACGAGCCAGTTCCCGGCGGCCAGGTCGGCGAGCTCACCGAGCCGGTAGTGCGCCTCCCCCTTCTTCCCGCTGGCCAGGTGGGCGTTCGCGATGGACCGGGACAACCGCCGGTATCCCTCGGCCCCGCGGGCCAGGACGAGCAGATGGGTGCCCGGCGGGTCCGGCATCCCGGTGGGCCGCACGGGCGCGTCCAGGCTCAACTCCGCCCCGTACAGGGTGGGCAGTTTCAGGGTGCGTGCGGCCTCGGCGAACCGGACCACCCCGTAGAGGCCGTTGTGATCGGTGATCGCCATCGCGGACAGGCCGAGCCCGGCTGCTTCGATCGCCAGCTCCTCGGGTTGGCTGGCGCCGTCGAGGAAGCTGAACGCCGAGTGGGCGTGCAGCTCGGCGTAACCCGGTGCGAACATGTGTTCGATTCTACCTCGGGCGCAGGCACGTCAGTCGATCTCGGCGGCCACCAGCTCCGTGAGACGCCGAGCGCTCTCGAAATCCGGGACCAGACGCGTCTTGGTCATGGCGAAGGACGTGCCGGTGGCCGGGTCCGCCCAGACGCAGCTGCCGCCGCCACCGACCCAGCCGAACGTGGTGGGCGAGCCGTCCGGCGGCCGCCCGGGCGCCCGAGCGGATAGCCCAGTGCCAGCCGCACGGGGTTGCCGAAGACCCGGTCGACGCCCTCGAAGGCGACCGCCGTCATTTCCTCGAGCTGGTGCGGATCGATGAGGCGGCCATCGAGCACCGCGGCATGAGCGGCGGCGATCCCTCGCGCCGTGAACGTGCCGACCGACGGAATGTCAGCGTGCAGGATCGCAGGGCTGTTGCCCATGGCCGCGGTCGGCTGCCTCTCCCAGGGCGCGAGGACCGCGTCGTCGTCGGATGGGACGGCCGGGGGTGGAGCGGCGTCTTCGAGTCGTGCCAGTCGGGCCAGGTCGGTTCGGGGCACACCGAAGTAGAGCTCGCCGCCGAGGCCCAGAGGCGCGGCGACCCAATCGTCAAGGAGTTGTCGCATCGGGCGACCGGTGGCCCGGCGCGCGACCTCGCCGACGAGGAAGCCGAAGGTGAACGAGTGATACCCCGTCTCGGCACCGGGGTACGACGTCGGCGATTGCGGTGCACACCCGCGGCCAGTCGGGCAGGTCGGTGGGACCGATGTCACGAGGCATCGCAGGCACCCCGGCCGAGTGGGTGAGCACGTGCCGAAGTGTCGTGGTCCCCTTCCCATGGGCACCGAACTCCGGCCACAGGTCGACCACCGGTGTGTCGTAGTCGACGGCGCCGGTGCTCACGAGCAGGTGCGCGATGAGCGATGACATCACCTTGCCCGAGGAGAAACTGAAGAACGGCGTGTCCGCGGTGACTGCGCGCCCGGTCCGGCTGTCGGCGACCCCGGCGACGGCGTCGACGACGAGATCACCGTGGTGGAAGACGGCGACCTGCAAGCCGGTCTCGGCTCCGGCGTCGACGAGTTCGCCCAGGACGCCCTGGACCTTCTCCTGCAGGGCGGGCATCGTCGACATCACCGCCGACCCGGCCACGAGTAGCGGGTCTGACTGGAGGTCGGTAGCTTGCCGAAGGCGAATCCGACGGTCGGCGCGACCCGATAGAGCCTGGTGTCGCCGGCGACGACGGCCTCGCCCAACCGGTACCAGGTGCCCTCGGGGGCGGTCAGATGCGCACCGTACTTACGTTCGAAGTCCGCGACAGCCCGTTCGCGCGCCGACCGCTCGTCCACCACGGTCGCCACCCCTTCGATGACGACGTCCACACCGGTCAGGGCATTCGTGCCGGTCGTCAGCACGCAGCGGGAGTTGCGCTCGAGGTTGAGCGCCTTGCGCTCCTGATCACCCGTGGTGAAGCACAGGCCACCGAGGCTCCATGCCGCCAGCAGCGGCGTCACGTGCGGTCGCCCGTCGGGGCGCACCGTGGCGAGCCAGAACACCTCCGCCGGACCGAGGACGGCCAACGCCGAGGCCCACGGTGTCGGTTGCGCCCCTGGAGTCGAGAACGGTCCGAGCACAACTTCCGGTTCACGCTCTGACATGTCACATCCTTGGGTCAACGAGGTAGGTCGTCCGTCACTCCAGGGATAAGACCCGGGCGCGCGACGAAACTCATCGCTCGGCGCGTTGCGACGCCGCTCACGATCTGTCGTTGGAAAACGAGGAAGACGACCAGCGGCGGCAGGCTGGCAACGGCCAGACGAAGTCCTTCCACGCAGTCATGATGGGCCTGACCCCCGATTACGCTCCACGGGAACATCGATGCGTGTCCCGAGCCTCATCCGTAGGCTGCCCACCATGGGACAGGTCATCGAGCTCGCGGCCCACCGAGCAGCACGAATGGCACGAGCGGCACGAACGACGCAGCCGCGGCCGGCACCCGCCGACCCCGAGGCCGCCTGGGCCGAGCGCGCGGACACCGAGCCCTCGCCCGAGCCGACCCAGGGCGAGTACGACCAGCCGGTACCCGATCACCGGACGGCGCCGCCGCCGTCGGGCGTTCCTGCCATCGGCGACCCGCAGTCCCGACCGCGCCCCGCCACGCACCCCCGGCCGCTGCTGTGGCGCGAGGCCGTCGGCCACCAGTTGCGCACCGAACGCCACGAGCAGGGTCGAACCCAGGGTGACGTCGCCTCGGTCGCCGGGGTGTCCACCCAGTACCTGTCCGAGGTCGAACGCGGCCGCAAGGAGCCATCCTCGGAGATCCTCGAGGCGATCGGCAGCTCGCTCGGCCTGGAGTTGGCCGAACTGGCCGGCCGGGTCTCCCGTTCGCTCGCCGCGAGCACCCCGGTGCTGCTCGCGGCGTGAGCATCTCAGCGTGAGGCGACTGCGCGGGCTCTGACGGCGACCACCTCGTCCACCAGGTGGTAGTCCACCGCCTGCGGCGCAGTGAAGATCCGGTCCCGCGAGGTGTCCTCGGCCAGCCGCCTGACGTCCTGCCCGGTGTGCTGGGACAGGATCTCGTCCACCTCGGCGCGCATCCGGGCGATCTCCGCCGCCTGGATGCGCAGGTCCGGCAGCGCACCCTGCCCGCCCATCGACGGCGGGTGCAACAGCACCCGGGCGTGCGGGAGCACCCCGCGCCGGCCGGGCTCCCCCGCCGCCAGCAGGACCGCCGCGGACGACGCAGCCTGGCCCACGCAGATCGTGGCGACCGGTGCCCGGACGAACTGCATGGTGTCGTAGATCGCGAGCATCGCGGTGACCGAGCCGCCGGGTGAGTTGATGTAGAGGTTGATCTCGCCGTCGGGGTCGACCGACTCGAGATGGATCAGCTGGGCGATGATCGTGTTCGCCACGCCGTCGTCGATCTCGGTGCCGAGGAACACGATGCGGTCCGAGAGCAGCCGGGAGTAGACATCCGCCGCACGCTCCCCCGAGGTGGTCCGCTCAATGACGCTGGGGATCGTGTACTGGCTCATCACAGCTGCCCACCCAACCCGGCGCGACGGGCCCGCACGGGCATCACGTCGCCGACGTCGGTCACGATCGCGTCCACGAAGCCGTACTCGTGGGCCTCCTCGGCCGTGAACCACCGGTCCCGGTCGGAGTCCGCCTCGATGCGCTTCAGCGGCTGCCCGGTGTGCTCGGCGATGAGGGAGAGCATCACCGAGCGGGTGTGCTCGAGGTTCTCCGCCTGGATCGCGATGTCCACCGCCGTGCCCTGCAGCCCGGCGGAACCCTGGTGCATCAGGATCCGCGCGTGGCGCAGCGCGTACCGCTTGCCGGGGGTGCCCGCGGAGAGCAGGAACTGGCCCATGCTCGCGGCCAGTCCCATCGCGACGGTGGCGACGTCGTTGGGAATCAGCCGCATCGTGTCGTACATCGCGAGCCCGGCCGAGACCGAGCCGCCCGGTGAGTTGATCAGCAGGGTGATGTCCGCCTTCGGGTCCTGGGCGGAGAGCAGCAGGAGCTGGCTGGTGATGCGGGCGGCGACATCGTCGTCGACCTCGGTGCCGATGGCGATGACGCGGTGTTGCATGAGACCGTCCGCCAGGCGGTCGTCGAGTCTGGTCCCTTCGGACATGGCAGGCTCCCTTCGTGGGTTGGTCCACTCAGCCTGCGCCGCTTGCGCGTCGGTCGAGGTCGATGCGCCCGACGGCGGATCTGCTGTGAGCAGATCGGCGCACCTCGCGCTGCCGGTAGCGGCCAGGTACTGACCTGTACCGCCCCTAGCGTGATCGGCGTTGTCCATCGACCGAGGAGCGCATCATGACCATCCCCACCACCATCCCCAACGGCTACCACACCGTGAATCCGTGGTTGATCAACGCACGCACGGCCGAGGTGATCGACTTCCTGGTGGAGGTCTTCGAGGCCACCGAACGCGGCCGCATGGAGGTCGACGGCGTCATCGAGCACGCCGAGGTACAGATCGGCGACTCGGTGATCATGATGTTCGACTCCCCGCCCAGCTGGCCGCCGACCCCCTGCTTCCTGCGGTTCTACGTGCCGGACGACGCCGCCGTGCACCGCCGGGCAATCGCAGCCGGTGCGCGGGTGATCACCGAGCCGACCGAGATGTTCTGGGGCGATCGAACCAGCAGGATCGCGGACCCGTTCGGCAACCTGTACTGGATCCACCAGCACGTGGCCGACGTCGACGAGGCAGAGGCCGAGCGCCGGATGAGACTTCCTCGCTTCCAGGAGGCGATGGCGTCGGTGCAGTCTGCGGAGTTCCACCCGGGACACTGATGCCCGTTCAGCTCCTGCCGTAGACGGTGGCCGAACAGGCACCGCCCTGGACGCACACCTGCAGACCGATCTCCCTGTCCGGCGGGACGTCCAGGTCCTGCGTCTGCGTTCCGGGACCGGCACCGAGGAACACCTGCGGACCCTCGCCCTCGATCCAGATGTAGGCGAGCACCGGTGCACCGTCGTCGGCGTTGTCGACGAGGACCAGCCGCCCCGGGCCCGGCCGGAGCTCGGCGCGGTACCCGATCCCGCCGTCGGGGTGGTTCAGGCCCACGACGACGGCGCCGGCCGGCTCGGTGGCGGACGTCACCGTCGACGTGGACACCCAGTCCGCGCGGTCGGTGCGGTCCACGCCGTACGTCGCCGTCAGCAGCATGACTCCCGTCAGCGCCGCGAGCCCAGCCCAACTCGCTCGGCGCGCAGCCAGGATCATCGACATGGTGGTCCTCTCGTCCGTGGCCGCGTCGGGCGACCGTCGGCGTCAAGGCTCCCCCGACCTGCTTACATCGCGCTTTCATGCCTAGGCTGATCCATGCGAAAGATCCCTCGCGTGATCGCCCGTGCCCCGATCCCCATGTTCCGCCTCGGCCTCGGCGGGCTGCTCAGCAAGCGGTTCGTGATGCTGGAGCATCGCGGGCGAAAGAGCGGGCTGATCCGGGAGGTGGTGCTGGAGACGATCTGGATCGACGGCGACGACGTCTACGTCATCTCCGGGTACGGGTGGGCCTCCCAGTGGCTGCGCAACGTCGAGGCCGATCCGCGGGTGCGGATGTGGTCCGGGTGGGGCACCGGCGTGAGCGCGATCGCCCGGGTCCTCGATCCGGTGGCGGGGCGCGAGGTCCTGGACGACTATCGGAAGCGGCACCCGGGCACCGTGCGCACCCTGGCCAAGGGCCTCGGGATCGAGGGGTTCACCGTCGACGGCCCGCTGCCCGAGGACATCGCGGAGCGGATGCCGCTGGTTCGGATCCGGCCGCGCCGCTGAGCGGGCACCGTCCAGGCAGCCCTAGCGCACGCCATGCCCTCGCACACATTCGGCCCCGCCGGATGGCGCGGCTCAGCCCACGGCCAGTTCCCCGAGCAGCTCACCGTCGCGGTCGAACAGGCTCAGGACTGCGCCGTCCAGCGCGGCCGTCCGCGTCGTCGCCACCCACGTCGGCACGGGCGCGCCCTCGCAGCCGATGGCCGTCTGCGGCCCAGCCGTGGTGAGCACCAGGCCGTCGGGACCGACGACCCATCGGCCACCGCCGCCGTTGCAGCCATCGGATCCGGTCCACGTGCCGTCGGCGGCGAACTCCACATGCGGGTCGGTGGGCACCGGGTCGGTGGGGACCCACCGGCCCAGCAGATCGTCCTCCGTGGCCGGAGTGAGTCCGTCTGGGAGCGGTGCCGGTGCCGCGAGCCAGTCGCGCACCTCGTCCGTGACCTCGGGCGGCTCCGCGTAGAACGACGCCGCGGTGTCGATCGGCTCGGGCGCACCGTCGATGCTCAAGGTGGCGACCACCACGCCACCGGCGGCGAGCAGTTCCCAGTCCGAGGCTGCCGCCTGGTACTCGGTGACCCGGTCCAGCCACGGGACGACCGGAAACGCGGCGCCTTCGGCATCGTCGGCGCCCTCGGCATCGTCGACCGAGCAGGATCCCGACCAGCTGGAGATGCTTGCCAGGAACAGGTTGGACGATGCCGCCCACCCGCCCGCGATCATCCCGCAGTCACGCCACAGTTGGAACTGGCCGGCCTCCAGGCGCAGCCAGGTGTCGGGCGCTTCACCCTCCGCGCCGCTGACCCGCCAGAGGTCGATCAGGTCGACCGGATCGGCGGGCGGTGCGTCCGTCGTGGCGTCCGTGGTCTCGGTCGGCTCAGCGGTCGGGGCGCCATCGCCCGGGTCCTCACCGCCGGGTCCCCCGCACCCGGCCACGAGTGCCAGTCCGAGCGAGACGGCGGCGGCCATGAGAGCGTGCCGGACTCTGCTGGTCATGTGGTCGAGGGTATCTCCGCACCCTCCGACCACGGCGGCCTGGCCGGATCGATGCCCGATCGTGATCGGAGCCGTCCTAGGACGCGTCCCTCGAATCAGTCATAGACCCCTTCGACCCACCACCGGCCACCCTCCCCCGCCAACAGCAGGGCACCGCCCTCGGTGACCACCTGCAGATAGGTGCGCGGTTCGGTGCCGGACCACCACCGTTCATGCACCGGCCACGGGCCGGCCCATCCGGTGATGGGGTGCGCATTCGCAACGGTTCCGGTTCCCCGAGCAGCCCCGGCCCCTCGGACGGTCCCGGTCGCCCGGACGGTCCCGGTCGACGCGGTTCGGGTGGCTCGGCGCACCTCCACCAGGGCCGGATCGCCCTCGAGCTCACCGCGTCGGCCCACTCGCACCGGATCACCCTGGGCGTCCACGAGACGGGCCGGTGCCGGCTCGGCCGGCACCGTGGCCGGAAGCGGCCGCGGGATCTGCCCCGGCCACGGCGCCTCGGGGTCCCGGAGCGGGCGCAGTTCGTCCCCCCAGGTCACCAACCGCACCCGGTCCCGCGGCGAGCGTCCGCCCTCCAGCACCGGGGCGAGCACCCCCTCGGCCCCGATCAGCCCCTGGACCCGCAGCACGGCCCGGTCGGCCTGGACCTGGCCCCGCCCCACCCGGCCCCACAGCCCGTCCTGGACCGCGGCGGCCGGGCTGATCTCCTCGGCGGCGAGTTCCAGGTGGGTCAGCGCCGCGCTCGGTGGCTGCCCACTGCGCCCACTGAGCCAACCCTCCAGCTGCCACCGCACCCGGTCGGTCAGCTCGGTGGCGGTGAGCGCGCCGTCGATGCGCCAGGTGCGGGTCAGTTCGGCGCCGTTCTCCGCCCGGGCGGACACCCGCAACCGGGCACACACCACGCCGCGCCGGACCATCCGGCTCTGCAGCTCCTCGGCCAGCCGGCGCGCGGCGAACGCGGCGGTGTCGATGCGCTGCGCGGGCGGGTCCAGCTCGGCATGGGTGGTGATGTCGGGTTCGGGCCGATGCGTCTGCGGCGGGTACGCGTCCAGCCCCCTGGCCAGCCGCTGAGCCTGCACCCCGAGCTCACCGAACCGGGGCAGCACGTGTGCCGTGCGCATCGTGGCGAGATCGGCCAGGGTGCTCAGCCCCAACCTGCGCAGCAGGTCCACCAGATCGGTGTAGGCCGCCCGGGACTGACGCGTGGTGGTGATGTAGATGAGGTCCCGCACGTCCCGGGGGGCGAGGAACCGCGCCGACCTCCCCGGCGGCACCACCGTGGAGGTGCGGGCCGCCAACAGGGCCGCGAGCAGGCCGTCCGCGATCCCCACCTGGGCCTCGGCGCCGCTGGCCTGCGCCACCGCACCGACGAGCGCCTCGGCCACCGCCTCCTCCGACCCCAGGTAGCGGCTCGGGCCACGGGCGCCCACGGCGATCACCCCGGGCCGCATCACCTGCACCTGCGGCACCACCTCCTCAACGCCCTGCACGAGCGGCTCGAACGCACGCACGTCCCGCGCCTCATCCGCGGGCAGCAGCACCAGGTCCGGGCAGAGCCCCTGCGCGGTGCGCCGGCGCATCCCGCGGCGCACCCCCTGCGCGCGGGCCCTGGCGGAGACGGCGGTGACACCGCGCCCGTCGTGGAGCACGGCGCTCTGGTGCGCGCCGATCAACCCCTCGGCGACGGCGGCAGCGATCGGCCAGTCGGGGACCCACAGCACCGCGAGCCGGGTGGCGGACTCGGTGAGCGGCACGCCCTCGGGAGCCGGACCCGGCGGCGGCAACTGCTCGGCGGCGCCCATCAGCCGACCTGCGCCAACGAGCGTTCGGCGACCGGCACCACGAACTCCGGGGCCGCCGTCGGGCCGTTCGCGCCGACCTCATCGGGCGCGGCGGTCTCCACCCCACCCGGGCCGATCCGCACCCGGACCCGGACCGGCCGGGCCGCCGCGGCACCCCGCCCGTACGCCACGACGGTGAGCTCCTCGGTGCGCAGCACCCCGGCCCCCCGCCCGACACCGCGCCAGACCCGGTCCCCGGCGTCGAGCACGAGTTCCGAACCCGGCCAGGGCGTGGTGGTCAGCAGCACCGACCCTCGGGTCCTGGCCCGGGAGGCGAGCAGCCGCCGGTCCCGGTCCGCCAACGCCGTGCAGTCCCCCAGCACCAGCACGTCGAACCCGTCCACGAGGGCTCCCACCACGGAAGGGGAATCCGGACCGGGCCGTGGCACCACGACCATCCGGTCCAGGGGCAGGCCGGCCTCGGCGGCCGCCGCGAGCCCCACGTCCGGCAGGGCCACCACCGCACACCACACGCCGGCGCCACTGGTCGCGGCCGCGAGCCGCAGCAGCAGCGAGGTGGACCCGACCACCTGCACCCCGGTGCCGCGGCGGATCCCCCCATAGGGGAACAGCGGCGCCAGCGCGGCCGGCACGGGCAGCACCCGTTCCGGATCGAGGCTCACCACAGCGGGCGCGGGCGAGGGCTCCTGGGAGTCGGGAGCCGGCGAGCCTGGCCCCGCGGGACCGGATACCGCGCGGCCGGGCATGGCACGAACGGTGGGACCGCTCAGCGCCGTTCGCAGCCCGGCCGAGGCCTCCGCGGCGGCCAGCGCCCGCCGCGCATCCTCCAACTTCGACGTGGTCGCCATCGTTCCTCCTCCCACGTCCATCACGCTAGAAGCCACCACCGACATTCGAACGTCGGTTCGAATACTGTACCAAGGTGAGCACGATCGAGGGCCACCGCCCGTAGGCTGGCTCCATGCCTCGAGCAACCGGCGCGATGCCTGCCCCGCGGTGGGATCGCCTGCTCCGAACAGCCGCCCAGGAATTCGCAGAGCAGGGCTATCAGCAGGCCTCCCTCAATCGGATCATCACGCGGGTCGGACTGAGCAAGAGCTCCTTCTATCACTACGTCGCCTCGAAGGAAGCGCTCTTCGATGCCGTACTGGCCGAGTTCACGCCACCACTCCTGGCGACCATCGCCCCGCCGGATCCGGAGCAACTCACGCAGGACTACTGGGCACAACTCGCCGCAACCGTCCGGCGACTCATCGCCGCCGGACGCACGGACCCCACCTTCCATCACCTCGGACGGATGTGGTACCTGCCCGGCCCCTCGCTCGACACGGTCAGCACGGTGAGCACAGCCGGCACCGACCCCACGGACTCGACACGTGCGAACGCCACCGTCGGATTCGACTCCTGGCTACGTCGGACCCTCGAGATCGGGCGCGCCATCGGTGCCGTTCGTGACGACCTGCCGGTTGAGCTGCAGACACGAATGCTGCGGACCGTGATCCAGATCTTCGACGAATGGTGGCTGAACCACCAACCGGATGTCAGCATCGCCACGGACGCCGTGCTCGACGACCTCGCCGATGCGCAGTTCGCGACAGTCCGGCGCCTGGTCGGTACCACCATCTGACCACCCCCGGGACATCTGCCGTCATTCGCCCGAGCGTGAAACCTCTGGACCGGGTGGTCCAAACCGTTCTAGCCTGACTGGACCACCCGGTACAAACCCAGAGGGAGGCACGCTGTGCCACAGACCGTCCCACTCGCCCAAGGTCCCTACCGCAGTGACGTCGCCATCGACTGGACCCCGGTGCCGCCGCGACCGGGGTGGCGGGGCGCCGTCGACCGGTTCTTCGGCCCGGGCCAGACCGGCCGCGAGGTCGCCGTGCAGGCAATCGGCCTGCTCGTGATCGGCGGAGTCCTCACGCTGCTTCTCCTGCGCGACCTACCGGCCGAACGGTTCGAGTGGTGGCGCACGCTCGTCCTGGCGATCTTCGCGTTCGACGCGATCGGTGGCGTCCTGACCAACGCGACCGGATCCGCGAAGCGTTGGTACCACCGTCCCGGCACCCGCCGCGAACGCCTGCTTTTCGTTGCCACCCACGTGGCACACCTACTCCTCCTGGGCCTGGTCGTGTTGGACCTCGACTGGGCGTGGGTCGCGGCCAACGTCGTGATACTCCTCGTCGCCACGCTCGCCATCGAGTTCGCCCCGCGGAGCGTCCAGCGTCCGGTCGCGATGGGTCTGACCCTGCTCGCTGTGATCGGAAACCAGTGGCTGGTGCCGATACCCGGGGTGCTCGCCTGGATCCCGGTCCTGCTGTACCTCAAGCTCCTGGTCACCCACCTCGTCCCCGAGGCGCCGTTCGCCGATGCCCCACCGCCGGCAACGGATACCGACGCGCGCGTGCCCTGAACGCCGCGTACCCGAACTCGTCGTAGGTTAAGCGTGAAGCCGGACGCACCCACCGGTTCTCCACTCGCACAAGGAGATGACATGGACCTGCAGCGCCCCGTCGCCCCCGCCCCCTATGACGCACTTCCCGCCACCGCCACGTTCACCGTGACCAGCACCGACATCACCGACGGCACTCCCCTGCCCGCGCTGCACTCGCTGACCGGCGGCAACGTCTCGCCCCAGCTGAGCTGGTCCGGGTTCCCGCCGCAGACGCAGAGCTTCCTGCTCACCTGCTTCGACCCGGACGCCCCGACCCCGTCCGGCTACTGGCACTGGACCGTGGCGGACCTGGACGTGACCGTCACGGAGATGGAGCAGGGCTGGGGCGAGAGCGACCTCACCCTGCCCGGCGCGGCCTTCCACGCCCGTACCGACGGCGGGGCGTACGCCTACGAGGGTGCCGCACCACCGCCCGGGGATGGGCCGCACCGCTACGCGTTCGCGGTGCACGCCCTCGACGTCGAGACCCTGGAGCTCTCCCATGAGGAGAGCGCCACCAAGTTCTCCTTCGTCGCACTGTTCCACACGCTCGCCCGCGCGGTGATCACGCCGACGTTCGAGCGCTGATGCGGTTCGGAACCCTGGACTGGGCGCCGGCCCTCGATCACCCGGACCTGCTCGCGACCGGCGTCCGCGTCGCCCTGGCGACGTGGGCGCAGCAGGCGCCCGACGCCGTCGGGCAGGTGCTTGTTGCCGAGATCGACCCCGGATGCGCCGACACCGCGGAGATGACCGAGGCCTACGACCTGCCGCTGGAGGCGTCCGCGAACTGCGTACTCGTGGCCGGGCGGCGCGCCGGCGAGGAGCGGATCGCGGCCGCCGTCGTGCGCGCCACCACCCGCGCGGACGTCAACAACGTGGTCAAGCGTCTGCTGGACGTCCGCAAGGCCTCGTTCCTGCCGATGGACCGGGCGGTCGCCGACTCCGGCATGGAGTACGGCGGGATCACCCCGATCGGGCTGCCCGCCGACCACCGGATCCTGCTCGATCCGGCGGTCGGCACCGGCCAGGCGATCATCGGCAGCGGCCTACGGCGCTCCAAGATCCTGCTCCCGGGCGAGGTCCTCGCCGCGATGCCCGGCGTCGAGGTCATCGAGGGCCTGGCGATCTGACCCCTGCTACGAGGCGATCCGGCGCCGGTAGGCAACCATCGAGAGGACGTAGGCGACGGCGAGGATCCCCACGCACCACGCCAGCGCGATCCAGATGTCGCCACTGACCGGCTCCCCCGCCAGCAGTGCGCGGATCGTGTTGACGATCGAGGTGACCGGCTGGTTCTCGGCGAAGGCTCGGACAGGCCCGGGCATGGTGTCCGTCGGGACGAACGCGGAGCTGATGAACGGCAGGAAGATGAGCGGGTAGGAGAACGCGGTGGCACCCTCCGCCGTCTTCGCGGCGAGCGCGGCGAGCACGGCGAGCCAGGTCAGCGCCAGGGTGACCAGCGCCAGGATGCCCGCCACCGCGAGCCACGCCAGCAGTCCCGCCGGTGACCGGAACCCCATCACGAGTGCGACGAGCACGACGATCGCGACCGAGAGCCCGTTGGAGACCAGCGAGGTCAGCACGTGCGCCCACAGCACCGACGAGCGGGCGATCGGCATGGAGTGGAACCGTTCGAAGATCCCGCTGGTCATGTCGTTGAACAGCCGGACGGCCGTGTAGGCGATTCCCGACGCGATCGTGATCAGCAGGATCCCGGGCAGCAGGTAGTCGACGTACCGGCCGGCCCCCGCCTGGATCGCGCCGCCGAGGACGTAGACGAACATCAGCATCATCGCGATCGGCGTGATGGTGACCGTGATGATGGTGTCCATGCTGCGCGTGATATGGCGCATCGACCGACCGACGAGGACGGACGTGTCGGCGAGGACGTGCGCGGTCATGACTGCTCCTTGGTGGTGTTGGTCCCGACGATGGCGAGGAAGACGTCCTCGAGCGAGGCCTGCTTCTCGACGTAGGTGACCTCGACGGGCGGCACGAGCTGCTTGATCTCGGCCAGCGTGCCGTTCGCGATGATGCGCCCCTCGTGCAGGATGGCGATCCGGTCCGCGAGCTTCTCCGCCTCCTCCAGGTACTGGGTGGTGAGCAGCACGGTGGTGCCGTCGTCGGCGAGGTCTCGGACGATCTGCCACATGTCGTTGCGGGCCTGGGGGTCGAGCCCGGTGGTCGGTTCGTCCAGGAAGACCACCCGCGGGCTCCCGATCAGGCTCATGGCGATATCGAGCCGCCGGCGCATGCCGCCGGAGTAGCCCGAGACCCGCCGGGCCGCCGCGTCGGTCAGGTTGAAGCGGGCGAGCAGGTCGTCCGCCACCGCGCCCGGGTTCGGCAGGTGCCGCAGCCGGGCGACCAGCACCAGGTTCTCCCGCCCGGTGAGGATCTCGTCCACGGCCGCGAACTGCCCGGTCAGGCTGATGGACTCCCGCACGTCGGTCGGCCGAGTGCTGAGGTCGAAGCCGTTCACGGTCGCGGTCCCCGCGTCCGCCCGCAGCAGTGTGGACAGGATCCGCACGATCGTGGTCTTGCCGGCCCCGTTGGAGCCGAGCAGGGCGAAGATGGCGCCTGGCGCCACGTCGAAGTCGACGCCGCGCAGCACCTGCAGGTCCTTGTAGGACTTCTCCAGGTCCTTGACGTGGATCGCTGGGGGTGGGTCCGCAATGGTTGTCATCTGGGGGTTCCTTTCGTTTCGTCCGGCGCGTCGATGGCCGACGGCGGAGGTCGTGTTGGCATGGCCGGCCCACCCCCCGAGGCGGTGGGTGGGCAGGCTCGCGCCAACCCTTGAGGTGTGGGCGTTGCTGGGCAGGCTCGCGCCCGCCCATGGGGTCTGGGGCGTTGCTGGGCAGGCTCGCGCCCGCCCGTGGGCGGTGATGGTGCGCCGGGGGCCTATCCCCCGGCGGGCTCAGATGTCGAGGTCCTCGACCTCGGGAACGTCGGCACTGGCAGCGACCAGGTCGTAGAGGGAGGCCGGGACCTTCTCACGGAGGGCGTCCAGGTCGTCGAAGATCTCGAGCGTGGCGACGGCGGCGGTGGTGCCCCAGGTCTGGTCCGAGCTGACGTGCTTGCGCCAGCCTTTGGCCTGACCGTCGGCACCGGCCGCCCAGATCTGTTCCGGCGAGCGTTCGGCGTGGACCACGTACTTGCCGGTCCGGCTGCGATACACCTTGTACTTGTGCACCCGGTCCTTGGTGGACTGGAGCCATTCGACGAGCAGCACGCCGAGGAACCGCTGGCGCCGCCCCTTGCCAGGACCGACCCGGACGGTGATCTCCTCGAAACCCTCGTCCTTGCCCTCCTCGACGTCGACGTACCGACGCAGCGCCTTGACGATCGCCTGGGAGAGGTTGCCGCCGACGAGTTCCTGCGCCCGTTCGTAGAGAGGCAGGTCGGCGTCGGAGACATAGATCGTCTTGTTCGGCATGGGCTCATCGTAACCTCCGGTACGAGGATACGCATATGTATACGTATAGTGCAAGAGGTCAGGAGATCCGCCCCCGTCCGGCACCGCGGCCGGTCAGCCCTCGCCGACCCCGGTCGTCAGTTCGGAGCCCACACCCGGGCCGGCCGCGCGGCGGCGATCATCACGCCGGGCCCGACCGTCAGCGCAACCACTCATCGCGGCGTCCGGCCACGAACTCCTCATCCAGCAGCTCCGGGAACTGCGTCCGGACCCGGCCGATCAGGTCGGCCTGCCCCGGCGAGAGCGCCTCGCCGGGGTCGAGGCAGCGCGCCGATGAGAGCAGGCCTTGCTGCCGGAGCACCTCGTTGACCCCGGGCACGCATCCGGCGAAGTCGTGGTCGACGTCGAACACCGCCGCGTTGACCTCGACCAGGTCGGTCGCCTCGGTGAGCAGATCTGCCCCGATGGCGTCGGCCGCGACTGCTGCTCGTGCGCGCCGGACCAGCCCGACCGCGGCCCGGGTGCCCACCGCCCACTGCCCGAGCAGGCCACCGGCGGCGCGGACCTCCCGGTCGCCACGGCGGTACGGCGTGATCAGGTCGTGCACGATCGCGTCGTCGTTCCCGGTCAGCAGGGCCACCTCGGCCCAGCGATCGTGGTCGAGCAGCGCCCGCACCACGTCATTGGTCCGGTACCTGTCGAAGGGCGCGGTCTTGACCGCGATCACGGACTCCAGATCGAACAGGGCGCTCCAGTAGCCGCGTCCTAGCGGCCCGCCACCCACGCTGTCCTGCAGGTAGAAGCCGATCGTGGGCAGGACCTCTCCGACGGCGCGGGCGCGTTCGAGCAGGGCCCGCTCGCTGCCGTCCGCCATCCCCCACGGGCTGAGCAGCGCGGCGTGATAGCCGGAAGCCACCGCCGCCTGCGCCTCCGCGACAGCCTGCTCGGTATCGCCGACGAGCCCGGCGATCAGCATCGTCTCGGGGGAGAACTCAAGCACGGTGGCGGCGGCGAGATCCCACACCTCACGCAACGCGCCCGGATCCGCATGCAACTCGAACTGGGTGGTGTGCACCCCGACCGCCAGGCCGTCCGCACCTGCCTCCAGGTAGTACCGGGTGAGGGCGCGTTGGGCACGCAGATCGATGCCGCCGTCGGCGGCGATGGCCAATGGGTGCGCGGGGATGACCACACCGCCACGCAGACGCTCCTGCACACGCATCAGAACTTCCCCTCCCGCTGCTGGAACTTGGTGGCCTTGCCGAGCTGACGCCCGCCGTCGGCGACCCACTCCCCGACCCAGCGCACCAGTCGGCGCAACGGCACACTCGGGTAGCCGTACCGGTCATGACACTCGCCGGCATCGCTGAGCAGCGCATCCGTCGACTCCTCGCCGGCCAGCACGGGCACCCGGCCCATCACCTCGCCGAGCAGCGTGGCGATCCGGCGCACCGAGACCGTTTCCGGCCCCGTGGCGTTCAGGACGTGCGGTGGCACTCCGGCGAGTTCGATGCTGCGCAACGCCCACGCGTTGATGTCACCCTGCCAGGCGACGTTCACTGCCGGCATCGTGACGTCCACCGGTTCACCGCCGGCGATCTTCATGGCGATGTCGGCGATCACGCCGTAGCGCAGCTCGCAGGCATAGTTCAGCCGGTAGATCGTGGTCGGGGTCCCCCAGGTGTGCGCGGCGTTGGTGAAGATCCGCTCTCGGGCCAGCCCGGACTGGGCGTACTCGCCCACCGGCCCGGCGGCGTCGGTCTCGATCGAGCCGCCGTGGGCCAGCGGGGTGAGCGGGTAGACGTTTCCTGTGGAGTACACCATCGTGGGGACGCTTCGGTAGCGATCGGCCACGAGCACCGGGATGGCCGCATTGGACCACCAGGTCTGGTGCTCGGCGCCCGTCGTGCCGAACTTCATCGCGGCGAGGTAGAACACCGCTGCCGCATCGGGCAGCGTGGGGTAGTTCGCCGGCTCGGCCAGGTCGGCTCGGTGCACCAGCACGCCGTGTGCCTCCAGCGACTCGGCTGCCGCGGGGTCGGAGAACCGGGACACGGCGATGACGCGCGCGTCGGACCCGACCTCGGCGAGCGCGCGCGCGGCCATCCGCGCCATGGTCGGGCCGATCTTGCCGCCGGCACCGAGCAGCACGATGTCGCCACCCACCGCCGCGAGCGCGGCGCCCACACCGGGCCCGGGCCGGGAGAGCAGATCGTCCAGTGCGGCCTCGTCCGCGGGGCGGGTCTCTTCTGTCACAGCAGGTTCCTCACGTAGTTGACGGCGAGCAGGGTCAGGAACATCACGCCGACGATGGCGAGCACCAGCTGTGGCGTGCCGAGGCGCAGCGAGCCGCGATCCCGGTGCCGGGAGAGCGCGACCAGTACCACCCCGATCAGCGGCACCAGCAGGATCGTCACGGCCTGCGCGGTCAGGATCAGCTGCACCGGGATGCCCCCGAACAGCACGGCCACCACCCCGCCGACCACCAGCACCAGGGTGATGCAGATCTTCACCCGCTTCGACTCCAGGCCCCCGGCCTCGATCCCGAGGGCACCGGCGAGCATACTGCCGCCGATGGTGCTGTTGCCGATCAGCGAGGAGAACGCGGCCGCCCAGAGGCCGAGTGCGAACAGGACCGTGGCCCACTGTCCGATCGCCGGCTCGAGGATCGTCGCCATGTCCGCCGGGGAGGTGACCGAGAGCCCGGCCGGATTCAGCACGGCTGCCGCCGCGATCATGATGACGGTCGACAGCGTGCCGAGGATGAGGGTGCCGATCACCGCGTCCCGGCGAGCCACCTGGTAGTCGTCGACGCCCCAGCCCTTCTCCCGCACGAGCTGGATCTGGTAGAACGCGCCGACCACCGAGAACGTGGTGGCGACGGCGCTGACGACGATCGCGGAGGAGCCGGTCGGGATGCTCGGGACGAGGCCGGCCACCAGGGCGCCCAGGTCCGGGGCGGCGACCACGGCGGTGACCACGAAGATCACGAGCATCACCAGGATGATCACGATCATGGTGCGCTCGAGGTACTTGTAGAACGACCGCAGCCACAGGAACCCGATCGCGGCGAGCGTGAACACGGCCGCGAACACGGCGGTGCTCCCACCGAAGAGCACGTTCCCGGCCGCGCCGGTGCCCACCGAGTTCCCCGCCTGGAACGACGCGGTGACGGCGAACGCGCCGAGTCCGACGAGCACACCGACGACGCGTCCCATCCGACGCGACACGGTTCCGATCGGCCCGGTGTCCGTGGTCAGCCCGATCCGTACGGACAGGTCCACGAAGCACAGCATCAGCACGGTGGCGATGACCGGAACCCAGACCAGGTCATAGGCGAACTCGGCCCCCATGGAGCTGGCCGTGGTCACACTGCCCGGTCCGAACACGAGCGCGGCGGTGATGAAGGCCGGGCCGAGGCGACCCGGCACGCGGACCCGCGGCTCGGCCGTCGGGGAACTCGTTGACATAGTAGAAAGCCTTTTCTCAAGGGGGTAGGTGATGAAACTATGACGCACGACACAAGGCCGTCAACCCACAGCACGCCGGAGGTGATCGAATCGGCGGCACGCCACGCGATGCCATAGCCTCCTGCCATGGCCGTCAACCTGCGTGACGTCGCGCGACGCGCCGGCGTCTCCGTCCCGACGGCGTCCCGGGTGCTCTCCGGCAGCGACTACCCGGTGGCGACCGCGTTGCGTGAGCGGGTGGTGCAGGCCGCCCGCGACCTCGACTACGTCCCGAACGCGCAGGCGCAGGGTCTGCTCGGCGGCGCCGCCCGGACCGTCGGGGTACTGGTCGGCACCGTGGACGATCCGTACTTCTCGGAGATCGTGAACGGAATCCACGAGGTCGCGACCAGCCGGCACCTCCTGGTGACGATCTGCAGCACCGAGCGGGACGTCGAACGTGAGCTCGAGTACTTCCGGCTCCTGCAGGCACACCGCACCGGCGTGGTCATCATCGCCGGCTCCGGCCGCACGGACGATCGCTACGGCGCGGGGATGACCGCCCGAGCCCGGTCCTTCGAGGCGGCCGGCGGCCGAGTGGTGGCGATCGGCCATCCGTTCTTCGAGGTGGACCACGTGCTCGTGGACAACGCCGCGGGCGGACGCCGGCTCGGTGAACACCTGGTCTCGCTGGGGCATCGACACATCGGGGTGCTGGTCGGTGTGGCCGAGGTGAGCTCCACGATCGAACGACTCGACGGCCTGCGGTCGGCGGTGGAGGGCGCGGGCGGATCTGTGACGGCACGCCCGGGAGCGCCCACCCGGGACGAGGGCTACAGGGGCGCCGGTGAGCTGCTCGCCGCCCAGCCCGGTCTGACGGCTCTGGTGGGTACCGCGGACCAGATGGCGATCGGCGCGATGTCCTGGCTGCGCGAGCACGGGCGAGTCGTGCCCGAGGACGTCTCGGTCGCCGGCTTCAACGACATCGCGGTCTCCCGGGACCTCAACCCGGGGCTCACCTCCGTGCGGTTGCCATTGCGCGCAATGGGCGCCGCCGCCCTCGAGATCGCGCTCGCCCCGGCACCGTCCACGCAGCCGGTGGTCCGCGAACTCGGCACCGACCTGATCGTGCGTGGCTCCACCGGCCCAGCACCGGGGACCCGAAGCCGAGGGTGAACCCGGCCCGGATCAGCGCCGGTCACACCGAGAAGTACTTGGCCTCCGGGTGGTGGAACACGATCGCGTCGGTGGACTGCTCGGGGTGCAGCTGCAGCTCCTCCGAGAGCTCGACCCCGATCCGGGCGGCACCGAGGAGTTCCACGATCTTGCGGCGGTCCTCCATGTTCGGGCAGGCCGGGTAGCCGAGCGAGTACCGGGCACCGCGGTAGGCGACCTTGAACATGCCCTCGATGTCCGCCGGGTCCTCGGCGGCGAAGCCGAGCTCCTCGCGGACCCGGGAGTGCCAGAACTCGGCGAGCGACTCCGTCAGCTGCACCGACAGCCCGTGCAGCTCCATGTAGTCGCGGTAGGCGTTGGCCGCGAACAGTCGCGCCGTGTGGTCGTTCACGGCCGCACCGACGGTGACGAGCTGGAACCCGACGACGTCGGTCTCACCGGACTCGCGGGGGCGCACGAAGTCGGCCAGGCACAGGTGCCGGTCGCGCCGCTGCCGGGGGAACGTGAACCGCATCCGCTCCGTGCCCGGCTCCCCGCCGGACCCGCCGTCGGGACCCTCGTGGTGCAGGATGACCATGTCGTCGCCCTCGGACACGGCCGGGAAGTAGCCGTAGACGACGGCCGGGGCGAACATCTCCTCGGTCTGGATGCGGTCCAGCCAGTCCCGCAGCCGTGGCCGTCCCTCGGTCTCGACCAACTGCTCGTAGGACAGCTCACCGTCGCGGGAGGGCTTGAGGCCCCACTGCCCCATGAACGTGGCGCGCTCGTCGAGGAACGCGGCGTAGTCGGCGAGCTTGATGCCCTTGACGATCCGCGTGCCCCAGAACGGCGGGCTCGGGATCGGGTTCGTCAGGCTCACGTCCGAGCGGGCCGGCAGATCCTCGGGCGGCGTCTCGTCGACCGTCACCTTCGCGTGGATGCGCTTCTTCAACGCGGGAAGCCCGACGGCGTCGCGCGCCTCCCCGCGTGCGACCCGCACGAGCGGCTCCATCAGGCGCAGACCCTCGAACGCGTCGCGGGCGTAGCGGACCTCGCCCGGGTACTGCCCGGCGAGGTCGTCCTCGACGTACACGCGGGTCAGGGCGGCGCCGCCGAGCAGCACCGGGTACTTCTCGGCGAGGCCGCGGGCGGCGAGCTCCGCGAGGTTCTCCTTCATCACCACGGTGGACTTCACCAGCAGGCCGCTCATCCCGATGACATCCGCGTTGTGCTTCTCGGCGGCCTCGATCATCGCCGAGATCGGCTGCTTGATCCCGATGTTGACCACCGTGAAGCCGTTGTTGGTGAGAATGATGTCGACGAGGTTCTTGCCGATGTCGTGCACGTCGCCGCGCACGGTGCCCAGGACGATGGTGCCCTTGCCGGCCTCGTCGGTCTTCTCGATGTACGGCTCGAGGTAGGCCACCGCCGCCTTCATGGCCTCCGCCGACTGCAGCACGAACGGCAGCTGCATCTCGCCACGGCCGAACAGCTCGCCGACCACCTTCATGCCCTCGAGCAGGTGGTCGTTGATGATCGTGAGTGCGCTCCAGCCCTCACCGAGGGCGGCCTCGAGATCGACGTCCAAGCCCTTCATCTCGCCGTCGATGATGCGCCGCTGCAGCCGCGCACCCAGCGGCAGAGCCGCCAGTTCCGCGGCCCGCTGGTCCTTCAGGGCGGCCGAGTCCACGCCCGAGAACAGGTCGAGCAGGTGCGCGAGCGGGTCGTGCGTCATCGCGCCGGCCTCGTCGAACTCGCGACGGTCCCAGACCAGGTCGAGGGCGGCCTGGCGCTGATCGTCGGGGATCTTCGCGAGCGGCAGGATCTTCGCTGCGTGCACGATCGCGGAGTCGAGCCCAGCCTGGACCGCCTCGTGCAGGAACACCGAGTTGAGGACCACCCGAGCCGCCGGGTTGAGCCCG
This sequence comes from Occultella gossypii, assembly GCF_019947135.1. GTDB lineage: Bacteria > Actinomycetota > Actinomycetes > Actinomycetales > Beutenbergiaceae > Occultella > Occultella gossypii. The sequence goes on along the minus strand of NZ_JAGSHT010000001.1, from coordinate 61,611 downwards.
AAGGACACGTTCGACACACCCAGGGTGGTGTGCACGCCGGGATACTTCGCCTTCAGCGCCCGGATCGCCTCGATCGTCTCGATGCCGTCCCGGCGGGTCTCCTCCTGGCCGGTGCCGATCGGGAACGTGAGGGTGTCGACGATGATGTCCTCGACCGCCATCCCCCAGGTCCCGGTCAGCTCCTCGATCAGCCGGCTCGCGATGGCCACCTTCGTCTCCGCGGTGCGCGCCTGACCCTCCTCGTCGATGGTGAGGGCGATGACGGCGGCGCCGTGCTCCTTGACGATCGGCATGACGCGGGCGTAGCGGGAGCCCGGACCGTCACCGTCCTCGAAGTTCACGGAGTTCACCACGGCCCGGCCACCCACGAGCTCAAGGCCGGCGCGGACCACCTCGGGCTCGGTGGAGTCGATCACCAGCGGCAGGGTCGACGCGCTGGCCAGCCGGGAGATGACCTCGCGGGCGTCGGCGACGCCGTCCCGTCCCACGTAGTCGACGCAGACGTCCAGCAGGTGCGCGCCGTCACGGGTCTGCGCCCGGGCGATCTGCACGCATTCGTCCCAGTTCTCCGCGAGCATCGCCTCCCGGAACGCCTTGGACCCGTTCGCGTTCGTGCGCTCACCGATGGCGAGGAACGAGGCGTCCTGGTCGAAGTCGACGTGGGTGTACAGGCTCGCCACGCCCTGCTCGGGCTCCGGCGATCGGGGCGCCACGGGGCGGCCGCCGACGCGCTGCACCACCTGCTCCAGGTGCTCGGGGGTGGTACCGCAGCAGCCGCCGACCAGGCCGAGCCCGAACTCGGTCACGAACTGCTCATGCGCGACACCGAGTTCGGTGGGGGTGAGCGGGTAGGAGGCACCGTTCGCCCCGAGCACGGGCAGACCGGCGTTCGGCATGCAGGTCACCGGCATGTCGGCGTGCCGGGCGAGGTGGCGCAGGTGTTCGCTCATCTCCGTCGGGCCGGTGGCGCAGTTCAGCCCGATCGAGTCGATGCCGAGCGCGCGCAGGGTGGTCAGTGCCGCCCCGATCTCCGACCCCATCAGCATCGTGCCCGTGGTCTCGACGGTGACCTGGGCGAAGATCGGCAGCTCCGTGCCCGCCTCGGCCATGGCGGCCTTGGCGCCGTTGATCGCGGACTTCGTCTGGAGGAGGTCCTGGCTGGTCTCGACCAGGATCGCGTCCGCGCCGCCGGCGATCAGGCCCGCGGCCTGCTGGGCGAACGTGTCCTTCAGGTGGGCGTAGGTGGTGTGCCCCAGGCTCGGCAGCTTCGTGCCGGGTCCCATCGACCCGAGCACCCAGCGGGGGTGGTCGGGGGTGGAGTTCTTGTCGGCGCTGCGCCGGGCGATCCGGGCGCCGGCCTCGGCGAGCTCGAAGATCCGGTCGTCGATGTCGTAGTCGGACAGGTTCGACCAGTTGGCGCCGAACGTGTTCGTCTCGACGCAGTCCACGCCGACGGCGTAGTACGCGTCGTGCACGGACTCGATGACGTCGGGGCGGGTCACGTTCAGGATCTCGTTGCATCCCTCGAGTCCCTGGAAGTCGTCGAGGGTCAGGTTGGCGTCCTGCAGCATGGTGCCCATGGCACCGTCGGCGACGACCACCCGGGTGTTGATGGCGTGCTTGAGTGCGGCGGAGCGTTCGGGGAGCATCCCCCGAGTCTAGGAAGCCGAGCCGCTGCGCGCCGGTGTATTCACGATGTGGCCGGTGTGAGGACGTCCAGCAGCCGGGATACCGAGCCGCCGAGGCCCCACCGGTCCACGAGTTCGGTGAGCGCCGCCGGGTCCCGGGGTACCGGATAGCCGGGCCCGCTGCCGGGCAGCGCGGCGTCCACCTCACCGAGGTTGATCCGGCGGGCGACCGCGACCACCTCCGGGGCCACGTCCAGGTAGTCCGCGGCGGCCTTGATCTTCGCCCGCACCCCGGCCGCGAGCGGCGTGCCCGGGTCGGCTGCGGCGGCGCGGATCCCAGCCAGATCGCCGAAGCTCGCGAGCAGCGACGCCGCGGTCTTCTCCCCTACCCCGGCGACTCCGGGCAGCCCGTCCGAGGAGTCCCCGCGCATGGTCGCGAAGTCGGCGTACTGGTCCGGCCGGACCCCGTACTTCTCGACCACGACGGCGTCGGTGAGGACCTCGTGCCGGCCCACCCCGCGCGCGGTGTACAGCACCCGCACCGGACCTCCCGCAGCACCGTCGTCGACGAGCTGGAACAGGTCCCGGTCCCCGGTGACGACGTCCACCGGCATGCCCGCGTCCGTGGCCAGGGTGCCGATGACGTCATCGGCCTCGTAGCCGTCCGCGCCGACGATCCGGATCCCGATCGCCTCGAGGGTCGCCACGATGATCGGGATCTGGACCTGGAGCGGGTCCGGCACCTCCTCCACGTCCGAGCCTCCCGGGACGACCTCCTCGACCCGGTGCGCCTTGTAGGACGGGATCAGGTCCACCCGCCACTGCGGCCGCCAGTCGTTGTCCCAGCAGCACACGAGGTGGGTCGGCCGGTAGGAGTCGACGAGCCGGGTGATGAAGTCCAGCAGCCCTCGCACCGCGTTGACCGGCGTGCCGTCGGGCGCCGTCATCGAATCGGGCACCCCGTAGAAGGCACGGAAGTACAGGCTCGCGGTATCCAGGAGCATCAGTCGGTCCATGTCGCCGAGTCTGTCACGGCGCGCGGACATCGCCCGTCTGGCACGTTCGCGCCACTCCTCGGGAGCATCCGTGACGACGGCCGCGTCGATGCCGTACAGGCGCGCGTCGGTCAGCACCTGGAGGAACGTACCGAGCTCGGGTTCGGCGTCGACAAGGAGATCCTCGGGAGCGGTGAACACGAGCACGTGCCGGCCGGTGCCCACCCGCCGTCCGGAACGAGGTAGCCCCGCGCGCGGCGTGCCACGGCGCTCCGGGCCGAGTCGGTCCAGACCGAGCAGGCAGTCGAAGAGCGCATCCCAGTTGCGACCGAACCAGTCCGGGAACGCGAGCGCGTGCGCGAGCTCGCCGAGCAGGTCGGACTTGGTGCGGCAGCGCGTCCCGTCGATCCGATGCCACACGTCGTGGACATCATCGGCCGGCACGCCACGGGGCGTCGGCCCGGTGGCCCCGACCGGAACCGTCCTCATGGGGTCGGCCCGCTCCGGCCGGCCACGATCGGCGGAGATGCGACGCGGGTTCCAACGGCGGGCCGGATCACCCGGCCGAGTCTGGCACATGGGGCCATGGCCGTGCCGAGCCCGGACGAGGTGACCACGCGGGTCCCGTGATCGAAACGCAATCTCGGTGTGCTAGACATCACACCAAGATGTGACACGCATCACCGGGGGTTCGTGCACCCACGGACCCAGAAGATCGCAAGAAGGATGTGGAACATGGCTACAGCCAGCTTCCGGCGTCGCGGCCTGAGCGTGGTCGGCACTGCCGCCGCCCTCGCCCTCGTGCTCGCCGCCTGCGCCGAGACCGAGGACCCGAACGCCGATGACGGCACCGGTGGCGACACCGGTGGAGCCATCACGGTCGGCACCACGGACGTGATCATCGCGCTGGACCCGGCCGGGTCCTATGACAACGGGTCCTGGGCCGTGATGAACCAGGTGTACCCGTTCCTGATGAACTCCCCGTACGGGTCGCCGGACGTGGAGCCCGACATCGCCGAGTCCGCCGAGTTCACCGCCCCGACCGAGTACACCGTGGTACTCAAGCCGGACCTGACCTTCGCGAACGGCCACGCGCTGACCGCCTCGGACGTGAAGTTCACGTTCGACCGCCAGGTCGCCATCAACGACCCGCAGGGCCCGGCGTCGCTCCTGTACAACCTGGAGAGCACCGAGGTCATCGACGAGACCACGGTCGTGTTCCACCTGCTGAGTCCGAACGACCAGATCTTCCCGCAGATCCTCGCCTCCCCGGTGGCCCCGATCGTGGACGAGGAGGTGCTCTCCGCGACCGAGGTGACGCCGTCGGCCGATATCGCCGAGGCCGAGGCGTTCGCGGGCCAGTACTCCATCAGTGACTATGTGGAGAACGAGGTGATCCGCTACACGGCGTTCGAGGACTACGCGGGCCTGCTGCCACCGGCCGTCACCGACGAGATCACGGTGCAGTACTTCGCCGAGGAGACCTCGTTGAAGCTCGCCGTGCAGGAGGGTGACGTGGACGTGGCGTTCCGGTCGATGAGCCCGACCGACATCGGCGACCTGCGCACCGACGATTCCGTGGTGGTCCACGACGGGCCGGGTGGGGAGATCCGCTACATCGTGTTCAACTTCAACACCCAGCCGTTCGGTGCCACCACCGCCGAGCCCGATCCCGCGAGGGCACTGGCCGTCCGGCAGGCCGTCGCCCACCTGATCGATCGGAACGCACTGTCCGAGGAGATCTACCAGGGCACCTACACCCCGCTGTACTCCTACATCCCCGAAGGGCTGACCGGTGCGAACACGGCGCTGGAAGAGCTCTACGGTGACGGCGAGGGCGGCCCGGACGCCGATGCGGCCGCGGCCGCACTGGCCGATGCGGGTGTGACCACCCCGGTGACACTGAACCTGCAGTACAGCCCGGACCACTACGGCGCCTCCTCCGACGAGGAGTACGCCATGATCGAGGCGCAGCTGGAGGCGACCGGCCTGTTCGACGTGCAGCTCAACTCCACCCTGTGGGACGCGTACTCGGCCGAGCGCACCCAGGACCTGTATCCGGCCTACCAGCTCGGCTGGTTCCCGGACTACTCGGATGCGGACAACTACCTGTCCCCGTTCTTCCTCACCGAGAACTTCCTCGGCAACCACTACGACAACCAGGAGGTCAACGACCTGATCCTGGCGCAGGCCACTACCGTGGACGAGGCCGAGCGCACCGCGCTGATCGAGCAGGTGCAGGACCTGGTCGCTGCCGATCTGTCCACGGTGCCGTACCTGCAGGGCGCCCAGGTGGCCGTAGCGGCGGCGGATATCACCGGGGTCACGGACACGCTGGACGCGTCCTTCAAGTTCCGGTACGCGGCCCTGGGCCGCTGACCCCCGACCGAGCGCCGGTGCCGCCGTGCGGTGGCACCGGCGCTCGTGACGGACGTCGGAACGCCTGCCGAAAGAGGTCCAACTTGTGACGATCGTCGACGATCGCACGGTGGGGACGAGCGCCGCGGTCCGGAGCAAGGGCTCCGGACTCGGTGGCTACATCCTCACCCGTTTCCTGCTCATCATCCCCACCGTGTTCATCCTGGTCACCCTCGTCTTCTTCCTGATGCGGGTGGTGGGAGACCCGATCACGGCGTCCGTGGGCGGCCGGCTCAGCGCGGCGCAGCTCGCGGAGCGGCTCGCCGAGGCAGGTTACGACCGGCCCCTGCACGTGCAGTACTTCGAGTACCTCGGCCAGATCTTCTCCGGCGACTTCGGGCGCACCATCACCGACAACCGGGCGATCTCCGAGATCCTGGTCACGTACGGCACGGCCACCCTCGAGCTGGTCATCTACGCCCTGATCGTGGCGCTGGTGGTGGGTATCCCGTTCGGGATGCTGGCCGCCCGCCTGCGGGACCGGTGGCCCGATGCGGTGCTCCGGGTCAGTGCCATCCTGTTCTACGCCACGCCGGTGTTCTTCGCCGGTCTGCTGCTGAAGCTGGTGTTCTCCGTCTGGTTGGGCTGGTTCCCGCTCAGCGGCCGAGCCACCTCCTCGACCCAGCTGACCCTCAGCGGGATCAGCGGGTCCTCCGGTATCAACATGCTCGACGCCCTGCGCACCGGACGGATGGATCTGATCGGGGACGTGGCCGCGCACGCGGTGCTGCCCGCGTTGGCCCTCGGTCTGCTCACCGCCGGGGTGTTCCTGCGCCTCGTGCGGACGAACCTGATCGGCACCCTCGGGCGCGACTACGTGGACGCTGCGCGCTCGCGTGGGGTGAGCGAATCCCGTCTGGTCCGCAAGCATGCCTACCGGCCGGCACTGATCCCCATCATCACCGTGATGGGCATGCAGATCGCGCTGCTGCTGGGCGGTGCCATCCTCACCGAGACCACATTCGAGTGGCGCGGGCTCGGTTTCCAGCTGGCGCAGTACCTGGGCGCCCGTGACTTCGTGGCCGTGCAGGGAATCGTCGCCATGCTGGCCGTGATCGTCGCCGTCACGAACTTCATCGTGGACGTCGTTGCGGCGCTGATCGACCCGAGGGTGAGGTACTGATGAGTGAACCGTTGCTGACCGAGAGCGAGCCGCCGGGGACCATCGACGAGACCGTGGTGGTGCACGGCACCTCCGCCGAGCCACGCTGGAAGAAGCTGCCGCTGATCTGGCAGCTCCGGCGCAGCGTGGGCCTGCAGCGGGGCATGCTCGTCGCCGGCCTGGCGCTCTGTGTGTTCTTCATCCTGCTGGCCGTGTTCGCCCCGCTCATCGCGCCCTACTCCTACAACCAGCTCTCCGGTCCGGACGGGAACTTCCCCCGTCAGGCACCTCCCTCGGCCGAGTTCCTCTGGGGCACCACGGTGGGCGGCTACGACGTGTTCTCCCGGGTGGTCTGGGGCGCACGGACGGCCCTGCTGGTCGTCGTGGTGGCGATCGTCGGATCGCTGTTCCTCGGGGTCCTGCTCGGGCTGGTCTCCGGCTACCTGGGTGGCTGGCTCGACCGGGTCCTGGTCACCATCGCCGACGCGATCTACGCGTTCCCGTCGCTGCTGCTGGCGATCGTGCTCTCCATCGTCATCTCCGGCGGTCGGGCCAGCTTCCTCGGTGGCATCCTCGCGGCCGGCCTGTCCATCACCGTCGTGTTCGTGCCGCAGTACTTCCGGGTGGTGCGCGCCGAGACGGTACGCCTGAAGGCCGAGCCGTTCGTGGAGTCCGCCCGCGTGATCGGCACCTCCACGCCGCGCATCCTCGGCCGGCACGTGCTCCGCAATGCGACCCGGTCGCTGCCGCTGATCCTCACCCTGAACGCCTCCGAAGCCATCCTCACCCTCGCCGGACTCGGCTTCCTCGGGTTCGGCATCAACCCGACGGCAGGCGCCGAGTGGGGCTACGACCTGAACCGGGCGATCTCCGATGTGGCAAGTGGCATCTGGTGGACCGGCGTGTTTCCCGGCGCCGCCATCGTGCTGCTCGTGCTCGGTGTCACCCTGGTGGGCGAGAGCCTGAACGACCTCTCCGACCCCCGGCTGCGGATCCGACGGCGGGTCAAGGGTGTACTCATCACCTCACCGCCGGAGCCGGTCACCGAAGGAGCACCCACATGAGCGCCGTCGTGGAGATCAAGGACCTGCACGTCACCTTCGCCACCGATGGGGATCCGGTCACCGCCGTCGACGGCGTGAGCCTGCAGGTGCAACCCGGTGAGGTGCTCGCCATCGTCGGCGAGTCCGGCTCGGGCAAGACCGTCACGGCCAAGACGATCCTGCGGCTGCTGCCGGAGACGGCCACGGTCGACGGCGCCGTGATCCTGGCCGGCAACGATGTGGTCACCCTCGGTGCGGCGCAGCTGCGGCGGGTCCGGGGCCGGGATGTGGCGATGGTGTTCCAGGAGCCCTCCGCCGCGCTGAACCCGGTCTACCCGGTCGGCTGGCAGATCGCCGAAGGGCTGCGCGCCCATGGCACGGTCTCCAAGAAGGACGCCCGCCGCCAAGCCATCGAGGTCCTCGACCGGGTGGGCATCCCGGACGCACAGACCCGGGTGGACCAGTACCCGCACCAGTTCTCGGGCGGGCAGAAGCAGCGGATCGTGATCGCGATGGCGCTCGTCCTCGGTCCCAAGGTGATCGTCGCCGACGAACCGACCACGGCGCTGGACGTGACCGTGCAGGCCGAGATCCTTGACCTGCTTCGCCGGGTCAGGGACGAGTTCGGCTCCTCGATCGTGCTGATCACCCACAACATGGGCGTGGTCGCGGACCTGGCGGACCGGGTCGCGGTGATGTACCGGGGCAAGCTGGTGGAACAGGCAGGAGCGCTCGAGCTGTTCGCCCGACCGCAGCATCCGTACACCCGCGCGCTGCTCGCCGCGGTGCCGCGGTTGCAGGCGCACACGAGCGAGCCCGACGGCGGCCCTGCCGCTGCGACGGCGGCGACCGGCTCCGAGGTGCTGCCGGTGGTGACCGCCGAGGAGCTCGAGGTGGTCTACCCCGGCCGGTTCGGGCGCAGCGGGTTCCGGGCCGTCAACCGGGTCAGCCTGCAGATCGCGCCAGGTGAGGTGCTCGGCCTCGTGGGTGAGTCCGGCTCCGGGAAGACCACGATCGGGCGTGCGATCGCCGGCCTGACCCCGGCCACCGGCGGCACGCTGCGGGTCCTCGGACACGAGATGGTCGGGTTCCGCGAGCGGGCGTTCCGTCCCCTGCGCGCCCGTCTCGGGTTCGTGTTCCAGGACCCGGCCACCAGCTTCAACCCGCTGCTGACGATCGGTGACTGCGTGGCCGAGCCGTTGCTGGTGCACGGCCGGTTCCCGGACGTGAACGCGGCCCGGGACCGGGTCCACGAACTGCTCGATGCCGTGCACCTGCCCACCCAGTACGCCGGCCGCTACCCCCACGAGCTCTCCGGTGGGCAGCGCCAGCGGGCCAGCCTGGCCCGGGCGCTCGCCCTGGATCCTGAGCTGCTGATCGCGGACGAGCCGACCTCGGCCCTGGACGTCTCGGTGCAGGCGAAGGTGCTCGAGGTGTTCGCAGAACTGCAGGAACGCCTCGGGTTCGCGACCTTGTTCATCAGCCACGACCTCGCCGTGGTCGCGATGGTGGCGGACCGGGTCGGCGTGCTGTACCGGGGCGAACTGGTGGAGGAGGGCACCAGCGATCAGGTGCTCGGTGCGCCGGCGCACCCGTACACCCAACGCCTGCTCGCGTCGGTCCCGGTACCCGACCCGGTGGCACAGAAGGAGCGCCGACTCGCCCTGGCCGAGCTCAAGGGCTGACCCTCGGCGAGCGCAGCTGGACCGGCGCGGCCGTCACCGGCGCCGGGTGGCCCAGAACGCCACCGCCGCGGCGGCCGCGACGTTCAGGGAGTCCACGCCACCGGCCATCGGGATCCGCACGGTCCGGTCACACGCCGCGATGGTGCGCGCCTTGAGTCCGTGTCCCTCGGCACCGAGCACCAGTGCGAGCCGCTCGGGCGGGTCGTCCGCGAGCTCGTCCAGGGTGATCGAGTCGTCGTCGAGCGCGAGGGCGGCGGTGACGAACCCCGCGTCGCGCAACGCGTCGATCCCATCGGGCCAGGGGTCCACGCGCGTCCACGGCACCTGGAACACGGTTCCCATCGAGACCCGCACGGATCGCCGGTAGAACGGGTCGGCGCACCGGGGCGTGACCAGCACGGCGTCCACTCCGAGCCCTGCGGCACTCCGGAACGCCGCTCCGACATTCGTGTGGTCTACGATGTCCTCGAGGATCGCGACCCGCTGCGCCCCGGCCACGACCTGCGCCACCGGCGCCAGCGGCGGCCGGTGCATGGCCGCGAGTGCACCGCGGTGCAGGTGGAAGCCGGTGATCTCCTGGAGCAGGTCCTGCTCGGCCAGGTACACCGGGAGGTCCCCGTGCTCCCCTGCACCCACCTGCGCGAGCAACGGCTCCAGGTCCGGGAGCCACTTGGGCTCGAGCAGGAAGGAGCGGGGCCGGTGCCCGGCGGCCACGGCCCGGCGGATCACCGTGGCGCTCTCGGCGATGTACATGCCACGCTCGGGCTCGCTGCGCGAGCGCAGCGCCACGTCGGTCAGGCTGGTGTAGTCGGCGAGTTCGGCGGAGCCGAGATCTGTGAGCGGGACGATCGGCACGCCCGCGAGACTAACGGGTGATCAGCCGGCGCCGCATGGGGCGTCCGCCGGAGGCGATCCGATCCCGGGCGGCGAACTCGATCGCGTTCGCGTAGTGCTGGGTCACTTCGGCGTTGACCGCGTCCCAGGTCCGCGGGGCGGTGGACTCCCGCGCCGCCAGGCCCATCATCGTGCGGCGAACCGGGTCGGCGGCGAGCGTGGCGACCGCTCGTCGCATCGCAACCAGATCACCGGGCGGATAGAGGAATCCGTTCTGCCCGTCCGCGATCAGGTCGATCGGCCCACCCCGGGCCGGCGCCACCGCGGGCACGCCGCAGGCCTGGGCCTCCTGGATCGTCTGGGCGAACGTGTCCATCTCGCCGGTGTGCACGAACACGTCGAGGCTGGCCATCATCCGGGTCAGGTCCGCGCCCTCGAGCCGACCGGTGAACGTCGCGTCCGGCAGGGCCCGCATGACCTGGTCACGGCGCGGCCCGTCGCCGACCACCACCAGGCGGACCCCCGGCAGGTTCTGCAGCACGGCCAGATCCTCGACCTGCTTCTCCCGGGCCAGCCGGCCGACGTACCCGACCACGACCTCGTCCCCGCGCGCCACCGTGGCACGCAGGGCCTCGTCGCGGTGCACCGGCGAGAACCGGTCCCGGTCCACCCCGTGCGGCCAGACCGCGACCCGGTGAACGCCTCGGTCGATCAGCTGCTTGCAGGCGTACGAGGACGGCGCGAGCGAGAGCGTTGCGCTCTTGTGGATGTCTTCGATCCGGCGCCACAGGAGCGGTTCGATCTGACGTACCTTGTACCGCTTCGCGTAACTGGGCACCTCGGTCTGGTACACCGCGACGGACGGCAGACCGAGCGACTGCGCTGCCCCGATCGCCTGCCAGCCGAGCACGAACGGCGCGGCCAGGTGCACCACGTCCGGCCCGAAGTAGCGCAGGTGTTCCTCCAGGGTCCGCACCCGCGGGTTGGACAGCCGCATCTCCGAGTAGCCCGGGAGCGGCACCGCCCGGTAGCGACGCACGGTCGCCCCGGCGTACTCGGCAACGGCGTGCTCGCCGCGGCCCGGGGCCGGCGCCAGGACCAGCACGTCCTCGCCCCGCACGTCCAGGTACTCCAGCAGCCGCAGGAGCGTGACGGTGACCCCGTTGGCCTGGGGAAGGAACGACTCGGCTACCACGGCGATGCGCATAGGCCGATCGTGGCAGAAGCGGACGGCGTGGCGTATCCACCGCGCGGGTGATGTCACCCGACGTGTTGTCGAACTTCAGGTGTACGACGGCGTCGCCCGGGGATGAGAAGGTCCGTCGCCTCAGGCGCCGACCGGCTAGGTTGTGCGCCTTCGGCCCGACCGAGGGCGTCAGTCCACCTCGGCCGCGGCCGCCGCGAACTGGGCCTGGTAGAGGCGGGCGTAGGCGCCGCCGGCGGCGATCAACTCGTCGTGGCTGCCCTTCTCGACGATCGAGCCCTGCTCCATCACGAGGATGATGTCGGCATCCCGGATGGTGGAGAGCCGGTGGGCGATGACGAAGCTGGTGCGCCCTTGCCGGAGCGCGTTCATGGCCTCCTGGACGAGCACTTCGGTGCGCGTGTCCACCGAGGACGTGGCCTCGTCGAGGATGAGGATCGCCGGGTCCGCCAGGAACGCCCGCGCGATGGTGAGGAGCTGCTTCTCCCCCGCGCTGACCGCGGTGCCGTTGGTGCCCTCGTCGTCCAGTGTGGTCTCGTAGCCGTCCGGCAGGGTCCGTACGAACGGGTCCACGTGGGTGGCCTCCGCGGCGGCGACGAGTTCGGCCTCGGTCACCTCGCGGTGGGTGCCGTAGCTGATGTTGTCCGCGATGGAGCCGCCGAACAGCCAGGTGTCCTGCAGCACCATGCCGATGTTCGAGCGCAGGCCCGCGCGGGTCAGATCGCGGGTGTCCACGCCGTCGATCGTGATCCGGCCGCCGTCCACCTCGTAGAACCGCATGATCAGGTTCACCAGCGTGGTCTTGCCGGCGCCCGTCGGGCCGACGATCGCGATGGTCTGTCCGGGCTCGGCCACGAAGGACAGGCCCTCGATCAACGGCCGCTCCGGCGTGTAGCTGAAGGACACGTCCTCGAACGCGACGCGACCCTCGACGGTCTCCAGCGTGGCCGGGGCGACCGGGTCCGCGGACTCCTCCGGCGCGTCGAGGAGCTCGAACACGCGCTCGGCCGAGGCCGCCCCTGACTGCAGCAGATTCATCATCGAGGCGATCTGGGTGATCGGCTGGGAGAACTGGCGCGAGTACTGGATGAACGCCTGCACGTCCCCGAGGCTCATCTGCCCGGACGCGACCCGGAGTCCACCGACCACGGCGACCACCACGTACCCGAGGTTGGACACGAAGCCCATGACGGGCTGGATGGTTCCGGTGATGAACTGGGCCTTGAAACTTGCCTCGTAGAGCTTCGTATTCTCGTGCTCGAACGTCTCCCGGGCGGTCGCCTCGTGACCGAAGACCTTCACCAGGGAGTGCCCGGTGTACATCTCCTCGACGTGCGAGTTCACGGTGCCGGTGCGCTTCCACTGCTCCACGAACTGGGGCTGCGAGCGCTTGGCGATCTGGGCGACCACCACGGCCGAGAGCGGGATCGTCACGAGGGCGACCAGCGCCAGGATCCACGAGATGTAGAACATCATGAAGAGCACGCCGACCACCGTCAGGACCGAGGTGATCAGCTGGGACAGCGACTGCTGCAGTGTCTGGGCGATGTTGTCGATGTCGTTCGTGACCCGGGAGAGCACCTCACCGCGGGCCTGCTTGTCGAAGTAGCTGAGCGGCAGCCGCGCCAGCTTCGTCTCGGAGCGTTCCCGCAGGTCGTACACGGTCTGCTGGACCACCTTGGTCGTGATCCGGCCCTGCAGCCAGCTGAACAGGAACGACGCGGCGTACACGGCCAGGACCACGCCGAGCAGCTGCGCGAGCCGGGTGAAGTCGATGCCCTGCCCGGGAATCAGGTTCGGCATCCCGCTGATCAGATCGGCCTGGGCGTCCATCCCCTGCGACCGCAGGTACTCGATCAGTTCCGGCTGGGTCAGGCCCGGCTCGAACTGGCTCCCGATGAACCCCTCGAAGATGGCGTTGGTGGCGTTCCCGAGCAGCTTCGGACCGACCACGACGAGCGCCGTGGAGACCACGCCGAAGCCGATCGCCACGAAGACCGCGATGCGCTGGGGACGCAGCTCCGAGAGGATCCGTCGCAGGGTGCCGCCGAAGTTCATCGGCTTCTCGGCGGGCATCCCGAGCCCGCCGCCGGGGCCGTGCGCCTGTGGCCGACGCTCCGCGGGCTTCACGGACGCCTTCAGCTCGGAGTCGTCGGCGCGCTCGCCGCTGGTGACATCGCGGTCGTCGGTGCTCATGCCGCCTCCGCCGCGGTCAGCTGGGAGGAGACGATCTCCTGGTAGGTCTCGTTCGTCGCGAGGAGCTCGTCGTGCGTGCCGCTGCCCACCACCCGGCCGTGCTCGAGCACCAGGATCTGATCCGCGTCCCGGATCGTCGAGACCCGCTGGGCCACGATGATCACGCTGGCGTCTCGCGTCCGCGGTTTCAGCGCGGCCCGCAGCGCCGCGTCGGTGGCGTAGTCCAGAGCGGAGAAGGAGTCGTCGAACAGGTAGATGGAGGGCTTGCGGATCAGGGCTCGCGCGATCGCCAGGCGTTGGCGCTGCCCACCGGAGACGTTCGTGCCGCCCTGCGCGATCTCGGCCTCCAGGCCGCCGTCCATGGAGCGCACGAAGTTCTCGGCCTGGGCCACCCTCAGCGCGTCCCACATCTCCTCGTCGGTGGCGTCCTCACGCCCGTACCGCAGGTTCGAGGCGACGGTCCCGGAGAACAGGTACGGCTTCTGCGGAATCAGCCCGATCTCACCCGTGATGATGTCCGGGGCGATGTCACGCACATCGATCCCGTCGATGCGCACGGCGCCCTCGGAGGCGTCGAACAGCCGGGGCACCAGGTTCAGCAGTGTCGTCTTGCCGGAACCGGTGGACCCGATGATCGCCGTCGTCCGGCCAGGCTCGGCCCGGAACGAGACCCCGTGCAACACCGAGGCCTCGGCCCCCGGGTAGTGGAAGTCGACCGTGTCGAACGCCACGGCGCCACGGACCCGGTCGGGCCGCTTCGGGTCGAGGGGCGCCAGCACGGTCGGCTCGGAACCGAGGACCTCGTCGATCCGCTCACCCGAGACCACGGCCCGCGGGGCGAACATGAACATCATCGTCGCCATCATCACCGCGAACAGGATGAACATCAGATAGCTGAGGAACGCCACGATGGAGCCGATCTCCATCGCACCGGAGTCCACGCGCTGCGCGCCGAACCACATCACCCCGACGGAGGCGACGTTCACGATCAGCATCACGAGCGGGATCGCGAACGCGAGCACCCAGCCCACCTTGATCGCGACGTCCCGCAGTGCCGTGTTCGCCACCGCGAACCGCGCCTGCTCGTCGCCCTCCTTCACGAACGCCCGGACCACCCGGATCCCGGTGATCTGCTCGCGCAGGATGCCGTTGATGGAGTCGATCCGCTTCTGCATGCTGCGGAAGTAGGGCACCATCCGACCGGCCACAAGGGCCATGGTGCCGCCGAGCACCGGAACCACGACCACGAGCAGCAGCGACAGTCCGGTGTCCTCCTGGACCGCCATGATGATGCCGCCGACGAGCATGATCGGTGCCGTGATGATCATGGTCAGGGACATGAACACGAACATCTGCACCTGCTGCACGTCGTTCGTGGACCGGGTGATCAGCGACGGCGTCCCGAGCGCTGACATCTCCTGGGCGGAGAAGTCCATGATTCGCCCGAACAGGGCCTCGCGCAGGTCCCGCCCGAGGGCCATGGCCGTGCGCGCACCGAAGTAGATGGCGATCACGTTCGCGACCATCTGCACCAGCGAGATGCCCAGCATCATGCCGCCGGTCCGCATGATGAAGTCGGTATCGCCCGTGACCACACCCTGATCGATGATGCGGGCGTTCAGCGTCGGCAGGTACAGCGCGGCGAGCGTCTGGACCAGCTGCAGGACGCTGACGATCACGATCGCCGACGTGTACGGCTTCAGGAAGTTGCGGACCAGTCGAAGCACACGGTGACGTTACACCGTGTCAGCAACTCACTCCCCGTGCGGACTCCACGGCTTCGCTGCGGGCGGAATCGGCTCGTCCGGCGGAGCCTGGCCGGCCTCCGCCGACCGGTTGAACGGTGCCCCGGTGTGCTCGCCGGCCGTACTCGCCTCGGCCGTCGCCTCGTCCACCTGGCTCCGGGCCTCACGCAGCGCCTCGGCGGGGTCCTGCAGCGACGTCTCGGGCAGGTCGATGTCCAGGCCCTCGATCATCTCCGGAGCCCGCTCGCGGGCCGCGCCCGCATCCGAGGGACCGTCGCCACGGGGAGCCGCCGGCGGGGTGTCGCCACCACCACCGCCACCGAACGCGGACGTGATGGAGCCGAGCGCGGCGGTGAACTCCGCGGGCACCACCCAGAGCTTCGAGGACGAACCGTTCGCGATCTGCGGCAGCATCTGCAGGTACTGGTATGCCAGCAGCTTGGGGTCGGCGTCTCCGCGGTGGATGGCGTCGAACACCTGGAGGATCGCGCGCGACTCGCCCTGGGCCCGCAGGATCGCGGCCTGAGCCGCACCCTCGGCCCGCAGGATGGACGACTGCTTCTCACCCTCGGCGGTGAGGATCTGCGACTGCTTGACACCCTCGGCGGTGAGGATCGCCGCACGACGGTCCCGCTCGGCACGCATCTGCTGTTCCATCGCGCCCTGCACGCTCTGGGGCGGGTCGATGGCCTTCAGCTCGACTCGGTTCACGCGGATCCCCCAGCGGCCGGTGGCCTCGTCCAGCACCCCACGGAGCTGGCCGTTGATCTGGTCGCGGCTGGTCAGGGTCTGCTCCAGGTCCATCGAACCGATGATGTTACGGAGCGTGGTGACCGTGAGCTGCTCGATGCCCTGGATGTAGTTCGCGATCTCGTACGTCGCGGATTTCGGGTCGGTGACCTGGAAGTAGATCACCGTGTCGATGCTGACCACGAGGTTGTCGGAGGTGATCACCGGCTGGGGCGGGAACGGGACGACCTGTTCCCGCAGGTCGACGCCGGCCCGGACGCGGTCCACGAACGGGATCAACAGGTGCAGCCCGGCGTACATGGTCGTCTGGTACCGCCCGAGGCGCTCGACGATGAGTGCCACGGCCTGGGGCACGATCCGGATCGCGCGGCGGGCCGCCACGACCACGAAGATCACCACCAGGATCAGGATGATCGCTCCGACTACCTGACCGAAATCCATCAGCTACCCCTACTCTCCTCTGGCCCGCGCATCGGGCCGTGCGTGTGTGAAGGTCGTCGATCAGTAACCGGGACCGGGCGTACCGTACGGCTGACTCGGATTCTGCGGGACGGCCGGCGCCGCGACCACGGCGGTGGCTCCGTCGATGCGGACCACCGACACCACGGTACCGACCCCCAGCACCACCCCGGGCTGGTCCACCCGCGCGGTCCAGACCTCGCCCACGAGCTTGACCCGGCCGGACTGCTGGGTCACGTCCGCCAGCACCGTCGCGGTGCGGCCGGTGAGCGCGGAGATGTTCGTGTCCGCCTCCGGGGTGCTCTTCTTCAGGTGCGCCAGCGCCCACGGCCGGACCGCGAAGATCAGCAGGATCGAGACCGCGGCAGCCACGAGGGCGGACACCCAGAACGGGGCGCCGAGGCCGGCCGAGATCGCTCCGGCCACGGCCCCGCCGGCCAGCATCAGGAACAGCAGGTCCACGGTGAGCATCTCGACGACCCCGAGCAGCAACGCCGCTCCGAGCCACCACAGCCATCCGTAATTCATCGCTGCCTCCCCTCGCCCTGTCGCCTTTGAGTGCAGTGTAAAGGAAGTTTAAAGCACGTGACGACGTTCAGGCTCACGCTCGTCGCGCGTGAGCGCCCGGGCGCTCCACCGCTCGCCGTGCCGCTCGACCAGCAGGTCGAGTCCGAACGTGCGCGAGAGGTGCTGCGGGGTCATCACGTCCTCGAGCCGCCCGGAGGCCTCCACCTTCCCGTCCCGCAGCAGCAGACCGTCGGTGAACCCCGGCGGGATCTCCTCGACGTGATGGGTGATCAGGATGAGCACGGGTGAGTACACGTCCGCAGCGAGTTCACCGAGGGCCGCCACGAGCTCCTCCCGGCCGCCGAGGTCGAGGCCGGCACCCGGCTCGTCGAGGATGAGCACCTCGGGATCGGTCATGAGGGCACGGGCGATCTGGACCCGCTTGCGCTCGCCCTCCGAGAGGGTTCCGAAGAAGCGGCTGCTCAGGTCCGCCACGTCGAATGCGCCGAGCAGGTCGTGTGCGCGTCCGACGTCGAGCGTCTCGTAGTTCTCCCGCCACCGGCCGGTGACCCCGTAGGAGGCGGTCAGGACCACGTCCAGGACGGTCTCGCCGCCCGGGATCCGGTCGGCCAGGGCGGCGCTGGCGAGGCCGATCCGCGGACGCAGCTCGAACACGTCGACGGCGCCCAGCCGCTCGCCGAGGACCTCCACCTGTCCCGCGCTCGGGTGCATCCGTGCCGAGGCGAGCTGCACGATCGTGGTCTTACCGGCCCCGTTCGGGCCGAGCACCACCCAACGCTCGCCCTCCTCGACCGACCAGTTCACGCCGTCGAGAATGGTCTTGGTCCCGCGACGGACGCTCACGTCGTCGAACTGCAGCACGTCACCCATGACTCCTGACCCTAATTGACCTAGGTTCTGCGTGTGACCATCGACGTGCCGCGCAGCGTGCTGGCCGCGCTCTGGGTCGACGCGCTGCGCGACCCGGACGCCCGGACCTCCGTCTCGGACGCCCTCGCCGCGATCGTCGGCGAGGACGAACCGCACACGGTCGACGGCGGTGGCTCGCTCGCGGAGCTGCTGCTGCGGGCGGGCGGTGGTCAGGTCGTCGCCGCGCTGCCGAGCCCGGGCGAGCCGTTCGCCCTCGGCGGCGCGGCCGGGGAGTTGGCCATGGAGGTGGGCGAGGCGCTCGTGGTGTCCGGCCCGCAGGTCGGAACGCGGACCGGCCCGGACGTCGCCCTCGAATCCTTCGTCGCGGTGCCGGTCGTGACCGAGTTCGGCTCGGCGCTCGAGCCAGGTGCCATGGTGGCGTGGCAGGTGTTCGCGGGCGCGGCCGGCCCGCCCGCGGTGGACTCCCTCGGCGAGGCACGCGCCGGGCTCGCCGAGGCGCTGAACGTCGCCATCGAGGCGCTCAGCCGGATGGATGTTGCGCGATGGCGCGAGGAGGCCGCCGAGGAGATCTCGATGCTGGCCTCGTCCGTGGTACCGCCCGCACTGGAGATTCGGCTGCCCCCCGATCAGGACCCCCGCCGCACCGACCTCCTCGCCCGCGCGGCCAGGCTGACCGCGATCGTCGAGCTCGCCCGGACCGACGACGGCGCGGCGGTGAACGCCTGGCAGGCCGATCAGCGCTCGGCCGCGCTCCGGCACGTCGCCGCCGCGGCCCGGCGGGCCCTGACCGCGGCCAGCGCGAGCGCGCCGCGGCCGCGCTGACCCGGATCCCTGATCCCGCCGCCACGCGCTCAGCGCTCGGCGAGTACCCCTCGGTAGACCTCGAGGGTGCGCTCCCCGATCGCGGCCCAGGAGAAGTGCTCCTGCGCCCGCGCCCGCCCGGCGGCGCCCATCCGCGCCGCCCGCTCGGGGTCCGACGTGAGTTCGGTGAGGGCGGCGGTCAGGTCGCGAACGAAGGTGTCCGGGTGCACCGGCGTACCGGTGCCGTCGGTGACCTGCTCGATCGGCACCAGCAGCCCGGTCACGCCGTCGTCGACGACCTCCGGGATCCCGCCGGTGGCGGACGCCACCACGGGCAGGCCCACGGCCATCGCCTCCAGGTTCACGATGCCCAGCGGCTCGTAGATCGACGGGCAGACGAACACCGTGGACGCCGCGAGCAGCCCGACCACCTCGGCGCGCGGGAGCATCTCGTCGATCCAGATCACCCCGGTGCGTTCCGTGGTGAGCTGCGCGAACGCATCCTTGACCTCGGCCGCGATCTCCGGGGTGTCCGGAGCTCCCGCGCACATGATGATCTGGACCTCGGCCGGCAGGTCCCGGACCGCGCGTAGGAGGTAGGGCAGCCCCTTCTGCCGGGTGATCCGGCCGACGAAGATCACGGTGGGCCGGGACGCGTCCACCCCGAACTTCGCGGCAACGGCGTCCACCTCGGCGGGCTCCGGGCGTCGCCAGGAGTCGAGGTCGATCCCGTTGTGGACGACCACGACCTTCTCCGGGTCCAGCTGCGGATAGCTGCGCAGGATGTCGGCACGCATGCCCGCGCTCACCGCGATCACCCGGGCGGCGCCCTCATATGAGGTCCGTTCGGCCCAGCTCGAGACGGCGTACCCGCCACCGAGCTGCTCGGCCTTCCACGGCCGCAGCGGCTCGAGGCTGTGCGCGGACAGCACGTGTGGGATGTCGTTGAGCAGTCCACCCAGGTGCCCGGCGAGGTTGGCGTACCAGGTGTGGGAGTGGACCAGGTCCGCGCCGGCGACGTCGGCGGCGATCTCCAGGTCGACACCCAGGGTGGCCAGCGCGGGGTTGGCATCCTGCAGGCCCGCCGGCACGTCGTACCCGGTCACGCCGACGGCATCCGGCCGTGGGCCGTCGAAGCACCGCACCTGCACCTCGATGTGCTCGGCGAGGACCGCCGCGAGCTCGGTGACGTGCACCCCCGCTCCCCCGTAGACCTTCGGCGGGTACTCCCTGGTCAGCAGGTCGACGCGCATCCCGCTCTCCTTCCGTTCCGGTGCCCGGGCTCCCGTGCGGACGTACTGGTGACAAACCACGGCAAGCGATGGTGGGAACCCTCGCCTCACCCTATGGTTCAGAACATGGCAGCACCACGAGTTCTCGCGATCGTCCTGGCCGGTGGAGAAGGAAAGCGATTGATGCCACTGACGGCTGATCGCGCCAAGCCCGCGGTCCCGTTCGGCGGCATCTACCGCCTCATCGATTTCGCTCTGTCCAACGTCGTGAACTCCGGTTACCTCAAGGTCGTCGTGCTGACGCAGTACAAGTCGCACTCACTGGACCGCCACATCGCGAAGACCTGGCGGATGTCCCACCTGCTCGGCAACTACGTGGCCCCGGTGCCGGCGCAGCAGCGGGTCGGCAAGAACTGGTTCCTCGGCAGTGCCGACGCGATCTACCAGTCCCTGAACATCATGGACGACGAGCGCCCCGACATCGTCGTCGTGGTGGGCGCCGACCACGTGTACCGCATGGACTTCTCCCAGATGGTGGCCTCCCACATCTCCTCGGGCGCGGAGATGACCGTCGCCGGGATCCGGCAGCCGATCGGCCTCGCCGACCAGTTCGGGGTGATCTCCGCGGATGCATCGGACCCGCTGCGGATCGCCGAGTTCCTGGAGAAGCCGGCCGACCCGGTCGGCCTCGCGGACTCCCCGCAGGAGGTCCTGGCCTCCATGGGCAACTACGTGATGAACGCGGACGCGTTGCTCGACGCCGTCACCAAGGACGCCGCGTCGACCTCCTCCCGCCACGACATGGGCGGCGACATCGTGCCCTACTTCGTCGACCGCGGGCAGTGCGGCCTGTACGACTTCATCCACAACGACGTCGCCGGCTCCACCGACCGGGACCGCGACTACTGGCGCGACGTCGGGACCCTCGACGCCTACTACGAGGCGAACCAGGACCTCATCGCCGTCGAGCCGGTGTTCAACCTCTACAACGACAACTGGCCGCTGCACACCGGCTACGTGGGCCTGCCGCCGGCGAAGTTCGTGCACGCGTCCGCCGACCGGATCGGCCAGGCCCACGACTCGATCATCTCCCCCGGGGTCGTCGTCTCCGGTGGCGAGGTGTCCGGCTCGATCCTGTCCCCAGGGACCCGTGTGAACTCCTGGTCCTCGGTCGCGGACTCGGTGCTCATGGACGGCGTCCAGGTGCACCGGCGCGCACAGGTGAACAAGGCGATCGTGGACAAGTTCGTGGAGATCGAGGCCGGTGCCACGGTGGGCGTCGACGCCGAGCTCGACGCGAGCCGAGGCTTCGCGGTGACGCCTGCCGGGGTCACCGTGGTCCCGAAGGGCACCCGGGTCACCGCCGTCTGAGCAATCTCCGAGCAGGCGACCTCGTGATGCAGGTCCACCTGGGTCGGCGGCTGCGGCATGATTGACCCCATGCCGACCATGCCGACCGGGCCGACCGGGCCGACCGGGCCGAGCTACCGCCGCCGGCTGGTCGTGATGGACGTGGACTCCACGTTCATCACCGGCGAGCAGATCGACCTGATCGCGGCGCACGCCGGCACCGGTGATCTCGTCGCGGCCATCACCGAGCGCGCGATGCGTGGCGAGCTCGACTTCGCCCGGTCCCTCACCGAGCGCGTCGCGACGCTCGCCGGGCTACCGGTGTCGGTTCTGGACGAGGTCCGCGCGCAGGTGCGCACCGCACCCGGTGCCCTCGAACTGGTGCGCGAACTGCTCGCGCGCGGCTGGCCGGTCGCCCTGGTCTCCGGCGGCTTCCACGAGATCGTGGACCCGATCGCCGCCCGGGCCGGCATCACCCTGGTCCGGGCGAACCGGCTCGAGGCCGACGGCGGCGTGCTCACCGGCCGCGTCAGCGGCCCGATCGTCGACCGGGCCGCGAAGGCGCGGCACCTGCGCGAGTTCGCGGCCGCCGAGGGCATCGATCTCGCCGACACGGTCGCGGTGGGCGACGGCGCGAACGACCTCGACATGATTGCGGCCGCCGGGCTCGGGGTCGCCTTCGCGGCGAAGCCGGTGGTGGCCGCACAGGCCGACGTCGCCCTACCCGGGCCGCGCCTGGACGCGGTGCTCGCTCTGCTCGACGCGAACTGACCGGACTCGACGCGGCGTCGACCTACTCGGCGGTCGTCGGAGCCGTCGACAACCCGGTCAGCACCGCGGACCGGTCCGTCAGGGTCGCCCAGGGTGCGCTGAACTCCAGGAACGCGGCGGTCGCCGTCGAGATCCCGGTACGGACCCGCAGCGCCGCGGACTCCTGCGACTTCGGCCCGGCGAGCCGGTGTGCGGTGCCCGAGAGCACCGGCTCGTGCCCGACGACCAGGACCCGGACCACCTCGGGCGCTACGCCCCGCAACAGGTCGAGGACCTCGTCGACGTCGGCGCTGTAGAGGTCGTCGGAGTAGGTGACGTCGATGGCCTCGGCCGCATCGCCGAGGGCCGCCGCGGCCAGCTGCCAGGTCTGCCGGGCCCGGACGGCGGCCGAGCACAGCACCAGGTCCGGCACGATGTCGCGCTCCGCGATCCGCTGACCGACGACCGTGGCCTGGGCCCGTCCGGTGACGGTCAGGACCCGGTCGAAGTCGGTCGATGCCGAGTGCTCCGCCTGCGCGTGCCGGAGCAGGATCAGGTGCCGCTCAGAAGCTGACTCGTTCATGGTCCTAGAGTCCCATGGCATGCACTCCACCGTCGACGTGAACGATCTCTCCGGTGGTGGCCGGCATCCAGTCGGAGAGCAGCGCGGCGATCGTGCGTGCCGTGGGTTCGGCGTCGTTGACGTCCCAGCCCAGCGGCGCTCGGGTGGGCCACCCGCCCTCCATCGCCTCGAACCCTGGGATGGACTTGGCCGCGGTGGTGCGCAGCGGCCCGGCCGAGACGAGGTTCACCCGGATGCCGTCCGGCCCGAGGTCCCGAGCCAGGTAGCGGGCCGTCGACTCGAACGCGGCCTTGGCCACGCCCATCCAGTCGTAGACCGGCCAGGCGAACTTGGCGTCGAACGTGAGACCGACGATCGAGGAGCCGGCGCCCAGCAGCGGCCTGGCCGCGACCGCGAGCGACTTCAGGGAGAACGCGGAGACCTCGAGGGCGGTGGCGACGTCCGGCCACTGCCCGGCGAGGAAGTTGCCACCCATCACGCTCTGCGGCGCGAACCCGATCGAGTGCACCACGCCGTCCAGGGAGTCGACGTGCTCGCTGACCCGGTCGGCCAGGGCGGCGAGGTCGTCGTCGTCGGTGACGTCCAGTTGCACGACCGGGGCGGGCTTCGGCAGCCGACGCCCGATCGCCTGGGTGAGCTTGAACTGGCGGCCGAACGAGCTCAGCACCACCTCGGCGCCCTGCTCCTGCGCGAGCCTGGCGACGGTGAACGCGATCGAGCTCTCCATGAGCACGCCGGTGATCAGTAGCTTCTTACCCTCGAGCAGTCCCATGCCTGCGTCTCCTGTGTCTGTGGTGCCTGTGTGATGCGTGGTGGGCGGGGCCGGGTGGCCCGTGGTCAGTGGCCCATGCCGAGGCCGCCGTCGACCGGGATGACGGCCCCGCTGATGTAGCCGGCGTCCGGGCCGGCCAGGAAGCTCACCGCGCCGGCGACCTCGGCGGGCTCGGCGAAGCGCGCGGCCGGGATCGACGCCAGGTACTTCTGGTGCGTCGCCTCCGGCAGCTCCTGGGTCATCGCCGTGTCGATGAACCCGGGCGCCACCACGTTCGCGGTGATGCCACGGGCGCCGAGCTCCCGGGTCACGGACCGCGCGATGCCCACCAGGGCGGCCTTGGTGGCCGCGTAGTTGACCTGCCCGGGCGAGCCGTACAGACCCACCACCGACGAGATCAGGATGATCCGGCCGTGCCGCTTGCGGATCATGCCCTTGCTGGCACGGCGCACACACCGGAACGTACCGGTGAGGTTCACGTCGACGACGTCGGTGAACTCCTCGTCGGTCATCCGCATCAGCAGCGTGTCCCTGTTGATCCCGGCGTTGGCCACGAGGACGTCCGTGGGGCCCTGGTGCTCCTCGATCGCCGTGAACGCCGCGTCGATGGAGTCGGAGTCCCGCATGTCCCCGACTGCCCCGAATACGCCCTCGGGCAGGTCCCCGCTGCGGTAGATGCTGGCGACGCGGTAGCCGTCGGCGACGAAGCGTTCGGCGATCGCCCACCCGATTCCCCGGTTCGCCCCGGTGACCACCACGGTCCGCTCGTTCTCGCTCACTGCGCCATCCCAGTCGTCCGTCCGGGGCCCTTGTTCCCTCGAATCCTCACGCCCAGACGCTAGTGCAGATCGAGGGCGGGCGTCACAATCGTCCGCCGCCGCCCGCAAGTGGTGACGACCCGGCGTAACCTGGGAGGGTGCCAGAAGTTCACGCGATCACTTCGGTCGGGCGCGGCCGCAGCGAGCAGCTCCACGATCGCACCAAGCGCTACCTCATCACCATGGGCATCCGCACCGTGTGCTTCGCGCTGGCGATCGTCGTGACGATCACCTGGCTGCGCTGGACGTTCGCGGCGCTCGCGGTGGTGCTGCCGTACCTGGCCGTGGTGGCCGCGAACGCCGGGGGCGACCGCCGAGCCGCACCGGGCACCCAGGTCGACCAGCCGGCCCTGCCCGGCCCGCACCCTGCTCCCGCCGCCGAATACACCTCCGCAGAACAGGTGCGACCGGACGCTCCGGCCGAGACCGGACCAGACGATGTCCGGTCTCCGGGCGACGGTCCGATTCGGCGCGAATCCGACAACTCCGGGCCCGGCGGCCACGATGGCTGAGCACCTCGTCTGCAGCGCGAAGGGCTGCCGCCAGGAGGCTGCCTGGGCGCTGCGGTGGAACAACCCGAAGCTGCACACGGCAGACCGGCGCAAGACCTGGCTCGCGTGCCCGGACCACCGCGTCCACCTGGAGAACTTCCTCGGTGCCCGCTCGTTCCTGCGCGAGACCATCCCGGTGGCGGACCTGCCACCGGAGTCGGGCGTGGGTGAACCGGAGCCTCGAGTGAGCCCCGATGAGCCGAAGTGAGCGCTGAGGCGAACCGGACGCCGGGGCGGTACCGCTTCCTGTTGAGCGGCCGTTGGGCGGGGACCCTGGCCGTCGCCCTCGTGGTCGCCGTCGCCTGCGCGGGCCTGGGCTACTGGCAGCTGACCCGCTACCAGGGCAAAGCAGCCGCGATCGAGCTGGTTGAGGCCAACTACGACTCCACCCCGGTCGGTATCGAGGAGGTCCTCCAGTCGGCGGGCACCGCGCTGACCACGTCGCAGACCTGGACCCCGGTGACCGTGACCGGTCACTACCTCACCGACGCCCCGCACCCCTCGGTGGTGCTGCCCCAGCGCCCGATCGGGGGCAGTCCCGCCGACCACGTGGCCGCCATCTTCGCCGTCGACCTGGCCGAGGGCGGTACCTGGCTGCTGACCGTCGACCGCGGCTGGTACGCCACGGACACGTTCACCGACCACGGCGCGCAGCAGGAGGTGCCGGGCGGCGACGTCACGCTCACCGTGCGCCTGCGCCCGGCGGAGCCGACCACCGACCGCGACGCGCCGGACGGGCAGGTCTACGGGCTCGCCCCGGCGCAGGTGCTGGCCGCGACGACCGGCGACGGCGGCCCCGCGGTGGGCGGCGACGGCGAGCTGGTCACGGGTGCCTACGGTGTGCTCGCGGACGAGTCGCCGACGACGCCCTCGCCCCCGAGCCCGCTCCCCCGGCCGGCCGCCGACGTGGGCAACCACCTCTCGTACGCGTTCCAGTGGTGGATCTTCGGGATCGGTGCCCTGGTGGGCACGGTCATCCTCGCCCGCCGCGAGGCCGCCGAGAGTCCCGGCTCCGGTCCCGCCCCGGCCTCCGGCCCGAGCATACGAACGGTCCGGGACCGTCGCCGCAGCGCCGAGGAGGAGGAGGACGCCCTCATCGACGGGCAGCTGCGGGACCGGGCCTGACGTCGGGCCGGGCCGGCCGGCGACCCGGGGCCACCCGGGCCGGTCGGTGCGCGGGGCTCAGCGGCTCAGCGCCGGACGCTTCGGGTCGAAGGTCCATCCCGGGACGAGGTACTGCATGGCGGCGGCGTCGTCACGGGCCCCGAGTCCCTCGGCGAGGTAGAGCTCGTGGGCCGCGGCCAGCGCGTCGGCGTCCAGATCGACGCCGAGCCCGGGCCGGTCCGGCACCGCGATGGCACCGTCGGTGATCCGGAGCGGGTTCGACGTGAGGTGCTGCCCGTCCTGCCAGATCCAGTGGGTGTCGATGGCGGTGATCTCGCCCGGCGCCGCCGCCGCGACCTGGGTGAACATGGCCAGCGAGATGTCGAAGTGGTTGTTGGAGTGCGAGCCCCAGGTCAGACCCCAGGCGTCGCAGATCTGGGCCACCCGCACCGAACCGTTCATCGTCCAGAAGTGCGGGTCCGCCAGCGGGATGTCGACGCAGGACGAGCGCACCGCATGGCCGAACTGGCGCCAGTCGGTGGCGACCATGTTCGTCGCGGTGCGCAGGCCCGTGGCCCGGCGGAACTCCGCCATGGTCTCGCGGCCCGAGTAGCCTTCCTCCGCTCCGCACGGGTCCTCGGCGTAGGCCAGGACGTCGCGCAGCCGGCGGCCAAGGCGGACCGCGTCGTCCAGGAGCCAGCCGCCGTTGGGGTCGATCGTGATCCGAGCCAGCGGGAACTCACGCGCCAGGGCGGTCACGACGTCCGCCTCCTCGTCCCCGGGCAGGACGCCGCCCTTGAGCTTGAAGTCGCTGAAGCCGTACCTGGCCCGCGCCGCCTTCGCCAGTGCCACCACGGCGCCGGGCGTCATGGCCTCCTCGTGACGCAGCCGCAGCCAGTCGTCGCCGGCGTCGGTGCCGCTCGCGTAGGCCAGGTCCGTGCGGCCGCGGTCACCGACGAAGAAGAGGTAGCCCAGCACGGGCACCCGGTCACGCTGCTGGCCCTCACCGAGGAGGGCGGCAACGGGCACCTCGAGGTACTGGCCGAGCAGATCCAGGAGGGCGGCCTCCACGGCCGTGACGGCGTGGACGGCGACCCGCAGGTCGAACGTCTGGGCGCCGCGACCACCGGCGTCCAGCTGAGCGAACCGGGCCCGGATGTCGCGGAGCACCGAGTGGTAGCGGGCCACCGGGCGGCCCACCACCAGGTCGACCGAGTCCTCGAGGACCCGGGTGATCTGCTGCCCGCCGGGCACCTCGCCGACTCCGGTGCGTCCGTCCGAGTCGGTCAGCACGACGATGTTGCGGGTGAAGTACGGGCCGTGGGCTCCGGAGAGGTTCAGCAGCATGCTGTCCCGGCCGGCCACGGGGACCACCCGCATGTGCGTGACCACGGGCAAGCCCCTGCCGCGGCCCGACGGCGTGGGCAGCGTGTTCACGCCGGTCACCGGCCCACCGAGGACGCGGTCCGCGCCTCGTCGGGGTGCACGGCGCTCTCGATGAGCGCCGCGAGGTCCGCCAGGTCGTCCGGTCCGAGATCCAGCAGCGGGCTGCGCACCGGGCCCGCCGTGCGCCCGACGGCGGTCATGCCCGCCTTGACGATGGAGACCGCGTAGCCCTCGCTCCGGTCGCGGATCTCGAGGTAGGGCAGGACGAACTCCCGGAGCCGTCGGTCCACCTCCGCACGGTCACGGGCGAGGACCGCTCGGTGGAAGGCGAGGGCGAACTCCGGGATGAAGTTGAACATGGCCGAGGAGTAGGTCCGCACCCCCAGCTCCAGGTACGGGAGGGCGTACACCTCCGCCGTCGGGAGCCCGCCGATGAGGAGCAGGTCCGCGGTGCCGTGGCACAGCCGGGTCATGAGGTCCACGTCGCCGACGCCGTCCTTGAAGCCGATGAAGTTGGGGCACGTCCGCGCGAGCGTGGCCACGGCTGCCGCCGTGAAGCGGGCGTTGGCCCGGTGGTAGACGATGACGCCCAGCGACGTCGCGGCACACACGGCGCGCACGTGGGCGACCAGAGCTGCCTCGCTCACCTGGACGAGGTACGGCGGGAACAACAGGATCCCGGCGGCGCCCGCGGCCTCCGCGTCCGCCGCCATCGCCACGGCCTGCGCGGTGCCGTACGCCGCCGGCGCGACGATGGGCAGCTCCTCCGGTACCGACGCGACCGCCGCCCGCACGACCCGGGGCACCTCGTCCGGGGTCAGGGCGAAGATCTCCCCCGTGCCACCCGCCGCGAACAGGCCGGCCGGGCCGAAGCCGGCCTGCCAGGCGACGTGTTCGCGGTAGCCGGCTTCGTCGAAACTGAGGTCCGGTGCCGTGTGCGTGACCGGGAAGGACAGCAGGCCGGACCCGAGTCGGGTCCGCAGCTCCTGCGGGGAGAAACGTGAGGCGTTCATGGGTGCGCTCCGAGGGGTGGGCCGTTTGATCGAACCTACGCCGCCCGAGCCATACCCGTCCAGGTCCGATGGAGTATCGTTCGATGCGCAAAAGGCATACCTGATTGGAGCACAGGGATGTACACGCTCGATCAGCTCGTGGGTTTCGTCGCCGTCGCCGAGGAGGGCAGTTTCGCGGGCGCGGCCGACCGCCTGAGCATGACCCAGCCGCCGCTGAGCCGGCAGGTGCGCAAGCTCGAGCGGGACGTCGGCGTCGAGCTCCTCGTGCGCCATCACCGGGGCGCACGGCCGACCCCGGCCGGCCGGGTCTTCCTGGATGAGGCCCGCCGGCTGCTCGCCCGCGCCGAGTCGTCGCGACTGCGCGCGCGGAGCGTCGCAGCCGGGACCACCGGCACGGTGCGGATCGCCTTCACGGCCGTCTCTGCGCTCACGGTGCTCGGGCCCTGGGCGAGCACGCTCACCGAGCAGCTGCCGGACGTCGACCTGATCCTGACCGAGATGGTGACCGGTGAGCAGGTCGATGCGCTGCTCGCCGGCGAGATCGACGTCGGGCTGGCCCGCGGTCCGGCCCGGATCCATCCCCTCACCGCGCGCCCGGTCGCCAGCGAGTCGATGGTCCTGGCCGTCCCGAACGGTCATCCGCTCACGCGTCTGCGCGGGGCGGCGACCCTCTCGGACGTGGCCGCGCACCCGCTGGTCACCTACGCCCCGGCGGCGGCGCGCTACCTCTACGAGACCGTGGCCGCGGTGTTCCGGGACGCGGACCTCACCCCGCACTACGTCCAGCACGTCGCGCAGGTGAACAGCGTCCTAGCGCTCGTCGGTGCGGGACTCGGGGTGGCCCTGGTGCCGTCCTCGGTGGCCACTCTGCACCTACCGTCGGTGACCTACCTCGAGGTCTTGGACATCCCCGACCACGCCGTGCAGGTGCACTGCGTCTGGCGTTCGGACAACGACAACCCCGCGCTCGCGCGGGCGCTGACGTTCATCTGAGCGCCGGCCCGGTGCTGCTCAGGCCAGCGACACCAGCTCGACGTAACCGTCGTTCCAGTGGTCCTCGTCGCCGTCGGGCAGCAGGAGCACGCGCTCCGGCTCGAGAGCCACCACGGCACCCTCGTCGTGCGTCACCAGCACGACGGCACCGGTGAACGAGCGCAGTGCGCCGAGGATCTCCTCGCGGCTGGCCGGGTCGAGGTTGTTCGTGGGCTCGTCCAACAGCAGCACGTTCGCCGAGGACACCACCAGCACCGCGAGCGCGAGGCGGGTCTTCTCCCCACCGGAGAGCACCCGAGCGGGCTTGTCCGCGTCGTCACCGGAGAACAGGAACGACCCCAGCACGCTACGGACCTGGGTGTCGTTCAGGTCCGGTGCCGCCGAGCGCAGGTTCTCCACCACGGTGCGCTCGGTGTCCAGGGTCTCGTGCTCCTGCGCGTAGTAGCCGACCTTCAGGCCGTGTCCGGGCTGGACCTCCCCCGTGTCGGAGTCCTCGACCCCGGCCAGGATCCGCAACAGGGTCGTCTTGCCGGCACCGTTGAGGCCGAGCACGACGACCTTGCTGCCCCGGTCGATCGCCAGGTCGACGTCGGTGAACACCTCTTGCGACCCGTAGGACTTGGAGAGGCCCGCGGCGCGCAACGGGGTGCGCCCGCACGGGGCGGGGTCGGGGAAGCGCAGCTTCGCCACCCGGTCCTTGGCGCGTACCTCGTCCAGGCCGGAGAGCATCCGTTCGGCCCGGCGGGCCATGTTCTGGGCGGCGACGGCCTTGGTGGCCTTGGCGCGCATCTTGTCCGCCTGCACCATCAGTGTGGAGGCCTTCTTCTCGGCGTTCGCGCGCTCACGCTTGCGGCGACGTTCGTCGGTCTCCCGCTGCTCCAGGTACGCGTCCCAGCCGAGGTTGTAGACGTCCAGCTCGCTCCGGTTGGCGTCCAGGTGGAACACCTTGTTCACGGTGGCGCGGAGCAGGTCGGTGGCGTGGCTGATCACGATGAACCCGCCGGAGTAGGACGCAAGGAACTCCCGCAACCAGGCGATGGAGTCCGCGTCCAGGTGGTTCGTGGGCTCGTCCAGGAGCAGCGTCTCGGAATCGGAGAACAGGATCCGCGCCAGCTCCACCCGGCGGCGCTGACCACCGGAGAGCGTGCCCAGTGGTTGTGCCAGCACCCCGGTGTGCAGGCCGAGGTTCGAGGTGATCCTGGCTGCCTCGCTCTCCGCGGCCCAACCCCCCTGCGCGGTGAACTCCTCGTCCAGCCGGGTGTAGCGGTTCATCGCCTTCTCCCGGATGGCGTCGTCCTCGCTGGCCATGTCCAGCTCGGCCTTGCGGATCCGGCGTACAACCTCGTCCAGACTGCGCGCGGAGAGCACCCGGTCCCGGGCAAGCATGTCCAGGTCACCGGTCCGTGGGTCCTGCGGGAGGTAACCCACCTCACCGGTCCGGGTGATGGTGCCCCCGCTGGGTTGCCCCTCCCCGGCCAGGGTCTTCGTCAACGTGGTCTTCCCAGCGCCGTTGCGGCCCACAAGGCCGATCCGGTCACCCGAGTCGATGCGGAAGGTTGCCCCGCTGAGTAGCTGGCGAACCCCGATCCGGAGTTCGACGTCCTGCGCGATGATCACTGGCACCAGTCTACCGACAGCCTGACGAACCAGTACCGTGGCATGGTCCGGCGGGCCGCTTCTGCTGCCCCTGCGGCCCATCCGAGGAGGTAGATGTGAGCGAACCGACACTCTCGCTGCGCGAATGGCGCGACGGCGACGAGGTGACGGTCGCCGACGCACTCGGCCCGGCCGGCTCGCCGCAGGTGGCGCTCAGCCGGGCCCTGCTCGGCCCCGCCACTCAGCAGCCATGGCGGCGCACCGTCGTCGCCGAGGCCGACGGCGCGATCGTCGGCGCCGCGGCAGTCTCGGAGAGCAGCCTGCACCCGGACCGGCTCTGGCTGTACACGGAGGTGCTGCCCGCACATCGCCGTCGGGGTGTGGGCACCGCACTGGTGGGCGCACTCCGGGAGGAGGTTCCGCCGTCGGGCACCAGCGGCCTTCGAACCCGCTACCCCGTGAACCCCGAGCTGTCCGAGAACTTCGAGGAGTCCGAGACCTCCGCCGCCGCACCGTTCGCCGCGTCGATCGGGCTCATCCCGATCCAGCGCTCCCGACTCGTGGTCGTGGCCCCGGAGTCGTTGGCCGTCCCGCCGTTCGGACCGACCGGACCGACCCTGGAGGATCTGGCCACCGGCTCGGTGGAACTGACGAAGGCGGTCGCGGCGTTCTACGACGCCGTGCACGCACCCTGGGACCGGTCCGAGATGACGCTCGGGCGCGCCCAGGACCACCTGCTCGCGCCCGCCACCGGCGCCCGCGGCGCCGTTGTGCTCCGGGACCGCCCCAAGGAGGCCGGCGGCCGGATCCTGTCCTTCGCGGTGAGCTACGACCCAGCCGTCACGGACCCTACCGAGGCGCAGGACGCCCCCACCGAGGTGCTGCTCGGTTACGACACCGACCTCGATCCGGCACGGGCCCGCGGGGCGGTGCACAACCTGCTCGCGATGCTGGTGGCTCGCTACCCCGTCCAACTGGAGATCGACGACGCCATGGAGCCGCTCGCCGCGGTCGTCACCGGGCTCCTGAACGCCGGGTCGGCCCACATCGAGGCAGAGACGGAGATCGCCGCGACCCCGGCCTGACCAGCGCCGACGCTCGACGGGTAGCCACGCCGGTTCGGCGCTAGCGTTTGCCCCATGACGTTCAACGAGGACGCGAAGCTGGACCCGTCCCGGGTCCGGCGACGCCGCCGCACCGGAACCGGCGTCGCCGTGGGCGGCGGCACTGTGCTGGTGCTGTTCCTGCTCTCCCAGTTGCTCGGCGTGGACCTGACCGGTCTCGCCACCGGCGACGACGGCGGCGCCCCGGTCGGCGAGACCGACACGGGTCTGGAGCACTGCACCACGGGGGCGGCCGCGAACGATGACGTGGAGTGCCGGATGGTCGGCGCGTACAACTCCCTCGACGACTACTGGGCGGACGCCTACCCGCAGATCAGCGGCGGCGCCTACGCCTCCCCCGGCATGGAACTGTTCACGGACGGAACCAACACCGGCTGCGGCCAGGCGAGCAGCGCCGTCGGGCCGTTCTACTGCCCACCGGACCAGGGCATCTACCTGGACCCGACGTTCTTCCAGTTGATGACGACGCAGCTGGGCGCTCAGGGCGGTCCGCTCGCGGAGCTCTACGTCGTTGCCCACGAGTGGGGCCACCACATCCAGAACCTGTCCGGAATCATGGCGCAGGTGGACAACACGGACACCGGGCCCACATCCGACGCGGTGCGGCTGGAGCTGCAGGCGGACTGCCTGGCCGGCGCGTGGGCGGCGGGCGCCGTGAACACCGTGGACTCCGACGGCGTCAGGTTCCTGGAGCCGTTCACGCCCGACCAGCTCGCGTCGGCGCTCGATGCCGCGGCGTCCGTCGGCGACGACCACATCCAGACCCAGCAGGGCGGTCAGGCGCACCCCGAGTCCTGGACCCACGGGTCCTCGGAGCAGCGCCAGCGGTGGTTCACCGCCGGCTACGACTCCGGTCCGAACGCGTGCGACACGTTCGCCGTGGACGGGGCGTCCCTCTAGTGGCTCTCAGGTGGTCACCACGTCACGGCGCCGGAAGCCGACGAACGCGAGGGCCAACAGCACGATCGCGACCGCCCAAAGACCGAGCACGTCACCGACCGCGACGTCCTCGAGGAACGGCGCTGGCACCCAGTCCAGCGGCGACAGGCGCAGCGCCCAGTCGGGCAGTTCGAACAGGCCGCCGAACATGCCGACCACGAACGAGTACGCCAGGAGCGCCCAAGCGAGCCCGGTGAGGCGCGGCAGCCAGGCGAAGAGTGCCGCCACCAGGCCCAGGTAGACACCCAACGCCGGGAGGTAGGCCAGCAGCACGACGGTGTAGTCGGCGAAGGTTTGATCCTCCCAGCCCACCGTGACCGCGCCGAGCCACATCCCGTAGACGCTCACGGTCAGCACGATCAGCGTGCCGAGTCCCACCACGAGCAGTTGCGAGCCGAGCCAACGGGAGCGGGACACGGGTAGGGCGAGCGCGACCTCCACCCGGCCGGCCCGCTCCTCGCCGTTCGGGCGGCCGCCCAGGACGATCGCGTACGCGGCGCAGCACAGGGCCGCGAACATGATCATGACGCCGAGGAACGTGACGCTCAGCACCGACGTGTCCGGCCCGAAGATCTGTGCCGCCGCGAGGTTGTCGGCGACCATGTCGCCGATCATGCTGCCGATCTCCGGCATGAGGGTCCCGGTCGCGTACCACATGAGGCCGAGCCCGAGGGCACTCCACAACAGAGCGCTGCTCTGCTGTCGCCAGGCCAGCACGAACGGGCTGCGAAGCGTGGGCCTCGCGTCCGCTCGCCCCGCCCGTGAGGCGACCAGTCCCCCACCGAAGTCGCGCCGCGACGCCAGGGCGGCACCGAGCCACAAAAGCACCACCGTGGCCGCCACGGACAGGAGCGCCGGCCACCACCGCAGCTCAACGAACGACCGCATCTGCTGGGCCCATGCGAACGGCGAGAACCACGACAGTGTGCTGCCGCCGAGCTCGCGCATGTCACCGGCGGCACGGATGACGAAGGCAAGCCCGACGACGGCAAGGCTCGCGCCGATCGCGCCGCGCCCATGGTCCATGACCTGGCAGAACACCACCGCCACCGCACCGAACACCAAGGCACTGAGGCCGGATCCGATCGTCACCCCGAACGAATCGACCACAGCCATGTCGGTCCCGACGCCGACCATCGCCAGCGCGCCCACGGCGGCGATGACGGCCTGGCTCAGGACCAACGTGATGACAGCGGCCGCCGCCGGCGCGTGGCGACCCACCACGGCCGCGCGAACGAGTTCGGAGCGGCCGGATTCCTCTTCGGCCCGGGTGTGCCGCACCACGTGCAGGATGCTCATGGTCGCCAACGCCAGCACCATCCAGACGATGCCCTCGTTGGCGATGGCGACACCGGTCGTGTAGTCGTCGAGACCATAGCCTGGCCCGCCCATCACGATCCCGGCTGGTGTCTCCATCACGGCCGCGCGACCCTGCCGCGCGGCCGGATCTGAGAACACCGTGTCCAACGCGAATGTGAAGTACGCGTAGAAGGCCACGACGGAGCCCGCCCAGACCGCGAGCCGGACCCGGTCCCGGCGAAGGATGAACCGCACCAGGTTCCACGTGCCCGCGAGCGTGCCCGCCCGGGTGCGTGCGGCGGCGGGCCGCTCGGCCAGCGAGTGTGCTGTGGCGCTGCTCATCGCACACCTGCTGTGTTGTCCGAGGCACCCCGCGTGGCCGGGCGCTGACCGGCCCGATCGGCAGCCGCCTCATCCGCGGCGAGCTCGTCGCCGTAGTGCCGCATGAACAGTTCCTCGAGGGAAGGTGGTGCGGCCGTGAACGAGCGCACGCCGAGCGCTCCGACCGTTGGCAACAGGTCACCCATCGCTGTGTTGTCGACATCGAAGGTCAAGCGGAAGCCCGCGCCGTTCGGCGCGCTGGTCAGATCGTGCACGCCGGGCAGCGCCGCGATCGTCGCCGGGTCGCCGTCGATGACGGTGGTGACGCTGGTGCGGGTCAGGTGACGCAGGTCGTCGAGGGTCCCGGACTCCACCGCCCGGCCGCCGCGGATGATAGTCACGGTGTCGCAGACCTTCTCGACCTCGGACAGGATATGGCTGCTCAACAGCACGGACGTACCGCCTGCCTTCGCCTCGCGCACGTACTCGGTGAAGACGGCCTCCATCAGCGGATCGAGACCTGACGTCGGCTCGTCGAGCACCAGGAGGTCGACCTTCGAGGCGAGGGCCGCGACGAGCGCGACCTTCTGCCGGTTGCCCTTGGAGTAGGTGGCGGCCTTCTTCGTCGGATCGAGCTCGAAGCGCTCCAGCAACTCGGTCTTGCGCTTCTTGTCCGCCTTGCCGCGCAACCGGGTCAGGTAGTCGATCGCTTCCCCACCGGTGAGGTTCGGCCAGAGCGACACGTCACCCGGCACATAGGCCAGGCGGCGATGCAGCCTGACAGCGTCGCGCCATGGTTCACCGCCCAGGATCCGAGCGCTACCGGCGTCGGAGCGCAGGAGGCCGAGCAGGACGCGAATGGTCGTGGACTTGCCGGCCCCGTTGGGGCCGAGGAACCCGGCGACCTCTCCGGGGGCGACGTTCAGGTCCAGGCCGTCAAGTGCCTTGACCCTGCCGAACGACTTGTGCAGGTCATGGATCTCGATCGCTGGCGTGTTCGAGGCACGCCAAGATGTGCTGGTCATCGTAGTTTCCTTCTCTTCGTAGCGAATCTGCCTGATGGCGCGTGGGCTCAGCTGTGCTGAGCCGCGTTCTCGCCTGGCGGGTCGCCCACGTAGAGGAGGTAGTCGTCGAGCATGCGACGGGTCGTGAGGAAGCCTTCGGTGTACAGCTCCAACGTCGGAAGGGTGATCTCTGCGAAGAAGCGCCGCATGAACCCGGTGAGGTTGCTCAGATCCTCGGGGGGATCGAGCGTGATGGACAGCATCATCGCGCCCAGCGCCGACAGGGTGAGATAGCGGGAGCGGGCGCGCTCGTCCCGGCTCGGAACGGCCAACCCGGCCGATACGGCTGCGCCGACATACTGCTCGGCATCGTCGATCATGTGCTGGACGAACGCGCGCGCCAGCGGTCCACCGTCGAGGAGCGAACGCAGGACATAGCCAAGGATCGTCGAGTACCGCTCCGCGGTGGCGAAATGCTCCAGGAACGAGCGGGTGCCGGCATCGACGATGCTCTCGGACTTGGCAGTCCGGATCTGCGCCAGCACGTGCTCGTCACAGGCCTGACGCAACCGGTCCTTGGATCCGAAGTGATGCAGAACCAGGGCAGGACTGACTCCAACATCGCCTGCGACCGTGCGCAGCCCAGCACCGAACCCGTCTCGCGCGAACCGTTCGATCGCGGCATCGCGGATCCGTGCACGTGCGGTCAGGTCCGACAACGGAACCGACCGCTTGTCTGAACGCATGCACACCATGCTAACCACTCGTTCAGCCGGCGTCGAGTGTTGACGCACGAGAGCCCGATGGCCCCTCGTCGACAGCGACGCAGGTCCGGTCGGGCACGGCGAAGTCCCGCCGATCAACAGGACCGGCGGGAGCTCCAGGGGCTCGTCAGACGTTGAACCCCAGCGCCCGCAGCTGCTGGCGGCCGTCCTCGGTGATCTTGTCCGGGCCCCACGGCGGCATCCACACCCAGTTGATGCGCTGGCCGGCGGTGATGCCCTCGAGCGCCTGGGCGGCCTGCTCCTCGATGACGTCGGTCAGCGGGCAGGCCGCGGACGTGAGCGTCATGTCGATCATGGCCACGTTGTTCTGGTCCAGGGTGATCCCGTAGATGAGACCCAGGTCCACGACGTTGATGCCGAGTTCGGGGTCGATGACGTCGCGGAGGGCCTCCTCGACGTCTGCCGCGTTCGGGACGGCGCTGGTTGCTTCGGTGCTCATGACTTCTCCTGATCCGGTGCCACAATGGACGGTTCGGCGGTGAGTGCGTGCGCGAGTGCGTCCCGCAGGGCCATCCAGCCCAGCAGAGCGCACTTGATCCGGGCGGGGTACTTCGCCACGCCCACGAAGGCGCCGGCGTCGCCGAGCATCTCCTCGCGCTCGGCGTCCAGCGGCTGCCCACGGCCCGACATCAGCGCGCGGAAGGTCTCGGTGAGCTCGTCGGCGCGGGCCACGTCGGCGCCGGCGACGAGGTCGCTGAGCACGGACAGGGACGCCTGCGAGATCGAGCAGCCCAGGCCCTCCCAGCTGACCCGCTCGATGACGGGGGCGGCGGTGCCGTCGGCGAGATGGACGCGCAGGCGCACCTCGTCACCACAGGTGGGATTGACCTGGAACGACTCCCCCGCCGCGCCCTGCTCGAGGCCGTAGCCGTGCTTCTCGCGGGCGTGGTCAAGGATCACCTGCTGATACAGCTGCTCCATCGCGTCAGCCACGGCTGCCTCCCAGTCCGAAGAACGAGCGGACACCGGCCAGGTGCTCGAGGAACACGTCGATCTCCGCGTGCGTCGTGTAGATACCCACGGACGCACGCGCGGAGGCGTGCACACCGAGACGGCGGTGCACCGGCTGTGCGCAGTGGTGCCCCACCCGGATCGCGATGCCGGCGTCGTCGAGGACCTGCCCGACGTCGTGCGGGTGCACACCGGCCACGTCGAACGCGACGACACCGAGGCGGTCGGTGGCGTCGGTCGGCCCGAGCACGCGCACGCCGTCGATGCCGGCGACGCCACGGACAAGGTGTTCGGTCAGCACGGCCTCGTGGGCGGCCACGGCGGACATGCCGAGCTCGGCCAGGTAGTCCGCGGCGGCGTTCAGACCGACGGTCTGCGCCACCATCTGGGTACCGGCCTCGAACCGCTGCGGCGGCGGGGCGTAACTGGTCGATTCCATGGTGACCACCTCGACCATCGATCCACCGGTCAGGAACGGCGGCATCGCGGCGAGCAGGTCGGCGCGGCCATAGAGGACGCCGATGCCGGTGGGCCCGAGCATCTTGTGGCCGGAGAAAGCGGCGAAATCCACGTCCAGGGCGCGCAGGTCCACGGGCAGGTGCGGCACGCTCTGACACGCGTCCAGAACCACGAGCGCCCCGACGGCGTGGGCGGCGGCCACGATCGCCGCCACCGGTGCGATCGCACCGGTCACGTTCGAGGCGTGCGCGAACGCCACCAGCCGGGTGCGCTCGTTGATCACGCCGAGGGTGCCGGTGTCGATCCGGCCCTCGTCGGTCACCCCGAGCCAACGCAGGGTCGCACCGGTGCGGGCGCACAACTCCTGCCAGGGCACCAGGTTCGCGTGGTGCTCCGCCTCGGTGACCACGATCTCGTCGCCCGGCCCGAGCCGCAGCGCGGCCGCGTCCTCACCGCCGCGCCCGAGCGTCGCGTTCGACATCGCATACGCGACGTGGTTGATCGCCTCGGTCGCGTTCTTCGTCCAGACGATCTCACCGGCGTCGACGCCCACCAGACCGGCGACGGCGGCCCGTGCCTTCTCGTAGGCCTCGGTCGCCTCCTCGGCGAGCTGGTGCGCGCCGCGGTGCACGGCGGCGTTGCGACGCAGGTAGAAGTCCTGCTCGGCGTCGGTGACGCACTCGGGCTTCTGCGACGTGGCCGCGGAGTCGAGGTAGACGAGCGGGCGACCACCGCGGACCGTGCGTTCCAGCAGCGGGAAGTCCTCGCGGATCGCGATCAACTCCGTCGCCGTGAGCGGCCCTGCCGTGGTGGTCATCCGGTACTCCTCGATAGTGGTGCGGGTCAGTTGCTGCCGACGAGGTAGCGGTCGTACCCCTCGGCCTCGAGGCGCTCGGCCAGCTCCGGGCCGCCCTGCTCGGCCACCCGGCCGTCGACGAACACGTGCACGAAGTCCGGGGTGATGTAGTTCAGGATGCGCGTGTAGTGGGTGATCAGCAGGACGCCCACGTCCGTGGTCGACTTCACCCGGTTGACGCCCTCGGAGACGACCCGCAGGGCGTCGACGTCGAGGCCGGAGTCGGTCTCGTCCAGCACCGCGAACTTCGGGGAGAGCAGCTCCATCTGGAGGATCTCGTGGCGCTTCTTCTCGCCACCGGAGAAGCCCTCGTTCACGTTGCGCTCGGCGAACACCGGGTCCATGCGCAGGTTCTCCATGGCGGTGCGGACGTCGCCGACCCACTGACGCAGCGCGGGGGCCTTGCCGTCGATCGCGGTCTTCGCGGTCCGCAGGAAGTTCGACACGGTCACCCCGGCGACCTCCACCGGGTACTGCATGGCGAGGAACAGCCCGGCGCGGGCGCGCTCGTCCACGGTCATGGCCAGGACGTCCTCACCGTCGAGGAGCACCTCGCCGGAGGTGACCTCGTACTTGGGGTGCCCGGCGATGGAGTAGGCGAGGGTGGACTTGCCGGAGCCGTTCGGGCCCATGATGGCGTGCGTCTGCCCGCTGCTCACGGAGAGGTCGACGCCGCGCAGGATCTGCTTGGCGCCCTCCGGGGTCTCGACGCTGACGTGCAGGTCGCGGATCTCAAGTGTCGACATGTGCGGTTCTCTTTCTTCTCAGACGTTCTGGTGGGCGGCGAGCGGGGCGTCCACGTCCACCAGGACGTTGTCGCCGTCATAACTCACCGGATACACGGGGACCGGCCGGGTGGCCGGGAGGGACAGGGGCTGGCCGGTGCGCAGGTCGAAGGTGGAGCCGTGCAGCCAGCACTCGATGGTGTTGCCGTCCACCTCGCCCTCGGAGAGCGAGACCTGCCCGTGCGAGCAGACGTCATTGACGGCGTAGTACTCGCCGTCCTCGGCCCGGACCAGGGCAACCTCCACGAGCGAGCCGTCCGCGCCGTCGAGCTCGAGCTTGAGGGTCTCCCCCACCTCGAGGTCGTCACGGGCGGCCACCACCTGCGCGGTCACTTCACCACACCGCTCTCCACGGCGGCGATCACATCCGCCTCGTCGAGGTCGTCGGTGCCGATGAGCTGGCCCATGACGATATCGAGTTCGGCGTCGATCGCGGCGAGGAGGCGGTCCTGCACGGACTGCACGCCGATCTTGGAGATCATCTCGGCGAAGAAGCCGCGCACCACCAGACGGCGGGCGGCCGCCTCGGGGATGCCGCGCGAGCGCAGGTAGAACAGCTGCTCGTCGTCGAACCGGCCGGTCGCGGACGCGTGCCCGGCGCCCTCGATCTCGCCGGTCTCGATCTCCAGGTTCGGCACCGAGTCGGCGCGGGCGCCGTCGGTGAGCACGAGGTTGCGGTTCAGCTCGTAGGTGTCGGTGCCCTCGGCCTCCTTGCGGATCAGCACGTCGCCGATCCAGACCGAGTGCGCACCGTCGCCCTGGAGGGCGCCCTTGTAGGTCACCCGGGACCGGCAGTTCGGCACCGCGTGGTCCACGAAGAGGCGGTGCTCCTGGTGCTGACCGGCGTCGGCGAAGTACAGGCCGTTCATCTCGACCTCGCCGCCGGGAGCGGTGAACGCGGCCTCCGGGGTGATCCGGACCACGTCGCCACCGAGGGTGATGACCACGTGCCGCAGGGTCGCGTCGCGGCCGATCACGGCGCGGTGGCTCGACGCGTGCACGGCACCGGCGTCCCAGTCCTGGACGGAGACGACCCGCAGCGAGGCGCCGTCCTCGACCTGGATCTCGACGGTCTGCGCGAGCTCGGCGCTGCCGCGGTGGTCGAGCACCACGACTCCCTCGCTGAGGGACTCGGCGACGATCAGGATGTGCTGGGCGGCGGGGGGGGTGTCGGTCCCGGTGATGGTGACGAGGGTCTCGCCGGTCATGACGTGGTTGGACGGCACCGTGATGACCAGGGCCTCCGCGAACGACTCCCATGCCGTCGCGGCGAGCCGGTCTCCGGGGGCGCCGGCGGCGCCAAGACGCGGGTCGTCGTGACCGACGCGCTCGATGGTGACGGCCGGGTCACCGGTGATCTCGACCTGCGGGGCAACCCCGGTCAGGACGCCGCCGAACAGGCCCTGGAACCGGCCGACCGGGGAGAACCGCCAGTCCTCCTCGCGGCCCGTGGGCAGCGGGAAGTCCGCGAGCGCGAACGATGT
The DNA here is from genome assembly GCF_019947135.1 of Occultella gossypii. Taxonomy (GTDB): domain Bacteria; phylum Actinomycetota; class Actinomycetes; order Actinomycetales; family Beutenbergiaceae; genus Occultella; species Occultella gossypii. The sequence goes on along the minus strand of NZ_JAGSHT010000001.1, from coordinate 21,198 downwards.
CGCACGGTCGCCCCGGGACTTCTCCGGGACGGTGCCCTGCCCGTGGGTGTGCGCGCCGTCGGCGACCGCCCGGGAGTGGTCGGTGCTCAGTCCGGTGTTGTCGGTGGTCTCAGTTGTGGTGGTCGACATCAGCCGACGGCCCCTTCCATCTGCAGTTCGATCAGTCGGTTCAGTTCGAGCGCGTACTCCATCGGGAGCTCGCGGGCGATCGGCTCCACGAAGCCGCGGACGATCATCGCCATCGCCTCGGGCTCCGCGAGTCCGCGGGACATCAGGTAGAACAGCTGCTCGGCGCTGACCTTGGAGACCGTGGCCTCGTGGCCCATCTCGACGTCGTCCTCGCGCACGTCCACGTACGGATAGGTGTCCGAGCGGGACTCGGTGTCCACCAGCAGCGCGTCGCAGAGCACGTTGGACTTGGAGCCCTCGGCGCCGTCGAGCACCTGGACCAGGCCGCGGTAGGACGCCCGCCCGCCGCCCCGGGCCACCGACTTGGAGACGATGGAGGAGGAGGTGTGCGGGGCCATGTGGACCATCTTGGAGCCGGTGTCCTGATGCTGACCCGCGCCGGCGAACGCGATCGAGAGGGTCTCGCCGCGGGCGTGCTCACCGGTCAGGTAGACGGCCGGGTACTTCATCGTGACCTTGGACCCGATGTTCCCGTCGATCCACTCCATGGTGGCGCCCTCGGCGGCGGTGGCCCGCTTCGTGACCAGGTTGTACACGTTGTTGGACCAGTTCTGGATCGTCGTGTAGCGCACCCGTGCGTTCTTCTTGACGATGATCTCCACGACCGCCGAGTGCAGCGAGTCGGAGGAGTAGATCGGCGCGGTGCAGCCCTCCACGTAGTGCACGTAGGAGCCCTCGTCGGCGATGATCAGGGTCCGCTCGAACTGACCCATGTTCTCGGTGTTGATCCGGAAGTAGGCCTGCAGCGGGATCTCCACGTGCACACCCGGGGGCACGTACACGAACGACCCGCCGGACCAGACCGCGGTGTTCAGGGCCGCGAACTTGTTGTCCCCGGAGGGGATCACGGTGCCGAAGTACTCCTCGAAGATCTCCGGGTGCTCGCGCAGCGCGGTGTCGGTGTCCAGGAACAGCACACCCTGACGCTCGAGCTCCTCGTTGATCTGGTGGTAGACCACCTCGGACTCGTACTGGGCCGCGACGCCGGCGACGAGGCGCTGCTTCTCCGCCTCCGGGATGCCGAGCTTGTCGTAGGTGTTCTTGATCTCCTCAGGGAGATCCTCCCAGCTCTGCGCCTGCTTCTCGGTGGACCGCACGAAGTACTTGATGTTGTCGAAGTCGATCCCGGTGAGGTCGGCACCCCAGTTCGGCATCGGCTTCTTGTCGAACAGCCGCAGCGCCTTGAGCCGGGTCTTCAGCATCCACTCGGACTCGTTCTTGAGGTGCGAGATGTTGCGGACCACGTCTTCCGAGAGTCCCCGGGTGGCGTTCAGACCGGCGTCATTGGCGTCGTGCCAGCCGTAGTTGTAGTTGCCGATGGACGCGATCGTCTCGTCCTGCGTCATCGGTTCTGTCTTCGGGGTGGTCTCGGTCGGTGTCGTCATGGGTGTGTTCTCTTTCCTTCCGCACGGGTCGGGATCGTCACCGGGATATGGGTCGTGCACACGTGCTCTCCGCCGGCGAGGGTGGCGAGCCGCTGGACATGGACGCCGAGGAGGTCGGAGAACGCACGCGTCTCCGCCTCACACAGCTGAGGGAACTGGGTCGCGATGTCCTGCACCGGGCAATGACCCTGGCACAGTTGCACGGCCAGGTCGTTCCCGATCGGACGTGAGGTGGCAGCGTAGCCATCCTTGCTGAGCGCCACCGCGAGGGCCGCGGTCCGGGCCGGCAGGTCCGGCCCGGCGGCGTCCACGGCCGCGGCGTACCGCTCCCGCAGCTCCGTGGAGCGTTCCTCGGCGAAGGTGTCGACGGCGCTCGGCCCGAGGACCCGGTTGAGGTGCTCGAGCGCATGCACGGCCAGGTCCGCATAGGCCTGACCGAGGTGGCTGTGTGCCGCGGCGGTGGCGATGTACTGCTTGGCGGGCCGCCCACGTCCGCGGGGGGCGTGCGTGGTGTCCTCACGCTCGGCGATCTGACCGGCCTGGTCGAGCGCCGACAGGTGCCTACGGATAGCCGCCGAGGTCAGGTCCAGGCGCTCGGCGAGCACCGCGGCCGTGACCGGGCCCAGTTCCACGATGAGCGCGAGGACCCGTTCGCGGGTGCTGGACTCGGCGTCCTCTACCGGTTCGGTCGTCACGTGCTCACCTCCTGGCGTCGATGGGCATGCCACGGCCCTCGAATTACTCAACAGTCTCGTTGCCCAAATGCTTCCCGGCAAGCAAGGCGAACCTTATTGCGGTGCTCGCGCAGCGCGGACGTTACCGCTCGACCAGCCCGGACCGGCACCAGCACGCCGCTTGAGGACGCCATCCGACGCAGGTCGGGTCCCGAAACGGCGCGTCCAGCATGCGAGAAATGAGAGACACGCCACAACGAGGGCACTTGAGGTATCCGCACTACGCTGACGGGATGCTCGCACCCGGCACCGATCACTGGTGTCTCGAACTCGATGGCGTCACGAAGTCCTTCGGCGACACCCACGCGCTACGGTCCCTGTCCCTGTCGGCCCAGCGGGGTGCCGTCACGGCGATCCTCGGCCCGAACGGCGCCGGCAAGACCACGCTGATGGGGATCTGCGAGGGCCTTCAGAGGGCCGACCGCGGGCTGGTGCGGGTCCTCGGCCTCGATCCCCGGCGGCACGCCGCCCAGTTGCGCCCTCGGGTCGGCGTGATGGTCCAGGACGGCGGCCTGCCGATCATGGCCCGCCCGCTGGAGCTGCTGCGGCACGTCGCCCGCATGTACGCCGCGCCCCGTGACGTCGACGAGCTCGTCGACCTCCTCGGCCTGGACGCGTTCGCGCGCACGTCGGTGCGCCGCCTCTCGGGCGGACAGCGCCAGCGCCTGGCCCTGGCGATCGCCCTGGTCGGCCGGCCCGACCTGGTGTTCCTGGACGAGCCCAGCGCCGGGCTCGACCCGCAGGCACGCCTGGTCGTCTGGGACCTGATCGAGGGACTGCGGGCCGACGGCGTGAGCGTCATCCTGAGCACGCACCTGATGGACGAGGCCGCCCGGCTCGCCGATCACGTCGCGATCATCGACCACGGCGTCGTGCTGGCGCAGGGCACGGTCGCCGAGCTGACCGAGGCGGTCGGAGTCCCGGAGGCCACGTCGGCGCCGAGCGTCGAGGCGGCCCCGGACGGCCCGGTCCGGTCCGCGGCGCCACCCACCCCGCACGCCGCCCGCCTGTCCGGTCCGCTGACCCCGGCCGCGCAGACCGCTCTCGCACAGCTCGCCGACGCGCACGGCCTCACCCTCGAGTTCGAGGGTGGCACACGCACCCTCGAGGACGCCTTCCTCGACCTGACCGGACGGAGCCTGCGATGACCGTGACGCTGCAACCGCACGCCGGTGGCGCCCCGTGGCCGCGCCGGGTGGCGGCGCATGCCGGCTTCGAGCTGCGCAACCTGATCCGCAACGGTGAACAGCTCCTGCTCACCCTGATCCTGCCGGCGCTGATGCTGGTGGTGCTCGTGCGCACGGACCTGATCCGCCTGGACACCGACGGTGCCCCGGTGATCGACGTGGCCGCCCCCGGCGTTCTCGCGTTGGCCGTGATGTCCACCGCGTTCACCTCCCAGGCGATCTCCACCGGCTTCGACCGGCGCGCAGGCGCACTGCGCCTGCTCGCCACCACCCCACTCGGACGCACCGGACTGCTCGGCGGCAAGGTGCTCGGCGTGTTCGCGATGGAGGCCGTCCAGGTCGTGATCCTCGGCGGCCTCGCCCTCGCCCTCGGTTGGCAGCCGAACCCGGCCGGGATCGGCGCCGCGCTGCTCGCCGTCGTACTCGGCACCGGCGCGTTCACGGCCATGGCCCTCCTGCTCGCCGGCACGCTGCGCGCCGAGGCGGTCCTGGCCGGGGCGAACCTGCTCTGGCTGCTCCTCGTGGTCGGCGGGGGCATCCTGCTCCCGGCCGCCGGCCCCACCCGGTTCCTGCCGTCCGGGGCGCTCGGTGAGGCCATGCGGACCGCGCTCGGCCCTGGCCCTTCGGGCGCCACCTGGATAGCGCTCGCCGTGCTCGCCGCCTGGACCGTGCTGTTCAGCGCCGCGACGGTGCGCTGGTTCAAGTGGGACTGAGGAGCGCATTACCGTAGGCATGTGTCCCCCGCAACCCACACCAAGCTCACCGGCACCGCGATCGTGGCGAACCTCATCGGCCAGATCGTCATCATCGGAACCGGCGGGGCGGTGCGGCTGACCGGTTCCGGCCTCGGCTGCTCCACCTGGCCGCAGTGTGAACCGGGCCAGTTCGCACCCGCGTTCCATGAGGCCGCCACGTACCACCCGTTCGTGGAGTTCGGGAACCGGACCGTGGCCGGGTTGCTGGTGGCCGTCTCCGCAGCCGTGGTGCTGCTCGTGTTCACGCAGGAACGTGCCGGGGTCACCCCCGTGCGCAACCCGGGCTTTCGCCGGCTCGCGACGGTCCCGCTGGTTCTGGTGCTGGTGCAGGCCGTGATCGGCGGGATCACCGTCCGGATCGAGCTGCACCCGGCCATCGTCGGCTCCCACTTCCTGCTCTCCGCGGCGCTGGTCTGGCTCTCCACTGTGCTGCTGCTGCGCTGGCGGGAGGGCGACGGCCCGACGGTGTCCGTTGTCGGCCCCGCCATCCGGGTGCTGGGCCGCCTCCTCGCGGTGCTGGCGGGCCTGGTGGTCACCCTCGGCGTCGTGGTCACCGGAGCCGGCCCACACTCGGGCGACGACGAGGTCGGCTACCGGTTCGCCGTCGACCCGTTGCTGGTCACCAGGCTCCACTCGGGCACGGTGTGGGTGTTCGTCGCCGTGCTGGCGCTGCTGCTCGTGGCGCTGTACCGCGCCCGGCCGCAGGCCGAGGTGCCCGACGGCGCAGCGGCCCTGGCCACGGCGCGTCGCCGGGCGTGGCTGCTGGTCGCGATGACCGCCTTGCAGGGCGGTATCGGCTACTACCAGTACTTCAACGGGTTGCCCGAGCTCGCGGTCGGCATGCACCTGGTGGGCTCGGCGCTGCTGATCGTCGCGACGACCGTCGCGGTGTTCGGCCTGCGGGTCCGGTCAGCGCACCCAGGTGGCATCGGCGGGCCGGAGCCCGCTGAAGCCGGTGGCGTGCGCCGCCTGCAGGGCCAGTAGCCCCGCGACGGCGCTCGGGTTGTGCAGGTCCCCGGCCAGGACCATGGCGACGGCGTCGGGGAGCGGCACCCAGCGCAACTCCATCCCGGCCTCCTCACCCTCGCGGGTGAACCGGTCGCCGTCGGGGACCTCACTGAGGTCCCGGGCGAGGAAGATCCGCAGCGCCTCGTCGGAGCCGCCGGGGCTCGTGTAGTAGTCCACGAGCGTGTCCCAGCGAGCGGCCCGCAGGTCCGCCTCCTCGGCCAGCTCCCGTGCGGCGGCGTCCACGAGTGGCTCGTCCGCCACGTCGAGCAGTCCCGCCGGGACCTCCCACAGGTAGGACCGGACCGGGTGTCGGTACTGGCGCAGCAGCAGCACGCGGTCCGCCTCGTCCAGTGCCACCACCGCGACGGCGCCCGGGTGCTTCATGAACTCCCGGTGCACGGTCCCGGCTGAGCCGAGGTCGACCGTCTCGGCGACGATGTCGAACACGTAGCCGGCGTGGATGGTGCGGGAGTCCGTGATCGGCAGGGCGGCGCGCTCGTCCGCGATGGGCCCTTCGAACGGCGCAGCACCTGGCCGACGGCCGCCGTCAGGCATTGCGGGCCGGCTCCACCTCGAGCAGGCGCGTCTCGCGCTGGCGGCCGAGCGCGGCCGCGATCAGCCCCACGAACAGCGGGTGCGCGCGGGTCGGCCGGGACTTGAACTCCGGGTGCGCCTGGGTGGCGACGTAGTACGGGTGCTGCTCGCGGCTCAGCTCGACGAACTCCACCAGCGAGGAGTCCGGGGACCGACCGCTGATCTGCAGACCGGCCTCGGCGAGCACGTCGCGGTAGGAGTTGTTCACCTCGTAGCGGTGCCGGTGTCGCTCGGAGACCCGCTCGGCACCGTAGGTCTCGGCGACCACGGAGCCGGGTGTGAGCACGGCCTCGTAGCTGCCCAGGCGCATCGTGCCGCCCAGGTCCCCTTCGCCGTCGACGATCGCGAGTTGTTCCTCCATGGTCGCGACCACCGGGTCCGGGGACTGTGGGTCGAACTCGGTGGAGGACGCCTGCTCGAGGCCGAGGACGTTGCGGGCGTACTCAATGACCATGCACTGCAGACCGAGGCAGATGCCGAGTGTGGGCACCTGCTGCTCGCGGGCCCACCGCAGGGCCCCGAGCTTGCCTTCGATCCCGCGGACGCCGAAACCGCCGGGGATGAGCACGGCGTCGACACCGGCGAGGGCCTTGCGGGCGCCGGCCTCGGTGGCGCAGTCGTCGGAGGCGACCCAGCGGATGTTGACCCGGCTGTTCTCGTGGAAGCCACCGGCACGCAGCGCCTCGGTGACGGACAGGTAGGCGTCCGGCAGGTCGATGTACTTGCCGACCAGGGCCACCTCGACCTCGTCGGCCGGGTGGTGCACGCGGTCGAGCAGGCCGTGCCAGGAGTCCCACTCGACGTCCCGGAACGGGATCGACAGGCGGCGGACCACGTAGGCGTCCAGGCCCTCGCTGTGCAGCACCTTGGGGATGTCGTAGATGCTCGGCGCGTCGACGCAGGTGATGACGGCCTCGCGGTCCACGTCACACATGGCGGCGATCTTGCCCTTCACGGACTCGGGGATGTCCCGGTCGGCACGGCACACGATCGCGTCCGGCTGGATACCGATGCTGCGCAGCGCGGCCACCGAGTGCTGGGTGGGCTTCGTCTTGAGTTCTCCGCTCGGAGCCAGGTAGGGCACCAGTGAGACATGCACGAAGAACACGTTGTCGCGGCCGATGTCCTGGCGGACCTGGCGCGCCGCCTCGAGGAACGGCTGGGACTCGATGTCGCCGACCGTGCCACCGACCTCGGTGATGATGACGTCCGGTGCCTGCTCGCCGGCCGCGGGGGTGGCCTGGGCGCGCATCCGGTGCTTGATCTCGTCGGTGATGTGCGGGATCACCTGGACCGTGTCCCCGAGGTACTCCCCACGGCGCTCCTTGGCGATCACCGTGGAGTAGACGACGCCCGTTGTGACGTTGGCCCCGGCGCTCAGGTTGACGTCGAGGAAGCGCTCGTAGTGGCCGATGTCCAGGTCCGTCTCGGCGCCGTCCTCTGTGACGAACACCTCACCGTGCTGGAACGGGTTCATCGTGCCCGGGTCCACATTGATGTACGGATCGAGCTTCTGCATGGTCACCCGCAGTCCGCGGGCGCGGAGCAGATGACCGAGGCTCGAGGCGGTCAGCCCCTTGCCGAGCGAGGAGGCGACACCGCCCGTCACGAAGATATGACGCGGGATGTTGGCCAGGTTGCCGGCGTACCGGTCCGAAGAGTTCACCACGGACTTTTACGCTATCACCGTTGTGTAGATCCTGAGCACCTGAGCGAGCGAGTCGGCCGCGGTCGGCAGCTCGGCGGCCCGGGCCAGCGACGCCGCACGCATCGACTGCTGCCGCTCGGGATCGGACAGCACGGCAGCGATCCGGGCCGCCATCACATCCGCGTCCGGGAAGGGCACGAGTTCCGCCGCGTCGCCGGTGACCTCGCCGGTGCCGCCCACGTCCGTCGCCACGATCGGTGCACCCGCGGCCAGGGCCTCCTGGAGGTTCAGCGGCTGCCCCTCCCATGCGCTGGTGCTCACCACCACGTCGGCGGTGGCCATCAAGGTGGACAGGTCGTCCCGCCATCCGAGCAGGATGACGGGGAGATCCTCCCCGAGCACCTGATCGGCCAGCTCGTCCAGCAGCGGACCCGAACCGGCCACCAACCAGCGGGCATCCGGCGCCCGGGCGGCGAGGAGCGCAGCGGCATCGGCGAGCAGGCCGAGGCCCTTCTGCGGCGCGAGCCGGGCGGCCGTGAGCACCATCCGGTGCTCGGGCGAGATGCCGAGGCGGCGCCGCCCGGAGGCGTCCAACGGCTTCGCACCACCCTGTCCCGCTGTCTCGGCGACGCGCACCGGCGCCGGCACAAGGGCACGCTCGGGGTTCTTGGCACCGAGCTGCCGGGCATGCTCGACGAGGTCCCCGCTGACCCCGAGGACGGCGTCGGCACGGGCGAAGATGAGCCGCTCCAGGCCCGCGGCCACCGTCCGCATCCCGACGCCGCCCACCGGTGCGTTGTGCAGCGTGACCACGAGGGCGGTCCGATCCGGGCCATGCCCGGGCGGCGTCAGGGCCAGCGCGGCGAGTGCCCCGGCACGCAGGCCGTGGGCGTGCACCACGTCGGCGCGCCGGGCGATGCTGCGGATCCGGGCGACGGCGTTCGCGTCGGACATCCGGGGGCGGTCGGCGATCGTCACCTGCCGGGTGTGCACCCCGTCGGCAGCGGCGGCGATCACGCCCGGCGGTCCGGCCAGGATCACCCGGTGCTCGCGGGCGAGATGTTCCGCCAGTTCCCGGGCGTGGCGACCGACCCCACCGTCACTGGAGCCGGTGAGTTGCACGATCCGAAGCTCAGGCACGGGTCCTCCTCAGGATGTTCAGGATGCCACGGTCCGCGGCGAACACCGCACCACACACGGCCGCTCCGGCGAGGATCGCGCCGAGCAGGGCGGCCATCACGGCGGCGAGCCCGGAGTGGCCGGCGAGGTCGAGGACCGCGTCCGTCGCCCACCGGCCCACGAGTGCGCCGATCACGGCGCCGCCACCGGAGACCAGCACCGTCCGAGCGCTCGCCCGCGTGACCGAGCCGGGCAGGGCCCGCGCGAACGCGACGAGCAGGGCCAGGCCGGCCACGGTCATCCCGATGCTGTGCCCGAGGCCCAGGACCGCCAGCGTGGCCGCGGGAGCTCCGCCGTCCGGCGCCACCACCCGCACGCCGACTGCGCAGGCGACGGTCACCACGAGCCAACCGGCCGCGGTAGCGGCGACGGCCACCCGTTGCCGGTCGAGCGCGAACAGCGCCCGGCCGACGTGGAAGATCATCGCCAGGCCCACCACCCCAGGTGCCATGAGCGTCAGCGCCATCGTCATTCCGGCGGTGTCGTTGTCGAGCGCGAAGACGGCCTCCGCCGCGGGGGCCACGGCCAGCAGGGCAGCCATGCCGAGCATCGAAACGGCCAGTACGGCCCGGGTGGACCCGTCGGCGGTGCGGGCGAACTGGTCCCGGTGCCCGTTCGAGGCAAGTTCGGCGAGGCGGGGGAAGACGGCCGTCGCGAGCGGGATCGCGAGCACCGCGTACGGCAGCAGATAGACCGCCTGGGTCCACTGGAAGACGTTGATGGTGCCCTCCGCGCCACCCTTGCGGGCGAGCAGCACGACCGCCAGGACGCTGACCTGCTGCGCCACCAGGGACCCGATGCCGGCGAGCGCGAGTGCCCCGGCCCGGCGGGCCACCCCGGGCGGGAACCGTAGCGTCGGGCGCAGCCGGACCCCACAACGGCGGACCGGGATCAGCAGCGGCAGGGACAGCACGGCGACCCCCGCAGTGGTGCCCCAGGCCAGCCAGGCGAGGGCGGCGTCCGAGAGCTGTCCCGGCTGATCCTGCATGCCGTCCGCGAGAGCGCCGAACGCGACGTAGCTGAGGATGACGACCGTCGAGGACACCAGCGGGGCGAGTGCGGGTGCGAGGAAGCGCCGGTGTGCCTGCAGGATGCCGGTCAGCACCACTCCGATCCCGTACAGCACCACCTGGGGTGCGAACACGATCAGGAAGAAGGTCGTCAGGTCCTCCTGCGCGGCGGGGTTCCCACCGACGGACTGCGGCAGGGCCTCGGCGATCGGCCGGGCCAGCAGGGTCAGTGCGAGTGCGATCGGGATCAGCGCGAGCATCGCCCAGGTGAGCAGCGCCGAGGAGATCCGGTCGACGTCGGCCTGGATCTTCCGGGCCAGCGGGGCCGCGAGCAGCGGGATCACGGCGCCTGCGAGCGCGCCGCCCGCGACCACTTCGTAGAGCACGTTCGGGACCGTGTTCGCGGTGGCGTAGGCGTTGCCGACGGCCGTTGCGCCGACGGTCTTGGCCTGCACCCACCAGCGACCGAAGCCGATCAGGCGGGACGCCACGGTGAGGACGGCGATCATGGTCGCCGCGCCGGCGACGCCACCGAGCAGGCGGCGTGGGCTCACGCCGTCCGGCCCCAACCGTCCACCCGGCGCAGCACCGGGGTCGCCTCGATGACCTTGGAGAAGCTGACCCGCTCGCTCAGCAGCGTGGCCGCCACCACGGCGCCGAGGCCGATCCCCCGAACCCGCGCGCTCGGGTGGAGCGCGAACGCGGTGCCCACCAGGGCACCGAGCGCGTTCGCGCCGGTGTCGCCCATCATGGTCCGCTCGGCGAGGTCGCCGGACCAGGAGGCCGCGATCACGGCGAGCGCGCCCGTCGCGAGCGGGGCGCCCGGCCCACCTGTGAGGGCCAGCGGCGCGGCGAGCGCCCCCGCAGCCTTCAGGCCGCGGCCGGGTCGCAGGTCGAAGAGGTTGATGAGGTTCGCGGTACCGGCCACGAGGGCACCCGAGGTGAGCACGTCGACCCCGCGGGCGGCCCCCGACCGGACGACGGTCCCAGGCTCGTCCGCGTCGATCGCGGCGCGCTCGCCCATGCGGGTGCCGATGGCGGCGGCGACCACGGCGGACGCGCCGATCCCGAGGAGTTTGATGGCGCCGGTGGTCACCTCACCGTGCGCGAGGGCGCCGAGGTGCCCGCGCAGGCCCTTGGATGCGGGTGCGCCAGGGTCGAGGTCGTCGACGGCCCCGAGGGCGCCACCGACGGCGGCGGCCAGGACGCCGGCCGCACCGGCCCGCCCGCCGGCGCCGAGTGCTGCCCAGACGGATCCCTGGGCGGTGGCCACGCCACCGAGCAGGCTGACGGTGTTGCCGCGGTAGTTGTTGCGCTGCCACCGGGCCGCGCCGCCAGGGGTGGCCTCACGCAGCAGGACGGACGCGGCCACGGTCAGGCCACCCCCGAGGAGCACCGCGGCCAGGCGGCTCATCCCTCGCCGTCCGTGGCGTCGTCGGTTGGCTCCGTGTCGCCGGTGTCCCCGGAACCGGCCGGGGCCTCCACGGGCCCTGGGGCGAACGTCGCAGGGTCGGGCGGCGTCAGGGTCGTCGGCTCCGGGATGACCGCGGTGACGCCCTCGGCGAAGCCATAGCTCGCGGGGCCGCCGCCCGTGGTCGCTGCGACGGCGAGCGGCACGGTCACCTGCCCGGTGATGGTGCCGACGCCGTCCACCGTGGTCACGACCGAGGCGGCCGCCTCATCGGCGCGAACGGCCCGGACCAGGTCGCCCTGAAGGGCGTCCGCACCGGCCAGCACGGAGGCCTCACCGGCACCGGCGAGATCCACGGCGAGGCCGGTGTAGGCGACATTGGCCTCGGTCAGCTCGGTGACCGCAGCCTCGTCGGCCGGTTCCTCGACCACCTCCGGCGCGATCACGACGGTGGCGTACGCCGGTGCGGTGGGCGCGGCCACCTCGGTGATCAGCTCGCTGCTGATCAGGAGTTCGTAGAGGTTCTCCGCCTCGGCGGACCGGGCCTCGAGGTTCGCCGGGTCCCTCAGCGTCAGTGCCTGGCCGAGTGCCTGCCCGAGGATGGTCTCGGTGCTGGCGTCGGCGGCGGGTGCTGGGTTCAGGTAACCGACCAGGCTCTGGGCGATGCCGGAGCGGAACGCGCGCTCGGTGGGGTCGGCCCAGCGTTCGCCGACCATCACCCGGCCGGTCACGGTGGCGCCGGACTGCTCCAGGCGGATCATCACGGCCTCGGTCACCTCGGGGTTCGCACCCGGCAGCTCCACGACGGCCACGGACCGGTCCTCGAGGACGCCGCCGAGCAGAGCGGGGGCGGACGCGGAGATGAACTCCGAGCGACGCTGCAGGTTCATCTCGGCCACGTCGAGCTCGGCGCGCAGCGCCTCCTTCTCGTCGCGTAGCAGCTCCACCTGACCGGTCAGCTCATCGGCGATGTAGTCGCGCAGCGGGCCGGCGCCGAGGACGATGCCGACGGCGAGCGCGAGGAACACCGAGATCAGGGAGACGATGTGGTAGCGGAAGTCGATCACGTGTGGGCTTTCCTTCTCGGTCTTCGGCCGGGGCAGGTGGGGCGTCGGGAGGGCGTGCTAGCCGCCGAACAGGCCCCGGATCCAGGACCAGATGTCATCGAAGCGGGCCAGCAGGATCCCGAAGAACGCCTGGCCGGCCGGGGTGGAGGCCAGCGCGGCGATCAGTGCCGCGAGGCCGGCCAGGATCAGCCCGGTGACCTGCCAGTTGGAGATACGGTGCCGGTACAGGCGGGAGACACCCTTGGCGTCGATGAGCTTTCCGCCGACCCGCAGCCGGGTGAGGAATGTCGAGGCCATCCCGGAGCGTCCCTTGTCGAGGAACTCCACGAGGGTCTCGTGGGTGCCCACGGCAACGATCAGCGCGGCGCCCTTGTCGTCGGCGAGGAGCATCGCGATGTCCTCCGAGGTGCCGGTGGCCGGGAAGACCACGTGGGGCACGTCGAGCTGCTGCACCCGTTCCAGGCCGGGTGCCCGGCCGTCGCGGTAGGCGTGCACCACCACCTCGGCGCCGCTGCGCAGGGTCTTGTCCGAGACGGAGTCCATGTCCCCGACGATCAGGTCGGGCTTGAGCCCTTCCTCGATGATGGCGTCGGCGCCGCCGTCCACGCCGATCAGGATCGGCCGGTACTCGCGCACGTACGAGCGCAGCATGGCCAGGTCCTCCTTGTAGGAGTACCCGCGGACAACGATCAGCACGTGCCGGCCGTCGATCTTGGTGGTGATTCGTGGCACGCCGACACCGTCGAGCAGGAGCTCTCGCTCCCGCTTCATGTAGTCCATGGTGTTCGCGGCGAACGCCTCGAGCTGCACGGACAGGCCGGCCCGAGCGTCCTCCATCGCGGCCGCGACGCTCGCGTCGTCCTGGCGGGTACCCTCGGCGACCACCGAGCCGGCGGCGTCGAAGACGGTGCCGCCGTCGAACCGGACGCTGCTGCCCTCCTTGAGGGTCATCACGTCCGGGCCGAGGTCGTCGATCAGCGGGATTCCCGCGTCGACGAGGATCTGCGGGCCAAGGTTCGGATAGCGCCCGGAGGTGGACTTCGCGGCGTTCAGCACCGCGGCCGGCTTCACCGCGACGAGGGCCTCCGCGGAGACCCGGTCGATGTCCTCGTGGTCGATCACGGCGATGTCGCCCGCCCTCAGGCGCTTCGTGAGCGACTTGGTACGCGGGTCCACGCGGACATGGTGGAGCGCATCGGAGGGCGCGTTGGCGTCACCCGATCGGCGTCGGAGCAGGGATCTCATCGAGCCTATGGTCCCACGCCCGTTCGTTCGAGGAGTTCTGCGGCATGCCGCATGGCGGTGTCGGAGTCCGCGTCGCCGCTGAGCATGCGGGCCAGTTCGGCCTCGCGATCGGCGCCCAGCACTTCACGGATGTCACTGTTCGTCACCGCATCCGCACCGTCGTGCGTGGTCTTGGTGACCACCACGTGCCGGTCCGCGTAGGCGGCGACCTGAGCCAGGTGGGTGACGATGATCACCTGGGTGTGGCGCGCCAGCTCGGCCAGCCGGCGACCTACCTCGACGGCGGCCCGGCCACCGACCCCGGCGTCCACCTCGTCGAACACGAAGGTGGGCAACGCGCGGTCGGTGGAGGTCGCCTGCTCGCGGGCGAGTGCGACCTCGATCGCCAGCATCACGCGGGACATCTCGCCGCCGGAGGCACCCTTGGCGAGCGGGCGTGCGGGGGCGCCCCGGTGGGCGACCAGGAGCAGCTCGACGTCCTCGGCTCCCCACCCGGCCAACTCCTCGCGCGGGGTCATGGCCACCTCGATGCTCGCGCCACCCATGGCGAGCCCGGCGAGCTCGGCGTTGACGGCCTTCGCCATCCGGGCCCCCGCGTCCTGCCGTCCGGCGGTCAGGTCGGCGGCGGCCGCGGACTCGGCCTCGGTGGCCTCGGCGGCCCTGGCCTCGAGTGCGTCCCGGCCGGCTCCCGGCGCGGTGAGTTCTCCGATGCGCTCCCGGGCCGCGGCGGCGTGGGCGAGTACGGCGGCGAGGGGGTCGTCGACGCCCGGGTCGGCGTAGGCGCGGGTCAGCTCACCGAGGGCGGAGCGCCGGTTGTGCACCTGCTCGAGCCGATCCGGGTCCGCCTCGAGTGCGCTGGCGTAGCTGCTGATCTCGGTGACGAGGTCGCTGAGCTGGTAGGACATCTGGGCCAGTCGGGCCGACCAGTCCGCGAGCGAGGCATCGAATCCCTCCGCGGCCGCGAGGGCGCGGCGCGCGGTCTCGATCAGGGCGGCTGCGTTCGGGGCGTCCAGGGTGTCCTCGGTGCCGGCCAGGGCGTCGTGCGCCTGCTCCGCGGCCAGCCGCAGCTCCTCGACGTTGCCCAGGCGTTCGGCCTCGTCCCGCAGCGTGGCGAGTTCGCCCGGCACAGGTTCGAGGGCGTCGATGCGTTCCAGATCGCGTTCGAGCCGGGCCAGTTCGGCGCGGCGGTCCTCGACCTCGGCGTCCCAGGCCGCGAGTTCGTGCTCCAGTGCCCGACGGCGGGTGTGGGCCTGGGTGAATGCCGCCAGGGTGTCGAGGTGCTCGGGGCCCGCGAACGCGTCGAGGGCTTGGCGCTGGTGGGCGCTGGACCGCAGGCGCATCTGGTCGCTCTGGCCGTGCACGGTCACCAGTTCGGCGCCGACGTCCGCGAGGAGGCCCTGCGGGACGGTGCGGCCGCCGAGGTGCGCACGCGACCGTCCGGCAGCGGCCACCGTCCGCAGCACGATCAGTGCGTCGTCGTCGAGCAGCGCGCCGGCGTCGGCCGCGAGGTCGAGCGCCGGGTGGCCACTCGGTGGCACCAGGCGTCCCTCCACGGAGGCGGTGTCGGCGCCAGGGCGCACCGCACCGGCGTCGGCCTTGCCGCCGAGGAGCAGGTCCAGCCCGGTCAGCACCATCGTCTTGCCGGCGCCGGTCTCCCCGGTGATGACGGTCAGGCCCGGGGAGAGTTCGATCCGGGCGGATACGATCACACCGAGGTTCTCAATGCGGATCTCCTCGATCACGGCGCCTCCCGACCGCCCCGCCAGCCGGCCACGGGTAGGTTGAACTTGCCGACCAGGCGGTCCGTGAACGGGGCCAGGTTGAGCCGGGCCAGCCGCACCGGTTCGGCCCCGCGGACCACGTCGATGTGAGAGCCGGGCGGGGCATCGATCCGGCGCCGGCCGTCGCACCACACCACCGCGGAGGAGTAGCTGCGGGCCAGGATCTCCACGGACATCCGCGAGTCCGGGCCGACCACGAGTGGCCGGGCGAACAGGGCGTGGGCACTGATCGGGGTGAGCAGCATGGCCTCGACGTCGGGCCAGACCACCGGGCCGCCCGCGGAGAATGCGTAGGCGGTGGAGCCCGTGGGCGTCGCCAGCACCACACCGTCGCACCCGAACGTCGACAGGCCGCGCCCGTCGATGCCGATGGCGACCTCGATCATCCGCTCGCGCTCACTCTTCTCCACACTCGCCTCGTTGATGGCCCAGCCGTGGTGGAGTTCGTCGGAGTCGGGTCGCTGCACGGTCACGTCCAGCGTCATCCGTTCCTCGACGACGTAGTCCCGCTCGGCGGCCCGGCGCACCACGTCCGCGACCCGGTCCACCTCGGACTCGGCGAGGAACCCGACATGGCCGAGGTTGATGCCGACCAGCGGGGTCTCGCGGCCGCGGATGAGTTCGGCGGCCCGCAGGATCGTGCCGTCCCCGCCGAGCACGATCGCGAGCTCGATGTCGCCGTCGTCGACCTCCGACTCCTCGATCGGGGTCATGCCCCGGTCCCGTAGGCCCGAGGCGACCGACTCCGCCGTGTGCACCGCAGCCGGCCGGGTCGGGTGGGTCAGGATCAGGACCCGGCGGCTCATGGCGCCGCCCCGGCGGGGCCGTTCTCGATAGCGACCGCGATCATCGCGTCGATCTCCTCGGGGGTGGGGAACACGCCGTCGCCGGCGCGAAGGTGGACGAAGTACTCGACGTTACCGCTCGGTCCGGGCAGCGGGCTGGCCACGACGGACCGTAGAGCCAGGCCGAGTTCGGCGGCAGCGCGCGCGACGGTGCGCACTGCGTCGGCGTGCAGAGCAACGTCGCGGACCACTCCCCCGGAGCCGAGCCGCTCCCGGCCCACCTCGAACTGCGGCTTGACCATCAGGAGGAAGTCCGCGTCCGGCGCGACGGCGCCCACCAGCGCGGGCAGCACTAGGGTCAGCGAGATGAACGAGAGGTCTCCCACCACGAGTTCCGGTGCCGGGGCCACGTCGGCGGGGGTGAGCGAGCGGACGTTCGTGCGGTCCCGGACGGTGACCCGCTCGTTGGTCTGAAGTTCCCAGACGAGTTGGCCGTACCCGACGTCCACGGCCACCACATGGGCGGCGCCGCGCCGCAGCAACACATCGGTGAAGCCGCCGGTGGAGGCGCCGGCATCGAGGGCACGGCGGCCCGCGACCTGCGGGGCGGCGGCGCCGAGGGCGTCGAGCGCTCCGGCCAGTTTGTGGCCGCCCCGGGAGGCGTACTCCGGTCCGGTGCCCTCGGCCGGCGGCAGGACACGCACGGCCTGGGCGGGGTCCAACTGGGTGGCGGCCTTGGTGGCGGTCGTGCCGTCGAGGAGCACGCGGGAGGCGTCGATCAGCTCGGCGGCATGCTGACGCGACCGGGCCAGCCCCCGGCGGACCAACTCGGCATCCAGGCGCGCCCGACGCGCCACGTCAGTTCTCGGCCTGGGTGAGCCGGTCCTGGAGCACCCGGTAGACGTTCTCGAAGGCCTCGACGTGCTGGCTCAGCGGCGCCTCGGACATGCCACCGAGAGCCGTGAGGGCGGCCTCGATCTCGGGGTCGTCGAACTCGGTCGGCTCGTCGTACGCGGTGTCGTCACTGGGGGGCACGGTCGTTCTCCCTTCGGTGCCCCACGCTACCTGCCCCGCGGCGCGCTCACTCGGAGGCGAGGCGCAACGGTGGAAAGTCGGCGGGCAGTACGGAAGTCTCAGTGCCGGCAGTGCCGACGGCGTCGCTGGCCGCCCAGGCCGCGGCGGCTGCCGCGCGGAACTCGTCCAGGGAGACGGTGGTGGGGTCCGAGCCGGCGCTGAGCGTGAGCTCGCCGCCGGGCCTGGTGAGGATGAGGGTCGCGGCATCGACGCGGGCCGCGGCATCGCCGCTGGTCCAGGCTCCCTCGCGCCATTGAGGCTCGGGGTGTGCCTGGGCGAGGCCGCGCAGGTCCGCGGCGAGGAACGTGGGCCGCTCCCCCGGGATCGCCCGGAGCACCTCGGTGATCTGGTCGACGCCGGTGAGCACGTGCAGGCTCGGGTAGCCGGCTGCGCGGGCACCGGCGATGTCGGTGTCCAACCGATCGCCGACCACGAGCGGGCGCTCGGCGTCGGACCGGTGGGCCGCCTGGTGGAAGATCGAGGCCTGCGGCTTGCCGGTCGAGCGCGGGGTGACACCGGTGGCGTGCACGACGGCCGCCACGAGCGAGCCGTTCCCGGGGGCCATGCCGCGGTCGGTGGGCAGGGTCGCGTCCAGGTTCGAGGCGATGTAGCCGGCCCCCGCACGGATCGCGTACACGGCCTCGGCGAGGTCCTTCCAGCCGAGGGTCGGTGCGAAGCCTTGGACCACGACGGTCGGCGCCTCGTCCGCGCTGGCGACGACCGTGAGCCCTTCGGCGAGCATCGCCTGCCGGAGCCCGTCACCACCGATCGTCAGCACCCGGGTGGTCGCGTCCGCCTCGGAGGCGACCAGTGCGGCGGCCGCCTGGGCGGCCGTGGTGACCTCGTCGGCACTGGTTGGGATGTCGAGCTCGGTGAGGTGATCAGCGACGGTCTGCGGAGCGCGGGCGGCGTTGTTCGTCACGTACATGACCCGCATGCCCGCGGCGCGGGCGCCGATCACCGCCTCCGGCGCGTGCGGAACACCGAGCGCGCCCCGATACACGACGCCGTCGAGGTCGAGGAGGGCGACGTCGTAGGCGTTCTGCAGCGGCACGCTCGAGCCGAGGAGGGTGGCGCCGATCGTCACTTCTTGCTCTCCGGGTCCTCGGCAGCTTCGGTCGGAACAGCTGACTCGGACTCGTCAATGGGCTCGGGGTCCGGCTCGGCATCCGTCTCGAAGTCGTCGTCGTCCACCGGCTCCGGGTCCGGCTCGGCATCCGACTCAAGGTCGTCGTCGTCCACCGGCTCCGGGTCCGGCTCGGCATCCGACTCAAGGTCGCCGTCGTCCACCGGCTCCGGGTCCGGCTCGGCATCCGACTCAAGGTCGCCGTCGTCCACCGACTCCGGGTCCGGCTCGGCATCCGACTCAAGGTCGCCGTCGTCCACCGACTCCGGGTCCGGCTCGGCATCCGACTCAAGGTCGCCGTCGTCCACCGACTCCGGGTCGAGGTTCGCGTCCTCCTCGGGGTTGGACTCCGCACCGTCCTCAATGTCCGAGTCGTCCGCCGGCTCCCGATCGAGTTCGACCTCCTCCTCGGCCTCACCGTCGAAGTCGGCCTCCTCCTCAGCTTCTTTCTCCGCTGCCTCATCCAGTCGCTGCTGGGCACGCGCCGCACGCTCGCGCTCGGCAGCTTGCTCCTGTTCGGCGACCTGAGCGGCCATGGCCTCGAGCTCGGCCGTGGAGTACGGCACCTCAGCGAACTCCACGCCGTCGTCCTCCAGTTCGGCCTCGTCGGCCACCGGCAGAGTTGCGGCGAGCGCGTCAGCCTCGTCCTCCCGGCCCAGCGCCCGCAGCACTTCCACGCGGGCCTCGTCCAGCCGATGCTTCAGCTCGGGGTCGGCCACCGCCGCGGTCACGGGCGTGTCCAGGGTGAGCAGTGCAGCCTCGGCCTCGCCGAGGTCGAGCCGCGCACCACTCGCCACGATCGCGAGCTCCACGCGATCCACGTCGGTCATGTCCGGGCTCGGCTCGGCGGCGGCGAGCGTGAGGGCACGCTCGGGGCGCCCCAGTCCTCGCTCGCAGTCGGCCTCGATCGCGCGGTGCGCGTCGATCCCGCTCAGCCTGCGAACGGTGCGCAACTCCCGGAGGGCTTCCGCGTAGTTGCCGGTGGCGTAGGCCGTCAGGGCGACCGCCTCGCGGACGATGTCCACCCGGCCCGCTCGGCGCAATGCGGCCTGCGCGTGCTCGTAGGCCTCCTCGGGGCGAAGGTCCATGAGACGGCCGGCCATCACGAGGTGACGCGCCACCTCATCCGAGTTCTCCTTCGAGAGGGTTCGGAGTCGCTGCCTGGCTACGGGGTCGAGGTCCTGAGGGACCACGTCCTCGTCGATCTCCGGCGCGAGTACCCGCTCACTCTGTGGCGGACGACTGTCGAGACGGCGATCGGCACTGCGCAGCGGACGGCGCGACTCGTCCGAACCCGGGCGGCCGGATCCCCGCTCCTCGCGGGGCTTCCACTCGCGACGTTCCCCATCGCGAGGCGGACGCGAGTCACCAGACCGCTGACCATCACGCGGGGGGCGCGAGTCATACGAGCGTCGCTCACCATCGCGAGGAGGGCGCGAGTCACCAGACCGCTGACCATCACGCGGGGCGCGCGAGTCATAGGAACGTCGCTCACCATCACGCGGGGGGCGCGAGTCAAAGGAACGTCCCTCACCATCACGAGGCGGACGCGAGTCAAAGGAACGTCGCTCACCATCACGCGGGGGGCGCGAGTCAAAGGAACGTCCCTCACCATCACGCGGGGGGCGCGAGTCAAAGGAACGTCGCTCACCATCACGCGGGGGGCGCGAGTCGAAGGAACGTCCCTCACCATCACGCGGGGGGCGCGAGTCGAAGGAACGTCGCTCACCATCACGCGGGGGACGGGAGTCGCCAGAGCGCTGACCATCACGGGGTGGACGCGAGTCAAAGGAACGTCGCTCACCATCACGAGGCGGACGCGAGTCGTAACCCCGACGGTCCCCCTCACGAGGAGGACGGGAATCGTACGAGCGTCGCTCACCACCACGGGCCGGTCCGGAATCGCTAGGCCGCTGACCATCGCGAGGAGGACGGGAGTCATAGGAACGGCGCTCACCCTCACGAGGCGGACGCGAATCACCAGAGCGCTGACCATCGCGAGGAGGACGCGAATCGTAGGAACGGCGCTCACCCTCACGAGGCGGACGCGAATCATAGGAACGGCGCTCACCCTCACGAGGCGGACGCGAATCATAGGAACGGCGCTCACCCTCACGAGGCGGACGCGAATCATAGGAACGGCGCTCACCCTCACGAGGAGGACGCGAATCATAGGAACGGCGCTCACCCTCACGAGGAGGACGGGAGTCACCAGAGCGCTGACCATCACGGGGCGGGCGGGAATCGAAGGAGCGTCGCTCACCGTCACGAGGCGGACGCGAGTCATAGCCCCGACGGTCGCCCTCACGGGACGCACTGGAGCCATATGAAGGTCGCTCACCTGTGCGAGGAGGACGCGAGTCGCCAGACCGCTCACCTGCGCGAGGAGGACGCGAATCATAGGACCGACGCTCACCCTCACGAGAAGGACGCCCTGAGCTCTGGCCGTCGCGCGGCTTCCACTCACGTCGCTCACCATCACGAGGCCGGCCGGAGCCACTCCCGTCCTGGGACCTGGAACCGGATGCGCCGGCACCTTCGCGCCGGGGCCCTCGAGAACCGCCCTCGCCACTGCTCCGTGGCTTCCGGCCGTCAGCGTTCTCGCTGCGGTCAGGTCGCTCGTCAGACATCCTGCTCCTTCATGCACGCTCAGTGATGCGTTCCAAAAGTACCTGAAAATGCGACAAGGGCCACCCCGGTGTGGGGTGGCCCTTGTCTAAGTGTTGTCCGGCGGCGTCCTACTCTCCCACGTAGTCTCCCACGCAGTACCATCGGCGCAGAGGGGCTTAGCTTCCGGGTTCGGAATGGGTCCGGGCGTTTCCCCCTCGCTATGACCGCCGTAACTCTATGGAGATGTCATCGGTTTCCCGACCGTATCTCGGGAACCGCACAGTGGACGCGTAACACACAGGTATTGACTTTTTTGTGTGGTCAAGTTATCGGCATATTAGTACCGGTCAGCTCCATGAGTCTTTGAGTCCTCACTTCCACATCCGGCCTATCAACCCAGTAGTCTAGCT
>NZ_JAGSHT010000030.1 GCF_019947135.1 Occultella gossypii | reverse complement strand
TGCCTGGCCCAGGAACGCGGTCCCGTACCGGTCGGACTCGGTGATCGGATCACCGGCAGCGATCGAACAGGTCAGGGCATCGATCGCGATGAGCTGGTCATCCAACGACCCCGACATCAACTCCGCCAGAGACAGGTGCATCCGGGACGCGAGCGCCACACCCCCGCCACCGCTGCCCGCGCCACCACCGCTGCCGCCGCTGCTGCCGGCGCCGCTCGGGCTGCCGGGGCCGCCGGTGGTGGTTGTGGTGTCGTCCACGTGTGCTCACCTCCCCATCGAAGTCCCGGGCCCGAAACGCCTACCGCTTCGTACGTATGTTCGCCTGCTTGACCTCCACTCTAGGACGCCCCACCGACAGCGCAAGAACCCCGATTTCCGTGGTGGATACAGGGACATCAGCCGATCCTAACCACCCAAACCAGGCCTCTGGGACACCCCGATGACAGCCAATCCACAGGGTGCCCGACGGCTTGCCGAGATGACGGTGGGAGCGCGTATAGCGACGCCGCCGAGACCGCAACGGTCAGACACCCACCGACCTGACGCTGCAGGTCGATGTCGAGCTCGCCGATCAGGCGCGCGGACGCGCGCCCACTGATTGCAGCGACCGAGCGAGTGGTCCCAGGTGTCGAACGCCTCGATCTCGCCGAGCGTGCTGAGGTCGGTGCGAACGTCGCTGTCGCTGGGGTGGTTGAAGTAGCAGCCGCGTTCGTCGAAGCACTCGAGCGGCGGCTCACGACCCAGACGCCCACCTCGACCATGCCGCCGGGGCGGAGCACACGCCCGATCTCGGTGAGGGCACTCGAGAGCTGCTCGTCATGCCGTCACGTTCTACACGCGGACGGGCATCCGTCCCAGAGAGACAGCCGACTACTGCGGAGAGGGCCCGTGATCGGGCAAGGTAGGCGGATGAGATACGTGGTGATCGGAGCGGGCGCGATCGGGGCGGGCGTCGGCGCCCTGCTGGATGACTCGGGATCCGAGGTGCTGCTGGTGGCACGCGGTGACCACCTGGCGGCGATGCGCGACCACGGCCTGACCGTGCGCATGCCCGACCGCGTTATCAACCGCCGACCCGACGTCGCCGCCTCGCCCGAGGAGGTCGAGCTCCGCACCGACGACGTGCTGGTCCTCGCCACGAAGACCCACCAGGCGGCCGCAGCGCTTGCCACCTGGGCGGACGCGCCGGTGCACGATGACGGCCAGGTGGTCGGCACCGCGGGCGAGCGGCTACCACTCCTCACCGCCCTCAACGGCGTCGCGAGCGAGGAGATCGCGCTGCGGTGGTTCGCGCGCGTCTACGGCGTCTGCGTCTGGATGCCCGCCGTGCTCGCCCAGCCCGGGGAGATCATCGTGCGCTGCGCCCCGGTTCGGGCCATCCTCCATGCCGCGCGCTACCCGGCCGCCCTCGCCGACGACGGCGACGTCGCCTTCTTGAAGCAGCTCGCCGAGGACTGGGGCCGGGCAGGGATCCAGGTCCCGACCCCCGACGACGTCATGCCCTGGAAGTACCGCAAGCTGCTCGGCAACCTCGGCAACGCCGTCCAGGCGCTCCTCGGCGACGGCAGTTTGGGCCAGGACATCACCGAGGCGGCCCGCGCCGAGGCCGGCGCGATCTACGAGGCGGCAGGCATCACGATGAACTCGGACGAGTCCGAACGCCACTCGCGTGACCAGCTCAAGGTGGGCCCTGTGGCGGGTGCGCCCGAACGCATGGGTGGCTCGACCTGGCAGTCGCTCCACCGCGGCAGCGGATCCGCCGAGACCGACTACCTCAACGGTGAGATCGTGGCGATCGCCCACCGCCTCGGCCGGACCGCGCCGGTGAACGCGGCCCTGGCAGCCCTGGTCCGCCACGCCGCTGCTCAGCGCACCAGGCCGGGCGCCATGACGCCCGGCGAGCTAGGGCAGCGGGTGCTGGGCCGGCGCTGGGAGTCGGTTGGCTGACGAACACGGCGGCGCCACGGGCACGAATCGCCACAGCGGCAGTGCGGGAGAGTGTTCCCATGAACCTCTTCAGTGGACTCGGCGCCTTTCCGCTCACGCCGATCGGGCCGGCCGGGATCGACGAGGCCGCGTTCGTGGGGCTGGTGCGCCGGCTCGTCGCGGGCAGCGTCGACATGATCTGCCCGCTGGGTTCGACCGGTGGGTACCCGTACCTGAACCGAGCCGAGCGGGCCCGGGTCGCGCGACTGGCGGTCGACGCCGCGGACGGGGTCCCGGTCGTCATCGGGATCGGTGCCCTGGCCACCCGGGAGGTGCTCGAGCTGAGCGCGGACGCACAGGCCGCGGGGGCGTCCGCGGTGCTGCTGGCGCCGGTGTCCTACCAGCCACTGACCGAGGATGAGGTATTCGGTCTCTACGAGGACGTATCCGCCGAACTCTCGGTGCCGCTCTGTGTCTACGACAACCCGAGGACCACGCAGTTCACGTTCAGCGACGAATTCTATGGGCGCGTGTCGCGGTTGCCACGGGTGGGATCGATCAAGATCCCTGGGGTGCCGGAGGGAATCGACGCTGCGGTCCCTCACGTGCAACGGCTGCGTGCGCTCGTGCCCGAGCACGTGACCATCGGCATCAGCGGCGACCCGCTGGCCGCTACCGGCCTGCTGGCCGGCTGCGACGCGTGGTACTCGGTGGTCGGCGGGGTCCTTCCGGAGCAGGCCCTGGCGATCACCAGAGCTGCGCAGGCCGGTGACCGCCGCCGCGCCCTGGCGTTGTCGGAGGCGCTGGAGACGGTGTGGGAGTTGATGCGTCGGCACGGCAGCATGCGGGTGGCGTCAGCGCTCGCCGAGGAGCTCGGGCTGGTCAGTAAGCGGAACCTGCCGAGGCCGCTGCGAGAGCTCGACGTCGACGCTCGCGTCGGGCTCAGCGGCTGGGTGAGGGCGGCCGGGCTCGTCGGCTGAACGCACGCGGCACTGAACGCACGCGGCACTGAACGCACGTGGCACTGAACACACAAGGACTGAACACACAAGGACTGAACACACGAGGACTGAACGCACCGTTACGACGCGCCCTTCTCCGCAACGTGATCCTGCGTCGGTCTACGCGATGCCCGCCTCCCGTGCGAGGATCGCGGCCTGCACCCGCGAGGAGCAGCCGAGCTTCGCCAGCAGGTGCGAGACGTGCGTCTTCGTGGTCGCCTCGGTGATGTGCAGGCCGGCCGAGATCTGCCCGTTGGACAGCCCTCGCGCCAGAGCCTCGAGCACCTCGAGTTCGCGCGCGGTCAGCCCGGCGCGCCTGACGACGTCCGCCGCTCCGCCGTCACCCCCGACCGGGGTGTGGCCCTGTTCCGGCGACCCCGACCCACCCGGCCGCGACGTCGCGAACGCGTCGAGCAGGGTCCGGGTGACCTCCGGCGCGACGACTCCCTCCCCGGCCGCCACCCGCCGCACTGCGTCGAGCAGGGCGGCCGCGCTGGTGGACTTCAGCAGGAAGCCCGCCGCACCCGCGCGCAGCGCCCCGAACACGTATTCGTCCAGGTCGAACGTGGTCAACACGAGCACGTCCGCCAGGCCCTCGCCGACGATCGTCCGGGTTGCCTCGATGCCGTCCATCCGGGGCATCCGGATGTCCATCAGCACCACGTCCGGACGCAGCGCTCGGGCGTTGCGCACGGCAGCCTCACCGTCGGCCGCCTCACCCACCACGTCGACGTCGGGATCACCGCCGAGCATCAGCCCAAGGCCCGCGCGGATCGCGGCGTGGTCGTCGGCGATCAGGACCCGGATCGTCATGGGTGGTGCTCCCTGGTGGTGTGGTCACCGTGGCGAATGCCCGACGGCGTCGGCTCGCCCGGCGTCGTCGCGGCGAGTGGGCGGTCGGCCGGCTCGACCTTTACGGCAGGCAACCGTGCCTGCACGACCCAGCGTCCGCCGTCGGGCCCGGCCCGGCACGAGCCGCCGACGGCGGTGGCGCGTTCGGCCATGATCTCGAGCCCGTAGCCGGGCGCGTCGTCCCGGCGAGCCGGCCCGACGGCGTTGCTCACCTCGACAACGAGCGTGCCGTCGTCATCGGTCAGCCGGGCCTCGACACCACCGGCGCCATGCCTGGCCGCGTTCGTGAGCGCCTCCTGCAGGATCCGGAACCCCGCCTGGTCGATGGCGGCCGGCAGTCCGTCGGCACCGAACCGCGACGGCAGCCTCAGGTCCAGGCCATGCGCGACCCCCAGTCCGGCGAGCTCGACCGGGTCGCTGAGCCGCGCGGGGGCGAGCTCGGGCTCGTCGCCGGCCCGCAGGAGGGTGATCATCGAGCGCATCTCCGCCAGCGCCGCCACCGACGACCTACGGGCGGCGAGCAGCGCCGCCCGGTCCGCTCCGCCGTCGGGCCTTGCCAATGCCGCTTCGGTGGTGATTGCGATCGCGGACAGGTTCCCCGAGATCGCGTCATGCAGGTCGCGGGCCATCCGCTCGCGCTCGTCGCGCAGGCGCTCGGCCTGGCGTAGCAGCGCGAAGCGCTCGGCGTCGGCCGCCCGCTCATGAGCGAGGTCGGCCAGCTCCTTCTGCTGGCGCACGGACGTGCCCCACCAGATCGGTGTCGCGAGCAGTGCGAACGCCTGCAGACCGATGAAGAAGCCGAGCCGCGGGTCGCCGGAGGCCACCCACGCCGCGAGTGCCGAGCTGGCGATGATCGCCGCCGCCGTCGTCAGGAGCGCCCGGACCGCGCGAGCCGACGCGAACAGGGCGGCGCTGTACAGCAGGTCGATGAAGACGAGCATGACCCCAAGGCTCAGGCCCATCACGGTGTCCACCGCCAGCACCGCGGCCCCCGCGATCAGGGCGGAGATCGGGTGTCGCCGCTTGCCGAGCATGATGGCGGCGCCGACCACCAGCGGGATGGCGTGCCAGGGCGCCGGCACCGGCGTGGTCGGCAGATCGGTGAGCGTCGGCATGAGGTCGGCGAGGATCAGTGCCAGCCCGACGACCAGCACAGCGACGGCGTCGCTGACGTCCCGCCGGCGCGGGGTCGCCCGGATCCAGCGCCAGAGTGTGATCAGGAATGCCACCCGGCCATCCCAGCACACGCGGGCCGGATGAGGATCAGCCGAAGGATGGAGCTAGTGGATGCCGGCCATCTTCGTGGTGATCCACTTGTTCATCGCGGCCACGACCACCCCGATCAGGATGGACGCGCCACCGAGGAGGAGGAAATACGGAGCCTCGTTCTCCGTGTCGTAGAACGTGGCGAGCGCACCGGCGGCCGCCGAGCCGACCGCGATCGACATGAAGAACAGCGCGATCATCTGGGTGTGGAACGCCTCGGGCGCCAGCTTCGTGGACAGTGACTGCCCCACCGGCGACAGGCACAGCTCGGCGATCGTGAACAGGAACAGGATCAGCACCAGCCACAGCAGCGGGGTGCTGTTCGGGCCGCCACCCGCGAACGGGATGAACAGCAGGAACGCGATCCCCATCACGACCGTGCCGATGGCGAACTTCCAGGGCGAGGACGGCTGCCGTGGTCCCATCCGCTGCCACATCGCCGCGAACACACCCGCGAAGATGACGATGAAGATCGGGTTGATCGACTGGATCCAGCTCGGCGGCATCACCCAGCCGAAGACCTCGCGGTTCAGCCGCTCGTCGGAGTACACGGCCACCACGGTGAACTGCTGCTGGAACAGCGACCAGAACGCCGCGCTCGCGACGAACATCGGGATGAAGGAGATCACCCGGCTGCGTTCGACGTCGCTGAGCCGCGACGAGCCCAGGATGATGACGAACAGCGCGATCGTGGCGGTCAGCGTCACCACGACCACGATCGTGGACAGGTTGCCAGCCGTGATCGCACCGACCAGGGCGAGGATCGCGATGACGACGACCGCACCGATCGCGATGCCGAGGTACCGGATCCGGCCCCCGGCGGTCCAGCGGGTTCGTCACCTCCTTGCCCGCATCACCGATCGTGGACCGGCGCAGCAGCAGGTACTGGATCAGCCCGGCCGCCATGCCGAGGGCGGCGAGCCCGAAGCCCCAGTGGAAGCCCTTCGCGCCCCAGACCAGCCCGGTCAGCAGCGGCCCGACCAGCGCGCCCAGGTTCACGCCCATGTAGTAGATGGAGAACCCGGCGTCGCGGCGCGGGTCGTCCTTGGCGTACATGTCGCCGAGCACCGAGCTGGTGGTCGCCTTCAGCGTGCCGGAGCCGAGGGCGATGCAGACCAGGCCGATGCCGACGCCCGCGAAGCTCGGCACCACCGCCAGCGCGATGTGCCCGCACATGATCAGCACGGCGGCGCTGAGCAGAGTGCGTTCGGCGCCGAGGAGCCGGTCCGCGACCCACGCGCCGAGGATCGAGGAGAGGTAGACCAGGCCGCCGTACGCACCCACGATCGAGGTCGCCTCGGCCTTGGTGAGCCCGAGGCCGCCCTCGGTCGCCGAGTAGTACAGGTAGTAGACGAGGATGCCCTGCATCCCGTAGAAGCTGAAGCGCTCCCACATCTCGACGCCGGCCGGGTTCGCCAGCCCCCAAGGGTGTCCGAAGAACGTGCGCGTCGGTGCGATTGCCGGCTCCGTGGCGGTGTCCCCGTCGGTCATCCGACGAGCGTGGCACCGATGCAGAAGGGTCGCACTCCGGGAAATCTCCATCGAAGGGCTGAGGCCACGGACCTGCCTTTGCCCGATGTGGCTGCGGCGGGCGGGCGCCACGATGCTGCCCATGTCCCTCTCCCTGTTCGGCCCGCTCGCGGTCCTCGCGCTGATCGACTCCACGAGTTTCGGCACCCTGCTCATCCCGATCTGGCTGATGCTCGCGCCCGGCCGGCTGCGTGCGCAGCGGGTGCTCGTGTTCCTCGCGACGGTCGCGGTGTTCTACTTCGGCGTCGGCCTGGCGCTGCTCGCCGGCGCGACCGGACTCGCCTCGATCATGGAGTCGGACTCGCCGGTGCTGCTGTGGGTGCAGCTGGCCGTTGGCGTCGCACTGTTCGCGGGCTCGTTCTTCGTGGGGCGCAAGAAGAAGGCGCCCGACGGCGGAGGGTCGGCTCGGGCGGGCGACGTAGCCGTGGGCGGTCGGTCGGCTGGAGCAGGCGCCGCCGGGGGCGGCGCCGGTGCGAGCGGGTTCGATGGGGG
This sequence comes from Occultella gossypii, assembly GCF_019947135.1. GTDB lineage: Bacteria > Actinomycetota > Actinomycetes > Actinomycetales > Beutenbergiaceae > Occultella > Occultella gossypii. Next base: position 55,907 of record NZ_JAGSHT010000030.1, on the reverse strand, counting down.
TGCTGCTGCCGATAGCGCGGAAGCCGGCTCGGACGGCAGCGCCTGGGCCGCCGCTGCCGCCGGTGCGGCTCCGGGTGGCGGCGCCAACCAGTCGGCCCCGGCTCTGACCGGCCGGCTGGCCCGCTGGCGCGAACGCACCGTGGCCACCGAGGGCCGCGGCGGTTACCTGGCCCTGATCGGGCTCGCGCTCGGCGCCGCGGTGCTCGAGGTCGCGACGATGCTGCCCTACCTCGGCGCCATCGGCCTGATCACCGGGGCCGACCTGGCCGGACCCGAGCGGGTCCTGGTGCTCGCGGGCTACTGCCTCGTGATGATCGTGCCGGCCCTGGTGCTCCTCGCCGGGCGGGTCCTGGCCCGGCGCGCGGTCGAGCCGGTGCTGCAGCGGATCTCGGACTGGATGGCGCGGTCGGCGGGGGAGACCATGGCGTGGATCATGGGCATCCTTGGCTTCCTGATCGCCCGGGACGCCGCCTTCCAGCTCGGCCTGTTCGACCTGTTCCGCTGATGGCCGCCGGACATCCCCGGGCGCCGGAGATGCCCGCCCTCCGTCGCGCGGCGGAGTCGCTCCTGGACGACGTCGAGCCTGCACCGTAGTCCAGGAGCGGCCCTGCGGTCGGTCAGCGGAGCGCGGCGTATGTGTCGTGACCGGACGGGTTCGGCCGGGGCCCGTCGGACTGCCCGGCGGCCTGCCGGGCAAGCTGCGTAAGGACCCGGACGCGTTCGCTGCGACGGAACGGAACCAGGCGTCCCCGACGGTGCGCCACCAGCAGGAAGACCGCTGTCGCCAGGGCGCAGAAGATCAGGGTGAAGATGCTGCCCTCCGGGCCGAACTTTCCCCCTGTGATCAGTTCGGGGCCGAACGTGGCGGAGTCCAGGAGCCCCGGCCGGGACGTGTTGCCGCCGACGTCGGTGCTGAAGATGCCACCCAGGGCGAAGTTCCAGCTGAAGTGCAGCCCGATCGACAGCCAGAGGTTGCGGGTCGCGATGAACGCGGAGGTGACCAACGGGCCGCCGGTGAGCGCGATGAGGAGGGCGCCCCACAGGGTGGCGTGCGGGTTGATGAGGTGCACGGCGCCGAACAGGAGGCTGGTCCCCGCGATCGAGATCCAGGTGCCGGTCCATTCCTCGACCTTGCGGAACAGCACGCCGCGGAACAACAGGTCCTCGGTCGTGGCTGCCACGGCCATGACGCCGGCCAGCCCCACTGCGCCGGTCCAGGAGTCGAACCCGCCGATCCGGTAGTACCCGAGCGCAGCGATGGCTGCGATGACAACGCCGCACAGTCCGAAGCCGATCAGGGAACCGAGAGCCAGTCGGCGCCCGACCTTCACGCCGCCCAGTTCCGTGACGGACCGGTGCTCGGTCCGCCCCACCACGAATCGGTAGACCAGCACGGCGAGGGTGCACGCCACCATCCCGCCGACCAGTTCGAGCCACGGCATCCCTGCCGCCAGCGACATGATGCCCTGACATCCGATGAAGACGGCCACGAGGGCCAGTACCTGCCAAACGAACTTCATGCCAGACTCCTTCGCACTATGCGCGGCAGGCTTGCCGCGACCAGATATGACGCTATGGACCGCGGCCCGCCACGTCGTCACCCCCCGGAGCACACCTGTCTGTAGCCCTCCCGGGGGACTCCGACGTGCACACCCTGTCCGCATGGTGAGATGTCGACTAGCCTTGGGGTCGGCGTCGAGACGAGGGAGCGGGCGTGCCGGACGTAGCCACCTGGGAACTGCGGGCGGCGTTCGCGCGCAGCCTCTCCGACATGTACGGCCGCGAGGTTCCCGCCTACACAACCCTGCTCGACGTCGCCCACGAGGTGAACTCCGACGTGATGGCGGCCGATCCCGCCGCGGCGCAGCGCCTGGGCAGCATCGACCGGGTCACCGCGGAGCGGCACGGCGCGATCCGGCTCGGCACGCCGCAGGAACTGAGCCAGGTGGCGCGGGTGTTCGGCGCCATCGGGATGTATCCGGTCGGGTTCTACGACCTGCGCGATGCCGGCTCCAGCGCCATCCCGGTGGTGTCGACGGCATTCCGTCCCGTCGCCGCCGACGAGCTCGCCCGCAACCCTTTCCGGGTGTTCACCTCCGTGCTGACCCCGGGCGACCGGCGGTTCTTCTCGGCCGACCTGCAGGCCCGGCTCGAGGAGTTCCTGGGCCGCCGGCGCATCTTCTCGCCGGAACTGCTCGCGCTCTCCGGCCGCGCCGAGGCCGACGGCGGACTCGGCTCCGCGGACGCCGAGCAGTTCCTGAGCCTGGCCACGGCGACGTTCGAGCTCTCGCCCGAACCGGTGGACCGGGCCTGGTACACCGAGCTGGAACGGGTCTCGGCCGTCGCCGCGGACATCGGTGGCGTCGCCAGCACCCACATCAACCATCTCACCCCGCGGGTGCTCGACATCGACGCCCTGTACGAGCGGATGTCCGCCCGCGGCATCACGATGATCGAAGACATCCAGGGGCCGCCGCGGTGGGACGGCCCGGACGTGCTGCTGCGCCAGACCTCCTTCCGCGCGCTCGCGGAGCCGCGCGCCTTCCGCACGCCCGACGGCGAGATCGTCACCGACTCGCTGCGGGTCCGGTTCGGGGAGGTCGAGGCGCGCGGCATCGCGCTCACCCGCGCGGGGCGGGCGCGCTACGACGCCGCGATCGTCGAGGCCCGCGAACGGGCCGAGGCGAGCAATGAACCGGACGCGGTGGCCGGGGCGCCGAGCGGTGGCATGGCTGGTGCGGCGGGTGGCAGCCGTGACAGCACCGGTCGCCGGAGCGTCGCGGCGGGCGGCACCGGTGGCCGGTCCGCGGAGGCGGGCGGCCCAGTGGGGGCCGCCGGGAGCGCCGCGGCCGTCCGACGCCAGGAGATCCTCCGCGAGATCTGGGCGCGCGACTTCCCCCGCACCGAGGCCGAACTCGACGCCGAGGGCCTGGCCTACTTCAGCTACGACGCGTCCGACGCCCGCACCCCGATCGTCTACGAGGACTTCCTGCCCGCCTCGGCCGCGGGCATCTTCGCCTCCAACCTCACCGACCGGGGCGCGAAGGACAGCACCCAGGAGGCTGCGACACTCGACGCGGACTGGTTGGCCGGAGCGCTCGGCCGCGACCTCTTAGACCCGTTCGACCTGTACGCCGCACAGAGTGAGGCCTCCCGCGCCCGCCCCACCGAAGGACCACGATGACAACGAACGCCACCCCCGCCGTCGGGCCGCTCGAAGACGCCCGGCGCGCCCTGCCGGACCCGCGCGATCAGGCCCTCGAGGCGCTGCGCCGGCTCGGCGCGCAGCTGCCGTCGACGCCCGACGGCGCTGCCTCCTTCACGCCGACGTCACCGGTGTCCGGGCAGGCCCTGTTCCCTCTCCCGGTGACGTCCCCCGCGCAGGTGGACGCCGCCGTCGAGGTCGCGCACGAGGCGTTCACGACCTGGCGGATGGTGCCCGCCCCGGCCCGCGGTGCGCTGGTGCGCCGCTTCGGTGACCTGCTCCGCGAGCACAAGGCGGATCTCGCCACGCTCGTCACGCTCGAGGCGGGCAAGATCACCGCCGAGGCGCTCGGCGAGGTGCAGGAGATGATCGATATCTGCGACCTCGCCGTCGGGCTGTCCCGGCAGCTCGAGGGCCGCACCATGCCGTCCGAGCGGCCCGGGCACCGGCTCATGGAGACCTGGCACCCGCTCGGCGTGGTCGGCATCATCAGCGCGTTCAACTTCCCGGCGGCCGTGTGGGCGTGGAACACGGCCGTGGCACTCGTGTGCGGGGACCCGGTGGTGTGGAAGCCGTCCGAGACCGCGCCGCTGACCGCGCTCGGTGCGACCGCCCTGCTGCGCCGGGCCGCCGCCGAGCACGGCGCCCCGGAGGACCTCGCCACGGTGATCCTCGGCGGGCGCGAGACCGGTGCGGCGCTGGTCGCGCACCCGCGGGTGGCGCTGCTCTCGGCGACCGGGTCGGAGCGGATGGGCACCGAGGTGGCGCCGGTCGTCGCGGCCCGGATGGGACGCACGCTGCTGGAACTCGGCGGCAACAACGCGGCGATCGTGACGCCGTCGGCGGACCTGGACCTGACCGTGCGCGCGGTGGTGTTCTCCGCCGTCGGGACCGCGGGGCAGCGGTGCACGTCGCTGCGGCGGCTGATCGTGCACGAAAGCGTTGTGGACGAGGTGCTCGAGCGGCTCGCGAGCGCCTACCGCGGCCTGCCGATCGGGGACCCGCGCGAGAGCGGCACGCTCGTCGGGCCGCTGATCTCGGCGGCCGCGCGGGACCGCATGCTCGCGGCCCTGGAGCAGGCCCGGGCCGAGGGCGGCACCGTCGTCACCGGCGGCGACGCCCACGACGTCGCGTCCGCACCCGACGCCGCCTTCGCCACCCCGGCCCTGGTGCGGATGCCCGCTCAGTCGGCGATCGTGCACACCGAGACCTTCGCGCCGATCCTGTACGTGCTCACCTACACGGACCTGGACGAGGCCATCGCGATGCACAACGCGGTGCCGCAGGGGCTCTCGTCGTCGATCTTCACCCTGGATCAGCGCGAGGCCGAGCGGTTCCTCGGGCCCGACGGTTCGGACTGCGGCATCGCGAACGTCAACATCGGCACCTCCGGCGCGGAGATCGGTGGCGCCTTCGGCGGCGAGAAGAGCACCGGCGGCGGGCGTGAGTCCGGGTCCGACGCCTGGCGGGCCTACATGCGCCGCGCCACGAACACGATCAACTACTCCACCGAGCTGCCGCTCGCCCAGGGCATCGACTTCGGGTGACCGGGTCCGACGAACCGCGCGAACGCGTGGAGGTCATCGCGGTCGTCGCCGTGATCTCGATAATCGCCGTCCTCATCGCGGCCGTGCCGCTGCTCCTGCTCGACCCGCAGGCAGCCGACGGCGTCGGGCCGATCGGTGCGATCTTCGGCGTCCCGATGGTGGCGTCGGCCCTCATCATCGAGGTCGTGATGCGGGCGCATCAGCGCAGCCGGCCGCTGAACCGGCGGATGCTCTGGTGGGTGCTCGGCGTGATGCCGGTGGCCATCGTGGTCTGCGCCATCCCGGCGGTCCTGGACGATCCGGAGTACTTCGCCTGCCAGACTCCGCTGGGAGCGGTCGGGACGCTCGCCGGGATGCTCGTGCTGGCCTACGTCGGGATCCTCATGGGTGCCCTGCTGTGGTTCTTCGTGGTGTTCCCGTTCGCGCACCTCGTGATGGCCCTCATCGCCCGGGCACGCGGCGACAAGGAGGCTGGCAGGATCGGGGTCGGGTCCCTCTTCCTGCTGGCGTTGGCCGCGGTGATCATCATCGGGGCGCTCTCGTTGGACGGCCTGGCGGCCGGACGCGCGGCCTGGGGCCAGATCATCGCGGCCCTGCTCGGCATCCCGGGGTCGTACGAGGTGGTCTGGCCGGCGGGACTGTGGATCGTCCGGGGGATCGTCGTGTGGCTCGTCGCGATGTTCGGCGTGTGGCCGGCGATCATGCGGCGCGTGCGCAAGCCCCGCTAGCCACTCTTCGCCCGGCGCCTCCGGAGGTTCACGGGATGGTCAGGCGCCCACTCTTGGCGTCCTCGCTCCACACCCCGAACGCCTGCATCATGGTGCGGGCCATCGCGCGGTGGCCGTAGGCGTTCGGGTGGCAGCCGTGCCCGAGCCAGTGGTACCAGGTGTTCGCATCGGTGGCCTGCCACTGCGCGTAGTGGTCCACCACCGGCGCCTCCAGGTCCCGAGCGACGCCGCGGATCTCCGCGACGTAGGCGTCCAGGTGGGCCAGCACGTGCTCCGGCCCGGTGGGCAGGGTGCCGTTCGGGGTCTGCAGGACCACGACGGCGTCACTCGCCTCGCGGATCCGCGTCACCAGCTCGCGGTAGGTGCGTCCGAAGGCGTCGACGCCGTCGGCCAGGCCCTTGGTGTCGTTCAGCCCGACGCCGATCGTGACGACGTCGGGCCGGTAACGCAGGCAGATGGCGTCCAGGTTCTCGGCGAGGTCGGTGACCCGCCAGCCGGACACGGCCGTGTTCACCACGCCGTCCCTGGTGCGGCCGAGCTCGCGCAGACGCTCGTGGAAGAGCTCGACGAAGCCGCGCCCACCCCAGGTGTGCCAGCTCGCCGCCGTCACCGAGTCACCGATGAACGACCACACCTGGGGCGTGCTCGCCGCGAGCACCGGCGCCAGCACCCCGGCCGGCCCGGTCGGCACCGACTGCCCGGTCGGCACCGTCTGCCCGGTCGGCACCGTCTGCCCTGTCGGCACCGTCGGATCGGCCGGGCCCAGGCTCATCGCGGCTTGACCGGCTCGCCCGTGCGCATCGACGTGTAGGCGGCCTCGATGAACGCGACGGCCGCGCGCGCCTCGACGGAGGTGACCAGCGGCCGGGTGCCGGCCTGCACGGCCGTGACGAAGTCGTTCAGCTGACCGAGCTGCTGGTCGACCGCACCGAACTCCTCCGGCGCCGCCCCGGTACGGGACTCATAGTGCGTGAACTTCTCCGACAGCGTGACGGCACTGCCGCCGTCGCCCATGATCGCCACCCGCAGAGGGAGGTTGTCGTAGGCGGTGGTGGTGGCGAGGAAGGTGAGCAGGGCGCCGCTGGCGAACCGGGCCGTGATCGTGATCGTGTCCTCGACCTCGATGCGTTCGTGCGCGAGCAGCCCACCGTGGGCGTACACCTCCTCGACGTCACCGAGCAGCCACAGGATCAGGTCCACCAGGTGCACGCCCTGGTTCATCAGCGCGCCACCGCCGTCGAGTGTCCAGGTACCGCGCCAGGCGCCGGAGTCGTAGTACTCCTGCGTGCGCCAGAGCGCGATCTCGATGTTCGCGGCGGTGACCTTGCCCAGGTGCCCCGCGGCGATCGCATCCCGCAGGAACTGGTTCTCCGCCGCGAACCGGCGCTGGCTCACCACCGAGAGGGTCTTCCCGGAACGCTCCTCGGCCGCGATGATCCGGTCCGCGGCATCGACCGTGACGTCGATCGGCTTCTCGAGCAGCACATGCTTGCCGGCATCGAGGGCAGCGATGGTCGTGTCCGCGTGCAGACCGGACGGGATCGCGACGATCACGGCGTCCACGTCCGCCCGGGCGAGCAGGGACTCCAGCGTCTCCGCCGTCGTGCCGAACTCCTGCGCCGCGGCGGCGGCCGCCTCGGCCGAGACGTCCGCGAGGGCGACCAGCTCGCCCGGGGACTGCGCCGAACGGAGCCGCTTGAGGTGGGCACGGCCGATGGTGCCGACGCCGATGACGCCGAACCGCAGGGGCGTGGTCATGATTCGTCCTTTCCGAGGGGCAGGGCCTCGGCGATGGCGCTGAGCACCACCACCGGGCTGAGCAGGTGTTCGTCGGTAACGGGGGAGCGGCCGGTCTCGACCGCGTCGATGAACGCGGCCAGGGCGGGCGCGTTGTAGTCGCGGTCCAGCACCAGCTCGCGCGCCATGACGCCGTTGGTCCGCACGGCGGTGGCGTGGAACGGCACCCGGGTCGCATCGCCGGGAACCACGAACGTGAACGTCACCTCGGTCTCGCCGAGGCGTACGACGGCGGTGGTCGTGTCGCCGTGCCGGCGCACCACGGGAGTGACCTCGCCGGGCACGAGGACCGGGTTGCCGAGGATCTCCAGTGCGGCCTCCACGTGGTGGATCCCGTAGAAGGCCAGGCCCGAGTACGGGCTGTCGGGATCGGCCGGACCCACCACGTGCAGGTGACGCAACGGCCCGAGCTCGGCTCCGCCGTCGCGCAGTTCCGAGATCTGCGGCACGAACCGCAGCGCGGAACCGGAGAACACCGGCGCCCCGCCCGCGTGGGCTGCGGCCAGGATGGCAGCGGCGTCGGGGACGGTGGTGGCGAGCGGCTTGTCCACCAGCACCGGGATGCCGGCCGCCAGGAGCGGCTCCGCCTGCCGGCGGTGCAGTGCGCCGTCGCGGCTGGAGATGATCGCGGCGTCGACCTGCCCGATCAGGTCCTCCGGTGCCTCGACGACGAGGTCGATCCCGCCGCTCGCGGCCAGCGCGGAGTTGCGGTCGTTCGCTCCGCCGACCAGCGCTGCTGCGCGATGGCCGGGGTGGCGTTCCTCGGCGTTGAGGAAGCGGATGAAGTGGTCGGTGTGGGAGTTCTCGGTGCCTATGAATCCGATTCTTTTCACGCGACGCATCCTGGCGTGCAATCGGTTGCAAGTCAAGGGTTCGACACCGTAGGGTGGCGGGACACTCTCCGTCGTGGAAGGGACCCAGGTGAGCTCGCCCGAACTCGGTATCGGCATCATCGGGCTGGGCGCGATCGGGGTCACGCACGCGCGGGCCCTGCGTGCGCTGCCCGGCGTGAATCTGGTGGCGTTCAGTGGCGGAAGTCCTCGGCTGGCGGCCGAGAGCGGCTGGCCGGGGGCGGTCCGGCTCGACCCGGACGCGGTGATCGCGCACCCGGAGGTGGCTGCCGTCGCGGTCTGCACTCCCACCCAGTGGCACGCACCGCTGGCCATCGCCGCCGCGGAGGCGGGCCGGCACGTCCTTGTGGAGAAGCCCATGGCCACCTCGGTCGCCGACGCGGAGCGGCTCGCCGCGCTGCAGGCCGAGCGGGGCGTGGTGATCGCCATGGTCGCGCAGCGGCGGTTCGAGGCCGAGTTCGCCTACGTCAGGACCCTGCTCGACGACGGCCGCCTCGGCCGGGTGCGCCTGGCCACCACCCACGTGCACTGGCACCGCGACGACGACTACTACGCGGCCGCCGGATGGCGCTCCTCGATGGCCGCCGGTGGCGGTTCGCTGATGAACCAGGGCGTGCACAACGTGGACCTGTTGCGCTGGCTGTGCGGCCCGGTGGCCGACGTGACCGCGCAGTACGGCACGCTCGGGCACGAGATGGACGCCGAGGACACCACGGTGGCCACGCTGCGGTTCGCCTCGGGTGCGCTCGGCATGATCAGCACCTCCACGGCCACCCCGCCCGGCTCGCCCGCGACGCTCACCCTGCACACGTCCCGGGGCGTCGTCGAGCTGGGCCAGGGTGAGGTGATCCGCTGGGACGTGCCCGGTGTGCCGCCGCCGCCCGCGGACGACTCGGTGATCAGTGGGGCATCGGATCCGGCGGCGATCGGGATCGCGGGGCACGTCGCGATGTGGCGGGAGGTCCTGGCGGCGATCGCAGGCGGACGCCGGTCCGCGGCCGATGCCACCGACGCCGTGGGGACCGTCCGGCTGCTCTGCGGGATCTACGAGGCGGCCCGGACCGGGCGCCAGGTGCGACTGGAGGACCTCTCATGACCCGCGTGGCCATCCTCGGTGCGGCGCACCCGCACGTGAGTTACGCCCTGGACGAGGTTGCCCAGCGGCCCTCGTGCGAGCTGGTCGCGATCGCGGAGCCGGATCCCGCGATGCGCGCCGCCCACCTTGCCGGTGCGCCGGACGTGCCGACCTACGCCGACCCCGGCGAGCTGCTCGCCGCGCACGACGTGGACGTGGCCCTCGTGGCCGGTGTGTACGGCGAGCGGGCGTCGGCCGTGCTCGCCGCTCTCGAGGCAGGTGCGCACGTGCTCGCGGACAAGCCACTGTGCACGTCGCTGACCCAGCTCGACGAGATCGAGCATGCGGCCGAGCGGGCGGACCGGCACGTCTCGGTGGTGTTCGAGAAGCGGTTCTACCCGCCCACGCTGGCCGTCCGCCGGCTGCTCGCCGACGGCGTGCTGGGGGACCTCGCCCTGGTCGCGAGCACCGGCCCGCACAAGCTCAACCTGCCCACCCGGCCGGCCTGGTTCCTGAGCCGCGCCGGCTACGGCGGGATCGCTGCGGATCTGCCGATCCACGATATCGACCTCGTGCTGACCCTGACCGGCGCGACCTCGGGCTCGGTGAGCGCCCTGACCGGGAACGCGCGGGCCGCCGACCACCCGGAGTTCGACGACCATGTGGCAGTGCTGCTCCGGGCCGGGCCGGTGACCGCGACGATCGAGGCGAACTGGCTCTCCCCCCAGGCCGCGGACGTGCACGGGCACTACCGGATGCGCCTGACCGGTTCGGAGGGCACGGCCGAGCTGGACTGGGCGTACAACACGCTCACGGTCGCCACCCACGACCGCGCCCCATGGGTCGAGACGCTGCCGCCGCCACGGCGCCCGGCCGCGTACTTCTTCGACGCGGTCGACGCCGGCCGGGAACCCGAGATCACCACGGCCGCCAGCCTGCTCGCGACTCGTGTCGCGCTGCTCGCGCAGGAGAGCGCGGACGGCGACGGCGGTGCCCGGAGCTTCGCGGTCTGACGAGGGTCTGCGGCTCGAGGAGGTTGCGGTCTGACGAGGGCTTGCGGCCCGACGAGTTCTGGCTCTCGCGCGGTTCCCGGCCCGGCGAGCTTCGCGACGGACACAGTGACGCCGCCCGGGCTGGACCCGGGGCGGCGTCACCGCTCGACTACCGAGGCGGGCTCACCGCCTCGGCATCACCCCGCCTCAGAGGTCGGCGCACTGACCCGACCGGGATCCGGACACCGTGTTCGGCACACCGGCGTTGGTCGGCTCCGGGGTGTTGCCCGAGCACGCCAGCGGACCGACGATCTCGTTTCCGGCGATCGTCGTCTCCACGGTGGAGCCGGTGATCATGACCGGCCCGGTGATCGAGGAGTCGGTGATCGCGATGGTCGCCGCCGAGGTGCCGGCGACCGGGCCGACGAGGGTGGCATCTCGCACCACCAGACTCCCGCCGGCCCCCACGGTGACCGGCCCGTCGACGGTGGCGCCGAGGACGCAGGTGACGCCGTCGGTGACCGTCAGCGGACCGGTGTGCTGGCCGTCGATGGTGGCGGTGCACGCGGGTACGGTCCCCTCGAGGTCGATCCGGTACAGGTTCGTCGCGCCGACTGCGTAGAGCTGACCCGACGTGGTGATGGTCAACCGCTTGAAGCCGGGCTCGGTCAGGATCCGGAACTCCTGGGTGGCCGGGTCGAACACGAAGACCGACTCACCCGCGATGCCGTACAGCAGGCCGTCGACCGGATTGGCCTGGAGGGTGCTGCCCAGGCCCCATGGTGAGGCCGAGCGGCCGGTGCCCAGATCCGTCGTCGACGTGACCGTGCGACTGGCGGTGTCGAAGCCGAAGACCATTCCCGTGTTCGTCAGGCCCCACACGGTCTCCCCTCGGACGGCGAGTGCGGCCACCACGTCGTTGCCCGGTACCGGCACGCCGGCGAACTCCTGAGTGCCTGTAGCCGGGTCGACCACCACCAGATGTGCATCCAGTGGGCTGTTCGGGCTGGACAGTCCGCCGCGGATCGAGGTGCCGGCGTAGACGAGGCCGTCCGCACCGAACGCCACCGATGTGACGCTCTGGTTCGGGACCGGATCCCGGTAGACGTCGATGGTGCCGTTCATGTCGGTGATCGTCAGCGCACCACCGCGCACCCCGTAGTCGGACACCGTGCCGAGGGCGACGAGTGCGCCGTCGGTCGCCATCGAGATGACCCGGTCCTGGGCGTCCCCGATGAGTTGGAACGCGTGGGCCGGGTTGGTGCCCCAGTCCCACGGCTGCGCCGGGTCGCCGCGGTGCACGATGGCGTTCGGATAGCTCCCGACCAGGACCTCGTCACCGTAGGTGAGCCATGAGTCCGCTTGACCTGGGCCGTTGAGCTGTGTGATCTGCTCGGTCGCGGGGTCGTAGCGGCTGATCGTGCCCGGCCCGAGGTAGGTGCTCACGTAGATCTGGTCGTCCGGGCCGCTGGTGACGGTGTGGGCAGTCAGCGGAGCGCCCAGCACCTCGCTCTCGAACTCCGCGTGCTCACCCGTGCTCGGGTTGAACCGCCACATGGAGCCGTCATTGTTGACGCCGACCAGCCACGGCTCGGCGGCGTCTGCCTCGCCGACCATGACGAGGTCGAGCACCCGGTGGGAACCGGAGAGCCCGAGATCGGCCCAACCGGTGGCCGCCGTCGAGCAGTCGGAAGAGTCGAACGACCAGATCTCGCCCCCCGACTTGTAGTACATGACGCCGTCGGGCGTGGCTTGGGTGTACGGGCCGTTCAGCTGCAAGAACGTGCCGATGGCGCCCTCGCACGCCCACTCCTGGTTGACGGTGTCCCAGAACGCGGTGTTCGTGCCGCCCGGGAGACCGGGTGAGAACGCCATCGCCACCAGGTCCCCGACCTGCTGGAAGCGGTAGAAGTAGGTCAGCGCCTCGTCGTACTCCGGCGGCAGTGCCAGCTCGGCGATCTCGCGGGTCGCGGTATCGACCGTCATCACGTGCCCCTCGCCGATGCCGGTGCCGATGTACATCGTGCCGTTCACCTCTTCCAGTCCCCACCCATAGGCGTCACCGGTGGTCACGGACCCGAAGTCCACCACCTCGCCGGTCTGCGGGTCGTAGGTGAACGCCTTGGCGCGCGGATAGGTGGTTCCGTAGACCAGGCCGTTCTCGCCCACCACCAGGCTCCGGGTGACGGAGTCGCCGGTGGGGCTCTCGATCAGGAACTCGACGTCGTTGGTGAGCGGGTCGTAGTGATAGACGAGCGTGCTCCTGCCGTCTCGGACCCCGAAGTAGGCGGAGCCGTCGGGGGCGACCGCGGGGTAGCCGCCGATCGACTTCGGCGGCAGCGGGAACGACGAGATGAGCGCGCCGGTCTCGACGTTGATCACGTTGAAGGAGACCGGGTTGCCGTCGGAGAGCACATACGCCACCGGGGTCCCGTCAGGGAACACCGCGGTCACCCCGGTGCGGACGTTGACCTGCGTCGCGGCGACGCCCAGGTCGACGACTGTCGCGGACACGGCGAGGGCGCCCTCGGCGGTCGGGACCTCCGGCTCGGCGCCGGCGGGCGTCGCAACCAGGAGCGCTGCTGCGACGGCGAGCGCCGCCCCGGCCGGAACCAGGCGATGCAGCCGTCTGCGATATCGGAAGCGGGCAGGGTGACTCCTCATTCTGAACCTCCAAGTGGGCACGCGGATGACGCGATCGAGGCCAGGTGCGAGGGATCGCCCCGCCTGGGGAATCGCGCAGCTCGTTCGGTCTTCACGGGCAACTCTTGCAACCGGTTGTAGACCGCGGGGTGTGGTGAACGTAGGGCTGGCTCGGGTGTGCTGTCAAGGGTCTCCGGCGAGCGTGGCCGGCCACGGTGAGCGAGGTCGGCCGGACGAAACGAACGCGTGACACCGCACCACTTGACCTGGTCCGCACGGAGTGGCTATGTTGACTTGCAATCGGTTGCAACGTGAGTCCAGTCACAGCGGTGTGACGCGCAACCCGGCCGAACGGAGAGTTCAGATGAACGGTGGGATCACAGTCAGTCGACGCTTGTTCCTCGGCGGCGGAATCGGGGTGACCGGCCTGACCCTCGCAGGCTGCGGCTTCGAGGGACAGGACGAGCCCGAGCCGACCGGGGCCGATGGCGCGGAGGGCCCCTCGGGCACGATGAGGCTGGCCATCTCCAGCGGGTCGATCGACTCGCTCGACCCGCACTACGTCAACAACGTGATGCTGGTGGTCCCGGCCGGGCTGCTGGAAGGCCTGGTGCTCTCCAACGACGAGGGCAACGATGTGGTCCCGGCCGCCGCCGAGAGCTGGGAGGTGTCCGAGGACGCGAGCACCTACACCTTCACGATGCGGGCGGGGGCGACCTGGTCCAACGGCGACCCGGTCACGGCCGGCGACGCCGAGTGGAGCTTCAAGCGTCTGCTCACGCCCACCGGCGCCGGCACGAACTACGCCGCCGGCGCGTCCAGCTACCTCAGCGGTCTTGGCATCAAGGGCGCCACCGAGCACCTCTCCGGCGCCGACACCGACTGGGCCAACGTGGGCATCAGCGCGTCCGACGACGCGACCCTCGTCGTCGAGCTCGAGGCACCCAACTCCGACTTCCTGCTGCTGATGTCGCACTACTCGATGGTGCTGCTGCACCCGGCCAGCCTCGAGGCGATGCCGCAGGACTGGATGCAGCCCGAGAACTGGGTTGGCAACGGCGCCTATGTGCCACAGACGTGGTCCCCGACGTCGTCGCTGAAGATGGTCGCGAACGAGTCGTACTGGGACTTCGCCTCGGTCCGCGTCGCCACCATCGACATGGTGCTGGGCATGGACGCCACGGCCACCCTGACCTCGTTCAACTCCGGCGACCTGGACATCGTCTCGGCCAACGCCACCGTGGTGCAGCAGGACCCGGAACTGCAGGAGAAGATCGTCGAGGTGCCGGGCTACGGCATCACGTATCTGCAGCGGATGTGGGGCGGGCACGAGGCGATCAACGACGAGCGGGTCCGCCGAGCCCTGTCCATGGCGATCGACCGGGACGCGCTCGCCGCGGTGACCGGTGGTTCGGAAGGAGGCACCACCCTGATCCCGGGCAACACGGTCCCCGGCTGGGACTCCGGCCTGGCCGTCGCCTACGACGTGGACGGCGCCCTCGCGCTGCTGGACGAGGCCGGTTTCGGAGACGGGCTGCCCGACGCGCGCCTGCAGTTCACGTTCGAGTCGCCCTGGCTCGAGGCGCTCGCCGAGCAGTGGCACGAGGCGCTCGGGATCACGCTGCACATCGAGCTCCTCGAGGGCGGTGTGCACACCGAGACTCGGTGGGCGCCGTTCGAGGACACCTCCCTGATGAGCTTCTACGGCGGTACCTTCTCCGGCCTGACCACGATGAGCAACTGGGTGAACAACATCTTCGGCCCGGACTACGTGCGTCAGTTCAGTCTCAGCACCGAGGACTGGCTCGCCCACCAGGTGATCCAGGCCGACGAGAGCCTCGACGGCGCCGCGAAGGCCGCCGCCCTCGAGGAGTCGCTGGCCACCAACTCCGACCCGCGGGCCCAGGAGTTCGCCGAACTCGCCGTGCAGGCCCGCGGCACCGTGGACGAGGCGGAACGCACCCAGACGTTCCTCCAGGCCGCGGCACTGCGCGAGGAGATGGCGTTCACCATCCCGCTGATGTGGAACTCCCGTCTGTTCGCGGTGGCCGACGACGTCGAGGGCTTCGCGCCCCGCGCAGCGCCGGAGACCTGCTACTACAAGTACCTCAGCCGCAGCGAAGGATGAGCAGCGCAGCCCCCGAGGGGCCCTGGCGGGCCCCGGCACCGCGTCAGAAGGGCAGGCCAAGGTGAAGCTCGCGATGTACATCGGCCGCCGGCTGCTCCGGGTGGTCCTCTGCCTGATCGCCGTCTCGATGCTGACGTTCACGCTGCTCCAGCTGGCGCCCGGCGACTTCGCCAGCATCCAGGCGTCCGGCGGGGGCACCGTCGGCCTGGCCCAGGAGGCCACCTCGGAGCAGCAGGCCGGGCTGGCGGCTCGCTACGGCGAGGACATCCCGGTGTGGCAGCAGTACCTGAAGTTCATGGCCGGTGCCGTCACCGGGGACATGGGCCCCAGCTACAAGTACCAGCACCTCGACGTGGAGGAGATCATCGCCGGCGCGTTCCCGATCTCCGCCAGTCTCGCCGTCGGGGCGATCCTGATCTCGGTGCTGGTCGCGGTGCCGCTCGGGATCCTGGCCGCGGTGCGCCGCAAGTCCGTCTGGGACTGGGGCACCATGTTCGCCGCGACCCTGGGGCATGGGCTGCCCAACTACCTGGCCGGCCTGGTCCTGGTGATCGTCTTCTCCGGGATGCTCAGCCTGCTGCCACCGTTCGGATGGGACGGGCCGGCGAACATGATCCTGCCCGTGCTCGCACTCTCGATCGCGCCGATCGGCGTGCTGGCCCGCTACGTGCGCAACTCCGTGCTGGAGAACCTGCGCGAGGAGTACGTGGTGGCCGCCAAGTCCAAGGGTGGCCGGTCCCGCACCATCATGGTCCGCCACGTGCTCCGCAACTCGATGATGCCGCTCGTGACGGTGCTCGGGCCGATGTTCGCCGGGTTGGCGACCGGCACGATCTTCGTGGAGTCGATCTTCGGGGTGCCCGGCCTCGGCCGGTACTTCACCGAGGCGGCCGTGGGCCGGGACATGCCCCTGCTGATGGGGACCACCCTGTTCTTCGCGGCACTGCTGATGGTGATGAACCTGGTGGTCGACCTCATCTACGCCCTGCTCGACCCCCGGGTGCGGGCCGATCTCGGCCTGACCCGCACCGGTGAGGAGTCCGCTCGGCGCGCTCGTGACGCCGGCTCCGGGCGCCGTCGGCCCGTCGCGGTAGGGGGAGCGTCATGACCGCCACCGTCAAGGCGCCGGCGGCCGGCCCCGGTCCGATCACCATCAGCCTTCCGCCTCCGCGCAGCGAGTGGTCCCGCCGCGCGGCGCGGTTCCGGCGCAACCGGCTGGCCGTGCTCGGGCTCGCACTCGTCGCGCTGGCCTGCCTGACGGCGTTGGCCGCACCGCTGATCGCCCCGCACCACTACGCCACCATCAACCCGGGGCAGGAGTTCCTGCCGTCCTTCTCACCGGGCCACCTGATGGGCACCGACCTGCTCGGCCGCGACGTCCTCAGCCGCCTGCTGTTCAGCCTCCGGACGGCTCTGTTCGTGGGCATCATGGCCGAGCTGCTGTCCCTGATCATCGCGTTCGCCGTCGGCCTGCTCGCCGGATACAAGGGCGGCAAGATCGATCAGTGGCTGATGGCGCTGACCGACGTGATGTTCGCCTTCCCCGGCTACCTGTTCGCGGTGCTGCTCGTCGCGGTGCTCGGGCGCAGCACCTGGGCCGTCATCCTGGCCCTGACCATCGCCAGCTGGGTGGGTCAGTCCCGGCTCCTGCGGGCTCAGATCATGCGGATGAAGACGCTCGAGTTCGTCGAGGCCGGGCGGGCCATGGGAGCCGGACCGTGGACCCTGGTGATGCGGTACATGGTGCCGGGAGCGCTCGGTCCGGTGCTGGTGACCACCAGCTTCGGCATCCCGGCCAACATGCTCGCCGAAGCGGGTCTGGCGATCCTCGGCCTCGGCGTCGCACCACCGACACCCTCACTGGGCACGATGATCAACGAGGGGTACCGGTTCGTCCAGACCAATCCCGAGCTCATCGCCTGGCCGGTCGGTGTGTTCGTGCTCATCATGCTGGCCTTCACCTGGGTGGGAGACGGAGTTCGTGATGCTTTCGACGTCGATGAGAGCTGAGCCGTCGGACGGCCCCCGCGCAGCCGGGTCCGCCGCGTCGCGCAAGCCCGTCCTGGAGGTCTCCGGCCTCACCGTGGGCTTCGCCCTGCCCGACGGCGTCAAGACGGTGGTCCACGACCTCTCGTTCTCGCTGCCGCACCACGGCTCCCTGGCGCTCGTCGGGGAGTCGGGCAGCGGGAAGAGCGTGTCGATGCGCGCCATCCTCGGCCTGCTGCCGGGCAACGCGCGGGTGCAGGGGTCGGCCGTGCTCACCGCCGAAGGCTCACCTGGCCTCGACCTGCTGACCGCGGGCGAGGCCAAGGTCCGGCGGGTCCGCGGGCGGCAGGTCGGCATGGTGTTCCAGAACGCCATGGAGGCATTGAACCCCTCGATCCCGCTGGAACGGCAGCTCACCGAGCACCTGATCTGGCACGGCTTGGCCAACAAGAGCGACGCCCGCCGGCGGGCCGTCGAGGCCCTCGGTGACGTGGGCATCCCGGAACCCGAGCGGCGGATCCGGATGTACCCGTTCCAGCTCTCCGGGGGCATGCGACAGCGCGCCATGATCGCGATGGCCACGATCGCCCGGCCGGACGTGGTCATCGCCGACGAGCCCACCACCGCCCTCGACGTCACCGTGCAGAAGCAGATCCTCGACCTGCTCGTGCACCTGCGTGACCAGGGCATGGCGATGGTGATGATCACGCACGATCTGGGTGTGGCCCGGTACGTCTGCGACGACGCCGTCGTGCTGCGCGACGGTGACGTCGTCGAGCGCGCGCCGATCGCACAACTGCTGCGCAGCCCCAAGGAGGCCTACAGCAGGTCGCTGATCGATGCGGCCCTCGACGTGGGCATGGACGTACCCGAGCGCGAGGTGGTGGCGATCACCGATACCGCGGGGACGCCGTCGGAGGCGTTGCTGCAGGTACGGGACCTCACGAAGGTGTTCGCCAGCCGTGGCGGGGATGTGGTGGCGGTGGACGAGGTCTCGCTGGACCTGCTGCCCGGGCGCACCCTCGGCGTGGTCGGGGAGTCCGGGTCCGGAAAGTCCACGCTCGCCCGGCTCGTGCTGCGCCTGATCGAGCCGACCTCGGGCCGGGTCACGTTCGATGGCGAGGACCTCGGCGCGTTGGCGCCCAAGGCGCTTCGGGCCCGGCGACGCGGGATGCAGATGGTGTTCCAGTCGCCGTACGGTTCCCTGCTGCCGACGCATACGGTCGCCGAGAACATCGCCGAGCCGCTGCGCATCAACAAGATCGGCACGCCGACCGAACGCCGCGACCGAGCGGTCGACCTGCTGCGGCTGGTGGAGCTCGGCCCGGCCTACCTCGACATGTACCCCCGCCAGCTCTCCGGCGGGCAGCAGCAACGCGTGGCGATCGCCCGCGCCCTGGCGCTGAAGCCGAAGTTCCTGGTGGGGGACGAGCCCACCTCCGCGCTGGACGCATCCGTCCAGATGCAGGTCCTCGACCTGTTGCGGGACCTGCAGTCCCGGCTGGGCTTCGCGCTGCTGCTCATCACGCACAACCTGGCCGTCGTGGAACGACTCGCCGATGACGTGATCGTGATGCGTCGCGGACAGGTTGTGGAACGAGCCCGCACCGCCGACCTGTTCGCGAATCCGCAGCACGAGTACACCCGGGCACTGCTGGAGGCGGTGCTGCCTGTGCGCGGCGCCGTCACGGACCCCGAGGCGACCGACCTCCCAGGAGTGGCATGGCAGAGACAATGAGAATCTTCGTCGCGATCGAACCCGCCGAGTTCGCCCGGCTCTACGACGACTCCACCCGGCGTGCGCTGGCCGACCTCGGGGAGATCGTCCACCCTGACGGCGCGGAGCCGCGCGTTCCGGTGCCCCCGGGGGTCGGGAGCGAGTTCGATGTACTCATCACCTCCTGGACCACGCAGCGGTTCGATCCGGCGATCCTGACCGGCCCTCGGTTGAAACTGGCCGTGCACAGTGCGGGATCGGTCCGAGGCCTCTATCCCGTCGAGATCCTCGGCGCCGGCCTCCGGCTGGCCCAGGGCGGCTCGGAGGCGATGGCCGTGGCCGTCGCGGAGATGTCCGTCACCATGACGATGGCGCTGCTGCGCAACCTGGTGCTGCACGATCGCCGGTTCCAGTCCTCCCGGGACTGGCGGACCGGCGGTGTCGGGATGCTCGGGCACAGCATCTCCGCACAACGGATCGGACTCGTCTCGCTCAGTCGCGTCGGTCGGCACTACGCCCGGATGGTGCAAGGGCTCGGCGCCAGCGCGTTGCGAGCCTACGACCCGTACGTCAGTGCCGAGGACGCGGCGCGGCTCGGTGTGACGCTGTGCGACCTCGACGAGCTGTGCGCTACCAGCGACGTGCTCTCCATCCACACTCCCGTGACCGCCGAGACGGCGGGCCTGATCGGTGCGGAGCAGCTGGCGCTGCTGCGTGACGGGGCGATGGTCATCAACACCGCCCGGGCCGCCGTCACCGACTCCGGGGCGCTGCTCGCCGAGGTGACCTCCGGGCGGCTGCGCGCCGGGCTGGACGTGTTCGCCGAGGAGCCGCTCGCCGCGGACAGCGCGTTCTTCGGGCTGGAGAACGTGATCCTGACCCCGCACGTGGCCGGCGGCACCGTGGAGGCACGGTTCGCGCAGGGGCGGACGGTCCAGGCGGAGATCGCCCGCTACCTCGCCGACGGCGAGCTGCGGTTCGAGGTGACGCCGGACAACTACCACCGGCTCGGTTGAGCAGCACACCGGACGTCCGCCCACGGTCGACGGACGTGGTGGTGCGCGAGGCGCACGCCACCTTCGACCGGGTGCGGCTCGACCCACCGTTCGTGATCAGTGGTCGTAGCCTGACGTCCTACACCCTCGCCGAGGTGGAGGTGGTGGTGTCCGACCGCGCGGGGCGAACCGCGACCGGGCGCGGGCACAGTGTGCTCTCGGTGCCGTGGGCCTGGCCGAGCGCCACCCTGGACCCGAACGTCCGGGACGCCGTCATGCGCTCGTGCGTGGCGGCGTTCGCGAGCCGTGCCGAAGGGCTGGGTCCCGCGGATCCGATCCAGATCTGGCGGCAGCTCGAGGCCGCGCGGACCGCGGTCGTGGCAGCGGTCGACGGCGCCGGCGAGCTGCCCGGGCTGGCCGCGGCACTGGCGCTCGGCGCCGTCGACAACGCGGTCCACGACGCGTGGTCGCGCGCCGCCGGCCGGCCGGCCTTCTCGATGTATCACGAGGAGTTCCTGGCCGAGGACCTGGGCTGGCTGGACCCCGCGCTGCGTGGGCGGTACCCGGGCGACTTCCACGGCGAGCCCCGCCGGCAGCTGCCCGTGCAGCACGTGGTGGGGGTCGGCGACCCGTTGGAGAGTGGTGATCGGTCGACCGCAGGTGACCCGTCGCGGGCCGGTGGTGAGCCATCGCTGCGGGACTGGCTGCGCGCCGAGGGGATCCGCCACCTGAAGGTGAAGGTCGGTGGCCTGGACCCGCTCGAGGATGCCGCCCGGATCGCGCGCGTCGCCGCAGTCGCCCAGAGCGAGGTGGGCGAGTACACGCTGGCGGTGGACCCGAACGAGGGCTACCCGGATGCGGCGACCACGGTGCTGCTCGCGGTCGAGCTGCGCCGGACCGCGCCATGGGCCGCTGCCCGGCTCGGGTACGTCGAGCAGCCGACGCCGCGCGCTCTGGTCCCCGGCCGGGACGCGTTCTCGGGTGTCGGCGTGCCGGTGGTCATCGACGAGGGCTACAGCGATCCGGGGCGGCTCGCCCGGCTGCGTGCCGACGGCTGGTCGGGCGTGGTGATCAAGGCTTCGAAGGGACAGTCCTCCGCACTGGTCACTCATGCCTACGCCCGCGCCCATGACCTGTTCGTGACCGTGCAGGACCTGACCTGCGTGGCCGGCGCCTTCGCCCACTCCGCCCGGTTGGTGACCGGCCTACCGCTGAGCTCGCCGCACCTGGAGTACAACAGCCGGCAGTACGCGCCGGCCGGGAACCGCGCTCTGGGCGCCAGCCATCCGGCTCTGACGCGCGTCGCGGCGGGCGCGGTGCGTCATCCGCTGCTGGACCGGCCGGGGCTGACCCAGGTCTGAGCCGGGTCTCAAGCCAGGAGTGGGCGCACCCCGCCGGTGCAGGCCGGCACCCACGCGGCAAGACGCGTGGCAACCTGGCGCCGCCGGCGGGCGTCGTGCGTCATGATGGGGTTCACTCGCCACCATTCCGACCCGGCGCGCCTGGAGCGTGTGGCCGCGGGAGTCGCCCGAGGACGGTCGTGGCGGGTGGGGCATCGGTCCGCGCGGCGCGGCCGAGGAACGGTCGGAGGGACTCGTGAAGGCAGCCACCATCTACTCGCTCGCGGCCGAGCTCGGCATCTCCGGCTCCACGGTCTCCCGCGCGTTCTCCCGACCCGACCTGGTCAAGGACGACGTCCGGGAACGGATCCTTGCCACCGCCGCGGCCCGGGGGTACGCCCCGAACCGGGCGGCTCGCGGGCTCGCCACCGGACGAACCGGACTGATCGGTCTCGTGGTCGTGGACATCACGAACCCGTTCTTCCCGCCGCTCGTGCGGTCCATCGAGCATGCCGCAGCGGGGATCGAGGCCTCCGTGCTGCTGGTGGACGCCGCGGTCGGCGGCCCAGCCGAGCCGGGCCTGGTGCAGCGGCTGAGCTCGCAGGTGGACGGCTTGATCGTCGCATCCTCCCGGCTACCCACCGCGGAGCTCAAGGCGGCGATCGGTGCGACCCCCGCCGTCCTGGTGAACCGGGCTGCGGCGGGCCTGGCTTCCGTCGTGTGTGACAACTCCGAGGCACTGCGGGGCGCGGCAGATCACCTCGTCGAACTGGGGCACCGGCGCCTGGTGGTGCTTCGCGGGCCGGCCGCGTCGTGGGCGGCGCAGCGGCGCACGGCGGCGATCCGGGCCTGGGCGAAGTCGGCTCCGTCCGACGTGCAGGTGATCGAGCTCGGACCGTTCGAGGCGGTGTTCGAGTCCGGGCGTGACGCGGTCCCGGACATCCTCGGGACGGGTGCGACGGGGATCCTCGCCTTCGACGACTTCATGGCGTGCGGCGTGATCGCCGGGCTCGCCGAGCGGGGGATCGGGGTCCCGGTCGATCGCAGCATCGTGGGGTGCGATGACGTCCTACTGGCTCGAACGCTCACCCCGCCGCTGACCACCGTCACGGCACCGTTCGAGGACCTCGGCCGACACGCCGTCGAACTCCTCGGTGAGGTGATCGCCGGCGGTCCCCGACCCGCGAACGTCAAGATCGCCGGATCGCTGACCGTACGGGGGACGACGGCGCCGGTGCGCTGAGCGACCTGGCAGACCTGCCCTTCACGGCAGCATCCGGGCCGCGGTCAGGCGGCCGTCACTGCGTCCGGGCACCGGTCGGGCCGCCGAAGGCCCGGCATACGAGCGCCGGCCGGGCCCGCCTGCCCGGACACGGGGCGCTCACCAGGCCGTCGCCGCGCGGACGGGGACAACGCCGACGGCCGCTGCGCCGTCGAGGATTGACCCTGACGGGTGTCCCCGGCTATTGTCAGTTGCAACCGATTGCAAGCGCTATAGGGGTGGGTGGTCATGACGCAGACCGGTGTGCATCAGTCCAGGATTCGGGTCTGGTCAACGGTGGATGAGGTAGCGACCGATGCCGCCCGGGTGGCGGCGGACGCGATCATCGCCGGGATCGAGGCACGCGGCACCGCCCACGTGCTCTTCGCGAGTGCGCCGTCGCAGGAGGCGATGCTCGCGCACCTGGCGCAGGATCCGCGCATCGACTGGTCCGCGGTCCGGTCCCTGCATATGGACGAATACGTCGGAATCCCACCCGACGCGCCGCAGTCGTTCGGCCGGTGGCTCCAGGACCGCCTGCCCGACGCCGCGCTCGCCGGCTTCTCCCGACTGCGCACCGACGGTGACGTGGAGGCGGAGGTAGCCAGGTATGTGGCGCTGATCGCCGAAGCCCGACTCGACGTCACGTGCCTCGGGGTCGGGGTCAACGGCCACGTCGCCTTCAACGAACCGGATGCCGCCGCGTTCGACGATCCGGACGCACTCCGCCTGGTGGAGCTGGACATCGCCTCGCGGCAACAGCAGGTCGACGAAGGGCTGTTCGCGGACCTTGCGGCGGTCCCTTCGTCCGCGGTGACGCTGACCGTTCCGGTACTGCTGAGCGCGCGCACGATGGTCTCGACCGTGCTCGGGCCGCACAAGGCCGCCGCCGTGGCCCAGGCCCTGCAGGGGCCGGTCAGTGTCGGCTGTCCGGCCAGCGCCATGCAGCTGCACCCGGACGCCCACTGGTTCCTTGACGGCCCGGCCGCGTCCCGGCTGTCCGACGCGCAGCCGATCGAGCGACCGGAGGTTGCCGGCGAGGCGTGAGCGGCGCCCGTGGGCGCCGCGATCGGCCTCAGCCGGCGTGGCGCTCCAGGTCGAAGTCGACCGTGAACGTGTACTGCCAGGGCAGCCGCGCGTCGCGCACGCGATAGCCCTCCAGGGCCCGGATCGTCTGCGCCCAGCGGTCCAGGTCGCGGGTGATCCTCCGCTGCACGGAGTCGAGCTCGGCAAGGGGAGGATCGGCGAGGCCCCGATCGGCCAGCTCGCGCTGGATCAGTGGGCGCAGCGTGGGCAGGTAGTGGCCGTCCTTGATGATCTTGTTCGCCAGGTAGCGCCCGCGGGCGGCCGCCGCGGCGGGCGAGGAGTCGATGACGGCGCTGATCCCGGCGGCCAACGTGGTGCCGAGGGTGTTGCCCGCCGTGTTCCAGCCGCCGTATGCGACGAGCCGCCCGAGTGCGCCGGCCGCATCGAGTGCGGCGACGAGCCCCGGGTCCGAGCCGTTCGCGTACCTGACGTCGGCGAGGGCCACCAGGTGGCCACGCGCCAGCTGGGCGAGCACCTCGGTCACCACGGCGGCGGTCTCCGCCTCGCTCGAGCGCGTCGGCGGGTTCGAGACCCAGTCCCCGGGCTCGTGCGCGGGGGCGTGCAGCACCAGCACCAGGTCCGCGTCGTCGGGCTCGTCGACCTGCACCGCGCCGACCGCCCGGATCTGCCGCGCCACCCCGAGAGCGATCGGACGGTCCTCGTACGGTGCGACGCGGTCGAGACCGTCCGGATCGGGGCAGCGCACCGCAACCCGCGGCCGAATCCCGGCGGCCCGTGCGGCCACCCGGGCCACGAGAACACTCGGCACCTCGTCCGCCCCCGGATAGAGCAGCACCTCCACCCCGAGCCGATCGATCCACTGACCGACGGCCCGGCGGTCTGCCGCGGGAAGGCCGCGCGGAGCCGTGTCGTCGGAGGTGATGACCAGGGTCTCGAGGGTTCCGTCCGCGGCCAGTTCGAGCGCCGCAAGGTTCACGACATGGTTGCGCAGCCGGCGGCCGACGACCTCCTGCGCGTACTCGACCGGGACCGCCTCCCGGGCGGCCGCGACCTCGACGTCCCCGACCTCGCCCAACGCGTGCGCGTCCCACCGGACGCCCAGTTCGTGGATCCGGCGGCCGTGCGTGGTCCAGAACTCCGGCTCCTGCCGGGACCGGCCGACGCTGTCGTAGTGGGGGAGTCGGGTGATCACCTGGTAGCCGGTGACCGGGACGTCCAGCTCGCGCAGCACGTCGAGCCGGGGCAGCACGTCGGTGATGCGGTCCGACGTCAGCCGGGACGGGATCAGGCCGCCGTGCACGAGCATGTCGAGGGAGACCACGGCGTGGTCGACCTCGCCGGCGACGTTGCGCAGCCAATCGGCCAGGCCGGCGGTGTCCGCGGGCTGCCGGAACCGTGGCATGAGCTCGGCCGGGGGGAGCACCACCTCGGCGCCAGTGCACTCGCCGATCCACACCGCGTAGCCGGCGGTGTTGGGGCGTTCGTCCGGGGGCAGCAGGGCGATCCGCATGGAGCTCCTCGAGGTGGGGGTCAGGCCAAATCTAGGCTGACGGACCGGGAACCTGCAATCGCTTGCAAAAGTGAGGACCCAGGGGTTGCGCGGATGTGACGTGGGCCACTACTCTCTCGTTCATCACTTGCAACCGATTGCAAGACCCGTGCGGCCAACGAAGGCTCCGCGGCGTCGCAACACAGTTCGACTGCTTGGGAGAGGCACCATGCGAGCCGTCCACCGTCCACTGATCGTGCTGTTGTCCGCCGCGCTCCTGCTCACGGCCGCCCCGGCAGGCGCAGCACCCGCCGCTGCCGAGCCCGCCGCGGCCGTGGCTGCGTTCGATCCCCAGACCGTCGTCGCGCAGGACCCGAACGTCTCCTACCTCGGCACTCCGGTGTCGAGCCGGATCATCACGAACATGGTGCTCGGGCAGGAGGGCGGCGTCTCCATGACGTACGGCGTCTACCGAGGAAGCAAGGACACCGACAGTCCGGCGACGTTCGTCGTGGCCGACACCCTCACCGGCGAGATCGTGCGCACGATCCCGCTCGTCGGGGCGGACCACGCCACCGAGATCCGCCGCTCGGTCGACGGCAAGATCTACATGACGACCACCGGGACCTACAGCCTGTGGGTCTACGACCCGCAGACCACCCAGGTCAGGCAGATCGGCTTGATCAACCCCGAGTCCCCCGCCGACGGGTACGGCTGGTCGATGGCCGCCGCCGAGAACGGCAGGATGTACATCGGCAGCTACCCCAAGGGCCTGCTGTACCTGTACGACCCAGCGGATGACTCGATCACGAACCTCGGGCGCATCGATGAGACCCAGTCCTACATCCGGGCACTCGCCTACGACATGGAGCGCGGCAACCTCTATGTCGGCGCCGGCGGCAGCAGCGCGCAGATCTGGAAGGTGGAGCCGGACGGCACGAAGACCCCGCTGCTCAACGACGTGGACACCCCGGGAGCGACCGACCACTCGTTCATCTCCACGTTCACGTTTGTCGACGACCGGCTCTTCGCCCGGGGCGGACTGAGCGAGCTTCTCGTGATCGGCGCGGACGACCAGGTCGAGTACTGGCGGGGAGACGGCAAGGAGGCGTTCGGGTACCAGGTCACGCCCCGCCCGGACGCGCCCGGGCGCTACATCTTCACGTTCCAGGAGACGTTCTGGGAGTACGACTCCGAGACGGCTACCACCCGGGATCTCGGCATCCCTAACAACGGCTACCTCAACGACGCGTACTGGGTCGAGCTGGACGACCCGCAGTGGCCGGGCTGGACGATGATCGCCGCCACGAACGACGGCGTGGTCAAGCTCAACCTCGAGACCGGAACGTCCGAGGCCCACCCGATCGACTACCGCAACCCCACCACGATCCAGAAGATCCTCACCGGCCCGGACTCGTTGTACGCCTCCGGCTACATGATCGGTCTCGCTCCGTTCGACTCCGCCACCGGTGCGGCCGGCGAGACGCTCCAGTCCGGCCAGTTCGAGTCCTCGGCGGTGCGGGACGGTCGGATGCTGCTCGGCACCTACGGGCACGGCCGGTTGATGGAGTACGACCCCGCCACGGGGGCGGCGCCGCGGCAGGTCTTCTCCTTGCAGGCACAGGAGCAGGACCGTCCGTTCGGGCTGGGCTACGACCCGGTCACGGACCGCGCGTTCATGGTCACGGTGCCCTATTACGGGCACAACCAGGGTGCGCTCGCCGTGCACGACTTCACCACCGGGACCACCGCCGTCTACAAGGACGAGATCGTGACCGAGCAGTCGATGATCGACGTGCTCCACCACGACGGGCTGGTCTACATCGGGACCACCATCGACGGTGGTCTGGGTGCCGTTCCGTCAGGTCAGACGGACGCGCACTTCATCGTGTTCGACCCGGACACCGGTCAGGTGGTGCAGGACATCATCCCGGTGGCCGGCGACGAGGGGGTGACCGGCCTGATGGTCGGTCCGGACGGGCTGATCTGGGGGGTGTCGGAGGACACCGTCTTCAAGTACGACCCTGCCACCGAGCAGATCGTCTACTCCGAGCAGCTGCTGGGGAACCGGTACGGATCTTCGACGGTCTGGGCGTGGGCGTACCTGAACATCGGCGCGGACGGCAACGTCTACGGCACGAACCGCAACTCCCTGTTCCGCATCGATGCCGAGACGATGGAGTACACCCGGCTGGTGGACCGAGCCGGCAACTACGCCAACGTGGACTCGAACGGCGACGTCTTCTTCTCCCACGGCGTCCACCTGTTCAGGTACGACGTCCCCGAGCTGCAACCGGTGACGCCGCTGGAGGTCGTGTTCACGGACCGGCCGGGTCCGGTACACGACACCTACACCATCCCCGAGGTCGAGGGTTTGGACTACCTCGTCGCCGGTGAGGTCGTGGCTGCGGGCGTGTATCCCGGCCGCGGTGGGGTGTCCGTGACGGCGGTGGCCACCGAGGGCTTCGTGATCGCCGACGGCGCCACGAGCGAGTGGAGCCACACGTTCCGGTGGGGACCGCCGCTCGGTGATGGCCCGGGCCAGGATCCGTTCGCCGACGAGGAGGACTGAGCGATGCGAGGTCACGGAATGAGCCGGCGAACCACGACTCGAGGTATCGCCACACTGGCGGCTGCGGCGTTGGCCCTGCCCCTCGCGGCAGTGGCCGCAGGCGCCGCACCGACGGCTCCGAGCGTCGGGGCCCAAGCCACCGGCGACGTCGCGCTGGTGAACGCCGGGTTCGAGGACGACCTTGCTGCCGACGGGTCGATCCCAGGCTGGAGCCTGTGGGGCGTCGCCCGGCCGGACACGGTGTTCGCGGTTTCGCCGGACCGGGCCAACTCCGGTGCACGGAGCCTGCTTCTCGATGACAACCACGCGACCTACGGGCTGGGCATCGAGAGCGACCCGTTCGCCGTCGAGGTCGGTTCGACCTACACGGCCGAGGCCATGCTCGACGTCGAGCGGGACGCCGTCAGTGTGTGGATCAGGTTCTACGACGCCGCCGGCGCACTGGTGGGCAGCGAGTGGACCGGCTCCGGCGTCACCGACGGTCGGTGGGTGGCGACCACCGCCACGGCCACAGGCCCGGCAGGTGCGGTGACCGGGACGGTACTGCTGTACTCGGGCGGCGCAAGCACCGGACGCGGGTACGTGGACGACGTGCGCGTGGACGTGACCCGACCGGTCGCCGAGCTCCCGCTGACCAACGGCGGTTTCGAGGATGGAGCCATCGACCCGGTCACCGGCTGGGCCATCGACGGCACCGTCTGGGAGAACCAGTCGATCGGGCTCACCGACGCGCTGGCGCACGGCGGCTCCCGGAGCCTGCGCATCGAGGACAACAACTCCGTTCGCGGGGTGAGCCTGCAGAGCGAACCGTTCCGGGTGCAGCCCGGCATCGTCTACCAGGCCTCCGCATGGATGAACCTCGAGCGCGGACCGCTCGGGCTCTACGTGCGTTACTTCGACTCCGGCGGCAACCGGCTCGTGAACCAGGCGGTCTGGGCCGACGCGAACGGCGACGATTGGCAGGAGGTGACGTTCGCCGTCGCCGCGCCCGCCGGTGCGGTCACCGGCACGGTGCTGCTGAACTCCTCCACCGCCGGCCTCGGGTCCGGCTACGTCGACGACGTCGCCATGGTCGCCACCGACCAGGAGCCGCCGGTACCGCCGCTGCCGCCGCGTCCCACGCCCGAACAGATCGTCGCCCAGAACCCGAACCTCACCCACCTCGGCGCCCCGGTGTCGAGCCGGATCATCACGAACATGGTGCTCGGCGAGGAGGACGGGGTCTCGATGACCTACGGCGTCTACCGGGGCAACGCCGCATCCGGGAGCCCGGCCACGCTGGTGGTCGCGGACACCGCGACCGGTGCCATCGTCCGGACGATCCCGCTGGCCGGCACCGATCATGCCACCGAGATCCGCAGGTCCACCGATGGCCGGATCTACATGGTCACGAGCAACCTCACCCTGTGGACGTACGACCCGGCGACCCACGAGGCTCGCAACATCGGCCTGATCAACCCGGCGTCGCCGTCGGACGGGTACGGCTGGTCCCTGGCCGACGGTCCGGACGGGACGATGTACATCGGCACCTACCCGCAGGGGCTGCTGTTCCGGTACGACCCGGCCGACGACTCGATCACGAACCTCGGGCGCGTCGACGAGACCCAGGCCTACATCCGGGCGCTCGCCTACGACCACGAGCGAGGCAACCTGTACGTGGGTGTGGGGGGCAGCAGCGCCCAGATCTACAAGATCGGAGCGGACGGCACGAAGACCGCGCTGCTCACTGAGGAGAACGCGCCAGGCGCGGGGGACGAGTCCTTCATCACCTCGTTCACGTTCGTGGGCGACCGGCTGTTCGCCCGGCTAAACCCGAGCCGGCTGACCGTCATCACCGCGGCGGACGAGGTTGAGTTCATCGGGGCGGACCGCTCGATGTTCGGCTACAACGTGGCTCAGCGCCCGGACGACCCGAACACGTACATCTTCACCACCAGCACGTTCTGGGAGTACAACGCGCTGACCCAGGAGGTCCGGAACACCGGCGTGCCCAGCAACGGCTTCCTGAACGACTCCCGCTGGGTGGAGCGCGACGATCCGCAATGGCCGGGCTGGACCCTCCAGGCGGCGACCGGCAACGGCGTGGCCGCCTACAACCCGGACACCGGCCAGGTGACCTCCGCCGCGATCGGCTACACGAATCCGGTGACCGTCCAGAAGCTCTTCCTCGGCCCGGACTCGATGTACGCATCCGGGTACATGGTCGGTCTGGCACCGTTCGACTCCGTGACGGGTGAGCACGGGACCACCGTGCAGGCCGGGCAGTACGAGTCCTCGGCGGTGCGCAACGGCCGGCTCCTGCTCGGCGCGTACGGGAACGGCCGGCTGATGGAGTACGACCCCGTCACCGGGGCCAACCCACGTCAGATCTTCTCGCTCGAGGCGGAGGATCAGGACCGCCCGTTCGGCCTGGACTACGACCCGGTCGGCGACCGGATCTTCATGGGAACCGTCGCGCACTACGGGCACAACCAGGGTGCGCTCACGGTGTACGACTTCGCCACCGACACCAAGACCGTCTACACCGACGAGATCGTCACCGAACAGTCCGTGATCGACGTGCTCTACCACGACGGCCTGGTCTACGTCGGGACCACGATCGACGGTGGACTGGGGGCGGCCCCGTCGGGTCAGACCGACGCGCACTTCATCGTGTTCGATCCGGACACCGGGCAGGTCGTGCGAGACCTCATCCCGGTCGCCGGGGACGAGGGTGTGACCGGTCTGCTGCTCGGGCCGGACGGACTGATCTGGGGTGTTTCGGAGGACACGGTCTTCAAGTACGACCCGGCCACCGGTGAGATCGTCTACTCGGAGAAGATGCTCGCCGCTCGCTACGGGACGGCCACGGTGTGGGCGCACGCCTACCTGACGGTCGGCGCGGACGGGAACGTGTACGGCTCGAACCGGTTCACCTTCTTCCGGATCGATCCGCAGACGATGGAGCACACCACGATCGTCAACGGGGTCGGCTCCTACGCCGTCGCCGACGAGGCTGGAGACGTCCTGTTCTCCACCGGCGCGCAGGTGTTCAGGTACGACGTTCCGGAACCGGTGACCCCGCAGGACGTGGTCTTCACCGACCTGGCCGGTCCGGCGCGTGACCGGTACACGATCCCCGACGTCGAGGGCGTGGAGTATCTCGTCGCGGGTGAGGTCGCGCCCGCGGGTGTTCATGCCGCCAGCGGGGAGGTGTCCGTGACGGCGATGGCGACCGAGGGACACGTGATCGCCGCCGGTGCCACGACCGGGTGGAGCCACTCGTTCCAGTGGCGGCGAGTTCCCGAGGTTCCGGCGAACTCGAGCTGAGCTCCGTGCCGGTCGGGGTGCTGGACACCCCGGCCGGCGCTCGGACGGGAGGCCGGCGGCGGTTCTAGGTCGCCGGCCCTTCGCCCAGACGGTCGGCGAGCCAGGTGGTGCACGCGATCAGCACGTGGTGCGGGACCGGGTGGCCGCCGTTGTGCATCAGAGTGTCCAGGCCCTGGCCGCCGGGCCAGCTGGTCCGAGCCTGCTCGACCAGAGCCAGGTTGTGGGTGCCGTCGCTCGCGCCGCCGCCGGCGAGCAGGAACGGCCGCGGGGCGACCTGAGCGAGCAGGTCGTCCTGGTCACGATCGACCGGACGGCGGTCGCCGAGGTACCAGGGGGCGTCCCAGTTGGAGTGGGCGAAGCCGAGGCCGGGCTCGTGGGCCACCCCGGCCACCACCCGGTCATCGAGCGCGGTCAGGTGGAGCGCGAGCTTCCCGCCCAGCGAGTGGCCGAACACCGCGATCCGCGATCGGCCCAGCTCCTCGCGCAGCGCCGTGACCGCGAGCATGAGATCGCCCACACTGCGGCCGAGCGCCGTCATCGGGAGCGAGCGGAGGTGCTCCGCGGCCGCCGGTCCGTAGCGGTCGTCCAGGCCGACCGCGGCGGCAGTCCGGCGATCACCGGCGGCCACCTGCTCGAACCACCACGGCACGGCGAGGACGGCGAGCCCGGCCCGGGCCAGATGGACCGCGAACGCCGCCGAGGCAGGCGGTCTGCCGATCCGTTCGGTCCGGGGGGATGCCCGCCCGAACAGCGGCGGCGTGTCATAGAACGGCACCACGACCACCGCGCCGGGGACCGTCTCGACGGCCGGCCGGTGGTAGACGGCCGTCAGGGCGGCACCGAAGGTGTGCAGCGTCAGGTCCCGGGTCGTGCCACCGAGTGCGTCGTCGGCGAGCTCGGGACCGAGATCCCAGGTCCCGGCGGGGTCCGGCTCCGCCCCGAGCCACCCGCGCCACCAGTCCTGGCCGGTCGGATCGATGTTCACGACTCCCATCCAAGCAGCCCTACGGCCGGAGTGCAACCGCTTGCAGGCGCATCTGACTGCCGGATGTCGAACGATGCTTGACAGTGCCGCCGGCGGCTCATAGGTTGCTTGCAACCGATTGCACGTAGAGATCGAATCGCCACCGAGTCGAGGGATGGCCAGGCCATGAAGAAACTCCGCCGCGCGCCGCATCGTGATGGCCGGTCGTGGTCGGCGCCAGGTCGATCCTTCCGATCATGAAGCAGGCGACGATCTACTCGATCGCACAGGCACTGGAGGTCTCGGCCTCGACGGTGTCCCGGGCGTTCTCACGCCCGGACCTGGTCAAGCCGGAGGTCCGCGAACGAGTCCTGGCCACCGCGCGGGAGCTCGGCTATGCACCCAACCGCGCGGCGCGCGGGCTGGCCACCGGGCGCACCGGCCTCTACGGGCTGCTCGTCCCGGACGTCACGAACCCCTTCTTCCCGCCGCTGATCCGTGCGATCCAGCAGGCGGCCGCGAGGGTCGACGCGGGCGTGCTCCTGGTCGACTCCGAGGGCAGCGGAGCCGCCGAGACGGCGTTGGTCAGCCGGATCAAGGCGCAGGTGGACGGGCTGCTCGTCGCGTCCCCACGCCTGGCGACGGCGAAGCTCAAGGAGGCGCTCGGCGCAGTGCCGAGCGTCATCATCAACCGTGCTGCCCAGGGTCTGGCCACGGTGGTCTGCGACAACACCGCCGCGCTGCGGGAAGCGGCCACCCACCTGCATGATCTCGGGCATCGTCGGTTCGCCTTGATGCGGGGACCGTCCGCCTCGTGGGCGGCCGGGCGGCGCGCCCATGCGATCCGGTCGTGGGCGCAGGAGGCCGGGGTGAGCCTCGCCGAGCTCGGCCATTACGAAGCGGTGTTCGTCGACGGTCGCCGCGCGGCAGCGCAGATCGTCGAGTCGGGGGCCACGGCGGTGTTCGCGTTCGATGACCTGATGGCTGCCGGTGTCATCGCCGGCCTCAGCGACCTGGGCGAGACCGTACCGCGGGACCGCAGCATCATCGGCTGTGACGATGTCCTGCTGGCGCGAACCATGACACCGGGACTGACCACCGTGACGGCGCCGCTGGAGGAGCTGGGCCGCCAGTCGGTGCTCGCGCTGCACGGGCTCCTGGAGCAGAGACCGGTGCCGAACGTACAGCTCCAGGGGACCCTCACGGTCCGCGGCACCACGGGACCGCCACCCTGATCAGGTGTCGAGCCGTCAGGACCGGCCCAGCTCGACGATCTGCATGAGATTCCGGGCGACGTGGTACGGGTCCTTGACGGGTAGGGCGACCACCTCGTCGAGCGGACGTCCGTTCCGATCTCGGATCTGGATCCACTCCTCGCCGTCCCCACGGCCCGGGAACGTTGTCAGCGTGTAGTCCCAGATCTGTTGGAACCACTGGGCCGAGGGGCCGTGGCCGTACCGTGTAGCCGCGATCGCCGTCGTGGCGGCAGCCTCGGAGTGCACCCACCACAGTTTCGTGGACCAGGTGCGGGCCACGAGATCCTCGTACGGCGTGCCGGACGTGGTGCCGGTGGGTGCCGCCGCTCCGCTCGAGTCCGTGAAGCGGAGCAGGCCGCCCAGCTCGCGATCCCAGCCGAGCGTGCACAGTGCGCCGATGGAGTCGAGAAGTGGGTTCCGGTCACGCTCGTCCGCGACCAGGGGCATTGCCTCGAGGGCCATCCAGATCCCTTCGATCGCGTGCCCGGGCACCCGATGCCGGCCGATCAGCGACTCGGGATCCGGTCCGGTCATCTCGGCGAACGTGCCGTCCGGCAGGCGGTGCTCCAGCATCGCGTCGAGTCCCTCGAGGAGCCAGGGGAACGTCGATCGGGATCGGTGCAGGGAGAGTTCGGCCTGGGCGAAGACCAGCAGCGTGTTCAGCAGGATCATCCGGGGTCCGAACGCCTGGTACCCGGCCGGCACGTCATAGGGAGGGGTCGGAGCGGTGCCGGCACGGATGTCGGTCCGGGCGCGCTCCACGATCGGCCTGGCTAGTTCGAGCCAGTGGGGCTCACCGGTGACGCGCCCGAGCTCGGCCAGGCCCATCGCGACGAAGCAGTCCGCATAGACGCTGCGGTCGGGGTGGCCAGGTGCCGCCGCGTGACCCGTCCGGACCAGGGCAAAACGTGAGGTGCCGTCCGCGCGCACGGCGAACGATTCCAGGAACCTTGCGCCGGTCGTGGCGAGGGCGAGGAGCCGATCACCGTCCACGTCGAGGCTTCCCCGGTGGCCCAGGTCTGCGGCCCGAGCCAGGAGCCACACGAACCGACCCTGGGACCAGGTGAACTTGTCGGTCGAGGTCCGGGTCCGCCCGCGGTTGTCAAAGCAGGTGTGGAATCCGCCGTCCCGCTCATCGACCCCGTGCTCCAGCCAGAACGGCAGCACGATCGACTCCAGTTGCTCGCGTGCCTGTCCCGGTGCGTTCGGCAGACTCATTCCCACTCCCGTCGTTCCGACGACCGTAGGGCACGGTAGTCCGACATTGCAAGCGGTTGCAGTCTGGGTTCCACACGTTGGGACACGCAGCATCTACCTCCGGAGGCCGGCCGCGGTGGCTGCGACCCCGAGCAGCTGGAACAGGCCGGCGAGACTGACAAGCCCGATGGCGGTGGCGCCGGTCGTGGAGAGCCCCGGCCCCCGGTCGGCGTTCGTCAGGAGACCGATCGCTGGTGTTGCTGGCGTCGGCGGATGAGCAACAGGGCGGCGCCGAGAAGCAGGATCGCCGCGGTGGCGGCCAGGGCCGGCAGCGTGTCAGATCCGGTGTCCGGCAAGCCCTGGCCCTGATCGACTGGCGGCGCAGCAGCTGTCGGGTCGGTGATGCTCGGCGGGTTCGTCGACCCAGAGGTGGGCGGCGCCGTCGGCTCGGTGGTGGGCGGAGTTGTTGGCTCAGTGGTGGGCGGAGTCGTCGGCTCGGTGGGCGCGGCCGCCACGCTGATGGTGAACTCCTTGGTGATGGGGTCACCCACGAACACGGTGAACGTCACGTCGCCGGCGGCCTCGGGAACGCCCGAGATCTCACCCGTCTCGGTGTCGAGCTCCAGCCCCGCCGGAAGGACGCCCTCGGACATGCCCCAGGTGTACGGACCGCCGTTGCCGCCGGTCGCCTCCAGCGTGACCGAGTACTCCACATCGACCTCTGCGTCCGGGAGCGAGTCCGTCACGATCACCAGCGGGGCGAGCACGGTCAGGGTGCCGTTGACGTACTCGAACGTGTAGAAGTCGTCTGCGCCACCGCTGCAGAACGTGGTGGCGGTGTCGATGTCGTAGCTGCAGGTGGGTAGCGTGTCCAGGTCGTCGACCGTGTCGTCGCCCACGAAGCCGGCGTACGCCGCCGTCACCTCAGGCTCGAAGGCGCCCTCGTAGGTGGTGGCGTCGCTCGCGGTCACGGTGATCAGACCGCCGGGGGTGCGTTCGACCGCACCGGCGTCGCAGGCGTCGCCCAGCAGCCGGGGGAAGCCCGGCCCGCGCTGGTCGACGGTGCCGGGGCACACATCGATCGAGTCCCCGCTCCAGCTGACGGCGGTGCCGGTGGGGACCAGGTCCACGGCCGGGCTCATCATGGAGGGCAGCGCGGTGTGCGTCGGGCCACCGTTGTCAGCCAACGCGTCCAGCAGCGGATCCCCCACCACGTTTGTCGCCGATGGCGCCCCGCAGGTCTCGTCGGAGAGCACGTTGGCCCCGCCATCGATCAGGCCGGCCGGCTCTCCGGTGCAGGCAGCCACGCCAGCCGGGGCCTGCACGATCGATCCGATCACGGTCATCGGGATGGTGTCAGTCAGGCTGAGCGCCCCCTCGCCGTTCTCTGCGACGGTGCTGCCAGCTACCAGCAGCGGCTGCTCGGGGTAGTCGTCCGAGACGCTGCCGAGGTTCGCGTCGATCCCGAGACCACCGTTCTCAGCGATGGTGCTCGCCACCACGGTGCCACCGGAGCTCTCCGCCAGCCACAGACCCCTGCCCGCGTTGCCTGAG
Source organism: Occultella gossypii (assembly GCF_019947135.1). Taxonomy (GTDB): domain Bacteria; phylum Actinomycetota; class Actinomycetes; order Actinomycetales; family Beutenbergiaceae; genus Occultella; species Occultella gossypii. The sequence continues at coordinate 20,254 of NZ_JAGSHT010000030.1, read as the reverse complement.
ACCTCGGTCCGCAACAGGTGGATCTCCCCAAGCCATTCGGCGCCGGCAGGGGTCACGAGGAACCCGTTGCCCGTGATCCCAGGCCCGAGGACGTCGTCCAGGGCGGTGCTCACGCCGTCGGTCACGGAACTGTCGGTGAGCGAGAGGGTGCCGCCAGACACGGAAGCGCCCAGGGCGTTGCCGGAGATCGTCAGGTCGTGACCGGTGACGACGGTGGAGAATCGCATGGCGATACCACCGAAGCCGAACCCCGCCCCAAGTGAGTCGGCTTCTAGTCCGTTCCCGGAGATCGTCGTGCCGGTCAGGTCCACGGTGGTCCGCTCCTCCGAGTGCGGCCGCTCGGCGGAGAACAGGCCGGCGAGCCCGTTGTCGGCGATGACACCACCGGTCACGGTGACCTCGGCAAACTCCGCATACATTCCCATCACGTTGCCGCTGATCTCCGTGTCGGTGACGACGGAGTCGACGCGCAGGAGGTACACGCCGGCCCCGGCGGCCAGAGCACCGCCGCCGTTGTCGATGTCGGCGACGTTGTCCGTCACGGCACTGTTCGTGAGTTCCAGGCTGGAACCCTCAGCCGAGGCGGTGAGCCAGAGTCCGGTGTAGTTGTCCGCGATCGTGCTGTCGATGATCTGAGTCTGGGCGTCCTCCAGGGCCAGGCCGACCCCGTTGGCCGATACCTGCGTTCCCGTGAGCTCGACGATGACCGGCTCACCGTCCGGACCCGGCCGGCCCCAGATGCCATTGCCCGCCTCCGCGCCGGCATTGTCGGTCACCGTGCTGTTCGTCAGCGTGACGGTGCCGCCCTCGGGGAGCATCACGCCGTTGTCGTTGCCTGAGATCGTGACGTCGTCGCCCAGGAACGTGCCGCCCTGGTAGAGCACCACGCCACCACGGAACGTCCCGCCCTCGGGCGCACCGCTGTCGGTGATCGCTGTCCCGGTCACATTGAAGACTGCAGCGCCGGTGTAGCCGAGGAGACCTGCACCCAGGCTGCCGGACACCGAGCCGCCGGTGATCGTCGCCTCGCCCGCCAGCAGTGCGACGCCCGCGCCCGTGGCGGCGATGGAGGACTCGCTGATCGACACGGTGGCCGGCACTGGGTCCCCAGGCTCTGTCAGGAGTCCGCCGGCCGTGACGCCGTAGAAGGTTCCGCTGATGGCTGCGTTCTCGATGGTGACCGTGCTGCCGCCCTCGGTCAGGACGCCGATGGTCCCGGCGCCCGGGCCCGTCGGCGCGCCACTGATGACGATGCCCGAGAGGGTCGCGGCCCGGTTCTCGGCGAGCTGGATCACTGGCCTGACGTCGTTGCTGACGCTCTCGTCGACGAAGCTCATGTCGGCGATCGTCACGGCGCCGTCAGCATCGATGAGCACCATTGCCGTGTCGTCAACGGAGGGGTTGGTCAGCACCACCTCGCCCGTGCTGGCACCCTGCAGCGTGACCGGGGTGGTGACCGTCAGCGCCTCCGCGTAACTGCCGGCCGCGATCGCCACGATGTCATCGGGCGTGACCTGCGCCAGCGCCGCGCCGATCGTGGCGCACGCATCCGCGCCAGCGGCCGCGCCACAGTCAGGCGCGTCGGCTCCGGCGGCCTGGTCGACGTACCAGGTGAGGCCTGCGGCGGCTGCCGGCAGCGCGCCACCCGACACCGACAGGGCCGTCGCGGCCACCACCGCCGAGCCGAACGCCACCAGGCGACGGCGTAGGTGTCGATGGTTGCCCATCTGGTCGTTGTGAATGGCGGTCCGGCCCTCGGCGGTGCGCATCGCTGTCCCCTGCTTGGAGTGTGTTTCAGGAATCGGTGAGAACTTGGCGTGAGTACGCCACCCCGGCGGGACTACTGCCCGTGCCGCCTGCGCACGCTGAACGCGCTCGCCGCCAGTCCGAGGAGCAGAACCAGGCCCGCCAGGCCGGCCAGCTGACCGATGGCGGTGCCGGTGGTGGGCAGTCCCGAGGCGCCGTCGCACTGCACGGCCCGCGACAGTTCCAGTGGGGTCGTGACCACGGCGTCCGCCGCGGTGGCGGACGTACCCGTGGCCACCACGCCGCCGCCGACCAGCAGCAGCCCGGTGAGGGCCGAGACGAACCGACGGGTCCGTCGTTGGACGGACGGTTTTTGGCGCGCGCGAGTCACGTGAGTCATCCCCTGCGTTGTGGTGTTTGATGCGGATGTTTTCACACCAGTACATGCAGGGTCCAGACACATTGTGCAATTCGCTTTGAATATATGCCTGTCCGGTCCATTTGCCAGATCTGCATACCACTTACCGAGGGTGACATCAGGGTGAACCGAGGGTGAATCTCCGCGTGCCCGACTCAGTCCTCGGCGGCCTCATCGGTGGAGTGGTAGATCCGGAACACGTTGCCGTCCGGGTCCTTGAATGCCGCATACCGGATCGGCGGCAGGTCCATCGGCTCCACGAGGAAGTCCACGGAGTCCTTCTTCGCCTCGAAGTACGTGTCCACATCGGCGACCTCATAGAAGCCGGACTGGCCATGCGGGTCATCGGTGGCGATGTCGAGCATCAGCTCGATCCCGGAGCCCGGGATCCGGAACGCGGCGGTGGTGTCGCCCATGCGCCACGCCTCGTCCCACCCGAGGGTGTCCCGGTAGAAGGTGACTGCGCGATCCAGGTCGGTCACGGGCTGATAGATCATCGTGAGTTTCAGTGCCATGGTGAGAACCGTAAATTGATTACGGTCTGCCGTCAATGGCTTATGGTGTCGGGATGACGGACTGGATCCCGCTCCCGGGGAGTGCGAAGGCGCGACTGCTGGACGCGGCGATCGATCACCTCCAACGCCAGGGATATGAGGCGCTGAGTGTCCAAGCGGTCGCGCACGCCGCGGGCGTGACCACCGGCTCGCTCTATCACCACTTCGGCAACAAGCTCGGCCTGTTCACGATGGTCCGCGACGAGATGGACAAGCGCATGGTCGAGCGCATCGAGGGTGCTCTCGACGCCCTGGCGGTGGCCGGTGGCTCAGCAGGCAAGGACCCCGACGGCGATGGCTCGGCCGACGGGGACAATGCGCCCGACGGCGGTGGCTCGGCGGGTGTGAACGGCGGTGCCTCGGCGGGCGCACGTGGTGCGGCCGTGCTGGTGGACCGGTCCGCGCTCGCGACCGCTCTCGAGGTCGCGTTCGACGCGGCGGTGCGGTTCGGCGTCACCCGAGTACTGGCGGAGCCACGACCCGACGGCGGCGCCGACGTCATCGCCGCGGCGCTCGTTCGAGCGGTGCCCGGGCGGGCGGGCGCGACGGCCGCGATCCTCACGGCGGCGTGGCGGCAGGCGCTGCGGTCGGTCGCCGACGGTGCTGATCCGGACGAGGTGCGGGTCGGTCTGCGGTGGCTCGTCGCAGCCTGATCGGCTATCTGCCGCGCATCCGCCGTGCGGTGGAGATCCCGATCTCACCGCCAGGGTGATGCTCCGCAAGGCGGAGGACCGAGGGCTCGGCTGACCGGCCGACACTGCCGGATCCGGTGAGCGGATTAGGTTCCGCCAGCCCGGCTGAATACGCTTCGGAGCATGTCTGTCGACCCAACGGTGCCCGCGTCCGACCAGAGCCGCACGGAAGGTGACGAAGCGGCATCCACCACGGCCGAGTCAGTCACGGACGGGTCGAGTCAGTCGCCGCGAACCGACGATCTCGACGGCTCCGCGACTGACTCGACGGTGGCCGGCGCCGAGGAGGGAGCCGGGGCCGAGGAGGGGGCCGGGGCCGGGGCCGAGGAGGGGGCAGCCGAGGAGCGGGCCGCCGAGGAGGTGGCCGGGGCCGACGAGGAGCCGGTCGTCGAGCCGGACGCCTGGCCGATCGGTCTGACCGGCATGGGCTTCGGCGGTGACTACAACCCGGAGCAGTGGCCGATGGCCACCCGTCTCGAGGACATCCAGCTGATGCGGGAGGCCGGGGTGAACATCGTCAGCCTGGCGATCTTCTCCTGGGCCACCATCGAGCCACGAGAGGGCAAGTACGACTGGGCCTGGTTGGACAACATGATGGACCGTCTCTCGGCCGCCGGGATCCGGGTCGCGCTGGCGACCGCGACCGCGTCGCCGCCGCCGTGGCTGACCGTCGCACACCCCGAGATCCTGCCAGTCCTCGCCGACGGCACCGTCCTGGGCCAGGGCGGGCGGCAGTCCTACGCGATCTCCTCGAAGGTCTACCGCGACTACGCGGTGAAGATGGCGTCCGCCGTCGCCGAGCGCTACGCGGGTCACCCGGCGCTGGCGCTGTGGCACGTCGACAACGAGATCGGCTGCCACGTCCCGCACGACTACTCCGAGGCGGCCGAGAAGTCGTTCCGGGCCTGGCTCATCAAGCGCTACAAGTCGATCAACTCCTTGAACGACGCCTGGGGCACCGCGTTCTGGTCGCAGAAGTACAACTCCTTCAAGGACATCCAGCCGCCGCGGTCCGCGCCCACCTACGCGAACCCGACCCAGCAGCTGGACTTCGCTCGGTACTCCTCGGACACGCTGCTCAGCTACTACACGCTGCTCCGGGACGCGGTCCGCAAGATCACCCCGGGCGTCCCGATCACCACGAACTTCATGGTGGGGCCGGGCACCAAGTGGATGGACTACTACCGCTGGGGCGACGAGGTCGACGTGGTCGCGACCGACCACTACACCGTCTCCGCCGACGCCGAGCGGGAGGTCGAGCTCGCGCTCGCCGCGGACATGACGCGCGGAACCGCCAAGGGCAAGCCGTGGATCCTGATGGAGCACTCCAGCGGGGCCGTGAACTGGCAGCCGCGCAACCGGGCCAAGGGTCCGGGGGAGATGCTGCGGAACTCGCTCGCGCACGTCGCCCGCGGGGCGGACTCGGTCATGTTCTTCCAGTGGCGCCAGTCCAAGGCCGGCGCGGAGAAGTTCCACTCCTCGCTGGTGCCGCACGCGGGCCGGGACTCTCAGATCTGGTCCGACTCCGTGCGCCTCGGCGAGACGCTGCGGGCCATCGCGCCGGTGCGCGGCGCACGGGTGCAGGCGCGCGCCGCGATCGTGTTCGACTACGTCAACTGGTGGGCCGTCGAGCTCGACTCGCACCCGAGCGAGGACGTCACGGCGTTCGACCGGCTGCGCGCCCTCTACCGCGAGCTCTGGCGCCGCGGCGTGACCGTGGACGTGGTGAACCCGACTGCCGACCTGTCCGGCTACGACCTCGTCCTGGTGCCGACGCTCTACCTGGTCACCGACGAGGGCGCCGCGAACATCGCCGCTGCCGCCGAACGTGGCGCCAGCGTGCTGATCACCTACTTCTCCGGGATCGTCAACGAGAACGACCACATCCGCCTCGGCGGCTACCCCGGCGCCTTCCGGGACCTGCTCGGCGTGAAGACCGACGAGTTCTTCCCGTTGCTCGCGGGCGAGCGCGTCGCGCTCGACGACGGCACGACGGCGGACGTGTGGACCGAGCGCGTCCGCGTCGGTTCCGCGGAGGTACTCCGGTCGTTCGTGGACGGGCCGCTGCCGGGTGGGCCCGCGGTCACTCGCAACGTCGTCGGCGAGGGGGCGGCCTGGTACGCCGCGACGCGTCAGGACGAGGCCGGCGTGGCCTGGCTCGTGGGCGAACTCCTGGCCGAGTCCGGTGTGGTGGCGGCGGCGTCGGCCGAACCTGGAGTCGAGGTGGTGCGGCGGGTCGGTGAGGACGGTGCGTCCTACCTGTTCGTGCTCAACCACACCGACAGCGAGGTGCGCGTCCCGGCGAACGGGACCGACCTCGTCACCGGCGCCGCGCACTCCGGTGACGTGACCGTGCCCGGCTGGGGCTACGCCGTCGTGCGGGAGGCCTGAGCAGCGGGTACTGAGCGCGCGGCGCATCTCCGTCGGGTGTGGCGACCCCACGTCGCTATGGACGAACGCGAATGATCGTCTTTCCCGTGATCCGCTCGGTCGGGTTGAACGCGGCAACAGCGAGGTCGAGGGTCGCGGTGCTGCCGATATTTGTCCGAAGCCGGCCGTCCCGAACTCGCTGGACGACCTCACCCAGTTGCGCGCGGTCGGCCTCGACGACGAAATCCACCGCCAGCCCGCCCGCAGGGCCTGCCTCGGGTGGGCCGGCAATGGTCACCAGCGTTCCTCCGGATCGAACCAGCCGCGCGGACCGCCTTCCGACGTCGCCGCCGATGACGTCGAAGACCAGGTCGACTCCGCCGACGTCCTCCAGCGAGTCGTTGTCGAGGTCGACGTACTCCTGCGCGCCGAAGTCGAACGCCGCGAGCCGGTCGGCGGCACGCCCGGTGCCGATCACGTAGGCACCGGCCTCTCGGGCGAGTTGCGTCACCATCGAGCCGACACCGCCGGCTGCGCCGTGGACGAGGACGCTCTGCCCCACCTGAAGGCGGCCGTGCACGAACAGTCCCTGCCATGCGGTCAGGCCCGAGATCGGCAGGCTCGCACCGGCTATGAAGTCCACATCGCCCGGTAGTGGTGCGAGGTTACGTGCCTCGACCGCCACGTACTCCGCCAGGGTGCCGTCGCGGGTCCAGTCGGCGAGCCCGAACACCCGCTGGCCCACGGTCAGCCCTCTCGTGCCGTAGCCGAGCGCACTGACCACGCCGGCCAACTCGTGACCGGGGATCGACGGTGTTCGGTCCCGGCCGAGGCGGTCGGTCCACGTGCCAGGCCACGTCAGCTCACCGGGCGTGAATCCCGAGGCATGAACCTCCACGACGACGTCGTTGCTCGCCGCCTCGGGGTCGGGCCGCTCCGCCAGCGTCATTCCGGCCGTTCCCGCGGCCTGATCCGTCACCACGATCGCCTTCATCACGCACCTCCGTGTTCTGTCAACATCGCCACCGTAGTTCCACACGGTCAGCGGCGCCGAGATCCGATCTGCCACCACGAAGGATCGAGTTCGCAGAGCCCGGGACCAAAACGACGCGCTGCGTTGTTCTGATCAGTGACGCCGCAGCCAGCGACGTCAGAAGAGGAGAGATCGTGCCACACGACTACCGCAAGACCCCCGAGGCGCTGAGCCGCTTGACCCGCAGCCAGTTCAAGGTGACGCAGAAGAACGGCACCGAACCCGCGTTCCGCAATGCGTACTGGAACAACCACGAGCCCGGAATCTATGTGGACGTGGTCTCCGGCGAACCCCTGTTCTCGTCGACCGACAAGTTCGACAGCGGCACCGGATGGCCGAGCTTCACGAAGCCGATCGGGACGGACGCGGTTCGCTCCGAGACCGACGCCACGTTCGGAATGATCCGTACCGAGGTGCGGTCGGCACACGCCGACAGCCACCTCGGGCACCTGTTCGATGACGGGCCGACGGCCGCCGGCGGGCAGCGGTACTGCATGAACTCGGCCGCCCTGAGGTTCGTCCCGGCCGCCGAACTCGACGCGCAGGGTTACGGCGAGTACCGCTCGCTGTTCGACCCAGCCGACCCCGACAGCACACAGGAGCGTGCATCATGACCAGCGGAATCAATGACACCGGACAGATCACCCGCGAGCCGGGTGCGGAGACGGCCGTCCTCGCCGGCGGTTGTTTCTGGGGCATGGAGGACCTCATCCGACGACAGCCCGGAGTCCTGGGCACCCGCGTCGGATACACCGGCGGAGAGAACGACCACGCCACGTACCGCAATCACCCCGGACACGCGGAAGCGGTCGAGATCGTCTTCGACCCGGCGCAGACCACCTAACGGGACATCCTGGCGTTCTTCTTCCAGATCCACGACCCGTCGACCCTGAACCGCCAGGGCAACGACATCGGCGCGAGCTACCGTTCGGCGATCTTCCCGGTCACCCCCGAACAGGACAGGGTCGCTCGCGACACGATCGCGGACGTCGATGCGTCACGCTTGTGGCCGGGCAAGGCCGTGACCACGATCGAGCCCGCGGGGCCCTTCTGGGAGGCCGAGCCGGAGCATCAGGACTACCTGATCGCCTTCCCGAACGGCTACACCTGCCACTTCCCGCGTGCGGGCTGGGTGCTTCCCAAGCGCACCGCCACGACCGCCTGACCCCGCACTGACGTGGGCGCGTCCGACGCTTCAGGCGTGGGCGCGCCCACACCGCGCCAACGCGCCGGGACCGAGAGTCGGACCAACCCGCCGCCAATCGCTCCCGGATGACGGCGGCGCGGTCGTCCGGCAGCCGGGGTGGGCCTCGACCTGGGTGGCGTCGCCGAGCGGGCCGCACGTCGTGCAGGTGAGCTGGGGGGCGACCGTCCCGCCGCACCCGGTGTGGTGGTAGACGATCGGCGGGCCGTCCGGGGCCGCCCAGCGGTCGCCCCAGGCGGTCAGGGCGAGGGTCCACACCGGCTGATCGGAGATGTCACCGCTGATCTCCTCCTGCGCCACTCACCGCACGGGCTTCACGACGGAACTGTCGAGGGGCTACGCCGGTCAGTCGTTTGAAGGCGCGACCGAAGTTGGAGAGGTCCCTGAATCCGCTCGCTCGGCTGATCTCGGAGACCGTGCGTTCGGTCGTCTGGAGCAGTCCAGCGGCATAGCGAATCCGTAGCCGGATCACGTACTCGCTGAACGACATGCCCACTACCTGCGAGAAGCGGGTCGAGAAGTAGGTGCGCTCGAGATGCGCACGCTCGGCCAACGACCCGAGGGAGTGCTGCTCGAGGTAGTGCTGGTCGAGCCAGGCACGAACCGCACCGATCCGTGCGTCGGTCGCGTTGCGGGGTGGGTCCCCGGGGAGTAGCCCACGCTCCACCACGGCATGGGCGCACGTTGCCAGCAACGCGGTCCTGAGCGCCTCGATCAGCTCGACGTTGCGCGGCTGCGCTGTCTCGGCGACGAGCAGGTCGAGCAGCGGGGCGAAGCGGTCGTCGTCGCGTAGCTCGACCTGGGCGAACCGGGTGGGCGACAGAGCCGGCGCAGATGGCAGCGGGATCAGGGCGGCGAGCGCCAGGTCCAGCGGTGGGCTGAGCGTCGGGAGCGGCCGCACAAGCGGATCGATGAAGACGTTGACGACATCGACGCCGTCAGCATCACTGACCACGCTGTGGGGCTCGCCCGCCATGGTCACCGCCACGCTCGGCGCGAGGATCTCGTGCACCGCCTCGCCCATCACGTGCTGACCGCGGCCCGCGCGCACGAACGTCATCAGGACCACGTCCAGATGGTGCGGCTCGATGGCGGTCTTGACGTACTTCGGGTAACTCTCCGCTGCGATGCCGACCTGACGAAGGGTCGCGAACCGTTCCCGTATCTGAACGTGTGTCACAAAATCGGCGGCCATTGTCCAAGATTAGTCCTAGTAATCAGCGAATAGCGCGCTTCATGATGAATTTCTGGCATTGAGGCCACCGAGAGAGCTGGATGTGGAGAACACATGACCGACTGCCCCTTCCACTCTCCGGCTGCGCTGCCAGGAGACTCGACACCGACCTCGCCGTCGCCTCGGTTCGCACAGTGGCGCGAGGCCGGCGCGGCCGCGCCCCTGCGCTACGAGGACGGCCACGAGGGGTTTGTCATCACCCGTCACGAGGAGGCACGGTCCGTTCTCTCCGACCCGCGGTTCACGGTCGCGCACCACCGGAGCCCGCTCCGTGAGTCCGCATTGGTCGATGGGGTGGCTCCGGGGCCTTTGGACGACCGGGGCCGGCAGGCCGTCGCCTCGACCTCGCTGCTCTCGATGGACGGCCCCCAGCACCTGCGGCTGCGCCGGGCCATCACGCGCCGGCTCTCGGTCAAGGCTGTCCGCACGCGGACCGCCGAGATCGAGGACGTCGTCGACTCCGTACTCGACGAGATGCTCGCGCACGGCGCCCCGGCGAACCTGACCGCGCACCTGGCTCAGCCCATCTCGGTGCGCGTGCACGGGCTCGCGCTCGGCGTGCCACCGCACCTGATGGCGGAGTTCACCCGCTGCTTCGTGCAGGGCGCGCCGGCTCAGGACCGTCACGACCTGCTGCGGCTCGCGCTGGAGCACCGCCGGCAGGAGCCCGGGGATGACGTCTTCTCGGACCTCGTCGCCAACCCCGGCCTCGACCGGATCGAGGTCGAGGGCCTCGCGTTCGTGCTGAGCACATCGGGGCGCGACACCGTGGCCTATGTCATCGCGACCGCCGTCGTCGCTCTCCTGACCGATCGGGCCCAGTATGAGGCTCTGGTAGCGGACCCAGATCTGGTGCCGACAGCTGTCGAGGAGTTGCTCCGCTTCACGCCGATGTTCTTGACGTTGTTCCCGCGCACGTCGCTGCAGGACGTTCAGGTCGGTGACCAGCTCGTTGCCGAGGGAACAACGGTCTCCGTCTCGCCGGTGGGCGCGAATCGCGACCCGCGCCGCTGGGACGACCCCGACGCCCTGGACGTGAGTCGCTCGGCTCGTGGCCACCTGAGCTTCGGCGACGGTCCCCACATGTGTGCCGGGCAGCAGTTGGCTCGCGTGGAGATCGCCGCCACTGTGCGCACCCTGGTCACGCGGCTCCCCGGGCTCCGCCTCGTCGACGCCGAGCAGCTGAGGCCGGGTCCATTGGCCAACCCCGTGGCCACCTACGAGTCCGGCGTCGTGACGGTCGCGTGGTGAGTAGCTCAGGACGGAGCCGACTCCCTGACCACGAGTGCTGGCTCGAGGATGCTCACGGCGTGCTGGTGCTCCGCCCCGTGGTTCACGTCGGCGACGAGCAGCTCGAGGGCCAGCCGCCCCAGCTCGGCCACCGGCTGCGAGATGGTCGTCAACGGCACCTGCGCCAGGCTGGCGAGCTCGAGGTCCCCGTACCCGACGACCCGCACCTGTCCCGGCACCTCGATTCCCGCGGCCAGCAGTGCCTGTACGGCGCCCGCGGCCAGGAAGTCGTTGGTGCAGAAGAGTGCGTCGGGAAGGTCCGCGAGCAGCGAGGTCGCCGCCGCTGCACCCTGCTCGACCGTCATGGCCGAGACCTCGACCTGACGCACGCGAACCGAGGCATCCTTGCCGGCTGCACCGACCGCACCCTGGAACCGATCAGCGCACTGTTTGATGGACCACGCCCCGTTGATCACGGCGATGTCGCGGGCGCCGCCGGCGACCAGGTGTTCGACCGCGATCCGGCCTCCTCGCACATCATCGACTCCGACGCTGCAGCCCGTGCTGGTTGCCGAGGCCCGGTCTGCCACGACGACCTGGATGCCCCTCCGGATGAGTCGCTGCAGCCTCTCGTGATCGGCAGAGAGCGGAACGACGACGGCCCCGAGCGCGCGCCGTTCCGACAGCTGGTCGAACAGTGCGATCTCCCGGGCGGGGTCATCACCGCTGTCGCACAGCACGACCGACAGGCCTCGCTCCAGGGCGACATCGGTGACCCCACGCACGATCGAGGCGTAGAAGTAGTTCGTCACGTCGGGTATGACGACCCCGATGAGGCCTCGACGCGCACCACGGAGCTCAGCCGCCCCCGAGTGCGGCTGGTAGTCGAAGGCTTCGATCGCCTGGCGAATGCGCTCGGCCGTATCGGGCTTCAGTCGCCCGGGTCGATGCAGGTAGTTCGAGACCGTCGAGGTCGACACGCCCGCAGCATCCGCCACGTCCTGCATCCGCACCTGGCGCATCAGCTCTCGTCCTCCTTCGCCACCTGGACCGGCCGGCGGTCAGAGAAGTCTAGCCTTACCGCGGCGCGAGTTCCGGTGTTGGAACGTAGCAATCAGCGATCCACTTGTGGTGAAATTACAACGGAGTCACTAGTTGCAACGTTCCAATCCGCTGCTAACGTGTCCCACGAGCGAAGGAGCAGGCAACGATGCCGACCGATCAGATGACGCACGTCACCCGCCCTGGTGCGCGCGCGGCGCGGGCACCACGCGTCGCGCTCGTCAGTGGTGGTCTCGGGGCCTACTGGCCCCAGTTTCCCGATCTGCTTCCGCTGCTGAGGGCGGGCGCCGCCCGCGTGGCGGAGCGGCTGACGGGCCTCGGGGCGGATGTCCTCGACGCAGGTTTCATCTCCGACGCCGTCGAGGGCGCCGCGGTCGCCGAACGGGTGCGTGCGGCCTCGTGCGATCTCGTCGTCATCTACGTCCCGACCTACCTGACGTCGTCGATGGTCGCGCCGCTGGCGCAGCGAGCCGGCGCCCCGATCCTCGTCCTGAACCTGCAACCAGCGCCGTCGATGGACCACCCCCAGGTCAGCACCGGCGACTGGCTCACCTCGTGCGGTGGCTGCGCGGTCCCGGAGCTCGCGAACACGTTCGAACGGCTCGGGGTCCCGTTCCGCTCGGTCTCAGGCCATCTGGAGGAAGAGCGCGCCTGGCGCCGGGTGGGGCGGTGGGTCCGAGCGGCTGGCGTCGCGACGGCCCTGCGCGGCGCGCGGTTCGGGCTCCTCGGCCACCTCTACCCGGGAATGCTTGACGTCTCGACCGACCTCACGATGCTCACCAGCCATCTCGGATCACACGTCGAGGTGTTGGAGACCGACGATCTGCAGGCACGCGTCCAGCAGGTCACGGAGAGCCAGACCCGCGACCGGGTTGCCCTGACCCGCGATCGCTTCGATCTGGACGGCTCCGTCAAGGCGGATGACCTGGAGTGGGCGTCGCGAGTCTCCGTCGGCATGGACGCACTGGTCGACGACTTCGCCTTGAACGCCCTCGCGTACTACCACCGCGGTCTGGACGGGAACGCCTCGGAGCGCCTCGGCGCCGGACTGATCCTCGGCGCCTCCCTGCTCACCGAGCGTGGTGTGCCCGCGGTCGGTGAGTACGAGCTGCGAACGTCGGCGGCGATGCTGATCCTCGACCACCTCGGGGCCGGGGGATCGTTCACCGAGATCCAAGCTCTGAACTTCGTGGACGGCGTGGTCGAGATGGGGCACGACGGGCCGGCACACCCCGGCATCGGTGCCGCACGACCGCGGCTGCGCGGCCTTGGCCTCTATCACGGCAAGCGCGGCTGGGGGGTCTCGGTCGAGGTCACCATCAAGCCGGGCCCGGTCACGCTTCTCGGGTTGAACCAGACGCGCGACGGCCGCCTCCGGTTGGTCACGGCGCAGGGACGCGCCGTGCACGGCCCGATGCTTCAGATCGGCAACACGACCACGCGGGTGGACTTCGACTGCCATCCCGGCGACTGGGTCGATGCGTGGGCAGCCGGTGGCTCTGCGCACCACTGGGGACTCGGTGTCGGTCACCACCGCGGCGACCTGCGCGCCCTCGCCGAGCTGCTGTCCATGGAACTGGTCGAGGTGGAGGTGGCCGATGAGGATGACTGAGTCGATGACGACCGCGGGGCCGACACTCACGCGAGGGCAGGTTCCCATGGCCGCCCCGGCGCCCGAGAGCGCACCCTTGCGCCGCCCCCGGACGGTGCGGCAGCGGCTGTGGCGGTACAAGTTCCTCTACCTGTTGTTCCTGCCGGTCTTCGCCTACTACACGATCTTCCAGTACTGGCCGATACTGCTGTCCTTCATCGTGTCCTTCAAGGACCTCAAGCTCGGTGCCGGGATCTGGGGAAGCGACTGGGTGGGCTTCCAGAACTTCGCCGAGATCTTCAGTGATCCGGCGCTGATGAACGTCTTCAGCAACACGGTGGAGATCAGTCTGCTGCGGCTGCTGTTCGGCTTCCTCCCGCCGATCATCCTGGCGATCCTCTTCCACGACGTCAGCTCGCGAGTCTTCAAGAGGATCACCCAGACGATCGTCTACATCCCGCACTTCTTCTCCTGGATCATCGTCTACGGCATCGTCTTCGCGATGGTCGCGACCGGTCCGGGCCTGATCAACAACGCGCTCGAGTGGTTCGGTGGCGAACGCATCGAGTTCCTGCTGTCGGAGGAGTGGTTCCGCCCGATCCTCATCGCCTCAGGTGTGTGGAAGGAGGTCGGCTGGAGCACGATCATCTACCTCGCCGCGCTGGCTACCATCGACTCCGAGCTGTACGACGCCGCCGCGCTCGATGGCGCAGGACCGTTGCGACGAATCTGGTACGTGACGTTGCCGGCGATCCTGCCTGTGATCTCGTTCGTCCTGACGATCAACCTCGGCTTCATCCTCTACGCCGGCGGCGAGCAGATCCTCGCGTTCTACAACTCGGCCGTCTACGACACCGCGGACGTCATCGACACCTGGGTCTATCGCGAGGGCCTCGGGCGCCTGCAGTTCAGCATCGGCACCGCGATGGGGCTGTTGCAGTCCGCGGTCGGTCTGGTGCTCGTGATGCTGTCGAACACGATCGCACGCCGCCTGACCGGAAGGGGAATCTGGTGATCAAGCGTTTCCGAGGTAGCCCGGCCGAGGCCAGTTATCAGGTGGTGGTCCACTTCACCATCGCGGTGGTGGCGCTGTCCGCACTGTTGCCACTGGTGTACGTCGTCGGGATGTCGCTGACCTCACAAGGTGAGCTGATTGCACGGAACTACTTCGTGATCATCCCGAACGAACCGACGATCGAGGCGTACCGGCGCCTGCTGTCCTCGAAGGTCCTGTGGAACTCGGTGTTCATCTCGGTGTTCCGCACCGTCGTCGGGCCGCTCGTGACGATTGCGTTCACGGTCGCAGGCGCGTACGTGCTGGCGAAGAAGGACCTGCCCGGGCGCCGCATCCTGCTGACGATGGTGCTGGTCACGATCCTCTTCCGTGGCGGCCTCATCCCGAGCTATCTGGTCATGCAGCAGACCGGACTGCTCAACACCGTCTGGGCTCTGATCCTGCCGCTCGCCGTGGACAGCTTCGGCCTGCTCGTCATCAAGATGTTCATCGAGAACATCCCGACCGAGCTGACCGACGCCGCCCAGATCGACGGTGTCAACGAGTGGCAGATGATGACGCGGCTCATCGTCCCGCTCGCCGCGCCGGCGATCGCTGCGATCGCAATGTTCAACATCGTGACGCATTGGATCTCGTGGTTCGACGCGCTCGTCTATCTCCAGGACCAGAGCCTGTACCCGCTGCAGCTCGTGCTACGCAACATGCTCAGCTCGGAGGCAGGCTCGCTGAACGACCAGATGCTCCAATCGCTCGCCGACAGCCAGCGGATCGGCCCGGAGAGCCTGAAGATGGCGACGGTCGTCGTCTCCATCATCCCGATCCTGATGGTCTACCCGTTCCTGCAGAAGCACTTCATCCGCGGCGTCTACATGGGCGCCGTCAAGTAAACACCCCGCACGTCTCACTTGCTGCGAGCGCAGCAGCCTTCCGACGACGAAAGGTACGACCATGTCCCGCACCACCATCCCCACGACCGTGACGCGTCGCCTCCTCCTCCAGGGTGTTGCCCTCTCCGGAGCCTTCTCGGCCATTGCTCTGACGGCCTGCTCGCCCGAGAGCGACGCAGGCGAGCAAGGCGCCTTCGGTGACCGCCCTGCGCCGCCCGACTCCTTCGCCGACGCCTACCCCGACGTTCCCGCACCGGTCGCCGAGAGCAGCTATGACTACGACGACCTCGAGACGGCTCAGCAGATCTCGCTGATGGCGGCCGGGCCGTTCAACCAGCCCCGGCCGTCCGATCCGATCCAGGACTACATCGAGGAGCAGCTCAATGTGAGCCTCTCCTTCACATCGATCTCGGCTGCCGACATGCGCAACCAGCTCGCCCTGGCCTTCACCGGGGGCGATGCGCCGGACTTCATCGCGATTCCGTCCGGCCTGCGCGATGTCGCCGTCACGCTCTTCGAACAGGGCCAGCTGCTCCCGGTGAACGACATCCTGGGGCTCATGCCTCAGGCTGCGGGCTACGTCACCGACGCAGGGCAAGCCTGGGCGAGTGTGGACGGCGAGATGATCGGGATCCCCACCTACGACGTCTTCGGGAACGTTCAGAACGTGTACGCCAGGAACGACTTCCTCGGCGCGAGCGGGATGGATCTGCCCGAGACCACCGACCAGCTCCTTGAGTACGCGCGCGCGCTCAAGGAGAACGACCCCACGCCCGGCGAGGACGGGCCGTGGTTCATGGCCACCGGTGCCGGGGGGAACGGCTGGGGCATGCTCGACTTCGTGCGCTCCTACTTCGGCCACCCGAGTTACAACGTGGTCGACGGCCGCATCAACCACCCGATGCTCGATGGCACCACCCGAGCCTTCCTGGAGTTCGTCAGGACGCTCGAGACGGAGGGCTTGCTTCCACCGGACTGGTACACGACCGAGTGGGAGCCGCTGAAGTCTCGTACCTTCAACGACCAGCTCGGCGCGGTGACGTATCCCGGGTGGAATCTGGCGACCGAGACCTACGCGGCCACCGGTGAGGACTTCGCGGCCGTCGAGGCCTGGCAGCCGCTGGGGGCACTGACCGGCCCTGGTGGCGGTGGCGGCAAGCTCCCACCGGGCGACAACCCGGGCCAGCTCTACGTGTTCAATGCCCGACTCGCCGACGACGAGGGCAAGCTGCGCAGGATCGCGCACATGATCGACACCTTCGTCTACCCCAACGTCAACTACTGGGCAGTGGCTCAGGGAGGCGGTCCCGAGATCTGGCCCGATGACGTCACCGCCGAGTTCGACCCTGAGACCGGGCTGAACATTTTCACGATCCCAGCGGACGCGCCCTTCTTCGCCGACACCGATCTCGTCGGCCTGGCCGACTGGCAGGCCTTCGGATACACCCTGCGGTGGCAGACCTACACGGACGACGTCGGTGTGCACGGCTTCGAGTGGAACCAGTACACCCAGTCGCTCGAGCGGTGGGAGAACTTCGACACCCGGCTCACGCTCGATCCACGACCGGTGCAGGACATCCTCACCTTCACCGAGACGAACGAGATCCAGTTCGTGCTCGGTGGCCGTTCGTTCGACGAGTGGGACGCCTACGTGGAGTCGTGGAAGCAGAACGGTGGTCAGGAGCTGCTCGACCAGGCGGCGGAGCAGCTCGGCGTCGAGGGAGCCTGACCTGATGACTCACGACGCTCGCCCGCTCGCCCGAGTGTCTGCGGGCGAGCGCCGGGGCCGCTGGGTGTGGACCGGTGAGCACGATGTCGCCCCGACAAACCGCTTCACCTGGTTCCGCACGGTGCTCCACCTGGACGCGATTCCCGAGGATCCGCACGTGCTGTTCGCCGCTGACAGCACGGCCCAGCTCTGGGTCAACGGAACGCTCGTGCGGCGCAAGGTCACCCGCTTCCACGAGCCCCAGGTGCGCGCCGACCTCGTCGACCTCGGTGCCCACCTGCGGCCCGGCGCGAACACGCTGCTGGTGCTGCACCACAGCTGGGGCCCGATCATCACGTTCCAGCGGACCGGTTCCGAGCATGCCGGCCTGTACCTCGACGCTCAGTGGGCGCAGGACGAGCCGGTCTGGCAGTGGCGCGTCGCTGAGGAGCTGGAGCAGCACCCGCACCAGTTCCTGGGCGTGCGGGACCGCACGCCCCGCGTGCGGTTCCCGGTCCGCTGGCGGCCCGACCCGGGCGAGCCATGGCAGATCGCGAGCAGGAAGACCGGCTGGCGACCCGCCGTCGTCGTCCCGCCGGACGCACGACCCTGGCCGGCCCACCCGGACCCGGTCGAGACACCGGGCCAGCGCGAGTCTCGCCAGCGCCCTGGCGGCGTCCTCGCTGCCGGGTACGCCACCCATGGCACCGACCTGCGCACAGCCGACCTGACGACGGCGGAACTCGCCCCGGACACCGCCCTCACCGCCGCGGTTGCCGGGCTCGTGGACGGCACAGCCGTCACGGTCGAGGTTCGAGCCGGCGAGGTGCTCTACCTCACGGTCGACATGCACCGACCCGTGCACGGCTACCCGTACCTCGACCTCGAGAGCGACGCCGCGCTCACGGTGCGGCTCGGCTACGGCGAGATCGCGTGGTCGATGTACGACGGCTCGGTCCACGTGCGACCCGATGGGTGGGTGGATGTGAACGGCGTCGTCGGCGACGGCTACTGCGACCTGATCGAGTTGCGCCCGGGCAGGTTCGCCGGCGAGATCCCGGACGAGAGGGTGGCACGATGGCTGACCGTGCACCTGGTGGCCGACGCCGATGCCGTCGTGACCCTGCACGGGCTCGGCCTCGTCAAGAGCCAGTACCCCGTGGTGCCACGGGGGTCCTTCGCCTGCGGCGACGAACGCATCGAGCAGATCGTCAAGCTCTCCCTCATCCATGCCGAAGTGACGATGAGCGATACCTACGTCGACACGCCTGGCCGCGAGGACGGGCAGTGGATCGAGGACGCCCGCCCACGTGCCCTGGTCTCCGAGCGCTGGTTCGGCGACACCGCGCTGCGTTCGCTGATGGTCCGCACGCTCGCTGAAGGGCAGGGCGAGGACGGCAACCTGCACCCCTTCTTCCCCAGCAACTATCCCGCCTACCCGGCGAACATCGACTGGTCGGTGCAGTGGGTGGCGATGCTCTGGGATGACTTCCGCTGGACCGGCAAGACCGATCTGGTCGCGCAGCACTGGACAGTGCTCGAACGGTACTGGACGTCCGTCCTGGCCGATGTCGATGACGACGGCGTGTGGCGCACCTCGCGGGTGTTCGCGGACATCAAGAGCAGCGACCGCGGGGGCCACCGCTCCTCGAGCTCGGTGGTGACGCCGTGGCTCATCGACCGGTTGCGCTGGAGCGTCGAGCTGGCCGGCGCGATGGGTCGGCCCGAGCGCGCCGCCGAGTGGTCGAGCGCTGCCGAGTCGATTGCGGAGGCGTTCCGGCGTATCCATGTGGTCCGCGACGACGCGCGCGTGCAGGCGCTCGTGCTGGACGTCGTCGACCCCGACGAGCCCGGCCGAGAACTGACGCCCGGTCAGGCGGCTCAGGTCGTGCCAGTGCTCGACGGCTTGCTCACGCCCGCGGAGGCGGACGCAGTCCTGGACTGGGCATTCCCCGACCCTGACGGCTCACCGCCGCCTGGCGTGCGGCGCTGGAACAACCCGACGTGGCTGTACCGCGCGCTCAGCGCACTGTCGGCACGCGGCCGGTCGCGACGCGCGGTCGCCCACCTGCTGGAGCGGTTCGCCCCGTATCTGCCGCAGCACCCGCGCAACCCCACCCCGCTCGCGTTGCAGGGCCCGTACGGCGGGCCGTTGCCGGAGTACTGGGTCAGCCACGAGGACCAAGGTCTGCCGCGGGACGCGATCAACGATCGACAGCCGATCGACCCCACCGGCTCGCACGGATGGGCCGCCGTCGCCCTGCTCTGGTTGCACGAGAGCCTGTTGGGCGTGCGTGTGGTGGCACCCGGCGGCGAACGGCTGGTGATCGCACCGGATGATGCGGGCCTGCCCTACGTCACCGGGACCACCCTCACGCCCCGGGGACCCGTCTTCGTCCACTGGGACCCGCAGCAAACGCTGCTCGAGATCGAACTCCCCGCTGACGTCACGGCGCAGGTGCACCTGCCGGCGGCGCTCGCCGAGCGCCTGGGCACGGCAACTGCGGTCGCTACCGGGCCACGCCGGCTCCGCTTCCCTTCGAGCCCATGAGCGCGAGCGCCCGCCCAGGTTGACGCCGAGGCTCTCTGCCCGTGCGCGCGGCGCCCGCGGTCGCCGTGAGGTCGGAGCGGCGGTGCCCTGACGGCATGGCGGCTAACCCGTCGCCAAGCGCTGGCGGATGACGGCGGCGCGCTCCTCCGGCATGCCCGGGCCGGGATGGGCCTCCACTTGGGTCGGGTCATCCATGAGACCGCAGGTCGTGCAGGTGAGGTGGTGACCGACCGCGTCGCCGCAGCCGGCGTGGCGGTAGAGGATCGGCGGCCCGTCCGGGGCCGCCCACCGGTCGCCCCAGGCCGTGAGCGCGACGAGCGCTGGGACGAGATCGCTCCCCTTGTCCGTGAGGACGTACTCGGGAACCGTGGGCTGCTCGGGGGAGGGCCGGCGCTCCATCAGGCCATGTTCGACGAAGCCGTCGAGGCGTGACTGCAGCACGTTCGTCGCGATCCCGAGGCTGCGGCGGAACTCGCCGAACCGGGTCATGCCCGCGAAGGCCGCGTTGCGGATGATCAGCAGGCTCCAGCGCTCCCCGACCATCTCTAGGGTCCGGGAGATCGAGCACACCTGGGATTCGTACGTCTTGCCGAGCATGGACGGGATTCTAGTGGCGCGGATTTGAAGTTGTTGGACGGTTGGCCTTCTTGAGGATCTCGTCTGCGGTCTTGGTCCACACGAATGGGTGGGCGCGTTTGTTCCAGCCCTCGATGTAGGCGCGGAGCTTGCCGTTGAGGTCCTTGACGGACTTGAACACGCCGCGGCGCACGGCTTGTCGTTCGACCAGGCCGAACCAGACCTCGACGAGGTTCATCCAGGAGGCGTGGGTGGGGGTGAAGTGGACCTTGAACCTTGGATGCGCTGCGAGCCAGGTCTTGACCTTGGCGTGCTTGTGGGCGGCGTAGTTGTCCATCACCAGGTGCAGTTCGACCTGCTCGCCGGTCTCGGGATCGACGGCA
>NZ_JAGSHT010000029.1 GCF_019947135.1 Occultella gossypii | reverse complement strand
CAACGGCAAGCTCCGCGCCTACATCGAGGGCTGGAACAAACGCGCCCACCCATTCGTGTGGACCAAGACCGCAGACGAGATCCTCAAGAAGGCCAACCGTCCAACAACTTCAAATCCGCGCCACTAGCACGCAGCGTTCTGTCGCGCTGCCGTACTGCCGTGGTCTGGAGACACGGCTTCGTAATACTCCTGGCCCCAGCCCGTGGCGTCGAACACGCCACGGAGCACGATCGAATCGCCGATGCGGTCCGCGCCGCTGACGATCGACTCGAGAGAATCGGTGCCGAGGCCTTCGCGGTAGACATCGAGAGCGCGCCGCCGGGCAGCCGCTGACGAGCGAACATCTCTGGCAACCAGTCGCGCGGTGGTTCCCACGACTCGTCCGGAGCCGACCTGCACTTCGCGCGCGTGCGAACCGACGAGCACACCCCCTGCTCGTACATCGTCTGCTCGGAGTCGAGCGCCCCACACCCCCTCGGGCACACTCCCGCGGTTCGTCGCTGTTGAGAGCGCTCGTGCGATCGCGACGTGATCGGGATGACCGGTCAGACCGTCCGAACCCACAGTGAGAACGATGTCCGGTCGATGTTGCGTGAGGAGCCGCTCGACGCCCACTCGCAGTTGGTCAGGAGCAGCACCCGCGAGCGAAGGACCAGACGGAGCATCAACCCATCCTGCGGATGCGTCCAGCCACGTCCAAGCACTGGCTCCGAGCATGTCGAGGGCCCGTTCGTACTTTTCGATGCGCCGCGTTCGAGCCTCGCGGAGTGAAGCAGTGGCGTGCAGTTCGTTTGCCTCTCCTCCGGTGGCTATCACCCCGATGACGTCATACCCTCGCGAAGCCAAGTCATACGCCCAACCGAAGTTCGCGAACACCTCATCGTCGGGATGGGCGTGGAGCAGCATCGCTGTCGGCATCGCGCCACGGTAACCCGCTCACCATGGCGCGCGGGCTGGCGACACCGGCTCGGCCCGCTCAGCCCTGCTGTGGCTTCACAGAGAGGTGATCATCGACTCGTGTGCCCCGGTCGCGCGCCGCAGACCGGGCTGAGCCGTCACGGGAGCTCCCAGGTGTGCACCGGCTGGTTGGCGTGCATGCCGTCCATGTACAGGCGGAGCATCTCGGACAGCGCCTCGGCCCGGCCGAGGCCGGCGCGCTCGAGCGCGGCGACGGCCTCGACCTGCCACCAGGCCCCGTTGCGGCGGAGCTTCGCGCGGGCCTCGACGATGCCCAGGTAGCGCTCGATCACGGAGGTGGACACGTGCCGCCGGCGTAGGCCCTCGGCTGCCAGCGGGAGCAGGTGCCGCAGCACCAGCTCGTCCCAGGGCACCTCGCCGTAGCCAGGCCAGTAGAGCACCGAGTCGACGCCGTCCCGGGCGGCGGTCTCGAAGTTGGACCGGGCGCCGTCGAAGGACAGCTTCGTCCAGACCGGGCGGTCCTCGGTGGCCAGCATCTGCACCGCGCCGTAGTAGAACGCGGCGTTCGCGAGCACGTCCACCACGGTCGGCCCGGCCGGCAGCACCCGGTTCTCCACACGCAGGTGCGGGACGCCGTCGACGACGTCGTAGACGGGGCGGTTCCACCGGTAGACCGTGCCGTTGTGCAGGCGCAGCTCCTGCAGCCTCGGTGCCCGCCCGGCCGCGAGCTCGGCCTCGGGATCCTCGTCGGTGGACTCCGGCAGCAGCGCCGGGAAGAACCGCACGTTCTCCTCGAACAGGTCGAAGATGGACGTGATCCAGCGGTCCCCGAAGAACACCGGCGCGCGCACGCCCTGGTTACGGAGTTCCGGGGAGCGGGTGTCCGTGGCCTGCCGGAACAGCTCGATCCGGGTCTCGGCCTGCAGCTGCTTGCCGAACAGGAACGGGGAGTTGGCGCCGAGCGCCAACTGCGGCCCGGCCAGCAGCTGGGCCGCGTTCCAGTTCGCGGCGAAGTCGCCGGGGTTGACCTGCAGGTGCAGTTGCACGGACGTGCAGGCGGACTCCGGGGCGATCGTGGCGGTCAGCATGCGCAGGTGCTCGGCGCCGGCGATGTCCAGCTCGATGTCCTCCCGCCGGGCCGCGAACACCGCCTCCTCGAGGGCCTGGTAGCGAGGGTTCGCGCTCATCCAGTCCCCGGTCAGGTGCTCGGGCGTCAGGGTGGGCAGGATCCCGACCATCACGATCGCCGAGCCGGACCGGGCCGCCCGTTCGTCCGCGTGATCGAGTGAGGACCGCAGCCGTGTCTCCAGGTCCAGCACCGCGTCACCGGGCAGCGGCTGCGGCGGGACGTTCAGCTCGATGTTGTAGCGCGCCAGTTCCGTCTGGAAGGCCGGGTCCGCGATCGCGGCGAGGACCTGCGCGTTCGCCATCGCAGGGCGCCGGTCGGCATCGACGAGATTGAGCTCGATCTCCAGACCGGTCAGGGGCCGGTCCTCGTCGAACATCTCGGTCGCGAGCATCCGCTCGAACACGTCCAGGCAGCGGCGGACCTTCTCCCGGTAGCGCTGACGCTGCTCGCGGGTGAACGTGGGGGAGGAGATCTCGTCGCCCACTGCTGCCTCCTCTGCCCGCCCCGTGCATCGCTGCCGCGGCACCGAAGCGCTCGCGTGCCTGAAGCAAACCAGCATCCGCCCGGCACCGCCACAGGTCGGTGGGTAGGGTCGGGTCCGGGAGGACAA
Organism: Occultella gossypii; assembly: GCF_019947135.1. Taxonomy (GTDB): domain Bacteria; phylum Actinomycetota; class Actinomycetes; order Actinomycetales; family Beutenbergiaceae; genus Occultella; species Occultella gossypii. The sequence continues at coordinate 61,861 of NZ_JAGSHT010000029.1, read as the reverse complement.
CCATGACCGCACTTGCCCTACACCGTTACGGCCCCGACGCCGACGCCGGCGTCCCCTTGGTCCTGCTGCACGGATTCCCGCTCGATTCGCGCATGTGGTCCTACGTGGTCACGTCGCTGCCGCTGGTTCCGGTGGTCGCGGTGGATGCACCGGGTTTCGGGGCGTCGCCGGCACTGCCCGACGGCGGCCTGGAGGCCTTCGCGGACGCCGTCGCCTCGGGCTTGGCCGACGTCGGCGTGACGCGCGCCGTGGTGGCCGGCCTGTCCATGGGCGGCTATGTGGCGCTGGCCCTCGCGGAGCGGCATCCGGACCTGTTGGCCGGCCTTGCGCTCCTGGACACCAAGGCAAGCGCGGATGACGAGGCCGGGCGGTCGAAGCGCCTCGGGGTGGCGCGGGCTGCCCGCGGCGCGGACGGCGCAGCCGCGGTCGCGCCGATGCTGGCGACCGTCCTCGGCGAGACGACGCTCGCGCAGCGGCCCGAGGTGGTCGAGGAGGTGCGGGGTTGGCTGGCCCAGGCGCCGCCGTCGGCCATCGCCTGGGCCCAGGAGTCGATGGCGGTGCGCCCGGACCGGCACCACGTGCTGGCGGACCTGCGGGAGCGCGGCGTCGCCGGGCTGGTGCTGCGCGGTGTCGAAGATGCGATGGCGTCGCCGGCCGAGCACGAGCAGATGGCGCGGGCGCTGGGTGTCGAGGTGGTGCAGGTCCCGGAGTCGGGGCACCTGAGCGCGGTCGAGACGCCGCAGCCGGTGGCCCATGCGCTCGCCGACCTACGGCACGCCGTCACCGGCTGAGGCGCACGTCCGCCCGGGCCCGGCGGACGCCGGACCTATTCGGCGTCGCCGCCTGCGTCGGCGCCGCCCGAACCCAACTCCGACCAGCCGGGCAGGAGTCGGTCCAGGGCCGCGGACAGATCGATGGAGTCGCCGTCGCGCCCGCCCGCGCCGAGCACGAGCGGGGCCGGGGATGGGGACAGCCGCACGCCGCGGACCCGATCGAGCACGCTCAGTGGCGCGGTGAGGACGTAGAAGGCGCCGTCGGTGCCCACCCCTGCGGTGCGGTCCAGGCGCAGGTACCAGCCACGGACCGTGCTCCGCGCGGAACCCCGGCCGCCGTAGCCGCGCACCACGAAGTCCTCGACCGGCAGAGCGGCTGCGGTCGCCGCGGCCGTGAACTCGCGGAGCATCGCACCCGCACGCTCGTTCTCGGCCGCCTTGCGCGCCCGCAGCCGGCGCTCGTGTTCGCGCGCGGCCTCGGTGCGCCGGGCGGCCCAGTCGGAGTCGGTCACGAACGCTGCCGGCAGGGGATGGGACCGCCGGTCAGCGGCCGGCCCGGCTCGTCGGGGAGAGCACCTCGGTGTCGGCGGTCGCCTCGGCCGCGGCCGTGGGGGCACCGCCCGCCGTCTCGTCGACCGTGGTGGCGTCCGCGGGCGTCTCGGCGTCCGTCACCTCGTCGGCGGGGTCGAGCTCGTCGACCTCACTGGTGTCGGCCTGGTCGGGAGAAGGAGCCTCGTCGGCGTCCTCGTCCTGGGCAGCCTCGTCATCCACGCGCTCGGCGCCCGCGGAGGCGTCTGCGGCGTCCTGCTCGGCGGCGGCCAGGGTGAGCAGGTCCTCGGCCTGGGCCTCGTCCGTTGGAGCTTCGTCGAGGAGCTCGTCGTCGGTCTCGGCCTCGTCACTCAACTGTTCGTCGGCGGGGGCGATGGCGGGTTCGGTCTCCGCGAGGGCCGCGGCCTGGGCCACGTCTCCGGCGCCGAGGAGGGAGCGCAGTTCGTCGAGGTAGCCGGTGATGGACTCCCGCTGACGGTTCAGGTCGTCGACCTGGCGCTGCGCGACCCGGCGGTCGCGCTCCGCCTGGGCGACGGTGTCCGTGCGGAGGAGGTCTGCGTTCTGGCGGGCCTCGTGCATGATCCGCTCCGCGCTGGACCGGGCGTCGGCGACCATCTGGGTGGAGAGTTCCTCGGCGTTGGCCCGCAGCTCCTCGGCCTTCTCGAGGGCGGCCGCGACGCGCGCCTCGGCGTCCTGGGCGTGGGCCTGCGCATCGGCGATCATCTGGTCGGTGTCCGCCTTCGCCTGGGCATGCAGCCCGGCGTCGGACTCCTCGGCCGCGGCGCGACGGGCCGCGATCTCGAGGTCGGCGTCCTCGCGCAACTCGGCGACCGACAGCTTGATCGCCTCTGCCTCGCTCGTGGCGACCCGGAGGATCTCGGCGGCCTCCTGCTGGGCGGCGGCCAGTGCGGCCTGGGACTCCCGTCGGGCGTCCTCGCGGGACGCCTCGGCCTCTGCCTTGGCACGGGTCCGCAGCTCCTCGGCCTCTGCCTCGCTCGTGACCCGCAGTTCACGCGCCATTCGCTCGGACTCGACGCGGGCCTGGGTGATCTCCTGCTCCGTCGTCGCGCGCAGGGTGCCCAGCTCGCGCTCCAGGCTGGCCTTGCGTTCGCTCTGCTCGGTAGCGGAGAAGCTCGCGATCCGGGCGGCCTCCCGCTCGGCCGACCCGACGAGTTCCTCGGCCCGGCGCTGCGCGGCGACCATGACACCCTCGGTCGCGCTCGCTGCCGAGGCGGTGGCGTGTTCAGCATCACGACGCGCGTTCGCGAGGCGTTCGGCGGCGTCGTTCTCCGACTGGCTGGTGAGCTGCTCCGCCTGAGCCTCGGCGCGGGAGATGATGTCCCGCGACTGCTGGTTCGCCTGGGCGAGCACGTCCGTGGACTGCTCCTCCGCCGAGCGCAGCAGGAGCTCGATCCGCGAGCCCAGTCCCGAGTAGCTGGGCTTCTCGGCCTCGCGAAGCTGGACCTGGGCCTCCGAGAGCTGGCCGGAGATCTGCATCATTGCAGCGTCCAGGGACTCCACCTGGGAGCGGGCCTCGGACAGCTTGCGGTCCAGGGCGTGCACGTGCTGGTCGACCTGCGCGCGGTCGTAGCCACGCATCACGACAGGGAAGGTCGAAGGGTCGTCAGCCACAGGGTCTCCTCGGAAGAATGTCTCAGGGGTTGTCGGCGGAACCTGGCGCGCACCGATCCGGCCCGCCGATGGCCCCCGCCACCTGTCAGCCTAACCCCACCATCGGGGGTCCTAGGAAGCCCCCAGTAGCATTCCGATGCGCGAGATCACGGAAAGGTCACGTACCCTGGTGGGTCGTCGGTGTAGGGCCGGCTGCGGACAACGGAGGGCTCTCAGCTCGTGCTTCGACGGATCTTAGCGGTCCTGCTCATCGTGCTCGGATTGGGCACGGCTGGTGCAGCGATCGCCTCTGGCACCGTGTGGCGACCCGATGAGGTCGTCACGGCCACGCTTCCCGAGGACCCCGAAGTACCGGTGGTGATCACGGCGCCCGGGGTTCTGGACGTGGTGAACCCGAACGTGACCGTGACTGTCACGGGTGCCACGGCCGAGACCCCACTGGTGCTCGCGATGGGACGCGAGTCCGACATCCGGGCCTGGCTCGCGGACTCCCCGCACCTGGAGGTCACCGGACTCACGGACTGGGAGACCCTCACCGTCGAGGAGGGGCCGGCGGTCGCCGACCCGGGCACCGGCGCCACCGACGACGCCGCGACGGAGGGCACCGAGACGACGGACGACGCGGCAACCGACGAGGCTGCCACCGACGACGCTGCCACCGACGAGGCTGCCACCGACGATGCCGCCACCGACGAGGCTGCCACCGACGATGCCGCCACCGATCCGACCGATCCGGCCGAATCTGCCACGGATGAGGCCCCGGCCGAGATGGCCACCGTGCCGAACCCGGCCGGCTCCGACCTCTGGATCGAGGAGCTCACCGGCACCGGCGAACTGACCTACGACTGGACCGCCGTCGACGGCCGCTGGATGATGCTGATCGCCACGGACGGCACCACTCCGGCCCCGCAGCTCGGCCTGACCTGGACGCGCGAGGTGGAGACCCCGTTCGTGGTCCCCGGTGTCATCGTGGGGGGCGTGCTGGTCCTCATCGGCCTCGTGCTCGGCATCATGACGCTGCTCGTGGACCGCGAGACGAAGCGGGCGAAGGCACGTGCCGTCGCAGCCGGCTCGGAGTCCGCGGCGGCCGTGACCGTGCCGACGGTGGGCGCCGATGGTGCGCCGCTCACCCGACGCCAGCTCCGTGAGGCGCAGGCGCAGGCCGAGCAGGAGTCCCGGTCCGGACGTGGCCGCGACTCCGCCGCCTCGCCCGACGACGCGACCGTCGTGGCCGGTGCCGCCGGCACGGGTGCCGCCGCGACGACGGACTCCTCCGACACCACCGATGAGGTCGGCGCCACGAACGAGCAGGATGTCGAGGCGACCCAGAGCGTGACCGGCACGCCCGCCGACGGTCAGGAGGCCGCTGCCAGCGACCTCGCCGACTGGGTCAGCAGCGGCCGCTCCGGCGCCGAGGCCGCGCCTATCGAGACCTACGCCTCCGACGCCCCCGGCGCGGGCCTGCCCGCCGTGTCCGGGGCGGACGGAGCCGGGGACGCCGACGAGGCCGAGCAGGCGGCCAAGCGGCGTCCGTGGTGGCGCCGCAACGGTGCCGACACGACCGTCGCCGGGACCGAGGGCGAGACGACCGCGGACGGCGACGCCACGCCGTCGGGCGGTGACGGCGCCACGCGCCGCCGCAGCTGGCGCCCGGACCGGTGGGGAGCACCGACGACGGGAGCGGCCGGGGCCACCACGGCCGCGGCGGTCGAGCCGCCGCCGGAACCTGCCGGCGCGCAATCCCCGGCGGATGCCAACCCCCAGGCGTCCGGGGCCTCCTGGCGCCAGACCTGGGGCCTGGGCGCACCCATGGCCGCCGATGCCGAGACCACCGGGGTCATCGAGCCCGTCGAACCGGGCGATGACCGACCCGGTGATGACCGACCGGGCGAGGACCGACCGACCGACGACCGACCGACCGACCAGCGAACGGAGGATGACTCATGAGGCAGACGCTCCGCCGTCGCCTGCAGGCACTCGCCGCAGCGACCGCCCTCGGCGCCGTCCTGGCCTCCTGCGCCATCCCGATCCCCGAGGTGGACGCCGACCCGGCGCCGACCGACCCGGTCCCGGTCATGGACGAGTCCCGCCTCGAGCGGGTGCTGACCTCACTCGAGGAGACCATCGCCGCGGCCGACGAGGCCGGTGACGCGACCCTCCTGGAGAGCCGGGTGGCCGGTGCCGCCCTGCGGGTGCGCACCGCCGAGTACGCCCTCGCCACCGCGACCGCCTCCTCGGATGCGCCGTACGTCGTGCAGCCCCTGACCGGGCTCGCCGACGTCGAGATCATCTCCAACACCGAGTCGTGGCCGCACACGATCATGGTCGTCACCGAGATCCCCGACGGGGCGAACGTGCCCCTGCTGCTGACGCTCGAGCAGACGACTCCGCGGGACCCGTACCTGCTGACGAACTGGATCCGACTGTTCCCGGCGATCACCATGCCGGCCACGTCGATCGGCTCGATCGGCAGCCCACAGGTCCCCCTCGACGCCGAGGGCCTCGTCCTTCCGCCCGGTCAGGTCGTCGCGGCGTACGCGGACGTGCTGACCAACTCCGCGAGCCAGTACGCCCCCACGTTCGCCGAGGACAACCTGCGCACGGCGCTCGCAGCCGAACTGACCGGCCTGTCCACCGCGGTGGAGGAAGCGGGGACCGTCGCGAACACGGTGTCGGCATCCGCGGACCCGATCCTCACGCTGGCCACGGATGACGGCGGGGCGATCGTGATCGGATCGATGGCGATGGCCCAGGTGTTCACGAAGACGGTCGAGGACGCCACCCTGGAGGTCGGCGGTCGGCTCGAGATCCTCGCCGGAGGCGACGGCGAGATCGACGAGACCCTGACGGCGACCTATGAGCAGATGGTGGCGTTCTACGTGCCGCCGGCCGCCGAGGGCGCGCAGATCACCGTCCTCGGCGGCGAGCATGTCCTCACCGCCGTGGCCAAAGCCTGAGTTCGGGCCGTTAGGATTTCCACCATGAGCCAGCCTCCCCCCTCGTTGAATCTGCGCGGCGCCGTCGACCTCTCGGCACTGTCCGGGCCTCCGCCCGGGCAGCGGCCCGCCGGTGGCACCGGCCCGGCCGGGGGCGTTGGCCCGGCCGGGGATGCCGGGGGCGGGGCCGTGGTGGACGTCACCGAGGCCACGTTCAACGACGTGGTCCAGCAGTCCGCCCAGGTGCCCGTCGTGGTGGCGCTGTACCAGCCCGCCGAGGCCAACAGCGACGAACTGATGCCGGTGCTGACCGAACTCGCCGGTTCCTACGCCGGCCGGTTCCTGCTCGCCCGCGTGGACGTGACCACCAGCCCACGGATCGCCCAGGCGTTTCAGGTGCAGGCGGTGCCGTCCGTGCTGGCCGTGATGAAGGGCCAGCCGCTCCCGCTGTTCCAGGGGGCCTACCCCGCCGAGCAGATCCGCCAGGTCCTCGACGAACTGCTCCGGGTTGCCGCCGAGAACGGCGTCTCCGGTCAGCTCGACGTCTCCAGTGAGGAGCCGGAGGAGGCCCCGGAGCCGGAGCTGCCGCCGCTGATCCAGGCCGCCTACGACGCCATCGAGGCGGACGACCTCGACGGCGCCGCGGCAGCCTTCGAGCAGGCGCTCAAGGAGAACCCGGCGGACAACGAGGCGAAGGCCGGGCTCGCCCAGGTGAACCTGCTGCGCCGCCTGAACGGCGTTGACGCGATCAGCGCGCTCACCGCGGCGCGGGACGCCGCCCCCGGCGACCTGCCGGTGCAGCTGGTGGCCGCCGACGTCGAGATCGGCGCCGGCCAGCTCGCCGCCGGGTACGCGCGGGTCATCGGCGTGATCCGGGTGACCGCCGGCCCGGAGCGGGAAGAGGCGCGGCTGCGGCTGCTCGACCTGTTCCTGCTCGCTCCCGAGGACTCCCAGGAACTCATCAAGGCGCGCCGCGACCTCGCCGTCGCGCTCTTCTAGCCGCTGCCGGCCGGGGTCGTGGCCGGTGACCGCGACGTTGTTGGCTCCGTCGACGCCGGAGGAGCCAACAACCTCGCGCTCGGCCGCCGTCCACAGGGCTTCGGTGAGGTCTCGGCAGAACGAAGTCCCATAGGGGATGACCGTTCGACCGGAGCCGCGGGTCCGCTGGCTCGCCCGCGCGCAGGCCGGGCTGGTCAGTCGGCACCAGTGCCGTGAACTCGGCATCTGTGACCATCGGCTCGCGAGCCTGGTCCGGGCCGGTCACTGGACCCGGGCCACGCGCGGCGTCTACGACACCGGCCAGGCGGACCCGACCGTCCACCCTCTCGATCTCGCCAGAATGAGGTCCGGCTGGCTCGCCTGCCTGGCTGCTCCCTCCGACGCGGTTGTGGTCGGGCTGAGCGCCCTCGCGCTCCACGGCATCCACGGGCTGCCACGCCAGATCCCGCCGGAGGTGACGCTCCCCGGCGGCCGGGGAGCCCCGGGTGCCAGCGGAGTGACGGTCCGCCGCTACGAACTCCCACTGGAGGTCGTGCGGATGGGGCCAAGGATCGCCGTGGGCCGCGAAGGGCCGGAGGCGAGGAAGCCGCGGGTCGCGTCCGTACGGTGTGCGCTCGTGCAGGCGCTGCCGGAACTGCCGCGGGACACGGCCGTGGCGATGCTCGACTCGGGTCTGCATCTGGGACTGCTCCGCGCGGAGGACCTGGAGTGGATCGCCCAACTGCTGCGTGGTCGACGGGCGTCCACGGATGGCTCGAACTCGTGGACGGGCGGGCCGAGTCGCCGATGGAGTCGTTCGCGCGACTCGACTGCGTCGATCACGGACTGCCTCCGGACGATCTGCAGGTGGAGGTCCGGGACGCGCGTGGGCTGTTCGTGGCTCGGGCCGACCTGGGCTGGCGCCGGAAGGACGGGCGCTGGGTGCTGGTCGAGGTGGACGGTCGCGACGTCCACTCGAACCCGGCCGCGCTGTTCGCCGACCGCGAGCGGCAGAACGCGATCGCCACCCGATCCGATGCCCTGCTGCTGCGGTTCGCCGGCCGAGACGTCCTGCGGGGAGGGATCATCCCCAACCAGGTCCGCCGGGCCCTCGCGGCCTGATCAGCTCGAACGCGAGGTTGTTGGCTCCACCGACGCCGGAGGCGCCAACAACCTCACGTTCGACGTCGGTCCGACGCCCGGGTCAGGCGGTGACGGGCTTGAGGAAGATGGCACCCAGCGGCGGTACCTCGATGAGCACCGAGTGGCTCCGGCCGTGCCAGGGCATGTCCTCGGCGGTCAGGGTGCCGGGATTGAGGACCCCGGAGCCGCCGAACGACGGGTCGTCGGTGTTGAGGATCTCCGTCCAGTCGCCGCCGTGCGGGAGGCCGAGCCGGTAGGACTGGTGCCCGGTGCCGGCGAAGTTCACCAGCACCGCGATGTGGTCCTCGCCGTCCTTGCGCAGGTAGGCCAGCACGTTGTGGTCGCCGTCGTTCGCCTCCAGCCACTCGAACCCGTGGTACGTGTGGTCCGCGCGCCACAGGGCCGGGTTGTCCCGGTAGACCTGGTTCAGCGCCCGCAGCGCGAGCCGGACCCCGGCGTGGGCAGGGGTGTCGCCCAGCCCCCACTCGAGGCCGGCGCCCTCGTTCCACTCCCGGTTCTGCGCGAACTCCCCGCCCATGAACATCAGGTTCTTGCCTGGGTGGGACCACTGGTAGGCGAACAGCGCTCGGACGCCGGCCAGTTTCTGCCACAGGTCGCCGGGCATCTTCTGCCAGAGCGAGCCCTTGCCGTGGACCACCTCGTCGTGACTGATCGGCAGTACGAACCGCTCGGAGAACGCGTACACGAGCGAGAAGGTCAGCTCGCCGTGGTGGTAGCGGCGGTTGATCGGCTCCTCCGCCAGGTACCGCAACGTGTCGTTCATCCAGCCCATGTTCCACTTCAGGCCGAAGCCCAGGCCACCGTGATCGGTGGACGCCGTCACCCCCGGCCACGCGGTGGACTCCTCGGCGATCATGACGATCCCGGGGGCGAGCCGGTAGGCCGTCGCGTTCGTCTCCTGAAGGAACTGGATGGCCTCCAGGTTCTCCCGGCCGCCGCGCTCGTTCGGTCGCCACTGGCCGGGCTCGCGCGAGTAGTCGAGGTAGAGCATCGACGCCACCGCGTCCACCCGGAGGCCGTCGATGTGGAACTCGGTGAGCCAGTACAGGGCGTTCGCGACCAGGAAGTTGCGGACCTCGTTGCGCCCGAAGTTGAAGACCAGGGTGCCCCAGTCCTTCTGCTCGCCGCGCATCGGGTCCGGGTGCTCGTACAGGGCGGTCCCGTCGAAGGCGGCCAGGGCCCACTCGTCCTTCGGGAAGTGCGCCGGGACCCAGTCCAGGATCACCCCGATGCCGGCCCGGTGCAGTGCATCGACCAGATGCCGGAACTCGTCCGGACTGCCGAACCGCGACGTCGGGGCGTAGTAGGACGTGACCTGGTAGCCCCAGGACCCGCCGAACGGGTGCTCGGCCACCGGCATCAGTTCGACGTGCGTGAAGCCCATCCAGGTCACGTACCCCACCAGCTGATCGGCGAGCTCGACGTAAGTGAGGCCGGGCCGCCAGGAGCCGAGGTGCACCTCGTACACGCTCATCGGGCCGCTGTGCGGATCCTGCGCCGCCCGGGCCGCCATCCAGTCCTCGTCCGCCCACCTGTACTCGGAGGTGGTCACCACCGAGGCGGTCGCCGGCGGCACCTCGGCGGCCCGGGCCATCGGGTCGGCCTTCGTGTGCCAGGAACCGTCGGCGTAACAGAGCTCGAACTTGTACCTCGCGCCATCGTCGACGTCGGGCAGGAAGAGCTCCCACACCCCGCTCGAGCCGAGTGACCGCATCGACGACGACCGGCCGTCCCAGCCGTTGAAGTCGCCCACGACCCGCACCGCCCGCGCATTCGGTGCCCACACCGAGAACGACACCCCACGGACCTCGCCCAGCACGGACCCGAACGTCCGCACGTGCGCCCCGAGCACTTCCCAGAGCCTCTCGTGGCGGCCCTCCCGGATGAGGTGCTGGTCGACCTCGCCGAGGGTGGGCAGGAACCGGTACGGGTCGTCGGCCAGGACCGGGCCGGCCTCGTACGTGACCTCGACGCGGTAGTCCGGCACCTCGTCGGCGCGCAGGGCGAGCACCCAGACGCCGAAGTCCTCGTGCCGGGCCCCGTGCCGACCGTCGGGCGTGACGATCGTGACGGCCGTGGCCAGGTGGCGCACCGTCCGGATCGTGACGACGCCGCGCTCGGCGTCCAGGTGCGGACCGAGGACGTCGTGTGGGGCGAAGTGTTGACCGTGGGCGACGATTCCGAGCAGGTCGCGGTCGATGGTCGACGGCGTGGGCTCGCCGTCGTCGTCGGCGTCGCCGGGGGTGGTGGTCGACGGCGTGGGCTCGCCGTTGTCGTCGGCGTCGCCGTCGGCCGGCTCTCCTGCGGCCGTGCCCGGTACCGCGGCCGGCGGTGCGTCGAGCGCTGCCTCGACCGGGATGCTCAGTGGTGCCCCGACGGCGTCGTCCTCAGGTGGGAAGGTCATGGCGTGCTCCTCTGTGATCCGTCGGATTCCGCGGAGCGGGATCGACAGCCAGTCCGGGCGGTTCTGGTACTCGTAGACGGCCTCGTACAGGGCCTTGTCCAGTTCGAGGGCACGAACCAGGGTGCCCCCGGTGCGGAGGTCGCGCTCGTCGTCGACGGCCTCGTGCTGGGCGGCGGAGTTGTTGCCACCCTCGATGTAGCCGGCGAGGAGGGCGGCGCGGGCAGCGCTCGTCCAGTCCTCGCTGGGTGCCCCGCCGACGGCGGCCGCGTAGTCGAGCGACCGGAGCATGCCGGCCAGATCCCGCAGCGGCTGGTCCGGCCGGGTCCGCTGCGCCAACGGCCGCAATGGTTCGCCCTCGAAGTCGATCACGTACCAGGCCGGCGTGCTGCATCCGGGCCCGTGGGCGCGGTCGGGCATCGCGTCGACCGCGGCACCGCCGGTCGCCGCGTCGCCTCCGCCGGAACGCAGCGTCTGGCCCAGGTGCAGGTCGCCATGGATCCGTTGGACGCTCGGCACCGTCTCCATCGCGGCGACGCCCCTGATCAGTTCGTCGATCGCCTCCGCGAACGGGGCCAGGTCGGGCACCGTGTCCAGCGCCCAGGTGGCGCGCTGGCGCATCGCCGCGGCCAGGTCGCCGGCCCGCGCAGCGGGGCTGCGCGGATCGTGGATCGGCAGGGCGGTGCGCAGGTGCTCATGCATGTCCGCGACCGTCACGCCAAGGTCGTGGACCAGGTCCGTGACGTCCGCGCCCGTGGCGGCGCGCTCGCAGAGCAGGGCGAAACCGTCGCGGGCGTCCGGGACGAATGCGGTGAGCACGCCCAGGTAGCCCTGCTGCGGCGCGCCGGACCCGGCCGGGTCCGGCCAGCGACCCGCCGACCAGCCCAGCGGCGCCGGCACCTGCGACCAGCCGGACCGGTGCAGGGCGCGGGTCACGTCGATGTCCGGGTTCGGGCCGGCGGCAAGCACCCGGAACACCTTGAGGATCGCTCCTGCGGCGGGCAGGAGCACCGAGGTGTTCGACTGCTCGCCGGTGAGGACCCGGGCGCCCGTGGCGGCGGCGGAGACATCGGCGACGACGGCCGGCGCCACCGGATCCGGTGCGTCGGTTACCGGGCCGCCACTCGCCGACGCACTCTCGGCGAGGCCGGTCTCGGCGGCCGCCAGCCATGCGCGTACGAACGCCGGGTGGTGGGGACCGTCGATGAGTGCTCGGTCACCGGCCAGGGTCGCGATCAGTCCGGTCGGTGCCGGCCCCGGGTCCGCTCCGGGCCGCGGGGTGGTCACCACCGGCACCTGCACGAGCGTGGTGCCGGCGCTGCGGTCGACGGCGAGGATCAGCACCGTGCAGGAGGCCTGCCCGGCGGGATCGGGCAGGTCCGTGGAACTGAGCACACGGATCGCGGCGCCCGGTTCGTCCTTGGCCGGGAACCAGCGCTGCGCGCGGATCCATGGCTCCAGCAGTTCGATCAGCAGCGACGGCACCTCGCTCATGTGGTCACCCTGAGCCAGAAGAAGTCGCGCGATCCCAGGGTCAGCGTCGCTACGCCCTCGCGGCCGGACGGCATCCCGGTGGGGATCAGGGCGCGGCCCGCCGCGCCGTCCCCGGCCGTCCTGGTCCCGTCGGTGCCGTGCCCGTGGCCCAGGGAACCGTCACCGGCCGGCCCCTGCTCGGCGGTCCCGGACCTGCCGACGTCGTGCCCGCCGTCGGCGGCCTGCACCCGACCCGCGTCATCGGCGACGGCCACGTCCGACCCGCCCACCGCCGTCGGGCCGGCGGAGCCGCCCACCGCAGTGCCCGCTGAGCCGGCCACCGCCGGATTCGCGGAGGCGCCGGCCGCCGTCGGGCGTGCCTCGCTCGTCCCGGCCACCCGCGCGACGGACGGGTCCGCGACCGGGACAGCGACGCCGTCGACGGCCCGCACCGGTGGGAACTCGGCGCCACCGAACACATCGGTGAGCCGCGCGCCGGCCAGGCCCGGCAGGGTGACCGTCGTCGACCGTGGGGTCGCGGCGAGGTTCATCACGCACAGCACGGTCTCGTCGTCGTTGCGGCGCAGGAACGCGAGCACCGCGTCGTTGTCGGTGGTGAGCGGGAGGTAGTCGCCGTTGCCGAAGACCGGGTGGGCACGGCGGATCTCGAGCATTCCGCGGACCCAGTGCAGCAGCGAGGTGGGGATCGCCAGCTGGGCCTCGACGTTCGCCTGCGCGTAGTGGTTCGTGAGCGAGTGGATCACCGGCAGGTAGAGGCGGCCCGGGTCGGTGGCCGCGGAGAAGCCGGCGTTGCGGTCCGGGTCCCACTGCATGGGCGTGCGCACCGCGTCCCGGTCGTGGAGCCAGATGTTGTCGCCCATGCCGATCTCGTCGCCGTAGTACAGGCACGGACTGCCCGGCAGCGACAGCAACAGGGCGTGGGCGAGCTCGATCTCGGCGCGGGAGTTGTCCAGCAGCGGGGACAGGCGGCGCCGGATCCCCACGTTCGCGCGCATCCGGGGGTCCTGGGCGTACCAGCCGTACATGGCCGCGCGTTCCTCGGTGGAGACCATCTCGAGGGTGAGCTCGTCGTGGTTGCGCAGGAACGTGCCCCACTGGGCGCCGGCCGGGATCGCCGGGGTGTCCGCGAGGATCTCGGAGATGCTGCGGGCACTCTGCTCCCGCAGTGCGTAGTAGATCCGCGGCATCACCGGGAAGTGGAAGCACATGTGGCACTCCGGCTCGGCCGCGGAGCCGTAGTAGGCCACCACGTCCTGGGGCCACTGGTTCGCCTCGGCGAGCATGAGCCGGCCCGGGAACTCGGCGTCCACCATGGCCCGCAGGTCGTGCAGGAACTCGTGCGTGCGGGGGAGGTTCTCGCAGTTCGTGCCCTCCTCCTCGAACAGGTACGGCACCGCGTCCAGCCGGAACCCGTCCACGCCGGTGCGCAGCCAGAACCGGACCACCTCGAACATCGCCTCGCGCACCCGCGGGTTCTCGAAGTTGAGGTCCGGCTGGTGGGAGAAGAACCGGTGCCAGAAGTACTGGCGCCGGACCGGGTCGAACTCCCAGTTGGAGACCTCGGTGTCGACGAAGATGATCCGGGCGTCCTGATAGGCGGTGTTGTCGTCGCTCCACACGTAGAAGTCGCCGTACGGTCCGGTCGGGTTGGACCGGGAGGACTGGAACCACGGGTGTTGGTCGCTCGTGTGGTTCATGACCAGGTCGATGATCACCCGGATGCCGCGGGCGTGTGCCGCGTCGATCAGCTCGACGAAGTCCTCGATGGTGCCGTACTCGCCTGCGATCGCGGTGTAGTCGGCCACGTCGTAACCGCCGTCCCGCAGCGGGGACGGGTAGAACGGTGGCAGCCAGAGGCAGTCGATGCCGAGCCACTGCAGGTAGTCGAGCCGGTTGATCAGCCCGCGCAGGTCGCCGGTGCCGTTGCCGTTGGAGTCCGAGAACGCCCGCAGCAGGACCTCGTAGAACACCGCGGTGCGGTACCACTGCGGATCGTCGGACAGACCCGGCTGGTGGCGCTCGTGGAACACCGGGCCGCGGGTGGCCGGACTCATGCCGGCCTCACGTGGATGATGTGCGCCGGGCGCCCCCACGGGTCCAGGCGCACGAACGGGTTCGCGCCCCAGGAGTAGGTCTCGCCGGAGAGCTCGTCATGCGCGGCGAACGCGTCCTGGCCGTCGAGCCCGAGCGCGGCCAGGTCCAGGTGCAGCAGTGAGTCCCGGGTGGTGAACGGGTCGAGGTTCACCACGACGATGACGACGTCCTCGCGGCCGGTGGGGGAATGCTCGGCGCGGACCCGCTTGGAGTAGCAGAGGGTCGCGTCGTCGGAGGTCGGGTGGATACGAATGTTGCGCAGCTGCTGCAGCGCCGGGTGGTCGCGGCGGATCCGGTTCAGAGCGGTCAGCAGCGCGGTGAGCCCGTACTGCTCGCGGGCACGCTCCCAGTCCCGTGGTTTGTACTCGTACTTCTCGTTGTCGATCTGCTCCTCGGCGCCGGGCCGGGCGACGTGCTCGGCGAGCTCGTAGCCGGAGTAGATGCCCCACGTCGGTGAGCCGGTGGCGGCGAGCACGGCGCGGATGGCGAACGCGGCGGCGCCGCCCTGCTGCATGTACGGGGTGAGGATGTCGTGGGTGGTCGGCCAGAAGCTGGGCCGCATCACGGCGGCGGAGTCTCCGGCCACCTCGGTGAAGTACTCGGCGAGCTCGTCCTTCGTATGGCGCCAGGTGAAGTACGTGTAGGACTGGTGGAACCCGACGGTGGCCAGCGTGCGCATCATGGCCGGGCGGGTGAACGCCTCGGACAGGAAGATCACGTCCGGGTGGTCGGCCGCGACGTCGGCCAGGATGCGTTCCCAGAACGGCAGCGGCTTCGTGTGCGGGTTATCCACCCGGAACAGGGTGACGCCGTGGTCGATCCAGACGCCGAGCACGTCCCGGATGGCGGTGTAGATGCCGGCGGGGTCGTTGTCGAAGTTCAGCGGGTAGATGTCCTGGTACTTCTTCGGCGGGTTCTCGGCATAGGCGATCGTGCCGTCCGCACGGGTGGTGAACCACTCCGGGTGCTCGGTGACCCACGGGTGGTCCGGGGACGCCTGCAGCGCCAGGTCCAGGGCCACCTCGAGGCCCAGCGCGCGGGCGCGGGCCACGAACGCGTCGAAGTCGTCGAAGGTGCCGAGGTCGGCGTGGATCGCGTCATGGCCGCCGTCGGCCGCGCCGATGCCGTACGGGGAGCCGGGGTCGCCGGGCTCGGTGCCCAGGGTGTTGTTGCGGCCCTTGCGGTTCGTGGTGCCGATCGGGTGGATCGGGGTCAGGTAGACGACGTCGAAGCCCATCTCGGCGATGCCAGGCAGTCGCTCGGCCGCCGTGCGCAGCGTGCCGGAGATCCACTCGCCCGTGTTCGGGTCCTGGTGGGCGCCCTCGGAACGGGGGAAGAACTCGTACCAGGAGCCGTACAGCGCTCGCGGGCGGTGCACGGTGAGGGGATAGGCGGCGCTCGGGGAGACCGCGTCCCGCAGTGGCACCTCGGCGAGCACAGCGCGGACCTCGGGCGAGATGCCCGCGGCGAGCCGGGCCACGGGCGGACGGGCGACGTCCCGCAGACCCAGCACGGCGTCGCCGAGGACCTGCCGGTGCGCCGCCGTCATCGCCGGGGCGGCAGCGGCGCGCTCGAGGACGAGGGCGCCCTCGTCCAGCATCAGCTCGGTGTCGACGTCGGCGTGCACCTTCAGCACGGCGTCGTGGGACCAGGTGCCGTACGGATCGGACCAGCCCTCCACCCGGAACGACCAGTTCCCGACGGCGTCCGGCTGGACCCAGGCCTCGTACCGGTCGTTGCCGGGGGAGACGTCCACCATCCGCACGTGGCTGTGGTCGGTGCCGTCCGGTCCGACCAGGACCGCCGTCGCGGCGACGGCATCGTGCCCCTCGCGGAAGACGGTGGCGCGGACCGGGATCACCTCGCCGGCCACCGCCTTGGTGGGCCAGCGACCACCTTCGACGATGGGGCCGACCTCGATGACGGGGATTCGGCCGATGGGTGCGGTGGGCGCGGGTAGTGGAGTGCTCACGGGTCGAACCTACCCAGAGCGGCGCTCCTCCACACGTGGAGTCGGTCAGTCGGGCGAGGCGGCCTTGCAAGAACGTTGCAAGGTTCGCAATCCGTTGCGAGTCCCCTATGCTCGCGGTGTGAGAGCCATTCGACGATTCACCGTTCGCACCGTCCTGCCCGAGGACCTCGGCGCACTCGACGACCTCGCCCTGAACCTGCGCTGGGCCTGGCACGCACCTACCCGCGACCTATTCTCCTCGATCGACCCCGAGCGGTGGGAGGCCTTCCACGGCGACCCGATCCGGCTCCTCGGGTCGCTGTCGCCGGAGCGGCTGGCCGAGCTCGCCGCGGACGCCGGCTTCGTCGAGCGCGTGCGCGCGCTCGCCGCGGACCTCGACACCTACCGGAGCGAGGACCGCTGGTACCAGGCCGAGGGACGCCGTCGGGAGCAGGCCGGCGAGCCGGCCCTGCCCGCCGCCGTCGCGTACTTCTCCGCCGAGTTCGGGATCGCCGCCGCACTGCCGCAGTACTCCGGCGGCCTCGGCATCCTGGCCGGCGACCACCTCAAGAGCGCCTCCGACCTCGCCGCGCCGATCGTCGGCGTCGGCCTGCTCTACGGCGCCGGCTACTTCCGCCAGTCCCTGACCCGGGACGGCTGGCAGCACGAGACCTACCCCGTGCTCGACCCGGACAACCTCCCGCTGACGCTGCTGCGCGAAGCCGACGGGACGCCGTCGCGGATCAGCCTGCCGCTGCCCGGCGGGCGCACCCTGCACGCCCAGGTGTGGCGCGCCGACGTCGGCCGGGTCCCGCTGCTCCTGCTCGACTCGAACGTGCCCGACAACGACGACGCGGCCCGCAAGGTCACCGACCGCCTGTACGGCGGCACCAGCGAGCACCGGCTGCAGCAGGAGCTGCTGCTCGGCATGGGCGGGGTCAAGGCCCTGCGACTGCACTCGCGGCTGTCCGGCGCGCCGACGCCCGAGGTGTACCACTGCAACGAGGGCCACGCCGGCTTCCTCGGCATCGAGCGCATCCACGAGCTGATCGAGTCGGAAGGGCTCGCGTTCCCGGCCGCGCTCGAGGCGGTGCGGGCCGGCACGGTGTTCACCACCCACACCCCGGTGCCCGCCGGCATCGACCGTTTCGGTGCCGACCTGATCGCCGAGTACTTCGGTGGCGGCAACTCGATCCCCGGGATCGAGGTCGGCGACGTCCTCGCGCTCGGTCGCGAGGACTACGACGGCGGCGACCCGACCGTGTTCAACATGGCCGTGATGGGCCTGCGGCTGGCCAAGCGTGCCAACGGCGTGGCCAAGCTGCACGGCCAGGTGTCGCGGTCGATGTTCCACCAGTTGTGGCCGGGCTTCGACGTCGGCGAGGTGCCGATCACGTCCGTGACGAACGGCGTGCACAGCCCGACCTGGATCGACCCGCTGTTCGCCGGGGCCCAGGCCGAGTACTTCACCGCCGACGAGATCGAATCCGGGAGCGGCTGGTACAAGCAGGACGGCGGCATCGACAACGCGACCCTGTGGGAGCTGCGCCGACAGCTGCGCGAGCGGCTGGTCCACAACGCCCGCGGCCGGGTGCGCAAGTCCTGGACCCAGCGCGGCGCCTCGGCTGCCGAGCTCGGCTGGGTTGACGGTGTGCTCGACCCCGACGTGCTGACCATCGGGTTCGCCCGCCGGGTGCCCACGTACAAGCGGCTCACGCTGATGCTGCGCGACGAGGATCGGCTGCGGGCGCTGCTCACCGACCCGGACCGGCCGGTGCAGATCCTGGTCGCCGGCAAGTCCCACCCCGCCGACGAGCAGGGCGTGCGACTGATCCAGAAGCTGGTGCAGTTCGCCGACTCCGAGGACGTGCGGCACCGGATCGTGTTCCTGCCGAACTACGACATCGAGATGGCGCAGACCCTCTACCCGGGTTGCGACGTGTGGCTGAACAACCCGTTGCGCCCGCTCGAGGCGTGTGGGACGTCCGGCATGAAGGCGGCCCTGAACGGCGCGCTCAACCTGTCCGTGCTCGACGGCTGGTGGGACGAGATGTACGACGGCCAGAACGGTTGGGCGATCCCCACCGCCGACGGCGTCGACGACCCGGAGCGTCGGGACGACCTCGAGGCCTCCGCGCTGTACGACCTGCTCGAGAACACCGTCGCGCCGCGGTTCTACGACCGCACCGACGGGCTGCCCGTGCACTGGCTGGAGAACATCCGGCACACGCTGGCCACCCTCGGGCCGAAGGTCCAGGCCACCCGGATGGTGCGCGACTACATCACCGAGCTGTACACCCCGACGGCGCAGTCCTACCGGAACCTCGACGGCCCCGGGTACACCGGAGCGATCGAGCTCGCGGACTGGAAGGCCACGGTGCGCGCCGCCTGGCCGAGTGTGCGGGTCGACCACGTCGAGTCCGAGGGGCTGCACGAGGCGGTCAAGGTGGGCGACCACGTCACCATCAAGGCGTTCGTCTCGCTCGGCCAGCTCAGCCCGGACGATGTCGAGGTCCAGATGAACTACGGCCGGGTCTCCGACAACGACGAGATCGACGAGTTCGGGACGTCCAAGCTGGAGCTGACCGACACCTACGAGGGCGGGCGCTACCACTTCAGCCGCGCGTTCACCCTCGCCCAGTCCGGTCCGTTCGGCTACAACGTCCGGATCGTGCCCAAGCACCGCGACCTGGCGGGTCCGACCGAGCTGGCGTTGGTCGCCACGGCCTGAGTTCGGTTCCCCGCCGCGACCGGCATCACACCGAATGTGTCCTTGTGCGGCCACAGCTCCGTTGGGCCGCACAAGGACACGTTCGTCTCGGGGCAGTTTCGTCGGGGGTGTCATCGTGCGGCCCATCGCCCTGATGGGCCGCACAAGGACACTCTCGACCGAGCGGGTTCGAACCGACGGTGCGATCAGGCGGCGGATCGGCCTGTTCTGCCGCGGGATCGCACGTTCGACGCCAGCGCGGCACGGACCTTGGCCGCGATCGCACCCGGTCGGTAGACGTCCGGGGCAGCGAAGCGGAGCTGCGTCACGTCCGAGTCGATCGCGAAATCGTTCTGACGGTTCCGGTCGCGGTACAACGCCGGTGTCGCGGAGTGGATGTCCTCGCCGTCGACCTCGGCGACCACCCATGTTCCGTCCTCTCGTCGCCAGGCCAGGTCACCCCGGCCGAGCAGGCGGCCATGCCCGTCCCGAACCTTGAGCTGGAGCTCCTCCGGCGGCAGCCCATGGTCGAGGCAGTCCAGGCGGGCGTGCGTCTCGAGGGGCGACTCGGCACGTCCGTCGACCAGCGGCCACCAGGCCTCGAGCCTGCGTGCCCCCCGGCGTGCGCGCAGGTGCCGGCGGACCCACGCGAGTCCCTCGGTGTCGATGAGTTCTCGATTGAGAGCAGAGTCCATGACGGCGACCGCGGTGTTGCGATCCAACTCCGGCAGCGCCTGGATGAGGGCGGTGCGCACGTCGACCGCGCGGGCGCTGCCGACGCGCACGATACGCCCGGTCCGTGGACCTCGACGGATCCGGACTCCGACCGGCCCCCGGTTGGCGCGCACGCCGGGAAGCATCGCCTCCGGAGCGATCACCTGGGGAAGTCCCCAGACACCGTGGAGCACGAGGGCACACATTCCGGTCGCGACCGCGTCCGGTCCCGCCGCGAGGAGCGCGATCCACGCCGACCGCCGCCGGCGACGATCGAAGGCATTGCCGTCGTCGGTGGGAAGTTGGCAGTCGTAGACCGAGCGCACCACTCGGTACCACAGGCCGTGACGGACCAGGGCCGTGCGGCGGTCGCCGCTGATACCCAGTTCGTCGCACTGGCGGGCGCTGATCAGGCCGCCCTGACTCCGGGCGAGGGCGGTGGCCTGGTCCGGATGGCTGACTTTCCGCATCCCGCAAGGTCACCAGAACTACCCAGACGCCGTCCCAGGCCTGTGGACAGCCCGCCCGAGCCGCGTCGAGGGTGCGGTTGTGCGTCCCACTCGCCGGATGGGCGAGTCAGACCGGGAGTTGTTGTGCGGCGGATACCCCGGATGGGCCGCAGAACCGCACGGTCGGCGGGTTCCCCTGTGGGCGGTGCCGGGCGCGAACGTTCGGTAATGCGGCGGAACACCCTGATGGGCCGGACGATCGCACGCTCGCGCGGCAGGACGAGGGGTCCGGGGGCTGCTCAGACGTACGTCATGCCCATCGCCTCGCGGACCTCGGCGAGCGTGGCGTCGGCGATCTCGTTGGCGCGGGCATTGCCCTCGGCGAGTACGGAGGCGAGGTAGCCGGGGTCGGCCTCGAGCTCGCGGCGGCGGGCCCGGATCGGGCGCAGGTGCTCGTTGACGGCCTCGGTGACGAGCTTCTTCAGGCCGCCACCACCGCCGTCGCCGATCTGCGCGGCGAGCTCCTCCGGGGTGCCGGCGCCGAGCTGGGCCGCGATCGAGAGCAGGTTCGCGACCTCGGGCCGCCCGACCGGGTCATAGGTGATGTTCCGGTCGGAGTCCGTGACGGCCCGCTTGAGCTGCTTGGTGGTCTCGTCCTCGGTCATCGCCAGATCGATGGTGTTCCTGCGGGACTTGGACATCTTCTGCCCATCCACGCCGAGCACGTTCACGGCGTCGCTGAGCAGGGCGTCCGGGGACGGGAACACGGTTCGGCCGCCCGCGTAGCGCTCGTTGAACCGCCGGGCGATCACCCGGGTCAGCTCCAGGTGCGGGAGCTGGTCCTTTCCGACCGGTACCAGGTTCGCCTTGCAGAACAGGATGTCCGCGGCCTGGTGCACCGGGTAGGTGAGCAGCAGGCCGCTCATCGGCCGGCCGCCGGTGGCCTCGTTCTCGGCCTTCACGGTGGGGTTGCGGCGCAGTTCCGAATCGGTGACCAGGGACAGGAACGGCAGCATCAGCTGGTTCAGCGCCGGCACCGCGGAGTGCGCGAAGATGGTGGTCCGCGCGGGGTCGATCCCGGCGGCGAGGTAGTCCGTGACGAGCTCACGGGTGCGCTCGGCGATCGGCCCGGCGTCGTCCCGGTCGGTGATCACCTGGTAGTCGGCCACCAGCAGCATCGTCTGCACGCCGAGGTCCTGCAGACGCACCCGGTTCGCCAGCGTGCCGAGGTAGTGCCCCAGGTGCAGGCGGCCGGTCGGCCGGTCCCCGGTGAGCACCCGGAACCTGCTCGCATCCGTGGCCAGGGCCTGCTCGATCTCCCCGCTCCGGGCGACCGCGGACAGCAGCGAGCGGTCCAGCGTCTCGGTGGTGCTGAGCTCGGCGTCGTCGATGGGCGGGTCGGAGGGCAGGGCGGCGGAAGTCACCCGCATACCCTAATGCCGCCCGAGGCTCGGATCAGATCGCGCCGCCGGCCACCCGCCCGGAGAACAGGCAGCCGCCGAGGAAGGTGCCCTCCAGCGCGCGTTCGCCGTGAATACCGCCACCACCGAACCCAGCCGCCTCGCCGACCGCGTACAGCCCGGGCAGCACCTGCCCGTCCGGGCGCAGCACCCGGGTCTCGGTGTCGGTGTGCAGCCCGCCGAGCGTCTTGCGGGTGAGCACGGACAGGCGTACCGCGAGCAATGGACCGTCCTTCGGGGTGGTCAGTGGCCGCGGCGGGCTGACCCGCATCCGCTTGTCCACCACGTAGGTGCGGGCGTGGTTGATCGCCATGAGCTGCGGGTCCTTCCCGAGTCCGCTGCGCACCTGTGCGTCCCGCAGCTCGATCAGGCGGGTCAGGGCATCGGCGCCGATCCTCATCGACCCGGTGAGCGCGTTCATGCCCGCAGCCAGCTCGGCCGGGGTGGCCGCCCAGATGAACTCGGGGGAGTGCTCGGCGAAGGCCGCCACCGGCCCGACGGCGCCCGGCAGTACCCGCTGGGCGAGCAGCCGCACGTCCTTGCCGGTCAGGTCCGGGTTCTGGTCCGAGCCGGAGAGCGCGAACTCGGTCTCCATGATCGCCTTGTTCAGCACGAACCAGGAGTGCGAGTCGCCGCGGCCGGTGATGTGCCGCAGCGCGCCGAGTGCGTCGAAGCCGGGGAACAGCGGCGCCGGCAGCCGGCCGCCGTCGGCGTCCAGCCAGAGCGAGCTCGGGCCCGGCAGGATCCGGATGCCATGCCGGCCCCAGACCGGCGTGTGCATCGGCAGGCCCTCCGGGTAGTGCCACATCCGGTCGGAGTGCACCACCGCGGCGCCCGCGTCCTCCGCGGTGGCGAGCATCCACCCGTCGGTGGCGTCGGGCACGCCCGAGAGCATCTGGTCCGGAAGCCGACCGGCGGAGGCCGGCCAGGCCGCCCGGACCAGGTCGTGGTTCGCGCCGATGCCGCCGCTGGCGACCACGACGGCGTCCGCGGTCAGTTCGACCTCGCCGGTGACCGCGCGCGAACTCGGCTCGCCCCGGTCGACCGTCGACGGCTCGAGCGCCTCGGCCCGCACCCCGGTCACGGCGCCGTCGGTCGTGACGAGGGCGGTGACCCGGTGTCGGAACCGGATCTGAAGGAGCCCGGCGTCCCGGGCCGCCCGCGCCGCCCGCAGGAACGGGGCCAGCACGCCCGGGCCGGTTCCCCAGGTGACGTGGAACCGGGGCACCGTGTTGCCGTGCCCGCCGGCGGGGTAGCCGCCGCGCTCGGCCCACTGCACCAGCGGGAACCAGCGCACGCCCTCGTCGTGCAGCCACGAGCGCATCGGTCCGGACGCGAACTCCACGTAGCGCTGCGCCCATGCGTAGCCCTGTGCGTCCGGACCCTCGCCGCGGTCGGCGCCGGCGGTGAAGTTCGCGGACCCGAGCCAGTCCGAGAACGCCAGCTCGGCGCTGTCGTTCACCCCGAGGCGACGCTGCTCCGGGGAGTCGACCAGGAGCAGCCCGCCGAACGACCAGAAGGCCTGTCCGCCGAGGGAGGCCGCGGGTTCGGAGTCCAGCACGATGACGCGCCGCCCGCGGGCGGTCAGGCGGGTGGCGGTGACGAGGCCGGACAGGCCCGCGCCGATGACGATGACGTCCGTGTCGGTCATGGGCCTCAGCGTAGCCAGGTGGTCCGCCGGTGGTGGCGCTGCCAAGGCCCGACGGCGGTGCCTTGCCCCGGCGGGCCCGCGAGGCTTCTCGCGTGGCGCGGCATCGCTGATCCTTTGGGCGCCGTCCGGCGTGTTGCGTCACTGACCCGTCACGCGAATCAGTGACGCAACGCGGCTGGACCTGGCGGTGCCGTGCGACCGCCTGCGTCACTGACCCGTCACGTGGGTCAGTGGCGCAGCGCTACGCCTGCAGGTAGATCCGCATGCTCAGCTCGGGGACCTCGAGCGTGGTGCCGGCGGGCACGCTCGCCGAGGACGGACGCTCGTCGGGGTGCTCCCAGGCCGAGTCCCAGACCAGTTCGTAGAACTCCGGACCGTCGCTGGAGAGGGTCACGTGGACCGGGTTCGCGGCGCCGTTGATCACGGTCAGGGCGTCGCGCTCGTCGGCCCGTTCGCCGCCGCGCAACATCTGCAGCACCCTGCGGTTCACGTCGTGCCAGCGTTCCAGGGACATGGTCGCGCCGTGCTCGTCGAACCAGGCCAGCGCGGGTCGGGACCGGGACGCGTGCGCGTCGAACGGCCGGAACCGGGCCGGCCGCAGCACGCGGTTGCGCCGGCGCAGGGTGAGCAGGTGCTCGGTGGTGGCCTGCAGGTCCCGCTGCCAGGGCGCCAGGTCCCAGTCGACCCACACGGACTCGTCGTCGTGGCAGTAGGCGTTGTTGTTGCCCTGCTGGGTGCGCCCGAACTCGTCCCCGGCCGTGATCATCGGAGTGCCGGCCGAGACCATCATGGTGCCGAGGATGTTGCGGATGGTGCGCCGCCGGTGCGCCAGGATCTCCGGCTCGTCCGTCTCGCCCTCGACGCCGTGGTTCCACGACCGGTTGTTGTCCGTTCCGTCCCGGTTGTCCTCGCCGTTGATCTCGTTGTGCTTGTGGTCGAAGGAGACCAGGTCCCGCAGCGTGAAGCCGTCGTGGGCGGTGACGAAGTTGAGGCTCGCGATCGGGCCACGCCCGCCCGGCACCGAGGAGTGGGCGAACATGTCCGCCGAACCGGCGAGCCGGGTGGCCAGGTCCCGCAGGTCGTGACCGTACCCACCGTTCACCGCGGCCGCCGCGTCCGAGATCCAGAAGGTCCGGAGTACGTCCCGGTACCGGTCGTTCCACTCCGCGATCGGTGCCGCGAACTGCCCGGTGCGCCACCCGCCGGGGCCGAGGTCCCAGGGCTCGGCGATGAGTTTGCGCCCGCCGAGCACCGGGTCGCAGGCCAGCGCCACCAGGAACGGGTGGTCGGCCAGGAACGTGGTGCCCTTGCGGCCCATCGTGGTGGCGAGGTCGAACCGGAACCCGTCCACGCCCACCTCGGTCACCCAGTACCGCAGCGAGTCGAGGGTCATCCGGACCACGTGCTGGTTGCGGAAGTCGAGCGAGTTGCCGCACCCGGTGACGTCCAGGTACTGACTGTGCCCGGCGCCGTCGTGCAGGTAGTACCCGGCGTTGTCCAGACCGCGCCAGGACAGCAGCGGACCGTCGGTGCCGCCCTCGCAGGTGTGGTTGTAGACGACGTCGAGGATGACCTCGATCCCGGCCTGGTGCAGGAGCTTGACCATGCCCTTGACCTCGGCCAGCACCGCGGCCGGGCCGGCTGCCTGCGCGGCCTGCGTGGCGTAGGACGGTTCCGGTGCGAAGTAGCCGAGCGTGTTGTAGCCCCAGTAGTTGACGACGCCACGCATGGTCAGCGCCGGTTCGGTCACCTTCGCGTGGATCGGGAGGAGTTCGACGGCGGTGATGCCCAGGTCACGCAGGTGCGCCACGGTCGTGGGGTGCGCCAGGCCGGCGTAGGTGCCGCGCAGGTGCTCGGGCACCCCGGGCAGCCGGCGGGTCAGGCCGCGCACGTGCGCCTCGTAGATGACCGTGCGGCCCCAGGGCGTGTCCGGGTGCTGCACCGGCTCGTCGTCGAACGCGTCGTCGACGACCACGCCGTGCGGGACGTGCGCGGCGCTGTCACGGGCGTCCCGCCCGTCCTGCCCCGGGACCGGGCGGAGGTCGTCGTCAACGATGTGCCCGTACACGGCCGGAACCAGGTCGAGCGAGCCGACGACTGCCCGGGCGTAGGGGTCGGTGAGGAGCTTGTGCGGGTTGTGGAACTGGCCGTGCGCCGGGTCCCACGGGCCGTGCACGCGCAGTCCGTACCGCTGGCCCGGGCCGACCTCGGGGATGTGTCCGTGCCAGCGGCCGTGCTCGCCCACGAGCAGCCGGAACCGTCGCTCGGTGGCGTCCGCGCCCTCGCCGTCGAGCAGGCAGAACTCGACGGCGGTCGCCTGCGGAGCATGCACGACCGTGTCCACCCCGCCGGGCACGAGGTGGGTGCCGTACCGGTCCTGGTGCCGCGCGCTCCCGATGACCCGTTCCACACCGATCAGCCGGGGTGCGGCAGTGGTGGGCGGGTCGGTCTCGGTGAACAACATCAGGTGGTCGATCCGTCGGAGGGCGGTCGCGATTGCCAGGGAGGGGCCTCGCAGTGGCAGGCTGTGACTATGCGAATCGTAGTCTGTGTCAAACACGTCCCGGACCTGCAATCCACGCGTGGTTTCACCGCCGAGCGCCGGGTGATTCGTAGCGCCGACGACGGCACCATGAACGAGGTGGACGAGAACGCCGTCGAGGCGGCGCTCGGGCTCGTGGCCGCGGCCGGCGACGGCGAGCACGAGATCATCGCGCTCACCCTCGGCCCGGACGTCGCCGCGGACGCCGTGCGCCGCGCCCTGCAGATGGGCGCTGACCGCGGCATCCGGATCACCGACGACGCGCTGGCGGGTGCGGACTACTTCGGCACCGCCACCGCGCTCGCGGCGGCGATCCGGCGTATCGGCGACGTCGACGTGGTCCTCACCGGAATGGCGGCGCTGGACGGGCTCGGCGCGGTGGTGCCGTCCCTGCTCGCGGCGGCCCTGGACCTGCCGCAGTTGACGGTGGTGCAGGAACTGACCTACGCCGGTGGCGCGCTCACCGCGAGGCGTGAGCTCGACGGCGTCACCGAGACCCTACGTGCCTCACTGCCGGCCGTGGTCGCCGTGACGGACCTCGCGAACACCCCGCGGTTCCCGAAGTTCAAGGACATCATGGCTGCCCGAGCCAAGGAGATCGAGGTGCTCAGCGCCGCCGACCTCGGCCTCGCCGACGCCGCCTCGACCGCGCGCACGGAGGTGGTCCTGGCCGAGCCGCGGCCGCCCCGTCCCGAGCCGGAGATCGTGACCGACTCCGACTCCGGCGCCGGCGGCCGTGCGCTCGCCGACTACCTGATCAGCAACAACCTCATCTGAGAGTGGTGACCCCCGTGACCGAGACCGCTGTCCGGACCGTCCTCGTGCTGGTCGAGAACACGGCCGACGCCGCCCTCCGCTCACCCGCGCTGGAGGCACTCACGCTCGCCCGCACCCTGGGCGACGTGGTCGCACTGACCCTGTCCGAGCCGAGCCGGCCGGCGCTGGACCAGCTCGCCGAGGCCGGCGTCGACCGGGTGCTGCAGGCGGACCTGGGCGACGCCCCACGCGAGATCCCCGTGGTGGCGGCCGCCGCCGTGGCCGCCGCCGCCGAGCACGTGCGGGCCGGACTGGTGCTGCTGACGTCGTCGTTCGCGAACAAGGAGATCGCCGCGCACACGGCGTGGCGCACCGGCGCCGGCCTGCTCATCGACGTGACGTCGCTCGCCGACGACGGCGGCCGGCTGGTCGGCGGCAAGCGGGTGTTCGCCGGCACCTGGGACACCGAGTGCGCGGTCACCACGGACCTAGCTGTGGCGACCCTGCGCCCGAACGCGCTCGCGGCGGAACCCGCCGACGCACCGGGCGCGGCCGCCGTGGAACGGCTGCCCGTGGCCGCCGCGGCGCCGGCGGGCCTGGAACTCCTCGACCGGGTGGTGCACGAGGTGTCCGCGGACGCGAGCGGCGTGGTCCGACCGGCGCTCGCCGAGGCAGCCGTCGTCGTCGCCGGCGGCCGGGGCACCGCGGGTGACTTCGGACCCGTCGAGGACCTGGCCGACGCCCTCGGCGCCGCGATCGGGACCACCCGGGACGCCGTCGACGAGGGTTGGATCGGGCACGACGCGCAGGTGGGCCAGACCGGCGTCACCATCGCCCCGCGCGTCTACATCGGCGCCGGTATCTCCGGTGCGCCGCACCACCACGGCGGCATGCAGGCCGCCCGCACGATCATCGCGGTGAACACCGACTCCGAGGCGCCGCTCGTGGAGATCAGCGACTTCGCGGTGATCGGGGACCTGCACGAGATCCTGCCCGCCGCTGCCGCCGCGATCCGCGAGCAGCGCGCCGCTGCCGCGGACTCATGAGCCGGACTCGGCTCGCCTGGTCCGACCTGCCCGACGGCGTCCGCTCGCTGGTCATCGAGCACACCGGCGAGGTGGTCACCGCGCACAGCCACGAGGGCGGCTACAGCCCCGGCATGGCGGCCACGCTGGTCACGGCCGACGGCGGGCGGGCGTTCGTGAAGGCGGTCGCCACGAGCTTCCACGAGCGCAGCGCCGAGCTGTACCGGCAGGAGGCGGCGGTTGCCGCCATCCTGCCGCCGGACGTGCCGGCACCCCGGCTGCGCTGGACCCTCGACGACGGCGACTGGATCGCCCTCGGCTATGACGCCGCTGAGGGGCCCGGCCCGGTGACGCCGTGGCAGCCGGACGAGCTGCGCGAGGCGCTGGAGCTGATCGCCACGCTCGGTCGGGTGAGCGCCCCGCGGGTGGATCTGATCACTCCGCTGAACGAGGCGGACACGTTCGGGGAGTGGCATCTGCTGCTGGCGTCGGGCGAGGCGCTGACCGGCTGGGATCCCTGGGTGGCGGCCAACCTCGAGCTCCTTGCCACCGCCGCGGACGGCTGGCGCGAGGCGGTGGCCGGTGACGCCCTGGTGCACGGCGACCTGCGCGCGGACAACATGGTCCGGTCCGGCGGCCGGCTGCTCGCCGTCGACTGGCCCTACGCCGCCTCGGGCGCCGCGTGGGTGGACCTGGTGCTGATGCTGCCGAGCGTCGGGCTGGAGGGTGGCGGCGAACCCGAGGAGCTCTGGCGGGCACACCCGCTCAGCCGCGGGGCCGACCCGGACGCGGTGACCGCGCTGGTCGCGGCCGTGACCGGGTTCTTCGTGCACGGTTCCCTGCAGCAGCCGCCACCGGGGATCCCCCACCTGCGCGCGTTCCAGCGCGCCCAGGGGGAGATCGCCCTCGCGTGGCTCAGGGAGCGGCTGCGCTGAGTTCTGCTCCGCGGATGACCTCGATCAGTGAGGTCCAGTTGTCGGCGCCGTGGCCTGCGCGGATGGCTCGCCGGTAGAGCGAGGCCACCGCGTCGGGCAGCCCGAGGTCCAGGCCGGCGGCGGCCGAGGTGGCCGCGATGTGATCGGCGGTGGCGCCCATCATGGTGGTCGTACTGAGCTCGCCCGGATGGGAGCGCGCGTCCAACGCGGCCCCGAGCGCGTCACCGTCCTCGATCATGGCGGGGATGCCGGCGAGTGTCTCCAACGCCTGCGGTACGAACTCGGTGGCGCTGACGCCGCCGCTGCCGGCGAGCGCGGTCGCGTGCAGGAGGCCGGCCAACGCCGTCAGGAAGACGTCCAGCTGCGCCTGGTAGAGGAGTTGGGCGAGCCCTGGGTCCTCGCCGAGATACCGCGGTTCACCGATCACGGCCAGCGCGGCGGAGTGTGCCTCGAAGTCGGGGTGGGGTCCGCTGTAGTAGACGTAGGCGCCTTCGGTGCCGATGGTCGGCGGGGGCGTCATCACGCCGCCGGTCAGGAACCGGGCGCCGTGGGTGCGTGCCCAGTCCGCGGCGTCGCGGGTGCGCGCCGGGGTGTCCGAACTGAGGTTCACGAGCAGTCGTCCGCGCAGCGCGTCGGTGTGGCCGCCGAGGATGTCGTACATCGCCTGGTAGTCGGTGAGGCTGAGGATCACCAGCTCACTGCTCCCGACGGCGGAGCCCGGGTCGGGCGCGAGGTTCGCCCCTGCCGTGACGAGGGTCTGCGCGCGCGACGCGGTCCTGTTCCAGACGGTGACCGGATGACCGGCCGCGAGCAGGGCCTGGCCCATGGCCTGGCCCATCGGGCCGAGGCCGAGGATCGTCACTGGGGTCGGTGTGGTCTGCGCGGTCATCGGTGGCTCCTGGAGGTGGTGTCGGTGATGCTCTCGTAGATCCGGGCGAAGCCCTCGGTGCCGAAGCCGGCATCGCGCTGGCGGGTGATCAGGTTCTGGACCATCTGCACGGCCTCGGTGCTGACGCCCGCCTCGGCGCTTGCCCGGACGATGTGAGACAGGTCGGAGAAGTCGAGGCTCTGCTGGCCCGGCGCGGCGTAGGACCGGGCGTCCACGGTCTCGGCGAGCCCTCCGAGACCTCCGGTCATGGCGGCCAGGAACGGTGCGGCCCGGCCGGCGAACTCCACGGCGCCGACGCCGGCGGAGGCCACCATGGCGGCGCCGTGCAGGAACCCGGCGAACATCACGTACATCCCGGAGAGGATCGCGAGATCCTCCAGGGAGGCACGGCCGGCGTCGGGGCCGAGATAGGTGCTCGCCCCCCAGTGTGCCAACAGGTCCTGGCGGCGCCCGAACACCTCGGGCGATCCGCTGTACAGGATCTCGGAACCCGCGTGCCCGATCATCTCCGGGACGGACATGATGCCGCCGTCGAGATGGTGGATCCCGTGGGTCTCGGACCAGGCGGCGAGCTCGCGGGCCTGTTCCGGGGTGGTGGTCGTGAGGTTGACGAGGTCGGTGCCGGCGAGGTGCGTGGCGATCGGGTCGAGCGTCTGGTGCACGGAGGCGTGATCGAACAGGCAGACGATCACCACGTCGGCGGCGGAGACCGCCTCGGCGGGGGAGGTCGCCTCGATCGCGCCGGCGGCGCGCAGGGTGTCAGCCCGGCCGTGGGTCCGGTTCCAGACGGTGGTCGGGTGCCCGGCGGCGAGCAGCGTGCCGGCCAGCACGGCGCCCATCGCCCCGAGTCCGAGGACGCTCACCCGCGGGTGCGCCGGGGAGCCGAGGGTGGTGGAGGAGTTGGACGCCGAGGTGACCGGCGTTGCGGGCATGGTCGGGGAGTGGGGTGGCGGGGCCGTTGTGGGAGTCATCTCGTCGAGACTGCGTCGGCCGCGCACCCACGCACAAGTACCCACTTCAAAGTGGGATACTCACCGGATGGTAAGCATCGAGGTCACAGCCCCGACGAGCCCTGCCGAGGCGGTGTCGTCCGGCCCGCGGCAGGGGCCCTACATCTGCGGCATCGACGCCGCCATGGATGTGATCACCGGCAAGTGGAAGTCACTGATCCTGTGGGAGCTCGACCACGGCACCCGTAGGTTCTCCGCGCTCAGACGTGGCCTGCCCGGGGTCAGCGAGAAGATGCTCGTCCAGCACCTGCGGGAGATGGAGGTGGACGGGCTGGTGCATCGCGAGGTGTTCCGGGAGGTCCCGCCGCGCGTGGAGTACTCCCTGACCGAGGCCGGCGCAGCGCTGAACGCCGCTCTCGCACCGCTGGGTGCGTGGGGGACGGACCGGATCAAGCGGATCGGTGCGCCGATGGTCGCCCCGCACACGACTCCCTAGTCCACCGCGAGTTCCACCCGGACGAAGGGTTCCGTGCCCCCAGGCGAGTCGAGGGAGTCAGGCCGGGGGTGCCTCGTCGCCGTGGGCGAGCAGGAGGGTGCGCAGTAGGCCCGCCAGCTGCTCGCGTTCGGCCGCGTCGAGGGCGGCGAGCAGACGCTCCTCGTTCGCGACGTGATCGGCCAGCGCGGCGTCCAGCACGGTGCGCCCCTTCGGCGTGAGCGTGACCAGGATGGCGCGTCGATTGGCCTCGTCCACGTCGCGGCGCACCAGATCCTTGGCGACCAGACGGTCGAGGCGGTTGGTGATCGCCCCGGAGGTCCGCATCGCCGCACGGGCCAGCGCCACCGCGGTCAGGCCGGTGCCCTCCGGGTCCGCTCGCCGCAGGGTGGCCAGCAGATCGAACTCGCCAGGCTGCAGACCGTGCGCATCGAAGATCTCCTGCAGGCTGCCTTCGAGCAGCCGGGTCAATCGGGACAGGCGCCCGATCACGCCCATGGCGGAGACGTCGAGATCGGGCCGGACCACGCCCCACTGCTGCAGGCGGGCATCCACGGCGTCTTCCACGGCGACTCCTTGATGTTGAACTGTTTGACGTTGAATTGTTTGACGAACCGACTCCGTTCATCCTACAGTGCTTCACGTTGAATAGTTCAACGTTAAGGAGTTTGAGATGCGACGCCTCTCCGTGACGATGGCCACGGCCCTCGCCCCACTCGTCTGGGGCACGACCTACCTGGTGACGACCCAGTTCCTGCCACCGGATGCGCCACTCTTCGCCGCCCTGATGCGCGCTCTGCCCGCGGGCCTGCTGGCCGTGGCGCTCTCCCGCGCGCTGCCCCGAGGCTCCTGGTGGTGGCGGGCGGCGGTGCTCGGCGTCCTGAACATCGGGGCGTTCTTCCCGCTGCTGTTCGTGGCTGCCTATCGGTTGCCGGGCGGCCTCGCGGCCACCCTCGGCGCCGGTCAGCCGTTGATCGTGGCCGTGCTCGCGGTGGTCCTGCTGGGCCAGGCGTGGTCGGCCTGGCGGCTCGGCTGGGGAGTCGTCGGGGTGCTCGGCGTGGCGCTGGTGGTGCTGCGCGGTGACGCGGTGCCGGATCTGCTCGGGGTCGTGGCCGGGCTCGCCGGGGCCGCGTCGATGGGGCTCGGCGTCACGCTGACGAAGCGTTGGGGCAGGCCGGCCGGGGCGCTCGCGTTCGCCGGCTGGCAACTCACCGCCGGCGGGCTGTTCCTGCTCCCGCTGACGCTGATCGTGGAGGGCGTGCCCGCGGGCATCGACGCGCCGGCCGTGGCGGGCTACGCCTGGCTGGGGCTGGTGGGCGGGCTGCTCGCGTACGCGCTGTGGTTCACCGGGATCGGGCGGATCCCGGTGACGTCGGCCGCGATGCTCGCGCTGCTCTCCCCGGTCGTTGCCGCGGCGCTGGGTGCGCTGGTCCTGGGGGAGCGGTTCGAACCTGCGCAGCTCCTCGGGTTCGCACTGGCGCTCAGCGCGATCGTGGCCGGGCAGCTGCGGACCGGCGCCGCGGCGCCGCCATCGGCGTCCGAGCAGCAGAACGTCCCGACGGCGGCCCGGGCGGTCGAGCCCTTGGCTACGGCAGGTGCCTCCGTGGCCGCCCTCGCGCATCCCGGAACGGAGCTCGTCACGCTCGGAGTCGGCATCGATCGGTCCGCTGAGGCCGGCCCGGCGCGGGTGCGCCGATGAGGATCGCCGTACTCGGTGCCACCGGGGCCGTCGGGTCCCGGGTGGTGGTGGAGTCGCTGGAACGCGGCCACCGGATCAGTGCGTTCGCGCGCTCCCGAGCTCGCCGTGGCGAGCTGCCGCCGGGCCGGCCGGTGCGACTGCTCGACGTCGCCGACGAAGTGGCCCTGCGGGCCGCCCTGCGTGGTCAGGACGCGGTGGTGAGTGCGATCCGGCCGACGACGGGCCAGGAGCACACGGTCCGGCACGCGACCGAGACGCTGCTGCGAGCCGCGAGCCACGCCGGGACCCGGCTGCTGATCGTCGGGGGCGCCGGTCCGCTGCTGGTACCGGGTGGTGCCGGGCGGCTCGCGATCGATGACGAACGTTACGTCCCCCGGCAGTGGCGCACCATCGCCGCGGCCAGCGTCGCCCAGCTCGCCGCGTGCCGCGACCACTCAGGATCGTGGACCTACCTCGGACCGCCCGCGAACCTCGGACCCGGGGAGCGGACCGGCCGCTACCGCCTGGGTGAGGGCGGCCAGCTGGTGGTGGCCCCGGACGGCTCGTCGGGACTGTCCATGGAGGACCTGGCCGTGGCCGCGCTTGACGAGCTGGAGCGGCCCGAGGCGCGCGGGGGCGTCGTCACGGTCGGATCCTGACGCGACCGCTCGGCCGCGCCAAGGCGAGGTGCCCGACCGGCGGACGCGACGCCGTCGGGCGCCTCGGCACACGAGGGGTCAGCCGTCCTCGCCCACCTGCGCGCGCTCCGCCTCGGTGTAGCCGTGCGCGGCGCGCGCGGCGGGTGCCGGCATGCCCGCGGCCATGGCGGCGCGCACTCCGGCGACCTTCTTGCTCGTCATGCGCATCGCCGCGTCGACCTTGGTCGAGGAGTAGGTGACGGCCAGGCCGGGGTCCACGCCCAGCCCGGTGCCGACCTCGATCGCGTCCTGGTTGGCGCCCATGTACAGGAACTGCCAGCCGTAGCGGTCGGTCTGCTCGCCGATCATCGCCTTGATCTGGGTGCGGCTGAACTCCTTCGAGGCGTTCTCGAGGCCGTCGGTCATGATGCCGACGATCACGGTGCCCGGACGCTCCGCCTCGGGCAGGGCCGCGAGCCGGGCGCCGGTGGCGTTGATCAGGCGTCCGATGGCGTCGAGCATGGCGGTGCTTCCGCGCGGGACGAGGTCGAGCGAGGGCACGTCGGTGATCGGCCGATCCGCGTAGACCTCCTGGTACTCGTTGTCGAACTGGGACAGGGAGACCGTGCACCGGCCCGGCTCGCCGCGCTGCTCCGCGATGAACGCGTCGAAGCCGCCGACGGTGTCGGACTTGATGGACTGCATCGAGCCGGAACGGTCGAGCAGGAATGCGATGTGGGTGAAGTTCTGGGTCGGTCATGGCGGTTCCCTTCGTCGGTGGGGTGGTACCGGTGGCAGGTGTCGGGTGGTCGCGGTCGGCGCCGGTGGTGCCGCGGGCCGGGTGTGGCTCAGTCGGGGCGGCGGGGTCGGAACCGCATGGGCTCGCGTTCGGCCTCGGGGGCGGGGGAGTAGTCGCCGCGCTCCACGTCGTACCGGGCGCGCTCGACGCCGCGGGCGGAGACCCGCCCGCTGGCGTCGCGGTAGGAGGCGAGAGCGGCCGTGCGGCCGAGACGGGGCGGAACCGCGTTCTCGGACAAGCCGGCCATCGCGCCGGCCGCACGTAGTGAGGTGCCCTCCTCGAGGACGGCCATCGCCATCGCCTCGTCGACGGCGTCGGCCAGATGCCCGACGGCGGCGCGCAGGTGGGGCAGCGAGCCGGCGGCCGACGAGGGGTCGCACGCGTCGAGCTCGGCGCGTGCCTGCTCGAGTGCGGTGTGCAGGCGGTTCTCGGTGGACACGGCGGCCTCCGGTCGGTGGTGGATGGTGCTGACGCCGTCCATTGTGCCGCAGTTACTGCGGATACGCAACATGTGCGTCCACGCTACTCAAGCGGATCCGTGGTTGAGGTGGTGTGACATCGGGACCGAGGAAATGGCAACGCGACCGGGTGGAATTGCTGCTGCAATCGTCCACCGGACCACCGACAATGGGCGGATGCCGCTCGCACCCACAGTCCCTGACGCGGAGGACTTCCGCGCCCTCGCGCGGTCCTCGCCGTGGCGCTGGCGCATCGTCCGGTTCACGGCCGAGTGGACCGGTCCCTACGCCGGCGCGGCGGTCCGCGCATGGATCGAGCGCCCGAACCGGATCCGTGTCGAGACCCTGGGCGGCCGGGAGGTCCTCGACGAGAGGCAGGACGTCGGGTCGTCCACCGGCTTCGTGATCGCGTTCGACGCCGAGGCTCTCGCGCAGGAACCCGAACTCGCCGATCCCGCCTACCGGTCGAGGACCGCCGGGGACCGGTATCGCGATGTGCAGGCCAGACGCCTCGCCGAGACGCTTGTCGACGACGCCGGCCTGGTTCGCCGGCGCACCACGAACAGAGACGACCACGACGCGCCGATGTACCAGAACTACCACTGGGTCGCGATGCTCGACCCGATCGAGCTCACTGACGGGAGCGAGTACTGGCACGACCCGGAGGACCCGGACGGCCCTGGCGCCGGCGGAGTGGACGGCGTCGTTCCGGGCACCGTGATCGACGAGGTCCGGACCGTCGACCACGAGGGCCGCCCCGCCTGGGAGGCCGTGCTCCGCACCACCGCCGCCTACGACCCGCGGTGCTCCTGTTGCGCCCTGCTCCCGAACGAGGCGACCGATATCGCCGACAACTGGCGCAACCGCGAGGGTGACTACGCCGACGCCTTCCGGGTCCGTCTCGACGTCGACACCGGGATCTGCGTGTTCACCGAGGAGGTCGGCGGCGAGCGCGCCGGCGCCGGGCACAGCGTCCGGCTCGAATCGGTCGGTCGGACCTGGGGTCCGGAAGATCCGCCGTGGCGGACTGGTTGAGACGGACGTGACCACCGATCTGACCCGCGAGCTGACCGGTATCGACGTGCCGCAGACGGCGACCGGCCGACCCCCGACCGAGGCGACGTCGGCACACGCCGAGCCCTCGCCGTCGACCGTCGTCGCAGTGGCGTCGACGGCGACAGTGCCACCGGCCGCGGACGTCGTCGTGATCGGCGCCGGCCAGGCCGGCCTGTCCGCCGCGTACCACCTGCGCCGGCGGGGCCTGGGCCCCGCGACGGCCACGCCGACCACCGGCGGCGACCGGCCGCCGTCGGGCACGTTCGTGGTGCTCGACGGCGAGGCGGGGCCGGGCGGCGCCTGGCGGCACCGGTGGCGCACGCTGCGGATGGCCACGGTGAACAAGGTGCACGACCTGCCCGGGCGAGAGCTGCCCGAGGTGGACCCGTGCGCGCCCTCGCGCGAGGTGGTGCCCTCCTACTATGGGGACTACGAGCGTGACTTCGAGCTGCCGATCCTGCGGCCGGTGCACGTGCACCGGGTCACCCGCGCCGACGACGACGCGCGCGGCCGGCTGCTCGTGGCGACCGACCGTGGCGAGGTGTCCGCCCGGGCCGTGATCAACGCGACCGGGACCTGGACGAAGCCGTTCTGGCCGATCTACCCCGGCCAGGAGACGTTCCGGGGCCGCCAGCTCCACACCGCCGACTACGTGAGCGCCGACGAGTTCGCCGGCCGACACGTGATCGTCGTCGGGGGCGGCATCTCGGCGGTGCAACTGCTCGAAGAGATCTCCCATGTCGCCGACACCACCTGGGTGACCCGCCGGGAGCCGGTCTGGCGCGACGACGAGTTCGATCCCGACGCGGGCCGCCGGGCCGTCGCCCTCGTCGAGGAGCGGGTCCGAGCGGGCCTGCCGCCGCGCAGCGTAGTCAGCGTGACCGGCCTGATCCGGACCCCGATCCTGGCCGCCGCCGCGGAGCGCGGCGTGATGGACCGCAGGCCCATGTTCGCCGAGATCACCCCGACCGGGGTGCGCTGGGCGGACGGCACCGAGCAGCGTGCCGACGCCATCCTCTGGGCCACCGGGTTCCGCTCCCAGCTGGACCACCTGGTGCCGCTGCGCCTGCGCGGCCACGGCGGCGGCATCGAGATGTCCGGTACCCAGGTGGCCGCCGAACCGCGCCTGCATCTGGTCGGCTACGGCCCGTCGGCGTCCACGATCGGGGCGAACCGGGCCGGGCGCGAGGCGGTCAGCGGCGCAATGGCGTTCCTCGGCGGCTGAGGCCGCTCAGCCCTCGGGGAGCTCGAGCAGCGCGAACCCGTTGTAGCTGAACGAGACGGGCCGCCCGTCGACGAGGCGGATGTCGCCGTTGGTGTTCCGGGACCAGACCACCTCCCCGGTGTCGAGGTCCAGGCCGATCGAGATGAAGCCGGTTACGATCGCGACGTCGTCGACGACAACGACGTCGGTGATGGAGTTCATGTTCCGGATCTCCGCGATCCAGCGCGTCGACCCGCCGTCCTCGCTCAGTGACACGAGCTCGGTCTCGGTGTTGAAGAAGGGGAACTGCGCGGTGCCGGAGAGGTTCGTGGACTGCGGCAGCGGATACTCGAGCAGGGGATCGCCCACGCCGCCGCGGTCCCAGTCGGTGGCCCGCAGCATGCCCGGGGTGCCGGTGTTCACCAGCGCCGGGGCCGGCAGGAACGCCGTCCCCTCCAGGCCGACCTCCTCGGAGTGCCACAGCTGCGTGCCGTCGGCCGCGAAGCGGGTGGTCCCGAGGCCCGAGTCGCACGCGAAGGTGTCCGCGACCACGGCGAGCTCGTGGCACCGATGGGGGGTCAGGGCACCGGTCACCGGGTCGATGTGGAGCGTCACCGAGGAAGCCCACAGCAGCGTGTTCGCACCCACGTCCCGCCAGATCGGCAGGTTCGGGACCACCCGGGTCCGGGCGGCGGAGTCGTCCTCGCGGAACAGGTCCTCGGTGTCCGGCAGGTGGGCCAGGTCGCGGGACCAGGTGAGCGTCCCGTCGGTGACGGAGAGCAGACTGAGCGTGGTGAACCGGTCGATGTGGGCCTCCGTGAACACGAGCAGCCCTGCCGCGCTCAGGTGCACGTTCCACGGCCGGTCGATGTCCACCGGGTGGGTCGCGACGATCGCGCCGTCGGCCATCGAGAAGATGGTCATCGCCCACCCGTCGCCGTCGGCGCGGCCCAGGCAGACGAGTTCCTGGGCGTCCGTGAGCCGTTCGGAGCACAGACCACCGGGCAGCGGCGCGTCCCAGAGCAGGTCACCGGTCTCCGGATCGAACGCGACCACGTCCGCGGCCGTGACGTCGGCGCCGTCGGGGAGGCTGACGGTGGCGTCGTCGACGAGTGCGGCCCAGGCGCCGTCGCCGGGGATCAGGTACGGGGCGCGGTACTCGAACCAGTCGCCGGTGTTCATCGGCAGGAACTCCCCGGCCCCGGGCAGGAGCGCGTCAGCGGTCACCTGCCAGCGGGTGTCGAACGGCTCCGCGTCGCCCTCGATGTTCGGTCGGCTGTCGAAGATCCCGGTCGGGCCCCCGACGAGCCGGAACACGATGAGCAGGGCGATCCCGATCACGCCGACGGCCGACGCCACCGCGATGTAGCGGCGGGTGCGGCGCTGGTTCCGCCTGTGAACGGATGGGTGGATGCGCTCGGTGCGGGGCGGCATCCGGACCACGACCGGTTCGGTGGCTGCTGGCGTGGCCGGCCGGGCGGGCGTGCCGCCGGCGGGTGGTGCGACCCGGGTGACCTCGATCCGCTTCGGCTCGATCCGGCCCAGCACCACCCGGGTGTCCTCTGCGGGGCCACTGGTCACCGTCGAGGGGTCGACGCCGGTGGAGCCTGCCGCGACCCAGGGCGCGCTGGTCGACGGCGGATCGACCGTGACGGCGTCGGACGCGGTTGAGGAGGGGTCGGTGAGACCGACGTAGGGGTTCGCGGGCGTGTTGTAGTTCGGCGGCTGGTAGCCGGACGTGCCGTACGCGGGTGGCGTGTAGTCCGTGGTCCGGTACGACGGCGTGTAGCCGGTGGTGCCGGAGGACGGTGTGTAGCCGGTGCTGCCGGAGGGGTCCCCGGTCGCCGAGGGAGTGGCCGCGTCGTCTGCGTCAGCGTCGGAACCCGCCGGGCTCTCCCCGAAGCGGGCACCGCCCTGGAACCGGGCGCTGCCGCGGAACTCGTCGTCGCCGTCGTCGGTCTGGCTCATGGCAGCTCCAACAGTGCGATGCCCTCGAACCCGATCGTCGCGACCCGGTCGCCGACCACCTGCCGGTAGATCCCGGTGTCCACCCGCTGCGTCCAGAGTTCGTCGCCGGTGACCGGATCGAACCCGACCTGTTCGAAGCCGTCGAGGACGAGCAGGTCCCCGACAACGTACACGTCACCGATGTAGCCGCCGTCCTCGGGCTCCCAGGTCCAGGCGAGCGTGTCCGAGTCCGGGGTCAGCGCGATCATGGACGCGCCGCCGGCCACGACCAGGTACTCGGGGCTGCCGGAGCTGCTGAGCGGGCTGACGCCGGGCGCGAAACCACCCGACGACGGCGCCAGGGTCGCCACGGTGTGAGTCACGGTGCCTGTGTCCCAGTCGACGCCGACGATGGCGTAGTTCGACTCGTCATAGGCGACCGGCCGGCCCGGTGAGATGTCCGACGCGTGCGTCAGGGTCAGGCCGGGAAGTGTCCACACAACCTTGCCGTCGAGGTCGTGTCGGGTGATGCCGGCGTCGGTGGCGCAGTAGTAGGCCGACCCGGCCACGGTGGCGCGGCGGCACTCGTGGGCGAACACGGTCCCGGTGGCGGGGTCGATGATCGCGGCGCCCGGCGTCGACCACAGCATGATCAGACCGCCGTCGAGCTGACGCCAGCGCGGCCGCTCCAGCGTCGACTCGGCGTCGTCGGAGTCCGAGTTGCCCAGGTCACTGGCCAGGAAGTCGCTGAACAGCGCCTCGCCGCCGGGGATGTCGGCGAGGTCCACGCTCCAGGCGGTGGCGCCCTCCCGAGTGAGCAGGCTGATCCGGGCGTGCGGGGCCTGGGGCTCGTTGTCCCCGACCACGATCAGGCCGGCGGCGGTGTGGTGCACGGTCGCGGCGCTGGTCAGGTCGGTGGCCCAGGAGAGCCGGACCTGCCCGGTGGCCGCGTCGATCACGTGGCCCTGCCAGGCGCCGCCGTCACGGCTGACGCACATGATGACGCCGTCGAGTTCGGCGTCGCCGCAGAGGACCCCGGGCAGATCGTGCTGCCAGAGTGGCGCCCCGGTGGCCGGGTCGAGGCCGACGACCGCGAACGGTGCGCTACCGGCGTCCTCGAGCGTCACGATCCACGCGTTCTCGCCGCCGATGAAGGACGGACCGGTGAACGCGCCGTCCACGCCGATGCCGAGTTGGGTGTCGGCGCTGACGCCGGGGGAGAGGTCCTGCGGCGTAGCCAGCCAGGTCTCGGTCAGGTGGTCCGTGGTCGCCGGCGGTCCGGGCGTGGGTACCGAACCGCTCGTCCGGCCGACCGCCACGACGAAGACGACGATCAGGCCGACGATGAGCACTGTGACGGCGCCGACGATCACGGCGGCGACGAGGCAGCCCGTGCGTCCGGCGCCGCGTGCGCTCGGTGGGGCATAGCCGCCCGCCTGCAGGTACGGCGAGCCGTACGCGGCGGCGGGGTCGATGCCGTAGGGGGACGGGTTCGCGCCGCCGGGCCTGCCGGCCGTGGGTTGGTCCCACGGCGCCGGCCCGCCACCGAACGGATCGGAGGAGGCATCACCGGACGGCGCCGCCCCCGAGCCACCGGACCGGTCGGACGCGGCGCCCGCGAACGGGTCCGGGGCCGAGGCGCCGTACGGCGAGGGTGCGCCGCCGTAGTTCTCGCCGACGCCGTAGTCCGGCTGGGCAGCCGAGTCCGATCCGGCGCCCGAGGAGGTCTCCCTGCCTGGCTCGTTCGTCTCGCTCACGCTGCCCCCCCGCTTGTCGATCCCGCCGCCCTCGGTGCTCGGGCACGTGCCCCAGAGCGTAGGTGCTTGCGCGGACAGCGCCGCACCGGAGTCGCGTGCAGAACTGCCCATCGCACCCGGCCCGGCGCCGTCGAGCGCGGTGGCCGACCGGGCCGGGACCGGCTGGGAGTTCTGCTCCCGGGCGCGGTCCGCGACCGTGTGCACGCACCCCGCGGAAGCGTCCGGTCGCGGAACGTAGACTGGTGGACCGTGACCACACCCGCCGTCTACCTCGACCACGCGGCCACCACCCCGGTGCGCCCGGAGGTGGCGGCCGCCTTCGCCGAGGCTGCCCTCGAACTGGGCAACCCGTCCTCGCTGCACGCCCGCGGCCGCGCCGCCCGGCGCGTGGTGGAGGAGTCCCGTGAGTCGATCGCAGCCGACCTCGGCGCCCACCCGACCGAGGTGATCTTCACCGCGGGCGGCTCCGAGGCGGACAACCTCGCCGTCAAGGGCGCGTGGTTCGCGGCGACCGATACGCAGCCGGACCGGACCGGGGTGGCGATCTCCGCCGTCGAGCATCATGCGGTGCTCGACACGGCGCACTGGCTCGCCGAACGCGAAGGCGCGCACCTGACCGAGATCGCGGTGGGGCCCGACGGCGTCATCCGCCTCGACGAGGTCGCCCACCTTCTCGAGGTGGCCGGCCCGCGCACCGCGGTGATCTCGGTGATGTGGGCGAACAACGAGGTCGGGTCGATCCAGCCGGTCGCCGACGTGGTCGCGCTCGCGGCCGCGCACGGGGTGCCGGTGCACTCCGACGCCGTCCAGGCCGTCGGGCACGTCCCGGTCGACTTCGCGGCGAGCGGGCTCGCCGCGCTCGCACTGTCCGGGCACAAGCTCGGCGCCCCGATCGGCATCGGTGCCCTGCTGGCCCGCCGGGACCTACCCATGACCCCGGTGCTGCACGGCGGCGGGCAGGAGCGCGGCGTCCGCTCGGGCACCGTCAACACCCCCGGGATCCGCGCGCTCGCGGTCGCGGTGCGGGCCGCCGTCGCCGACCTGACCGACGAGGCGGCACGGCTGGCCGTACTCCGGGACCGGCTCGTGGCCGGTGTGCTCGAGGCGGTGCCGGGCGCCACGTTGCGCGGCACCCCGTCGGGCGCGGACCGGCTGCCCGGCAACGCGCACTTCACGATCGAGGGCACCGACGCGGATGCGCTGCTGTTCGGACTGGACATGGTCGGGGTCTGTGCCTCGTCCGGGTCCGCGTGCCAGGCCGGCGTGCAGCAGCCCTCGCACGTACTGGCCGCGATGGGTGACGACGACGAGCGGGCCCGTTCCGCCGTGCGCCTGACCCTCGGGCACACCTCCACCGGCGCGGACGTGGACGCGCTGCTCGCGGTCCTGCCCGGCGTGGTCGAACGAGCCCGGGCGGCGCACGCCCCGCGGAGGACCCCGACGGCGGCGCGCACCGCCGCGGGCACGGGCGCCACGGTCGGGGGTGGGCGCTGATGCGCGTCCTGGCCGCACTGTCCGGTGGAGTGGACTCCGCCGTCGCCGCCGCCCGTGCCGTGGACGCCGGTCACGACGTCGTCGGCGTGCACATGGCGCTGTCCCGGTCCCGCGCCCAGCACCGCAACGGTTCCCGCGGCTGCTGCTCCATCGAGGATGCCTCCGACGCCCGCCGCGCCGCCGACGTGCTCGGCATCCCGTACTACGTGTGGGACCTGTCCGAGGAGTTCGAGGACACCGTGGTCGCGGACTTCCTGTCCGAGTACTCGGCCGGCCGCACCCCGAACCCGTGCGTGCGCTGCAACGAGCACATCAAGTTCTCCGCGCTGCTGGACCGCGGGCTCGCGCTCGGCTTCGACGCCGTCGCCACCGGGCACTACGCCCGGATCGCCGAGGGACCGGGCGGGGTGCGCGAGCTGCACCGGGCCGCCGACCCGCTCAAGGACCAGTCCTACGTGCTTGCGGTGATGGGGTCCGAACGGCTGGCCCGGTCGATCTTCCCGCTCGGGGACGCCCCGTCCAAGGATGACGTGCGCGCCGAGGCTGCCCGCCGCGGGCTGAGCGTGTCCGCGAAGCCGGACTCCTACGACATCTGCTTCGTGGCCGACGGCGACACCCGGGGCTTCCTGCGGTCTCGCCTCGGCGCTCAGCCGGGTGAGGTCGTCGACACCGCCGGAAGGGTGGTCGGCAGCCACGACGGGTCCTACGGCTTCACCGTCGGACAGCGCAAGGGTCTGGGCATCGGCGCTCCGGCGCCGGACGGCAAGCCCCGCTACGTGCTGGAGGTCGACTCGACGGCGAACCGGGTCATCGTCGGCCCGAGCGAGCTGCTGTCCGTCACCGAGATCGCCGCCGCGGACGTGGTGTGGCTCGCCGACGACGTCGACGCGGCGGACTGGACGGATGTCACCGTGCAGGTGCGCGCACACGGCGACCCGGTGCCGGCCCGGGTCCGACGCGACGACGCCGGCCTGGCCACACGGCTGGGCACGCCGCTACGGGGCATCGCGCCCGGGCAGTCGATCGTCGTCTACGACGGCACCCGGGTGCTCGGCCAGGCGAGCATCTCGGCGGCCGGGCGGGGCACCCTCGACCGGGCGGAGCACGCGGCCCGGTCCTAGGGGAACGGGATCCCCGTCGTGTCGCCGATCCACACGGTCGCCACGGCCAGCACCCCGAAGGCCAGTGCCAGCCACACGGCGCCGGCCCCGTTTCGGGTGGCCTTGATCTGCCGCCGCCCGATCCCGGCGAGGATGGTGGCGAGGACGGCGGTGACGATCGGCACGATGGTCCCGGCCATGACCACCACGCCCGCGTCGACCGGCTCCGGCGTCTGCCAGCCCTCGTCCACGGCGAACGGCGTCAGGTACACAAGGGAGGCGAGGATGAGCGGAAGCAGGATCGCCGCCCAGCCGAGCACGAACCCGACGGCGTACAGCGCACCCGAGGCCTGGGGGCGGCCCTGGTCGATGCGTCCGAGGTCCGTGCCGGCCAGCGTGGGCGAGACCGTGGCGCGACCCAGCCGCACCGCCGTCGGGTCGTTGGCAGCCACCTTGTAGGGGTCGAAGATGCTCATGAGTAACTCATCGAGATGCTGAGCGCGAGCAGGGCGAAGCCGGCCAGACCGATGAGGTAGCCGCGCTGGCGGCCCTGCCGGGTCTCGATCCGGGTACCCGCGCTGGCCCCGAACGCGCCGATCGCCGCGACCAGCGGGAGGAACAGCCAGGTGCGCATCGCGTCACCGGTGAAGCAGTCGAGGGTGCCGCCCGCGTCCCCGCAGGCCGCGACGGCGTCCACGAGCGTGCCGGTCCAGGTCACCACATGCCAGATGATGAAGGCGAGCGTGGCCAGCACGAGCAGCACGTTGGTCAGGACGAGGCCCGGCATCGCGGGACGGGCCGTGTTCGTCGGGCCTGCCGAGTTCGCCGTGGCCGGCGCGTTCTGGCCGGGCCGGGCCGCCTGGCTCGACGCCGCCTGGTTCTGGCCGGCGGGAGACCCCTGCTGCCCGGCGAAGGGCTGCGGGGGCTGGGTCGGGTTCTGACCCTGCTGCGGCGGTCGCTGCCAGGGCTGCGTCACTGCCTCGGTGCGCTGGGTGAGGTTCTGGCCGAGGGTCTGGCGCTGCGCGGCCACGTTCTGATCGAGCAGCCTCTTGTGCTGGGCCAGCTGGTCGGCGAGCTGGCGGCGGGCCCGCTCGAGCGGGTCGACCGGGGTCCCTCCGGTCGCGCCGGAGACCGGCGCCGGGGGCTGCGGCACCGGCGCGGACTGCTCCGGGAACCAACTCACCTCCCCATCCCATCACATCGGGGGCGCGCGCGGGGCCGGTAGTCGCGATCAGCGCGCTGCGGGCGTGTTCACATGCAGCACGGCCTCCGAGGCAACCATCCAGACGCTGAAGACGGCGGCGCCGAGTTCGAACGCGATCAGCCGCCGATCCCAGGCACCCCCACCGGGGCGGCTGCCCGCACGCAGGAGCGTCAGCCCTCCAATGGCGTTCGCCGCTCCCCAGGCCAGATTCACCGCCGGTGAGGACTCGGACCCGGCGATCGGGGTCAGGTGGGTGCGACCGGTCACGGCGGTGCCGAGGTGGGGCACGCTGTTCGCGAGGAGCACCCCCGCGAGGAACGGCGGGATCTTCTCTGTCCACGTCATTCGACCAGCCTGCTTCGGTCGCACTGCGGAGGTCAAGGGATCTGGGCGTTGGCGGTGTCGGTGCGGCGCGCCACAATGGGCGTCGTGAACGCACGCGCGAACGAGAAGCTGCCCGAGTCGGTGGAGACGGATGACCCGGCCGCCCGAGCGCGGTGGGAGGAGTTGGCGCAGCAGGTCCGGGACGCCCAGTTCGCGTATTACGTGCGCGATGCCCCCACCATCTCCGATGCCGAGTTCGACGCCCTGCTGCGCGAGT
This sequence comes from Occultella gossypii, assembly GCF_019947135.1. Taxonomy (GTDB): domain Bacteria; phylum Actinomycetota; class Actinomycetes; order Actinomycetales; family Beutenbergiaceae; genus Occultella; species Occultella gossypii. The sequence continues at coordinate 17,379 of NZ_JAGSHT010000029.1, read as the reverse complement.
TGGAGGCGCTCGAGGAGGCGAGCCCGGAGCTGCGCACGCCGGACTCGCCCACCCAACAGGTCGGCGGGACGTTCTCGACGGCGTTCACCGCCGTCGATCACGTGGAGCGGATGCTCTCGCTCGACAACGCGTTCAGCCTCGACGAGATTTCCGCCTGGGCGGACCGGGTGCACCGGGAGATCGGCTCCGAGAAGGTGCACTACCTCTGCGAGATCAAGATCGATGGGCTCGCCATCGCCCTGGTCTACGAACGTGGCCGGCTGGTCCGGGGCGTCACCCGGGGGGACGGCCGCACCGGTGAGGACGTCACCCTGAACGTGCGGACGATCGCCTCCATCCCGCACACCCTCGCGGGCGACCCGGCCACCTGGCCCGAGCTGATCGAGATCCGCGGCGAGGTTTTCTTCCCGGTCGAACAGTTCGAGGCGCTCAATGCCGCGCAGGTCGAGGCGGGCAAGTCGCCGTTCGCGAACCCGCGCAACGCCGCGGCCGGCTCGTTGCGGCAGAAGGACCCGCGGGTCACGGCCACCCGTGCCCTCGGCATGTACGCCCACGGGATCGGAGCGTTGCGCTGGGGTCCGGGCGGGGCGCCCGTGGAGCTGACCCGTCAGTCGCAGATCTACGACCTGCTCGCAGGTTGGGGCGTGCCGGTCTCCGGGCACAACCGGGTGGTGACCGGGCTGGACGGGGTCCGGGAGATGATCGCCCACTACGGCGAGCACCGGCACGACATCGAGCACGAGCTGGACGGGCTCGTCACGAAGGTGGACGAGTTCGCCCTGCAGCGGCGCTTGGGCAACACCTCGCGTGCGCCGCGCTGGGCGATCGCGTACAAGTACCCGCCCGAGGAGGTCAACACCAAGCTGCTCGACATCCGGGTGAACGTCGGCCGCACCGGCCGGGTCACGCCCTACGGCGTGATGGAACCGGTGCTGGTGGCCGGTTCCACAGTCGAGCAGGCCACCCTGCACAACGCGAGCGAGGTCAAGCGCAAGGGCGTGCTGATCGGCGACACGGTGGTCCTGCGCAAGGCGGGCGATGTGATCCCGGAGATCCTCGGCCCGGTGGTGGACCTGCGTGACGGTACCGAGCGCGAGTTCGTGATGCCGACCGAGTGCCCCTCCTGTGGCACGCCGCTCGCGCCGGCCAAGGAGGGGGACGTGGACATCCGCTGCCCCAACGCCCGGTCCTGCCCCTCGCAGCTCAAGGAACGGGTGTTCGCGCTGGCCTCCCGCGGGGGACTGGACATCGAGGCCCTCGGCTGGGAGGCGGCCGTGGCCCTGGTGGATCCGGAGGCGAACCGGCCAGCCGACGCCGAAGGGCCGCAGGCCGAGCCGGTGCTGTCCGGGGAGGCCGGCCTGTTCGACCTCACGCCCGAGGACCTGCGTGACGTCAGCGTCTGGCGTCAGCGGAAGGTGAAGGGCGAGCCCACCGGTCAGTGGGACAGGGTGCCGTACTTCTGGACCAAGGCCGGCGCCGACGCCGAGAAGAAGCCGTCGAAGCCGACCGCCACCACCGAGGTGCTCTTCGCCGAGCTGGAGAAGGCGAAGACCCAACCGCTCTGGCGGGTGCTGGTGGCCCTCTCGATCCGGCACGTGGGTCCGACGGCGGCCCGCGCCCTGGCCACCCACTTCGGTTCCCTGGACGCGATCCGGGCCGCGACTACCGAGGAGTTGAGCGCCGTCGAGGGCGTCGGGCCGACCATCGCGGTGGCCGTCACGGAGTGGTTCACCGTGGACTGGCACGTCGAGATCGTGGACCGCTGGGCCGCCGCCGGGGTACGGATGGCCGACGAGCGCGACGAGTCGGTGGAGCGCACGCTCGAAGGGCTGACCATCGTGGTCACCGGGTCGCTCGAGAACTTCTCCCGGGACGGCGCCAAGGAGGCGATCATCGCCCGCGGCGGCAAGTCATCCGGCTCCGTCTCGAAGAAGACGGACTTCGTGGTGGTCGGGCCCGGAGCGGGCACCAAGGAGGACAAGGCCCGCGAACTCGGCCGGCCGATCCTGGACGAGCCTGGCTTCGAGGCACTGCTCGCCGGCGGGCCGGACGCGGTGGCCGACCTCACCGGAGCGACGGAGTAGGCGGCAGGCAGTCGGATCCGCATGCTGACGGGCGCCTGGGCAGTTCTGTCCTGATCCCGGCAGATCCGGCGCAAAACACCGGTGCCTGGGTAGTTCTGCCCCGCGCCCCGGGCGGAACCGGCGGCCGGGTCGGCTTAGGTTCACTGTGCACGATCCGATACCGACCTGAGGGACATACATACCCATGCGACCTGTTCGACGCTACGCCGCCCCCGTCACCGCCCTGGTGCTCGCCACCGCCCTCGGACTTGGGGCATGCTCCGCCGGGGACGATGACCGGGACTCCGACACCGGCACCTCGAGCGAGGAGGGCGCCGGAGCCGACAGCGGCGACTCCGATGAGGGCGCCGACGACGCGACCGAGAACGACGACGCGACCGACACCACCGATGACGACGCCGCCGATGACGCCGAAGGGGCGGGCGACACGGCCGAGGCCGAGGTGGTCCCCCTCGAGGGCACCTTCGTGACCGAGGTCAGCGTCCCCGCGGGCGTCGAGTACGAGGTCACCACCACCACCGCGAACTCGCTGCAGCTCGACTTCCCGGCCCCGGCCGACCCGACGGCGCTGAGCGCGTTCTACCAGGCCTGGTTCACCGAGCAGGGCATGACCGACGTCGCCGAGATCTCCGGCATCGTGACCGGGACGCTTGGCGACGCCACCTGGACCCTGCTCCCGCAGGACGCCGGATCCTGGATCCTCTCGGCCGCCACGCTCTGATCGCCGCGCAGGCGCCGGGCAGCGGACCTCGAGAAGTCCTGCTGCCCGGCGACCTCCCGCGCGGGAGCGGCTCATTCCCGCGGGTGGAGGGATACTGGGTTGATGATCAGCGATGAACTTGCCCAGCAACTGGCCCTGGCGGGGCTGCGGTGGGAACCCAGGCCCGGGGACCAGTTCCGGATCTCCGCCGAGGCGCTCAGCGAGGAGGTGTTCACGCTCTCGCACATGGTCATCGAGCCGCGCACCTATGACACCGGCACCGTCCTGCATTTCAACGGCACCACCGAGTGGGCGCTGGACAGCATCGCGCAGGACGACACACTCTGGCTGCCCCGCGAGGACCAGCTTCGCGCACTCCTCGGTGGCACGTTCCGCTCCCTCGAGCGCGACGGCGACCTCTACGCGGTGACCACCCGGGGACCGGACGGGCCCGCGACCTATCGGGCCGCCGTCGTCGAGGACGCCTACGCGGGCGCGCTGCTCGCGTTGGTGCACCACGCGATCGACGCCTGAGCCGGGGGTGCAACGCCGGCACGCCGAGCCCGGGCTGCACTGAGCCGCTACAGCGGCCAGACCAGCGGGATCACCAACAGGGCCACCGCCAGCCACAACGCCATCACCGGTAGGCCGAGCCGCCAGTAGCTGCCGAACCGGTAGCCACCAGGACCCATCACCATCATGTTCGAGGGTGTCGCGATCGGGGTCAGGAACGAGGCCGCGCCCGCGACCGCCACGAGCATCAGGACGGGCTGCACCGAGAGCCCGGTCTCGGCGGCGGCAGCGAGGGCGATCGGTACCACGATCAGGACCGTCGCGGTATTGGAGACCACCTGGCCGAGGGCACACGTGAACACGAACAGCGTCACCAGGAGCACGTACGGGTTCGCATCCCCGACCACGGCCACGATGACGTCGGCGATCACGTCCGCAGCGCCGGAGTCGGTGATCGCCACCGAGAGCGGGATGAGCCCACCGATCAGGATGATGATCTCCCAGGGCAGGGCCCGGTAGGCCTGGGGCACGGTGACCACCCGGGTCAGCACCATCCCGAGCGCGCCGATCATTCCGGCGACGGCCGCCGGCACCACACCGAGCACCAGCAGCACGACCATGACCGCGACCACGATGAGCGCCCGCGGGGCCTTGCTTCCGAACGGCACTGCCTGGCGTCGGAGCAGGTCGGGGGAGTCGACCAGGAGCACGTCCCGGTCGTCGACGAGAGCGTCGACGGCGGGCCAGGACCCGTGCAGCAGCAGGACATCGCCCTCGGCGACGTCGGTGGCTCCGGTGACGTCCTTGCCGCGGCGGCGCACGGCGAGGATGACCACGTCCGAGCCGCGCAGCATGCCCGGGAACACCCGCTCACCGACGAACGGCGACCTGGGCGGGACGACCACCTCGACCACCCCGGCCTCCCGGGTGATGAGGTCGCCGCCGGACTCGCTGCCGAGCGGGAGCATCCGCACGGCGAGGTCGGAGTCGACCATGACGAGGCTGACCTGGTCCGAGGGCCCGGCGACGACCAGGACGTCATCGACGCCGATCACGTGCCCGGGCGGCGCCGGGTGGCGGTCCGGGCGCTGCGCACCCACGAGCCGCAGGCCAGGGTGGTCGGCGCCGAGATCCAGATCCTCGAGGGCGAGGCCCACCAGCGGCGACTGCTCCCGGACGCGGAGCCGGTAGAGCCCGCCGGTGAGGTCGTACTGTCCGGCGAGCGTGTGCGCGTGCCGGCTCAGGTCCGGCCCGATGTACTTGGGGGTCTCCTTGGGTAGGACGACCGGCCCCAGGATCACGCAGGCGGCGATGGTGGCGGCCAGCAACGGCAGGCCGACCAGCGCGAACTCGAAGAAGCCGAACCTCCCGGCGCCGGCTTCCAGCGAGGCATCGGAGACGATCACGTTGACCACGGTGCCGGTGAGGGCGAGCATCGAGCCCGCGTGGGCGGCGAACGCGAGCGGCATGAGGAACTGCGAGGGTGAGGACTTCGCCCGGATCGCGAGCACCACGACCATGGGGAGCAGGGCCGCCACCGAGCCGTTCGGGGTGAGCAGGGTCGTCAGCAGCGCGCAGAGCACCATGATGGCGATCAGGACCCGCCGCGGTGAGGTGCCGGCGCGGCGGCCGAGCGCCTGGCCTGCCCACGCGGTCACCCCCGAGGAGTCGAGACCCTCGCTCACCACGAACAGGCTCGCGAGGAAGATCACCACCGGGTCGCCGAAGCCACCGAGCGCGCCGCTCAGGTCCAGCACACCCGTGGCCCAGAGGGCGAGGGCCACCAGCAGGGCGACGACCGCGACCGGCAGCTTGTTCGAGATGAACGCGACGACGGCCAGCCCGAGGATGATCAGTGTGATCGTCGCGGGATCCACGATGCTCGCACTCCTCTCCTCGGGCCGGCCGTCATGTCGCGTCGGTCAGGAGCCGGACAGCTCGGTGGCGAGCTCCGCCTCGTCCTCGTCGGAGAGCGAGGTCTGCAGCACGGTGCCACCGAACGGCTTGATCGCGTCGGCGAACTTGTCCTCGGTGATCTTCGAGGCCAGCACCACGACGGCCGCCTTGCCCGGGGTGAGCATGCCCTGGACGCGTTCCTTGAAGGAGTTGTTGATGCCGGTCTTGCTGAGCTTGCCGGTGAGGGCGCCGAGTGCGCCACCGAACAGCAGGCCGAGGCCGGGTACCAGGAACAGCAGTCCGATGATGGTGCCCCACAGGGCGCCGGAGGCGGCCGAGACGCCCACGATCTTGGCGGGAGTCTCCACGTGCTGCTTGCCGTCGGCGTCCACGCTGACCAGGGCGAGGCCGTTGAGGGTCACGATGAAGTCCCGCTGTGCCACCAGGACCTGCTCGTAGGCGCCCTGGGCCTTCTCGTGGTCGTCGTAGCCGATGATGATCAATTCCGACATGCCGTCTCCTTCGGATGGATCGGACCCGACCCACCTGGGCCGAGCGTGCTGCCGTCACGCATGTCGCGTGACGAGTCTCGAATTACGACTCTCCTCGATCGATGGGTCGTCGTGCCAGGGCTGGTCAGGCGGACGCGTCCGGGGCGAAGGTGCGGGCCGCCTCGAGCAGGATGCGGGCGCCGAAACCGGTGGCCCCGCTGGTGCGCCAGGAGTCGTCCTTGTCGGACTGCATCGTCCCCGCGATGTCGAGGTGCGCCCACGGCGTCTTCCCGACGAAGTGCTGGAGGAACAGCGCCGCGGTGGTCGCGCCCGCGAACGGACCGCCCAGGTTGGCGATGTCGGCGATCTCGGAGTCGAGCTGCTTGCGGTACTTCTGCTCGAGGGGAAGCTGCCAGACCGGCTCGTCGACGACGGCCGACGCTGCGCGGACCAGGTCGATCATGGTCTGGTCGTTGCCCAGCACCGGTGCCGTGGACGGCCCCAGTGAGACGAGCGCCGCGCCCGTGAGGGTGGCGATGTCGATGATCGCATCGACGCCGGCCTCGTTCGCGAGGTCGAGCGCATCGCTCATCACGAGGCGTCCCTCCGCGTCGGTGTTCTTCACCTCGATCGTGGTGCCTCGGCGAGTGGTGAGCACGTCGCCGAGCTTCAGGGCGGTACCGGACGGCATGTTGTCCGTGCACATCAGCCAGCCTGTGACCGTGGCGCCCACGCCGGAGTCGCGCAGGGCGGTGAAGGCGCCGAGGACGGCCGCCGCACCGCCCATGTCCATCTTCATCAGCAGGTGCATCGGGTCGCTGGGCTTGAGGCTGATGCCGCCCGAGTCGAACATGATGCCCTTGCCGACCAGACCCAGGTGACCCGTCGACGGCCCGTCGGGCGCGTAGGCGAGTTTGAGCATGCGCGGCTCCTCGGTGGAGCCCTGGTTGACACCGAGGAGCCCGCCGCAGCCGAGGTCGATCAGCGCCTGCTTGTCGAACACCTCGACCTCGAACCCGAAGCGGGCACCGAGGTCGACGGCGATATCGCCCATGTTCGTCGCGGTGAGGTGCCCGGGGGGCGTGTTGGCGAGATCGCGGGCGACGACGGCGGCGCGGGCTCCGAGGAAGGCCTCGGCCAAGGCCCCCTCGGCGTCCGCGCCGCCGGGCACGTCCAGGACGAGGGAGGCGAGCGCGACGTGCTTCGACTCGCGCACAAGGACCGTGTACCGGTAGCGCCCCAGCAGCGCACCCTCGGCGAGGCCGCGCACGGCATCGGCGACCTCAACGCCGGCGAGATCGTCGAGGTGCAGCGCCAGCCGGGAGCGGCGAGAGACGGCGCGGGTGAGGGCGGCAGCCGCATCCCGCAGGGTGGCGACGTTCGTCTCCGGCCGGGCGCCGAGGCCGACGGCCACGAGATCGGGCCCGTCGGCCTGCGGCAGCACCAACGTCGAGCCCGCGGCGGCCTCGAATCCGGCATCCGCCAGAGCGTCGCGGTTGAAGCCGAGCGCCGCCGGTACGTCGCCGTCGGAATACACACCGATGCCGACGGCTTCGGCGTCACCGACGTCCGTGCCGAGCCCGACTCGGGCCGTGTCGAGAGCATCGAGGCCCGGGAGGGTGGCGAAGTCCGCCGGGATCACCTTGTTCGGGCTGCGTGTGGTCATGGCCTCTGCTCCCTTGCGTTCAGCTGGTTTCGTGGTCGGGTCCGGGCATGTCGTTCGGGGCTCAGCCCATGTCCACCGGCGCGCCGGGGCCCCACGGGATCCCCAGCAGGAACCAGACCGCGAACAGCACGGTCCAGGTCACCAGTACCGCCACCGCGTACGGGATCATCAGGGCGATGATCGTGCCGATGCCGGCGTCCTTCTTGTAGCGCTGCGCCACGGTGACCATGAACGGCAGGTACACCATGAGCGGCGTGAGCACGTTCACGGGGGAGTCGCCGACGCGGTAGGCGGCCAGCAGGGTCTGCGGGGCGACGTCGAGCGAGGCGAAGATCGGGATGAACACCGGCGCGAAGATCACCCACTTGGGCACGAGGCCCGGGAGGATGAAGTCGAGGATGACGATCACCAGGATGAACGCCAGCAGCAGCACCAGTGCTGGGACGTCCGCCGTCTCCAGCAGTTCGGCCGCAGAGACGGCGGCCACCGTGGGCAGGTTCGACCAGTTGAACAGTGCGATGAACTGGGCGATCATCAGGAACATCAGCAGCAGACCACCCAGGCTCGCGAAGGTCTTGGTGATCGCGCCGACGGCTGCGTTCCCGCCCACCAGTGTCTTCGCCCCGGCGCCGTAGGCCATGCCGCAGACGAGGAATGCGAGCGAGATGATGAAGACGAGGCTCGCCATGAACGGCGTGGTTCCGATGATCGCCCCGCTCTCGGGATCGCGCAGCGGGGCTCCCGGCGGAGCCGTCAGCAGCGCGATGAACGCCACGAAACCGATCAGCGCCCAGAACGAGAATCTCAGGCCCCGTGCCTCCGCGGCGTGGTCGACGTCCTCGTCGCCCTCGATGCCGACCACCAGGTCGTTGCGGTTGTAGTTCCCCAGTCGCTTCTCAGTCACGAAGAGCGTGACCAGCAGCACGACCACCGCCATCAGGATCGACGAGACCACCGCGAAGTAGAAGTTCTGGGTGACCTCGAGCGTCTCCATGCCGGCGGTCGCGAGCACCTCGTTGGTGACCTCGGTGAGCATGCTGTCCGACGGGGTGATCAGCAGGTTCACCCCGAACACCGCCCCCACGCCCGCGAACGCAGCGGCGAGGCCGGCGAGCGGATGTCGTCCGACGGTGAGGAACGCCGCCGCGGCGAGCGGGACCAGGATGAGGTAGCCGGCGTCCGTCGCCACGGAGGACAGCACGCCGACGAAGATCAGGATGAAGGCGAGCCACCTCTTGGGCGCGACCTTGACCGTGCGGCGGATCAGGGCGCCCATCAGGCCGGCGTGCTCGGCCACGCCGACGCCGGCCATCGCGATGAGCACGACGGCGACGACGCCGAAGCCGGCGAAGTTGTCGACGAAGGACGAGAAGAAGAAGCGGATGCCGTCGACGGAGATGAGGCTGCGGACCTCGAAGGTCTGCTCCTCGACGATGTAGTCCGGGACCTCGGCCGGCTGGCCCGTGACGGAGTCGTAGAGCGACCAGGTGCCGCCGAGGTGCTCGTTGATCTGCGAGAACTCGTCGCGGGGAACCGGGGTGACCACCTCGTCGGTGACGGACACCCCGACCCAGGACAGGATCGCGGAGAGCACCGCGATGATGGCGATGAGGTAGACGAACATGATCGTCGGGTTCGGCACCTTGTTGCCGACCCGCTCGATCCAGTTCAGGAAGCCCTTGTTGTCGGCCGGCGGCGACAGCTCCACCGACTCAGCAGCCACGGCCTGCCCCCATCGCAGCCGCGGTGACGCGCACCGACCTGGACGGCATCGTTGGCGTCTCGACGATCGTGGTCCGAGTATTCATCCGAATTCCTCTCCCGAGTGTGCGCCGTCGGCCGACCGGCGTGCGGCGCACGGAGTCGGTCATTGACGACCCTAGTGAGCGGCTGCACGCGGGCAACAGACTTCCCCTAGTCCTGGGGGATCCCCAGAACTAGGGGTTGGCGTCGATCGACCCTCGGGCGGCCGGCGCCCACCGTTGGCTAGGGTGGGACGCACAGGAGCGGGTGCGGGCGGGGCGCTCAGCCTGTGGCAGGAAGCGCGATACGACATAAGGGGCCACTCGATGACGGTTGACTCACGGCGGGTCGATGCCCCGGCACACACGAACACGGTCTCCCGGATCGGCCTCGTGGACGATCATGACGTGGTCGGTCTCGGCGTGCGTGCGCTGCTGACCGACCATCCTGACCTGGAGTTCGTGGCCGCGGAGCCCACGGTGGCCGACCTGCTCGCCGGCACCGCGGATCTGGACGTGGTGCTGCTGGACCTGCGCCTGGCGGACGGCTCGTCGATCTGGCAGAACATCAGCAGGTTGCGACAGGCGGGTGCCGAGGTCCTCGCCTTCACCTCCGGCGACGATGTGGATCTGGTGCGCGCTGCGGCACGCGCCGGGATCGCCGGCATGGTCCGCAAGTCCGAGGACTCCGAGCACCTGCTCGAGGCCCTGCGGCACGTCGCTCGCGGCGAGGTGGTCGCCTCCACCGAGTGGGCCGCGGCCGTGGACAGTGACCCGCACGCCCCTGGGCTGTCGCCCCGCGAGCGGCAGGTGCTGGAGTTGTACGCGTCCGGGGAGAAGGCCGACCGGGTGGCCCGGCTGCTGGGCGTGTCCCGGGAGACGGTGCTGGACCACATCCGCCGCATCCGGGTGAAGTACGCCGCCGTGGAGCGGCCGGCGCACACGAAGGTGGAGTTGTACATGCGCGCCGTCGAGGACGGCGTGTTGCCAGGACCGGGGTGAACGGCTCTCCCGACGACCGACGGCAGGGATCGAGCACGATCGTGGCGACCGCGCGAGCCATGAGTGTGCGTCGCCGGATGGGCGCCATGGTGTCCATCGGCGCACTGACCCTGGTCGCGGTCCACTTCGGGGACGGTCTCACCCGGTGGTCGCACGCACATGTCGGCTGGCGCCTCGGCGTCCTCGCCCTGATCGGTATCGGCGTGGTCCTCGCCGTGGGTGCGTTCCACCTGCCGCAGCGGCTGTTGCGCCGGGGCTGGGCGTGCTTTCCGATCCTCTACCTGGTGCTCGTCTCGACGTGGGTCCTGGCCCGGTCGAGCGGCGACGACGAACCGTCCGTGTGGGTGCTCGAGCCCGCGGCCGTCGGGTTCGCGGCCGTGTCATGGGCGTGGCGGACGGCGGTCGGGTACGCGCTGATCGCGGCCGCGCTCCTGCCGTTGAGTCTGTTCCTGGTCGACGGGAGCGTCGACCGGCAGATCCTGCTCCGGGCGATCATCCATCTGGGCAATGTGGCGTTCGTGGTCATCCTGTTCGCCATCGACACCCAACTGCGTGCCCTGCGCGGCTCCGAACGGGAGGTCGAGCGCAATGCGGCGCTCGCCGCCGCGGCGCGCTCTCGTGCCGGGGCACACGCCCGGCTGACCGCGCTCATCCACGACGACGTGCTGACCGCGTTGACCCTCGCGATGCGGACCAAGGTCGTGCCCGAGTCCGTCGCCACCCAGGCCGGGCGGGCGCTTGCGGTCCTGCGCGGCGCGGTGGCGCCCACCCACGGCCGGCCGGGGCATCTGCATGCCGACCTGGGGGCACTCGCGCGCGACCACGGGCTCCAGTTCGTCGCGCCACTGGAGACCACGCGGATGGTGCTACCTGACCAAGCCGCGGATGCGCTCGTCGCGGCCTGCGCGCAGGCGATCGACAACAGTCTGCGTCACGCGCGCCCGGTCGCCGGCGCGACCACGGTCCGTCGCCGCCTCCGGCTGACCGTCGAGCCGGGACGGGTGGCCGTGACCGTCGAGGACGACGGCTCCGGCTTCGATCCCGACGACGTGGCCCCGGACCGGCTGGGCCTTCGGGACAGCGTGCTCGCCCGGATGCGCGCCGTGCCGGGAGGAGACGCGCGGGTGCGCTCCGAGCCCGGCCACGGCGCGGTGGTCGAGCTCAGCTGGGTCGGGCCGGTCGCAGGCCACCCAGGTCCCGGGACCGGTGGTGCCGCCGGCGGCGCGAACCCGGGCCCCCACGCGGGTAGCCGCATCTCGGGACTTGCGACCCCGGCCGCACGGGTGGTGCTGGTCCTGGTCTGGACGACCGGAGCGGTCCAGTCCGCGCTGCTCTGGCACACCTACCCGCAGCCCGCCGCGATCGGCGTCGCGCTGCTCGTCAGCCTCGCCGGGGCGCTCGCCCTCAGCACGCCCACGGACGATCCGCTGCCCTGGCGGGCCACCGTGGTCGCGGCCGCAGTGGCCCCCGTGAACGCGCTCCTGTTCCTGCCCCAGCTGGGTGGGGCGCCAGGGGAGCGGGCCTGGCTGCTGCAGACCGGTGCCTACCTCGCGGCGCTGCTCATGGTGCGGGGCCGCACCTGGGCGGGACTGGCGTCGGTCGGCGCGACGGCGGCCGCGGTGGCGGTCTGGGGTGGCTGGGTGGGTGCGCCGGCCGCGACGGTGTCGGCCGTCCTCGCGCTGCCGGTGGCCGCAACCGCGGTGGGGCTCGCCTGGTCGGCGCTGTTGCGACGGATGCTGGCCCGGCTCACCGCGCATCGCCGCGCTGATGCGGCCTCCGCGCGGGCGCTCGCCGCCGAGGAAACTGCGCTGGCCAGGACCGCGGCGGAACTGCTCACGATCGCCCAGGTGGCCGGGCCGCCGCTGCGGCGCGTCGTGGATCTGGCGGCCACCGATCCGCCCAGGGCGCTGACCGCCGCCGACCGGATGGAGTGCCGCATCGCCGAGGCGCACGTCCGGGACCGGCTGCGGGCGCCGGCACTGGCGCGGACGCGCGTGGCCGCGGCTGTGGACGCCGCCCGCCGCCGGGGCGTGGACGTCCTGCTGCTCGATGACCGGGCCGGCGGTTCCGAGCCTGCCGACCGGGCCGGGCCGGCCGACCCGGACCATCGTGCCGATCGGGCTGGGCTTCTGGAGGATGGCTTCACCCTGGCTCTGGCCGAACTCGTCGACGCGCAGGAGGCGGGCTCTGTGACGGTGCGGCTGCTGCCAGTGGGGCGGGCGGTGTTCGCGACGGTGCTTCGGAGCGGACCGGGCGGCGACGAGCGGGCCGAGCTGGACCGACTCGGCCGGGAGGCTCACGCCAGGAGGGACTCGATGGCCTCGTCCGAGAGCACGTGATCGGCCACCATCCGGCTCGCGCCGAGCACCGCCGCCTGGCTGCCCGTGCCGGTGCCCACGATCCGGAGGTCACGGGTGGCCAACGCCAGCGAGCGGGTCAGGATGACGTCGCTGATCGCCTCGATGAGGACCGGGTTGTCCATCGCCATGGACCCACCGATGACCACCACTGAGGGGTTGAGCAGGCTCACGGTGCCGGCCAGCACGGACCCGATGTCCCGGCCCGCGCGCCACGTGAGGTCGAGCGCCAGGGTGTCCCCAGTGGCGATCAGGGCGGAGACGCCACCGGCCTCCTCGGCGCTGCGGCCCGCGGCGAGCCACGCACGGCGAACCGCACCGCGGCTGGCGAGTGCCTCGAGGCAGCCGGTGTTACCGCAGGTGCACGCCACGGGCTCGCCGCCAGGCACGGCGATGTGGCCGAGATCCCCGGCGGCGCCCTGGGCGCCGCGATAGACCCGGCCCGCCGTGATGATGCCCGCGCCGATGCCCGTCGCGACCTTGACGAAGACCAGGTCGTCGACGTCGGCGTACAGCCGCCAGTGTTCACCGGCGGCCATCAGGTTCACATCGTTGTCGACCAGCACCGGGGTCCGGAACGACGCGGCCAGCACGCCGGGGATGTCGGCGCCGTCCCAGCCCGGCATGATCGGGGGGTTGCGGGGGCGGCCGGTCTCATGCTCGACCGGGCCCGGCACCCCCACTCCGACCCCCACGAGGTCGCGGCGCGGCCGACTGACCTCGTCGAGTAGTTCGATGCCGAGGGCGCACACGCGCGCGAGGACGGCTTCGGGCCCATCGGAGATCGCGGCGACCTCTCGTCGCTGCGCGAGGATCGTGCCGCCGAGGTCGGTGACGGCCATCTGTAGGTGTGCGGCGCCGAGGTCCGCCGCGAGGACGATCCGTGACGCCGGGGCGAAGGCGAAGGTCTCCGGCGGGCGTCCCCCGGTGGAACTGGCCGCGCCGCCGTGGGTCAACAGTCCGCTCTTGAGGAGCAGGTCGACGCGCTGGGCGATGGTCGAGCGGGCGTGACCGGTCAGCTCCACGAGCTCTGCGCGCGAGCGCGGGACGCCGTCGCGCAGCAGCGCCAGTACCGAGCTCAACCCGGCGGGCGCGGCAGTCGATCGGCGGGTCTCACCCACGGGTCCTCCTAGCGGCGAACGACCACTATAGGGATCACGGATCGGTCACAGAAGACCGACCCGCCGACTTTTGCTTGACGGCAGGCAGAAGCGCCGCCTAGGTTCGGCCGCATGGTCAGCGACGGCGCGTTCCTGACGATGCGTGGCATCGTCAAACACTTCCCGGGTGCCAGGGCCCTGGATGGCGTCGACCTCGACGTGCGCGCCGGCGAGGTGCACTGCGTCCTCGGCCAGAACGGTGCAGGGAAGTCGACGCTCATCAAGGTGCTCGCGGGGGCACACCAGCCCAACGCCGGCGACATCCACATCGACGGGCATCCGGTCGCGATCACGAGCCCGGTGGCGGCCCTGCGGCTGGGGATCGCCACGATGTACCAGGAACTGGATGTCGTCGACGGTCTCACCGTCGCCGAGAACGTCTTCCTCGGCCACGAGCTCTCCACTGCGGGCGTGAGCAGCTCCGGGGCCATGATCCGGCGAACGCGGGACCTGCTCGCGCAGCTCGGGCACAGGGAGATCTCGCCCCGGACCGAGGTCGGCAATCTGTCCGCAGCCGGCAAGCAGATCGTCTCGATGGCCCGTGCGCTGTCGCGCCAGGCCCGCCTGATCGTGATGGACGAACCCTCGGCCGTCCTCGACTCCGAGGAGGTCGCCACCCTGTTCCGGGTGGTACGCGAGGTCACCGCCGCAGGTGTGGCGATCATCTACATCTCGCACCGCCTCGAGGAGATCCGCCAGATCGGGGACCGCATCACGGTGCTGAAGAACGGGCAGACGGTCGCCATCGGGATCCCGGTGGAGCAGACGTCCACCAGGGAGCTGATCACCCTGATGACCGGGCGCAGCGAGGAGTACGTGTTCCCGCCGCGACCGGCGGTGGCCCCGGACGCCCCGGACGTGCTGGTCGCTGAGGGCCTCTCGGTACCGGGGATCTTCGAGGACGTGTCCCTGCGGATCCGAGCCGGTGAGATCGTCGGGCTCGCCGGTCTGGTGGGTTCGGGTCGTTCCGAGATCCTGGAGACCATCTGCGGGGCGCGTCGAGCCGGCACCGGACGGGTCTGGGTGGACGGGGCGCCGCTGCGGCCGGGTTCGGTCACGTCCGCCGTGGCCGCCGGAGTGGGACTGTGCCCGGAGGAACGCAAGAGTCAGGGCCTGCTCCTGGACGAGCCGGTCTACCGGAACATCACCCTGTCCTCGTTCGCGAGGTTCGCCCGAGGTGGATTCCTGGACGAACTGCGCGAGCGCCGGGCCGCCGACCGGCAGATCGCCGGGCTCCAACTGCATCCCGCCGACCCGAGCCGGGTGACCAGGACACTCTCCGGGGGCAACCAGCAGAAGATCCTGCTCGGCCGCTGGCTCGAGCACGGGTGCCGGGTGCTGGTCCTGGACGAGCCGACCCGCGGTGTGGACGTCGGTGCCCGGGCCGAGATCTACCAGCTGATCGTCGCGCTGGCCGCGACCGGCACCGCCGTCCTCGTCGTCTCCAGCGAGCTCCCCGAGGTCCTCGGCATGAGCGACACCATCCACGTCGTCGCCGACGGGCGTGTGGTCCACACCGGGCCGGCCCACGAGATCGACGAACACCGGGTCCTCGACCTCGTCATGGAAGGAGAGGCCGCATGAGCGCCTTCACAGATCCGGTGCCGCCGGACGAGACGGTCCGTGAGGGCACCCGCCGATACACGCTCCCGGGCTCACTGGCCCGAAACCTCGGGCTGGTCATAGCGTTGCTCGTGCTGTGCGCGGTGGGGTGGTTCACCGCCGACGTGCGATTCCTCGACGGCGACAACTTCGTCACGATCCTGAGGTTCGCCTCGGTCATCGGCGTGGTCAGTGTCGGCATGACGTTCGTGATCACCGGCGGTGGCATCGACCTGTCCGTCGGTTCCGTACTCGGCCTCTCCTCGGTCTGGGCGTCGACGCTCGCCACCCAGACGATCGCCGGTGACGTGCACTGGCTCGTGGTCGTCTTCACCGCCTGCGCCGTCGGCGCGGCTTGCGGGCTCGTCAGCGGCATCCTCATCGCGTACGGGAAGGTCGTCGCGTTCATCGCGACGCTGGCCATGATGGTGGCCGCGCGCGGACTGGCGGAGATCATCTCGAACAAGCGCTCGCAGATCCTCGACGTGCCGCCGTTCATGGACTTCTTCCAATCCCGGCCGCTCGGCCTGCCCACGCTGGTCTGGGTCTTCCTGATCGTGGCCGCCATGGCTTGGGTGCTGCTGAACCGGACCACGTTCGGACGCCGCACCATCGCCGTCGGCGGGAACGCCGAGGCCTCGCGACTGGCCGGGATCCGGGTACGGGCGCACACCGTCGCCCTCTACGTGATCTGCGGGTTCTGCTCCGGCCTGGCCGGCGCCATGATGATCGCCCGCACCACGGTCGGCAGCTCCACGCACGGCTCGCTGTACGAGCTCGATGCGATCGCCGCGGTCGTGGTCGGTGGCACGCTGCTCATCGGCGGCCGGGGCACGATCGTGGGCACCGTGCTGGGCGTGCTGATCTTCTCGACGCTGAACAACATCTTCACGCTGAACAATCTCTCGATCTCGGCTCAGTCCATCGTCAAGGGAGCCATCATCGTCATCGCCGTGCTGCTCCAGCAGCGCTTCGCGAACCGGCCCGGCTCGTCATCCCCGTAGCCGGACCCACCCCCGCCTCAACCCCACCCACAAGGAGGAACACATGTCTGCACCGATGACGTTGCGCCGGCGCCTGCTCGTCGGAATCGCGGGTCTGGCCGCCGTGGCCACGTTCACGGCCGGCTGCACCAGTAACGAGCCACCACCCGAGGAGGGCGAAACCACCGAAGACACCGGCGGCGGCGGTGGCGGCAACCCGAACGCCGAGGCCGGGGACACGGTGGTGATCGGGTTCTCCGCACCCGCCGCCGACCACGGCTGGATGGGGGCCATCACGAGCGCCGCCGAGGATCATGCGGCCGAGTATCCGGACGTCGAGCTCCGCGTCGCCGAGGGCACCAACGATGTGAACCTGCAGATCAGCCAGGTCGAGACCTTCATCAACGACGGCGTCGACGCGATCGTGCTGCTTCCGTTCGATGGTGCCGCGCTCACCGAGGTGGCGCTCCGCGCCATGGAGGCCGGCATCGTGGTGGTGAACGTGGACCGGGAGTTCTCCGACCCGAACGCCGCCCGGGTGACCGTGCTGGGCGACAACTACGGAATGGGTGTCAGCGCCGGGCAGTACATCTGCGAGCAGGTCGGTGACAACGCCGACGCCGTCGTCGCCGAGATCGCCGGGATCGACTCGCTGCCGCTCACCCAGGACCGCAGCCAGGGCTTCTCCGACGCGCTGGCCGAGTGCGGACAGACCGTCGACAACCGGGTCGCCGCGGACTTCACGGTCCAGGGCGGCGAGGCGGCTGCGTCGAACCTGCTCCAAGCAGCCCCGCAGATCGACGCCATCTGGAACCACGACGACGACCAGGGCATCGGTGTGCTGGCGGCCATCGAGGCCGCCGGCAGGGACGAGTTCGTCATGGTCGGCGGCGCCGGCTCGGCGAACATGATGGAACTGATCGCCTCGGGCGACTCCGTGATCCAGGCCACCGTCATCTACCCGGCCACCCAGGCGGCGGACGGCATCGCGCTGGCCCGCCTCGTCGTCCAGCAGCGTGCCCTTGCCGACCTCGTCGAGGTCGAGGTACCTCGGCTGGTCCAGCTGTACGCCCCGGTCGTGACCGCGGAGAACGTGGAGCAGTATCTACCCACGGCCTTCCAGTCCTGACTCGTTCGTCCGGCGGCCGTGATCGGACGTCCGGTTCGGGGGCGGGGGGGGGGG
>NZ_JAGSHT010000028.1 GCF_019947135.1 Occultella gossypii | reverse complement strand
CAACTCCACCGACCTCACCGGCGACGCCTGCGCACCGCTGCTGCCCCCGGACGACCCGGGTGCACAGCTGCCGGACACCGGAGCTAACGGCCTGACCAACCTGGCCATCGGTGCCGGACTACTCACCCTCCTCGGCGGAGCACTGCTCGTGGCGGTCACCCGTCACCGCGCACGAACCCACTGAGGAATCCGAGGCCGGCTAGCCTGCATTGGTAGCCGGACCTCGCCCCGGACCCCTGTCGCCAGGGGTCCGGGGCGGACCTCGATCCACACGCGGACCGGCCGCATCTGGCCCGCGATAGAGTGCATTCGGGGAGTGTGCTCGGCTGGTCAGGGGCACTGGGGAAACGGCATGCGAGAGCGCGGCCGTCGCTGTTGAAAGAGATTCCGGTGACTCGGGATCGGCCTGTTGTGTTGTCACTATCGGGTAGGGGGCGCAGAACTCAATGACAGGGGACCGGCAGGGCAGGCCGGAGTGGACCATCGCATTACCGGACCGTCTGATCCTGCACAGAGACCGCCTCATCGCACGCCTGGCCGCGTTGTCCGAGGCCCGGGTGTCGGTGATCTGGGCGCAGGTGGGCGCGGGCAAGTCGACCCTGGTTCGAGCATGGGCCAACACCACCGATCGGTCGTTGTACTGGTTGGAGCCCGGGCGCTCGGATTGGCCCCAACTCGTGGAGTCGGCCCGTCAGGACCCACGACCAGCCACCCTGGTGCTCCGGGAGCCGGAGTACACCCGGGACCGCGAGCGTTTGCGCGAAGTGGTGGACCTACTGGGTCGTTCGCCCGACATCCGCGTCATGATCCTTGGTGGCACGCACTGGAACGGCCGCATCGACCCGGAACTCGAGATGCTGCGAGCCACGGCGGTGATGCGCGCCCGAGAGCTGTGCTTCACATCTGACGAGCTCGCCCAGCTCGCCGTTCAGCGAGGGATCGAGCTCACGGCCGAGGCCGCCGCGTGCATCCAGGAGGTGTCCGGCGGCGTTCCGCTGCTCGCCGTCGCCGCACTGCAGGCCGTCGGGACCGGTGACGACATCGTCGAACGCGTGGTGGACGCCATGGGTGACACCTTCCGGGCGGCGGCCGGGGGCGGTGTGGGCGCCAGCGATCCGTGGGACGTCGTGCTCCTGTGCAGTCTGCTCGAGACGTTCACGATCGACCTGGTCGATCGTGTCTGGCCGGGCCGAGCGGCCGTGCGGACCATCCGGGCGATGCGCGACCTCGGCCTCGTGCTGGCCCTCGACGAGGACGTCTTCGCGGCCCGCCTGGTCTTCACGCCCTCGTTGAGCGGCGGTCTCCGACGGCAGGCCCTCGTCGAACTCGACGCCCCCCGGTTCGATCCCGTGCTCGCCCGCCTGGTCGACTTCTTCGCGGCCGAGGACCGGCTCGACCTGGCCATCGACCTCTTCGACACCTACGGACAGCACGAGCGGTTGGCCGACCTGCTGAGCACGCACTGGCTCGACCTCGGCGAGCTCCCCGCCGACCGGATCCGGACGACCATGGATCGCGCGGCCAGGTCACGGCGCCAGGATGGCCGACTTCTCATCGGCCACGCCCGGGCCATCGCGGACATCACCCATGAGGGCCACAGCGGACACGTCACCCCCGCGGAGCGGCGATACGCCACCGCTCTGCTGGATTCGGCCACGACGAAGGTCGACGCCGAGGCCGCCACGACGATCGCGGCGACCGCGACCACTCGCGGTGCCATCGCGAGGGCGGAGGGACGTCACCGGGACGCGCTCGCCGCGCACCGCGACGCGATGGACGCGTTGTCGTCCGCGCCGCCCGCACCCCTCGGGGTGTCCGCCTTCACCCAGGCGGGCCTGACCGAGTTGTCCGTCGGTGACATCCGCGCGGCGCTGCGCGACTTCAGCAGGGCAGCGGAGCTGGCCGGTACCCGGTACGACACGTTCGCGGCCCGGTACGCGCGAGCCCTGTCGACCTTGGCGGCCGGTGTGCTCGAACGACCACAGACTGCCCACCGGGCCGATGAACCGCAGGTGGGTGCCGAGCAAGGGCCTGGGGCGCCGGCTTCGTTGGCGCGTGCGCTCGCCCGCCTGCGGGTGCTCGACCTGCCTCAGGCCTGGGACGAGCTGCGCCGGGTTACCGAGGTGGACGACCCACTGGTCCTGCACGTGCTGCGCGCCGAGGCCGAGGGCTTCGCCCACGTGCTGGCCAACACCCCCCTGGCGGGGCTGGAGTCGCTCGACCTGCTCCAGGCCCGTCTGGACCCGAGGCTCCTGTCCGGATATGAGCGAGACCTGCTGCTGTGTGCCCGGGCGGACCTGCTCACGGCCGCGGGCGAGCCCGACCAAGCCCTCGCGCTGATCGACGCCGCACCGCCGAAGTCATGGGAGGCGCCCAGGCAGATTCTCGTGCGGGCCCGGATCCTGCTCGCCCTCGGCCGGCCGCAGGACGCGGTCGACCTGCTCCAGCCGAGCTACGACTCCTCGCCCAGCCCGTTCCAGCGCTTCCGGACGCCCACGCTGGTGGCGGCGACCGTCGGGCTTCTCGAGCTCGGCGAGGAGGAACGGGCCGAGTCCTACCTGGAACGTGCCCTGGCGGTCTCGGCCCGATCGTGGAACATGCTCCCGTTCGCGATGCACGGCATCTCGACGTTCGGCACGCTGATCCAGCGGGCCGAGATGATCGCGCTCGAACCGACCTCGACGGAGTTCGTCGCTGCGATGGCCCAGCAACGGGACCGGCTCCGCCTGGCGTCGATGCGGGTGCGACTCACCGGCCGCGAGCAGGTCCTGCTGCAACACCTGCAGAGCACCCGTGCGACCCGGCGGTTGGCCGCGCAATTGCACGTCTCTCCGAACACCGTGAAGAGCCAGCTGCAGAGCATCTACCGCAAGTTCTCGGTCTCGACGCGTGAGGAGGCCCTCAACGTCGGGCGGCTCATGGGACTGCTGCCGGCGGAGGACGGCGCCCGCTGAGGGCTGCTCAGGCGTCCGCGAGAGCCTTGCGGATCCGCTTGTCCGAGACGGTTTTCGGTGTGCCCAGCTGCTGCGCGAAGTAGCTGACCCGCAATTCCTCGAGCTGCCACCGGATCTCGGCGAGCCGGGCCGTGCGCACCGGGTCGTGGGCCGCGGCCTGGGTGGTCGACCACCATGCCTCGTGCAGTTCGCCGAGGGTCCAGGCGCGATCGGCGTCCCGGTTCGGGTTCTCGGCCGCCTTCTCGAGCCGGACGACGGCGGCCCGCAGGTAGCGGGGCAGGTGCACCAGGTGCTCGGGCGGGGTGTCGCGCAGGAAGTGCGGGTGGACCAGGGCTGCGTGCTGGTCACGGACGTCGGTGAGGACGTTCAGCAGGGCCATCGACGTGGTGGAGCGGATCGTTGCCTCCAGCTCCCGGGACGCGGTCAGGATCCGCACCGTGAGCTCCGCGACGCGCAGTACCTCGTCCTCCAGGGCCGGCTTGATGCGTGCCAGGAGCGCCTCGAACGCGGCCCGGTCCCGGACTCCGGCTAGGTCGGTGCCGGCCACCAGTGCCGAGATCGCGGCGATCTGGAGGTCGGCGACGAGGGCGTCGGTGTTCTTGTACGGGCTCGTCGCCAGGGCCAGCGACTGGGCGCTGGACCACCGGGAAGTGATCCGGCCGGTCGCCAGGGCAGAGCCGAGGTAGAGTAGGCGCAGCACGCCGGCGCGGTGGTTGACCGCCTGGTCGGGGGCGTTCGCGAGCACCCGGAGCGCGACGTCGCCGCGCTCGTCCGCGAGGGCCGGGTAGCCGCGGATCTCCAGTCCCGCCGCCCCCACGGAGGACACGGTGTCCGGGATGCGGCCGCCCGGGAGGTCGGGCCAGGTGGTCAGGCCGGTCTGCTCGGCCAGGCCAGGGGTCAACCCGGGCGCGCCCGGACCGGGTGGGGAGCCGTCCCGGCCGGACCAGTGCGAGCCGCCGGCCCCACCGGGCGCCCTGCCCGGGCCTCGACCACCCGGGGTGCCGTGCCCGCCCGGCCCGCCTGCGCCGTCGGGCATTGTGACCCGGCCGCGACCACCCGAGGGGCTGTCGACACCCGGCCGGCCCTCGCCGTCGGGCCCTGCGCCCGGACGAGGCGCTGCCGCCTGCGCCTCGGTGAGCGCCGTACGGACCGCGCTGCGCACCGCGTCCCGGGACTCGCGCGCCAGCTGGCGCTGCAGGAGCACCAGGTCCTTGCCCTCGGCGAGCGTGGCGCCGCGGTCGGTCTGCACCCGGAACGTCATCCGAAGGTGCGGGGGCAGCCGGTCGGGCGCCCAGGAGTCCTCATCGATCTCCACGTCGCGCAGCGCGCGGGCGGTGGCGGCGAACGCCTCGGCGAACGTGGGCGACCCGGCGGGTGCGGCCTCGGACCAGTCGGGCAGCTGCGCGACGATCTCTCGGGCGACGTCCGGTGCGGGCACGAGCTGGCGGCGCAGCGCTTTCGGCAGCGACCGGATCGTCGCCACCGCGAGCTCGTCCACCAGCCCGGGCACCATCCAGTCGAAGCCGTCCGGGCGGACCCGGTTCAGGACCGAGATCGGGATGTGCACGGTGACACCGTCGGCCTCGGTGCCCGGCTCGAACTGGTAGGTCAGCGGGAGGGTCAGGTCGTCCTGGCGCCAGGTGTCCGGGAACGCGTCGGCGTCCAGGCTGTCCGCCTCCGGCACCAGCAGCTGCGTGGTGAAGCTCAGCAGGTCCGGGGCTTCGGTGCGGGCGTTCTTCCACCAGGCGTCGAAGTGCCGGGCGGTCGTGACGTCCTCGGGGATGCGCTCGTCGTAGAAGTCGAACAGGCCGTCGGAGTCGATGACCAGGTCCCGTCGCCGGGACCGCGCCTCCAGCGACTGGGCTTCCTCGAGCAGCCGGTTGTTCTCGGCGAAGAACGCGTGATGGGTGCGCCATTCGCCCTCGACGAGGGCGTGCCGCAGGAACATCTCCCGAGCGAGAGGTCCGTCCACCCGGGCCAGCGGGACGGCGCGCTCGTTCACGATCGGCACCCCGTACAGGAGCACCTTCTCCTTGACCATGGCCGCGCCCTGCTTCGTGGACCAGTACGGCTCGGAGTACGTGCGCTTGACGAGGTGCTCGGCCAGCGGTTCGGCCCACTCGGGCTTGATCCGCGCGACTGTGCGCGCGAACAGCCGGGATGTCTCCACGAGCTCGCCGGCCATGATCCAGGCCGGGTTCTTCTTCGCCAGGTGCGAGCCTGGGAAGATCACGAAGCGGGTTCCACGGGCCCCGACGTAGTCGCGGCGGCGCTCGTCCCAGGACCCCACGTGTGAGAGCAGGCCGGACAGGAGCGCCTGGTGCACCCGGTCGGGGTCGGTGGCGTCGCCACGGTGGTGGGACTCCAGGCCGAGCGGCTTGGCCATCTGCCGCAGCTGCGTGTGCACGTCCTGCCACTCGCGCACCCGCAGGAAGTTCAGGTACTCGGCCCGGCACAGCCGCCGGAACGCCGAGGACCCCATCTCGCCCTGCTGCTCCTTCAGGTAGTCCCAGAGCTTGAGCAGGGACAGGAAGTCCGAGGTGGGATCGGCGAACCTGCGGTGCTTCTCATCGGCCGCCTGCTGGTGCTCGGTGGGCCGCTCGCGCACATCCTGCACCGACAGCCCCGCCACGATGACCATCACCTCGCGCACGCACCCGAGCCGGCCCGCCTCGACGAGCATCCGCCCCAGGCGCGGGTCGATGGGCAGTTGGGCGAGGGCACGGCCCACGCGGGTGAGCTGGTTGCTCGAGCTCGTGGCGGACTCGGCCTCGATGGCGTTCAGCTCGTGCAGGAGCTGCAGTCCGTCCTTGACGGCGCGCGAGTCAGGGGAGTCGAGGAAGTCGAACTGCGCGACGTCCCCGAGGCCGAGCGCGGTCATCTGCAGGATCACCGAGGCCAGCGAGGTGCGCAGGATCTCCGGCTCGGTGTACTCGGGTCGGCCCTCGTAGTCCCGTTGGGAGTACAGCCGGATGCAGATCCCGTCCGCGACGCGGCCACAGCGGCCCGCGCGCTGGTTCGCACTGGCCTGGCTGACCGGCTCGATCGGCAGGCGCTGCACCTTGGTGCGGTTGGAGTAGCGGGAGATCCGAGCGGTGCCGGGGTCGATCACGTACCGGATGCCCGGCACCGTGAGCGAGGTCTCGGCGACGTTCGTGGCGAGCACGATCCGCCGGGTGGTGTGGTGCTCGAACACGCGGTGCTGCTCCGCGGCGGACAGCCGCGCGTACAAGGGGATGACCTCGACGGCTCCTGCGGCGTGCGCAGAGGCGCGCGCCCCGCCCGGCGCGACGTACCGGGGCCCGAGGTGCTCGGCGAGGGCGTCCGCGGCGTCCCGGATCTCCCGCTCACCGGACAGGAACACCAGGATGTCGCCGCTGCCCTCGGCCATCAGCTCGTCGGCCGCCCGGCAGATCGCCGTGTTCTGGTCGATCGCCTCCTCGTCCGGCAGGGGCGCGGCGTCATCGTCCAGCGGCCCGTCGAGCTCGTCGCCCAGGTCCGCGAGGAGGGGGCGGTAGCGAACGTCCACCGGATACGTCCGGCCCGACACCTCCACCACCGGCACCGTGTGCTGGGGTTGCGCGAAGTACTCCGCGAAGCGGGCCGAGTCGATCGTGGCGGAGGTGACGATGACCTTCAGATCCGGGCGCTTCGGGAGCAGCTGGTGCAGGAACCCGAGCAGGAAGTCGATGTTCAGGGTCCGCTCGTGCGCCTCGTCCACGATGATCGTGTCGTACCGGCGCAGCAGCGGGTCGCGCTGGATCTCGGCGAGCAGGATGCCGTCCGTCATGATCTTGATCAGCGTGGTCTCGGAGACCTGGTCGGTGAAGCGCACCTGATACCCGACGGCGCCGCCGAGCGGCACTCCCAGCTCCTCGGCGATCCGTTCGGCGACGGTACGCGCCGCGATCCGGCGCGGCTGGGTGTGCCCGATCGTCCCGGTGACGCCGCGGCCCAGTTCCAGGCAGATCTTCGGGATCTGGGTGGTCTTGCCGGATCCGGTCTCCCCGGCGACGATCACCACCTGGTGGTCGCGGATCGCGTCGGCGATCTCCTCCCGGCGCGCCGAGACCGGCAGCTGCGCCGGGTAGCTGATCGTGGGCAGCGCCGCCCGGCGCTTCGCGAGCAACTCAGGGCTCGGCGCCCGGAAGCCGCCCGTGCGGCCACCGGACGCTCCGTGCCCACGGCGACCTCCGCCGTCGGGCCGTCTGCCAGAACTGCGGCCGCCGCCCGAGCCCTGGGTGCCGTTCGAAGCCTTGCCGCCGCCCGAGCGGCGAGCCTCGCCGTCGGAAGGCGGTGCGGTGCGCGTCTGCGCCCCGTCCCCCGTGCCGCCGTCAGGGGGCCTGCCGGCGCCGGTGTTCGCAGGCGTGGTGCCCTGCTCGGCGCCTCGCTCTCCGGGGCGCCTCCGGCGGGGTCGCCGACGGCGGGGCGTGCGCCCCGTCTCGTCAGTCGCCTCGGTCACCGCCCCCATTGTTCCCGACTGCGCCAGTGCTTTCTGCCGGTGGTGCATCCGAGCCGGGCTCCGGGGCGGGGTCCTGCACCAGTTGCATGGACACGAGCTCGGTGAATCCGGCGCGTCGCGCGAAGCGCGCCTTCCGACGCTTGTAGACCGTAAAGCCGAACTTCGCGTACAGGCCGAGGGCGGGTGCGTTGGTGTTCTTGATGTCCTCGAGCACGTATTCGCGGTATCCAGGCAGCGCCAGCAGGTGACCCAGCAGCGCGGTGGCGACACCGCGACCCTGGTAGTCCGGCTCGGTGGCGACGAACCCGATCTCGGCGAGCCCGGGCGGGGCGCCGTCGAGGGGGCGCATGAACCAGCGCCGGATCACCACGTACGCGAGCAGCCCGCGTGCCGGTCCGAGATGTCGGCGGATCTCCTGCCAACGAGGCGCGAACAGGGTCTGGTCGCCCTCGGTCAGCGAGGCGAGGCCGGCGGGTTCGCCGTCCACGAGCGCGATGTAGAAGCGGTCGAGCAGGAGCATGTGCTCGAACGCGTCGGCCAGCTCGCCGGTGTCGCGTGAGAACGCGACGAAGTCCTGCGCGAAGCTACGCACGTAGACCTCGGTGATCCGGCGCCGGTATCCCTCGCCGAGCTTGTCTCCCCGCTCGACCACGACCATCGTCTCGACCATCCGTGTCCATTCCGTCGCGAGTCACCCGTACGGTTCGAACCTACCCACCGATGCTCGGGGACCCAGAATCCAGGTTTGCCGAGCCCAGAACAAGCGGATGGCCCCAACCGACGTCGTTCATTGATCAGGATTCTCGTACGGTCAGCAGACTGCGGCCGTGGACCGTGGTGGGGCCCACTCGGCCCGAATCGCGGAACCCGAGCTTTTCCAGGACCCGTCGGGACGCGACATTCCAGTCCCATACGCTCGCCCACAACCGTCGGTAGCCAGCCTGCCCCGCCCAGGTGATCACGGCCCGGCTCGCCTCGGTCGCGTAACCGCGGTTGTGGACCGCGCGCAGCAACTCGAAGGCCAGTTCGGGCTCGTCGGGCGCCCCTTCCGCATTGAAGACCAGCCCGCAGTACCCGATGACATCGGCCGTGTCCTTCCGCTCGACAGCCAGGAGACCCGGCGCTGTGTGCTCCTCGCGGATCCGTGTGGCTATGTCCGCTTCGCTCGGGCGCCCCTCAGCATCGATCTGCCGGTGCGGTGGCACGCGCACATCGCGCTCGGTCCACAACTGACGAAGGATGGCGGCATCGGACACCGTCTGGCGTCGCAGCAAGAGGCGATCGGTGTCCAGCGTGGTCAGTACGGGCACCGGTGGCATGCCGCCATTGTCTCAGCGCCCGCTATGCCGGCTGCCGCGCGACCGCGGCGTTCTTCGCCCACCTCGATCGGCTCGGGCGCGACCACCGCGGTCCGAGTAATTGACTCGATCGCCCCCGCGTCGGCCGCCACGATGGACGGATGGACAACCCGACCCCGATCGACCTCGCGACCTGGCCCCGGCGCCAGCACTTCGAGCATTACCTCCACGCGGTGCCGTGCACGTACTCGATGACGGTCGAACTCGACGTGACCGAGTTCGTCAGGGCGCTGCGGGACTCTCCCCGGCGGACGTACGTCGCCCAGATCTGGGCGCTCGGCACGATCGTCAACCGGCGCGAGGAGTTCCGGATGTGCCTGACCGAGTCCGACGCTCCCGCGACCTGGCCGGTGCTGCACCCCTCGTTCACCATCTTCAATACCGAGCGGGAGACGTTCTCCAGCGTCTGGGCTCCCTACGACGCGGACTTCGGCATCTTCCATGACGGCGCGGCGGGTCTGCTCGACCGGTACCGCGACAGCACCGAGTTCTTCCCGCAGGGCGGCCAGCCGCCGAACACCTTCGACGTGTCGAGCCTGCCCTGGGCCTCGTTCACCGGCTTCAACCTCAACATCCGGGACGTCTGGCGCCACCTCGCGCCGATCTTCACACTCGGGCGCTACCAGGAGGACGACGGGCGCGTGTTCCTGCCGCTCTCGCTGCAGGTTCACCATGCCGCGGCGGACGGCTTCCATTCGGCCCGGTTCGTGAACGAGCTGCAGGCCCTGCTCGCGGACCCGGCCTGGGTCTAGACGAACCTGGGTCTGGATGGGCCTGGGTCCGGACGAACGTCGGCCTAGACGAACCTGATCGCCGACCGCAGCTGCGGACGCAGCGCGAACATCGCCTCCTCGGACGGGCGCGGTACGGCGGGGTGGCCGCCGGTGATCAGCCGGGCCAGCCCGCGGGCCCGGACGGCCAGCCGTGGTGTGCCGCGGCGGCGGACCAGGACCCAGTCCGCGTCCTCGGCCAGTGCGTCGTCGGGCAGCACCACGAGCAGCGCGTCGAACCGGGTCCGCCAGGACTTCGCGACCTTAGCCCGGCGCTCCAGGGCGGCCATCGGGTGCTCGCCGGCGGGGAAGCCGGTGCTGACCAGGTCGCCGCGGCGCGCCGTGACCGGGGCGCCCCAGTCCTCGGACTGGATCGCCCACAGGCCGGTCGGCCCGAGTACGACGTGGTCGATCTTCGCCGGGTCCGTGGCCGGGGCGTCGGCGTCCCGGGCCCAGCCGCCGCTGCCGGCGCCGGTGGCCACGTCGTTCCAGACCGTGAAGGCGGAACTGAGGTCGCCGAGGGTGCGCGCGGTGCGCTCCTCGGCGAGCGCGTCGGCGAGTGCGTGCTGGATCTCCCGGGGGGCCCGGGCGACGAGGTCCGGGGCGTACGGGTCGTCGATCGCGACGCCGCGCCCCACCCACTCCCGCAGCAGGGTCAGGTAGCGCTCGCGGGACCAGCCGCCGGGATGGCCATAGGTACGCGCCCGCGACGGCACGTTCGTGCTGCCCCGGCTCGAGCCGGCCGTCCAGACGGGTCCGCCACCGCCATACACGCCGCCGGTGCCGGACGAGCCAGCGGTGCGGGACGTGCCACCGGTGCGGGCGGCGCCGCCGGTTCCCGAGGCACCGCCGGCCTGCGACCAGCCAGCGGCCTGTGGGCCGGTGCCGGACGTGCGGGCGGAGGCAGGTCCGGACGGACGCGACCCGTTCGATCCGGGTCCGCCCGCCGCGGCGCCACCCGGCCGGTTCACGCGGTCGTACCGCGCCCGGTGCGCGGGCGTGCCGACCTGCTCCCACGCCGTTTGCACCTCGTGGAAGAGTTCCGGGTCCCCGCCGACATCCGGGTGGGACTCGCGCAGCCGTCGCCGGTAGGCGCGCCGCAGTTCCTCGGTGGACGCACCGGCGTCAACACCGAGCACCTCGTAGGGCGTGGCCCCGAGGGAGCGTTCGGTCATCAGGGCCTTCGGCGGGTGGGTGGTTGCTGCGGTCAAGACTAGCCCGCGCCGCTGGGAGTCCCCTGGGAGTCGCATGTGCGAACCTGAACCGCGTGAACTGGCAGCAGGTGGATCGGGCGGAACTCCTCGAGCGCAGCGGGAACGACCCCTACGTGCGGTGGGCGACGCCCACGGACGTGATCGCCGCGGCCGGCGAGCACGGCTGGGCTTGCGTGGCGCCCTGGCGCCCGAGCGGGCATTGGGGCGGCGGCGCGAGCGCGGCGCGCAGATCGAGTGGTTCTCGACGGCGGCCGGTCGCGAACTGCAGGCGCCGTCACCGCTGACTGTGGCCGGGTCCGGCCGCTGGGACTTCCTGTGGACCGAGGTGCCGCCAGACGAACGGGCGAGCGCCGCCGTCGACCTCCTCGAACTTGACGACACCGCGGACGCCGCCCGGATCGAGGTGTTCGCCCGCTCGCACAACCCGGGCTTCGAGGGCTTCCCCGGCCGGGGCTTCGCAACCCTCTGGCTCGGTGCCGCCGACGACCACGGTGACCTGATCGCAGTCGGCTCCCTCCACGAGCTCGCTTCCGGCGCACCGCACCTGGCCGGCATCGTCGTCCACACCGACCACCGTGGCCGCGGCATCGGACGGGCACTCACTGCCGCGCTGACCCGCCGCGCTATCGAGGCTGTTGGCGTCGCGACCCTGGGCGTCTACAGCGACAACGCCGCGGCTCTGGCCGTCTACGCCGGTCTGGGATATCGCAGTGCGCACCGCTTCGAGACGCGCTCGCTGGTGATGCTGGACCGCGGGCCGTAGCACGCCGAGCGGAGTCGTCGGTGCGCATCACGACCGGCCGGTCCGCCCGGCGCAGCTTGAGGGAGGTTGGGATCTGCGGGACCCAAACCGGCGTCAGAAGGTCGGCTCGTCGGGGAAGGTGAGGGGTGGTCCGGTCGCGTCGGGGCTCCGGGCTCGGGTCGGGTTGGGGTTGTCCTGGTGGGCGCGTTCGCGGATCGCGGTGCGGATGTCGTGGAGGGTGTCGGCTCCGTCGGAGCGGTCGGGTAGATAGCCGGCCCGGTAGGAGACACGTCGGTGGTGGCGTTCCCAGGGTGGGAGTTCGTCGAGGAGGCCCTTGAGGGCTCGGGCGACCTGGGTCGCGGAGAGCCCGGGGATCGGCTTGTCGGGTTCGCGGCGGTAGGTGTGCCCCGTGGTCGTGGAGGTCCAGACCGAGGTGCCGGTCTCGGGTTCGCGGCGCACCGTCCAGAGTCCGCGGGTCTTGAGCTGGTGGTGGTGTTTGCAGCGTGCGCTGAGGTTGAGGTTGGTGGTCTGGGCCCAGGCGGGCAGGGCGGGGTCGAAGGCGACGATGTGGTCGATCTCGCCACGCCAGGAGGGCATGGCGCAGCCGAGGAACTGGCAGGTCCGATCTCGTTCGAGCACGAGCCGGCGCAGTTCGGCTGAGGGCGGGTAGGAGTCTGCGGCGATGATGCCGAGTTCCTCGCGCAGCAGGGTGACGGGGCTGCGGCCGTCGGGCGGCTGTGCGCTGACCCAGCGCATCAGGTCGAGTGGGTTGGCGAGATCCAGGCCCTCGCCCGGATGCAGTCCCGACACTGACACCGGCGCGGGTGCTGCCCCAGCGCGCGAGGGCACATCGGGGGTTGCCACCGAGCCGGGCTGGTGCACTGCCGGGTCGGCCGGGTCCGCCGGCTCGGCTGGTGCGTCGGCGGGTTCGGCCCCCGCTCGAGCGGCCGCGGCCGCGGTCTCCGATCGTCGCTCGACTTCGGCCGACGCCGACTGTGAGCAACCCCCGTCTCTGGCCTCGGTGCGCTCGGGGATTGCGCTGCCGTCGACGTGGTCGACGCCGTCAGTGGGGTCGGTGGGCTCGGTGCCGTCGGTGGACTCGGTGGGGCGGCCGCCGTCGGTGGGGTCGGTCGGGTCGGTGCCGTCGGTCGGGCCGCCGTTGTCGTCGGTGGGGTGGGTCGGGTCGGTGTCGTCGTCGCTGCCTTCGCCGCCGCCGTCGTCGTCGTCGGTCGGGTCGGTGGGCTCGGTGCCGTCGGTGGGCTCGATGGGGCAGCCGCCGTCGGTGGGGTGGGTCGGGTCGGCGTGGTCGGCTGGTTTGGCGTGGGGTAGGTGCCCGGTCGCTGGTGACATCCGCTGCGGGTCGGCGCCGCCGATGTAGGCGCCGGTGTCGGGGTCGACGGTGATGGTGCTGGAGGTTGCCTGGGAGGCGATGGCGCGGGCGATCGTGGCAGGGATCGGCCCGTAGCCCTCAAGTTGGGCGGCGTTGTCGTCGTCGCCGTCGAGGGTCGATTGAGCGACCGTGATGAACAGGTGTGGTCGGGCGCCTTGGCGGCTCGGCAGGGCGTTGCCGTCGGGGGTGTGGCCGGTGGCCAGGACCTCGCGGGCGAGATCGGTCAGGGCGTCGGCGCGGCGGGCACCGATCGGGCGGTCGTCCCCGGGGGCCTGGGTACCGGCGATCTGGTCGAGGGCGGTGAAGATCGTGATCGCGTCGTCGGCGGGTAGATACGCCGAGAGCCAGGCCATGCCGTCGGCATCGGCCTTGACGAGCACCTGCCGGTCCTTGCGGGCCTTGGTGTGGCGGGCCTCGGCCTGGGGACCGTCGATCTCGATCACGGCCCGCTTGGCGCGGGTCTCGATCTGGCGCCACGTCAGGTGGCCGGCCCCGGGCAGCACGGCCCGGTGCACGCCACGGGCCCGGAGGTGGTCCAGGGTGATGGTCGCATCGATGAGGACGTCGGCGCGCCGGGTATCGATGCGCCCGGCCGCCAGGGCGTCGAAGACCTCGGGGGCCTGTTCGAGGTTCTGGGCGCGGGCGACCATGGCCTGCGCGGCGGTGTTGGTGACCGCCAGGCGTGCCGAGACCTCGACGCCGAGCTCGTTGCGTTCGAGGTGGTGCATCGCTCGGCGTTGGGCGAGTTCGTTGATCGCGGCGGCCTGGCGGGCGGCGGCCCAGGACTTCATCCGCTCGGCGGCCGCGATGACCTCGATCAGCTCCTCATCGAGCAGATCGTCGGTACCGAGCTCATCCAACAGGGTCGCGAGCGGCGCCCCGGCGGGCGTGATCTCCAGGGCGTGGGCCTCTTCGGACCACTGATACGGCATCGGCGCCGGCCCGATGTACTGGTCACCGATCAGTTTCGGGTCGCCCGGGACCTGCCACGGCTCGAGCTCCAGCGTCGAGCGCCGCCGTCGGTTGCGCCCGCGGACCGGGAACGGCGCCATCGGCAAGAACGGCGCGTCGGGGTCGGGGAGCGAATGCATCCCCTGACCCCGCGCGCCCTCACCGGTCATGAAACAAACGTACGACAAACCACTGACATCCGCTGCAGCGCCAACCCAAGTGTGGATAACCGCGGAGCAGAGAGAACGAGTGCCTTACGCCCGGGTCACCAGGCGTCGAGGTGCCGGTGGTGCGCCCCCTCGGGCGGGGTGTAGTCGGCGTGCCGGCCGGGCGTGAGGTAGGTGCGGGCGAACTTCAGCGACGCGGCGACGTCCTCGTGCCGCTCCGCGGCCGAGTTCGCGCGGCGGGTCGAGATCTCCACGCAGACGTCACCCGACCAGCCGCTGCTGACCAGGTCCGAGAGCAGCTCCCGGGCCGGCTGGGTGCCCCGGCCGGGCACCAGGTGCTCGTCCATCATCGAGGCGGTGCCGTCGGCGAGGTGGATGTGCCGCAGGCGCGGCCCGAACTGCCGCGCGAGGGCGCGGCTGTCCTGGCGCGCGACGGCGGCGTGGGACAGGTCCAGGGTGACGTGGTCGTAGTCGTGTTCGGTGGGGTCCCAGCCGGGCAGGTAGGCCCGCACCATCTCCCGCCTGCGGTTGCGCCAGGGGTACATGTTCTCGACGGCGACGACCACGCCGGTCGCCTCGGACAGCGCTCGGACGTGATCGACGAATCCGCGGGAGTAGCGGCGCTGCCACCTGAACGGTGGGTGCACCACCACGACCTCCGCGCCGACCTCGAGTGCGAGGTCAACGGAGCGCTCGAGCTTCGGGCCCGGTAGCCGGCCCCAGATGCCCTGGCTGAGCACGAGCGACGGTGCGTGGATGCTGGTCACCGGTTGTCCGTGATCGGCCGCGAGCCGGTTCAGGGCCTTCGCGTCCTTCGTGGTCGTGTCGGGCAGCACCATGATCTCGAGGCCGTCATAGCCGAGTTCGGCAGCGATCTCGAACGCGAACGGGGCCTTGCGCGGGTAGACGCTGATGTTGGAGAGGGTGACGCGGATCCGTGGTTCCTTCGCGCCTCCGGCACCTGCCGGCTCGGTCACGGTCGCCTCGCCCATGGGCAGCAGCGTAGGCCTTGCGGCTGGGCGTCGCCTGAGATGCGCCTGGCTCAGCCCTGCAGCGCCCACGCCTCGGAAGCCACCAGCCGGTGCCGCGCCGCATCGCCGCCGATCCGTTCGATCTCCGCCCGCGGGCCGGCCACCACGAGCAGGCTGCGCGCCCGCGACAGGCCGGTGTACAGCATCGAGCGGGCGCGCTCGGCGTCCCGGAACCCGTTCGCCGCGAGCACCACGACAGGTCGCTCCAGGCCCTTGAAGTTGAGCACGTGGCCGTAGAAGACGTCGGTCCCGTCGAAGAAGTCGTCCCAGTAGGTGTCATGCCCGACGGCGTCGATCCGGTTCACCTGTTCCAGATGCCTTGTCCTGGTGGTCAGCAGGGCGACGTCGCCCGGGTCCCAGCCCTCGTCAAGGAGGGCCTCGACCGCGTCGTCCGCGGCCTCGACGGCGTCCTCGGCCGGCACGTCGATGAGCCGCACCGGGGCGCCCGCGCCGCCGCGCGGCGTGATCCGCCGATCGCTGACGGAGCCGCTCAGCTGCGCGATCGGTTTCGTGGAGCGCAGGTTCTCGTCGAGTTCGAACGGGGGCAGGTCGATGGGGCCGGTGCCGCCGGGCGCGAAGACCCGCTGGCCGGCGTCGCCGAACAGGAACAGGCCGCCGTGGGCTGGGTCCCTCAGACAACGGAGCAGCGAGGTCCACCAGAGGTCCCCGAAGTCCTGGGCCTCGTCCACGACGACGGAGTCGAAGAGGTCCGACGGCGGTTGTCGCGTCGCGAGGTCGGCGAGCGCGAGCGGCAGGCGCCGCTCCCAGTAGTCGGCGTCGTCGTCGGTGCCGGGCTCGGCACCCCAGCGCAGCGGCAGATCGTGGAAGAGCCCCACGTAGGCCGGGCGCTGGCCGCGCGGCCAGGTGTTCGTGACGCGCTGGAGGTAGCGGCCGAGCCCGCGCGAGTAACACAGAAGGGCGACGCGCTCGCCCGCCCGCGCACGCCGTCGGGCCTGTTCCAGAGCCAGCCACGTCTTGCCGCACCCGGCTCCACCCACCACTTGGAAGCGCTGGTGCCCGGCGACGATGCGCAGGATGCCGACCTGGTCCTGGGTGAGCAGATCCAGCCGGTCGAGCTCGGCCCGCGCGCCTCCCCGAGGATGTCGACCTGGGCGCCCAGCTGCCCGGCGAGCACGTCGTAGAGGTCCTGGGCGTCCACCTCGTCGAGGCCGCGCTCGCCCTGTCCGTGGGTGACGATCGCGTGGCGCACGTGTGCGGCGACCCCGGCGACGTCATCGCGGTCGATGATCATCGACCGGGGGCAGTCGGTGGTCTCGAAATCCTGCGCGAATCGCGTGTGCGGGAATGCGACCAGGTGCGCAGTCCGTGCCCGCCCGGCGCCGATGCCGCGTCGGCGCAGTTTCTCCTGGAGCACGTGCCGGGCGTCCTGGACCTGACGCAGCGGGTTCATCCGGTGTGAGTCGGTGGGCGAGCCCTGGTGCCAGCCCTGCTCGTTGTGCCAGACGGTGCCGCCCTTGACCTCGATCGCGGCGATGCCGACGCCCGGCCAGAGCACCAGCAGGTCGATCTCCCGCTCGGTGCTCTCCTCGAGCAGATTCACCGAGTGCAGCAGCGTGGCGTCCTCGGGCAGTTGCTCGGCGAGCGCTCGCCAGAGCACCTCCTCGGCCGTGTTCCGTCCGAAGTCCGGTTCCGCGGGCCACAGGATCGCCATGGGTTCAGTTCTATCGCCAGACCGACGGCGGCGCTGGCGGAACGGTGGGGTGTCCTTGGGGTAGGAATGGACCATGACCGACGACATCCAGGCCCGCCTCGCCGCGATCGAGCGCCACATCGACGCGCTCTACAACCAGGCCGGCCTGCAGGCGCCCTACTCCCTTCAGGGCTGGGGCGCGGGGGGCGGTCTCTCGCCGCGAGTGGCCGACCTGATGGCCCGCGGCAAGAAGATCGAGGCCATCAAGGTCTACCGCGAGGAGACCGGCGTCGGCCTCAAAGAGGCGAAGGACGCCGTCGAGCGCTTCGAGCGCTGAGGTAGGGCGCGCGACGCCGCGGGTGCCCTCAGAGCAGACCCGCCCCGCTTGCGACCGTCAGCGCTTCCGCACGGCTGGACACGCCCAACTTCTGATAGGCCGCACGCAGGTGGGTCTTGACCGTGTTGAGCGACAGGTAGACGGCGTCGGCGAGCTCCTTCTGGGACTGGAAGGACGCCAGCCCACGCAGCATCAGCAACTCCTGGTTGGTCAGGCGCACGACTGTGATCTCGCTTGGGAACATGGGCCGCTCCAGCGGGCACCGCTCGGCGTCACGGGCTGTCGCCCCGACCAGAGCGTGCAGGGCCTGGCGATCGGACTCGGCCAAGCCCGCCAGGGGTAGGCGCGCTTCTGTTGACCGAACGGTCTCCTGCACCAGCACGAACGCCTCGCGCGCGTGGCGAGACTTGCCACTGCGCACGGCCGCGGTGGCCTGCACCACGAGTCCTTCCAGCCGGATACGCGAGGTGTGCGTGACGTCGGTGACCTCGGCGGCGAGCCGCGCGGCCTCGTCGGGGCGGCCTGCCAGCAGTTCGAGGCGAGCCCGGGTCGCCGTCACGATCGGGTCCGGGGCGACGCGGTTGAGCCGGGCCAGCGCCTGGTCACCACGCCCGAGGGAGAGCAGCAGATCGACCTCGGCGGCCGCGAGCAACGGCCTCATGGTGCTGGCCGGCCCGAGACGCTGCGCGTAGCGATCGGTGTCGCGCTGCAGCCAGGACAGCGCCCGGTGCCGGTCTCCCCAGACCAGACCGTGCCGTGCGTGCAGGAAGGTGAGCACCGGCCCCCAGCTCTGCTCGACGTTCACGCCCTGCTCCAGCCGCGACAGCGCCTCCTCGGCACCATCGTTGTCCAGCGCCTCGATCGCGACCAGCGCGCGTGCGAGGTCACCGGTGAACAGGACCCGCTCGGTGTGCGGGGACGAGGTGGACGGGATCTCGTCATGGCGGGCCAGCCACCGACGCGCGATGTCGAGGTCGCCGCAGATCGCGTTGAACAGCGCGAGGTTCCCAGCCGCTCCCTTGGCCACGTAGTCGGAGCGCCCGTAGGGGGACCGCTCGTACGCGCTCTGCAGCATCGGAACCGCACCCGGGATGTCGCCGGCGAGGGCGCGGGTGATACCCGCTTGCAGGAGGGCGAGCGGGTGGCGGACACGCCGCGCCGCAGGGACTGTCGCCTCCACGAGGTGGCCGAGTGTCTCGACCCGGCGGGCGTGCTCGAGCGCCTCGGCATATCGGCCGCCGATCCGCGCGGCGATCATGTGGACGGATGTGAGCGTGAGGTCGTTCAGTGCCTGGTGGCGGGCATCCGGGTGGTTCAGCGAACCGGCGAACTCCATTGGAGGAGTCGGCGCTTCTGCCGGCACGACATGCTGCGGCTCGATACTGGTGGAGAGCCAGATCTCACGAACCGCCGCGACCCCACGTACCGTGCGCACCGATTCGAGGGGAAGCACCTCGAAGGCTGCGTCGAGATCCACGGGGAACTCCTCGATCAGCATCCCCCAGGTGCTGCCGATGATCCGCGCGGCCTCGGACCATCTCTCGGCGGCGAGCGCCTCCCGTAGCGCGGTGACGGGATTGGCCGCGGTCTGCGCCGAGGCATCCGGCGGCGTGGCACGCCGGGATTCGGCAGGTGGATCGTACAAAGACATGCTGCCCCCTCGGCAAGCCCGTGCGCTCGATCGTTGGACGGTGCGCCCCTCCAGGTAGCCGGGTGCGGTGTTGAGTCGCTTGCCGCACGCACGGCGCCGGTCGCGCTCCGTGGTCCAAGACTGAGATTAGGGCATCCAACGGGAGAGGCCCCGCGCACGTCCATATAGTGCGCGGGGCCCCTGCGGGCAGATCAGCGGGGGAGCACCTCATCCGCGCCGCGCCTGCTGTGACGAAGGAACACGAGTGCTCCTCCCATCAGCAGCAGCACCACGGCGGCCAGCGCGAACACCCACGCGGCCTGGCTGCCTGTCGTCGGGAGGGCCGCCCCCGGCGCCTCCGACCCGGACTCGGTGGTCGAGGGATCCGACGTGATCGGATCACCGCCGCCGTCACTGTCGCCAGCGCCCTCACCGGGCGGCGTGGCGGTGGCCGTTGCCGTGTTCGACAGCGAGCCACCCGTCAGATCCGCCTCCTGCACCGTGTACGTCGCCGTGCAGACGACCTCCTCACCGGGGAGCACCGCGTCCTCCGGGCAGATGACCGCGGACACGTCGCCCGCGCCGGAGAAGGTGCCCTCCGTGATGGCGACCCCAGTGAGCGTCACGTTCCCGGTGTTGGTGGCCAGGAAGCTGTACGTCACGATCTGGCCGACCGTGGTGACCGTCTGCACGTCCGAGGTCTTGACCAGGGTCAAGCCCGGTGCGTGCGGTGCGTCGATGTCCACTCGAGACGGCGGCGAGTCCACCGGCGGGACGTCGACCCCCGGCGGCGTACCCACCGCGGTGGCCGCGTTGCTCAGCAACCCGGCATCGACATCCGCCTGCGTTGCGACGTAGGTCGCCTCGCAGGTGGCCGACTCCGCAGGCGCCAGCACGTCGGCGGGGCAGACGATCTCGCCGAGCTCGCCGGTGCCGGAGAACTCGCTGTCCGCGATCGAGAGGTCGTCGAGGGTGACGTTGCCGGTGTTGGTGACCAGGAAGCTGAACAGCACCTGGTCCCCGGCATTCGCGATCCGGTCCACGTCGGCGGTCTTGACGAGGGTGAGGCCTGGCGCGGACGGGACGTCCACCTCGATCTCCGACGGCGGAGCCTCCACCGGAGTGCCGCCGCCCGTGGTCGTGTCGGGAGGCGTGGCCGTGGCCGTGGCCACGTTGG
Organism: Occultella gossypii; assembly: GCF_019947135.1. GTDB lineage: Bacteria > Actinomycetota > Actinomycetes > Actinomycetales > Beutenbergiaceae > Occultella > Occultella gossypii. The sequence continues at coordinate 67,156 of NZ_JAGSHT010000028.1, read as the reverse complement.
TCACGCCGCCGGCGTCCACGTCCTCCTGCGTGACCTCGTACGTCGCCGTGCAGGTGACGTCCTCGCCCGGGGCCAGGGTGTTGGTCGGGCACTCGATCTCGGACAGTTCTCCGGTCCCCGAGAACTCGCCCTCGACCGGCACCACATCCGACAGTGTCACGTTGCCGGTGTTCGTCACCAGGAAGCCGTACGTGATCACGTCGCCGGCGGCGGCCACCGAGGTCGGGCTCGAGGTCTTCACGACACTGAGACCGGGGGCGGGCTCGCTGCCGACCGTGGTCTCGGACGGCGGGGACGTCACCGGTACGTCGGAGCCCGGCGGGTTACCGGTCGCCGTGGCCACGTTGGTGACGCCACCGGCGTCGACATCGGCCTGAGTCAGCTCGTACGTCGCCGTGCAGGTGGTCTGCGCCGCGGGAGCCAGCGTGGTCGTCGGGCAGACGATCTCGGACAGCTCCCCGGTGCCGGTGAAGTCCTGCTCCTGGACGGCGATGCCGTCGAGCGTGACGTTGCCGGTGTTGATCACCAGGAAGCTGTAGGTGACCTCCGCGCCCGCGTTGTCGACCGAGGCCGGGGTCGCGGTCTTCACCACGCTCAGCGACGGGTTCGGCGGCAGCTCCACATCCACGTTGGAGGGAGGCGAGCCGAACTCGTCGTCCGAGGGCGTATGACCGGTGACGATCGCCGCGTTGTGCAGCGCACCCGCGTCCACATCGGACTGGGTCAGCGTGTACGTGGCTGTGCAGGTCGTGGTCGCCTCGGGCGCCAGCGTGGTGGCGGGGCAGGCGATGGCGGACAGGTCACCGGAGCCGGTGAAGTCCTGCTCCTGGATGGCGATCTCGTCGACTGTCACGTTGCCTGTGTTGGTCACCAGGAACGAGTACGTGACGGTATTGCCGACTGCTGCCCCGACGGGCGCCGCGGACTTCGTCACGGTCAGCGACGGGTCCTGCGGCGTGTCCACCGTGACGGTCGACGGCGGGGTCTCGGTGACGTCGCCGCCGCCCGGAGGTGTGCCGCCACCGACCGCGGTGTTCATCACACCCCCGGCATCGACGTCCGCCTGGGTGAGTGTGTAGGTGGCCGAGCAGGTGATGCTCGTGGCCGGGGCGAGCGTCGTCTCGGGGCAGGAGATCGTGGACAGGTCACCCGATCCGGAGAACGCCGTCTCGTCGACGTGCACGTCGACCAGGGTCACGTTCCCGGTGTTGGTCAGGGTGAACCAGTACTCGATCGTGGTTCCGACGACGGAGGCCTCGGTCGGGGTCGCCGACTTGGTCAGGGTCATCGCCGGCGAGTCTGGCGTCTCCACGGTCACCGAGGACGGCGGTGAGCCGATCGGGTCACCGCCGCCGGGCGGGGTGCCGGTGGCGATTGCGGTGTTGGTGACGCCGTCCGCGTCGACGTCGGCCTGGGTGAGCGTGTAGGTGGCCGAGCAGGTGGTGCTCGCGGTCGGGGCGAGGGTCGTCTCGGGGCACTCGATCGCCGACAGGTCGCCGCTGCCGCTGAAGGCACCTTCGACGATGGTCACGTTCGTGAGGGTGGAGCCACCGGTGTTGGTGACCGTGAACCAGTACTCGACCTGGTCGCCGACGGCGCCGCTGGAGGTGGGCGTCGCGCTCTTGACCAGCGTCAGCGCGTCGTCGGGGTCGTCCTCGTAGTCGAAGGTCGACGGCGGCGACGTGGTCGGCGGGCTCAGTGGCGGCGTGCCGGTGACCGTGGCGGTGTTGGTGACACCGCCGGCGTCGACGTCGGCCTGGGTGAGCGTGTACTCAGCCGTGCAGGTGGTGGTCGCTGCCGGCGCGAGCGTCGTCGCCGGGCACGCGATCGCGCCCAGATCGCCGGTGCCGGTGAAGTCGCCCTCGTTGACGGTGATGTCGGTGAGCTCGGTGTCGCCGGTGTTCGTCACGAGGAAGCTGTACGCGAGCGGGCTGCCGGCGGCGAAGACCGCCCCGTCGGCGAGCACGGCCGACTTGACCACGGAGACACCCGGCGCGTAAACGGGGCTCGTTGTGACCGTCGAGGTGTTGTTGTCCGGAATCGGGTCGTTCTCGTTGCCCGTGAGCGTCACGGTGTTGGTGATCGGGTCGGTGCTGGCCGCTGTTGTGCCCGTCACCTCGAACCAGCGCACGTCCCCTGGCTGCGTAATGCCGAATGCGCACGTCATGAGGTTGCCGACGAAGGAGCACTCGGTGTTCGGGCTGGACAGGTTCGAGAGCGAGGCCGGCAGCTCGTCCTGGAAGTAGAACCCGGACGAGGCGACATCGCTGTTGTTGGTGACTGCGAAGTCAAAGGTGATGGGGTCGCCGGGCGAGTACGCACCCCGTACGGACTTGTCGATCGCGAGGTCTACATCGGGGCCCGGGTTGCTTGTCGCGTCGTTGTTCGACTGCGGCGTCGGGCCGTTGACCGTCGAGAGGATCGTGAAGGTCGGGTTCGCCGAGGTCGCGTTCGTGATGCCGAGCTGGATCACGTCGCCCGAGTCGTTGGCGGAGAGCCCGAGGTTCCCGTTGCCGTAGACCCACTGCCCGCCGTAGGTGACCGCGGGCACGTTCGTCTCCCAGGAGGCGGCCGCTCCGGAGTCGAGATCAATTCGCCAGATCCGGCTGTCGTTGCCCATCCCCCAGAGGTAGCCCTCCAGGACCACGAGGTCGGAGGTGTTCGGTACCTCTTCGCTGAGCGTGATCGGGGTGGCCACGCGCGTGGTGAGGTCGATCGCGTAGACCATGCCGAGGTCGAGCGTGCCACGCACATACAGCGTGTCGACGCCATCGTCACCTTCGCCGAACGTTCCTTGTTGGTAGTACGAGTCGACGCTCAATCCGGTGATCGTGCCCAGGTCGGTGACGGCACCGCCCTGCCCGATACGCAGCAGCTGCTGGGTGTCCTGTTGCACGCCATAGAGGTAGTTGTCGGCGGTGTTGTAGCCGATGGCGTTGTAGCCGACGGCCGCCGTGCCCTCGGCGACGAAGGTGAGGTCGGCACCGACCTGCTCCGCCCGGTAGAGCGTCGTCGGTCGATCCTGCGCCAGGAACACCGCTGCCACATCAGGATCGAACGGGTCGCCGTCGGCCGCGTTGGCTGCGTTGGTCGTCGTGAGCGCTCCTGCCGCGGTCAGTGCGGTCGCGGCCAGCGCGACGGCGAGCGTTCCATGCAGCATGCGGGACAGGAACCCGCTGCCAGGCCCTCGAGACCTCCGCATCGGTGTCGCGGTCCTGCGACGCCGCTCGTCGCGCGCTGAACGCACACGTGTGTTACTCATGGATGTGTCCTCCCCGTTACTCCAATGGACGAAGACGCCGATGGCTCGCTCCAGGCGGCTCGTCACGACGTCCACGCCAGCGAATCGGTCCGAGCAGGGGGCGAGCAATCGTTATGGGGGGATCTCACCCGCAATCTCACCCGTGGCGCGGCCGCGAGCGTGAGTCTCGCCGTCGAGGCCGCCCAGGGACCCGCCGGGCACCACTGAGGGTGGTTCGAACTATCCGGGCCCGATCATGGTCGTCATCGAGCGAGTCCTACGCACGGCTGTGACCACGACTGTGGTCGGGACCCGATCGGGCTCAGTAGGCGTCGAGCAGGGACAGGAGGGCGTCGCCGACCTGCTCGATCTCCTCGGCGCTGGCGGTCAGGTCCGGCTTGACCAGCAGCACCGACGCGTAGACACCCTCGACGCATCCCTGAGCCGTGAGGCCCTGCGGGTCGGCAGCGCTGGGAATGATCCGCACCGTGTAGTTCGTGTCTTCGGGCTGACCGTCGGCGACCAGCATGAGCGAGAAGATCTCGCAGGCTCGGGTGGGATCGATCTCCTCGCCGGCCTCGATGTCGGCCATGAGTTCCTCGATGTTGACCAAGGTCTCCTCCGCGACCATCTCGACCACCTCGGGACGCTCGAGAAGATCCTCGAGGACCGCCGGCATCTGGGTGGCCCAGAGTTCGGCTGCGACCAGGATCACCTGTACGCCCGTACTGTTGAGATCGCCCCACACGCAGGCCGGAATCCCGTTCACGTCGTGGGGCCGCGGCTCCAACTGGACCCCGGCCAGAGCTGCGATCGCCTCAGCACCCGGTTGCGCACACTGGTCCGGGGTGCCCGGGCTCGGCTCCTGCGTTGCGTCCGCGGTCGGCTCGGACGACTCGGTTGCTGGGCTCTGCGTGGTGGTCGACTCCGCCCCAGCGGCATTCGACCGCGTCGAGACCAGATCGGGCTCGGGCTGCGCGCAGCCCGCCAACGTGAGCATGAGGAGACAGACGGTTGCGACGCTCACGCCAGCACGATTCATGCGCGGATCTCAGCACTCCGGGCCTCCCGGCGTCAAGGTCTGGTGGCAGATGACAGGATGACCGGATGGGACGGGGTGGGGCCGAGGAGTTCGTTCTCGACTTCGATGAGCCCGACTCCGACCAGGCTGGCGACCCGGAAGCAGTACCGCCGCCCCGTCGGCGCCGGGACGGCCCCGACCTGCCACGCCCGGCGGCGCTCTGGTCCGGTGTCGCGGTCCTCCTTGTGGTGACCGGGATCCTGGTCGCGCCACCGCCGCCCGGTCCGAGCTGGGGTGTGAGCCCCGGTTGGTCGAGCGCGCCGGTACGGCAATGGACGGTGCCGCTGGCAGGCCCGGCCGATGACCTCACGTGGATGACGGTCGAGGATGACCAGGTACTGATCGGGGGTGCGGATCGCCTCGATGCCTATGACCGCGCGGATGGCAGTCATCGTTGGTCCGTCGTCGACGTGGCGCGGTGCGCGCTCGCGGACTCGATGGTGGTGTGCGTGGCCGGGACGGGGGCAGAAGCGACGGTGTCGGTGGTCGACAGCGGCGGGGCGGTTCGGGAGGTGGCCCTACCGGGGACGGTCGCCGCCACGCTGAACGGTGGTGACCTCGTGGTGCTCGCCGAGGACGCGGCCGGCGACTATGTGCTCACCGTGCACGTCGGAATCGATCCGGATCAGGTGCGCTGGACCACGTCGGTTGCTGCCCGCCGTGACGTGTTCGGCGATACCCCGCCGAGTGTCCGGTCCTGGGACGACCTGGTGCTCGTCGGCACCGGTGACTTGTATCGCGCCAGGAGCGGGGAGCAGATCCCCGGCTCGTGGTCGTGGCTCTGGCTCGACGACAAGCCGCTGGTCAACTGGCGAGACGACCAGGCACAGGCGATCCTGCCCGGCACCGCGGAGGTGGTCGGCCTGCCCGGGCTCGGCGTTCCGGCCATGATCGATGATGGCTCACCGCCGTCGGTGACGATCGTGCAGTCCGAGGACTTCACCACCATGGAGGCAAGGACTGCGGACGGGGAGGTGCTTTGGGACGCGCCTCTGGGGTGGGCGTTGGTCCGTCTCGGAGATGCCATCCTCATGTCCGACTCGGAGACCCGCGCGCGCGACGTCCGCACCGGGGAGTGGCTCTGGTCGTTCCCGGGCTTCGTCACGTGTCCATGCCGAGGGGATGCCTCCGGCCTTCTGCTCTTCTCGTACGAATTCGACCAGGCGTCCGAGAGCGGCGGACTGACGGACGTCCGGCTGCTCGGCCTGCGCATTGCCGACGGCGAGGTCCTCTGGGAGGTGCCTCTCGCCGACGATGCCCTGGTGGCCGATGCGGACAACGCCTTCGCCGTCCTCGCCGACGAGCAACTCACGCTGTACTCGCGGACCTGACTCGAACTCTCCGAACGTGGTCGGGTCGGCGTTTCAGGGTTCGACGGGGACGCCGAGGTCGTGTGCGGCCGGCTGGCCGCCCACACGAGCGAAGCCCTCGCGTGGCTCCTCGATGATCGGTTCGCCCTGCATCGCGTGACCGATGCTCGACGGCGTCGCTCACCTCAGCGTGGCGCCGTCGCCAATGAGCCCCGAAGCACAAGTGCTGTCGGCAGCACGGTGGGCTCTGGCGGTGGTCCGCCCCGATGCTCCAGGGCCAGAGAGACCGCTAGTCGACCCATCTCCTCGTACGGGACGGCGACGGAGCTCAGGGGTGGCTGCATGTCCAGTGCGGCCGGCACGTCATCGAACCCGATGACCGAAACCTCCTCGGGCACCGCGATGCCGCGGGCGTGCAGCGCAGCGAGCACCCCCGAGGCCGTCGCGTCAGAGCCTGCGAACACGGCGGTGAACTCCCTGCCGGTGTCCAGCGCTCGCTCCGTGGCGGCCCGGCCGGCGTCCCGGGAGAACTCGCTGGCCGCGATCAGTGACTCGTCGATCTCGGCGCCCCACTCCGCGTACGCGCGCCGATAGCCGGCCAACCGGGTAGCGGCGGTGCTGTATCCGACGGCACCGGGCAGCGCGAGGATCCGACGGTGGCCACGATCGAGCAAGGCCGTGGTGGCGTCGAACGCCCCCTGCTCGTTCTGGTAGTTGAGGACGAGGGCGTCGGGCGCATGTCCGTCCAGCGCTGGCCGGCCGCACAGCACGAGCCGGGAACCGACCGACGCGAGGAGGCGCTCGTAGGAGTCCATCTGCTCGCGGTAGGAGGCAAGGTCCCACGCCCCGCCGACGAGGATGACGGCGACGGCGCGGTGCTCGCGCATGAGCCGTACCTGCGCCTCCTCGCGTGCGGGGTCGGCATCGGTCGTTCCGACCACGCAGAGGCGACCGCGCTCAGCGGCCTCGCGCTCTGCGCCGCGGGCGAGCGCAGCGAAGGAGGCCCCCATGATGTCGCCGATGAGCACCGCTATCGGGCCGTCCGCCGCACCCTTCAGGGCACGTGCGTGTGCGTTCATGGTGAAGTCAAGTTTGCGGGCGGCCGCCTCCACCCGCTCGCGGGTGTCAGGCATGACCGGCCGGTCCCCCGAGTAGACGCGCGAGACGGTCGCGATCGAGACGCCGGCTTCGGCTGCGACATCCCGGATCGTGGGCAGCCTCGCGCCGTGCTGCCTGCGCGCCTCTTTCCCCGCCATGCGGCCTCCCTCGTGGTGTGTCCGGTCTTGACAGTAGGCCGGAACAAGCTCGATGATACCGTTTACCTGATGATGTAAACGGTTACCTACGAAGCGTGGCGACCGTTCATCCCGCGGTAATGAGGCTGGTGCCCGCAAGGGCCGGGAAGGAACAACGTGGAGGCCGTCCAGGCACCCGATCGTCCGCAGACGACCGCGATCTTCGCTGTCGCCGGCACGGACGATCGTTCAGCCGGAAGCCCGCGACGCTTCCACGACGAGACGCAGGGCGTCGAGCGCGGGGATGCCTCGGGCACGCCCGACCGACCGCGTGCCCTGGTGGTGATGAGCCCGCCGCACCTGGCCGAGCTGATCTTCGCAGGCGGTCTGGCAGCCGACCTGGCGCTGCTGGTCGAAATCCCCGGTGGTGCCGTCCTGGACCGCTTCGACTCGCCGGCAGCCGAGTCCGCGCTCGCCGAAGCACAGATCCTGATCACCGGCTGGGGTTGCCCACCGATCACGCCGCAGGTCCTGGGAGCCGCGCCCCGGCTGCGTGCGATCGTGCACGCCGGCGGTTCGGCGGCACAGTTGCTCACCGAACCGGAAGGTGCCCGGGCACTGCTCCTGAGTAATGCGGGTGAGCCGAACGCGCTGCCCGTGGCCGAGTATGCGGTCGCGATGATCCTGCTGGCAGGCAAGGACGCGACGGGCGCCGAGCGGCTCTACCGCGAGCGCCGCACCCACCTCGATCGCGAGATCGAGTTCGCGCATACGGGCAACTTCCGCCGCACCGTCGGTGTGGTCGGTGCGTCCCGGGTCGGCCGGCGGGTGCTGCGGCTCCTCCGCGAGTTCGACCTGGAGGTGCTACTGCACGATCCGTACGTCGACGCCGGTCAGCTCGGGGTCGAGGGTGTCCCGCTGGACGAGCTGATGCGCAGGAGTGACGTCGTCACGCTGCACCAGCCGGTCACGCCGGAGACGATCGGCATGATCGGCTCGGACGAACTCGCGCTGCTGCGCGACGGGGCAACGCTCATCAACACCGCACGCGGCGAGGTGCTCGATCAGGACGCACTGCTCGCCGAGTTGCGGGGCGGACGGCTACGGGCCGTTCTGGACGTCACCACTCCCGACCCGCTGCCCCCCGAACACCCGCTGTGGGACGTCCCGAACCTCACCCTCACCCCACACATCGCGGGCTCGACCGGCAGCGAGCTCCGTCGGCTCGGACAGCACGTCGTCGACGAGGTGACCCGCCTCGTCGCCGGGCGGCTCCCGCTCGTCCTCGAGCACGGAGACCAGCGATGACCGGCGCCACCGGAGGGGATCCGATGACCGCGACGACGGGAAGGCCCACGGCGACGACTGGACGACCGACCGCGACCGGCCAGACGGAGCCGGCCACCCCGGCCGCCGCCAACCGACGTGGGGTGCCGGCACGCCGTCGCCGTGGCGTGCAGTGGCGCCGCAAGGACTACGGACTGGTGATCCTGGCCGCCCCGGCGATCGTCTTCTTCCTGGTCTTCGCCTACGGTCCGATGGCCGGCCTGGTGGTGGCGTTCCAGGACTTCAACATCAAGGACGGCGTGTTCGGTTCCCCGTGGGCCGGCCTGTCCAACTTCGAGTTCTTCTTCACGTCCGGGCAGATGGCCCGCATCCTGCGCAACACACTGGTCCTGAACGCACTGTTCCTGGCGGCCACCCTCGGAGCCGGCGTGCTCCTCGCCCTGATGCTGAACGAGATCCGGGGCACCCTCCTGCGGCGCGGGCTGCAGTCGGCGGTCTTCATCCCCTACTTCGTCTCACCGATCGTGATCAGCATCTTCCTGCAGGCGTTCCTGGCGGGTGTGGGTGGCCGCGGCGGGATCGTGAACGACGCCCTCAACGTGTTCTCCCTGCCGTCGGTGTCCTGGTACACCGAGCCCGGACCGTGGCCGTGGATCTTGACGATCGTCAAGGTCTGGCAGCTCGGCGGGTACTTCTCGGTGATCTTCCTGGCCGCCATCACCTCCATCCCGGAGGAGGTCTACGAGGCAGGCGTCATCGATGGTGCGTCCCGGGCACAGATGGCCTGGCGCATCACCCTGCCACTGCTGAAGCCGACGGGAGCGGTGCTGCTGCTGCTCGGCGTGGGCCGCATCTTCTACGGCGACTTCGGTCTGATCTACGCCATCGTCGGGGACAACGGGATCCTCTTCGCCACCACCGACGTGATCGACACCTACGTGTTCCGCGCCCTGCGCACGTACGGCGACTTCGGCACGACCGCCGCGATCGGGTTGTTCCAGTCGGTCGTCGGCTTCGTGCTCGTCATGATCGCGCTGGGCGTGCAGCGCCGGTACTCGAAGGAGAGTTCGATCCTGTGACCACCACGACGCACACCGCCCCGACCGGCCCGGCCGCAACCCGCGCCCTGCCGGACGGGTCCGCCCAAGGTGCGCCCCGCCGTCGGGCCCGGCGCCCCATGGAGGCGTTCACCGCCGTCAGTTACGTCGGCGCGAGCGTGTTCGGGCTCGCCGCGGTCATCCCGTTCTGGATGGTCCTCGCCGGCTCCCTGACGGCGGAGTCCGCCCTCTCCCAACGCGGCTACTCGTTCTGGCCGTCGCCGTTCTCGACGGCGGCCTATGAGGCGATCTTCTCCGGCAGCCGGGTGTGGCTCGCCTATGGCGCCACGCTGTTCATCACCGTCATCGGCACCGCGATGGCGGTCGCCGCCACCTCCGGGCTCGCCTGGGTGATCTCGCGCGGGCTGCCCCGGCTGAGCCGCGGTCTGGCGGTCTTCTCCTACATCCCGATGCTCTTCAGCGGTGGCCTGGTGCCGCTGTACATCCTGGTCACCCAGGTACTCGGCCTGCGCAACTCGCTGTTCGCCGTGATCCTGCCGCTCGTCGTGGCGCCATTCCTGGTCTTCGTGCAGGTCAGCTTCTTCCGGGGCATCCCCGGCGAGATCCTCGACTCCGCACGGGTCGACGGCGCCGGGGAACTGAGGATCTTCTTCCAGATCGTGCTCCCGCTCTCGAAGCCGGTGCTCGCCGTGATCGCGCTGTTCTACGCGGTCACGTTCTGGAACGACTGGTTCCACGCGCTGCTGTTCATCAGCGACTCGAACATCTATCCGCTGCAGCTCGTGCTGCACAACATGATCTCGAACCTCTCCATGGCCCAGGATCTCGCCGGCGCGGGGGCCGCGCCGCTCTACCAGATCCGGCTCGCGATGACCGTCGCGACCATCGGGCCGATCCTCCTCGCCTACCCGTTCGCGCAGCGGTACTTCGTCAAGGGCCTCACCCTCGGCGCCACCAAGGGCTGAACCCGTACCTCCGAGATTTCCCTCCCCCATAGAAAGGCAAGACCATGGCAGCGATCAATGATGCTGGGCTGTCCCGGCGCTCCTTCCTCCTCGGCACCGCGGGGCTCGGCGCCGTCGGCGCACTCGCGGCCTGCGGCGACGGAAGCGGCGGGGGTGGATCGACCTCCGGCGGCAGTCTCAGCCTGCTGCTTCCCGGCGACGTCCCTCCGGAATGGGACCGGGTCCTCGGTGCAGTGAACGAGAAGCTCGAGGCCGATCTCGGTTTCACCATCGCACCGGAGTTCATCGCCTGGTCCAACTACGCGGCCCAGTCGCTGCTGAAGTTCACGGCCGGGGAGGACTTCGACACAGCTCTCAGCGCTCGCTGGCTGAACATCGCCCAGCTCGTGGAGTCGGGCGCGATCGTCGGGCTCGACGGTGCATTCGCGAGCGGCGACTACCCCGAACTGCAGGTGACGGTGGCCCAGGACGCCTTCGACGCCAACCGCTGGCCGGACGGCGCCGTGTACGGGATCCCCGCCGTCAACAGCGCCGCCCGCCTGCACCACTACACGCTCCGCGCCGACCTGGTGGACAGCTACGCCGGCGGATCGATCGATTCCTTCGACCAGCTCGAACAGTTCTGGTACGACGTGCACCAGCGCGAGGGCATCCCGGGCTTCATCCGCGGTGGCGCCAGTCCCTGGCTCGTGCTCGGCGGCCCGACCGGGGTGTTCTTCCCCGAGGGCTGGGAGGACCCGAGCGTCATCCCGGTGTTCTTCTCCTCCGACTCGCTGTTCTTCGTGCCAGCCGCGGACGCCGCGAGCACCGGATCGAGCGACCTGGTGCCGTTCTGGGAGCACCAGCCGTACGTCGACGCGCTGCGCCGGGTGCGTCAGTACTACGAGGACGGCATCATCAACGCCGACATGCTCAACATCGACACGGCGACGGCGAAGGGACAGTTCACCAGTGGCGGCGCGGCGTCGGTGTGGGCGATCACGGACGGCACGTCCACGTCCTCCCAGCTGCCCGAACTGAGCGCAGCCGTGCCGGGCGCATCCCTGATGAACGTGATGCCGTTCGCTGATGGGCTGGCCGCGCGCCCGAATCAGACGTTCCAGGCGGACAACATGGTGGTCCTGAACGCCTCGGGCAGCGACAACACCCGGGCTCTACAGCTCCTCGACTGGGTCTCGAAGCAGGAGAACCACGACCTGCTGCAGTACGGGATCGAGGGGACCGACTGGGAACTGGTGGACGGCGACCGATACCGCCAGCTCGGCACCTACGCCAACTTCCCCGGCTACGCGCTCAGCTGGCGGGTGGATCGCGAGCGCAAGGCCGCGGACATGTCCGACTCAGAGGACGAACTGTTCACGTGGTCCCAGGACTACAACAACTTCGAGCGCGACCCGTTCTCCTCGTTCATCCCCGATCTCGGCCCCGTGGAGACCGAGCACAGCCAGATCACCGCAGCGATCGCCGAGTTCGGCTTGCCCCTGTGGGCGGGTGCCAAGGACGTGGACCCAGGCCTCGACGAGCTGAAGCGAGCCATGGAGACGGCCGGCTACGAGAAGGTCCTGGACGAACTGCGCACGCAGGCTGACGCGTATCTGGCCGATCAGGGCTGATGGAGGTCGCTGTCAGCGACGGAAGTTCGGTCCTGACGGAGCGGGCCCGTGTCCGCTGATCTGCCGCGCATACTCTTCGTCCACGGCTGGGGCGGCTCCGCGCGGTCCTGGGACCCGATCCGACAGGCGCTGTCCTGGCAACGAGGGTCCGCGGCCATCGACCTCCCCGGCCACGCCGGCGCGGCCGGGGTGCCCACCGTCCCGGGTGCGGTTGCGTCCGTCCTGGCGGCACTGGAGTCGGACGGCCCGGCGATCCTGGTGGGGCATTCGCTCGGTGGTCAGGTCACGGCGCTCGCCCACGTCACACGGCCCGACCTCGTCGTCGCCGAGGTCGTGATCGACCCCGCATACGGGCATCCCGACGGCGACCGGGCCGCACTGGAGGAGTGGGCGGGTGCGATCGAGAAGGCACCGTCGGCCACCGTCGAGACGTTCGTCGAGGGGGCGTTCGGACCCTCGACACCGACGGACGTCCGCACCGCGGTCCTCGACGACCTGCACGGATGCGACCCCGCAGCGTTCGTCACGTACCTCCGCTCGGAATACCTGGACCCCGATGCGATCGGTCTCGAATCGGCGAGCGTCGGCGTGCTGGCTCGACGCACCCGGCCGACCCTCGCCGTCTACTCCACGGCGACGGCGGCCGCGTTCGACCGGCGGACGGGTGCAACGGACATCCTGGTGTGGCCCGGCCACGGGCACTACCTCCACCTCGAGGACCCGGCCCGGTTCGCCGGCGACCTGAGAAGTTGGCTCGACACCCTGGGCTCGATCGCGCCGAGTCGATGACAGGATGACCGGATGGGACGGGGCGCGGCCGAGGAGTTCGTTCTCGACTTCGACGAGCCCGACCCTGGCCCTGACGGGACCGAGGAACCCCGCGGGCCGGCCGGTCGGCGGCGGAAGCACCGAGGCCGGCCCCGCCCGCTGGCGCTCTGGGCCGGCGTCGCGGTCCTGCTCGTGGTGGCCGGAATCCTCGTCGCGCCACCGCCGCCCGGCCCGAGCTGGGGTGTGAGCCCCGGCTGGTCGAGCGCGCCGGTACAGCAGTGGACGGTGCCGCTGGCGGTCCCGGCCGGAGACCGGACGTGGATGTCCGTCCAGGAGGATCACGTGCTCGTCGTCGGTGAGGGCCGCGTCGACGCCTATGACCGCGCCGACGGGACCCGCCGCTGGGCCGCCACCGACATGGGACAGTGCGTACTCGCGGCAACCACCCCGGTGTGCGTGTGGGGATCGGGCGCCGACGCACGGGTGTCCGTCGTCGGCGAGGACGGCGCGGTGCGGGAGGTGGCTCTTCCCGGGGTGGTCGCCGCCACGCTCCACCGCGGCGACCTGGTGGCCCTCACTGAAGATGCGGCGGGCGGCTACGAACTCACCCTGCACGCCCACCTCGATCCAGCCGCACTGCGGTGGACCACGGCCGTCGAGGTTCCCGACGAGCAGCTGGGCGGTGCACCACCCGACATCCTGGCACGTGACGACCTACTGCTGGTCACCACTGGGGGGCTGTATCGCGCCTCGAGCGGAGAGCAGATCCCGGGTTCGTGGGCGTCGCAGCGGCGCGACAGCCCGCTGGTCTCATGGGACAGCGGGGGCGCGCAACAGATCCTGCCGGGCACCGATGGGTTGCTGGACCTGCCGGGGCGTGGCTGGCCCGCCCTGATCGACGACGGCTCACCTCCGGCGGTGGCGATCGTGCAGTCCGAGCGCGGCGACGTGGCGGCGGTGGCCGGGGACGGGCAGGTGCGCTGGCGGGCGCCGTCGGGGTACCCGTTCGCTCGTCTTGATGGCGTGATCCTGATCGGCGGGCCCGAAGATATCTCCGCGCGGGCGACCGACTCCGGGGACCTGCTCTGGACCAGACCGGAGAACTTCCACTGCCCGTGCCGAGGGGACTCGTCGGGGCTACTGCTGCACGCCTTCGGGCCCGAGGGCGTGCGGACCGGCTCCCGACTGATCGGTCTGCGCATCGCCGACGGCGAGGTGCTCTGGGAGCTGCCACTCGCCGACAGCGCCCTGGTGGCCGACGTTGACGACGCCTTCGCGGTGCTATCAGACCAGCAGCTCACGTTGTACTCACGGAACTAGCGCCCGGGACTGCGCTGGCGTTGCGGAGCGCCCGTCCGTGTCCAGATCGATCGGCGAACTCACGACAGGATGACCGAATGGCACGGGGGAGGGCTGAGGAGTTCGATCTCGACTTCGACGAGCCCACGGCCGCCCAGGACGGCGACGAGACCGGGCCCGTCCCGGCTGACCGTCGCAGGAAGAGCCAGGGCGTGCCGCGGCCGCTGGTGCTGTGGGCGGGCGTCTCAGTCATCCTCGTGATCGCCGGGATCCTCACCGTTCCGCCACCACCGCCGGGCCCGAGCTGGGGCGTGGGTCCCGGCTGGTCGAGCCCGCCGGTGGAGCAATGGACGGTCCCGCTGACAGTCCCGGCAACAGAACTGACATCACTGTCGATCGAGGAGGAGTCCGTGCTCGTCGCGGGCCCGGATCGCCTCGACGCCTACGATCGCGCCGACGGAACCCTCCGCTCGGCCGTCTCCGACGTGCAGCGGTGCGCGGTGGCTGACGCGGCGCCGGACGTCATGGCGGTCTGCATCTCCGGAGCGGGCGCCAACGCACTGGTGGCGATCGTCGACTCCAGCGGCGACGTCCGTGAGGTGGCCCTCCCAGGTGCGGTGTCGGCCACCCTCCGCGGCGACGACCTGGTGGTCCTGACCGAAGCCGGTGACGCCGGCTACGAACTCACGCTGCATGCCGGCCTTGATCCCGCGGAACTGCGCTGGTCCAATTCGGTCGCGGCCCCCAATCTCGCCGCCGGGGTCGAGACTGTCGGCGACGAGACGCCGCGTGTGCGGGTGCAGGAGGGCGATCTCGTCCTGCTCAGCACAGGAGATCTGTACCGCGCCGCAACGGGAGAGCAGATACCTGGCTCGTGGTCGCAGTATCCCGACGACCGCGCGTTGATCTCCTGGGATGGTGAGCGAACCCAACTGCTGCTGCCCGGCGCGGATGAGGTACTTGACCTGCCCAGACTCGGCTGGCCGAGTCTCATCAACGACGGGTCGTCGCCGGCGGTGGCGATGTTGCCGTCGGAGAGCGACGGGAGTTCCACCGATGCCGTCACCTGGGACGGAGACCTTCTCTGGCAGGGTCCGACGGAACAGCCGGTGGCCCGCTTCGGCGACGTCATCCTGCTGACGGGATCGGACAGCGGCGGGCGCCGCGTCAGCACCGGGACCCGGCTCTGGTCGATCCCGGATCTGGTGCTGTGCCCCTGCCGTGGTGATGCGTCCGGGCTCCTGGTGCACGCCGTCGAATACGGACGCGAGGGCATCGTCGATACCCGATTGCTCGGGCTGCGCGTGACCGACGGCGAGATGCTCTGGGAGCTCTACCTCGCTGACGGCGCCCGGGTGGCAGACACCGACGAGGCCCTCGCCGTGCTCGTCGACGGGCAGCTCACGCTGTACTCGCGGACCTGACTCCGGACGCCGGCACGTCGGTGCAGCAGGCACCTCAGTCCGTGTGGAACACCTCCTGAATCTCCAACCACTGCCCGGCCGGGAGCCCATCCATCGGCTCCTGGAGCGGGTTCACCACGGACCACCACTCCTGCGTGGTCGGATCGGCGGCGATCGCGGCCAGGTCCGCCTCGTAGTCCTCGCCGCGGTACTCGAAGTAGGAGAACAGCGTCGTGCCGAACCGGTAGATCGAGTAGTTGTGCACGTGTGAGCGCGCCAGCGCCGCCAGCACGCCGGGCCAGACGGCGGCGTGGTGCCGTTCGTAGGCCTCGATGTGTTCGGGTGCGACACCGATCACGGACGCGACGCGCTTCACCGGCGCGGGGTGGGTCTCCACGCCCGGCATCGTAGCGGCGAGCGTCACGGGGCGAGGCGCCGCGGCCGACCCAGCTCGGTGATCTCCCGCCGCACCCACCACGCGCCGCTGCGCCGGCGCTCCGCCGGCGTCGAGTACCGGTACGCGAACATCCGCGCGCGCACCCAGGCCGGCCGTTCGCCGTCGAACGGGTCGTCCTTGAGCAGCCGCAGTGTGGCCGGGTCGGCGGCCAGCAGCCGGTCCAGGAATGGGTCGAACCACGCGTACTGCGAGGAGGACCCGAGCCCGAGGAACCACATGCCCCAGTCCAGCCGCAGGTGGTACGGCGCGAACTGTCGCGGCCGGCGATCGACCGGGCCCGGTTTGCCGGCGAAGATGTACTCGCGCCAGTCGGCCGCGTCGGGGTCGGCCGCCGCTGTCCCCTCCACCACGATCTCGTGACGCCGTCGGGTGATCGACCCGAACGCTCCGTACGCACCGACCAGGTGCCAGCGGTTGAACGAGGCGTTCATGCGCTGGTGCCTCGAGATCAGGTTCCGTACCGGCCAGTAGCTGAGCACCAGCGTCAGCAGGCCGACTCCCGTGACGACGACGGCGAACGCGGCCGGGGTGGCCCGGGTCGCCCCGGTCGGGGCGAGGGCAGGGATCAATGCCGAGAGCACGCCGTCGTCCACCGCGGAGAACGCGATGAGCATGGTGAGCCAGTTCAGCCAGGCGAAGTTCCCGGAGATCACCAGCCATGCCTGTGTGGCCATCACGGCCGCCGCGGCCCACGTCGCCACCGGCTGCGGTGCGAACAACAGGAACGGGACGATGAGCTGGACGACGTGGTTCGCGGCGACCTCCACCTTGTGCAGCGGCTTCGGCAGGTGGTGGAAGTACCAGCTCAGGGGCCCCGGCATCGGCTGGGTCTCGTGGTGGTAGTAGAGCGCGGTGAGGTCCCGCCAGACCGAGTCGCCGCGGATCTTGATCAGGCCCGCGCCGAACTCGACCCGGAACGCGAGCCACCGGAACGCGAAGATCACGATGATCGGGGTCGGTACCTGGTCCGAGCCGAGGAACGCCGCCAGGAACCCGGCCTCCAGCAGGAGCGACTCCCAGCCGAAGCCGTAGAACACCTGGCCCACGGTCGCCAGGGACAGGTAGAGCCCGTACAAGGCCAAGAACGCGATCATCGGCAGCCACGGTGGCCCCGCCTGCGGCAGGCCGGCGATCACGGTCGCCGCGAGCGCGATGCCCACCCAGCACATGAGGCGCAGCCGGCGGTCGGTGTAGCCGAACCGGAACAGGGTGGGGACCCCCTTCAACGGCACTCGCCCGAGCAGGCGCGGCACCGGTAGCAGCCCGCGCTCGCCGAGCAGTGCTGGGAACTGCCGCAGCGCGGCGACGAACGCGATCAGGTAGATCGCCGCGATCCCGCGTTGCAGCACGAACCGGGCGGCATCGTAGTTCTCGGTGCCGAACCAGCCGCCAGCGGAGAGCCAGGCGTCCATGTCCCCAGCCTGCTCGCCCCGACCCACCCATGCCACCCGCCCCTCGCGTCCGCCTGCCTCGAACGCGCGGAAGGCCACGGTCCGAATCCGGTGGGCCGCGGGCTTCCGCGCGGTCGGCGGTTGCGCAGCTGGGGAGTGTGTGGTTTCCCCCTTGACAGGACTGCCTGCGTGATGCAACCTTGCATCCGATGAGTTGATGGCAACGTTGCATCATCCCGTAGTCCCTTTCGAGCAACGCCGCAGAGGAGAGGTCTCCATGTCCAAGCGTCAGTCGATCCGCGTCACAGCGCTCCCGCCGCTGTCCAGGCGCGGCTTCCTCGGCATCGGGGCCGCCACCATCGCGGCCCTCGGCGCGGACTCCCTGGCCGCCCCCGGCGCGCTGGCCACCTCGGACGGGACCGTGCTGCCGCTCGTCGACGCGCTGCCGGACGGCGCCCCGGACCGGAGTGCCTTCGCCCCCCACGAGCAGGTGTTCGGTCAGTACTTGCTCATCCTCGCGCCGCTCGCGAACAGCGTGGTCGATGACGACCCCGAGCTGTTCGGCTGGATGGAGGACGGTTGGTGGCGCACTCCGAACCACCCGCGCAACTCCCGGATCATGGAGCACGTCTCGACTCTGTCCTGGTTCCTCGTGAACGAACGTCCCTGGAACCCCTACTACCTCGACCCCGATCTCGAGGCTCGCCTCGACGCGGCGATCGGCTACTACCTCGGCCTGCAGGGACCGCGCGGCGCGTGGCCGGTCACGTACGAGGAGGAGAGTCTGGCCACCACCGGGTTCGGGCTGGTCTCCCTCGGCAGCCTGCAGCGCGACCTCAAGCAGGAGAACCTGCTGCCCGACCGTCAGGTCGAGCTCGAGGCCTCCATGCGGCATGCCGCGCAGTGGCTGATGGACACGTCGCTGAGCCACTGGGACACGCCGCTGCGGGTCACCAACCAACTGGTCGGCGGGCTCGCCGGGGTCGGACACGCCTCGGTCGTGATCGGTGACCCTCAGCTTGCGGCCGACCTCGACGACCGGATCGCGCTGCTCGCCGCGCAGGGGCAGGCACCGGCGGGCTACTTCCACGACCCACTCATCTACGACAACGGCTACAACCTCGACGTGATGATGCCGGACCTGGCCGACCTCCACCTGCTCACGGGCAACCCCCAGCTGGTCGACATGGCGCGCCGGTGGGCCGACTTCGCCCAGTACGTGATGCTGCCGGAGCCCGGGGCGCCCGGCTGGGTGAACTTCGCGGCTGCCTCGGCCCGCAACTCCACGAGCACCCGCACGCTCTACCCCGACGACTCCCGCGACCGCTACGCCCTGGCCCGCGCCTTCCTGCCGGAGGTGCCGAACCTCGGCCTGTACGCCTCCTCACAGGAGGACAAGGCGGCCTCGCGTGCGGAGTGGGCAGCGAGCACCGAGCCGATCCCGCCACTGGTCAAGCCGAACGCCTCGCCGCGGCTGTACATGCACGTGCCGATCGCGCCGGAGAACCTGGGCCGGGCCGAGCTCGACGCCCTCACCGCGGACCTGCGGCCGGTCGCCGAGGGAACCTTCACCGAGTACCGGGAGGGCACAGTCGACCAGCAGTTGCTGTTCGTTCGCCGCGCAGGCTACTACCTCGCCAGCCTGCTCGGCCGGCGCTTCAACGACCGGATCCGGTCCGGGACCGGACTCCTCTGGCACCCGACCGCCGGCACGGTGGTGCTGTCGCTGAACAACGTGGCCGATGACCACTGGACCACGATGACCGCGTCCGGCGCCGACTCCGCGCTCACCGATCTGGTGGCCACGTTCCATGACGGCGTGGACGCGAGCGCCCCCGAGGTCGACCCCGTCGACCTGGCCGAGACGCTCGGGCCGTTCACGGCCCGGTACGTCAGCGCCGCCGGCGCGGTGACCACGGATGTGCTGCACCGCCACGACGGCATCGAGCGCACCGTGTCCGCCGGCGAAGCCGCCACCGAGGTGGTGCCGCTGCTGGTCCAGGCCGCTGACGTGCTGGAGTTCTCCGACGGCACGGTCGTCGAGGCCGGGGGATCGGCGAGCGTCACGGCGTCCTGGTTCTCGCTCACGCGCGGCGGCCTGCGGTTCCTGTTCTCCTGGGGCGGTGATCGTGCCGCGACCATCGAGACCACGCAGCGGGCCTACTTCCCCGGCCGCACCCACACGCACACGCTGCTTCGGGTGGCGCACACCGGCGACCTCGCCATGGCGATCACGACGATCGAGGTGGCGCAGACCACTGGCCCGGTCGCGTTCTCCGGCACCGCCCAGACCTGGACGGCCGATGGCCGGCACCACGCCGCGGTCCACGCAGTCAACCTCGACACCGCACCCGTCGACCTACGCATCGTCACCTCGGCCGGCACCCGCCTGGTGCGCGACGTCGCGCCGGGAGCGAGTGCCTACGAGATCTTCTCGGCGGGCCGGCGCGTGCGCGCCGTGAGCATTGTCGCCACCACCCGCGACGGCGTCCCGCCGCGGGTCCACGTCCACCGGATCGACACCGAATGACGCCGGCTCCGCACCGACCAGACAGCCCCTGACCGAGACACCTGACGCCCGCTCCTGACCCGGCCCGCCGGATACCCTCCGCCGAGCCGAACAATTCCCCGACACCTGGAGAACCCGTGCCACACCCCTCACCCGGACGACCCCGCCGGATCCTGCTCCGCTCCTCCTGGGCCACCGCCAACATCGGCGACGTCGCCCACTCGCCCGGCGCGATCGGTGTGCTGCATGCTCAGGGTGACGACGTGGAGGTGACGCTCTGGCCGTGCCGGCTGGGCGAGCGAGAACGCCGGATGTTCGCCGAGCGGCAGCCGCGGGTGCGGATCGTCGACGGCGACCTGGACGCCGCCGGGCGGCCCACCACGCCGGAGCTCGCCGAGGCCTGGGCCGAGGCGGACATCCTGGTGCACGGCTCGGCCGCCGGTCTCGTGGCCGGCGACGACATGCGTGCCTGGCAGGCCACCGGTCGCCCGTACGGGTTCTTCGGGATCACCCATGACCCGTTCGGCCCGGAGACCCCGAGCACGCTGGACCAGGCCGCGACCCAGGTTGCGGCGCTCCCCGGCGACTACCTCTCCGAGCGGGACCGGGACCTGTTCGCCGGCGCCGAGTTCCTCTACTGCCGGGACAGCCTCACCCTCGACTACCTCACCCGGCAGCAGGTCACCGGCCCGCTCCTCGAGTGGGGACCGGACGCCACATTCGCGCACGACCTTCTCGACGACGCCGCGGCCGACGCCCTGCTCGCCGAGTACCGGCTGACCCATGGGGAGTTCCTGGTGGCCGTGCCGCGGTCCCGGTTCGCGCCCTACCACCGCATCTACGACATCCCGGCTGCCCGGACGCACCACTACCGGGAAGCGGTCAACGCCGCACACGACCCCGCGGACCTGGCGGTCCTGGCCGGGGCGATCACGCACTGGGTACGCAGCACCGGCACTCCGGTGCTCGTCGGACCCGAGATGAGCTACGCCGTCGACCTGGCCGCGGAGTACTTCCCCCGGATCCTCCCGGGCGACGTGGCTCCGCACGTGCGGGTGCTGGCCGACTACTGGGACCTGCCCACGGCCACGGCCGTCTACGCCCGGGCCGCGGGCGTGCTGACCATGGACTGCCACTCCCCGATCCTGGCCACCACCGTCGGGACCCCCGCGATCTACCTGCGCCAGCCCACCGAGACGATCAAGGGCCGGATGTACGCCGACCTCGGGGTGGGCGAGACGGTCGTCGAGATCGAGGCCAAGGACGCCACGGCGCGGCTCGCCGGGCTGCTCGACGAGATCGCCGCAACCCGCGGTACCCGCCCGGCCGAGCGGGTCGTGGCCACCCACGCCGCGGCCACCGAACGCCTCGCGCAGATGGCGCGGACCGCCGTCGGGCGTGTTGAGACCGACGGCGGCCCGGCCGCCGGCATCGGCGAGGCGATGTCCGAAGTATCCGTCGGAGGTGTGTAGATGACCGAGACCATCAAGGACCGGGCGAAGGCGTCCGGACCGAACCGGACGCGGGGACCGCGTTCGCCAGGATCCGCGACGGGCAAGCCCAAACGGCCGTCGCCCAACGCGAACCGGACCGCCCTGGCCCGGATCAAGCGGGACCGGATGCTGCTCCTGCTCGCGCTTCCGGGCATGGCGGTGGTGGCGATCTTCCACTACTTCCCGTTGCTCGGGAACGTCATCGCGTTCCAGAACTTCCAACCCTTCCTCGGGATCTCCCAGAGCGAGTGGGTCGGCCTGGACAACTTCGACGTCATCTTCAACGGCGATCCGAGGTTCCTGAACGCGCTCGCGAACACGCTGATCATCACGCTGATCCAGGTCCTGTTCGTGTTCCCGCTGCCCCTCGCCCTGGCCCTGCTGCTGAACTCCGTGCTCAGCGAGCGGGTCAAACGGGGCGTCCAGTCCGTGCTCTACCTGCCGCACTTCCTGTCCTGGGTGATCGTGGTGGCGCTGTTCCAGCAGGTCCTCGGCAATGCCGGGATGCTGAACACGTTCTTCCGGGAACATGACATGGCCACGTTCTCGATCATCGGGGTGCCGGAACTGTTCAAGCTCCTGATCACCTCCCAGGTCATCTGGAAGGACACCGGCTGGGGCACAATCATCTTCCTCGCGGCGCTGTCCCGGGTGGACATGAACCTCTACGAGGCGGCCGCGATGGACGGTGCCGGCGCGTGGCGTCGGACGTGGCACATCACGCTGCCGGCCGTCCGCAGCGTGTTCATCCTGCTGCTGATCCTCCGCCTCGGCGACGCCCTCACCGTCGGATTCGAGCAGATCGTCCTGCAGCAGGGCGCCGTCGGCAAGGCGGCCAGCGAGGTGCTCGACACCTACGTCTACAACAACGGCATCGTCGGCGGGAACTGGGGCACCTCGGCCGCCGTCGGCCTCGTGAAGGGGGTGGTGGGCGTGGTCCTTGTGCTCGGCGCCAACAAGCTCGCCCATGTGTTCGGGGAGCGGGGGGTGTACTCGAGATGAGCGACATCACCGTGACCCGCTCGAACCTGGTCTTCGGCCGGCCCAGCCTGATCGCACGCGGCGGGCGGGCGGTGGTCCTCGGCGCGGCCTGCCTGGCGGTGATCCTGCCGTTCATCGCGGTCATCTCGACGTCCCTGGCCAGCCAGGAGGAGATCTCCCGGGCCGGCGGCTTCGTGTTCTGGGTGACCGACCCGACCTTCGACGCCTACCGGGCCGTGCTCTCCGGGGGTGTCGTGACCCGCTCGGTGATCGTCAGTCTCGGGATCGCCGGGGTGGGCACCGCGCTGTCCGTGCTGTGCACGATCGGGCTGGCGTACGCGCTCAGCCGCACCTCGATGTACGCCCAGAAGCCGATGCTGCTCGCCGTGCTGTTCACGCTGCTGTTCAGCCCCGGGATGATCCCGATGTACTTGGTGGTCAAGCAGCTCGGGCTGATCGACAGCTACTGGGCGCTGATCCTTCCGGTGCTGATCAATGCGTTCAACGTGATCGTGATGCGGGAGTTCTTCCTCGACCTGCCCGCGGAGCTCATGGAGAGCGCGAAGATCGACGGCGCCGGCGAGTTCCTGGTGCTGACCCGGATCGTGCTGCCGCTGTCCAAGGCGGTGATCGCCGTCATCGCGCTGTTCTACGCGGTCGCCTACTGGAACAGCTTCTTCAACGCGCTGCTCTACATCAACTCGCCGGAGAAGTGGCCGCTCCAGCTCGTGCTGCGCACCTACGTCGTCAACGAGACCCCGATGGGGGTGGACGACCTCGCCATGGAGGGATCGTCCCTGCCCCCACAGGTCGCGATCCAGATGGCGATCCTGCTCATCTCGGTGCTGCCGATGCTGATCGTCTACCCGTTCATCCAGAAGCACTTCACCAAGGGCCTGCTCATCGGCGGCGTGAAGGGCTGACCAGTTCCACCCACCCCCAGCTCAACCAACCCCCAACCCATGCATCACCGTTGTCACAGAGAGGTGAAACGACAATGAAGATCGATCGACGGAGTTTCCTCGGCCTTACCGCCCTCGCCGGCGTCGGCGCACTGAGCGCCTGCGGCCCCGACGGCTCGGCACCACCCCAGGGCGGCGGCACGAGCGGCGGGGCCACCCCCGACGCCTCGACCGTGCTCCCCACCTACCAGGCGTTCGAGGTGGCCGCACCCGATCTGCCCTCGGACGCGGAGTTCTCACTGCCCGGTTACTACACGTACCCGGCCAGCCCGACCGCGGCCACCACCGAGACACCCGGCGCCGGCTCGTCGATCACGGCGATGACCTACACCTACGACCCGATCGCGCCGGAACTGTCCAACAACCAGCACTGGCAGAACATCAACTCCCTGCTCGGTGTGGACCTCGGCATCACCTACAGCCCTTCCGCCGACTACGACGCGAAGTTCGCCACCACCATCGCCGGCGGTGACCTGCCGGACATGATCAACATCCGCACGGTGCAGCAGCAGATGCCGGCGATGCTCGCGGCCACGTTCGCGGACCTCACCGAGCACCTCTCCGGTGACGCGGTGCTGGACTACCCGGCGCTCGCGGCCATCCCGGAGGGCACCTGGCGGACCGCGATCTTCGACAACGCCATCTGGGGCGTGCCGATCCCGCGCTCACCGATCGGAGGCGTGCTCTACACCCGCAACGACCTGCTCATCGAGCGTGGCGCGAACACCGAGCCCGCCAACTACGAGGAATTCGTGGAGATGGCAACCACGCTCACGGACGCGAGCAAGAGCCAGTGGGCCTTCGGCGACCCCGGCGGCCTCCTCAGCCACGTGGCCCAGATGAACGGCGTCGGGAACCAGTGGGTCGAGGAGAACGGCGAGTTCTCCTACGCCCAGGCCTCGCCGGCCTACGAGCAGGCCCTCGCGGACACGGTCGCCATGATCGAGGCCGGCCTGTTCCACCCCGACTCGGCCGCCGTGCAGAACACCGAACGCAACGAGTGGGTCAACAACGGCACCACCTGCTTCGCGTACGGCGGGTATGCCGGCTGGTCGAAGTTCTTCGTGGCCGGTGCCGGCATCGAGGGGTTCCAGATGACCGGCCAGGTCGCCCCGGGCCGGGACGGGGGCGACAGCGTCCGTGGCGGCAGTGGCTTCTCTGCCGGCTTCATGGCGTTCAAGCCGACCGACGACCCGGAGCGGATCGCAGAGCTCCTGCGGATCCTGAACTGGCTCGCGTCCCCGTTCGGCAGCACCGAGTTCCTCGCCCGCAAGTTCGGGGTGGAGGGTGTCAACTACACGCTCGAGGGATCGGACCCGGTCCTGACCAGCCTCGGCGCCGCCGAGACCACGCTCCCGCTTCGCTACCTCTCCGAGCCGCCGTCGGTGCTCTACGAACCGGGCAACCCGGACGCCGTCGACCAGCAGTTCGAGTTCATGGCGAAGGCCTCGCCGCTGATCGTCCCGGACCCGACCACGGGGCTCTACTCGGAGACCGCGGTCACCGCCGGAGCCACCGCCGCCACCGCCCTCGGCGACGCCCGCAACGAGATCCTGGCCGGCCGGCAGCCGGTCAGCTCCTGGTCCACCGCCGTGGAGGATTACATGCTCGAGGTGGGCAACAGCCTCAAGGACGAGTACGAGGCGGCGTTCGCCGCGCAGGCCTGAGCGGCAGCCTAGGATCCGAAGATGGCAACGGTGAAGTCGATCGCGGCGGCCGTGGGCGTGTCCCCGTCCGTGGTGTCCGCAGTCCTGCACGGCAGCAAGCACGTGCGGGTCTCCGATTCCACCCGCGAGCGGGTGCAGCGGGCGGTCGACGAGGCCGGGTACGTGCCCAATCACGCCGCCCGTGCGCTGCGCCTGCAGCGCACGGGCGTGCTCGCGATGGTCCTGCCGAAACTGGAGAATCCCGTCTACCACCGGCTTGTCGACGGCATCTACGACGCTGCGGACGCGCACGGGTACAGCGTGCTGCTCGGCGACGGGGTCCGGGTCACCTCCGGTTCGCTGATGCTGCAACGGCTCGTCGGCGGAGGGCAGGTGGATGGCACCCTGATCCGGCCGGCGAGCACGATGAGCCCCGGGCTGCTCGCGGAGATCCGGGCGGGCGGTGCACCGATCGTCATCCTGGACGGGATCTCGGAACGGGACCACTGGGTCGCGGTCCAGGATGAGCTCGGCGCGCATGTGGCGACCCAGCACCTCATCGACAAGGGCCACGAGCGGATCGCCTATCTCGGCCAGACGGTCTACCAGTACGAGCGGGTCGACGGATACCGCAGGGCGCTGCGTGAGGCGGGTCTGCCGTCACCCGACGCCTACGTCATCCACGGCGAGCAGGGCACGCACGACGGGTACGAGACGTTCCCGACGTTGCTCACGCTCGACCCGCGCCCGACGGCCGTGCTCGTGAACAACGCGACCACCGCCGTCGGGGTCCTCGCCGCGGCGAGCGACGCCGGGCTGAAGGTACCGGACGACCTGGCCGTGATCGGCTACCACGAGATCTCGATCGCCGCGGACCTGCGACCGAGCCTGACCACGCTGGAGATGCCGCTCTACGAGCTCGGCCGGGTGGGGGTCGAGCTGATGCATGCCGCGCTGACCGGCGAGACCGTGGAATCGCGCACCATCACAGCGCCGCTGCCACGCGTGATCGAGCGGCAGTCCACCGCCTGATCGGCGCGTCCGGATCGTGGGACGTTGCCCGGAGCGGGAACAAACACCACGCACGGGCCCGTTGCGCAACGCATGACCCTCCCCGCGCCGACCCGCGAGCGGATCAGTGCTTCCTTCGTGCTGCTGCTGGCTGCGTTGACGGCCGTCGGCCCGCTCACGATCGACCTCTACCTCGCCGCCTTCCCCCAGATCGTGACCGACCTGGGCACCACCGACGCGCGGGTGCAGCTGACCATGACCGCCACTCTGGCCGGGCTCGCGGTCGGTCAGTTGCTGCTC
Organism: Occultella gossypii; assembly: GCF_019947135.1. Classification (GTDB taxonomy): domain Bacteria; phylum Actinomycetota; class Actinomycetes; order Actinomycetales; family Beutenbergiaceae; genus Occultella; species Occultella gossypii. Next base: position 41,146 of record NZ_JAGSHT010000028.1, on the reverse strand, counting down.
GGCTCGCTCTCGGACGCCTATGGGCGACGGCGGCCGCTGCTGATCGCACTGGCGGTGTACGTCGTGACGTCGGTCGCCATCATCGGCGTGGACTCGATCGAACTGCTCACCGTGGCGCGCGTGGTGCAGGGGCTCAGCGGCGCGGCGGGCATGGTGCTCGCCATGGCCGTGGTCCGTGACTCCTACTCCGGGATCGGGATGAGCCGAGTGATCTCCCGACTGATGCTCGTGGTGGGTGTCGCGCCGATCCTCGCGCCCACGATCGGCGCACAGATCCTGCGGTTCGGGTCGTGGCGCACGATGTTCGGCGTGCTCGCGGTGTTCGGGGTCCTGCTGTTCATGCTGGCCGCCTTCTTCCTGAAGGAGAGCCTGCCCCGCGAATCCCGCCGCACGGGCGGGACCCGCGCCGCCCTTGCCTCCTACCGGTCCCTCGTCACCGACTGGTCCTTCATCGGTGTGGTGCTGATGGGCGCGTTCTACATGGGTGCGATGTTCGCCTACGTGGCGTCCTCGACGTTCGTGTTCCAGGAGGGCTTCGCGCTGAGCGCCAGCGAGTTCGGGTACATCTTCGGCGCCGGCGCGCTCGCCGTGACGATCGGGTCGCAGGTCAACGGCGCCCTGGTCACCCGGTTCCGACCGGAACGGATCGTGACGACGGCGATCGCTTCCGGTTGGGTGCTCTCGCTCGCGATGTTCTTGGTGGCCTCGACCGTCTCGGCGCACGGTTCCGGTCTGCTCCCGCTCCTGGCGCTGCTCATCCCGACGCTGGGCACCGTTGGTTTCGTGATGCCGTCCGTGCCCGCGATCGTGCTGGAGCACAACGGCCACCGGGCCGGCTCCGCGGCCGCCCTCAACGGCGCGATGGGCTTTGTGATGGGTGCGTTGATCTCCCCCGTGAGCAGCCTCCTCGGCGGCGGCCCGACGGCGATGGCCGGGGTGATGTTCGGCGTCATCACCATCTCCGGGGTACTGCTGCTCGCGGTCCGGCGCGGCTGGGCGAGCGCGGGTGTGGGCGCCGTGCCGGCGCCGGTGCTCGCCGAGCTCGACGAGCAGGTGGAGCCAGCCCGACCGTAGGCGTGGCGGTTCGGCCCTGACGCTCCGGGGCTGAGGGCTCGGCGGGCGCGCAGTGATTGGTCGGGTCGCGTGAAGGTCTGCGGGCGATCCGTGCATTCGCGCCCGGGGGTGCCTCGCCGTGCCCGATCATCGAGCCATGCGCATTCTCGGGTGGATCGCCGTCGCCCTCCTCACGCTCGCTGTCGCGGCCACCCTGGACCCGGCGCGGATCGGCGGGGCGGGGGTGAACCTGTCCACGGTGAACGGGGCGACACAGTTCATCGCCCTGCGGCCGTGGCTGGTCCTGGGGTTCGTGGTCGCCGCGATCCTCACCGGGCTGCTCGCGGCCGGTGTCCACCGCTGGCGCGGGGGCGCGCCGAGGCTGATCAGCGCCGTCGTCATTTTCGCGCTGGCCGCGGTGGGGCACGGCGCCGTGCTGGCCTCGCGCGGGCTGAGCGCCGGGGAGGTGCCGGTGGCCGCGACGGAGGCCGCGGACGAGATCACGATCCTGAACCTGAACGTGCGTGGTGGGGCCTCGGACACCGCGGAGCTCGTGGCCCTCGTCCGCGAGGCGGGCGTGGACGTGCTGGTGCTGCCGGAGTCCGGTGCGGACGTGCTCGAGGAGATCGCGGCGGAGCTCGCCGCCGAGGGGCAACGGTTCGAGGTGTTCGCGGGCACCCGCGGCCTGTCCCAGCCGGACGGCACAGGCATCCTCGTGAGTGAGCGGATGGGTGAGTACGAGGAGATCGCGTCCACGGAGCGGAGCGTGCTGCGGATCGTTCCGGTGAACGGGGACGGCCCGCCCATCACGGCCGTGCACCCCCGGTCGCCGCCGGGGATCCGCACGGCGATCGCGCGTCCACAGGCTCTGCAGAACTGGCGGGACGAGGTGTCGGCCGTCGCGCCACTGTGCGCGCAGACGCCCGGCGGCATCGTCGCGGGTGACTTCAACGCCACCCTCGACCACGCCTCGATGCGACCCCTCGCGCCCTGCGTCGACGCGTCGGTTCTCGCCGGGATCGGTGGCATGGCCACGTACCCGGTGCGGATGCCCGCCCTGCTCGGCACGACGATCGACCACGTCCTGATCGATCCGGCCGACTTCGAGGTGACCGCGGGCGCCGTGGTGGAGGTCTCGGGCACCGACCACCGGGGCGTTCTGATCCGGCTGGCCCCGGCCGGCTGACTCGGACCACTCCCGCGGGGGAGGCGCCGCACGGGGTGGCCCTGCCAGACTCGGGCCCATGGGACACGTGCGACTGCTGGCGGAGACCACCGCCCGGCGCGCTGTGTTCTGCGTGATCGGCGGCCTGATGTTCGGCGCCTACGCGGTGCTCGTCACGGGTTTCACGCAGATGCTCAGCGACCCGACGCTACCGCCGGTGATCATCTGGATCCTGGTGGCCGTGGCGGCCGTGATCGCGCTGAGCCCACCCGTGCTGCTCGGCGTCCGGACCCTGGAGATCCAGGCCGTGCGCGCGTTCCTGGACGTGGACGTGCCGCTCCCGGTCGGCCCGGTCTCCAACGAGGCCCGCTGGCGGGGCGCGCTCTGGTACACGGCCCACCTGCTCGTGGGGGCCGGCGCCACCATGGTGCTGCTCTCCGCCGTACCCGTGGGCATCGTCCTGATCCTGAGAACCTCCGCCGACGGGCTCGTGATGAGCCGGCTGCTCGGCATCTTCGCCGGGGTGCCCTGGCCGTTCGCCGCCGTCATCGGGGTGCTCATGCTGGCGGCCGCCGGCGCCGCGTACTACCTGGGCGGAGCAGTGCTGCGTGCCCTGGCTCCCCGGCTGCTGGGTCCGTCCGCCGCGGAGCGGATCGCGGCCCTCGAGCTCCAGGCGCGGACCGCGGCCGAACGCAACCGGCTCGCCCGCGACCTGCACGACTCGGTCGGGCACGCCCTGACCATCACCACCTTGCAGGCGGCCGCCGCAGCCCGGGCGCTCGACCGGGACCCGATCGGCGGTACTGACATCGCCCGCACGGCGCTCACCGCGATCGAGGAGACCGGCCGGGCCGCCGTCGCCGACCTGGACCGGGTGCTCGGCCTGCTCCGCACGGATGCCGACGACGTTCGCGACCGGGCACCGGTGCCCACCGTGGCCGGGGCCGTGGAACTCGTCGAGCGGGCCCGCCTCACCGGGCGGGACGTTCGCCTGGAGCTGCCCCGGGTGCTCGACGACATACCGCTCGTGGTCGGCCGGGAGGCGTACGCCGTCATCCGCGAAGGACTCACGAACGCCCTGCGGCACGGCGCGGACCCGGTGACGATCGCCGTCACCCGCCCGGGCGAGGCGGTCCGGGTCGAGATCACGAACCGCGTGACCGGCACCGGACCGGGCCCGGGCGAGCGCGCCGGCGGCCGCGGGCTCGCGGGCCTGCGCGAGGGCCTGACCCTCGTCGGCGGCACGCTGCGCGCCGGGCCCGCCCGCACGGGGGACGGGGTGGCGACGCACGGAACCTGGTACCTCATCGCAGAACTGCCGCTGACCGACCCATCTATGGAGAACGCCCGTGACTGAACCACCTGGACCGACCCGCGTCCTGATCGTCGACGACGAGGCCCTCGTGCGCACCGGCCTGCGCATCATCGTCGACGGCGAGGACGACCTGAGCGTCGTCGCCGAGGTGAGCGACGGCGCCGACGTACCGGACGCCGTCGCCCGTCATGCCCCGGACGTGGTCCTGATGGACGTGCGGATGCCGCGCGTGAACGGCATCGACGCGACCCGGGCAGTGGTGGAGCGCAGCGAGCGCGCCGGCGGCGGGCCGCGGGTGATCGTGGTGACCACGTTCGAGAACGACGACTACGTCTTCGACGCGCTCCTCGCCGGGGCGAGCGGCTTCCTGCTGAAGCGGGCCCGGCCGGAGGAGGTCCTGGACGCGATCCGGGTGGTCGCGCGCGGGGAGTCGGTGCTGTTCCCGCGGGCGCTGCGCCGGCTGGCGCGCGGCCGGCAGAGCCCGACGGCGGACGGCCTGTCCGGAGCGGGCCTCACCGAGCGTGAGGGTGAGGTGCTGCGGCTGATGGCCGCCGGGCGGTCCAACGCGGAGATCGCCGGCGAGCTCTATCTCGGCGTCGAGACGGTCAAGACCCACGTGGGCAACGTGCTCGCCAAGCTCGGGGTCCGGGACCGCACCCAGGCCGTGGTCGTGGCGTTCACGTCGGGGTTCGTGCCGGCGGGGGAGTAGGCCAGCCGCCGGTGCGCCGGGCACGGTAGGTGGCTAGGACGGACAGACTTCGGTGAGGCCGCCAGGTGCCGGCCACGCGGGGCCGGCCGCCGAGCCCTGGAGCGGATCCGACACCAACGTGCCCATGGCGGTCCGCAGCGTGGCAACGGGGCCTTCGTCAGTCTCCAGAGCGGCGCAGTCGGTGACCTCCCACAGGATGGCGAGTTCCAGGGAGTCGCCGCTCGTGAAGGACTGGGGCAGGTTCCCACCCGGCTGCACCCCGTCGTCGGGGTACAGCCGTTGCAGGACCACGACCGGGTCGTCGATGGGCTCGTCATCCAGGATCACGTGCGTGCTCGACGGCAGGAGCCAGACGTCGACCACTCGGGCACCGGCGACATCATCGACTGCGGTCAGGGTCGCGGCCGGCCACGCGCGAGGGTCCAGGTCGATGACGGTCAGCACCTCGTCGGTCGCGACGTACTCGGACATCGTGCCGCGCGGGCTGAAGACATCGATGAGGGTCGGGCGGAGGGCCAGCGGAACGAGCCACACCGCGGCCAGGCCGAGGATGACGACGAGCGTGATCACGATCGCGCGGGCCCGGGAGCGCGCAGGCACGAGTGAGGCGAGTTCGTCGTCGGCGTCCGGGGTCGCGGTGCTTGCGATCGTCATTGGCCCATCGTACTATGCCAATAGGCCAAACGAAAGGGTCGCCGTGGCGAACTCGTTGTACCTCGTGATCGCAGTTCTCGCCGTGGGCGTGGTCGCACTCGTGCTGGGTCTGCGCGCGCGGGTCTCGGTACGGGACGTCGAGTGGCTCGCGGGCAAGCAGGCCGTGCCTGCGGCGGAGGCCGAGGTGTACCGGCGCTATCTGCAGCGGCACCGACGGCATCGCATCGTCGGAGCGTCCATCGGCGCGATCCTCCACGTGAGCATCGGCCTGCCCTACGAGCAGCGGCTCGTTCTGATCGGAGCCGGCGACGTCGGCCCTCTCGCGGACCTGTTCTTCAGTGTGGTCACGGGTGCCGTCATCGGAGCCCTGTCCGCGGAGACCTACCGGCTCCGGCAGCCCCGGAGCACGGTCGCCGCCGCATCCCTCGCCCCGCGCGCCCCCGTGGCGCCGCCGGGCGTGGTCCGCGCGGCTCGGATCCTCACCTGCGCCGTCCTGCTCTGGACGATCGGTTCCTTCTGCGTGACCGGGTATCCGGGAGGCCTCCACCTCGCCGCGTTCGGCACCGCCCTGGCGATCGTCGCGGAGGCAACCAGGTACGCGGTGACTGCCCGACGGCGGCCGGTCCGGTCCGCGCGCGCGGTCGAGGTCGACTCTCGCATCCGTGCCTTCGCGGGCGAGACGGTGTCCTGGCTGCAGCTCACCGCGGCGACGCTCGTGGTCGCCTGGCTTCTCGCCCCGCCGCAAGTGCCGGACGAGTCGCCCTGGAATGTGCTACTTCGGGTGCTGAGCGTGGGAGGGCTGATCGTGTCCGTAGTCCTTCTGTTGCGCGCCGCGCCGCGGCAGCGGCAGCGGCCACGGCGGCGGCAACGTGCACCCCTCGTAGCGCCGGTCGGCGTCTCATGATCGTCGAGGTCGATACCGCCTCGCCGGTGCCGGTGTTCGAGCAGCTCCGTGCTCAGATCGAGCGACTCATCGTGTCCGGGCAGCTCGCTCCGGGCGTGCGGCTCCCGCCGATCCGGCATCTTGCCGTCGACCTCGGCCTCGCCCGGGGCACGGTCAACAAGGTCTATGACGCGCTCGCCCGGGACGGGCTGGTCGCCACGGCCGGCCGGAACGGCACCGTGGTGCTCCCTCCGACGGAAGCGGGCACCGGCACGGCGCAGGCTGATCTGGCTGACGCCGCCGAGCGGCTCGCGCTCACGGCTCGTCAGCTCGGCGTGGACCCCGCCGCGGCGCATGCCGCGCTCGACGCGGCGCTCGGCGTCCTGTCCCGGCCGGCCGTGCCGCCGGGCTGAGCGCTGGCCGAGGTCAGAACGGCGGCCACGGGACCGCGGGCATCTCCCCACTCGGTCCGGGGAAGTGGGCCTGCGCCAGCAGCAGGTCGCATCGCTGCGCTGTCGCCGCCACCTCTTCGGGGGTGAGCAGCTCGCCGAGGATGGCGCCGAGGTCGCCGGCCAGGTCCGCCCGGACGCGCTCGAGGCCGTCCACCTCGTCGGCATCGAGGTCCATGCCGAGCCAGCCCCACAGGACGGTGCGGAGCTTGTGATCGGTGTGGAACGTGAGTCCGTGGTCCACGCCGTACCGGTGCCCGGCCGCCGTCGGGAGGATGTGACCGCCCTTGCGGTCGGCGTTGTTCGCGACGATGTCGAAGACCGCCATCCGGCGCAGTGCTGCCGAGTCCTCGTGGATCAGGGACACGATGCGGTCAGCCTCGTCGAGGCCGTCGAAGACGTGGAGCCACCCCGCGGGGACCGCGTCGGCCGGGACCAGGTCCACCGGGTCCTGGGCCGGGTCGGGTTCGCACCACACCTGCACCATTCCGTGCCCGAGTGGGCCGTCACGCAGCCAGGTCCTGGGCACCACGTCCCACCCGAACGACTCCGACAGCGCGTGGGCGGCCACCTCGCGCCGGGCCAGCGTGCCGTCGGGGAAGTCCCAGAGCGGGCGCTCTCCGGCGACCGGCTTGTAGACGACGCTCACGCCCTCGATCCGGCCGACGAACGTGGCGTTCGAGGCCTGCCGGATCCGGCCGACGAGCTCGAGCTCGCCGTCGGCCAGCCGGCCGGCGTCGGCCTCGCCGGTGGACACCTCGCTCATGTGAAGGAGTCGGGCAGGGTGCAGACGTGGTCGTCGCCGTCGATCGGGGCGCCGCAGAGGGGACAGATCGGCCGGCCGGCGCCGACCATCTCGCGGGCCCGGCGCGCGAACACCCGGGCCGAGCCGACCGGGATCCGGACCTGGAGGACCTCCTCGGGTTCGAAATCCTCCGGGTCGAACTCCTCGAGCGCCTCGTCGTCCTCGGAGCCGGCCAGCGGGAGCGCCTCGATCACGATCTGGGCGGTGGTCGGGTCCCAGCCGAGGCTCATCGTGCCGACGCGGAACCGCTCCTCGACCGGCTCGTCCAGGGGCTCGTGGTCGAGGAGGCCCTCCGGAGCCTTCTCGGGCACGCTGAACGGGTTGCCGTCCTCGGCCATCAGCCGGTCGAGCACCTCATCGATCTTGATGGCGAGCGCGGCGGACTGTTCCTTCTCGAGCGCCACGCTGACCAGTTGCGACCCCGCGCGAGCCTGGAGGTAGAACGTGCGCGCACCGGGTTGGCCGACGGTGCCCACGACGAAGCGGTCGGGCCAGTCGAATCCGTGGACGAGGGGAGTCATGACTCCATGCTACGAGCGTGTCGAGGGAGAACGTCCAGTGCCGGCGCCACCTCCGACCGCAGCCTCGGCCGAGGCCTTGGTGCTGGTGTCCGCGAGCCAGGCCAGGTCGCCGGCATCGGTGTTGACGGCGACGACGTTCGGACGGGTCGGGGTGTACTGCACGATCGACACGGACGCGGGCCCGACGTTGATCCGCTGGAACAGGTCGAGGTGCATGCCGAGGGCATCGGCGAGGACGGATTTGATGAGGTCGCCATGGCTCACGGCGACCCAGACCGCGCCCGGGCCGTGCTCTGCCTCGAACGCGGCGTCGCGCTGCCGGACCGCGGCGACGGCGCGTGCCTGCATGGCTGCCATGGACTCCCCGCCGGGAAAGGTCACGGCGGACGGCTGCTGCTGCACGACCGGCCAGAGGTCGTGCTTGACGAGGTCCTTCAGCGTCAGGCCCTGCCACTGCCCGTAGTCGCACTCGGTCAGGGCCGCGTCGGTCCACACCCCGGGGCGCGACGACCGGGCGTCGAGGATCGCCTGGGTGGTCTGCTCGCAGCGCAGCATCGGGCTTGTGACGACGCCGACGAGTGGCACCGGAGCCAGCCGCTCCCCGGTGCTGCGGGCTTGGGCGCGGCCGGTCTCGTCGAGTTCGATGCCGGGCGTCCGGCCGGCGAGCACGCCGCTCGCGTTCGCGGTGGTGCGCCCGTGGCGAACGAGGAGGAGGGTGGCCATGGTCCTAGAGCCTACGGTGCGGATCCGACGGCGAGCCCGCCCCGGGGGGCCTCGGCCGCGCCGTGGCAGCGGTGTCAGGCTCCGGCGAACATCGCGAGCACCTCGGCGCGACCCACCTCTGTCAGCGATGCGTGCTGCCAGCGCGGCTGGTGGTCCTTGTCCACCAGCACGGCCCGCACGCCCTCGGCGAAGTCCGGGGTGGCCATCAACGCCGTCGCAATCCGCAGGTCCTGGGCGAGCACCTCGGGGACCGAGCCGAGGCCGGCTGCCCGCCGGATCGCTGCCAGGGTCACCGCGACAGAGAGCGGGGACCGCGCGGCCAGGACCGTGCCGGCCTCCCGGGCGGCAGGTTCGGGGGCCCGGCGGAGTGCGTCGAGGATCGCGACCGGATCGTCCCCCGCGTAGCACCGGTCGATCCATCCGCGCTCGGCCGGCAGGGCAGCGGCCGGCGCGGTCCGGCCGACGGATGGGTCGAGCGCCTCGCCGGAGGCCAGCCGGGCGACGATCGCGGGCCACGACCCGGAGTCGACGAGGGTGTCCGCGAACCTGACCGCGATCGCGTCCGCCCCGCTCGCCTGGCTGCCGGTGAGCGCAAGGTGCGTGCCGAGCTCGCCAGGCGCCCGGGACAGGAAGAACATCGCACCGACGTCGGGGAACAGGCCGATCCCGGTCTCGGGCATCGCGATCCGGGTGCGTTCGGTGACCAGCCGCAGCGAGCCGTGCGCGGACAGCCCGATGCCGCCTCCCATCACGATCCCGTCCATGAGCGCCACGTACGGCTTGGGGTAGCCGGAGATCAGTGCGTTGAGGGCGTACTCCGCACGGAAGAACCCGGTCGCGTCGCCGGTGCCGTCGAGCAGGCCGGCTCGGATCGCGCGCACATCCGCGCCGGAGCACAGTCCGCGCTCCCCGGCGCCATCGAGGGCGACGGCCGTGATCCGCTCGTCGACGGCCCAGCCCTCGAGCAGGGTCGTGAGCGTGCCGATCATGCCCGGCGTCAGGGCGTTGATCGCGCGGGGCCGGTTCAGGCGGAGCCGGCCGAGGGATCCCTCGACGGCGACGAGCACCTCGTCGGAATCGTCACTCACTGCACGAAATTCCACGATGTTCCACCCTCCGTCCGGCCGCGCTCCGATGCTACTGGGCCGGCGGGCGGCACTGCCGGCGTGGTCGCCGGGCACCGGCTCACTCGGGCCGCGGCCCGACGTAGGCCGACTCCGGTCGCAGTCGCAGCGGCCGCTGGCTGTACTCGTCGACCACGTGCGCGAGCCACCCGGCCGACCGAGCGACGGCGAAGATCGCCTGCCCGGCATCGTCGCCCATCGCCGCTCCCACGGCCAGGACCGCCAGCGCCAGGTCGACGTTGACGGGCCGGCCGGTGCGCGGTCCCACCATCGCGACCAGCTCCCGAGCCGCGCGGATCGCGGCCGCGTAACGGGTCATGGTCGACATCCGGCCCAACAGGAAGGCCGCCCGCGGATCGGTGCGGCGATACAGCACGTGTCCGAACCCCGGGATGCCGCGACCGCGGACGGCCGCTCCGGCGATCGCTCGCTCGGGTGCGCCGTCGAGCGCTTCCCGGAGCATCTGGGTCGCCGCCGACGGAGCCGAGCCGTGCATGGCGCTGTCGAACGCAGAGAGGGCGCAGGCGATCGCCGCGTAGGGATGCGCACGGGCGGAGGCGGCTACGCGCGCGGCGAGGGTCGCCGTGGCCAGATCGTGGTCCAGGCACAGGACCAGCGTCGAATCCAACAGGGCCAGGTCGGCCGTGGTGCTGGGCGCCGCCGTCAGCTTGGGCCAGAGTCGCTGCGCCAAAGACGCCGAACCCGAGGCGGCAGGGCCGAGATCGGGAAGGGCGTCGACCATCGTGGCGATGAGGCGCCGCCCGGCGGAGTGGACGGCGTCCGGCTCGAGGTCGGTGCGGAGTGGGTCGTGCGTGCCCGCGACCACCACGCTCAGCTGCATCCGGTCGATCAGCCTGGCCGCCGGCCCGAGGAGGTCGCCAGCGGCGCGGGCAGGGCGGACCACCTCGGCGGAGGCGTGGCAGCCCACACCGGCGGTGGTGGTCGGGGTCTGCGACCAGAGGAACTCGATCGCGGCCTCGAGACCGAGGGTCCGTGCGAGGTCCGTCGCCCTGCGGCCGCGGTAGTACAGCTCGTCGTTCTCGATGAGGGTGAGTGGGGAGTCGAGGACCATGAGCGGGCGGCCGCGGTTCTGGTCGGGAGCCGCACCCGCACCCTCACGTCCGCGCCGCCTCGTCGCGGCCAGCTGCTCCACCTCCAGGGCGTCGAACGTCGAGCCACCGCCGGTCTCCGCGCGAGTGCTCCCGATGAGCCCGCGTGAGACGTAGGCGTAGAGGGTCGTCGGCTTCACGCCCAGACGCGCGGCGGCCTGCGCCGTGGTCAGGCGCGGCAACGGCTCGGACACGGTGCCTCCCGCGATATTGACGTGATCAACATTGATTGGTCAGTGATCAATGCCTGTGGTCTCGTGAGGCTACCCGACACCGCCATAGGAGGATCCGATGCAGTCACCGTCGCGCATGGACAATGCCCCGATCGACGTCCCGCGTGGGCTCACGAACGTCGTCGTCACCGAGACCGAGCTCAGTGACGTGCGTGGCCACGAGGGCTTCTATCACTACCGCCAGTACTCGGCCACGGAGCTCGCCGCTTCCCGAACGGTGGAGGATGTCTGGAAACTGCTGCTCGACGGCGAACTGCCCGACGCCGCGGCCGGTGACGAGTTCGCCGCCGAGGTGGCCGCCCAGGCACCGTTGTCACAGGATCTGGCCGGGATCCTGCCCATCATCGCGCGGGATGCCGGCCCGGCAGATCCGCTCGCCGGCCTGCGCGCCGCCCTCGCCCTCGAGGGATCCCAGCGTGGCCTGCTGCCGCTCTACGACCTCACCCGCGAGCAACGTCGCGACGACCTGATCGGCCTCGCCGCTCGCGTGCCCACGATCGTCGCGGCGCTCGCCCGGCTGCGGGCGGGGGACCGACCGGTCGAGCCCCGCCCGGACCTCGGACTGGTCGCGAACTACCTGTACATGCTGCGCGGGGAGGAGGCCGAGGATGCACACGTGGCGGCGCTGTCCGCGTACCTGGTGGCGGCCATCGACCACGGCTTCAATGCCTCGACCTTCGCCACCCGGGTGATCGCGTCGACCGGCGCCGATGCCGCGTCCTGCCTCGTCGGCGCCCTCGGCGCACTGTCCGGGCCGTTGCACGGCGGCGCGCCCAGCCGAGCCCTCGACAGCCTCGACGAGATCGGCACCCCGGGGCACATCGACGCCTGGGTGAGCGAGCAACTGCGAGCCGGCGTGAGGATCATGGGATTCGGGCACCCCGTCTATCGGACCGAGGACCCGCGCTCAGCCTTGCTGAAGCGGGTCGCCCAGGGCTTCGGGGGACCGCGCGTCGACTTCGCGGTCGCCGTCGAGGAGCGGATCCCCGTGCTTCTCGAACGGCACAAGCCGGGGCGTGCCCTGCACACCAACCTCGAGTGGTACGCGGCCGTCGTGATGGAACACATCGGGTTCGAGCGCACCCTCTTCACCCCGACCTTCGCAGCCGCGCGCGTCCTCGGCTGGACCGCGAACGTCCTGGAGCAGAGCACGGACACCAAGATCATCCGCCCATCCGCGCGCTATGTCGGCCCGCCGGCGCCGCAACCGGTGCCGGCCCGGACCTGACCGGGTCAGTGCCCCCGGTCGATCCACTCCTGCCGGTGCGGGGCCTCCGCGCCGATCGTCGTGTCATCGCCGTGGCCGGTGTGCACCACCGTGGTGGGCGGCAGGGTCAGCAACTGCTCGGTGATCGAGTCGATGATCGTCGGGAAGTGCGAGAAGGACCGCCCGGTCGCGCCGGGACCACCCTGGAACAGGGTGTCCCCGGTGAACACCGCGCCGAGGTCCGGGCTGTGGAAGCTGCACGAGCCGGGGGAATGACCCGGCGTGTGCAACACCTCGAGGGTGACGTCGCCGATGGTGAACGTGTCGCCGTCGGTCAGGTCCGAGTCGGGACCGACACCCGGGTGGGTCCGGTCCCAGAGCTCCCGATCCGCCGGGTGCAGGTAGGTGTGCGTACCGAAGTCGCCGGCGAGCTGGCAGGCGACGCCGATGTGGTCGTCGTGGGCGTGGGTGAGCAGGATGCCCCGCACCTGGCGCCCGGCCACGGCGGCGGTGATGGCGTCGACGTCGTGGGCGGCGTCGATGAGGACGCATTCCGAGTCGTCACCGACCACCCAGACGTTGTTGTCGACCTCCCAGGTGCCGCCGTCGAGCGAGAACGTGCCCGAGGTGACCACCTTGTCGACGCGCGTGCCGGTGGGGTTGTCGTTCGTCGTGCTCATACGGTCGCTCCTTCCAGCACCACGACGCTGCGCAGCACGGCGCCGTCGTGCATCTTCGTGAATGCGGCCTCGATGTCGCCCAACCCGATCCGTTCGGACACGAACGCGTCGAGGTCGAGCCGGCCCTGCAGATACAGGTCGATCAGCATCGGGAAGTCCCGGCTGGGTAGGCAGTCGCCGTACCAGGAGGACTTCAGGGCGCCACCGCGGCCGAACACGTCGGCGAGCGGCAGTTCGAGCGTCATGGTCGGGTTCGGCACGCCGACCAACACCACGACGCCCGCCAGGTCCCGGGCGTAGAACGCCTGCTTGTACGTCTCCGGGCGGCCGACGGCGTCGATCACCACGTCCGCGCCGAAGCCGCCGGTCAGCTCGCGGATCGCCTCGACCGGGTCCGTGCGGGAGGAGTTCACCGTGTGGGTGGCGCCGGCGCCCTTGGCCCACTCGAGCTTGGTGTCCTCGACGTCGACGGCGATGATCGTGCCCGCGCCGGCGAGCGCGGCGCCCATGATCGCGGCGTCGCCGACGCCGCCGCAGCCGAGCACCGCGACGGTGTCGCCGCGGGTCACGCCGCCGGTGTTGATCGCGGCCCCGATGCCCGCCATCACCCCACAGCCGAGCAGCCCGGCCGCCTCGGGGGCCGCGGCGGGGTCCACCTTGGTGCACTGCCCGGCGGCGACCAGGGTCTTCTCCGCGAACGCGCCGATGCCGAGGGCGGGCGAGAGCTCGGTCCCGTCCTCGAGCGTCATCTTCTGGGTGGCGTTGTGGGTGGCGAAGCAGTACCACGGCCGGCCCCGCAGGCACGCCCGGCACTGGCCGCACACGGCCCGCCAGTTCAGGATGACGTAGTCGCCCGGCGCCACCTCGGTGACCCCGGGGCCGACCTCCTCGACGATCCCGGCCGCCTCGTGGCCGAGCAGGAACGGGAACTCGTCGTTGATGCCGCCGTCCCGGTAGTGCAGGTCGGTGTGGCAGACGCCGCACGCCTGGATCCGCACGACCGCCTCACCGGCACCGGGATCGGGGATCACGATCGTCGTCAGTTCGACGGGGGCATCCTTGGCGCGGGCGATGACGCCCTGGACCTTCTGGGGCACGGCGGATCCTCAGGGTTCGGGTTCGGGGGTTCGCGGCCAGCCTAACCAGGACCCGCCGGGTTGGGCGGATCTCAGGGTGTCCGGCGCCGCAGCGTGGCGGACCCGAGCGCGAGCATCCCGACGATGAAGGCCACCAGGACGACCAACGGAAGCGTCAGGTCGGGTACGGACTCCCGGGCCACCTCGTTCATGGCGTCGACGGCGTAGGACAACGGCAGGACGTTGGAGACGATCTCCAGGAACCGGGGCAGGTCGGCGCGCGGCACCAGCAGTCCGCACAACAGCACCTGTGGGAGCACGATGGCCGGCATGAACTGGACCGCCTGGAACTCGGTGTTCGCGAACGCACTGACGAACAGGCCGAGGGCCACACCGAGGAGTGAATCGAGCACCGCGATCAGCACCAGCAGCGCCCACGGACCCTGCACCTCGAGGCCGAGCGGGCCCAGCATGAGCGCCGAGGCGAGCAGCGCTTGCACGGTGGCCATCACGCCGAAGGCCAGCGCGTAGCCGCCGAGGAAGGAGATCTTCGACAGCGGCAGGGTGAGCAGTCGCTCCAGGGTGCCCGATCGGCGCTCGCGCAGCGTCGCGATCGAGGTGATGAGGAACATGATGATCATCGGGAACAGGGCGAGCAGGGCGGGGCCGATGCTCGTGAACGTCGGGCCGCCGTCGTAGATCCACCAGAGCAGGGTGAGCAGCACGCACGGGACGACGAGGATCATCGCGATCGTGCGCGGGTCATGTCGCAACTGGCGCAGCACCCGGGCCGCGGTGGCGATCACGGCGTCCGGCCCTCCCGTACGAGGGCGAGGAAGGCCTGCTCGGCGGAGTCCGTACCGGTCCGGGTCAGCAGGTCCGCCGGGGTGCCCTGCGCGAGGACCCGTCCCGCGCGCAGCAACACCAGGCGATCGCAACGGACCGCCTCGTCCATGACGTGCGAGGAGACGAGCACGGCGGTTCCGCTCGCGGCGATCTGGGCGAACGTGTGCCACAGGGAGTCCCGGAGCACCGGGTCCAGGCCGACGGTCGGCTCGTCGAGCACCACCAGGCGCGGCCGGCCGAGCAGCGCCGCGGCCAGATTCACCCGCGAGGCCTCGCCGCCGGAGAGGGTAGCGGTCAGCTGGCGGCGCTGCGGTCCCAGGTCCACCACCTCCAGCACCCGGTCGGTGTCCGCGCGCACGTCGGCGACGCCGAGGACCCGGGCGAAGTACTGCAGGTTCTCCGCGACGGTGAGGTCGGGATAGACGCTCGGCGCCTGTGTGACGTATCCGACCTCGCGCCGCAGCGGCGCACTGCCTGCCGGATGGCCGAGCACGGTCACGGAACCGGCCGCGGTCACCTGCACGCCGAGGATCGACCGGATCAGGGTGGTCTTGCCCGAGCCGGAAGGGCCGAGCAGACCGGTGATGAGCCCCTCGGCGACGGTCACGTCCACACCGTCCAGGGCTGTGGTGGGGCCGCGGATCACCCGCAGTCCGCGCACCTGGACGACGCTCCCGGCGGTGGTCACCATGCGGTGAATGATCCTCCTCGGACCGCGGCGGCGGTGCTCAGGCGCCGATCAGATCCTCCAGCGCGTCGAGGTCGTCCAGCAGTGCCATCTCGCGCGCGTCCAGGCCGCCCGCGCCCGCGCGCATCCGCAGGTCGTCCTCGTCGCAGGTCCCGGCGATGCGGCCGAGGACGGCGTCTCGTTCGGCCCGGGCAGCGGCCAGGCTCAGTTCCTCACGCAACTGGGCGATTCGTCCGTTCATCCCTCGCGCTCCCTTCCCGCCGACTCGGGGCCGGGCCGACGGCGACCCGGCAGTCCTGGCTCGGCGTTGTCCTGACTATGCACCCGCGGGCCGACATCACGGGCGAGGTGCGCGGGCGCGCCGCGATCACAGCATCCGGTTCAGCAGCCGGTCCCGGTCGAGGAACTGGTGCTTGAGTACCAGACCGACGTGGGCGACCAGGGCCACCAGGAACACGACGTGCGTTGCGATGTGCACGATCAGCCCGGCATCGTCGTCGACGAGGGGCAACGGGGCCGGCCACTCGTAGGGGCCGACATCCCACTCGGTGTCCGTGGCGAACAGCAGGGCGAGCCCGGTGACCGGGATCGCGAACATCAGCACGTACAGGGTGCGCTCGACCACCGTCGCGACGCGGCGCTCGGCTGCGGAGAGCCCGGGCGCCCAGTCCGGCAGGCCGCCGACGCGGCGCCACCACACGCGCACGCACGCGAGCACGAGGATCGTGGCGCCGAGCACCGCGTGCGGCACGATCCACCAGTCCTCCTCACCACCGAAGAACAGGTCGGCGGCCCACTCGAGCAGGTCGTCGAACCGGTCGATCGAATAGCCCAGGACGAACTGGATCCCCATGGCCACGGCCATGGCCCAGTGCAACACCTTCGTGACCGTGCCGTAGCCGGTCGAGGCACCGTACGGGCTCATGCCGGTGCATCCTCCTCCAGGTGGGCCGGCACGTCGAGGCGTGTCGTTGCGGTACGCCCGTGGTGGAGTGGCGCCCCAGCCGGCCGAATCTCAGTCGGTGAAACACTCGCGGCGTCGCGGGTGGGACGAGTACCATCGAAATCAATCACCATCCAGAGCGGTCGAGAGTCCTGGCTCGTCGACGCCGCAGCAACCCCCCAACGGAAGCCTCCCGAGGGGAAGGGTGCTAAAGCCAGGGTCGATGGAGTTCACATGAAGGCACCACAAGCGCCCGGGGCGCTGCGATGAGCACGGCGAGCCTGTACGGGGCACCGGGCGAGCGTCCCACGATCTCGTTCGAGCTGTACCCGCCCCGCACCCCCAAGGGCGAGGTCTCACTCCAGCGGACGGTCGCGGACCTGGCCCAGATCGGGCCGGACTACTTCTCCGTGACGTACGGCGCCTCCGGGGCGACCCGGCAGACGTCGCGCGACCTGCTCTGCACGATCCTGCGGGACACGCCGGTCACCCCGATCGCGCACCTGACCTGCGTCGGGGCGTCCGAGGCGGACCTGACCGAGTACATCGGCGGGCTGCTCGACGAGGGCGTCCGCGACTTCCTCGCCCTGCGCGGGGATCCACCGGCCGGCCAGGAGGACTGGCAGCCGCACCCGGAGGGTCTGACCCGGGCGAGCCAGCTCGTCGCCCTGCTGCGGGGCATCGTCGCGACGCGGCTCGGGCCGGCGGACCCGGTGAGCATCTCGGTGGCTGCCTATCCCGGCGGCGCCTACGGGCCGGACGGGCGGGCCGTGGTGGACCCGAGCGATGTGGCCGCCCTGCTCGAGAAGCAGGAGGCGGGCGCGGACTTCGCGATCACCCAGGTCTTCTTCGACCCGGCCCACTACGCCGAACTGGTGTCCGCCGCGCGAGCCGGGGGCGTCCGGATCCCGATCATCCCCGGGCTCATCCCGCTCACCGACCCGAAGCGGCTGCGCCGGCTCGAGGAACTGACGGGGGTCCGGGTACCGCGGCAACTGCTGGACTCCCTCGACGCCGCCGCGGACCCCGCCGAGACGTACCGACGGGGTCTGGCCGCGAGCGTGGACCTGATTGACGGCGTCCTCGCGGCCGGTGCGCCCGGCCTGCACCTGTACACGTTCAACTCATCGAAGGCCGCGCTCGATCTCCTCGACCGGGCCGGACTCACCCCATCAGTCGCCCTGGGGGGCGCTTCCCCTCAGTGACCGTGCCGGCCTGACCCGAGTGTGCCCGTGATGGCGGGCGCACCGGTCCGGCCCGGCAATCGAGACAACCGATCGGCCCCGCGGCCGACGGGGGTCGCCGCACCCTGCTCGAACCACACCGGACAAGAAGGAGCACCACCATGTCGTTGCACGAAGGCCCCGTCCCCGCGTTCCCGGCCGCCACCATCCTCGGCTACCCCCGGATCGGGCCGCGCCGCGAGCTCAAGCGCGCCGTTGAGTCGTTCTGGGCCGGCCGCAGCACGGCGCCGGAGCTCATCGCGGTGGCCCGGGACCTCCGCGCGCGGACCCGGACCCACCTGACCGGCCTCGGCCTGGGCACCGAGGACGCCTCGATCCCGTCGGACTTCACCTTCTACGACCAGGTGCTGTCCGTGGCGGCTCACCTGGGCGCGATCCCGGAACGGTTCGCGCACCTGCGCGGCCCCGACGGCGCGCTCGACCTCGCGGGCATGTTCACCCTGGCGCGGGGCGAGGGTGATCTGGCCCCCCTGGAGATGACCAAGTGGTTCGACTCCAACTACCACTACCTCGTCCCGGAGATCGGCCCGGAGACGGAGTTCCGCCTGGTCGAGACCCCAAGCGTGTCGGCATTCGCAGCCGGCCTTGCCGACGGCGTGGTGACCCGGCCCGTGCTGGTCGGCCCGGTCACGTTCCTGCTACTGGCCAAGCCGAGCGAGTCGGCGCCGGAGGGCTTCTCCCCGCTGTCCCGGCTCGACGACCTGCTGGCCGCCTATGCGGACTGGCTGCGCGCGTTCGCCGACGCGGGCGCCACCTGGGTGCAGATCGACGAACCGGCCCTGGTGAGCGACACCTGGGCGGAGCCGTCCGCGCAGGTGAACGCCGCCGTCGGGCGTGCCTACCAGGCACTCTCCGTGGACCTGGCGCGCCCGGAGCGGCCGGCCGTGTTCGTGGCCACGCCCTACGGCCCGCTCGGGGAACGGTTCGCGGACCTGGCGGGTACCGGCGTCGAGGCCATCGGGCTGGACCTGGTCCGCGGCGAGGCACCCGCGATCGACGACGCGGTCCGCACCTCCCTTGCGGGCCGGACCGTCGTGGCGGGCGTCGTCGACGGTCACAACATCTGGCGCACCGACCTGGACGCCGCCGCCGCGGCCGTGGCCGCGTTGCGCGCGGACCTCGGGCCGGACGTCGACGTCGCCGTGTCCACCTCCACGTCGCTGTTCCACGTGCCGCACACCACCTCCGACGAGCCCGACCTGCCGCAGCGGCTGCTGTCGTGGCTCGCGTTCGCCGACGAGAAGGTCGGCGAGGTGCTCGCGCTGGCCGCCGGGCCGGACGCAGCGGGGGAGGCGTTCGCCCACTCCCGCGAGGTCGCCGCGGACCGGGCCGGTGCGCCCGGAGTCGTGGTCCCGGCCGTCCGGGAGCGCGCCGCCGGCCTCACCGACGCCGACTTCCACCGCAGCGGCTACGACGTGCGGGTCACCGCCCAGGACGCGGTACTGGACCTGCCGGCCCTGCCCACGACCACGATCGGGTCCTTCCCGCAGACCTCCGAGCTCCGTGGCGCCCGGGCGAGCCTGCGCAAGGGGGAGATCACCGCCGAGCAGTACGCGGAGGCGATGCGTGCCGAGATCGCCCATGTGATCGAGCTGCAGGAGAAGCTCGGCCTGGACGTGCTCGTGCACGGCGAACCCGAGCGCAACGACATGGTCCAGTACTTCGCGGAGAACCTCGACGGGTTCGCCGTCACGCAGAACGGCTGGGTCCAGTCCTACGGGTCGCGCTGCACCCGCCCGTCCATCCTCTGGGGCGACGTCTCCCGGCCCGCACCGATCACGGTGGACTGGTCCCGGCACGCGGCCTCGCTCACGAGCCACCCGGTCAAGGGCATGCTCACCGGCCCGGTGACGATCCTCGCCTGGTCCTTCGTGCGCGACGACCAGCCGCTCGCGGACACGGCGAACCAGGTCGCACTGGCCCTGCGGGACGAGATCGCCGACCTCGAGGCGGCGGGCATCGGGATCGTCCAGGTCGACGAGCCCGCCCTGCGGGAACTGCTGCCGCTGCGCCGCGCCGACCAGAGCGCGTACCTGGACTGGTCGGTGGCCTCGTTCCGGCTCGCGACCGCGGGTGCGGCGGACGCCACCCAGATCCACACCCACCTGTGCTACTCGGAGTTCGGCGAGGTCATCGGCGCGATCGACGGCCTCGACGCGGACGTGACCTCGATCGAGGCGGCGCGGTCGAAGATGGAGATCCTGCCGGATATCAACTCGTCCGGGTTCGCGCGCGGCATCGGCCCCGGCGTGTACGACATCCACTCACCCCGCGTGCCGAGCACGGCCGAGATCACCGACCTGTTGACGGCGGCGCTGGCCTCGGTCGGTGAGCGCAAGCTCTGGGTGAACCCGGACTGCGGCCTGAAGACCCGCGGCTACCCCGAGACGATCGCCTCGCTGGAGAATCTCGTCGCGGCGACCCGCTCGGTCCGGGAGCGGCTCGGGGCGCCGGTCCAGGGCTGAGGCGACCACCTGCCCGACGGCGGCCGCGCACATGGGCGCGCGGCCCGCCGTCGGGCCTTGCTCACCGGGTACGTCGACCTGCGAGACTTGGGCGATGAATCCGATGAATCCGATGGCTCGCGGCCTGGTCGTGACCGCCATGCTCTCCGGAGCGCTCATCGTCGTGGCCGTGCTGCTCTGGGTGTCCGAGGTGATCGGGTTGCCGCTGTTCCTCGGCGCGGTCGTGCTGATCTCGGTCGCCCAGATGGGTGTCACGATGCGGATCCTGGCCAAACAGAAGCAGGCCATGCAGGGTCGGGCGGCGGCACGGGACGACCGGTCGCCCGGAGACGGCTTCGACCCGATGAAGAAGTTCCGCTGACCTTCGGCCTCCGCCGCGCCACGGGCTATTCGCCGAGCGGGCGCTGCTCGATTCCCAGCACGTCGTCGGCGAGCCGCTGGTTGCCTGCCGTCAGACCGCCGTCGACCATGATCGTGGTGCCGGTGATCCAGGACGCCTCGTCGGAGGCGACGAACGCGGTCAGGGCGGCGATGTCCTCCGGTGTTCCGAGACGGCGCAAGGGATACCAGGACCTGAGCCGGTCCACGATGTCAGGATCGCGATCGAGGCGCGCGTCCCAGGCGCCCGGGGTCAGCACGGTCCCGATCCCGAGTGCGAGCGCGCGAACGCCGTCGGGTCCGTAGCGCACCGCGATGCTGCGGGTGAGCGACTCGACGCCCGCCTTGGCCGCGCTGTAGGCCTCGTTGCCGAAGTACTGGTGGGCGTTGACCGAGGCCATGTTCACGATGACGCCGCGGCCGCGCCGGCGCATCCCCGGCAGGACCGCCCGGCTGCACAGGAAGACCGACCGCAGTGCGATCGCTACCTGTTCGTCCCACCGTGCGGGCGTGGTCCCGAGCACATCGTCGTCGTAGGCGTACGCGGCGTTGTTGATGAGGAAGTCGACGGCGCCCCACCGGTCCTGCACGCGGGTCACCAGGGCGTCGACCGCGTCGTCGTCGGTGATGTCGAGCGCTTCGGTGAGGATCGTCGCCGGGGCGCCGAGGTCCTGCGCGAGCGCGGCGAGGCCGTCGGCGTTGCGGTCCACGAGGACGAGGCAGGTGCGCGCGTCCGCGAACCGGTGGGTCAGCGCGCGGCCGATCCCGCCCGCGGCGCCGGTGATCAGGACCACCCGGGCCGCGCCGTTCGCCGGCGCGGCCGGGTCGGCGGACGCGCTCATCCGCGTTGCACCGCGACGACGTCGATCTCGACGAGGATGTCCATGAGGTCTGAGCCGACGGTGGTGCGGACCGGGCGGTGGTCACCGAACCGCTCGGCGTAGACCGCATTGAAGGCGGCGAAGTCGCGCTTGAGGTGCTCCAGGTGCACGGTCGCCTTGATCACGTCGCTCAGATCGAGGCCGACGACGGCGAGGGCTCGCTCGACGTTGTCGAGCGTTGCCTCGGTCTGTGCCTCGACGCCGTCCGGGACGGTGCCGGTGGCCGGTTCCTGAGGTCCGAAGCCCGCGGTCCAGACCAGCCCGGCGGCGGTGCCGACGTGGGAGTAGGGGCCGGCGGGGGTGGGCAGGGCGTCACTGATCTGCATCTCGGGCACGGGGATCTTCCTTCGGGTATCGGGTGGGAACGGTTCAGTCTTGCCAGGTCAGGGGGGCGCCAGGCCGGGCCCTTGTGAGCTCGCCGTCGCGGAGCACCCGCACGCCGCCGACCCAGACGTCGCTGATGCCGGTGGCGAGGCGTTGCGGCTCGGCGTAGGTCGCGGTATCCGTGACCGTGCGTGGGTCGATCAGTACGAGGTCGGCCGGGGCGCCGGGTCGGATGTGGCCGCGACCACCGAGCCCGAACCGGGCCCCGGGCCTGGCGGCGAGGTGCACGGCGGCCTCCGCCCAGCTCCAGTCGCCGAGGTCGCGGACGTGCCGGGCCAGGTACCTGGCGAACGTTCCCCAGGCCCGGGGATGCGGATGGCCGCCGACGAAGATGCCGTCCGACCCGCCCATGTGACCACGATGTCGCAGCAGGGCACGGACGTCGCCCTCGGTGCTCGTCGAGGGTTGCTGGAACACCGCGGTCACGGCGCCGGCGGTGTCGGCGATCAGGTCGAGCACCATCGTCGGGGCGTCCCGGTCGAGCACCTCGGCGGCTGCCCGGAGCGTCAGCCCTTCCAGGTCGGGGCGTCCCGGAACGCCGGCGAGCGTGATCCGGTCCAGCTCCTGCGCGACGGTGTCGCCCCAGCCGGGTGGCATGCACGCGAGCGCATCGGGTTGTGACAGGCGTTCCACCAGGTCCTCCGGAGCCAGCCTGAGCAGGTCCCAGGGCAGCAGCGGCACGCTCAGCAGGCTGAACCCGGACAGGTACGGGTAGGAGTCGAAGGTCAGGTCCAGCCCGTCCCCGGCGGCACGATCGATCGTGGCCAGGAGCTCCTGCGCCGGTCCGTGCAGGTGGGAGATGTGTGCGCCGACACCGCTGCGGCGGGCGATCGCCAGCACCTCGCCGAGGCCGACGGCGGACTCGGCCTCGTACCCGCGCATGTGGGTGACGTAGGGCCGGCCGGCCGCGGCGAGCGGGCCGGCCAGCACGACGAACTCGTCGACGTCGGCGTGCACGCCCGGGATGTAGTGCAGCCCGGTCGAGAGCCCGACGGCACCGTCGGCGAGCCCCGCCTCGACGTCGTCCCGCAGCGCGGCGACCTCGCCGGCATCCAGGCGCTCGCGCAGCCCGGCCCGCTGGTACCTCATCGACCCGTGCGGGAGCAGGTGGGCGGTGTTGAGGCGCAGCTCGCCCGCGAGCGTGGCGCGATACTCCGCCAGCGTCCCGGCCGGCTCCGACGTGCCGTTGATGCCTGCGAAGTACCGCGAGCCCCACGCACCGCCGTCAGCGCCCGCGCCCGCATGTGAGACGCCGTCCTGGCCGGTGACGACGGTCGTCACGCCCTGGCGCAACAGCGCGTGCTGCACGTGCGCCTGCCCGATGACGGCATCGGTGTGCGAGTGTGCGTCGATGAAGCCGGGCAGGAGCACCGCCCCGGGCGCCGACACGATCTCGGCCGCGGTGACCGCGGCGAGCTTCCCGACCGCCACGATCACGCCGTCGGCCACGGCGACGTCCGCGGGCACCGGCACGCCGCCCGAGCCGTCTATGACGGTCGCGCCGCGTACCAGCAGGTCCGCGATCATGGCGCACCGTCGATGATCGCGCGGATCTCCGGGAGCCGGTCGAGCAGCGCGGCCAACGGAGTACGGTAGCGGACGGCGCTGATGCTGATGCCCCCGGTCGGCTCGGTGCCGGGTCCCCACCAGACCGGCACAGCGAGGCAGGCGATGCCCAGCTCGTTCTCCTCGTCCTCGTTCGCGTAACCCTGGTCGCGGGCGCGGGCGAGCTCGGTCGCGAAAGCGTCCGGCGCGACGATCGTCGCTTCGGTACGGGCTTCGAGCTCGCCGCCGGTGAGCCAGGCCCGGACCTGGGGCTCGTCGGTCAGGCGATGCGCGAGCAGGACCTTCCCGACGGCGGTGGAGTGGGCTGGGTTGCGGCCACCGATCACCGAGGTCAGCCGGACCGCGCGATCGGGCGGGTCGACCTTGCCGCGGTAGACCACGTCGCGGCCGTCGAGCACGGCGTAGTGCGCGGTCTCGCCGAACCGCTCGGCCAGCGCCGCCAGGATCGGCTGCGCCCGCAGGTGGTCGGTCTGCTGCTCGTGGTAGGTGAAGGCGAGCCGCAGGTACTGGTCGCCGAGACAGTAGTGGCCACGTTCGTCGCGGCGCGCGAAGCCGATCCGGCACAGGAGTGCGAGCCCCCGGTGGATCGTGGGCTTGGAGCCGCCGACGACGGCCGCGAGCTCATCCAGCGTCGCGCCCTGGCCATGCTCGGCGAGGGCACGGAGCAGGACGAGGACCCGTTCCGCGCCGACGACCTGTGCCTTCTCGCCCATGCCCGACAGGATAGGGCCTTTCAGGTCCCTGGCGCACGATTCAAATAGTTGAGACAAGTGGATCGAGCGAGGGTGCTCGCAGGGCACTCGAACCCGGCACCGCACGATCGTGGTGGGCCGACGCAGTAGCGCAGGTCGAGTGCCTGCGGTGAGGAATCCAGGTCTGGAGGCCGTCAGTGACGGCGGCTCCGGCGCTCGCGGGCGTCGCTGCAGAGCGTGATGAACGCGCCGAGCGCGGTCAATTCGTTCGGGTCCCACGGCAGGTGCCGGGTCAGGCCGGGTGAGCGGATCACGATCGCCGCCCACTTGCCCCGGGAGATCGCCACGTTCAGCCGGTTGCGGGAGAGCACGAAGCCGAGCCCGCGCGGCGCATCGTCCGCGCTGGATGCGGCCAGGCTGAGCAGCACGACGGCGGCTTCCTGGCCCTGGAACTTGTCCACCGTGCCGACCCGGACCGCCTCCAGGCCCGCATCGGCGAGGTCGTGCCGGATGCGCTGCACCTGGGCGTTGTAGGCGGCGACGACGAGGATGTCCGCCGGGGCCAACGGGCGCGCCTCGGCGCTATCGGCCCTGTCGGCCCTGTCGGCAACGTCGGCCCTGTCGGCACTTTCGGCACTGTTGGCGCGGTCGGAACTGTCCGTCCAGCGCTTGCCGAGCAGTGCCTGGATCTGCGCGACGACCTCCGCGGACTCCTCGGGGGAGTCCACGACGTTGCCGCGGTGCGGCACCCGCACCACGTGCACTCCCGCGTCGAGGCCCTCGAGGTGCCGCCGCGCGGTCCGCGGGTGACTGTGCAACTGGTGGTCGTAGGCGAGCGTCGAGACCGCCTCGCACAACGCCGGGTGG
Organism: Occultella gossypii; assembly: GCF_019947135.1. Taxonomy (GTDB): domain Bacteria; phylum Actinomycetota; class Actinomycetes; order Actinomycetales; family Beutenbergiaceae; genus Occultella; species Occultella gossypii. The sequence goes on along the minus strand of NZ_JAGSHT010000028.1, from coordinate 16,486 downwards.
AGCCGCCACGTCCGGTCCAGGAAGTAGCCGCGACTCGGCGGCAGGGTGGCGTGACCCTCGGTGAGCCAGCCGAGCGCCGAGACGTCGACGGGCGCGTCATGGGTGCCTTGGCTGACCTGCGGCAGCTGCTGCGGATCGCCGAGCAGCAGTAGTCGGCGGGCGGCCGTGGCGACGGCGATCGTGTTCGCGAGCGAGAACTGGCCAGCCTCGTCGACGACCAGTAGGTCGAGGTCCCCGACGGCGAACCGGCGCCGGTTCGTGAAGTCCCAGGCGGTGCCGCCGATCACCGCGCCGGCGCTGCCGTGGCGTTCGAGGAACTCCTGGTGCTGGTAGGTGTCCACGCGCACCCACGGTGGCGCATTCCGGTCATGTTCGACGGCGGGACGGAAGTCGGTCGGGATGCTCGCGTCGATGCTGCCGCCGCGCTTGCCGACCTGCGCGCCAGGGACACCGGCCTCGATCACCCCGCCCAGGAAGTGTTCGACGACCGCGTGCGACTGCGCGACCACGCCGACCCGCCACCCGAACCGCTGCACCAGTGCGGCGATGACTCGGGTGCCCAGGTAGGTCTTGCCGGTGCCAGGTGGGCCCTGGACCGCGACGTAGGAGTCGTCGGCACCGAGCACCGCGTCGGTGACCGCGCTGATGTGGTCCGCGCCGATGTGGTCGCCACCTACCCCGTCGACGGCGGAGCCCGGGCCGGGCACGCTGACGGCGGCGTGGGGGAGCGTTCCGCCGTGCCGCTGCCGGGGCGGTACTCGACGCAACACGTCGAGAGCCGCCTGAGCCGGCAGCAGCCAGGTATCGGGACCAGTCGAGGGCCGCGGCGGGGCACCCACCGCCCGCTCCTCGTCCCGTTCCGGTTCCAGACGAACGCCGGTCTCGACGGCAATCGTTGCTGCCTCGCCACCGCCACCCTCGACCACAGTCGGCGAGCTTGCCGTGTTCGCGTCGGTGGCCCGCGCAGTCAGCATGGTCGGCGCAGGCGGCGCGGTCGAGGCTGCCGTGCCGTCGTCCACGACCGCCTGGGCGACCAACTCGATGGCGGACCGGAGCGAGGCGGCGGACGGCGGTGCGCCTGGGGTGATCAGGACCGGCAGGACGTCGTGCTCGACCACGTCCCGGGCGAGCCACTCCGCGATGACCAGAACGTCCTCGCCGTCGCTGTTCTCGCCCCGACTGATCACCCGGGCGCCCGAGGTGGCGCGCTCGTGTCCCTCGGGGACCCGCATGCCGTCGGGAACCGGCGGGGGATAGACGCAGTACACCTCGGAGCCGGCGCCGACGATGCTGCCGGTGCCCAGCGCCCCGGTGAGCTCGAGGACCCGCGTGGGCCGCCGACCCTCCGGTCCGGACCAGTCCTCGACGACCCTGCCCCCGTGCACCTCGAGCACGTCCCGGGCGTCCACCCAGTCCCGCCGCGGCGCGTCGAGCCGTTCGAAGTGAGCCCGCCAGAACGGCTCGTCCTCGCGGCGGTGGTACTCGAGGGCGGCGGCGAGGAGCGGAGCGGCCGGGTCCGACGTCCGGGCCAGCAACGCCCGGGCGAGGATCTGTGCGGTCGTCTCCTCGGTCTCCTCCTCGACGGCCATGGCAGGCTCGGTCGCGATCCCGGCGGTGCTCGTCTCCGGAGACTCCATCGGGCTGGCACCGGCACCGAGGGCCAGCGCGGCCTCACGCAGCACGGCGAGCGTCCGGTCCCGCTGCTCGAGCAGCCAATCCCGCAGCCGAAGCGTGGAGACGCAGTCGTACCGGTTGTAATCGGCGAGCTCGGCGAGGCGCGCGGCATGGCCGGCGTCGTCCCCGGCGGCGCGCATGGCCATGGCTTCCTCGTACGCGACCACCGAGTCCCCACCGCTGGTGACGCCCGACGCGTCCCGGAGCTCCGCGCCCATGTACAGCGGCTCGAGTTTCTTGAGGGAGTAGGAGCGCTGGGAGATCCGGACGCCGTCCTTGACGGTCTTGTACAGGTCGACGAGGACCCCGTCGGCGATGAGGTCCTCGACCTCGTCCGCGCCGAACCCGTGGCGTTGCGCGAGGTTGCGCAGCGCGGACTGCTCGTAGGCTGCGTAGTGGTAGATGTGCAGTTGCGGATGCGCGGCGCGGCGCTGCGCCACGTACGCCAGAAAACTCCGGAGCGCCTGCGCCTCCTCGGCGCGATCGTGCGCCCAGAACGTCACATAGCGCTCCTCGGGGCCGGCCTCGACGAGACCGAAGAGGTACTCAAGGCCCCACTCGGTCCGGTCGGAGTCGACCCACATCGGATCGCCCTCGAAGTCGAAGAAGATGTCGCCGGCATCGGGTGCGGGCAGTGCCTCGAGGGCCGTCACCGTGTGCACCTCGCTGAAGACCGTCGGCGTGGCCCCCGGGCCCTGGACAGCGCGCGCCTCCGCCTCCTCCTGCCGCAGCTGCAGTCGAGCCTGTCCGCGCAGCCGGTCCAGAGTGGCCGGCCGGATCTTCGGTATCGGTCCCGTGCTGGCCGCGAGGTCGTCGATCGTGGTGATGCCCGCGGCCCGGAGGGCGTTCCGGTTCCCGCTGCGCACCCCCCAGACGAGCTTGACGTCACGGGCCGGCTCGAGCTCGGCCGCACAGTAGTCACACCACAGGCAGGCCCGGTACCGCTCGTCGCCCCAGTCGACCGGCCCGTCATCGAGGCGGTGTTCGTCCAGCAGGTGCTGGACCTGCTCGCGCTGCTCGCGCAGGACGGCAACGCCGTCGGCCGTCGGGTGCGACGTGACGACGTCGTCGCCGAGGTGCAGGTGGGTGTACTCGGCCACGTCGATCCCGGCTCGGAGCAGCTGGTCCGCGTACGCGGCGACCTGCATCACGGCCGGCGACTTCGCCGAGCGGCTCAGCTTCGCGTCGACGACGGCGTAGCTCGGCCGACCGCCGACGTCGCCCTCGCGGACCAGGAAGTCCGCGCGCCCATGGAACCGCCCGTCGAAGAAGCCGGCCTGGGCCACCACATCCGCGCCCGCGTGGAGCGCCGCGATGGTTCGTGCATGCTGGTCCTCGAGTGCCGCCCGGGTGTACTCGGTGGGTGGGCCGATCTCCACGACGCCGGCGCCGAACCGCTGCCGGTACTGCTCGAGTACCCGTTCCTCGTGCTCGTTGCCCAACCGGGCGGCCCGGTCCAGGAACGCGTTCTCCACCTCGAGCTTCGGGACCCGGCCGAGGCGTTCGTCGAGCTTGCGCAGCGCGGCGAACTCACAGCCGACGGCGGTCGACAGGTCGCTGGCGGAGTAGACGAGCACGTCATCGAGCAGGAACACGCCCGCCTCCCTCCACTTGTTCGACCGAGGTCGCTCTGACGAAACGTGGTCCGACCCGGCCCTGTTCGACCGTGCTCTGCCACTCGACATGAGCGGAGCGGCCCGTCCGATCCAGGTTCCGTGAGGCTATCGCGGTCCGCCGACATCCCAACTCCGGCCGACATCCCGGCCGTGCCCGGCATCCCACCCCAGTCGCCACCGCGGCGGTGCCCGGCATCAGCCGTCCGGCCACCATCTCGGCCCGAGCCGCCGGCGCCCCCGGGCACTCCTGCGCCAGCACCTGCGCCAGCGCACCGAACTCGGCGCCGCTGACGCCGAGCGCGTACGTCGCCTTCACCCGGATCTGCTGCACGGCGTAGGCGCAGTGGAACCCGGTGTTCGGCGGGAGCCAGTCGGCGGCATCGTCGGCGCCCTTGTCCTGATTCGCCGGACCGTCCACGGCGATCAGGTTGCCGGGGTCGTTCGCGAACGCGAGGGCGCGTTCCGGTGGCCAGTGGGACGCGCCCTTGCGCCAGGCGTCGGCGAGGGCGACCACGTGATCGATCTGCACCTCGGCGCTGGTGCTCGGTCCCCGCACGAACGGCACGAGATGACCGGTGTAGGGGTCGGACAGGGAACCCGAGACCACCAAGCACGGCTTCAAAGCGTCTAAGACGACATCGTCGAGCCAGACCGCGAGGACGTCGTTGCGGGTGTCGCACCCGTTCCGGTCGACATCGGACCACGGCTCTCCGAAGAACTCCCGCTCGTAGTCGGCGAGGCCCAGCGGCTCCACGACCGCCAATGAGGCGAGGTCGGTGCGGGCGGCTGCGACCAGCTCGGCCGGCACCGGGTACGGCGGCGGTGCCCGCACCTGCGCCCACCACTGCGGCACCACCAGCACCAGGGCGAGCGCAAGAAGCACCAGCACCGCGAGCGACGCCACCGGCCGCGCTCGCGACGTCTCCTCCGGTTCGGGCAGCATGTGGGCGAGCCTGCCTGCATGACCCGGCCCTGCGCCGTCGGGCCCTGTCCAGTTGTGGATAACCGAACGGCGCGGCGTCGGCGGTGGACACCGCGCATGCTCAACCGCACCCCTGGCGGACACCGGGCGGGCTCATCCCCCCGGAGTTGCCCAGGCCCGGCGTCCGCGGCGCCTCGATGGGGCGCGAGGGTCAACGGGCGTGGAGACCACGCCCTCGACGGTCACCACATTCACCGTTGCGTCTGAACCGATGGGGCGCGGCAGGTGAACGATAGGTGAACCACCGATGAAGCCTGGTGGCGGATGCGTGCCGCGCTCTCGCGCCGGTGCGTTCAGCCGTGTTGGAATGGCAGGTCCCGGGCCTGAAGTGCCCGCATCGGGAGGCTCAGCGGGGCCTGTTCCACCGGACGAAGCCGGGCCTCGACGATCGAGCCGTGGGTGACGACGTCCTCGACGCTGACCCGCTCGCTCCACGGCGCCGCGTTCACCAGCGAGACGCCGTCCGACCAGACGCCGCGGACCTCCTCGGCCGCGGCGCCGGCACTGTCGGAGTCCTCGAACGCGTACGCGACCACCATGAGCGGGCCGTCGTCGTCGCTCGCCCAGCCCATGCCGACGGTCTCGAACGGTTCGCGGATCAGAACCTCGGGCTCCGCCCCTGGGGGTAGTGCGTCCGCGCTCAGGGAGTAGTCGCCCCGGTAGAACGCGGCGGAGTACACGTCCGCGGAGTCGAGCACGTCGGCGAGGACGGCCAGCACCTCGTCGTCCGCCAGTGACGACTCCGGTCCAGCAAGCCACTCCCGGACCAGGGGAGTGGACGGTGAGACGGCAATTTCGCCGTCGGACTCCGCCAACCGCTGGGGCACACCGAGTGGGTTCGCCTCAGTGGCGGCGTCGAGGTCTGTCGCGAAGTCCTCGCCCTCGCCGACCGTGACGATCCCGTCCTCGACCACCGGCAGGTCCGCCAGCGTCTCGTCGTCGAAGTCCCCGACGAGGGTGGCGAAATGGTCCGTCGGCGCAGCGTCGCCCCCGGCGAACGCGTCGACGTCCAGGATGGACCACCCGAACGAGTCGGCCGACTCCTCGACGGGAGACGTCTGCGCCAGGATCTCCGGCAGTGGCACGAATGCCGGCGAGTCGGCCTCGGCAGTCAACGCGAGGATCCATTGGGGCACCTCGCCCGGCTCGGTCGGCCGCTCCAGGCCGGCGACCGTCGTCGCGGTGTCGAGGTCAGCCGTCGTGATCCACAGGCCCTCGACGTCCATGGCCGGCACCCGGGCGAGCGCGTCGGCGACCGAGTAGTCGCCGCCGCCGGCGGCGTCGCAGGCCGCAAGTGTGACGGCAACGGCCGCCGCCAGAGCGGCGACCGGACGCCCGCGCTTGCGTCGAGCGACGGTGTGCATGGATCCCCCTGCAGGTCTGCGGCGTCGGCCTGACGCGTCGAGCATAGCGACGGCGTCCCCTGGCGCTCCCAGGCGAGTGGCCGGATCAGGCCGGCGCGGGCTCCGTGACGAGCGGGTAGACGCCGTTCTCGTCGTGCACCTCTCGCCCTGTCACCGGCGGGTTGAACACGCACACCGTACGCATCTGGGTCCGGGGCCGGACCTGGTGCTTGTCGTGGTCGTTCAGCAGGTACAGCGAGCCCGGTCCGAGCTGGTGCGTCTCGCCGGTGGCCAGGTCCGTGATCTCTCCCTCGCCCTCGACGATGAACACGGCCTCGATGTGGTTGGCGTACCAGAAGTCGTTCACGGTGCCGGCGTAGAGGGTGGTCTCGTGGACCGAGAAGCCGACACCCTCCTTGGCCAGGATGATGCGCTTGCTGCGCCAGTTCTCAGTCTTGATGTCGGCGTCGGTGTCGGTGATCTCGGCGATGGTGCGGACGAGCATGTGGGGCAACTCCAAGGGTTGAGGGAAGGGGGACCGGGGCGATCAGGAACGTCCGAGCACCGCGTCGACGGACTCGTCGATGATCCGCAGGCCACGGTTCAGCTCGTCGTCGGTGAGGGTCAGCGGCGGGAGGATCTTCATGACCTCGTCCTCGGGCCCCGAGGTCTCCATGAGCAGGCCACGCTGGTACGCCTCCGCGCAGACCTGTCCGGCGAGCTCGGCGGTGCCGAACTGCAGGCCGCGGGCGAGTCCGCGCCCCTTGCTGATCAGCTCGTGCTCGGGGTACTTGGCGACGAGCTGGTTGAACCGGCTCTCCACGTGGGCGCCCTTGGTCTGGGTGGACCGTTCGAGGGCGTCGTCCGCCCAGAAGGTGCGGATCGCCTCGGCCGCGGTCGCGAACGCGGGGCTGAAGCCCCGGAACGTGCCGTTGTGCTCGCCCGGCTCCCAGATGTCGAGCTCAGGGCGCACCAGCGTGAGCGCCATCGGCATCCCGTAGCCGCTGATGGACTTGGACAGGCAGATGATGTCCGGGACGATCCCGGCCTCCTCGAAACTGAAGAAGCCCCCGGTTCGGCCACACCCCATCTGGATGTCATCGAGGATCAGCAGGATGTCGTACTTCTTGCAGAGGTCGGCGAGAGCACGCAGCCATTCGGCGCGGGCGGCGTTGATGCCGCCCTCGCCCTGTACCGACTCCACGATCACCGCGGCCGGGTGGTTCAGGCCGCTGCCGGAGTCCCCGAGCATGCGCTCGAAGTACATGAAGTCCGGCACGTCGCCGTCGAAGTAGTCGTCGTAGGGCATCGGGGTCGCGTGCACCAGGGGGATACCGGCGCCGCCGCGCTTCAGGGAGTTCCCGGTCACGGAGAGGGCCCCGAGCGTCATCCCGTGGAAGGCGTTCGTGAAGTTCACGATCGACTCACGGCCGGTGACCTTCCGCGCAAGCTTGAGGGCTGCCTCGACCGCGTTCGCACCGCCGGGCCCGGGGAAGGCCACGCGGTGGTCGAGGCCGCGGGGCTTCAGGATCATCTCGGAAAATGTCTGCAGGAAGTCACCCCGGGCGGTGGTGAACATGTCCAGGGAATGCACCAGCTGGTCACTCTGGAAATACTCCAGGACCACGTCCTTCAGGCGCGGGTGATTATGTCCGTAGTTGAGGGCGCCGGCACCCGCGAAGAAGTCCAGATACGCCGTGCCGTTCTCGTCCCAGACCGTGCTGCCGACGGCTCGTGAGAACACGGCCGGCCAGTTCCGGGAATAGCTCCGGACCCCGGATTCGAGGGCGACGGTGTCGATCGTGGGCGCAGTCATGTGTATTCCTTCATCGATTGGTTCGAATGGGGATGTGCTGGGCCGGACGCCGATCAACGATGCTGGAGATCAACGGCGCCGAGCCCGACGGGCCTTGCGTCAGTGAGCCAGTCCGCTGATCGTGAGCAACGGTTCGGCCTCGTGTGCGTCGGGGAAGTGCCCGGCCGCGAACAGCGGCGATTCGGACATCCGGGCGTCGTGACGGTCCGCGAACTTCCCGAACAGCCGGCGCGAGGAGTCATTGGTCTGCGTCACAGTGGTCTCCACCGCGACGATGTCGACCAGGTCTCGGACCAGTGCATCGAGCAGGAGGCCACCGATGTTGCGGCCGCGGAAGGCCGGCTCAACGGCGATCTGCCACACGAACAGCGTGGTCGGAGCCTCGGGTCGGCGGTAGCCGGTGACGAAGCCGACCGCTTCGTCCGCGACCGTCGCGACGCGACAGGTGTCGTGGAAGTCCCGCGCGAGGAGGGCATAGGCATACGGGGTGTTCACGTCGAGCTCGCCGCTGTCGGAGGCGATCCGCCACATGTGCGCGCCGTCCGCAATGGTCGGACGGCGGACGGTCGGGGCGGCGACGGTTCGTGCGTGCGTCGCCGTGTTGCCGTCGGTCCCGGCGGAATCGTCGTCGTCGGGATTACCGGACTGATCGGGGCTCGGCCCCGGTTCGGCATTCTGAGCGAGCGCGTTCGGTGGATTGTGCGACGCGTGGGTGGACGCGTCAGAATGGTGGTGGCGGGCGTTGGATAACTCTGTGGACGTCGGCATACCGGTATCCACCGTAGGGTGTCCGGAGGGGCGCGGTGAAGGCTTGCGGACGCGATTCGCGGCGATTCTGGCCGGGGTCGATCTGCTCTCAGGCCTCAGACCATGCGGCAAACTCCCGATCGGGGACACCCGAAAAACTGGTGCCACATTGAGTCCATATGGCGAGACGCTTCTGAGGGTCCCTCAGTAACTTCCGACGGCGATCGGTCGCCAAGCCGCGGCGTTCACCACTGGGTGCGCAGGCTGGGCGACGCCCAGCGGCAACTGGAAGACTCTCGCTCATGCCAACCGCACCATCCGGGACCGGAGCACCCCCGCCGTCGCCCGCGGACGTGCGCCGCTGGCGCCGTTACCTCGCTGAGGAACGCGCCGAGGCGGCGCTCTACACCCGACTTGCGGCCAAGCGACAGGGCGAGGAGCGCGAAATCCTGTTCGCGCTGGCCGAGGCGGAGGGTCGGCACGCCGCGCACTGGGTCGGTCTTCTCGGTGACGACGTCGGCCGGCCGCTGCGACCGTCCGTGCGCTCCCGCCTGCTGATCCGGCTCGCCGGCCGGTTCGGTTCCGTGTTCGTGCTCGCCCTCGCCCAGCGCGCGGAGGCGCGGTCGGCGTATGCGGACGACGAACATGCAACGGCGGCGATGGCGGCGGACGAGCGGATCCACGAGGAGGTGGTGCGGTCGCTCGCGGAGCGCGGCCGGGCGCGGATGTCCGGGACGTTCCGGGCGGCGGTGTTCGGGATGAACGACGGCCTCGTGTCGAACCTGGCCCTGGTGCTCGGCATCGGTGCCTCCGGCGTGGACAATGCCACGATCATGCTCACCGGCATCGCGGGTCTGCTCGCCGGGGCACTCTCGATGGGGGCCGGCGAGTTCGTGTCGGTGCGGTCCCAGCGGGAGCTGCTGGAGGCGTCCAATCCGAGTCCCACGGCGCACACGGCGCTCCCGGACCTGGACGTGAACGCCAACGAGCTGGCGCTCGTGTATCGGGCGCGCGGAATGCCGGAGAGCGAAGCGCGGGCGAAGGCCGAGGAGCGGATCGCCACCTACTCCGGCGACCGGTCCTCGGACCGGTCGGACGCGCGCGACCACGAGGAGATCGGCTCGGCCTGGGGTGCTGCGCTCTCCAGCTTCTGCTTCTTCGCCTCCGGCGCCATCATCCCGGTGCTGCCCTACCTGTTCGGACTCACCGGGCTTGCGGCAGTGGTGGTCGCGGCGGGCCTCGTCGGGATCGCGCTCATGTTGACCGGCGCGACGGTGGGGATCCTGTCCGGGGCAGCGCCGCTGAGCCGCGCACTGCGACAGTTGGCGATCGGTTGGGGTGCCGCGGCGGCGACCTACGTCCTCGGTCTGCTCTTCGGGACGACGGTCGGCTGAGCCACGGGGGGTCCATGCCGAGCGGCCGGATCCAGCGTCATCCGTGAGGACCGGGTCGGGTCAGAGGGCCCCGCGCCCTCGATGGTGCTCGATCGTGGCGACGACCTCGTCCAGTAGCGCGTCCACCTGAGACTGGTCGTAGCCCTCCCGCAACTTCGTGGTGGCGAACCGCACCGAGGTGACCTCGTCCGACCGCAGCGGGTTCCCGGTCTGCTGACCCGTCTCGGCCTGCCGGAGCGTGGCGACGACGCGGTCGAGGAAGTCGTCCACCTCGTCCTGCTCGTAGCCGGCGGAGAACCGCGTCGGCTTGAACTGTGAATTGAGAACCTGCTCGGCGCTGATCAAAGCGACCTCCGATGGGGCAGTGGCTCCTCGGGCCCGTCGGCGACCGAGTCATGACCGTCCTGAGGGTACTGGTGCTTCTGACGTTGTGCTTATCGCAGGTTGCCGGCGCCGGGCCCGTGCCTTTCCGGACGGTGTGAGGGAGACTGGGAGTGGTGGTGAGAGCCGCCACCGCAGTGGTGTGGGAGGTCGTCATGAAGGCGGCAGTGGGTGACAGGGTGGTCGTCGCGTCGTCGCACACCGACGTGGCTGCACGCGAGGGCGAGGTGATCGAGGTCGCCACAACGGACGGTAGCCCGCCGTGGCGCGTGCGTTGGGTCGACGACGAGCACGAGTCGTTGTTCTGCCCCGGGCCGGATGTGTACGTCGAACGGCGCGTGGAGCGATTCCAGGTGCTGTTCGGAGAGTAGTAGCGCGGTCGGGAATGCCCGACGGCGGTGCTCGGCTCGGTCTGGCCGTGTCGGGTTTGGTCGACGGTCTGGTTGCACCGCTGTGCTCGCGCCCCGAGGGCTGCCTGGCCTTGACGGCTCCGCGGCTGAGTCGAGCGCCACCACGGCAGGCCGCATGGGGACGAGAGCCTTGGTCGCCGAGACAGGGTCAGGGGGAACTACACCTGGTCACCTTGGTGCAATGCGGTCCTGAGTTTCGGCGCGAGCGACGCGCCGTCCCCACCGGCGACCTCGGCAGCAGCGCCGGCCCGACGTGCCGTACCCACCTCCTGGACCGCGATCGGTGAACCGTGCGCGAGGACCTGCTCGCCCGGCGTCAGCTCTCGGATCGCGATGACCGCGACCCGCGACGGGAACTCCTGCGCGAACTCGCGATAGAGATACGGATCGTGCTGGCCGTCGTCGCCCACCAGGACCCAGCGGATGTGCGGGAACTCGGCAGTGAGGCGCCGGAGCGCGTGGCGCTTGTGCTCCTGGCCGGAGCGGAACCACCCCGAGTTGGTCGGGCCCCAGTCCGTCATCAGCATCGTCCCGGCCGGGAATCGGTGCCCGCGCAGGAACTGAACGAGCGTCGGCATGATGTTCCAGGCGCCGGTCGAGAGGTAGAAGATCGGGGCGCCGGGGTGCTCGGCGAGCAGGTCGCGGTACATCTGCGCCATCCCCGGCACCACCTTGCGGGCACTGCCATGGCGGATGAACGTGTTCCAGACGGCGATGAAAGGTCGCGGAACGAGCGTCACCAACGCGGTGTCGTCGATGTCACTGATGATGCCGAAGCGGGTGTCGGCATCGATGATCTGGACCCGCTCGGTCACCGGTTCGGCCGCCTTGGCACTGATGGTCACGTCGTGCCAGCCCGGCGAGAGCCCGTGATTCGAGACGACCAGATCGAGATACCCGCCACGATCGGCGGTGGCCGGGTAGTCACGGTCGCCGACCCGGACAGTCACGGGCATATAGCCGACGGACGCCGTCACGAACGAGCGCCAGCCGCGGCGTGAGATCAGATCCTCCTCGACCGGCTGATCGGCCGCGGTCAAGGCCTCGCGGCCACGCGTCAGGATCACCCGGCCAAGGACTCGAACGAAGTCCTGGTTCCCGTAGCCGATGTAGGGAAGCGTCCGCGGGTGCCACCCTCGGGCCCGCAGAATCGGCACCAGTCTGCGGTTGATGCCGTTCTCGATGGCCGCGGCCAGGTGTGTGTCGGGCATAGGCACAGGCTAGGGGAAAGGATCGAGGTCGGCGGCCTGACGCCGCCGACCTCGACCTGCTGCGCCCCATTGCGCAGGCTCCGACTTTGTGGGTCCGAGTGGTCCCTATCGTGGCCCACGTCACACTCCCTCGGGGACCTTGAACCCATTCAGATGACAACGATTCGGTCACGATGCGCCGCTACGAACAGGCTGTGGATCCCTGTCCCGGATGGTGGGGCGCCGGTGCTTGACGACGTGCAGCTCTTCGTGTCAATGTATCGACTCATTGATACATAATTGAGAGCGTGGTGGTGCGGCATGTCTGGTCTTGTGACGATCTCGGTCCTGGTGGTCTTCACCCTGCTCGTGGTCGGCGTCGCTGTCGTGATCGGCGGGGCGCTGCTCGGCGCCATGGGTCGCTCCGCCCGACCCGAAGACACCCCCGTCGCGACGCTGGTCGCGGCGCGTCGCCACGCGATGTGGGCGACGACGATCGCGGTCACGCTCGCCGTCGTGGCGCTCGTCGGTACCTTCGCAGTGGATGCCGCGGGCGCGGCACTGTTCGAGATCCCGGCTGCGCCGCCGGGGCTCGCGTTCGGTCTCACGTTCCTGGTCGCCGGGCTCGCCTACGTCCTGACCCTCTGGGTGGGAGAGGTCACCTGGCCGCGGCCCGAAGGTTCGGTGCGCACGGCCGCCCTCGTTCGGCGAACGGTGGCCGACGTTTCACCGCGACTGCCCTGGGTGATGCTGCTGACGTGGAGCGCGCTCCTGGCATTGAGCATCGTGGTGTTCGGCATCATCGCGGATGGCACTGCCCTCACCGTCGTGTACGACCCGCCTCGCGCCGACGGCCTCGTCTCATCGTCCGCCAGTCCGTTCCCTGGGTGGCCCTACGGCGTGCCGATCCTCGCCGTCGCGCTGCTTCTCGCGGGGGTGACGCATCTGGTGCTTCGGCAGGTCGCGAGGCGTCCGGCGGTGGCGGGGGTTGCTCCCGCCGCCGACCTCGATCTTCGGCGCACCAGCGCTGCGCGACTCCTCCGCGGAGCACAACTTGCAGTCGGAGCGACGCTCGCCGGTGTACTGGTGGTCGCGGGTCCCCCGATCGGGAGCGTGACCGAGTCGGCCTGGGGGCTGCCGACCATGATCGCGGGGGGCCTTGTCTTCGTCGGGGCGGTGGTCACGGCCGCATTTCCGACGTCGACCCGTCGCTCCGATCTCGAGGGCGTGGCGGCACCCGGTCCCGGGCCGGGGTCAGGGGTGTCAGGGATGGGACCCGGCGGCGGGGCTGGATCCGACGGTGGGTTCGGCGCCGGGCCGGGATCCGGCGGTGGGTTCGGCGGTGGGACTGGATCCGGCATCGGGCTCGGCCCCGGGCCGGGCTCCGACATCGAGCCCGCCGACAGAGCGGGAACGCCGCCCACGGCGCGAGCGCGGGACGTTCGGCCATGACACTGCAGGTTCGCGTGGATCTCGCCCTTGGGGTACCTCCGTACGAGCAGATCCGCAGCCAGATCGCCGGCCATGTCGGAGCGGGCAACCTCCACCCGGGCGACCGCCTGCCGACGGTGCGTGACCTCGCAGCCGACCTCGGTGTGGCCGCGGGCACCGTGGCGCGCGCCTACCGCGAGCTCGAGCAGTCCGGGCTGGTGCAGACCCGCCGACGCCTGGGCACCGTGGTGGCCGACGGAGCAGGTAGCGAGGGCGCCGGTCAGGAGCTGCAACGCTCGGCCGCCGCGCTGGTCCGCGCCGCCCGCATCGAAGGACTCAGCGACGACGCCGTGCTCGACCTCGTCCGAGGCACCCTGATGGCGCCCGGACTGCCAGCACCCCAGGTCCGTGACTGAGACCTGAGGTCGTCCAGGAAGGGCCACCCATCGGAAGGGAGCGCATGAACCATCGGAAGGAAGCGCATGAACGCGACCGATTCGCCGATGATCTGGATCGGAGGAGCCCCCGGCTCGGGAAAATCGACCATCGCTCGGTCGATCGCGCACGCGAACGACCTCCCGCTGCATCCGATCGATCGATGGACCTACGTTCATGCTGCGCTGCGGCCGACTCGGCCGCTGGCAGAGGAACTGGCCAAGGGGCCGGCGAGCGCGGCGGCGGCATTCGTGACCACGGCGCGCGAACGGCTGCGACTGGCGCTGCGTGACGTGGCGGGCCGGCGCCTCGGCGGGGTGCCGGCCCTCATGGAGGGTCCGCAATTGCTCCCGGAGATGGCGGACGCCCTTGCCGTTGGGCACGCAGTCTGGCTCATACCCGACTCGGAGCAGACCCGGTCGGCACGGCTGGCGCGACTGGACCGGGTCGATGACCTCGGCGCTCGTCGGCTTCTCGAGAGTCTGCTGCAACGAGATGAAGTGCTCGCCGAGCGGATACGGGCGCAAGCGAGGGACATGAACCGCCCGGTGGTCGAGGTCGCGGCCGAACCCGATTGGCCGGAGATCCGGAACGCCGTGGCAGCCGCGCTCGCTCCGGCATTGGCGAGCACTGCCCGGTTGCCCCACGGCGAGGGTCTGATGCGTCAGCGCCGATTCGAGAATGACGCTGCCGCGGAGCAGATCACGCTCTGGGTTGCGGCGGAAGATGTCACACCCGACCCAGTCTTCGACTTCGCGTGCGAGTGCGGTGGCTCAGGCTGCACCCTCGCATGGTCCGGCACCGTGTCCGACTACCGCCGACGTGCCTCGGTAGGCCCGACGCTCGCGGAGCCACACATGATCGGCTAGCGCCGCCCCGCCTGAACCGTGCTCAGTTCCAGGGGTTTCGGGTGGGGAGGATCTCGGTGCCGTCTGGCTTGTAGAGGTGCCATTTCCCGTGGTGTCTGGTCATGGTGATGTTGTGGGTGTGGATCCAGCGGTGGTGGTGGTAGCAGAGCAGGGCTGCGTCGTGGAGGTTGGTGTTGCCGCCGTTGGCCCAGTGGGTGCTGTGGTGTGATTCGCAGCGTTCGGGTGGGACGGTGCAGTCGGGGTGGACGCAGTGGCGGTCGCGGGCGACGTGGGCTCGGCGTTGGGCGGCGGTGAAGAGGCGGTGGGCGCGGCCGTGGTTGAGGATTTCGTTGTCGGGTCCGAAGATGATGCGGTAGATCTCGCCGGCGCAGCCGATGATGCGGTCGAGCAGGTCGCGGGGGACGGGTCCGGTGTTGTCGATGAAGGTCGCGGGTCCGGCGGCGAGCAGGGCGGCCCAGTCCCGCTCGGTGCTGGGCAGGGCGGTGCCGTTGAGACCGGGCCCGGCGGTCCCGTTGGCACCGGGCGCAGCGGTCGCGTTGGCACCGGGCGCAGCGGTCGCGTTGGCACCGGGCACAGCGGTGCCGTTGGCACCGGGCACAGCGGTGCCGTTGACATCGGGCACGGTGGTGCCGCGGGCATCGGGCAGGGCGGTGCCGGTGGTGGGTTGACCCAGTGGCCCGACGGCCGGCGATTGGCAGTCGGGCAGGCCTGTCCCCTGGGACGTGCGCGGCGGTGTGGGTGCGTGCGCCGAAGCGCCGGGCTTGCTCGCCGGGTCGGTGGCGGTCGCGGTGTCCGCCTCGGTCGGTGCGCGCGGCTGGGTAGGTGCTGGCGCGCACGTGCTGGCCTCGCCCGCCCCGTCGGTTGAGGCTGGTGCGCGCGGCGGTGTGGGTCCGACCGTGGGATCGCCGGGCTCACCCGCCCGGGACTCGGGCGTTCCAGGGGTCGGCTGGGGAGATTCTGGTCCAGAGGCGCTGGCGTGGTGCTCCGGGTCGGCGGCCGGCGTGCCCGCGGTTGTCCGGCCGGTCGGTGTCCCGCCGTCGCTGTGGGGGCCGCGCTCGGTCGGGCCGGTCGATGTGCCGCCGTCGCTGCGGGGGCTGCGCTCGGTCGGGCCGGTCGGTGTGCCGCCGTCGCCGTGGGGACTGGGGTCGGCCGCGGTGGTGGTGTCCAGGCCGGGCAGAGGGTCGGTGATCGACCGCGGGGGCGCCGTCGGACTGGCCACATCCGCTCCGCCCGGCGCGTCGTCAGTGGCCGCTTCGGTGGCTGCTTCCGCGGACTCAGCTGCTTCCGCGGACTCGGCTGCTTCCTCGGCCTCGGCTGCGTTGGCGGCCTCGGCTGCGTTGGCGGCTTCGGCTGCGTTGGCGGCTTCGGCTGCGTTGGCGGCTTCGGCTGCGTTGGCGGCTTCGGCTGCGTTGGCGGCTTCGGCTACGTTGGCGGTGTCGGTGGTGTCGGTGGTGTTGATGGCGTCGAGGAATTCGGGGTAGCTGATCAGGACGCCGAGGTGGGGGCGCACGGAGGCGGAGGTGCCGACTTTGCCTTGGTCCAACATCATGTGGGCGAGGTCGCTGAGGGCTTGGGCGCGGCGCTGACCGGAGGTGCGGGTCTCACCGGCGGCGGGCTTGCCCATGATCGCCTCCAGAGCGGTGCGGACGTACTGGCCGTGTTCGAGGGTCAGGAACCCGGCCACGTGGTAGCCGTCCATGGTCCGGTCGATGTTCAAGAACTCACGGTCGGCCGCAGCCCGATGAGTCTTGTCGGTGGCGTCGGGGTCGGCGATCGCGACGAAGTGATCGACCAGCCTGCGCAGGTCCTCCGGAGACCGCGTGGCGGCATTACTCAGGAGGAACTCCTCGACCGTCTGCACCCGCCCACCACCCACGCCGGCAGCACCGGTGCCAGTTGAGTCGGCATCGGCGGAGACGGCCGTGGGATCGGCCTCGACTTGGTCGGTCGCGCCCTCGCCTGCCGGGTCGGTCCCCTCGGCGGTGTCAGGACCGTCGGTGGCGTCAGCGCCTTCGGTGGTGTCGGTGCCTTCGACGCCGTCGGTGGTGTCGGTGACCGTGGTCGGGTCCGTGTCGCCCGAGCCGGTGTCGCCCGTGCCGGGGGCGGTGGGGGTGGCGGGGTACTGGAGGCCGTCGACCGCGGCTTGGGTGGTGGTGGCCTTGAGCAGGATCTGGGCCTGGTCGAGGCCGATCTGCCCG
>NZ_JAGSHT010000027.1 GCF_019947135.1 Occultella gossypii | reverse complement strand
TTCAACATCTTCAAGCAATGGCGCGCCCTGGCCACCCGCTACGACAAACTCGCCCTGACCTACCGCGGCGGCCTCGTCCTACGCGCCATCACCATCTGGCTCCGAGCATTAGGAGACACGCCCTAGGCCGCGGGGCACACCTGCGACCCGAGGAAGCCAGTTGAGTCCCGCATAGTGGTGTAGCGCACGGTGGCCCGGCTCGTCGCTGACGAGGGCGCGGTCACCGTGTGATCCTTCGAGGAAACTCTCACATCCCACTCGAAAGGCATCATCACGATGACCGCTCCTCATATTGTCGACCCTGCTGGCGTGCTCGGTGAAGCCCTTGCTGAAGCGTCTCCGGATCTGATGCGGCAGTTGCTGCAGACCATGATCAACGCGTTGCTGTCCGCGGACGCTGACGCTGTAGTCCGGAGGTCGGCATAGGACATCACCTACATCCCGACCTGGGAAGGATGGGTCTACCTCGCCACCGTGATCGATTGCTACAGCAAGAAGATCATCGGCTGGGCGATGGATGACCACTACCAGAGCCCGTTGATCACCGCCGCGATCACCCACGCCGCGTCCCGCACCACCCTGGCACCCGGAGCCGTGTTCCATTCCGACCGAGGCAGCAATTACACGTCTTTCGATTACGGGAAAGCCTTTGACCTGCCCCGTGGTTCTCGGACAGTGGATACATTAGTTCCACCGATCTGAGGAGTTCGATGATGGCTCGTAGTAAGAGGACGTTCTCGTTGGAGTTCCGCGAGGACGCTGTGAAGATGGTGCTCGAGAATTCGCGTCCTATTGCCCAGGTCGCGCGTGAGCTCGGGGTTAACGAGGGGACCTTGGGGAATTGGGTGAACAAGTACCGCCGTGACCACGCTGGCGAGGAACCCCCGTTGGATGTGAGTGAACGTGCTCGACTGCGTGAGGCCGAAAGGGAACTGCGTGAAGTGAAGATGGAGAACGAGTTCCTAAAAAAAGCAGCCTCGTACTTCGCCCAGGATCACCGGTGAGCGAGAAGTACGAATTCATCGAGACCATGCTCACCGTCCTGTGCGTGTATCCGATTCATCTGATGTGCAGGTGGATGTCGGTCTCGAGATCGGGGTTCTACGACTGGCGGTCCCGGCCTGCCTCGGCCACCGCGGCCCGCCGCGCCGAGCTCGCGGTGCTGATCGAGCACGTCTTCACAGCCTCCGATGAGACCTACGGCTACCGGCGGGTGCACGCCGAGTTGGCCCGCAGCGGTATCACGGTCGATCCCGACCTGGTCCGCCAACTCATGCGAGAACTCGACCTGGTGCCGTGTCAGCCCCGCCCGTTCCGGCTCAACCTGACCGCCCAGGACGCCGACCAGCCGGCGATCGCGGACCTGCTCGGGCGCGACTTCACCGCCGACGCTCCCGGGACGAAGATGGTCGGTGACATCACCTACATCCCGACCTGGGAAGGGTGGGTCTACCTCGCCACCGTGATCGATTGCTACAGCAAGAAGATCATCGGCTGGGCGATGGATGACCACTACCAGACCCCGTTGATCACCGCCGCGATCACCCACGCCGCGTCCCGCACCACCCTGGCCCCCGGAGCCGTGTTCCATTCCGACCGAGGCAGCAATTACACGTCTTTCGATTACGGGAAAGTGCTGGCCGATCTCGACATTCGCCGCTCAGTGGGTCGGACTGGCATCTGCTACGACAATGCGATGGCGGAATCCTTCTTCGCCGCGCTCAAGAACGAACTCGTGCACCGCACCGTCTACCCGACCCGAACCCACGCGATGAAAGATATCGCCAAATACATCGAGACCCGCTACAATCCACGAAGGCTCCACTCAGCGATCGGCTACCGCACCCCAAACGAAGTCCACGACAACTACCAATCGCTAGCAACCGCCGCATAACAATTACAGGACCCCTGTCCGAGAAACACGCGGCAGATCACTTGGCCGATTTCGACATTCGCCGCTCAGTGGGTCGGACTGGAATCTGCTACGACAACGCGATGGCGGAATCCTTCTTCGCCGCACTCAAGAACGAACTCGTGCACCGCACCGTCTACCCGACCCGAACCCATGCGATGAAAGATATCGCCAGATACATCGAGACCCGCTACAATCCACGAAGGCTCCACTCAGCGATCGGCTACCGCACCCCAAACGAAGTCCACGACAACTACCAATCGCTAGCAACCGCCGCATAACAATTACAGGACCCCTGTCCGAGAAACACCCGGCAGATCATCCCCCGTGCGAGACCCGGACGCCATCCACCCCGAGCTGGCCAGACTAGGCGCCGCCGCCGCGTTGTTCGTGGTGGTGATGATCCCCCTCCAAGCAGCCGTCTTCATCCTCAGCCCACCGCCAAACACCGTCGAGGGATTCTTCACCCTGTTCCAGGAGAACCCGCTGCTCGGGCTTCTCAGCCTCGACCTCCTCCTCACCCTCGACTACCTCGTCATGATCCCCTTCTACCTTGCGCTCTACGTGGTGGTCCGCCAAGAGGCCCCCGCATGAGCACTCCTGGCACTGGTCGTCGGCATGTTCAGCCTCGCACTCTTCTTCGTCTCCCGAGAAGCGACGTTCTCGATGTGGATGCTGAGCGACCAGTACGCGGCCGCGACCTCCGCACCAGACAAGGCAACACTGCTGGCTTCATGATGCCTGGTCAGTTCACGACGACCCGGATCTCTTCAGAACTGGTGATGCCGGCGGGGTTGAGGAGTTCGGAGCGATAGACGTACGTCCCGGGCTCACGGTCGGTGATCTGCGTACTTGCAGCCTGTGCGTGCGGGGTGTTGTTCTCCAGCGCCCGTTCGTCGATGAGGCTGTCGTTCTCGTATAGGCGGTACCAGTCTGCATTGGTGCCCCACCACATGTTGGTGGTGACTACGAAGTCACGGGCACCCGAGTAGTTGTTGTGCGAAAGTACGGCCGCGCCCGGGTCGGCGTGCCGAACCTCAACTGTGACGGCGCTGGTTTGAACGGTGCCGGCCGCGTTGAGGAGTTCAGCGGTGTAGTGGTAGTCACCGTTCCGGCGGCCGCGCACCGGGACGCTGATCGCCTGCGCCTGCGGTGAGCGCGCTACGAGGTTGCGGTGCGCGATGAGCTTGCCGTTTTCTAGTAGCCGCATCGCGTGAGCGTTGGTGCCCCACCACAGATTCATCGTGATGTCATAGTTGCCGTCATCGGTGCCGCGGTGGCCGTTGTCCGAGCTGAGCACGCCGGATCCTGGGACCTGCGTAGCCGTTTCAACGGGACCTTCGAACGCGTAGGTAACCTGGAGCGAGCCCCCGTGCTCGACCCGAATCAGGTGTTGACGCCGCGTGTCAGACATCCTGACCCGATCGGTGGTGTCAAACGTGACCGCACTGGAGTTCCCAAGTTCGACGACCAGCACGCCCGCGCCACGCTCCAACCTGAAATCGGTGATCCCCGTCAGGTCCACAGAGTCGCCGTAGGTGACCTCGGTTCCGTCGGAGAAGGTCAGCAGGTCACCTGGCTGCATCAGCAGCGGGATGACCGCGCGCCCAGGATCATCGGTCTTGATGGTCTGCACGAACGAGTCATCGAAGAAGGAGATGACCACGTGGCTGCCATTGGCGCGGTCGAGATACGCGGCGCTGAAGTCACCCTCGATGGCGCCAACCTGATCGACCGCCAACTTTCCACCCTCACCGTACGGCTCGGCGTAATAGCTGCGGGCTACCTCGACCCTCGTCACCGCCGACGCCTCGGGGAACGGCCCCCAGGCATCCTCGTCGTTGCTGTTCAGCACCATGATGACCGCACCCATCGACGGGTGCCAGAGCAGCCCTGGCCCCATCCGGAGCCGCTGATAGGGGCCGCCGTGACCAGCGCGCCTTCCCAGCAGCGTGGTGAGGTAGTACGACGGACGTCGAACGAAGAGGTAGTCGAGATCGACCGAACCCGCCTGGCGGAACTCGGTGAACCGATCGGAAGCGAGGTACGGCAAGGTCGCGATGGCTTCCTCTCGCACCTCTTCGCTGACCCCTAGCGGCGCCTCGCTGCTGTGCATCCAGGTGCGAGGAGAGGTGCGCTTCTTCTCCAACGGCACGATGGGCCCAGGGTCGGTCTTCCATGCTTCTCGAGCCGCGATGATCTCGGCGTCGGTCGGGTGGAAGGCGGCGAGCACCGGCACCTCACCGATGAGCGCTCGGCCGAGCGAGGTGCGATCCTGCACCTCGTCTGGCTGCAGCTCGTGGGTGAAGGCCGCGATGCGCGCTGACGCGGCACTCCAGTTCAAGAAGCCTGCACGGTCGGGCTCCAGAACGCTGGCGTAGGAGATGAACTCCGCCATCGATCGCGCCATCTCGACAGGCTCGCTGAAGCCGGCGAGGTATCCCGCCCCTAGATCGGGCATCGCGACGATGAAGGAGTAGTCGAAGTCGTAGGCCAGCGGCTCGTGACTGTGCCCGGCCCCTGAGATGCCATGAACGCGCAGCGTCTCCCAGCACTCCGAGACCTCAGCGGACAGGTCCTCATCGCCGAAGAGCTCCGCCGTCATGCTCGCACCCGCGAGCCCGGCGACGACCTGGTTGGTGTACGGCGTGGGCTGACGCCAGTGCGCCAGTGACCGATCGACAAGCCAGGCGCTCGATGCGCGCACGGCCGCCTCGATCTGGGGCAGCCAGTCCCTCAGCTCACCCGCTTCATCGAGATACCGGTAGGTCGTGGACAGTGCCACGCTGCCGAAGCCAGTCGGGGCCAGGTGCGGGACGTTCCACTCATACTCCGACCAGGAGCCGTTCGGCAGCTGGCTGCCGAGGTAGTAGCTCAGTGCAGCTTCAATCCGGTCGCGCAGCTTGGCGTCCCCAAAGTACGGATTCCACGAGCGCTCGTGCGTCAGGAACCACGACAGCGTGGCCACCTGCTCCATCTCGCGGGCGTTGTACGGCTGCTCGGGTGAACGCCACCAGCCATCCTCCATCCACCCGTAGTGAGGATCCTCATCGCGGATGCTGTTCGCGATCGGCGCCACCACCGTGAGGTACGCCGCGAACACGTGCTCGGTGTCGCCGAACTGGGAACGATCAGGCTCAGAGCTGAGCGGATCAACCAGCGGCAGCACGGTGCCTGCGGACGTGGCGTAGGCGGTCGGTGCGGACTGTAGGCCACGTGCGGCGATGGCAGCGATCGAGGCCGCCCCGACGCCGGCCATCAAGGCCCGTCGGGATAAGGTGTGCTCGGCACGGTGAGACATGGTGACTCCTTTGTCTGATGAGAGTGTTCTGTGATGAACGGGGGGCACGCCCCTGGCTGTGCACCCTGGGGAGCGCTGACTGGTTGTGGCAGCGTCACCCCTTCAGCCCGGTGCGGGACAGGCCTTCAACGAACTGCCGCTGAGCGAGCAGGAAGACGATGACCACAGGGATGACCGTCAGCGCTGTGGCGCCGATCTGGGTGTTGTGGATCGGTTCGCCGTAGTGGTCCTGGTACCGGGTCAGGCCCAGTCCCACGGTGAAGAGATTCTCGCTGCGAAGGAAGATCAGCGGCTCGAAGTACATGTTGAAGGAAGCCAAGAACTTCATGATCGAGACCGCGCCGATCGCCGGGCCAGCAAGTGGGAGCGCGATCCGCAAGAAGATGCCGAGTCGCCCCAGACCATCGAGCCGTCCAGCCTCTTCCAGCTCCACAGGCAGGGAGAGGAAGAAC
Organism: Occultella gossypii; assembly: GCF_019947135.1. Lineage (GTDB taxonomy): Bacteria > Actinomycetota > Actinomycetes > Actinomycetales > Beutenbergiaceae > Occultella > Occultella gossypii. The sequence continues at coordinate 81,827 of NZ_JAGSHT010000027.1, read as the reverse complement.
TGCCGAAAGATGAAAACCGCGACGATCGACGCCGGCCCCAGGATCGGAAGGATGATGAGCGGCACGTGAGTGTTCATCAGCCCGAGGGACGCGACCCAACGGAAGATCGGGATGATCGTGACCTCGGTCGGGATGAACAAACCGGCCATCAGGAAAAGGAAGAGCACGGAGGCGAAGGGGAACCTGATGCGGGCGAACGCATACCCCGCGAGCGAGCCCACGATCACCGACCCAAGGGTGACCAGTGCCGCGATGTACAGCGAGTTGAGGTACTGCTGCGCGAACGGCTGCACCGTGAAGATGCGTGCCACGCCGTCAAGTGTCCACTCGCTCGGGAAGAGCGTGGGCGGGATCGCGAAGATCTCGTTTGCTGGCTTGAAGGCCGAGAACACCATCCACAGCATCGGGTAGACGAACGGGATGCTCATGATGATGAGCAGCGCGTACATCGCGATCTTCGAAGCACGGCGACGGCGGGTGGCCCGGATCCGGTCTTTCCCGGGCGCCGGGTCAGACGCCGTGGCCGGCCCGGCCTCACGGACCAGGAGTGCTTGGTCAGACCTCATCGTGCACCCACTTCTTGCGCGTGCCCCACTGCAGGGCCGCCATCGCCAGCACGACGAAGAACAGCACGACGCCGATCGCTGAGGCGTAACCGAAGTCCTGCTGCACGAACGCGGTGCGGTAGAGCAGATAGGAGATCACCGTGGTGGAGCGCCCCGGCCCGCCCTCGGTCAGGATCTGGATCGGTGCGAACACATCCATCGCACTGATCAGGGTGATCATGGTGACGAGCAGGATCGTCGGCGTCATCAGCGGCAGCGTGATGGAAGTGAAAACCCGGCGGGGACCGGCGCCGTCGATGCGTGCTGCCTCCTTCAGATCTCCGGGGACGTTCTGCAGCGCCGCGATGAACAAGATCATGTTCATTCCGACACCCTTGAACACCTGGATGACGACCACGGTCACCAGCGCCCAGCTGGGGTCGCGCAGCCAGTTCGGCCCGCTGATGCCGATGGTGGCGAGGAATCCGTTGATGCCGCCGTTCGATGCCACCAGAAAGTTCCAGATCAGCACCCATGCCACGGTGGAGACGATGACCGGGGAGAAGAAGAACGTCCGGAACGTCGTCGTGCCTGGAAGCTTCTGCACGAGCAGCACAGCCAGGACCATCGCCAGCGTGACATTGAGGACCATCAACAGGATCGCGAAGGTGAACGTCACCCCCAGCGACGCCCAGACCGTCGAGTCGCTCAGCAGCGCGCGGAAGTTGTCTCCGCCCACCCAGTCGAAGGTGGCCACCAACGGGTTCCAGTCGTGAAGCGCGTACCAGATCACGTACCCGAAGGGCACGAGGCCGAGCGCCAGCACGCCGACGATAACCGGTGCCACGAACGCAAGCCCGACGACGGCGTCGATCCGTCTGAGCCGGCGCGATGAGCCACCCAGGGATGGCTCACCGCGCCTCGCGGTGGCGGAAGTCGAGCTCATCAGCTACCGGAGATGATCGGCTCGATGTCGGAGCAGATCTGTGACATCACGCTCGCGGTGTCGGAGTTCGGCTGCCACAGCGAGTCGAGCGCGATGCGCACCGGGTCCGCGATCTCACTCATCTGCGGGTGGCCCATCTTCGTGACGGCCGTGACCGACTGGTCGATCACGGCGGTCTGGATCTGCTCACTCGTGAGGTTCGGTGCTGCTTCGGCAAGCGTGTCGATCGTCAGCAGCGAGGTGCGCGGCGGCGGGAAGTACTGCGCGAGGAGCCGCGAGTTCTCGGGGTTGGTGAAGTACGCCAGGAAGTCCGCCGCCACCTCGGGGTGCTCGCTCTGGGAGAGCACGCCGACTCCGCCCTGTCCCACCACCGACACCTGGCCCGCGGGACCGGAAGGCAGCGGGAGGAAGTCCCACTCGAAGTCCTCCCCCAGACCCGTGGACGCGCTCATCTGCGACATCATCAGGCCGGCCTGGCCCGAGGCGAAGTCGAACTCCTCACCGGGCAGGGGCGTGGCACCCCGCTCGAATGCCTGCGTGTGGAACCAGTCGAAGAACTCCACCACCTCCGGATCGGTGAACTGGCACTGGGTGCCGTCCTCGCTCCATGGCTGCGCGCCCCACGAGAGCCACATGTGGCCGAGCGCCCCGTTCCAGTTGCTGTACGAGTCACCGCTGGAGATGAAGCCGGCAGCGTCGGTCTGCGACGAGACCTCAGCGGCCATCGCCATCATCGCGTCGTAGGTCCACTCGCCACTGGCGATCAGGTCACGGGGGTCGTCCTGGCCAGCCTGCTCGAGCAGATCGAGGTTGGCGTACACACCGAATGGACTGTTGGAGAACGGGTAGCCATAGAGATCACCCTCGCTGGACCACAGCTCGATCGCTCCAGGGATCAGGTCATCGAGCTCGTAGCCCGCGGCCTCGGAGAACGCCGGAGTCAGGTTGGCAAAGACACCGGAGCTGACGAACTGCGCCGCATAGGACTCCATGATCCACGCCATGTCGGGCGCCTGCCCACCGGCGATCTGGGTGGTCAGCGCGTCGACGTAGGTGTCGATGGGAAGCGCCTCGAACGATACGCTGCTGACTAGGTCCGGGTTCTCCTCGACGTAGGCGTCGGCGATCGTGTCGAAGATCTCGTGGTGTCCTTCGTTGGCACTCCAGACCGTCATCCGCAGATCGACGGGGCCATCTGGTGTGCCGTCACCGTCCTCGCCGCCGCTACCGCCGCCGCACGCGGCCGTCAGGGCGAGCGCTGCTGTGACAGCGGTCAGGGTTGTGGCGCGCCTGCGCTTGGTCGAAAGGGTCATCGTCGTCTCTCCTCAGAGCGTCGTTGCTGGGGCGTAAATCGGGTCGGCTGGGAACGAGTCGTTCACGAGCTCAGGACTGACTGCGGTTGTTGCGGGTGTGCTCAGTACGGGTGCGCACCCGAAGGCCAGCGCAGCTGCAGGCCGGCGTTGGTCAGTTCCTGCTGGAAGTCGAGCAGCAGGTCGGTCTTGCCGTGCACCTCGTGCGGGGTATGGCCCAGTGCGAGGCAGTGAGCGGCGAGATGCCCGGCAGCCTCGCCGATGTTCCACTCGACGGGGTGGAGGCGATAGCACCCGTTGGTGATGTGCGTGGTGCCGATGTTCTTGTTCGCGGCGATCAGATTCGTCACCCGGCGTGGCAGCAGGGCACCGAGCGGGATCTCGAACGGGGTCGAGGCGACATCGATATAGGTGTCTCCGCCGGTAGAGGGATGCAGGTCGATGCGGTACATCCCCACACCCACAGAGTCCTCGTACCGGGTGGCGCCACTCTCGCCCCGAACGGCGTAGGAGACGTCGTTCTCAGTCACGGTCGTGACGGCCCGAATGCGGCGGGACTCACGGTGGTAGACCGCTTGAGCGAGGCCGTCTGCCGATCCCATCACATCCGGCCGCAGCCGCAGCCCGGGAAACCCGACGCCGCCATCTTCTCGTGGCGCCTGCGTCTGCATCCAGTAGAGCATCGACAGGCTGAGCTGCCGAGCGTCGGCGATCCGCCGTGCTGCTTCGGTGGGCTCGGCATCCAGGACCGGTGCGAGGAAGTAGTCGATGCTGGGCCAATTCACCAGGCAGAGGTCGCTTGCGTAGTGGCCCGGGTCAAAGAGATCTGCCGCCGCGATGCGGCGAAAGGTCCACAGGTTTCCGTCGCCGGGATTGCGCGACTGGTCGGCGTCCACCGCCAACGCCTGATCGCCAGGGTTCGGCGTGAACGTGCGTGTGTCCATCTCCAGGGTGCGCGGGCTCGGCGCGGTCCACGAGAGCAGGTTCGCCCCGTTCCAGGCGTCTGGGCGGTAGGAGCTCCAGAAGTCGTATCGCTCCGGCTTGTCGATCGTGTGATCGCCGTCGACGTGCTCCACCACGAAACAGACGCTCAGCGCCTGCACGTTGTCTGGCTCCGCTTGTGCGGGTGCGCTCGGCTCGCCGGTCTCAGTGGCGGACTCGAACCCGGTCACGTACTCCGCGCCGCTCAACGGCAGGAGCTCGCCGGTCTCCGTCGCATCGATGACGTAGTCAGCCTGCACGGTGACCGAGGTGTCATCGCCTCGGACCGAGGTGAGCGTGACGGCGGTGATGGTGTCGCCGTCGACGCTCGCTGCCGACGGCCTCACCCGCTCGAGCAGCCTGATCCTTCCGGCAGAGCGCCACGGCGCGAGCATCTCTTCCAGCACGGCTAGCGCGACACGGGGCTCGTGGCAGAGCTTGGAGACCCAACCGGCGCCGGGGTTGAGCTCGTCCCACGCTCTAGCCTCGGGGCGCAGTGGGTAGGAACGCCGGTAGACGTCGCGGATTCCGTCGCGGAGCTGGCGGTAACGCGCGGTCGCGCCGAACTGCTCGATCCACGGGTGCTCGTCCGGCGGCACGGCCTGGGAGGTGAGCTGGCCGCCGATCCACGGGTGTTCCTCGGTGAGCACGACGGCGGCGCCTCGTTCGGCAGCGGCGATCGCTGCAGCGATCCCGCCCAGGCCCGCTCCGACCACGAGGACCTCGGTGCTCAGCTCGGTATGGCTCACGCGTTGTTCCGTTCCTGTGGGGGCACCGTTGATGACCGGACCGCTGCTTCGTGTCGATCCGCATTTTCGGGTGGTGTCAGGGTTTCTCCGGGCACGTCTGTGCACTCGAGAAGCTGATGAAGATCGGGCGTGCCCTGCTGGTCATCGGCGGCTTCGGTGCCGACGAGTTGCGACAGCAGGTGAAGGGCCCGCGCACCCATCTGCTCGCGGGGAAGGGTGAACCCGGACCACCTCGTGGGTCCAGGCTGCTGATGATGCGGCTGGCCCAGGAGCAGCACCGACAGGTCTTCGGGGACTCGGATCCGCAGCGCGGACAGTGCCAGCCGCAGCTCATCCGGATCGACCTCCGGAGCGAGCAGTGCCGCGCTCAAGCCCAGATCAGCAATCGTCGCCGCCGTCTGCGTGGCATCCCCAGGCACGACGAATTGGGTAGCAAGGCCACTCTCGGTCATGGCGGCCTGATATCCACTCATCCGGTCCAGAGTCGGCTGGTCGCGCGTACTCGCCCCGATATAGCCGATCCGCCGATGACCGAGGCTGCACGCGCGGAGCGCTGCTCGCCGGGTGGCCGACCGGTAGTCGGCACCGACGAAGGGCAACCGGCCACCCTCGCTCTCGCGGCGGCCGACGAACACGAACGGGTAATTGGTGTCGAGGAGGTGCTGCAGCTCGGCCCGTTCCTCATGCTGTCCCAGCAGCAGGCATCCGTCGGCGATCCCCAGTCGCTGCCAGCCGCTGCGGGTCAGCTTGCGCGAACCCTCCACGACCCGTGCACTGGTGAAGAGCAGCAGGTCGACCCCGATCTGCTCCGCGGCATGTTCGATCCCTGCCAGGAACGGACCGTAGAAGTCACGCCCACCTCGCGGGAACGTCGCCTCATAGGTGAAGACGCCGAGGATCTGGTTGTGCCCGCCTGCCAGCCGCTGTGCGACCGGGTTGGCCGAGTACCCCGTGATCCGGATCGCGTCGAGCACCCGCTTGCGGGTCTCTTCGCTGATCCGCACCCCGCTCGGAGTCCGCCCACTGAGCACGAAGGACACGGTGGCCTGGCTCACGCCGGCAAGCGCGGCCACGTCCGTCTGGGTGGTGCGGTGCCTGGACATCGATCCTCCTCGACCGTTCATGTTGGCGGTCTGGAGAGTGTGCGGAGGCGGGGCCGCAATCGGCAAGACGATTATGCGCATTATTAGCAACTACGCGTGCACGCGCCGCGCGGCCTGGTCAAACGGTCGCGGCGAACCTGCCGGGGGCGACCTGACAGCGATGCCGCATCCACTACGCAGCCAACCCGATGAGCGTGACGCCGAAAAGCAGGTGGCCGGCCGTGAAAGAGACACTGCACAGGGTGACGTCCTCGCCGGCCGCCGTATCAACCTCATCCCCACCGCCGAACCCGAAACCGGAGGTCTCGACCACGTTGCACTCACAGAAGGGGTTTGTCTTCAGCGCACAAGTCTGCGTGGACTGAAACCATGAGTAAACGAGACAGAATCGACGACATCGTCCTCCCGATGCCGACACTGGACCCCCTTGAGTCAGACGGACCAACCCGAGCAGGGCAGGAGGCGGTGACGGAAGAGGTGGCGCGTCAGCGCCAGATCTTTGAGCGCTACCTGCGCGTGGCCGACGGCTCAGAAGGAGAGCCAGACATCCTCGTGACAGAGGTCGAACGCGCACGGACGGAGATGCGTGAGGCCGAAGAGCGCATGCGATTGCTCATCGCCTACGGTCGTGAGTTCATCTCCCCACAGCTCTACCGCTGAAAACCCTCGCGCCGCATCGGGGATGTCTATCCACGGAACACGTAGCGCCTACACCTCCGACGAAGTCGTCACCGTCGAGCAGCGCATCGGCCGCCGCCCAGCTCGCTGAGCTGCGGCTCCGCCGTTCGCGCACGACTCGTTGCCAATTCCCCGTCGGCTAGCCGCTAGATACCGCCATCGTTAGTGATGTGCACTAAGACCCGTCTGGTACTCACAAGGGTTGAGGCGCTGCGCCTGCAAAGTCGAGGTCCAGTTCGTCGGGACCCTCCGTGCACCAGGATGGTGCAGGTCCGCCTTCCCACCGCGGTAATCGCGGCGCGGGCCCTGTCGAGGGACGCGTGACTGAACGGGACGATGTAGATCGCGGCGCCCACGGCGAAGGTAGCTGCGCTGCTCGCGCCATCGGGTGCTCCAGCCCCTCGATCCGGCCATCTGCCGTGGCAGTAGCGTGGCAGTTTTGAGGCACTTTTAGTGCCACCTACTGCCATCTGGTGCCCACTCCTGCACATCAAGCCACCATCCACAAACCGCATCATACCAACGAAAAACCCCGATTCCCAGTGGGAATCGGGGCCTCGCTGCGGAGACGGTGGGATTTGAACCCACGGACGGGTTGCCCCGTCACATCCTTAGCAGGGATGCGCACTAGACCAGACTATGCGACGTCTCCTAGAACAACACGGGACAGCGTACCTGCCCGGCGCGGCCTCGGCCAAAACGGTGCGGTGGTCCGGCCCGACCGTAGGATCGGCGGGTGGCCGGCCCGCAGCTCTCCCCCTACGAAGCCGTGCTCGGCGCCCGGATCAAGGAGCTGCATCCTCGGCTCCAGCAGTACTTCGCCACCATCCCGCCCGGTCACGTCGGCATCGGCGCGGGCGTGTTCACCCATGCCGGGACGCCGCGCCGCTGGCTGTGGCCGGTGATCCGTCTGCTGGAGGTCCGTGGGGTCGTGTTCGCCGGCTGGGCGCGGGACGTGCCGTTCCGGATCCGCAACGTGACCGTGGACGGTCGGGCCGCTGCCACCCGGGAGTTCGACCTGCCGAGTCGGACCTTCACCATGACCGACGACGTGGCCCGCTCCCCCGGTGGCGGCGTGGTCGACCGGCTCGGGCACCCGGCGACGGTCGCGGCCACGTTCGATGTCGATACCGCCGCCGGTGCCCTGGTGCTGACCAGCCGCACCGTCGGGTTCCGGCTCGGCCGGCTCCAGGTCCGGATCCCGCGCCCCGTCGCCCCGACCATCCGGCTGCGCGAGAGCTGGGACGCCGACAGGAACCAGCAGCGCGTGGACCTGACGGTGGACCTGCCGCTGCTGGGCCGCGTGTACGGCTACGGCGGGCACTTCACCTACCGCATCGAGGAGGACCGGCCCTGACGGATCCGCGGGGCCGGTCCGGTGGATCCGGCGGACGGCGAGGGAGTCTCCACGAGACGTCGAGGCCCCTCCCCGGCTGATCGGCGCGACCGACCGATGACCGTGAGTCCTCAGTCGTCGCCACGGGGCTTGCGCGCCTTCGGTGACGTTGACGCGTGCAACCGATTGCAATACCGTCGGAGCACCGTTCGTCCCATCGTCGAGACAGACACGATCCACAGGAGACCCGATGAGGTTCCGAAGCAGCCTGGCCCTGGTGAGTGCGGCCGTGATCGCCCTGACCACAGGGGCAGTGGCCCACGCCGCCGCGCCGCCCCCGATGGCGCAGGCCGAGACGGCGCTCTACCTGAGCCCCACCGGCAGCGACACCAACGACGGCTCGGTCGACGCACCGCTGCTGACCCTGACCCGGGCGGCCGCGCTGCTCGCCGGGATCGACACCGAGAGCGCCACCGTCTGGATCGAGCCGGGCACGTACTACGAACCGGCAGTCGTCTCGTGGAGCCGCGTGCCGCAGAGCACCGTCTCGCTGCTGTCCACCGGCGCGGACCGGCCGACGTTCGACGGCAGCAGGGCGACCGGCAACCTGCACTACTGGCTGAACACCGCGCGTGGCCCGAGTCTTGTGGTCGAGGGGCTGCGGGTGATCAACTACCGCACCGGCGGCATCCGGATGGACACGGACGGCAACGTGGTCCGGGACATGGTCTTCGAGCAGCTCGGCAACGCCCACGTGCCCGACGGCGCGGGCTACGCCGCGCTGCACCTGCTCGGCTCCTCCGGCAACGAGATCAGCGACACGACCTTCCGCGACCTGGAGAACGTGGCCTGCCCCGGCTGCATGCATGGCGTGTACGCGGCCAACGGCAGCAGCGACAACGTCGTCACCGGCAGCGACTTCGACCGGATCACCGGCGACCCGGTGCGGCTGCGGAACAACACGCACCGCAACGTCTTCAGCGACAACACGTTCAGCGAGTCGGGCGACTTCCTCGGCGGCGGCAACCGCTGGCCGCACCGGGCGATGGCCTCGTTCTGGCGGTTCACCGCGAACGAGGTGTGCGGCACCGACAACGTCCTGGTGGGCAACGTCTCCGACGGGCGCCAGTACACGGGCGAACCGGGCCAGAAGCTGTTCGGCTCGGGAGCGGAGGCCGGCGTGGAACGCTGCCCAACGGCCGTCCTCGGCCACGGCAACACGGTCGACCCCGCGCTCTAGAAGACCGTCGGCAGCACGCGCACGCCAGCCGTCCAGCGGTAGGAACGCGTGGTCAGGAGGCGGTCTGTGAGCGGCCGATGGAGGACCCCGGACTCTTGCGGGTCCGGGGCCATCACTGGCGGAGGGTAAGGGATTCGAACCCTTGGTGCTGTTGAGGCACAACGGTTTTCAAGACCGTCACATTCGGCCGCTCTGTCAACCCTCCCGGCGCGGGGTCCATTGTGGCCCATCGGGCCGCCGCGAAGCGAAACGCGACTGCCCGACGGCGGAAGGTGCGCCGCGTACGCGGGCCCACCCCCGCCGTCGGGCAGGTTCGGCGAAGACCGGCTCAGCCGGCGCTGCCCGGCGCGGCCACCCGCGCGGTCGCCTCGATCGCGGCCGGCCGCTGCTGCACGGCGCGAACACGGTCCACGTCGAGCTTGACGCTGCGGTCGAAGCGGTAGATGCCGTTCTCCTCCTGGAACACGTCGGTGAGCTGGGTGTAGCAGTAGCCGAACATGTTCACGTCGTCGAGCAGGACGTCGGTCAGGCCGGCGAACCGGACCTGGAACTCCTCCTCGTCCTTGACGCGCTGACCGTAGCCCCAGGACTCCTCACGGTCGTCGCCCGCGGCCGCGAGCGCGTCCGGGTTCCACCAGATGCCGCCGTACTCGCTGACGAAGTAGGGCTGGCCGTTGTAGTCCTGGGAGATGGTGCGCCCGTCGTGGGTGTTGATCCACGGCGTGCCGCCTGCCACGTCCCCCATCTCCTCGGCGAAGACGGTCGGGTCCTGGGTGTAGTTGTGGGAGTCGTAGACGTCGGTCTCGAGGACCCGGTGGGAGTACCCGGAGGTGTCCAGGACCGGCCGCGAGGGGTCGGCCGCCTTCGTGGCGAGCCACATGCCGCGGGTGACGTCGTCGAGGTCCGTGATCCGGTCGTGCAGCACCTGCCAGGTCTCGTTCAGCGGGCACCACCCGACGATCGAGGGATGTGAGATGTCCCGGTCGAGGACCTCGAGCCACTGGGTGATGAACGAGGCGGTGACCCGCTGGTGGTCCGTGACCGGTCCACCGCCGCCGATACCCCAGTCCCCGAACTCTCCCCAGACCAGGTAGCCGAGCCGGTCCGCGTGGTAGAGGAACCGCTCCTCGAAGACCTTCTGGTGCAGCCGGGCGCCGTTGAAGCCGGCGTTCAACGAGAGCTCGATGTCCTCGACGAGGGCCGCGTCGGACGGCGCCGTCATCAGGCCGTCCGGGTAGTAGCCCTGGTCCAGCACGAGCCGCTGGAACACCGGCTCGCCGTTGATCAGGATCCGCCTTCCGTCGATCGCGACCGAGCGCAGACCGGCGTAGGAGTCCACGGCGTCCACCACGGCCCCGTCGGCGTCGAGCAGCTCGACCCGCACGCCGTAGAGGTTGCCCTGGCCCACGGACCAGAGCCGGACCCGGTCCTCGGGCACCGTCAGGTGCAGGCTCGGGGCGAGGTCGAGGTCGGCGCGGGAGGTCGCGGTGGCGATCTCGCCGGCGTCGTCGGACAGCACGGCACGGACCTTGTGGCCGGGCACGTTGCCGGACAGCGCGGCCACCACCGTGAAGCTGGTCGAGGCGAGGTCCGGGGTGATCCGCGGGCGGCGCAGGTAGGTGTGCGGGACCGGCTCCAGCCACACGGTCTGCCAGATGCCGGTGGTCCGGGTGTAGTTGCACTCGGAGTTCTTGAACTTGGTGGCCTGCTTGCCGCGAGCCTGGTGCGCGTGGCGGGGGTCCCGGGCGCGGACCACGATGGTGGCCTCCTCGCCGGGCGCAGCCACGCCGTGCAGGTCGGCGGTGAACGGGGAGAAGCCGCCGCGGTGGCGCACCACCTCGGTGCCGTTCACCCACACGGTCGTGTCATGGTCGACGGCGCCGAAGTGCAGCAGCGCCCGGCGGCCGGACCAGTCGGCCGGGACGGTGACGGTGCGGCGGTACCAGACGGCGTCCATGAAGTCGACGTGCTCGACGCCGGAGAGTTCGGACTCCGGGGCGAACGGGACGGTGATGTTCCCGCTGAGCTCGGCGGTGACGAGACCACGCTCGAGGCCGGAGTCACCGCCGTCGATCTCGAACTGCCAGGTGCCGTTCAGGTTCAGCCAGTCGGGCCGGACCATCTGCGGGCGGGGGTACTCCGGACGGGGGATGTCGGACATCAATCTCTCCTCGAGATACAACGTTGTAGGCGGCCACCGGCAAGCCTAGGCCATCGCGTGCGGCCCCGGTCAAGCCCGAATGGTGGTTCGAACGCGACATCGTTGGCCGGTTCGTGACGAACGGGGCCAACAAGCCCGCGTTCGTCGAGCCGGCGGACGGGCACTGGGCATCTCGCTAGACCGTGCTCTCCCGCACGATCAGCCGGTGGCCGACGGTGTGCACCTGCGGCGTCGCCGTCGATCCGCCCACCCGGGCGAGCACCAGGTCCACCGCCAGCTCCGCGAGCGCGGACAGGTCGGGCGCCACGGTGGTCAGGGTCGGGTTCGAGTAGATGCCGTCCTCGGTGCCGTCCCAGCCGAGCACGGCCACGTCGTCCGGAACCCGGAGCCCGGCCGCACGCAGCACGTGCATGGCCCCGATCGCGAGGAAGTCGTTCGCGCAGACGAGCCCGTCGAGGGCGTCTGGGCCGGTGAACCGGTCGAGCAGCGCGCCGACCACCTCGGCGCCGCCGGGGCGGGAGTACGCCGGAGCGGGGAAGGCCTCCACGGGGAGCCCGTGCGCCTCGAGGGCGGCCTTGTAGCCCGCGTGCCGCAGCACCCCGGTGCCGTTGGTCTCGGTGGCCCGTACCCCCAGGAACCCGATCCGGCGCCGCCCGGACGCGATGAGGTGCTCGGTGGCCTCGCGGGCCGAGGCCACGTTGTCGATCACGACGTGGTCCGCCGCGGCCGTACCGCCGTCCACGGGCAGGGTGGCCTCGCCGAGCATGACCATCGGCAGACGCCCGCCGGCGGCCACGAGGTCGGAGTCGGCGAGTGCCTGCGGGGAGAAGATGACACCGTCGAGCAGGTCCACCCGGAACCCTTCGGCGACGACCTGCTCGTGGCCGGGCTCGGCGAACGTCTCGTCGATGAGGACCGTGTAGCCGTGGGCCTTCGCGGCAAGGATGACGGCGTGGGCCAGGTCCGCGAAGTACGCGAGTCGGATCTCCGGGATGGCCAGGGCGAGCAGGCGGCTGCGCCCCTGGCGCAGATTGCGGCCCGCCGCGTTGGGCCGGTACCCGAGTTCGTCGATGGCCCGCTGCACGCGCTCGCGGGTGCTGTCCCGCACCGGAGCGGTGCCGTTGACCACGTTCGAGACCGTCTTCCAGGACACGCCGGCGAGCGCGGCCACATCCTTCACGTTCGGCCGGCGCGCCGGCCGTGCGGGCGCGCCGTCTCCTGCACCGCTCGGATCCTCCGACACGGTCCACCTCCCCTTGACAGCCGTTGTGCGGTACATCACTGTATTCAACGTTAGAAGTTGTGTGGGACACGAAGACGGTCCTGTGCGGCTGTTAACGTGCGCATCGCCTACCTGGAGGTCAAAGATGACCGTGAATTCCGCGTTACGTACTCCCGGGTCGGGGGCCCGTGGACCGAGTCGGAGATCGGTGCTGCAGGGTGCTCTCGGCGCCGGCACACTGCTCTCCGCCGGTGCACTGAGCAGTTGTGCCGGCAGCGTGGCTAGCGCCACCTCGTCCGGCACGCTCGTGCGGATCTGGGACCTGCTCGGCGGGTCGGACGGCGAGATCATGGGCGAGATCGTCGACGGCGTCCGCGAGGAGTTGCCGCACGTCACGATCGACCGGACCACGTTGGCCTGGGGTGCGCCGTACTACACGAAGCTCGCCATGGCCTCCACCGGTGGCCGCGCCCCCGAGGCGGCCGTGCTGCACCTGTCGCGGCTGATCGGATACGCGCCCGGCGGGCTCCTGGAACCGTTCGACCTGGACCTGCTCCGGCAGGTCGGCATCACCGAGTCCGACTTCCCGGCCGCGCTGTGGGAGCGCGCTCTCTTCCAGGACGAGCTGTACGCACTGCCGCTGGACACGCACCCGTTCATCACGTTCTACAACCCGGCCATCGCGGAACCGGCCGGCTTGCTGAACCCGGACGGCACGCTCGTCGAGATCGACAACCCGGACTCCCTGCTGGACGCCGGCCGCGCGATGGCGGAGGTCACCGGTGCGGAGGGCTTCTCCTACGGCTACCTCAGCGACCCCGCACAGCCGTGGCGCATGTTCTGGGGGTTCTACGGCCAGACCGGCGCGGACTTCGACTTCACGCCCGGCCAACAGGTCGGGTTCGACGACGGCGCCGCGGTCGAGGTGCTCGAGTTCATGCAGTCGATGCTCGACGGCACAGTGGCCGCGAGCAACAGCGACTACGGCGGTGCGATCGCGAACTTCAGCACCGAGCAGACCGGGCTGATCTTCTCCGGCGTGTGGGAGAAGACGTCACTGCAGGGGGCGATCCCGGACCTCGGCGGTGCCACCGTGCCGATCATCTTCGGCACGCCGACGGCGTTCGGCGACTCCCACTCCTACGTGCTGCCGAGACAGCTGGTCGCCAACCCGGAACGGCGCGAGGCCACGTACGAGGTGCTCGGCGCCATCCTCAAGCGAGGGCTGCGCTGGGCGGACGCGGGGCACATCCCCTCCCTCGTCCCGGTGGTGGAGTCCCCGGAGTATCAGGACCTGGTGCCGCAGCGGAACTACGCACAGGCCGCCGACTGGATCTTCCTCGACCCACCGGTGTGGTTCGCGGGCTCCGGGAGCGACTTCCAGAACCGCATGTCCCAGGCGATGCAGACCGCGTTGCAGGGCCTGGGCACCGCGCAGGACGCCGTCGACATGATGATCGGCGAGATGAACACGTTCCTCGAGACGCCGGCACCGGCGTAGGGCGGGAGAGCAACCCATGAGTGCCACCACCTCCGACGCGTCGGCAGCGACGCCGACGTCCGCCCCGAGCGCAGGACGCAAGGACCTGCGCCGCTCACTGCGCGAGGCCGAGCGCCGCGCCGAACAGCTCCACAGCGGCCGCAGCGGCTACTGGTTCCTTCTTCCGTTCGCGGTCGTGTTCCTCGTGTTCCTGGTCTGGCCGATCATCTACGGCATCTGGATGAGCCTGACCGACCGCACCCTGATCGGCACCGACCCCGGCTTCGTCGGGCTCGCGAACTTCATCGAGGCGTTCGGCGACGCCCAGGTCTGGCAGACGCTGTGGCAGACCGTCCTGTTCACGGTCGGCAGCACCATCCCGCTGGTCCTGGTCGCCATGGTGATGGCGCTCCTGGTGTTCACCGGGCTACCCGGCCAGTGGCTCTGGCGGTTCGCGTTCTTCGCGTCGTTCCTGCTGCCCGTCGCCGTGGTGACGCAGGTCTGGGCCTGGATGTACCAGCCGGACCTCGGGCTGTTCAACACCTGGCTCGGTGCCCTCGGGCTCGACCCGGTGGGCTGGCTGACCGACCCGAACTGGGCGATGATCGCGATCATCGCGGCCACCGTGTGGTGGACCGTCGGGTTCAACTTCCTGCTCTACCTGGCCGCGCTGCAGGCCATCCCGGAGCACCTCTACGAGGCCGCGGCGATCGACGGCGCGGGTGCCTGGCGGCGATTGTTCTCGATCACGATCCCGCAGCTCGGGCGCACCACCTGGCTCGTCCTGGCCCTGCAGATCCTCGCCTCGCTCAAGGTGTTCGACCAGATCTACCTGCTCACCGGGGGCGGGCCGAACGGTGCCACCCGCTCGATCCTGCTCTACATCTACGACACGGGCTTCGTGAACTACCGGCTCGGGTACGCATCGGCGATCTCGTACATCTTCTTCGCGCTGATCGTGATCCTGTCCCTGACCCGGTTCTTCGGCGGCCGGAAGGAGGCCTGACATGGCGACCCAATCCCTTGTCCTGCCCGAGGTTGCCACGCGGCGGGCGATCCGCCGGGCGGACAACCAACGCTCGACCCGGCTCCTGCTCGGCTCGAGCACCACGGCCCGTACGCTCGCGATGATCGCGTTGGTGCTGATGACGGCGGTCTGGCTGCTGCCGTTCGTGTGGGCGATCATCACCTCGTTCAAGACCGAGACCGACGCGGCCAGCGCGGCGACCCTGTGGCCGGCGAGCGGCTGGTCGCTGCAGGCCTACATCAACGTCCTGACCAAGGGGGACCTGCCGATCTGGATGCTGAACTCGGTGATCACCGCGGTGCTCGTCACCGTGATCACGCTGGTGGTCTCCGCGATGGCGGGGTATGCGTTCTCCCGGACCTTGTTCCGCGGCCGGCGGCTCGCGTTCGCGATCACGGTGGCCTCGATCATGGTGCCCGGGCAGATCCTGATCGTGCCGCTGTTCCAGCAGATGCTGACGTTCCGGATGGTCGACACCTACGCCGGCATCATCCTTCCGCAGGTGGTGGCGCCGGTGATGGTGTTCATCCTGAAGAAGTTCTTCGACGCCATCCCGCAGGAGCTCCTGGATGCCGCCCGGGTGGACGGTGCCGGGCCGTGGCGCACGTTCTCAACGATCGTGGTCCCGCTGTCGAAGGCGATCCTGGTGGCGGTCGCGATCTTCGTGTTCATCGGCGCCTGGAACAACTTCCTGTGGCCGTTCATCGTGGTCTCGGACTCCTCGCTGATGACGATCCCGGTGGGTATCGCCACGGTCACGGAGACGTACGGGCTGCAGTACGCCCGCACGATGGCGTCCGCGTTGCTCGCGGCGCTGCCGCTGCTGGTCGTGTTCATGCTGTTCCAGCGTCAGATCGTGCGCGGCGTGGCCACCACCGGCCTCGGCGGGCAGTAGGGCGCACAACCCCGCCCGACGGCGGAGGTGAGGCCGTGTACGCGGCGTCACCTCCGCCGTCGGCGTGTTCTGGCTCTACGTTGGGATCATGCGCACAGTGCTCGCCACCGGCACCGGTGGCCCCGAGGTGCTCTCCCCCGCCGACGTGCCCGACCCCGTGCCGGGCGACGGCGAGGTCCTCATCGACGTCGCCGCGGCCGGCGTGAACCGGGCCGACCTGCTCCAGCTCAAGGGGCACCACCCGCCGCCGCCGGGCGCGCCGGACTGGCCGGGGCTGGAGGTGTCCGGCACCATCGCGGCGCTCGGTCCGGGCGTGACCGGCTGGTCGGTCGGCGATCGGGTCTGCGCCCTGCTCGACGGCGGCGGTTACGCCTCGAGGGCGGTCGCACCTGCCGCGTTCCTACTGCCGGTACCCGCGGGGCTGGACCTGGTGGACGCGGCGGCGCTGCCCGAGGCGATCTGCACGGTGTGGTCGAACCTCGGCGGGGTGGGCGGCATCGGGACGGACAGTGCCGGTGGTGGCGACGCTGCAGCCGGCCCGTCGGTGCTCGTGCACGGCGGCTCCGGTGGCGTCGGGACCACGGCGATCCTGTTGCTGAAAGCGCTCGGCGCGACCGTGCTGACCACTGCCGGCGGACCGGAGCGGGTGGCCCGGTGCGTGGCGCTCGGCGCGGACGTCGGCATCGACCACCGCAGCCAGGACTTCGCAGAAGTGGTCCGCGACGCGACCGACGGCGCCGGCGTGGACGTGATCCTGGACGTCGTCGGCGGCGAGTACCTCGAGCGGAACGTCGCCTCGCTGGCCCGGAACGGGCACCTCGTCATCATCGCGTCCATGCGCGGCACGAAGGCAACCCTCGACATCCGGACCCTGATGGGCGGCTGGCTGACCCTGCACGGCAGCCTGCTGCGCAAACGACCGCGTGCCGAGAAGGTCGAGATCGTCGCCGCCGTGCGCGAGCAGGTCTGGCCGCTCGTGGCCTCCGGACAGGTGTATCCGGTGGTGCACGAGCGGCTGCCGCTGGACCGGGCCGCGGACGCGCATCGGCTGATGGCCGACGGCGCCGTGTTCGGGAAGGTCCTGCTCGTGCCCTGACGGGGCGTCCCTCCCCCACACCCGGCCCACCTGGCCCGGCCGCCGCACCGCTCGAGAGTGCTGAAGTGGCAACCACAACAGCACTGTCGAGGTCGGTGGCGCCTGGCCCACCCTGCCGAGAGTGCTGAAGTGGCAGCCACCACAGCACTGTCGAGGTCGCGGCGGTGGGTCAGATCCTGTCGAGCAGGCCCTGGGCCAGGGCCGGCGCGATCGGCGGGGTCAGCGGCAGGCGCGGGATGAGGGTGGCCTGGATGGCGTGGTAGATGTCCGGCTTGCCGTTCCAGACGGTCGCGCTCGGCTCGTTGTCGGAGTCGAGCTCGTGGATCCAGGAGCCGCCCTCCTCGTCGATCAGGTGCACCGCGGCGTACTCCCACCAGAGCTGGTACCAGGCCGGCAGGTTCGGGTCCTCGGACACCCGGTACAGCGCGGCCGCAGCGCCGAGGGCCTCGGTGACCACCCAGTGCATCCGCTCCGTGACCAGTGGCTTGCCGGTGAAATCGACCGTGTAGACGAAGCCGTCCGCGCCGTCGACATCCCAGCCCTCGGTGACGGCGAGGTCGAAGAGCGCCTGGGCGCCGTCGAGCATCCAGTCCTCCGGCGAGACACCCCGCAGCTGCCAGGCCGCGCGCACGTGCAGCGTGAGCCGGCTCCACTCGAACCAGTGCCCGATCGTGGCGCCGGCCGGGCGGAACGGGTCCGCCGGGTGGTCCATGTTGTAGTCGGGCAACGGTTTCCAGTCGGCATCGAAATGCTCGGGAATGCGCCAGTCGTTGTTGCGGGCGAAGTCGTCGACCACGCGCTTGGTGATCCGGGTGGCCCGCTCGAGCCAGGCGTCGTCACCGGTGACGTCCGCGGCGGCGAGGTAGGCCTCCACGGTGTGCATGTTCGCGTTGACGCCGCGGTACTCCTCGAGCCGGGTGAAACCGGCGTCATAGGACTCGACGACCATGCCTTCCTCGTCCCGCCAGAACCTCTCGAGCGAGACCGTGAGCGCCTCGGCGAGGAGCTCCTTGCCGCCGGGCCGTCCAGCCGCCGCCGCGCTGGACGCGGCGAGGATCACGAACGCGTGCGCGTACGCGGCCTTCGTGGTGTCGATCGGCCCGTCGGGGCCCACCTGGGCGTACCAGCCGCCGTGCTCGGAGTCATGGAAGTGCTCGGCGAGGGCGCGCACGCCGTGGTCGACCATGGTCGCCGAGCCGGGTCGTCCGAGCAGGGCGCCGAGGGCGAAGGAGTGGATCATCCGGCAGGTGATCCACAGGTGCGAGCCCTCCGCGACCACGGGCTGGCCCTCGCCGTCGAGGTAGCCGAAGCCCTCGTCGGTGAGGGCGCCGGAGGCGAACGCGAGCAGGGAATCGGCCTCGGCCTCGAGCCAGCGGGTGTGCGCGGCGTTGGTCAACCAGTTCATGCCTGCAGGCTATCGTCACGACCTGCGCGCGCGGGGGCGCGGCAGGCATGATGGACGCATGAGCAGCGACGAGACCACCAGCGACCGGACCGATGACGTGACCACGCCTCCCACCGAGGCCGCCGCCAGCCCCGACGAGGCGGTTCAGGAGACCGTCGTCGGCGGTCGTTCCGCCGACGCCGACCACGCCGACCACGCCCACGAGGCAGCCAGCACGGACGGGCGGTCCGAGGCCAAGCCCGAGCGACCGCGGGTCGTGGTGGCGTCCGCCTCCGGCCTCGGCGTCGTGACCGAGGAGGGCGCAGACCCGGCGTCGCTCGTCGAGGAGCCGGCGAAGGTGATGCGGATCGGCACGATGATCAAGCAGCTGCTCGAGGAGGTCCGCAGCGCACCCTTGGACGAGGCCGCCCGGGAACGCCTTGCCGAGATCCACGAGCGCTCGCTGCATGAGCTCGAGGCGGGGCTGAGCGCGGACCTGGTGTCCGAGCTGCACCGGATCACACTGCCGTTCACCGACGACCGGGCCCCCTCCGACGCCGAGCTCAGGATCGCGCAGGCGCAGCTCGTGGGCTGGCTCGAGGGTCTGTTCCACGGCATCCAGACCGCGCTGGTGGCGCAGCAGATGGCCGCCCAGAACCAGCTCGTCGGGATGCGCAAGGCCCTCCCACCCGGCGTCTCGCACCCGGCCATGGGGATGCCCGGCCAGGCGGCCGACGACGACCGCAGCAACCACGGCACCGGCCAGTACCTGTAGCCGGCTGACTGACGCGCTGAGATCGCACCCGCGGCCTCGACCTCGCACCGTCTGGCGGTGCGAGGTCAGAGACGCAGGTGCGATCTCAACTGACGCGCGGCGCGGGCCCCGGCGGTCAGCCCTTGACCGATCCGGCCAGCAGGCCGCGGACGAAGTAGCGCTGCAGGGACAGGAACACGATCAGCGGCAGGATGATGGACACGAACGCACCGGCCGTGAGCAGCTGCCAGTCCTGACCGCGTGAGCCGGCCATCTCCGCGAGTCGAGCCGTCAGCGGCTGGATGTCATTGTTGGCGCCCGTGAAGGTCAGCCCCACGAGCAGGTCGTTCCAGACCCACAGGAACTGGAAGATCGCGACGGACGCGATCGCCGGCGCCATGAGCGGCAGCATGATCCGCAGGAACACCGACACGTGCCCGGCGCCGTCCACGCGAGCAGCCTCGACGAGTTCCTTCGGCACGTCGGACATGAAGTTGTGCAACAGGAAGACCGCGAGGGGCAGCGCGAAGATCGAGTGCGACACCCACACGGACAGGAACGGGAACGGCTCCAGCAGCCCGCTCGAGGAGAACAGGCGCAGCAACGGGATCAGCGCCATCTGCAGCGGCACGATCTGCAGGGCGAACACCCCGACGAACACCCAGTCCCGGCCTCGCCACTCCAGCACGGAGAACGCGTACGCGGCCATCGTGGCGAGCACGAGCGGGATCACCGTGGCCGGCACCGTGATCACCAGCGAGTTGATGAAATAGGTGGCCAGTGCCCCGGACGAGGCCCGCCCGAACAGCACCTCCTGGTAGTTCTCCAGGGTGAACGCCGGATCCTGGAAGAACGTCCACCAACCGCTGGACTTGATGTCCGCCTCGGGGCGGAACGAGCTGATCAGCAGCCCGAACGTGGGGATGGTCCACAGCACGGCGATGACCAACGCGACGGCACTGCCGATCCGGTTGGCCACCAGCGAGCGGAACTTGGTCGCGGGGGAACGCCGAGGCGCGCCACTCGTGGCAACGTCCGCGACCTCTGGGACGCCTGCTTCGACGCTCATCCTCGCACCGCCCTGTTCTTGGCCATCTGCCTGATGTTGTAGGCCACCAACGGGATGACCAGGATGAAGATGGCAACCGCCATCGCCGAACCGACGCCGTTGTCACCGAAGACGAACGAGTAGTCGAACATCTGGTTCGCGAGCACCTGCGTGTCGAACCGGGCCCCGGTCATCGTGCGGGTGATGTCGAAGATCTTCAGGGTCGCGATCGAGATCGTGGTCAGCACCACCACCAGCGAAGGCCGGATGCTCGGCACCGTGATGTTCCGGAACATCTCCCACGCGTTCACGCCGTCGAGCCGGGCCGCCTCGATGATGTCCGTCGGCACGGCCTTGATCGCGGCGGACAGGATCACCATCGCGAACCCGGCCTGGATCCAGATCATCACCGCGATCAGGAACAGCGTGTTCCAGGGCGCGTCCTGCAGGAACCGCACCGGTTCGAAGCCGAGCCACGTGATGAACGCGTTCAGCAGGCCGATCTGCTCCTGCGCCGCCCCACGGTATTCGTAGACGAACTTCCAGATGATGCCGGCGCCCACGAACGAGATCGCCATCGGCAGGAACAGCAGCGACTTCGCGAGCTTCTCCAGCCGGGACTTGTCGACCAGGATGGCGTAGATCAACCCGATCAGGGTGGACGCGATCGGCACCAGGAACACCCAGATGAACGTGTTCCGGAACGCGATCACGGCGCCGGTGTTCGTGAGGGTGAAGATGTAGTTCTGCAGCCCGACGGCGTTGTGCGTACCGGCGTCGTAGAAGGACATGTAGATCGTGCGGATTGCGGGCCAGATCAGCCCCACGGCGAGCAGCAGCAGTGCCGGTCCACCGAACACCGCGAGGGCGGCCCAGCGCCGTCCCTTGCCGACCCACCTGTCGGCCGCCCACGCGATCGCGAGCAGCACCGCGATCAGCGCCGCGAAAGCGATGAGCACGAGCAGCATCTGACCGAACTTCGTGTACAGGAAGAAGTCCACCGTTGGTTCTCCTCTCGTCAGTCGAGCCGGACCGAGATATCGCGCGTGGGGGCGGAACCCAGCAGGTTCCGCCCCCACGCCCGTCAACTCATCGGGTCAGCTCGCCGGCCAGGACGCCTCGATCTGGTCGAGCACCGTCTGGGTCTCCGCGCCGTCGATCCACTCGGTCATCCCGGTCCAGAACGAACCGGCGCCGACGGCCGAGGGCATCAGGTCGGAACCGTCGAAGCGGGCCACCGCGTCGGGGTCCTGCAGCAGCTCGATGGCCAGGCGCAGCACGTCCGAGGACGCGTTCGCCGGGTCCACCGCGTTGTTCGCGCTGGTCACGCCACCGATGGTGACGCGGATGTTCGCCCACTCCCCGGAGGCCATGAATGCCTGCACGGCCTGGGTCGCCTCGTTGTCGTCGAACGCTCCGACGAACTCACCGGCGGTCAGCAGCGGCTTGGAGTCCGCGTCGTCACCCGGCAGGTAGAACGCGAACGCGTCACCCTCTGGGCTGACGTCCGTGCCCTCGGGCCACTGTGCCTCGTAGAAGGAGGCCATCCGGTACATGAAGCAGTTGCCCTCGAGGATCGGGAGGCCACCGTCGTTGAAGGAGGTCGTCGCGATGGACCGGGAGTCGCCGATACCGCCGTTGACGTAGTCCTCGTTGCGCAGGATGGAGCCGGCCCGCTCGGTCGCCGCGAGGATCTGCGGGTCGTTGAACGGGATCTCGTGGCTGACCCACTGGTCGTAGACGTCCGGGCCGGCCTCACGCAGGACCATGTCCTCGATGAAGTCGGTGGCCGGCCAGCCGGTCGCCCCACCGGACTCGATGCCCGCGCACCACGGCTTCACGACGCCGTCGCCGCCGTGATCGGCAACGATCTGGTCGGACAGTGCGATCAGCTCGTCCCACGTGGTGGGCACCTCGTAGCCGTTCTCCGCGAACGCGGTCGGGGAGTACCAGACGAACGACTTCACCGACGCCATCAGCGGCGCGGCGTAGAACGTGCCGTCCACGGTGCCGTAGTTGAGCCACTCCTCGGTCCAGCCCTCCTGGGCGTTCGCGACGGTCTGCTCGCTCGGCTCGAGGATGTAGCCGTCGTTGACGAGGCGGGCGAGCAGGCCCGGCTGCGGGATGATCGCCAGGTTGGGCGCGTTGCCACCCTCGGCCTGCACCACGACCTGCGTCTCGAACTCGCCGATGCCGTTGTGGACGACGTCGATGCCGGTGCACTCCTCGAAGTCGACGAAGGTGTCCTCCATCTGGTCGGCCTCCTGCTCACGGATCGAGGACAGGATGGTGACCTCCTCGCCGTCGAACGTGCCGTAGTCGGCGTAGTCCTCGCAGGCCGCATCGCCGCCGCCGTCATCGCCGCCGTCGTCGCCGCCGCCACCGAGGTCGTTTCCGGAACACGCGGTCAGGGCCAGCGCGAACGCCAGGCCTCCCGCCACTGCGGCGCCGGTACGCCGAGCCGTCGTCCTCTTCATCGAGTTGTCCTCCTGCTACACGTCGGGAACACGACAGTGCGGGAGCCGCGCTGTCGCCTACCCCATGCAAGCGCTTACGGCGGATGGCTGCAACCGTTTCCGGCTCGGAGCGCATAACAATCGCATCACAGGTCAGATCGGCGGTATTGCAGTGGAAGAGCGCTCTACCAGAGTCGTCGGGTAGGTGAGCCGGTCGCCGACCGGCGTGCCCGTGAGCATCTCCAGGACGAGCGCGGCCGCAGCGGCCCCCTGCTCGACGGCGTCCTGCGCCACCGTGGTCAGACCCACCAGGTCGGCGAGGTCGTGCCCGTCGATCCCGATCACCGAGATGTCCTCCGGCACCCGCAGGCCGCGATCCCGGATCGCCTGCATCGCGCCGAACGCCATCTCGTCGGAGGCGGCGAACACGGCCGTGATCTCGGGGTGCGCGTCCAACAGTGCTTCGCACGCGGTGCGCCCGCCGGTCATGCCGAAGTGGCCGTGGACCAGCCACTGCGGCCGGACCTCGACGCCCGCCCGCGCGAGTTCGGACCGGTACCCGTCCAGCCGCCGCACCGGCGGGGACCAGGGTGCGCGCTCAGCCGGTGCGCCTCCCAGGTATCCGATCCGGGTGTGGCCGAGATCGAGGAGGTGCCGCGTAGCCACCCGGGCGGCGGCCTCGTCATCGATGCCGACCGTGACCCGGTCCGGCGGGCCGGCCCCCACGAACACCAGGGGCACCTCCAGACCCGCCAGGGTGGTGATCTCGTCGGCGTCCAGCGTCATGCCGACCACCAGCACCCCGTCCACCCGTCTGCGCAGCACGAACGGGTCCACCCGCGAGCGCCGGAACTCCTCGTCGAGCTCGAACGAGTACAGCAGGGCGTCGAAGCCGTCGGCGCGCAGGGCCCGCTCGGCGCCCTCGGTGACGGCCGCATGGAACCAGCGTCGGAACCACGGGGTGAGCAGGCCGACCGTGCGGGTGCGCCCGGATGCCAGCGACGCCGCCGAGGCCGACGGCGCGTACCCCAGTTCGATCGCGACCTGGCGCACCCGGGCGCGTGTGGACTCACGCACATTGGGCAGCCCGCGCAGCGCCCGCGAGACGGTCGCCGTCGAGACTCCCGCCGTCCGCGCCACGTCATCGATGTCTGGGGCCACGGATCGGAGTGTGCCCTATCCGTGGCCGCCGTGCAGGACCGCCCGCAGGATCGGCACCAACCCGTCCTCCTCGACCGGCCCGGTGTGCACGTCCGCCGCGGCCAGCGTGTCCGCATCCGCGCCGCCCATGGCGACCCCGACACCGGCCCAGCCGAGCATCTCGATGTCGTTGCGCCCGTCCCCCGCGGCCAGCGTGGAACCCTCAGGCACCTCGAGGCGCTGACGCACCACCTCGAGCGCGCTCGCCTTGGAGATGCCCTCCGGGGCGATGTCCAGCCACGCCGTCCAGCCGACGGCGTAGCTCACCCCGTGCAGGCCGCTGCGCTCCACGAGGTCGTGGAAGTCGTCCGCGCCCAGGTCCGGCGCACGCAGCGTGAGCCGGGACGCGGGCGCCGCACACAACTCGTCGAAGTCGACGACCCTCACCTCCCCGGTGAGCTCGCCCATCGGGAACGGTGCGGTCACCTTGAACCCGCGGCCTAGGTCCTCGACGGCGAACAGCGCATCCGGCGCGTGCTCGCGCAGCAGCCGCAGGGTCGGTTCGGGGTCGAAGGTGGCGACGTCGCTGATCTCGTAGCCGCCCGCCAGCTCCGGGTCCAGCCGGACGGTGACGGCGCCGTTGGAGCAGACCGCCCACCCCGTCGCCAGGCCCAGGTGCGCCAGGACCGGGGTGACGGCCTGCAACGACCGGCCGGTCGCGAGCACGACGTGCGTGCCGCTCGCGGCGACGTCACCGACCGCGGCGATGACGGCGTCGGACATCGTGTTGTCGTGACCGAGGATGGTGCCGTCGATGTCGAGGGCGACGAGCAGCTGCGGCCCGGGACTGAGGTCCGCCAGCGCCTCCGGCGTGAACGCGACGCTCATGCAGTGACCGATCCGCCGGCCGGTTCGAGGACCTCGAGCCCGCCGAGGTAGCCACGCAGGCCCTCGGGCACCCGCACCGAGCCGTCGGGCAGCTGATGGTTCTCCAGGATCGCGACGATCCAGCGGGTGGTCGCGAGCGTGCCGTTCAGCGTCGCGACCGGACGGGTCTGGCCCGACGGCGTCCGCTCGCGCACGCCGAGGCGGCGGGCCTGGAACGTGGTGCAGTTCGAGGTGGACGTCAGCTCCAGGTAGCGGCCCTGGGTGGGCAGCCAGGCCTCGCAGTCGAACTTGCGGGCGGCGCTGGTGCCGAGATCCCCGGCTGCGGTGTCGATGACCCGGTACGGCAGGCCCGCGGCGGCGAGCATCTCCTCCTCCCAGGCGAGCAGGCGGGCGTGCTCGGCCTCGGCCTCCTCGACCGGCACGTAGGAGAACATCTCCACCTTGTGGAACTGGTGTACCCGGATGATGCCGCGGGTGTCCTTGCCGTAGGAACCGGCTTCCCGGCGGTAGCACGCGGACCAGCCGGCGTACCGCTTCGGACCGGCGCTCAGGTCGAGGATCTCGCCGGAGTGGTACCCGGCCAGGGCCACCTCGGAGGTGCCCACCAGGTACAGGTCGTCGGCCTCGAGGCGGTAGATCTCGTCGGCGTGGGCGCCGAGGAACCCGGTGCCGGCCATGATCTCCGGCTTGACCAGCGTGGGCGTGATCATCGGGGTGAAGCCGGCACCCACGGCCTTGTCGATCGCGGCGTTCAGCAGGGCCAGCTCGAGGCGGGCACCGATGCCGGTGAGGTAGTAGAACCGGGCACCGGAGACCTTCGCGCCGCGCTCGGTGTCGATCGCGGCAAGCAGTTCGCCGATCTCCAGGTGGTCGCGCGGGGTGAACCCCTCCGCGGCGAAGTCGCGCGGGGTGCCCTCGGTGCGCAGCACCACGTAGTCGTCCTCGCCGCCGGGCGGGACGCCGTCGAGGACGATGTTCGGGAATCCGGCGAGCAGCCGGTCCAGGTCGTCGCGAGCACGGTCGGCGTCCGCCTCGGCCGCCTTGACGTGGTCGGAGAGCTCCTTCGCCCTGGTCAGGATCGTCGGGCGCTCCTCGGGCGTGGCCTTCCCGACCGAGCGGGAGACCTCCTTCTGCTCGGCGCGCAGCTGCTCGAACTCGGTGAGCAGCGAGCGCCGCTTGGCGTCGGCATCGAGGACCTTGTCGACCAGCGCGGGCGACTCCCCGCGGGCCCGCTGGCTCGCTCGTGCGACGTCCGGATCCTCGCGCAGGCTCTTCAGATCAATCACACGCACGAGCGTATCGGTCCCGAGCACCGGAGCGCGCGGGGCGGATCGGGCCGGGCCGCGCGGTCGGGGCTACCGTGCAGCCATGACGTGGGAACAGGTGGTGAGCGTCGTCGCGCTCGTCCTGGCGGTCACAGCGGTGGTGGTCGGCCTGGTACTGCTGCGCCGCATCTCCGAGCGCAACCAGCGCGTGCCCTCCCTCGGCGCGGGCACCACCGAACCCACTCGGCCCACCGGGCCGCCCGCCTTCGTGGTGAACCCGATCAAGGTGACCGACCCCCGCAAGCTGCGCACCGCCGTCGAGCAGGTCTGCGCCGACGCCGGCCTGCCCGAACCGCTCTGGTACGAGACCACCGTTGCCGATCCGGGTCTGGGTCAGGCACGGCGGGCGCTCGCCGACGGGGCGTCGGTGGTGGTGGCCGCCGGGGGCGACGGCACCGTGCGCGCGGTCGCGATGGCGCTGGTCGGCACGAGCACACCGATGGGGTTGCTGCCGCTCGGCACCGGGAACCTGCTCGCCCGCAACCTCGACCTACCCGTCGACGGCACCCGCAGCCTGATCCGCACCGCGCTGACGGGCACCGACCACCCGATCGACATCGGCTGGGTCCGGCCGGACCGGTTACGCCCCGCCCGCGAGGACCAGCCCGGATCCGGCTCTGACGCTGCGATCGACCCGGCCGTGGACCCCGAGGAGGACGAGCACCTGTTCCTGGTGATGGCCGGCGTCGGGTTCGACGCGGCGATGGTGGCCGGTGCGGGCGACGAGCTCAAGGCCCGGGTGGGCTGGTTCGCGTACTTCCTGGCCGGCGCCAGGCACCTGCACGGGCGCAAGGTCCGGCTCCGGATGACCGTGGACGAGGCGCCGGGCCAGCACCTGCGGCTGCGCAGCCTGCTGTTCGCGAACTGCGGCCGCCTGCCCGGCGGGATCGTGCTGCTGCCGGATGCCCAGATCAACGACGGCTGGCTGGACATCGCTGCCCTGGACACCCGGGGCGGGCTGTTCGGCTGGGCGTCGCTGTTCGGGCAGGTCGTCGGGCAGGGCATCGGGATCCGACGGCAGTTGCCGAACAGTCCGAGCACGATCGAGTTCTGGCGCGGCAAGCAGGTCCGGGTCCTCATCGAGGAGCCCGCGCACGTCCAGGTCGACGGCGATCTCATCGGTGAGGCGGTCGGGCTGCGGGTGCGGGTGGAGCCGGCCGGGCTGTACGTGCGGACCAACAATGTCGACGAGTCCGGTTCGGGCGCCACGTCTGCCCCGAACGCCTCGCCGTCGAACTGAGCCGAGCCGGGCCGCCGCCGTCGTCCATTGCGCCGAAATGCGCGAAGCGCACCACCCCCGAGGGGATGGTGCGCTTCGCAGAGTTCGAACGGGGGGCTCAGACGGCCCCGCGAGTCAGACTCAGACGGGACGGATGTCCGAGGCCTGGGGACCCTTGGGGCCCTGCGTCACCTCGAACTCGACACGCTGGTTCTCCTCGAGCGTGCGGTAGCCGCTCGTGGCGATGGCGGAGTAGTGCGCGAACACGTCGGCGCTGCCATCCTCGGGGGCGATGAAGCCGAAGCCCTTCTCGGCGTTGAACCACTTCACGATTCCGGTAGTCATAATGTTCTCCTTCGGGAGTGTTGTCGCGGGCCCGCTTGTCGAGCTCGCGGCCACGGTGTCGTTCGTCACTCTCCGGTAAGAAGAACGACGCCGACCTGCTAAGGCCGACGTCAAGACGTGCGATGCACTGCAACCTCAAGCCGTAACAGTACCGGACGGCTCCCACGCACGCTAGAGCCGATGTCCGCGGATCGCCGAGAGCGCAATCACACCCTGGGCGAACGAGGGCCCCGATGGGGGCCGGGCGCACGAATTCCCCGCACCCGGGCACGATTCCTCCGCATCACGCCTCTACGCTGAGCCTCGATGACCTCGAGCACTCCGAACCCGGCCGCCGCGACGACACGGGCACCGAGCGCCCGCACCGTGGCGCGCCTGGGGCGCGCCCTGGTGGTGACACTGTGCGCCGTGGTGCTGCTCATGCTCGCCCCACCGGCCGGCGCCGGTGCAACGCCCGACGGCGCAGGGTCGCCTTCGCCGGTCGCGGCCGGTTCCGGCGGACTCACCCCGGCGATCGAGCCCGCGCCGGCGGGCGCGGCACCGCGGGAGGTCGGATCCGACCGGCCCGTCGTGGTGATCGGCGTCGCCGGCCTGGCCTGGGCGGACGTGACCCCGATGACCCCCGCCCTGTGGTCGCTGTCCCAGGACTCGGTCGGCTCGCTCGTGGTCCGCAGCGTACGGACCAGCTCCTGCCCGGCGGACGGCTGGCTCGCGATCTCCGCCGGAACCCGTGCCGCGGACGCATCGGGGCCGTGCCGGGACCTCCTCGAACCCGACCCGGATGGGTCGGTGCCGGGCTGGGCCGACTACCGGGCCGCGGCCGCCGAGGAGAACTTCGATGCCCGGCTCGGGCTGCTCGGAGACGCGGCGGTGGGCACCGAGACCCCCGCGACGAGCATCGGCCCGGGCGCCGCGATCGCCCTCGCCGACGCCGCCGGTCACACCGCCGACCACATGCGCCGGCCCACCGGCGCGCAGGAGTGGACCGTCCAGACCACCATCGCCCTGGAGCGGTCCCGGCTCGTCGTCATCGACGCCGGCGAGATCCAGGACGCGCCCGGACCGGTCACGACCCAGCAGTACCACGACAACCAGGTCCAGGTCGCGGACGAGCACGTGGCCGCCATCATCCAGGGGATCCGCGACTCCGGGACCGACCCGGTGATCATCCTGTCCGGGATCTCCGACTCCGGGTCCGGCCCGGGGCTGCGGGTGTTGGCGCTCAGCGGCGCGGATCAGGAGCAGGCGCTGCTCACGTCCTCCTCCACCCGGCAGGACGGCTATGTGCTCGCCACCGACCAGCAGGCCACGATCACCGGCCTGCTCGGCATCACCGCGGCGATCCCCAGCGGCGTCACCATCGGCGCACCGGCGCGGGCCCTGCCCGATGCGAGCACCGCGGCCGAGCGCATCGACGTCCTGCTCGACGACGAGCTGCACGCGCAGGCCGTCCGTCCGCTGGTGGCGACCTACTACCTGATCCTCGTGATGCTCAACCTGGTCCTGTTCGCGGCCGTGGCACTCGGTCTGAAGCGTCCGGCCGCGACCCGGATCCGCGCGTTCATGGCCCGGCGTTTCCCGCGCCGGCGCGGCCGGGCGGACGAGAACCTCGTGGTCGCCAGGTCCGGGGTGCTTCGCCTGCTCCGGGTGGTGGCGCTGTCCATCGGCGCGCTCCCGGTCTCCTCGTTCCTGGCGAACCTGCTGCCGTGGTGGCGCGCCACGCCACCGGCGCTCGGCCTGGCCGCGATCACGCTCGCCTGGGTGGCCCTGATCGTCGCGATCGCGCTCGTGGGCCCGTGGCGTCGGCGCGTCCTCGGCCCGGCCACCTGGGTCGCCGCGGTCACGGCGGGGGTCCTGACGGTGGACGTGATCACCGGGGCCACCCTGCAGATCTCCGCCGTCATGGGCGTGCCGACCCTCGTGGCCGGCCGGTTCTACGGCATGAACAACACCTCGTTCTCACTGTTCACCGTCTCCACCCTGCTGGTCACGGTCGCCATCGCGAACCCGTTGGTGCGGGCCGGACGGCGCAAGCTCGCCGGGGTGATCGTGCTCGCGATCGGGGTGTTCGCGGCGGCCATCGACGGCGCCCCGGGGATCGGCGCGGACTTCGGCGGGCCACCGGCGCTGCTGCCGGCGTACGGGCTGCTCGCACTGATGGCGGCGGGCATCAGGCTCACCTGGAAGCGGGTCCTGGGGGTCCTCGCGGTGGCCGCGGCCGCGACGATCGGCCTCGCGTTCATCGACTGGTTGCGGCCGACCGATGACCGGACCCATCTGGGCCGGTTCTTCCAGACGGTGCTCGACGGCGGCCTGTGGCCGGTGATCGCCCGCAAGCTGGACCAGAACATCACGATCCTGTTCGGGAACCGGCCGCTGACGATCCTGGCGATCTGCGGCGTGCTGACCGTCGTGTTCGTGCTGGCCCGGCCGATCCGCGGCGCGATCACCTCCCCCGGTGGTGGCGGGTACGACTGGCTCTCCGCCGGCACCCCGATCTCCAGGATGGGCCGGGACGCCCCGATGCTGCCGCCGGGCATCATCGCGATCGGCGTGGCCCTCGGCCTCGGCCTGGTGGTCAACGACTCCGGGATCGCCATCCCGGCCATCGGGGTGTCCGTCACGGTGCCGCTGCTGCTCGCGGCGTGCGCCACCTGGATGCTCGCCCTGGAACCGGCCGACCTGATCCGGTCCAACCAGGAGCCGCGAGAGCCGGTCAGGACTCCGGCGGCTGCGCCTGCCCGGCCTGCCCTGAGGGTCCGGGTGCCTCGCCGGGGTCGTCCCGGCTGACCTTCTGCTTGTAATGGCGGAAGCGGCGTGCGGCCACCGCCATCGCCACGTCCCGGTACTGCGCCGCCCGGTGCAACTGGCCCTTCAGATCGCTGCCGGAGGCCCGGTGCCGTAGGTCGCAGGGCACCTCCACCACGGCGAAGCCCTGCAGCAGCACGTCGATCGTCATCCCGGTCTCCACACCCCAACCGCGGGCGAGCGGGGTGGCCGCGTCGAAGGCGGCCCGGGTCAGGCAGCGCTGCCCGGAGAGCGGCTGGGCCGGCGCCCACCCGGTCGCAGCGTGGATGGAGCGGCGAGCCAGGCCGGTGACGATGCCCCGGCCCGCGGCGCCCGCCTGCTTCGGCAGGGTCGCGATCGACATGTCCGCCTTGCCGTGCAGCACCGGCGGTACCAGTGGGGCGGCGTTGACGGCGGTGGCGCCGAGGTCGGCGTCGACGAACAGCAGCAGCCGCGCCGGGCCGGTCTCGGCGTCGCGCATGGCCACCACAGCGGCCCCGGTCTCCATCGCGGAGGCCTTGCCACGGTTGTGCGAGTGGCGGACCACCACGGCCCCGGCGCCCCGGGCCAGGTGCTGGGTGTCGTCCTCGGAGCCGTCATCGACCACGAGCACCAGGTCCACGTGCGGGATCGCCCGCACCGCGCGCACGGTCGCGGCGATCCGCTCCGCCTCGTCCTTCGCGGGGATCACCACGGCCACTCGCTGCTCGTCCGACGCCGACGGCACGGCGCGCCGTGAGATCTCCGGGGCGCGGCGGCGGATCACGCGTAGGGAACCACTGCCCCCGGCCGACTCGCTGCTCACTTCTTTACCCTAACGCGATTGGAGCGTTCAGACCCATTGACCCTCCCACTACCGGAGCGTCACCTGCCGAGACACGATCCCGGCCCGAGCCCGACGCTCGTCCGCGTTCAGCGGCTCGCCGACCGCGAGCGCCGCGACGAGTCGTTCCTGGTAGGGCCCGAGCAGGCCCTCGATCTCCTCCGCCTCGGTGCCCCGGGCAAGCTCCCACACCGGCACCACGAGCCCACTGGAGCGGAACGCCCCGATGAACCGGGCGTCGGAGTCCAGGCCGGACTCCCGCTTCGCGTGCAGCCGGGCGAGCGCGTCGAGCAGCTGCTCCTCGTCCTCGGTCCGCGACCAGCGCAGGAACTCCCGGGCGCCCATCCGGCACCAGTATGCGGCCTCCACGCCGGGCACCTTCACCGTGGGGATGGTCAGCTGGGCGAACTCCTCCAGCGCGGCCTTCAGCTCCGGCTCCGGTTCGACGCCCTCCGGCACCACGAAGTCGAAGCCCTCGTGCACGGTGACCTCGAACGGGTGGTCGGTGTCCAGGACGTCCTGCAGGCGCGGGCCCGGGCCGGGCAGTTCGAAGTGGTCGAGGCTGGTGCCGGGCTCGGTCTCGAGGATCTCGATGAGCGCGGCGGCGACGTCCCGGCTCGGGTCGCCGCTGGTGGACGGGGTCTGCAGCGCCACCATGATCACGCCGTCGGTGCGGTGCAGCGCCGGGAGCATGCCCGGTATCAGCGAGGCGACCACGATGTCCTTCGAGCCGTACTCGGCGTTCGTGCGCGCGGTCGCCGTGGCGGCCGGCACCACCTCGCGCATCGCGACCCAGTCGGCCTCGCCCGGCAGAGCGGCGAACGCGCGCCGGACACCGTCGTCGGCAGCAGTCGGGCCGCCCGCGGCGTTAG
This sequence comes from Occultella gossypii, assembly GCF_019947135.1. Taxonomy (GTDB): domain Bacteria; phylum Actinomycetota; class Actinomycetes; order Actinomycetales; family Beutenbergiaceae; genus Occultella; species Occultella gossypii. The sequence continues at coordinate 50,017 of NZ_JAGSHT010000027.1, read as the reverse complement.
CCGCCTGAGCCGCCTTGCGCGCGGCGCGACGGGCCGCGACCTTCTCATTGACGCCGTCGGACTTCTTGCGTTTGGCCATGGCGGCCACCCTACCGAGCGACGGGGCAGGCGATCGACCCGGCGCCGAGCCGGGACCCGACCCGGCAGCGCACCCGGTCGCTCGCCAGCCCGCCCTGGCGGTGGCAGGATCAAGGGCATGCATGAGCGCGCTGGGCAGGTCGCCCTACCCGAGGACCTCATCGACGTCGACGCCGTCGTCTCCGCCTACTACGACCGGACCCCGGACCCGGACGAGGTGAGCCAGCAGGTGGTCTTCGGCACCTCCGGTCACCGGGGGTCGAGCCTGGACACCGCGTTCAACGAGGCGCACATCGTCGCGATCACGCAGGCGATCCTCGAGTACCGCACCGCGCAGGGCACCGACGGCCCGCTCTACCTCGGCCGGGACACCCACGCCCTCTCCGAGCCGGCCACCCGGACCGCGCTCGAGGTCCTCGCCGCCGCCGGCGTGGATGTGCGCATCGACGCGCGCGACTCCTACACCCCGACCCCCGCCGTGTCCCACTCGATCCTGCGGCACAACGGCGCCGGCTCCGCCGAGGGGGTCCGCACCCACGGGCCGGGCCTCGCGGACGGCATCGTGGTGACGCCGTCGCACAACCCCCCGCGCGACGGCGGCTTCAAGTACAACCCGCCGCACGGCGGCCCCGCCGACTCCGACGCGACCGGGGCGATCGCCCGCCGCGCGAACGAGCTGCTGCGCTCCGGGGTCGGTGCGGTCGCCCGGGTGCCCTACGAGCGCGCCGTCTCCTCCGAGACCGTGCACAAGCACGACTTCCTGCTCACCTACGTCGACGACCTCGACTCGGTCCTGGACCTCGACGCGATCCGCTCGGCCGGCATCCGGATCGGCGCGGACCCGCTCGGCGGCGCCGCCGTGGACTACTGGGCCGCGATCGCGGACCGGCACAGCCTGGACCTGACCGTCGTGAACCCGGTGGTGGACCCGCGCTGGGCGTTCATGACGCTCGACTGGGACGGCAAGATCCGGATGGACTGCTCCTCGCCGTCTGCGATGGCGTCCCTCGTGCACATGATGCGCGCCGACGGTGCGGCCGCGCCGTATGACATCGCGACCGGCAACGACGCGGACGCCGACCGGCACGGCATCGTCACCCCGGACGCCGGCCTGATGAACCCGAACCACTACCTGGCGGTGGCGATCGCGTACCTGTACGCCCACCGCGAGGGTTGGGGTCCGAACACCGGGGTCGGGAAGACGCTGGTCTCGTCCGCGCTGATCGACCGGGTCGTCGGGGGCCTGCGCCGCACGCTCATGGAGGTCCCGGTCGGGTTCAAGTGGTTCGTGCCGGGCCTGCTGGACGGCTCCGTCGGGTTCGGCGGCGAGGAGTCCGCGGGGGCCTCGTTCCTGCGCCGGGACGGCTCCGTGTGGACCACGGACAAGGACGGCATCCTGCTCGCGCTGCTCGCCTCCGAGATCCAGGCCGTGACCGGCCGCTCCCCCAGCCAGCTGCACGACGAGCAGGTCGCCGAGTTCGGGGAGAGCTGGTACGCCCGGGTCGACGCGGCGGCCACCCGGGAGGAGAAGGCCAAGCTCGGCGCGCTCTCCCCCGAGGCGGTGTCCGCGACCGAGCTCGCCGGGCAGCCGATCACCGACCGGCTCGTGGCCGCGCCCGGCAACGGCGCCGCGATCGGAGGGCTGAAGGTGACGACGGCGGACGCGTGGTTCGCGGCCCGGCCGTCCGGTACCGAGGACGTCTACAAGATCTACGCGGAATCGTTCGTCTCCGCCGAGCACCTCACCCAGGTGCAGCAGGCGGCCAAGGACGTGGTGGGCCAGGCGCTCGCCGACTGACCGTACTGAGCCCGGCCGACCGTGGACTTGTTGGCTCCTACACACGCGAGCGGGCCAACAACCTCGCGTTCGGCGACGGTGAGCGTTCGAGCGGACCCGGCCACCGCCGTCGGGCATTCTGCTAGACCTCGAGGAACTCCCCGACCGCGAGCGCGTCGTACCGACCGCCGGCCGCCTCGGCGGCTCCGCCGACCAGCCGGCCGGCCAGTTGCTGCCCGACGGCGGAGGCGTGGGACTCGTGGATCGGCACCACGTGCGCGGCTGCGACCGCGGCGACGAGGTCCATCACCTCACCGGTCTTCAGCCACGGCCCGCTGATCGGGGCGGCGAGCACCGGCACCCCGGTGACGGCTGGCTCCACCGAGTCGCCCGGGTGGTAGAGGACGTCGTTCACGCTCACGCCGACGTTGTCCGCGGCCGGGATGGAGGAGTGGATCCGGGCGTGCACGCCGCCGTGGAAGGTCAGGTCGAAGGGGCCGACGCGCAGCGACTGCCCGGCCTGCACCACCTGGACGGGGGTGCCCGCGATGGCGGCCGCGACCGCCGGCGGGCCGAGGAACACGGCGTCGGGGTAGGCCTCGTGGAGCGCGGTCATGTGTTCGGGGTGCGCGTGATCGGCGTGCGCGTGGGTGAGCACCACGGCCACGACGGGGCCGATCCCAGCCAGGTCCGGCAGGGTCGAGAACGAGCCGGGATCGATGACCAGCGCGGCGCCGTCGGACTGCACGATCAGGCAGGAATGTTCACGCTTCGTGATCCTCATCACCGCACCGTACCCCGGCGTCAAATCCGGTTGGGCGTCGGTGCAAGAATCAGGCGTGCTCGCCCCCTACCGCCGCGTGCTGAGCAGGCCCGGCGCCCTCGCCTTCTCCACCGCCGGTGTCCTCGCCCGGCTCCCCATGTCGATGGTGACAATCTCGATCGTGCTGATGATCTCCACCGTCTACGACACCTATGGGCTGGCCGGGCGGGTGGCCGCCGCATACGCGCTGGCCCAGGCGGTGTGTGCGCCGCAGATCGCCAAGCTCGTGGACCGGTTCGGGCAGGCGAAGGTGATGCGCAGGTCGCTGGCGGTCGCGATGGTCGGCCTGATCACGATCACGGTCGTCGGCAGCATCCGCGCGGACGAGGTCTGGCTGTACCTGGCGGCCGTGCTCAGCGGCGCCACCGTGGGTTCGATGGGCGCGATGGTGCGGGCCCGATGGAACCGCGTGGTGACGAGTCCGCGTGAGTTGCACACCGCGTACTCGCTGGAGTCGGCGCTGGACGAGCTGGTGTTCGTGGTCGGGCCGGTGCTCGCCACGTTCCTGGCCACCTCGATCAGCCCGACGGCGGGACTGGTCACCGCGATCGTCGCCGCCGGCGCCGGCGGGTTCTGGTTCCTGTCCCAGCGGGCCACCGAACCGCCGCCGTCCGGCCGCCCGCCGCACGGCGAGCACCGCTCGGTGATGCGCTCGTGGCCGATGGTCGTGATCGCGCTCGTGTTCGTGGCGATGGGGATCATCTTCGGCGCCTCGGACGTGGCCACGGTGGCGTTCTCGGAGGCCCACGGCGCGAAGGCATGGGCCGGCGTGATGCTGGCCGTGATGGCGGCCGGGTCGCTGCTGTCCGGCCTGCTCTACGGCGCCCGGGAGTGGGTCTCGCCATTGTGGAAGCGGTTCGTCGGCGGCGTGATCCTGCTCGCGTTCGGGGTCTCGCTGTTCGTGTGGGTGGACTCCCTGTTCGTGCTGGCACCGGTGATGTTCGTGACCGGGTTCGCGATTGCGCCGACGATCATCACCGGGAACGCGCTCGTGCAGGCCCTGGTGCCACGGTCCCGCCTGACCGAGGGCCTGACCTGGGTGGGCACCGCGATCGGGCTCGGCTTCGCCTTCGGGACGTCGCTGTCCGGGCAGGCCATCGACTCCTTCGGCCCCCGCGGCGGGTACTTCGTGGTGATGGGGGCGGGCATCACGGCAGCCGTGGTCGCCCTCGCCGCCAGCGCGACGATGCGGGCGGCGGAGCAGTCCCGGCCGCTGCCGGCCCCGGAGGACGACCGGCTCTGAACGCAAGGGCCCTTGCGGTGTGGTTGCGACGTACCCGGTACGTCGGAGCCGCACCACTAGCGCTGAGCGGAGTCCGCGCAGAGGCTCAGGTCTCCACCCCGAGGTAGGCCTGCACCACCCGGTCGTCGTCCAGGAGCTCGGCGGCCGGCCCGCTGTGCACGATCTCCCCACCGGCCAGGACGTACCCGTGATCGGCGGCCCGCAGCGCCCGGCGGGCGTTCTGCTCCACCAGGACCACGGTGGTGCCGGAGGCGCGAATCTCGCCGATCACTCCGAACACCTCGTCCACGACCCGGGGCGCCAGCCCCATCGACGGTTCGTCGAGCAGGATCAACCGGGGCCGGGTCACCAGGGCGCGCCCGATTGCGAGCATCTGCTGCTCGCCGCCGGAGAGCGACCCGGCCTGCAGTCGCCTCCGCTCGGCCAGGACCGGGAACCGCTGGTAGACCTCGGCGATGCCGCGTCGGCCGGGCGAGCCGAGCTGGAGGTTCTCCTCCACGGTGAGCGTCCCCAGGATCTGCCGGCCCTCGGGGACCTGGACGAGCCCGGAGGCGACCAGCCGGTGCGCGGGGGTCCGGGTGATGTCCCGGCCCTCGAACGTGATCCGGCCGCCGCGCGGGCGCACCATGCCGGAGACGGCGTTGATGATCGAGCTCTTGCCGGCTCCGTTGGCGCCCACCAGCGTCACCAGCGATCCTGGGGCCGCCTCGAAGGTCACCCCGCGCACCGCCTCCACCCGGCCGTACCGGACGCGCAGGTCGTCGACCGTCAGGATCAGTTCGGTCACCGTGGCTCCTCCTCGGTCTCGGCGCTGCCCAGATAGGCCTCGACCACCTCGGGGTTGCCCGCGATCTCCTCCGGTGTGCCGGTCGCGAGGACCTCCCCGAAGTTCAGCACCACGATCCGGGTGCAGGTGCGCATCACCATCCCGACGTTGTGCTCGATCAGCAGGATCGTCAGCCCGTCCCGCCCCAGTGCGCCGATCAGGTCGGAGAGCTGCTCGGCCTCGACCCGGTTCATGCCGGCGGCGGGCTCGTCCAGGATCAGCAGGGACGGGTCCGCGGCGAGCGCCCGGGCGATCTCCAGCCGTCGCTGGTCGCCGTAGGACAGCGCCGAGGCCACCACCGCGCCCTTGTCCGCCAACCCCACCCGCTCCAGGCACCGGGCCGCGTGCTGGAGCGCCTGCCGCTCGTCGTGCCGGGCGGACGGCAGCCAGAGCAGCCGGCGCAGGAAGGTGGGCCGGGCCACCACATGGCTGCCCACCAGGGTGTTCTCCAACGCCGTGAGCCGCGGGAACAGCCGGGAGTGCTGGAAGGTGCGGCTCACCCCGGCGGCCGCGATCCGGTGCACGGCGGTGCGCCCCGGCCGCACCCCCAGGACCTCGACCGTTCCCGAGGTGCCGCGGACCAGGCCGCTGATCATGTTGACCAGGGTGGTCTTGCCCGCCCCGTTGGGGCCGATGAGTCCGACGATCTCACCACCGGTGACCTCGAGGTCCACGTCGCGCACGGCGTGCACGCCACCGTAGTCCTTGCTCAGCCCGCGCAACCGGACCACCTGTTCGCCGGCGGCGGGGTGCCGCCGGGGGTCCAACCCGGCCACCGCACTGCCGAGGTCGGTGCCCGTGATGGCCGGCATCCGCACCCGCCGCGGGATCAGGCCGGCGAGACCGCCCGGTAGGAACAGGATCACCAGGAGCAGCAGCAGGCTGGCCAGGAACGGGCGGATCCAGCCGGCGTCGATCCCGATCGCTCGTTGCAGGTCCGGCACCAGGGTGAGGAAGACGCTGCCGAGGATCGGGCCGACGAAGAGCGTCGACCCCCCGACCACGGCCGTGACCAGGCCGTCGATCGCCGTCGTGAAGGAGAAGTCCTCCGGCGCGATCAGCCGCACGAAGTACGCCCAGAGCACGCCGTAGAGCCCGGCCACGGCACCGGAGGTGACGAACGCCTGCAGGCGGTGCCGCCCGACGTCGATGCCCATCGCCCGGGCGGCCAGCTCGTCCTCACGGATCGCGGCGAGCGCCCGGCCGTACCGGGACGGACCCTGCCGCCAGAACCAGTAGGCCACCAGCACCAGGAACACCCAGGCGATCGCCGGGGTGACCACCTTCGGCACCGACATCCCCTGAGCGCCGCCGAGCGACTCCGTGTTGATGATGAGGATGCGCACCGCCTCCGCGAAGCCGAGCGTGGCGATGGCCAGGAACACCCCGCGCAGATGCATGGTGGGAAGGCCGAGCACGATCGACGCGAGCGCCCCCACGGACATCCCGATGGCAACGGCGATCAGCAGTGCCGGGATCTCCCCGACCTCCGACGGCGCCGGCGCGAGGCTGGCCGAGCCGAACGCGGCGATGGCGGCGAAGCCGGCCTGGCCGAGGCTGAGCTGCCCGGCGACCAGCACGGCGTAGAAGGAGAACGCGAAGATCCCGCCGATGGCGATGAACACGAGGGTGGCGTCGCCGGGCATCAGACCTCCCGGACCTTCCGGGTCCCGAACAGGCCCTGGGGCCGCGCCACGAGGATCAGGAACAGCAGCCCGAAGGCCACCAGGTCGCGCCAGCTCGAGCCGATGTACTGCACGGTGAAGACCTCCGCGAGACCGAGCAGCAGGCCTCCCACCAGCGCGCCGGGCAGTGACGCCATCCCGCCCACCACGATCACGGCAAGCCCCTTGAGCTCGATCGCGCTGCCCATGCCCAGCTGCGCGCTGTTGACGTTCATGGCGAACAGCGCGCCCGCGACCGCCCCGAGCGCGGAGGAGATGGCCAGCGTCGTCGCGCTCACCCGGTCCACGTTGATGCCCACCACCCGTGCCGCCGTCGGGTTCTCCGCGGTCGCCCGCATCCCGCGGCCGAGGCGGGTCCGGCCGACCAGCAGGTGCAGCCCGACGGCGAGTACGACCGTGATCAGCAGGATCGCGACCTGCACCCCGGTGACCTGGGCGCCGAGGACCTTGTACGTGGTCTCCGGGAAGGACTCCGCGGGGAACCGCTTGGTGTCCGGTCCGTAGCGCCACTGCAGCAGCGCGATGAACATGCCCGCGAGCGCGATCGAGGAGATCAGGCCCGCGAAGTGGGCATCCGGCCGGCCCTTCAGCGGCCGGAACGCGACCCGCTCGATCACCAGACCGAGCAGGCCGCCCACCACGAACACGACCGGCAGGGCGGCCCAGATCGAGAGCCCACCGACCTCCACCAGTTCGATCCCCACGAAGGCCGCCACGGTGAAGACCGCCGGATGCGCCAGGTTCAGGCGGTCCAGGACGCCGAAGACCAGGGTGAAGCCGATCGCGAACAGGGCATAGATCGAGCCGATGAACAGCCCGTTGAGGAGCTGCTGGATGTCCATCGGAACGGGGTGCCTCAGCCGAGGACGGCGAAGGCGCCGTCCTGGACCACCTGGACGACCGCCTCGTGCTCGGCGTCGCGGTCGTCGTTGATGGTCAGCGTGCCGAGCACCGTGGGCAGGTCGACGATGTTGTTCAGCCCGTCCTGGATGTCGTCGCGCTCACCCGAGCAGTTGTGCCGCACGGCCACGTCGATGATCGTCATCGCGGCGTACGCCTGGGCGGCGAACTGGTCCGGTGCCCGGCCGAACTCCTCTTCGTACGCCGCGAGGAACTCGACGTTCTCGGGGATGTCGGAGGTGGAGTTCCAGGCGGCGCCGACCACCACGCCCTCGGCCGACGCGCCGGCGTCGGTCATCAGCTGGGGGTTGTTGAAGCCGTTCCCGCCGATGATCGGCACGTCGATGCCGAGGTCGCGGGCCTGGGTGACCAGCGGGATGGCCGCCTCGATGAGACCGGACACCACGAGTGCGTCGGGCTCGGCCGCGAGGGCCTCGGTGAGCAGCGGCCGGAAGTCCGTGTCCGAGACCGAGAAGGTCAGGGTGTCGCTGACCTCGACCCCTTCCTCCTCGAGGGAGGAGGCGAACACCTCGTACCCGGACTCGGTGAACGCGTCGTCGTTGCTGTACATGACCACCACCTGCTCCAGGTCGTAGGTCTCGGCGGCCAGCGCGATGGTCTGTGGGATCACCTGCGCCTCGGTCAGGGAGTCCCGGAAGATGTAGTCACCCTGCTCGGTGATCCCTGCGGCGGTGTTGGAGATGGCCAGCACCGGCACCCCCGACTCCTGCGCGATCGGCTGGGCCTGGAAGGCGCCGTTGGACAGCGTGGGTCCGATGATGATGCTGGTGTCGTCGCCGACGAAGTTCTCGAAGACGGTGATGCCCTGGCGCGGGTCGGTCTGATCGTCCTCGACGGTCAGCTCGTAGGTGATGCCGTCCTGCTCGTTGAGGTGCGCCACGGCCAGCTCCAGGCCGTTGCGCTGCGACTCGCCGTAGCTGGCGGCTCCCCCGGTCAGCGACAGCGCAGCCCCTACCGGCACCGCCGCGTCGATCTGGCAGTCCGCCCCGCTGCCCTCGCCGACCAGGGCCCCGTCACCCGATCCGGTGTCCTCGTCGCCCGAGCCGCAGGCGGCAACGGTGAGCGTGAGTGTGATCGCGGCGGTTGTCCCGATGATCCTTGGTGTGCGCATGATTCCTCCCCGTGTCTGCGCAACCGGGTCCGTACCCGGCCGGTGTTCGCGGGGGTTCCTTGCCGGCGTGGCCCAGGCCGCCGTCAGTCCCGAACGGATCCGCCGACATCGGTGCCGCCGGACCCTGGTCTCCCCCGTTAGAAGGCCATGGGAGGCGACGATAGCCCGGGGCGCGCCGAGGCCGAAAGCAATTCTCGGACATCGACCCGAACCCGCCGGTGGACCACCGCGGGTGCGCCACACCCCGGCGAGGTGAGACGGTGGAGCATGGCGAATCGACTGGCCGCAAGCACCTCGCCCTATCTCAGACAGCACGCGGACAACCCGGTGCACTGGCAGGAGTGGGGTCCCGAAGCCCTGGCGCAGGCGCGGGAGCGGGACGTGCCGATCCTGCTGTCCGTCGGCTACGCCGCGTGTCACTGGTGCCACGTGATGGCGCACGAGTCGTTCGAGGACGACGCCGTGGCCGCGGCGATCAACGAGCACTTCGTCGCGATCAAGGTGGACCGCGAGGAGCGCCCGGACATCGACGCCGTGTACATGCGGGCCACCCAGGCGATGACCGGCGCCGGCGGGTGGCCGATGACCTGCTTCCTCACCCCGGCAGGCGAGCCGTTCCACTGCGGCACCTACTACCCCAGGCCCCAGTTCCTCCAGCTCCTGCAGGCCGTGACCGAGGTGTGGCGGGACAACCGGTCCGCGGTCGTGGACGGCGGCGCGAAGATCGCCGACGACCTGCGCGCGTTGGCCGACGTCGGCGCACCCATGCCGATCGAGGAGTCCCAGCTCGCGGACGCCGTCGCGCACCTGCGGCTCGACTTCGACCCCCGCCGGGCCGGCTTCGGCTCGGCGCCGAAGTTCCCGCCGTCGATGGTCCTCGAGTTCCTGCTCCGGCACGCCGCCCGGACCGGATCGGAGCGGGCCCTGGCGATGGTCGAGGCGACCTGCACCGCCATGGCCCGCGGCGGCATCTACGACCAGCTCGCCGGCGGCTTCGCGCGCTACTCGGTCGACGCGGCCTGGGTGGTGCCGCACTTCGAGAAGATGCTCTACGACAACGCCCAGCTGCTGCGCGTGTACCTGCACCTGTTCCGGGCCACCGGCTCCGAGCAGGCCCGGCGGGTGGCCTCCGAGACTGCCGAGTTCCTGCTCCGAGACCTCGGCACCGCCGAGGGCGGCTTCGCCTCCGCGCTGGACGCGGACACCGACGGCGAGGAGGGCCTGACGTACGTCTGGTCGCCTGCCGAGGTGGAACAGGTCCTCGGGCCCGACGGCGTCGCTGCGGCCGAGCTGTTGGGCGTCACTGCCGAGGGCACGTTCGAGGCGGGCCGCTCGACGCTGCGGTTGCTCGGCGAGCCGCCGGAGCAGTGGCCCGCCTGGCGGTCGGCGCTGCTCGCGGCCCGGTCCGCACGGCCGCAGCCGGCCCGCGACGACAAGGTGGTCACGAGCTGGAACGGCCTGGCGATCGCGGCGCTCGCCGAGGCGGGTGCGCTGCTGGAGCGGCCCGAGTGGGTGGCCGCTGCGAGCCGGTGCGCGGACTTCCTGCTGGCGGTGCACGTGGTGCCGGGCGAGCCGGACGCGGCGAGCGCCGGTGCGGCCGACCCCGCGGACCCGGCTGCGCCGACCGCGGGCTCCCGGCTGCTCCGGACCTCCCGCGACGGCGTCGCGGGTCTGGCCGCCGGGGTGGCCGACGACTACGGCAATCTCGCCGAGGGTCTGCTCGCCCTGCACCAGGCCACCGGCGAGCGGCGCTGGCTGGACGCGGCCGACGCGCTCCTCGCCACCGCGCTGACCCACTTCACCGACGGCGCCGGCGGCTTCTTCGACACCGCCGACGACGCGGAGCCCCTGGTCATCCGCCCGCGTGGGCTGGGCGACAACGCGGAGCCGTCCGGCACGTCGGCCCTGGCCGGGGCGCTGCTGACGTTCTCCGCGCTCACCGGCCGGTGGCGGGCCGAGGCCGATGCGGCGATCGCGGCCGGTGGCGAGGTGGCCCGGCGTGACGCCCGGTTCGCGGGCTGGACGCTCGCCGTCGCCGAGGCGGCCGCGGCCGGTCCGGTCCAGGTCGCGGTGGTCGGCACCGATGACGTGGCCGCGGAGATGGTCCGGCTCGCGCGGGCCGGCACGTCTCCCGGCCTGGTGCTCGCGTACGGACCGCCGGAGGTCTCCGGCGGGCAGCCGGCAGACGGGTCCGCAGCCCCGGCGGCCGGCTCCGCCCCGCGGCCCCACCCGCTGCTCGCCGACCGGCCCCTGCTGCGCGGCGGGTCCGCGGCCTACGTGTGCCGCGGCTTCGTCTGCGACCTGCCCGTCGGCACCACGGCGGACCTGCGGGACGCGCTCGAGGCGAGCACCGCCGTCGGGCCCTGACCGACCGGGGGCCGCCGCCCTAGACTCGCGACCGACGCCCAGCGAAGGAGCCCCACGGTCATGACCGCCACCACCCACGACTTGGTCCACCTCGACGGCGGCACCTTCCTGATGGGTTCCGAGGAGTTCTACCCCGACGAGCGCCCGGTGCACTCCCGCGAGGTCGGGCCGTTCTGGATCGACCGGTACGAGGTGACGAACGCCGCGTACGCGCGCTTCGTCGAGGCGACCGGGTACGTCACCGTGGCCGAGCGCGAGATGGACCCGAAGGACTTCCCGGGCGCGGACCCGGCGGACCTGGTGCCGGGCGCCATGGTCTTCACCCCGACAGCCGGGCCCGTCGACCTGCGGAACTGGCGGAACTGGTGGCGCTGGCAGCCGGGCGCGTCCTGGCGTCGGCCGTTCGGCCCGGACTCCACCGTCGCCGGCCGCCCGGACCACCCGGTCATCCACGTCAGCTTCGAGGACGCCACCGCGTACGCGACCTGGGCGGGCCTACGGCTGCCGACCGAGGCCGAGCACGAGTACGCGGCGCGCGGCGGCTCGGACGGCGAGCGGTTCGCGTGGGGTGACGAGCCCTACCCGGACGGCGTCGCACAGGCGAACACATGGCTCGGGCGCTTCCCGTACGACAACCAGGGCGTCGGGGACGCCGCGCCGGTCGGCTCCTACCCCGCGAACGGCTACGGCCTCTTCGACATGATCGGCAATGTCTGGGAGTGGACGTCGGACTACTACACGCCGCGGCACCTGCGCCTGTCGGACAACCCGGTGGACCCGGGCAAGCGCACGAACCTGCTCGCGACCGCGAGCGCGCAGGAGGGGTTCGCGATCCCCCGCCGGGTCCTCAAGGGCGGGTCGCAGCTGTGCTCGCCGGAGTACTGCCTCCGGTTCCGGCCCGCGGCGCGCTCGCCGCAGGCCGAGGACACCGGGATGTCCCATATCGGGTTCCGCTGCGCGAAGGACGCCTGAGCCGGTTTCTTGCGAATGCCCGACGGCGGAACCCGGCTCGTGCGGCCGGCTCGCCTCAGGCCTGCTGGTCGCCTGCCGGGAACACCTGCGACCAGTCGTCGCGGACGCTGACCACGGTGAACCCGTGTGCCGGCGCCGCCTCGATCGCCTTCTCGGCGCCCTTGGCGTAGGGGATGTCGCCGCGGTCGGTGTCGTCGTCATGGTTGACGAGCAGGGCGAGGCTGCGCGGGTTGCCCTGGGCGAACCGGAGCATCGGGATGTCCCCGTTGGAGTTGCCGGCGGCCAGGATCGGCCGCCGCCCGGTGCGCATCCAGATCCGCACCGGCTTCTCCGGGCCGTCGTCGAAGAAGGACAAGGCGCCCTTGTAGCGCACCACGTTCTGCTCGGCGTCGTACTCCATCCCGAGCCCGGTGCCGACCACTCGCTGCGTCGGGATCCCGTAGTAGTCCTGCGCGATCTGCCGCATGAAGTCACGCTCCCCGCCGGAGACGATGTAGGTGCGGAAGTCGTGGGCATCGAGCAGCCGGACCAGCTCGACCATCGGCTGGTAGACCGTGTGGGCGTAGGAACTGCCGAGGGTCAGGTGGCGCGCCTGCCGGAAGAACGCCGCCACCGAGGCTTCGTACTCCTCGACGCTCGTTCCGGCGCTGGCGGCGGACACCGCGGCGATGATCGCGCCGAGATCCGAGTCGTCCCCGGCGTAGTGCTTGTCGACCGCGGCACCGAGCCAGGCGAGGTCCCCGGTGACGGCGGCCCGGTACGGCTGCGTCTCGGCGAGGGTGGGATCGGCCTCGGCGGCGACCTTCCACTGCTCGAGCAGGTAGTGCAGCTGGACCAGCATCGGCTTCTCGGTCCAGAGCGTGCCGTCGTTGTCGAAGACCGCGACCCGGCCCTCGGGTGGCACGAAGTCGGGGCCGTCCTCGGCCGTGACGGCAGCGATGAACTCGCTGATCGCCGTCCGGGTGGGGGTGTCCCGCCAGGACGGCAGAGCAGGCAGGGAGTCGGTCACCGTGGGTGTCCTTCCGTCCGGGACGGATCCTCCGGCCGCCCTCGGTCGCCGACGCTACGGGTGCCCGGCGGGGCCCGGGCTCACCCGGCACGGATGATCTGTGCGGCAGCGTGCGGTGATTCGATCGGGGTGGGACTTTCCCGCCGACGATCCGAGGGAGCACACCGTGGCAGACAAGCCGAACATCCTGATCATCTGGGGCGACGACATCGGCATCACCAACCTCAGTACGTATTCCGACGGGCTGATGGGCTACCGCACGCCCAACATCGACCGCGTCGCCGACGAAGGGGTGAAGTTCACCGACTACTACGGCGAGCAGAGCTGCACCGCCGGCCGCGCCGCGTTCATCACCGGGCAGAACCCGTACCGCACCGGCCTGACGAAGGTCGGCATGCCCGGCGCGAACATCGGTCTGCGCGCGGAGGACCCCACGATCGCCACCGCGCTCAAGGCCCAGGGCTACGCCACCGGCCAGTTCGGGAAGAACCACCTGGGTGACCGTGACGAGTTCCTGCCCACGATGCACGGCTTCGACGAGTTCTTCGGCAACCTGTACCACCTCAACGCCGAGGAGGAGCCCGAGCACCCCGACTACCCCTCACCCGAGGAGTTTCCCAACTTCCGTGACCGGTTCGGCCCGCGCGGCGTCATCCACTCCTGGGCGAACGGAGACGGGACGCAGCGGGTGGAGGACACCGGCCCGCTGACGAAGAAGCGGATGGAGACCTGTGACGAGGAGTTCCGGGACGCCGCGTCCGAGTTCATCCGCGCGAAGGCCGAGGATGACACGCCGTTCTTCGTGTGGTTCAACGCGACCCACATGCACTTCCGGACGCACGTGCGCGAGCAGGACAAGGGGCGGGCCGGCCGCTGGCAGTCGGAGTACCACGACGCGATGCTCTATCACGACGACATCGTCGGGAACCTGCTCGACCTGATCGACGAGCTCGGCCTCGCCGAGGACACGATCGTCATGTACTCCACGGACAACGGCCCGCACATGAACACCTGGCCGGACGGCGCGATGACCCCGTTCCGGAACGAGAAGAACTCGAACTGGGAGGGTGCCTACCGGTCGCCCGCCATGGTGCGCTGGCCCGGGCACATCCCGGCCGGGACCACCCTCAACGGGATCGTCAGCCACAACGACTGGTTCGTCACCCTGCTCGCCGCGGCCGGCGACCCCGACATCGCCGAACGGCTGGCGGCCGGGACCGAGTTGAACGGCACGAACTATCACGTGCAGCTCGACGGCCACAACCAGCTCGACTACATCACCGGGGCGGCACCGGAGAGCCCACGCAAAACATTCTTCTACGTCTCCGACGAGGGTGACCTCACGGCGTTGCGCTTCGACAACTGGAAGATCGTCTTCCTCGAACAGCGCACGGAGGGCACGCTCGCGGTATGGGTCGACCCCTGGGTCGAGCTGCGGGTGCCGAAACTCTTCAATCTGAAGACGGACCCGTTCGAGCGTGCCGATCGCACCTCCAACACCTACTGGGACTGGCTGTTGGACCGGATCTTCCTGTTCGTACCGGCCCAGGCGTTCGTGGCGTCGATGCTGAAGACGTTCCTCGAGTTCCCGCCCCGGCAGGCACCGGCGACGTTCACCATCGACAAGGTGATGCAGAAGCTCAAGAGCGTCGCCGGCAACTCCTGACCCGTCCCACGCCTCAGTCCGCCGCGGCGGCCAGTCCGTCCTCGACACTGTCGTGGACGCGGCCGGCTGCCGCGACCTGTTGGTACCAGGGCACATGCCGAGCGACCTCGACGGCGGAGCCCGGCAGCCGGGCAAGGTGCAGTTCGATGCCGTGGCCCGCCAGCTCGCGGTCGAGATCGGCGAGGGCGTCCAGCACGGTCATGGTGACCACGTCGAGGCGTTCGACGTCGAGGACGAGCGCGCGCACCGGTTCGTCCTGGGACGTGGCCAGGTGCACGAGTGCGCGCTCGTTCGCCAGGGCGTTCGCCGTGTAGAGGCCCTGACCGAGGTGGACCGCGAGAGCGCCGCCGCGCCACTCGGTCACCTCCAGCCGCGGGGTGTTGATCTCTCGGAGCACCAGCGCGAGGGTCGCGACGACGCCGACCCCGACGGCCGCCAGCAGGCCGGCCGACAGGCCGACGACGGCCACCACGAACGCGATCCAGAAGTCGGGTGGGCTGATCTGCGACCACCGCACCAGCATGGGGACGTCGATCAGCCCGACGACGGCGACCACGACCATGGCGGCCAGCGTCGCCTGTGGGAGCAGGCTCAGGACCGGGGCCAGGAACAGCGCGACGGCGACGGCGAGGGCGACCGTGACGAGGCCGGAGACCTGCGACCGGGCACCTGCGCCCCGGTTGATGGCGCTCTGGGAGAACCCGCCCGCGGCCGGCATCGCGCCGAACAGGGCACCGGCAGCGTTCGTGGCACCCGCGGCGAGCAGTTCCGCGTCGCTGTCGATCGCCGGCTCAGGCGCCCGGCGGATCCCCCGGGCCACGGCCGCGGACTCCAGGAACGCCATCACCGCGATCGCGAGCGCACCCGGCAGGAGGGCGCCGAGGTGGGTGAGCTCGGGAAGGGTCGGCCGCGGCAGCCCGGACGGGACCGGATCGATGAGCCGCAGCCCGGCGGCCTCGGCGGAGGTGACCGCGACGATGACGATGCCCGCCGCGACGACCAGGAGCGGCCCCGGGACCCGGGGCGCGAACCGCTTGAGCAGGACCAGGGCGAGGATCGACGCGAGCGAGAGCACCGCCGTCGGGCCGTTGACGTCGTTGAGCGCCCTGCCGACCGCGACCAGTGCGCGCAGGAACCCGGCACCGGAGACGTTCTCGGTCTCGCCGAGGAGCGTCGGCAGCTGGCCGACCGCGACCGTGGCCCCGACCCCGATCTTGACGCCGAGCACGGTGGCGCCGCTGATGTTCTCCACCAGGGCGCCCAGCCCGAGCAGCCGCGCGGCCAGCAGCACGGCACCGACCAGCAGGGTCAGCGTCACGAGCGAACCGAGGGCGGCATCGGGGCCGCCGGCACCGGTCGCGATACCGGCGGCGACCAGTGTGGTCGCGGTCAGCGTCGCGATCGTCGACGTCGTGGAGACGCTCATCGCCCGGCTGCCGCCGAGCAGTGCGTACACGGCCGTCGGGACGATGCAGGTGTACAGGCCGACCTGGACGGGCAGGTTCGCGACCGTCGCGTAGGCCATCGCCTGCGGCACCACGACCGCTCCGGCGGACAGGCCGGCGACGACGTCCCGGCCGAGCCAGCGCCGCCGGTACCCGGCGAGCGTAGGCAACAGCCAGGACGGCCGACCGGTGGTCGCGGAGGTCATAGCGGCGGACTCTACGCGCGGCCGCGGCGCTCAGACCTCACCCCGTTCGGGGTAGTGCTCCCGCCGGCCGGCGGCCGACGGGGGCGCGTTCGCTACCCTTGCTGGCGCAGTGTGAAGCCGGTGCCCTGCTCGGTGGTCGCCGCATCCAGTTCCTGCTCGGCGAGCAGGGCCGCGGTCTCGGTGGGCACGAAGACGCGGGCCCCGGCGTTCTCGATGACGTCGTCGCCGGCCGCGGGTTCCGGTGCCAACGCCATCTCGAGCTCGGTGCCGCTCTCGGCCATGGAGATCCGGACCCCGCCGTCGTCCGGCAGGCCTGCTTCGGTGGCGATGGTCTTGATGGCGGACTGGGCGTTCTCGGTCAGGGTGAGCATTGGGGCTCCCTCTCGTGACTTCGATGGGGGCGCTCGACGGCAGCGGAGAACCGCACGCGTGCGCCTCGGTCCGTTCCACCGTTACGCAGGCCGGCCGGCCATGCAAGTCGGGGAGTCCCCGGTCGGCCGACGGGTCAGGCCGGGGCTTCCTCGCGAGAGGCGACCACCTGGGCGAGGACCCGGTCCCGTGCCTGCTGCAGGTGGTGCGCCATCTGCTCGCGGGCCGCCGCCCGGTCGCCGTCCTCGATCGCCTTCAGGATCAGCGCGTGCTCGGCCGCCACCGTCGACGGGGCGGTGCGCCGGTGCGCCTTGAACTGCCCCATCGTCAGGTGCACCTCTCCACTGACCATCTCGTACACCCGGGACAACCTGGGGCTGTCCACGGCGTTGATGAGCGCCCAGTGGAACTCGATGTCCGCCACGACCTGATCGTCGAAGGCCTTCGCGCGGACCGCGGACTCGATCGCCGTCTGCGCCTTGCGGGCCGCCTCCGGCACGGTCCGGGCCTGCGCCAGCCGGTCCGCCGCCGTGCACTCGAACATCTCGCGGGTGAAGAACAGGTCGGTGATGTCGACCTCGTCGAGCTCGGGCACCACGGCCGTCTTGTGGGCGGACCGGCGCAGCAGACCGAGCGCGGTGAGCCGCTCCAGGCAGGCCTTCGCGGTCGGACGCGCGACCCGGTAGTCGTCGGCGATCCGCTGCTCGGTGAGCTTCTCACCGGGGGCGATGTCCCCGCTGATGATCCTGCTCCGGACCGACTCGTAGAGGGCATCGGTGAGCGAGGACGGACCCAGCTGGAACTGCCCTGCGCTCATGCGATCCCCTCGGGAGATTGTCTGACGATGAGACGAGTCTAGGGATCGGCCACCCCGCCGTCCGGAGCCACTGTAGGGGATGCCACCGCCGTTCACGGGCGAACCCACGCCAGCGAGTCCGCCGTGGACCCGGTGGGCCGGTACTCGGCGGCGACCGGCCCCGCGAAACCGGCCGCCCGCAGCGCGGCGAACACCTCGTCCCAGGCGAGGTCACCCGATCCGGGCTCGCCGCGGCCCGGGGCATCGGCGATCTGCACGTGCGCGATGTGTGCCGCGGACCGCCCGGCCGCCGCGACCACGTCGACGCCGTTCATGGCCAGGTGGAAGGTGTCGAACAGCAGACCGACGCCTGCCACGCCCGCCAACGGGCCGTCCAGCAGGGCGATCACGTCCTCGTGCGTGTGCAGCGGGTAGGCCCCGTTCAGCCCGGCGGCCAGCGGCTCGATGAGCACCAGCCCGCCCCGGTCGGCCAGGGCCGCGGCCGCGATGGTGACCGCCTCCTGCGCGGTGGCGTGCTGCGCCGTCGGGTCCTCGTCGTCCGCCAACTGGCCGTAGAGCAGATTGAACCGGTCACAGCCGGTGGCCTCGGCGATGCGCTGCACCGCGGCGATGTTCGCGATGAGCTCCGCCCGCCGGGCTGCGTTCGTGGCGATCCCCCGCTCGCCCGCGGGCATGTCCCCGGCGAAGAAGTTCAGCCCGCGCAGGCGCACCCCGGCGGCCTCGATCGCCCGCAGCAGCTCCGCCTCCTGCACGGCGGTCGGCTCGGCGCCAGGGAACGGCCACCAGGTCTCCACCGCGCCGAAACCGGCGTCGGCCGCGGCGGCGAACCGATCGAGGTAGTCATGCTCGGTCCACAGCAGGGACACGTTGGCACTGAGGTCGTAGCCGAGGTGCTGCACGTCTCACACTCCAAGACTCTGGGCAGTACATGTTGTACTTGCTTTCTTGTCAGACAATACTACGAGGACGCCGAACGAGAGGTCGCAACGATGCTGACAACGGATCACGAGCCCGGGCTCGACCCCCTCCCGCAGAACCCCACCGCCGAGCGCTCACTGGACTGGTTCCGCACCGCCACCCGGTGGACCCAGCTGACCTTCGTGGAGGACGATCCGCTGCATTTCGACCCGGAGTTCTGGATCTCGGTGATGCGCCGGTCCCACTCCAACGCGCTGTGCCTGAGCGCCGGCGGCTACATGGCGTTCTACCCGACCCAGATCCCGTTCCACTACCGCAGCAAGTACCTCGGGGACACCGACCCGTTCGGCGAGCTGGTCGACGGCGCCCGCGACCTGGGCATGCACGTGATGGCCCGGGTGGACCCACACGCGATCCACGCCGACGCCGCGCAGGCCCACCCCGAGTGGCTCGCGCGCGACGCCGACGGAAACCCGATCCCGCACTGGGCGTTCCCGGACATCTGGCTGACCGACCCGTTCAGCAGCTACCACCGCGAGTTCATCACCGACGTCGCCCGTGAGATCGTGCGCGACTACGACGTGGACGCGGTGTTCGCGAACCGCTGGGAGGGGCCCTCCGCGATCTCGTACTCCGAGGGTGCCGAACGCCAGTTCTTCGACGACACCGGCCTGCACCTGCCGCGTACGCAGGACCGCACCGACCCCGCGTGGCGCGCCTACACCACCTGGCGCAGCCGGCAGCTGTCCGAGCTCGTGGTGCTCTGGGACGACGCGGTGCGCGAGGTCCGCCCGCACGCCCGGTTCATCCCCAACCGCGGCGCGATGCTGACCCGGGACCTGGTCCGCGACCTGGTGGACGACCGGTATCCGATGTTCTTCATCGACAAGCAGGGCCGGTCCGAGAACGAGGCGCTGTGGTGGTCGGGGCGGATCGGCAAGCGCAGCCGGGGCATGTTCCCGGACCGCCCGGTCGCGCTGATCACGTCGGTCGGCCCCGAGCACGGCGAGTACCGGTGGAAGGACTCGGTGGCCGACCCGCACGAGATCGTGACCTGGATGGCCGACGGGTTCGTGCACGGCGCGCTGCCCTGGTACACGAAGTTCAACGCCAACGTGTTCGACACCCGCTGGGTGGCGCCGATCGTGGACGCGTTCACGCTGCACGAGCGCGTCGCCGGGGTGTTCTCCGGCATGGAGATCACGAGCGAGGTCGCGGTCCTGGACAACGTCCGCCTCGACCCGACGAACCCGTGGGCGAGCTACACCGCCGGCAGCGCCGACGAGGACGGCTTCTACCAGGCCCTCGTCGAGGCGCGGGTGCCGTTCGACTACATCGCGGACACCGAGCTCACCCCCGAACGGCTCGCCCCGTACCGGGTCCTGATCCTGCCGAACTGCCGGGCTCTCTCCGACGCGCACTGCGCGGTGATCCGCGCGTGGGTGGCCAGCGGCGGCAGCCTGGTGGCCGCCCACGAGTCGTCCCTGGTCACCGACGGTGCCGGCGGCGTCGACCTCGCCCTCGGCGACGTGCTCGGCGTCCGCCTCACCGAGGCCCCGCGCGGGCCGGTCAAGAACAACTACATCGCGCTCGACCCGCAGCACCCGGTCGCCGCCGGCTTCGACGGGGCCACCCGGGTGGTCGGCGGCACCCACCTCGTCGGGGTCGAGCCGATCGAGACCCCGACGGCGGCCGGTGCGTCGGGCGGTGGCCTCACCTCGGTCCCGTTCCGGTTCGTGCCGGACTACCCGGACTTGCCGATGGAGGAGGTCTATCCCCGCGGTGGGGAGGGCTCCGCCGCGGTGGTCTGCCGCGAGCAGCCCGGCGGCGGGCGCAGCGTGTACCTGGCGTTCAACGTGGGCGAGATCCTCTGGGCGGCGATGCAGCACGATCACGCTCGGCTCATCCAGAACGCCGTCGCCTGGGCGCTCGGCGGCGCACCCCGGGTGCGCATCGAGGGCCAAGGGCTCGTGGACGTGGCCGTCCGCACGGACGAGACGTCGATGGCCGTGGCCCTGGTGAACCTGAACAACCCGATGGCGATGCGCGGGCAGAACCGCGAGACGATCCCGCTGCCGCCGCAGGAGATCTCGGTGGCCCTCCCGCCCGGCGCCACCGGTGCGACCGCGCGGCTGCTCCTCGCCGACACCTCGACGCCGGCGCACGTCGCCGACGGCCGGGTCCACGTGAGCGTGCCCGCCGTCGACGTCCTCGAGGTCGCGCACCTCACCTGGACCTGACCGCACCCCGCCCGGACCTGACCTGCCCGAGCGGGCCCACCCCATCGAAGGAGACACACGTGCAGATCGGATTCATCGGACTCGGCGTCATGGGCGCCCCGATGGCGGCGAACCTGATCGCCGCCGGCCACACCGTCCACCTCCACCGCGTGAAGGAGTCCACCGAACACCTCGTCGAGGCCGGCGGGCGCCGCGCCGGCTCCGCCGCGGACGCGGCCAAGGAGGCCGAGGTCGTGATCCTCATGCTCCCGGACACCCCGGACGTCGAGGAGGTCCTGTTCGGGGCCGACGGCGTCGCCGGGTCGCTGCGCCCCGGCGCGCTCGTCATCGACATGAGCTCCATCTCGCCGGTCGCCACCCGCTCCTTCGCGGAGCGGATCACCGGTGCCGGCGGCGAGTACCTCGACGCCCCGGTGTCCGGTGGCGACGTCGGTGCCCGCGCCGGGACCCTGACCATCCTGGCCGGCGGGACCGCGGCCACGTTCGAGCGGGCCACGCCGCTACTGGAGATCCTCGGCGCCACCATCACCCACGTCGGCGACGTCGGCGCCGGCCAGACGGCGAAGGTGGCCAACCAGATCATCGTCGCCCTCACCATCCAGGCCGTCGCCGAGGGCCTGACGTTCGCGGAGGCCGCAGGGGTCGACCCGGCCGTCGTCCGGGACGCCCTGATGGGCGGCTTCGCCTCCTCGCGCATCCTCGAGGTGCACGGGCAGCGGATGGTCGATCACAGCTACGACCCGGGCTTCCGGATCCGGCTGCACCGCAAGGACCTCGGCCTCGCCCTCGGCTCGGCGCGGGCGATGGACCTGCCGCTGCCGCACACCGCCTCGGCGCACGAGTTCATGAGTGCCGCGATCGCCCAGGGCCTCGGCGACGCCGACCACTCCGCCCTGCACCGGGTGCTCGGCCACGCGGCCGGCCGGGTCACGACATGACCGCGACCGACGCCAGGTCCGCCCGGGCCGGCGACCAGGCTGCACCGGCGAGCCCGGGGGCCGAGTGGTGGCGTGCGCCGTTCCGCACGTTCCAGACGAACCTTCGTGAGATCGACGCCGATCTGGACGTAGGCGAGGTGCTGGACTTCCTCGAGGCCTTCGGCGCGAACGTCTGGCTCCTGTCGGTGGGTGGGATCGTCTCGAACTACCCGACGGCGCTCGCGAGCCAGACCTCGAACCCGGCCCTGGCCGGGCGCACCTCGGGCGACCTGGTCGGCGACGCGGTCCCGGCCGCGGCCGAGCGCGGCATCAGGGTGCTCGGCCGGATGGACTTCTCCAAGGTGGACCGGCGGCGCGCCGAGGAACACCCGGAGTGGCTGTTCGTGAACGCCCACGGCGAGAACCAGGTCTACAACGGCCTGGTCAGCGTGTGCCCGAGCGGGCCGTACTACCAGCAGCAGGTGTTCGAGGTGATCACCGAGGTGCTCACCCGCTACGACATCGCCGGCTTCTTCCTGAACTGGATGTCCTTCAACGAGGTGGACTACTCCCGCACCTACTGGGGCGTGTGCCACTGCCTGGCCTGCCGGGAGGGCTTCGCCGCGTTCGCGCCCGGGACCCCGCTGCCGCAGGAACCCTCCTCCCCCGGCTACCGAACCTGGCAGGACTACGCCCGGCTCACCCTGGACGACCTCACCGCCCGGCTCCGGGCCCACATCCGCTCACTCGCACCGAGTGCGGCGCTGATCCTCGGCGACCGCGCGGACATCGTCTTCCACGAGGCGAACAACGGGGTGGGGCGTCCGCTGTGGCACCACCTCACCGCCGAGCACGTCTCGGCGGCGAAGGCGTACCGGCCGCAAGTGCCGGTGCTGGTCAACGCCGTCGGGTTCGTGGACATGCCGTACCGGCTCGCCGGCGAGGAGCCGAACCACTTCGCCCAGTTCCTGATCCAGGCGATCGCGCACGGCGCGGTGCCGTCCACCTACGTGATGGGCCGCCCGAGCGACAGCCCGTACGCGAACCTCACGGTTGCCGGCGAACTCACCCGGTTCCACCGCGACCACGCCGACGTCTACGCCGGGCTGCGGCCCGACGCCGACGTGCTGCTGGTCCGCGGCGACCGGATCGAGCCGGACCGCGCCGAGGGCGTCCGCTCGGAGTTCGAGGGCCTGTACCTCACCCTCACCGAGTCCCACCTGCCGTTCGACGTGCTCAGCAGCACCCGGATCGCCGACCTCGGCTCCCCTGGCGACGGCGTGGGCTCGCTCACCGGGTACCGCGTCGTGGTCCTGGCGGACGTGGGCGAACTCGCGCCGGCGGCCGTGACCGCTCTGGACAGGTTCGTGGCCGTCGGCGGGTCCGTGCTCGCCACCGGTTCCTCCGCGCTGGCCGCGGGCGCCGGACAGCTTGCCGCCTCGCCGGTGCGTCGCCACCTCGCCAGCCTGACCTCGGTGGAGACGACCCGCGCGGCGTATGTGCGCCTCGACGGCACCACGCCGTCCGGGCACCCGTGGGGCCGGCCCGCGCCGGTCATCGGCGCCCTGCACATCATCGAGCCACATCCGGACGCCTCGGTCGCCCTGCCGACCCTCGGCCGGGCGCCGTACGGCCCACCGGAGAAGTGCTACGGCCACACCGAGGCCGATCATCCCGGCTACGCCGAACGGACCCTCGACGGCGGCACGGTGGCCCACCTGCCGTGGACCGTCGGGCGCGTCTACCGGGAGCAGGGACTGCGCGCCGTGCGCGACGAAATCGCGACGAGGATCCGCACCCTCGGCGCCCGCCCGATCGGTACCGGGATCCCCGAGCAGCTCGAGGTGGTCCGCGGCCGTTCGGACGCGGGCACGGTCGTGCATCTGCTCAACCGCAGCGGTGACGCCGTCCAGCGGTTCCTCGATCCGGTGCCGATCGCGCCGGTCGAGCTGAGGCTGCCCTGGACCGGCCCAACGCCACGGGCCCGGGCGCTGGTGGCGGGAGTGGAGGTCCCGGTGTCCGCCACGGAGGACGGGATCCGGGTCACGACCCCGACCATCGGTGGGTTCGAGGTGCTCGTCCTCGACTAGAACTCCTCCAGGAGGGTGATTGTCAAACAAGTTTGCATGATTCATTGACGGTCAAGTGTGCCGAAACTAGCATCAGTTCAACCGACGGTCCCGACGACGGGGCCGCCGTACTTCACCGATGAGGGAGACGCAACGATGCGTGAGATGAGCCGTAGGAACATGCTGAAGTTCGCCGCCGTCGCGGGGATGGCGGGCACGGCCGCCGCCTGCTCGGGCGTCGGTGGCGGCAGTGGTGGCGGAGGTGGCGGCGGAACGGATGCCGGCGGCTCCGCCACGCTGCGCTACGCCTGGTGGGGCAACAACGTGCGCCAGGAGAACTACACGAACGCCCTGAACGCCTTCATGGAGGACCACCCCGAGATCACGATCGAGACGGAGTTCGCCGAGTACACCGCGTTCCAGGAGCGGATGACCACCCAGATGGCGGCGCGCAACGTCCCGGACCTGTTCTGGGTGCCGTCGGCGCAGGTGATGACCTATTACGCCAACGGGCTGTTCCACGACCTGGACGGCGTCGGCACCCTCGACCTCAGCGACTACAGCGACGCGGACATCGACGGGCTGCGCCTCGACGGCGTGCACAACACGATGGCCCTCGGGATCTTCGTGCCGGTGGTCCGGTACAACGCCACGATGGCGGAGGAGGACGGCGTGACGCTGCCGGAGGGTGAGGACTGGAGCTGGGACGGCTTCACCGAGTTCGCGATCGACTACGCCGCGAACAACCCGAACGGACGCTGGGCCGTCAACTACGGCCCGGACCACGACCTCACCCTGGAGGCCTGGCTGCGTCAGCGCGGCGAGCAGTTGTGGACCGAGGACGGTCAGATCGGGTTCACCGCGGACGGCATCGCGAGCTGGCTCGACTTCTGGGAGAACCTGCGCCTGGCCGGTGCCGCGCCCTCCCTCTCGGAGCAGGACGGCGTGGGCGCGGACTGGTCGCTGATCGGCGAGCGGGTGCTGAGCTACTTCGGCAACTCCAACCACATCATCGACGACGCCCAGTTCTTCCCCGAGGCCACCTTCCTGCTCCGGAACATGCCCGTGGCCGCGGACGCGACCGCCGGGCATCCGTACCTCTACACCCCGCGGCTGGCGATCTACGGCGACATCGACGAGGCCAACCTCGAGGCAGCGGGCACGCTCCTGAACTACAGCGCGAACAACAGCGACATGCTCCGGATCACTGGCCTGACCATGGGCGCGCCGGTGAACCCGCGGGTCGCGGAGGAAGTCACCGAGTTCGCCTCGCCGGACGAGCAGCAGATGCTCGACGCCGTCTCCCATGACCGGGCGCTGGAGCGCAACCCACGCTACGAGGCCCCGGCCGGCTCGAGCACGTGGCGCACCATCCTCACTCGGGTCTCCGAGCAGGTCGCCCTCGAGCAGTCGACCACGGTCGACGCCGCGACGGCCATGATCGCCGAGCTCCAGGCCGCTATCGAGCGCGCGGCCTGACAGGCGACCTGGGACTCGGAGCTCATCCATGGCCACCGCAACGACGCCGAGCCGGCGCAAGAGTCGTCTGAACCGGCAGGGGCGGGCAGCGCACGTCTTCATGCTGCCCTGGCTGGTGGGGCTGGTCGGCATCACCGCCGTGCCGACCCTCGCCTCCCTCTACCTCGCGTTCACCGACTACAACGTCCTGTCCACCCCGGAGTTCATCGGGCTCGCGAACTTCGAGCGGATGTTCGCCGACGAGCGGTTCTGGCAGTCGGTGCGGGTCACGCTCACCTACGTGCTGGTCTCGGTGCCGCTCCAGCTCGCCTTCGCACTGCTGCTCGCGCTGATCCTGGACCGGGGCATGCGCGGGCTGACGTTCTACCGGAGCGCGTTCTACCTGCCCTCGCTGCTGGGTTCGAGCGTCGCCGTGGCGGTGCTCTGGCGTGAACTGTTCGGCCACTCGGGGCTCGTCAACTCCGCGCTCGCGCTGGTGGGGATCGAGGGGTCGAGCTGGCTGCAGAACCCGCAGACGGCGCTGGGCACCCTCGTGGTCCTGAACGTGTGGACGTTCGGCTCGCCGATGGTGATCTTCCTGGCCGGACTGCGCCAGATCCCGGAGGAGCTCTATGAGTCCGCGCGGGTGGACGGCGCCTCGGTGCTGCGCCAGTTCGGCTCGATCACGGTGCCGCTGCTGACCCCGATCATCTTCTTCAACCTGATCCTGCAGACGATCGGGGCGTTCCAGGCGTTCACGCAGGCGCACGTGGTCAGCGGCGGCTCCGGCGGCCCGGTGGACTCCACTCTCTTCTACACGCTCTACATCTACCAGCAGGGCTTCACGGCATTCGACATGGGCTACGCCTCCGCACTGGCCTGGGTCCTGCTGGTCTTCATCGGTGTCATGACCGCGGGCCACTTCCTGCTGTCCAAGTACTGGGTGTTCTACGGAGACTGATGATGACCACACAAACCGTCACGCCCACCGCTCCGCCCACCGGCGCCGCGGCCGCCTCGACCACCCGGCGCCGGCCCCGCCGGCGTGGGCGGTCCGTCGCCAGGCACGCGGGCCTCGGAGTGTTCGTCGCGTTCATGCTCTATCCGCTGGTCTGGATGGTCACGAGCGCGTTCACACCGGAGAGCGAGATCCTCACCGGCCCGCTCATCCCGGAGGAGTTCACGCTCGAGAACTTCATCAACGGGTGGAACTCGCTGACCCGCCCGTTCTGGGTGTTCTACGGCAACTCGTTCGTGGTCACGATCAGCTCCATCGTGGGCAACCTGTTCTCCTGCTCGCTGACCGCGTACGCCCTCGCCCGGCTCACCTTCAAGGCCCGCAACGTGTACTTCGGGATCGTGCTGGTCTCGGTGATGCTGCCGATGCACGTCCTGGTGATCCCGCAGTACATCATCTTCTCCCAGTTCGACCTGGTGAACACGTTCGTGCCGCTGGTGCTGCCGAAGTTCCTGGCCACGGACGCGTTCTTCATCTTCCTGATGGTCCAGTTCATCCGGGGCATCCCGCGCGAGCTCGACCAGGCCGCCGCGATCGACGGCGCCGGGCCGTTCCGCACGTTCTGGTACGTCATCTTCCCGTTGATGCGCCCGGCCCTGGTGACCACCACGATCTTCACGTTCATCTGGACCTGGAACGACTTCTTCACCCCGTTGATCTACCTGACCGATCAGTCCGTGTTCACCGTGCCGGTGGCGCTGAGCTCGATGGTCGACGCCGAGTCCAACAGCGGGATCGGCATGCTGCTCGCGATGTCCGTGCTCTCCCTGATCCCGATCATGCTGTTCTTCGCGTTCGCGCAGAAGTACCTCATCCGGGGCATCACGACCACGGGGCTGAAGGGGTAGGCATCGCGGATCCGGGTTCGCCGGTGCCTGCAGTCGGGGAATGCCCGGACCCCGGCTATGGTTACACCACAGACCGGCGAGACGCGCACCATTGATGGCTGCGCCGCCGGCACCCCTCCAACGCGGCGGATACGCCCGGGCAGCACGCGCGACATTCCACGCGCGAGAACCCCGGAGCCGTGCGCCGCGCGAGACATCGGACGCGGCCGACCGCCGTCGCCGGTTGGGTGCCGCCGCCGGACACCGAACCTAGGAGACACCCATGACCACCATGCTCGAAACAACCACCCACACCACCGATCCCACCGTCGCCGCCGTCAGGGACGCCGTCGACGCCCTCGCCGAGGCGACCACCTTGCCGCGGCGACCCGTGCCCGTCGCGTTCCTCGACGACGGCCGCCGCGTGTTCCTCGTGACCGACTCGGTCCGAGGGCAGCGCCTGCGCTCGTGGGGGCTCGAGATCCGCACCGATGACGACCTCATCGGCGCCGACCAGTCCGTGCATCTCGCGGTGCGCTCGACGCAGACCCCGACGGCGGACGCGGCCGAGGCCGCCGCGCGTTACCTCCTCGCGGCGACGGTTCCGGCCCAGCGCCCGGTCTGAGGACCTCGTACCGCCCACCGCCCCGCAACGGCGTCCGCCGGGTCGGTCCGCAGTCCAGCGGATCACCCGGCGGAGCGCAGCACCTCGGAGATCAGTTCCTCGACACGACCACGCATGCCGGCCAGGTCGACCGGGATGCGACCGCCGACCTGGAGCGGGATGAACTCCGTCCACGCCGGCGAGAAGTCGAGCAGTTCGGACATCAGCCAGCCCGGATCGACGCGAGTCCCGGTGATCGTTTCGTAGCGCTCCACGAACCGCCCGGCCCGATCCGGCCCGTACAGCACGGCGAGGTTGAGGGCACAGTGGCCGACGTCCCGACCCGCGTCGGCCACCCCACTCATCGTCCAGTCGACGACCCCGCTGAGCCGTCCCTGCGTCCAGAGCAGGTTGAAGTGCTGGTAGTCGCCGTGGCCGAACACCTCCCGCACGGGAG
This sequence comes from Occultella gossypii, assembly GCF_019947135.1. Classification (GTDB taxonomy): domain Bacteria; phylum Actinomycetota; class Actinomycetes; order Actinomycetales; family Beutenbergiaceae; genus Occultella; species Occultella gossypii. Next base: position 22,194 of record NZ_JAGSHT010000027.1, on the reverse strand, counting down.
CGGTCGCGCCGCGTGCGAGGGAGAGGGCCTCGTCGCCGTACGGCAGGTCGGCCAGCCAGGCTCGTCGATCCCGGTCGTCCAGGTCGACCCACCTCGGGCTCGGCTGCTGCCGCGGATCGCGTGGCTGATCATGGATCAGCGCCAGCCGGGCGGCCACCTCGCCGGTCCACCCCGCGATGTCGGTAGGACGTAGCTGACCAGCACCGGGCAGGTGGGTCATCAGGTTGGCGGGGCGACCGGTCCACTCCCCAGCCGGGTCCGTGGCGATCAGCTCGGGGGTTCCGACTCCGCGGCCGCTGAGCAGGCTCAGCGCGGTCGCTTCCCGACGCGCGGAGTCGCGCTGCCAGTCACCGTCGCTCGGCCAGCGCCTCAGGACCACGGCGCCAACGTCGGCGCCGGTGAGCTCAAGGCGGAACATCGCCTCCGACAGGCCTCCGGTCAACGGGATGGTGGCGACGATCCGGACCTCGCGGCCAAGGGCGTCCCGGACCCAGGTCAGAACTCGTTCGTCGTCGGAACTCGTCACGGCTCGGCTCGACGGCCGGGACGGGGGACGCGTCATCGGGCCACGGTAACAAGGCCTTCGCTCCGGCTTGCCGCGCGACGACGAGTGCTCGACGACGTCGACGCCGGGCGCCGCGAGCCCCGAGCTGCCGCTGCGGAACCTTCCACCGCCGGGACCGCCGCGAACCCGCCGGGCACCGCCTATCCTCGGAACCACGTGCGCCGGGCCGACGGCGCCGGTCCGGGGAGGGGGTTCGCGTGTCCGACGACGACTGGGCGCCCGCGGCCCCGCGCCCGCTGGCGGAGGCGGTCGGCGCGATGTCCGGCCGGAACCCCGGACCTGCGGGGCCGAACGAGCCCACCCGCACTGCTGGGGGCCCGGTCGACCGGCGCCCGGCGACGCCGTCCTCGGTGTCGGTGGCCGGCTACTCCCACCTGGTCGAGGTCGCGACCGGCGGCGACAGCGTCGTGTACCGGGCGCGCCAGGACAGCCTCGACCGGGACGTCGCGATCAAGGTCATCAAGGCGGAGCCATCGGCGGCCGCCCGGTTCGAGCGCGAGCTCGCCATCACCGTGTCCCTCGGTCGCCAGCACCCGCACATCGTCAACGTGCTGGACACCACCACGACCTCCGACGGCGACCCCTGCCTGATCATGGACTTCCACGATCTCGGGTCGCTGCACGACCGGGTCCGTGCGCACGGTGCCCTGCCGGTCTCCGAGGTGGTGGCCGCCGGCACGGCCGTCGCCGACGCCCTCGCGTTCGCGCACGCGCGCGGGGTGCTGCACCGGGACGTGAAGCCGCAGAACATCCTGCTGCTGCCGACGTCCTACGTGCTCAGCGACTTCGGCATCGCGCGGATGGCGGACGCCGGGCACACGGCCTCCGTGGAGCGGTTCAGCTACCGGCACGCCTCCCCCCAGGTGCTCGACGGTCTGCCCCCGACCGAGGCCGACGACGTCTGGTCGCTCGGCTCCACCCTGTTCACGCTCCTCGACGGACGGGCCCCGTTCGCCGCGCTCGACCCCCACGACGACACGGCGCTGTCCTACCTGCGCCGGGTCCGCACCGGCGCGCGCCGGCCGCTGGACCGCGGCGACCTCCCCGCCGGGCTGCGCGACCTGATCGAGGCAGGCCTGCACGCGGACCCCGAACGTCGACCCGCTGCGGCGGAGGCGCTGGACCGGCTGCGCTCGATCAGGACCGAGGACCGGTCCTGGGACCCGGAGTCGGCCGGGGCGGCGGCCGTGCCTGCCACGACTGCCGAACCGTCCGCGGCCACGTCCTCGGCCGAACCCCAGGGCGCAGCGCTCCCGCGGGCTCCCGACGCCACCTTCCCGACGGCACCGCCGTCGGCGGCCTCCAGCCGGACTCCACCGGTCGCGCAGCCGCCGGCCGCGTCGGATCCCGCGGCGCAGCCCTCACCGTTGGCGCCGTCCGTGCTCGCGCACGTCGGGCACCAGCCGGCACCCGCGACGGTCGACGACGACGCCACCGGCATGGCCCCGGAACCTGAGCCGGAGCCGTCTGACGCCGGCCCGTCCAAGTCCCGTGAGGGTTCCGGCACCACCTGGCGCCGGATCGTCGCGTTCGTCGGCGGCGCGCTGCTTGTCGGCGCCGCCTTCGGGATCGGGTCGGCGCTGCTCGGTGGCGAGGAGGAGCCGGACCCGACGCCCACGGAGTCCGACGTGGTGGTGCCGGTGGATCCGACCGACGTCCAGACGGGTGACGCCCCGCCGCAACCCACCGTCGGCAACCCCGATCTCGCGCCGGTCAACCCCGTGCTCACCCCGCAGGGCACATCGGTACTGCTCACGTGGGCTCCCCCCGCGACCGAGGTCGACTACCTCCTCGTCGTGAGCGTCCAGGCGGATGGCTCCCCGGCCGCCGTGCTCCGCCAACTCACACCCGACGCGGACGAGTTCGTCGTCGAGGGCCTCGACCCGGACGCCACCGGCGACTGCTACGCCGTCGTCGGCTACGCCATCACCGAGACCGGCCTGGAAGCAGGCTCTACCGACGCCCTCTGCCGCTGACGGCACCCGTTGGTCGCGTCATCCCGCTGAGATCGCACCGGTCACGCTGAGATCGCACCGTTCGACAGTGCGGTTTCAGAGCGACAGGTACTAAGTCAGCGGCGCGGCGCCGCAGCCGCGCGGAGCCTGGACGGCTCAGGGCCGGCTCAGTACCAGATGCTGAGGGCCGGCGGCTGGGCCGGGCGAAGCGCCGCATCGAGGGCGGCGACGGCCGCGGGCTCACCCGCGATCCGGCCGGCCGCGAGCAGGCCGGTCAGGGGCGTGCCACCGAGGTAGGCCGCGGACAACTCGGCGATGCCGAGACGCACGTCGGCCGTACCGGTCGCAGTCGACTCCGCCGACGGCCCCGAAGCCCCCGCCTCTGTCGACGTAGCCGAAGCACCCGCCTCGGCCGTCACGCGCGACACTTCGGCCCCGTCGTCGAGCGCGGTCCGCACCCGCCAGGTCCCGCTGGTCAGCCCGAGCGGATCGGTGACCTCGAGCGTCACGTCCGCGGTCGCCGAGTACGTCCGCGCCCGGAGCGCCTGCGGAAGGTCCAGGATCCGCAGCCAGCCGTGGTCCCGGATCGTCTGGACCGCGCCGCGCTCGTCCCGGACCAGCCAGCGCACCGGGTCGTCGACGGGTCGCAGCGACGCCGTGACCTCAGCGACGAGAGCATGCTGCAGGGCGTACCCCCACAGCGCGGCGGCCGCGTCCGGGGTCTCGGTGACGAGGACGCCGACGTCCAGCCGGGACCGGGTGAACTCGCGCTCGTTCCCGATCACGCGGTAGGAAAGGACGCCGCGGACCTCGCCGTCTGAGTCCACGTAGCGCACGCCGCGGACGTGGTCGCCGTCCTTCACCGACGTCGACAGGCCCGCGGCCTGGCGCCACCGCCGGGGCCACGCCGCGATCTCCCCGCCCCGGCGCGTGCGCACCCGTTCGTGCACCTGCCCGAGGTCGCTCGCGAGCTGTTCCCGGGAGATGAACTCGACGCGGCCGTCGACGTCCGGCCCGGCCCACCCGGCGCGGCGGGTGTCGATCGTCCAGGTACTCATCGGCACGGCCGCACCGAAGCCGTACCGCCCGTACAGCGTGGTCTCGGTCACCGTGAGGCCGGCGATGGCGAGCCCGGCGTCGGCAGCCGCGCGGACCTCGCCCTCGAGCATCGCCCGCGCGATCCCGCGTCCCCGGTGCGTGCCGGCGACTGTGACACCGCTGATGGCCCACATGTCGAGCTCGCCGCCGGGCACACTCAGCGGCGTGACCCAGGAGTCGATCGTCGCGACCGGCACCTGCGGCTGCGCGATGCCGGCGTCGAAGATGCCGAGGTAGCGCCGGCCATCCTCCGGCTCGGACTCCTCGGCGACGGCTGCGCCGGTGATCTCGGGTCCGAGGAACCCGCGCGTGACGGCCTGCATCGCGCTCAGGAACGCGTCGCGATCGGCGGTGTCGACAGTGCGGTAGTCGAGACCCCTCGCGCCGAGGCGCTCCTTCGAGGTCGGGTCGGCCGGGACGCTGAGAGCGCTGAGTCGGGTCACCCGGACAGCCTAGAACCCGCCGGATCGGCCGGCACACTCGCCGGTCCGGCGGCAGCCGAGTCGCGGGGGCTCGCTACCGGTCGGCCCGGTCGGCCCTGCGGCCACCGAACACGGCCGGCGAGACCCACCACACCAGACGCCGCCACGGGCTCGTGCCCGCACGGAGGTCACGCTCGATGGCTGTGGCCAGCTCCCAGTCGGACCTCGCCTCCGCCGGTGCTCCGGCCGGGGCCGAACGCCCGAGGGCGGTGCTCACCACCGCGGTCGGCTCCGGCCCGAAGGCGGCTCGCTCGGCCCGCCCGGCGAGCACCCGTGCGGGAGCCCTGCCGGAGAGTGCGAGTGCCGCGTCGGGTGCCGCGCTCGAGGGTGGCACCGGCCGACCGGCGAGCACGGCGGCGTCGAGCACCTGCGCCCAGGCGCCCACGGCTCCGGCGGCCCGCCACCGACCCCGACGCGTCGCGCGGGCGATGGCCAGCCCGGCCACGGCCAGCACCCCGAGCAGCGCCAGCCCCGCCAGCACCGTCAGCCAGGCCACGGCGTCCATTCCGGTCCGGGTCTCGGCGTCGTCACCGGGCTCCGCGACGTTCTCCTCGGCGTCCTGGTCGTCCTCGGCGCCGACGTCCTCCGGCTGATCGGGCCGGTCGTCGCCCGTCGGCGGTTCCGGGAGGTCGCCGGTGTCGGTGCTGGTGGCCGGGCTCGGGTCGACCGCCACCCAGCCGGCGCGTGCGAAGTAGACCTCGGCCCACATGCGCGCGTCGTCGCCGGTCACCGTCACGGACCCGTCGGCGCCGGCCACCGCGTCGGTGAGGTCGAAGCCGATCACCAGGCGAGTGGGCAGGCCCGCGGCCCGGGCGAGAACCGCGAAGGACGCGGCGAACTGCTCGGACGTGCCGACCTGGCCGCCGTCGGCCGCGGGCAGGAAGAGGAACTCCTGGATGCGCCCGTAGGACGATCCCGATGGTGCCCCGACGTCCAGGGTCCGCTCGCCGCGGACGCCCTCGGCGATCGCGAGCGCCTGCTCCCAGCGGGAGTGCGTGCCCTCGGTCAGCGCGGCCGACTCCTCGCGCAGGGACGCGGGGATCCGGGGCAGTTCGAGGTAGCGGGTGGCGACCTCGGCCATCGGCGTCCCGGCCCGGCCGATCTCGGTGTCCGTTGGTGCGTCGACGAGTCCGCGGATCGTCACCGGGTCGGTGCCGAGGCCCTCGGGGGCGACGAGCACACCGGTATCGGTGTCCATCAGTACGTCGGTTCCGGATACGGCCTGCGCCATTCCCGCGGACGGCACCCACACGCCACCGAGGGCGGAGTCGGTGAGCACGTAGGCGACCTCCCGCTGCCGGGTGCCTGGTTCGAGGTCGGGTTCGTCGACGACCCCTACGGCACGGAGCCGGGCGTCGATCGTCCAGGCGGCGCCGTCGAAATCGGGCAGCGCGGCGATGGTGAGCCGCTCCGGCAGCCTTGCGCCGTCCGGGCTCACGCTCAGCACCGGGGTGTCCGGCCGGGCGTTCCACAGGGACAGGTTGGGGATGGGGTTCGTGGCGGCCAGCGGGAGCTCCGGCGGCGGCACCAGCGTGCGTGGCTCGAAGGAACGTGCGGTGGGCACGGCCGCGGCGGTGAGGGCGAACGACGCGAGGATCAGGGCGGCGACCGCGGGCACCAGCAGGCCGCGAGGCGCGGGCGACGCAGCCGCCCCGAGCCCGCTCGCCACGGAAGGTGCAGCCGTTGGGTCGGCCTTCGTGGCCTCCCCACCCACCCGGGCCGAGACCCGCGCCTGCGAGGGCAGCAGCACCCAGCCGAGCAGGAGCACGACGGCGGTCGCCAGCGCGACCGCGCCGCTGGGATCCGCGCGCCCGGCGGTGAGCAGGCCACCGGCCACCTGCAGGGCCACGGCACCGACGAGCGGGGCGGCGGTGGCACGGGCGCGCCCGACCGCCACGACGGCCACACCGAGCGCGACGATCCAGACGAGCAGCGCGGTCGGCACCAGGTAGCCCACGTCCGCCGGTGCCGGTCGGGGCGCGGTGAGCAACCGTGGCACGGAGTCGATCAGTGGGCCGAGCACGCTCAGCGCCGGGCTGGCGCGCCACCCGGGCACCACCTGGGCCTCGGTGTCGACGCCGTCGAGCAGGATCAGGGCGGCGCTGACCGCGAGCACCGTGCCCGCCACGGCCACCCAGCCGCGGCCGACCTTGACCACCCGGCCCAGGGCAGCCACGCCGAACGGCACGATCGCGCAGCCGATCAGCACCCCGATCGCGACCGGCGACGAGTACCCGGCGGCGAGCGGGAGGGTGGACAGCGCCACCACGAGCGCGGACCAGGCCGCCGCCGCGAACCTGCTCATCGGGCCACCGCCGTCCGCCAGCCGTGCACGAGCTCCTCGGCGCGCGGGCCGCGCAGCACCAGTACGCCCTGCTGGGCGGAGACGAGGGTCTCGGGCCGCGGGTCCACAACGAGCACCACGCCCGACGGCGCCCCGGACGCCGTGAGCAGGAGGTCACCCAGGTCGCTGCGCGGGCCGGTGATCACCGCGAGCACGTCCGGGGAGCCTGCGAACAGGCCGGAGCCGTGCTCGCCGTCGCTGGCCTCGAGCCGGGCGAGGGCGCCGAGCACGTGCGGATCGAGCCCGGCCGGACCGGTCGAGGGGGCCGGCGCCGGGAGCTGCTCGTCGAGGCCGGCGCTGACCGTGACGACGCGGGCCGGGCTCTCGACCCCGGCGGCGGCGGCGAGCAGGCTCGCAGCGACGTCGACGGCCTCCTCGAAGTCCTCACCGTCGTAGGACCCGGCACGGTCGTCGAGAAGCACCGTCAGGTGCGGCGCCGAGGGGTCGGCGTCCTCGCGGACCATGAGGGTGGCACGTCGGGCACTGGTGGCCCAGTGCAGCCGGCGCAGGTCGTCACCGGCCACGTACTCGCGCAGCCCCACGAGGTCCGTGCCGCCGTGGGCGATCCGCTCATCCGCGCCGATGTGCCCGCGGCGCGCGCCGGCCGGGAGCCCGAGGGCGTCCAGGATCCGCGGCTCGACGAGCACCGAGGCGCTGTCCCCGTGCTCCTGGCCGACCTCGATCAGGTCCAGGAACGAGAACCGGTGCAGCGTCAGTGGGCCGAAGTCGATCACGCCGCGGTGAGTGGTCGGGATCGGCACATCGGTGCTGACGGTGGCGCCGGGCGCCATCCGGGGAAGAAGGAACGGGGTGCGCCGGCCGCCGACCAGGTCGTGCCCGGTGACCGACTGGGCCAGCCACGTCGAGGCGTTCGTGACCTCGACCGTCGCCGAGCACTCCTCCAGGCGGGCCACCCGCGGCGGGCGTACCCGGCGCCGGATCCGCAGCGGCGCGGGCACCATGACGGTCACGAGCGCGCACACCAGCGCGACGGCGAGGACCGCACCGAGCCCGACGAGACCCGGATACCGGGCCCACAGCCCGAACCCGAGCAGCACCGCCGTCGAGATCAGCACGGCCCACCCGCGGCCGGTCAGCCTCATGCGGGCACCGGGCGGGGTGCCTCCACGCTGCCGACGGCGTCGGTCACCACGGCCTCGGTGGTGTCCCCGGCGAGCAGGGCGTCCCGGGTGGGCACGAGGCGGTGGGCGAGCACGGGACCGGCGAGGCGCTGCACGTCGCTCGGGACCACGAAGTGGCGGCCCTGCGCGGCGGCGTAGACCTGGGTGGCCGCCACGAGGCCACGCAGGGCCCGGGTGCTCGCGCCGAGCCGGAGCCGGTCGTCGGCACGGGTGGCCGCCCCGATAGCGCGGATGTAGGTGAGGATCGGCTCGGCCACGTGCAGGTGCCGCAACTGCCGGGAGGCGGCGGCGACGGTCTCGGGGTTGGTGACCTCCGGGACCTCCTCGACCACACCGGCCCGCGAGCCCGGCCGCAGCACCGCCAGCTCGTGCTCGACGTCCGGATAGCCGAGCGTGATCCGCACCAGGAACCGGTCGAGCTGGGCCTCCGGGAGCCGGTAGGTGCCGTCCAGGTCGATCGGGTTCTGGGTGGCGATCACCACGAACGGGTCCGGCACGGTGTGGCCGATCCCGTCGACGGTCACGGTGCGCTCGGCCATCACCTCGAGCAGTGCGGACTGGGTCTTCGCGGCGGCCCGGTTGATCTCGTCGGCGAGCAGCACGTTCGTGAACACCGGGCCGGGGCGGAAGTTGATCTGGCCGCTGCCGGGCTCGAACACCGAGGTTCCGGTGACGTCGGCCGGGAGCAGGTCCGGGGTGAACTGGATCCGCCGCGAGGAACCGCCGAGTGCCGCGGCGATCGCCCGGGCCAGGGTGGTCTTACCGGTGCCGGGCACGTCCTCGAGGAGCACATGCCCGCCCGCGAACAGGGACACGGTCGCGAGCTCGATGACCGGCCGCTTGCCCTGCAGGGCCACGGACACTGCGTCGACGACCTGGTCGTGGAGCAGGCGGAACCGGGCGACGTCGGCCTCGGTGGGGGCCATGGGGTTCTCGGTCATCGGGGTTGGTCTCCGGTCGGGTCGGGGAGGTCATGGACGACGGCGGTCGCGGCCAGGGTGGTCGCGGTAGCGCTGGTCAAGGGCTGGGTTCCACTCACGCTGGTGACAGCCGAGTTGATGACGGTGCTCGTGCCGGGCGTGGGGACATCGGCGAGCCGGCGCTGGGTGCGCAGCAGCCCGGCGGCGCCGAGCAGGCCGAAGCCGGCGGCGAACACGGGCGGGCTGGGCACCTCGGGCGGGGTCCAGGGTGCGGGGATCACCTCGACGTCGGGATCGTCGGGGTCGAAGGACTTGGGGTCGTAGCAGATCCCCTCACCATTGCAGTACCCCCATGTGCCACGGTCCGGCAGCGTCTCGCTGACGGTGGCGGAGCTCGCGTTCACGCCGCCGCCGGTCGCGGTCATGTAGGCGTTGATGGTCGTGTTCCCGTTGGCAGCGCCACCGTAGACGTAACCACTGGCGTTGCAGGCGACGGTGCGGGTGTCATTGATGGCCCCCGAGATGTACAGGGTGCAGGTGCCTGGGTGCGCGGCCCAGCCGGCGGGCGCCGAATAGTTCACGCTGAACGGAATCTGCTCGTCATACAGCCCAGGCCGCGATGAGCTGACCGACACCACCGAGTCGCCGTTCGCGGGCGGCGGGGGCGGTGGCGCGGGCACGCTCGCGGACGCCGACGACGCGGGCCCGGAGCCGATCGCGTTCGACGGGGTGACGGTCACGTCCAGGGTGCCGCCAGCGGCGCACGGTGACGCACCGGAGCAGTTGATCGTGATCGGCGTCGAGGTGCCCGTCGTGGTGAGCGAGCCGCCGGTGTAGGCGACCGTGTAGGTCACCGCGGCGCCGTTCGCGGCAGCGGCGGACCAGGACACGTTCGCCTGCACCCGGGAGCCGTTGTTCGTCACTCCGCTGATGGCCGGCGTTCCCGCCGCTCCGGGCGCGCCGGCCACGGTCACCGCGTTGCTCGCGGCGGACGTCGCGCTGGTGGCGTCGAGCTGGGTGGTGACGGTGAACGTGTACGTCCCGGGCGCCAGGGTCAGCGTCGCTGAGGTTCCGGTCACGGATGTCGCGGCGCCGCCGTTCGGCGAGACCCGGTACTCGTCCGCGCCGGAACTGGCCGCCGTCCAGGACACCGTGACGGTGTTGTTGGCGTTCAGGGTGGCGGTGACGTTCGTCGGGGCGGTCGCTTGCACGGTGGGCGGCGGCGTTGTCGGGCAGTCGGCGGTCCGGGCGCTCGCCGTCGTCTGGCCGGTCTGCCCACCGTCGTGGTTCGCGGTGATCGTGAACGTCAGCGTGCGGCCGCAGGTGAGGCCGGACAGGTCCACGGACGTGACGCCGGCGGCGACCATCTGGCTGGCCGCGCCGTCGGAGCTCGTGACGCGGTAGTCGTTCGGCGCGACGGCGGGCGCGGTCCAGCTGACCCGCACACTCTGGTCCGCGCGCAGCGCCGCGCTCGCCCCGGTCGGGGCCAGGTCGGCCGGGTCCACCGCGCACGCCGCGGTCGCGGCGGTGGCGCTCGCTGCGCCGGTGATGCCGCCGTCGTGGTGGGCGGTCACGGTGAAGGTGAGGGTGCGCCCGCAGGTCAGCCCGGTCAGGTCGACCGTGGTGGCGCCGGCAGCGAGCGTCTGGTTCGCGGTCCCGTCCGAGCTCGTCACCCGGATCTCGGCCGCGGGCTCCACCGGGGCCGTCCAGGTGACCCGGACGCTCTCGTCGGCGCGCAGGGCCGCCTGCACGTTGGTGGGTGCCAGGTCGGCCGGGTTCACTCCGGTCACGCAGTCGGCGGTGCGGATCTCGGTGGAGCCGACGCCGGTGCTGCCGTCGGAATGGGTCGCGGTCACGGTGAGCGTGATCATCGAGCCACAGGACAGGCCGGGCACATCGAGAGACGTGGCATCGGGCGCGGCCGCCTGGTCGGCGACGCCGTCCGAACTGGTCACTCGGACCGACTCGGGCGTGGTCACCGGCGGGGTCCAGGTGAGCGTCACCGTGCCGTCGGCCCGCAGCTGTGCGGCGAGGTCGGATGGCGCCTTGTCCGCGTTGTTCGCGGCGCCGCCGTTCCCATCATCGGTCGGGTCGTCCGTCGGGTCGGTGCCGGGGGTGTTCGGGGGCACGTTCACCGGCGGGGTGTTCGCGGGCGGGTTCGTCACCGGTGGGATGTTCACCGGCGGGTTCGTCACCGGCGGGGTGTTCACAGGCGGGTTCGTCACCGGTGGGTTGTTGACCGGTGGGTTGTTCACCGGTGGATTGATGACCGGCACCGTGGGCCGCACCGGCGGGGGCCGGTCCACGGCCTGGACCGGGACCTCGGCCGCGGCGACGTCGACCATCTGGGTCGACCCGTCCGGCTGGACCACCACGATCCGGCCGTCCTGCGGGGTGCTCACGTAGAGCCGCCCGTCGTCGACCACGAGGGTGGGGTCGCCACCGCCGGGAACCACGATGTCCGCCCCGGCTCGGGCACCGCTGGAGTCCAGCACGATGACGCGTCCGTTGCCCAGGCAGGGCACGTAGACCTTGCCGGCGAACACGGCGGGGCCGCCGGGCCGCTCGCAGCCGAGGCCGCCGACGTCCACGTTCAGGATCCGCCCATCGGTGAGCAGGAACACCCGGCCGAGCTCCTCCGCGGAGGCAGGCACCAGGTCCGCCGGGGCGTAGTCCGCCTCGGCGACGGTGCCCTCGAGGGCCGCGACGCTGACGGCGAGATCCCGCCCGGCGCCGACCTGCACCACGGAGCCCTGATCTGGAGCGAACACGGTCACCCCGGCGGCATGCGGCACCAGCCTGGACTGCGGGCCCGCCCCGGCCACCGGCCGGGACATGGACGTGACGAACTCGGCGGCGTCCGGGGAGTAGTCGAGCTCGGTCAGGGTGCCGTCGACACCGATGATCCAGACCGACCCCTCGTCGTCGATGACGGCGTCGGCGAGGTCATCGGTGCGGAAGGGACGGCCGAGGTCGCGCAGGGTGAGCGGGTCCACGGCCCGGACGGTGCCCGGCTCGAGGTCGACCAGGACCACCTGCCCGCCTCCGACGAGCACCTCGGTGTCCGGGTCCACTCCGCGGGCGCCGCTGGCGACGAGGCTGGCGAGGTCGACCGCGGTGATCATCCCGGTGGTCAGGTCGGTGACGATGAGCTGGCCGTCCCGCTGGGACACCTCGAGCTCGCTGCCGGGTTCGCCGATGATCAGGCGCCGCTCGGGCTGACCGGTGGCCGGGTTGATCTGCACCACGCGGCCGTCGTCGTCGGCGAGCCAGGTCTGCCCGTCCGACATGTCGATCAGCGCGGCGGCCACCCCGTTGCCGACGACGGCGCCGACCACGAGCAGCCCACCGGCCGCGGCCACGCCGGCCTCCACGAAGCCGCGGTCACGGCCGCGGCCCGCGGTGCGTGAACGCCACCAGCTCATCGGACTGCGCTTGCTCCGTGCCATCATCGGACCCCCTCCACCGACGCCGATACTAATTGGAGAACGTGCGACGATCCGCCGTTCACGAGGAGCCCTCGACCGGCGCCGGTCAGCGGCTCGTGGCTGTTCATCGGGATCTGCGCCGCCACCAGCGAACCGTCGCCCATCTCCGGGGACAGCAGCACCGCGCGGCGCGAGCGCCGCAGCAGGGCGATCAGGCCCGGGATGTGCTGGCGGGAGCGGGCGTCGTCCGGGTCGGCAACGCCGACGACGGCGGTGCTTCCGCCAGGCAGGGACGTCAGGTGGGCGGCGAGCGCCTCGAGCGCGCGCCGTTCGGCGCCGCCTCCCTCCCAGGCGCGCTCCCACTCGTGCAGGTCGTCCAAGAGAAGAAGAATCCACGGGTCGACGTCGCCAGTGGCCGCGTGGTCGGCCGCCGCGGCGTGCAGCCCCGCACCGTTCGCGGCTGTGCGCATGCCGCCACCCTCCACCCAGGCGAGCAGCTCCTCGGGAGTGGCCAGGACGTCGTCGGACACCTCCGCCGCGGACAGCGTGCCGCCAGGCACCGCCACGACGGCCTGCGCGCGCGGCCCGGCGAACACGATCCGCGCCGGCGGCACGCTCGAGCGGCGCGCGAGCTGCGCCACCCCGAGCAGGGCGCTGGTGCGACCGGACCGGGCCCGGCCGGTGATGAGCAGCGGCGCCGCCCGCAGGGCCAGGTTGACCGGGGCCACGAAGCTCTCCTCCGCGCCGAGGCAGAGCTCGTCGGCGGTGGGCGCGGGCAGGAGGTGCTGCGGCAGCCGGGTCGGCAACACCGGCACGGCGGCAGGCGGTTCGCCGGCGTACCGGTCGGCCACGACGGCCATCAGCTCGTCCAGACGCTCGGCCTGCAGCGGGGTCCCGGCGCCGCCGAGGGTCGCGATCTGAACCTCGTCCTTACCGGACAGCGCCCGCCCGGCCGGGGACTCGCCGTCGAGCACGTTGGCGGGGACGCCGAGCATGGCGTAGTCGTCGGTCACGGTCATCCGCATCACGAGGCGCTGGCCGAAGGCGGCCTGCAACTGGCTCGGCAGACCGGTGCGCTGCGGGGCGGTCGCGGTGATGTGCACGCCGGCGCGGCGGCCCTCCTGGAGGATGGTGAGCAGCTGCTCGCCGTGCTGGCGCCGGACCGCGCCGCCGCCCTCGAGGGCGTCCATCACGGCCGGCAGGTTGTCGATGAGCAGGTGGATGCGCTGCAGGTCCACCCCGGTCGCGGCGAGCGCCGCCAGGTCCGCGACCCCGCGGGAGGCCAGCGCGGCGTTGCGCTCGGTGACGGTGCGGTGCAGCATCCGGATCAGTCGGAGCATCCGCTCGAGCTGCTGCTCCACGACCACCGAGCCGACCCAGCCGAGCCGCTCCAGGACGGTGAGCCCGCCACCACCGGCGTCGATGCCGTAGACGCAGTCTGAGACGGCCGCCGCGCCGTGGGCCCCGGCGGTGACCGAGGCCGCCAGGGTGCGCAGCAACTCGGTCTTCCCGGCGCCGGAGGAGCCGAACACGAGCAGGTGCCCGGAGCGGGCGTAGTCCACCACGAACGGGACCTGTGACTGCTGTGCGGGGCGGTCCACCATGCCGAGGATCACCTGGCCCGGGGCCTGCACCGCGCGGACCACGTCCGTCGCGCCACCGGCCACGAGGGCCTCGTCGCGGGCGCCGGCGCCGAGGGCGAGCTCGCCGGGCGCGGTGCACACCATCGGCAGTTCCGGCGCGATCGGCGGGATCCACGGCTTCTTCGGGGCCCGGCGGCCGGTGCGCAGGAACGCGGTGGTGGCGGTGGCCACGATCCGCTCCAGGTCGGTGCTCGGGTGCATCCGGGTGCCGCCGGAGCGGGCCGGGCCGGGCAGGTCCCGTGCCGTGAACGGGGCCACCCGGACGGCGTCACCGAGCTCGTGCAACTCCTCGTGGGCGCCCACGAAGGCGACCTGGACGAGTTCGCGGGTGCCGTGGCCGGTGCGCCGCAGCCAGGCCCGGCCGGGGGTGCGCCGGGACAGGTGCGCGGCGTCGGGGGCGTCGATCACGTCGGTGGAGTCGTCCGCCGACGCCACCCGCAGCGCGATCCGCAGGTCCGTGTTCGCCTTGATCTGCGGGGTGACCACGCCGGCGGGGCGCTGGGTGGCGAGCAGCATGTGCATGCCGAGGGACCGGCCGCGCTGGGCGATCGAGACCATGCCGTCCACGAACTCGGGCACCTCGGCGAGCAGGGCGGCGAACTCGTCGACGCAGATCAGCATGCTCGGCGGCGCCGCCTCGGGGTGGCTGCGCTCGAGGGCGATCAGGTCCTTCGCGCCGTATTCGGCGAGCAGGTGCTCCCTGGCGGTGAGCTCGGCGTGCAGGGAGGTCAGCGCCCGCTGCACCAGGGCCGGGGTGAGGTCGGTGATGTAGCCGACCGAGTGCGGCAGCTCGGCACATTCGCGGAACGCGGCGCCGCCCTTGTAGTCGACGAGCAGGAACGTGATCCGCGAAGGCGGGTTGTTGATCGCGAGCGAGGCGATCAGGGACTGCAGCAGCTCGCTCTTGCCGGCGCCGGTGGTGCCCGCGACCAGCCCGTGCGGGCCGTCCTCGCGCAGGTCGATGGAGATGACGCCGTCGGCGCCGGTGCCGAGCTGGGCGCGCAGCCCGGTGCTCGCCGCCCAGCGCTCGATGAGGCGCTCCACGTCGTCGGGGTCCGCGAGGTCCCCGGTGAGCCCGGGCAGCCGGACCTGCTGCGGCAGCATCGACTCGGCGGCCACGACGGCGGCCTCGTCCTTGTAACCGGACAGCGCCCGCGCGGCCCGCCAGGCCGTGGTCAGGTCGAGCGCGTCGCAGCGGGTGAGCTCCTCGACGCCACCGCGGGAGGCGCGCTGCAGGGTCGAGCTGGTCAGGTCGACGGCCAGGTCGGTGGCGGCCGGGACCTCGGTGAGGCTCTCCCCCATCCAGATCAGGTGCAACCGGCGGTCCGGGTCCTCGGCGACGCCGGCCACCGCCTCGACGAGACGCCGGGAGACCTGGGCACCGCCGTCGACCAGGAGAACGGTGTGCAGGCCCGCCGGTTCGGCGACGGCGAGCTCCTCGAGCAGACTCTGCCCGTCGCCGGCGCCGACGCTCACGCACGCGGTGCCGCCGGCTAGCGGAGCGGCGTGCGGCAGCCAGCGTAGCCAGGACTCGACGTGCGAGCGGTCCGCGCCGAGCACGGCGGCCAGGCGCACCTCGTTCGGGGAGTGGGTCACCGCAAGGCGCACGACGGCGGCGCGCACCCAGGCGTCGACGTCCGCCGTCGCGCCGACGACCGCCGTCAGCGCTGCCTGAGCGAGCGGGACCGGCACCGGCTGGTCGGGCAGGGTGGCGCGTCCGCCGATGGCCGCGGCTGCCTCGGCGCGCAGCACCCGGTCGCCCTGGGTGCCCGGCAGCTTCGCGGTGACCAGGGCCGGGCGCGGGCCGCGGCCGGCGCGGACGGTGAGGAAGTCGGCGTCGTCGCGCTGACGGGTCCAGAGCCGGTGGTCGCGGGCGGTGGCCCGGGCCAGGACCACGTCGAGCTCTGGCTCGTCCTCCTCGGCCTGCTCGGCCTGGGCGCGCGCCGAGGTATCCATCAGGCTGAGGATCCCATCGACCTCCTCGCGCCAGATCGCGGCCTGCTCGGCGTGCTCGCGGCGGGCCGTGCGCACCTGCATGAGGTAGTTGACGCCCATCATCGTGGGGAACCCGAGCATGAAGATCAGGGAGAACGGGTTGCGCATCAGCGCGAACATCGCGCCGCCCATGAGCATCGGCATCAGCATCATCGGCCAGGGGACGCCGATCTTGCGGACCGGGGCCGGTGCCGCCGGGACCTCGTGCTCGAGGGCCTCGACCCGGACCCCGAACCGGGGCGAGCGCAGCACGCCGCGGTCGGGGGCGCCGTCGGGCTCTACCTGACCGGCCCGACCCGATCGGCCCTGCCGGACCACGAGCACCGAGGATCCGACCGTGATCTGCTCACCCCAGGCGAGCGCCTGCGGCCGGTTCACGACCCGCCCGGCCACGCGGGTGCCGTGCGCGGAGCCCTGGTCGACGACGACGGGGGTGTCGGTGAGCAGGATCTGGGCGTGGCTGCGGCTGACCAGCGGGTCGTTGAGGTGGACTCCTGCGTCGGCGGAGCGACCGATCGTGACGACCTCGCCGACGACCGGGATCTGGGTGCCGGCGTCGGGGCCGGCGACCACGTGCACGACGGCGCGGGCGGCGCCGGCGCGGCCGGGCCGGGTCAGCCACTCGGCCGGGACCGAGGTGACCTCGAGGACGTCGCCGTCACGCAGCGGCGCCTGGGACAGCGGGGTGTCGGCGGACCAGGGCCGTCCGCCGGTGGTCGGGGCCAGCAGCAGTTGACCGGCGCCGCCGCCGAGGTGTGTGCCGAGGCTCGCGGCCAGGTCGCCGACCTTGCCGCCGGCGTCCGCGGTGACCACCACGTCGACCGGGGAGAGCTTGCTCTCCGCGCTCGGTCGCACACTCACTCGCCACACGGCGGGCTCCTCATCATTGGCCGGATCTGTCCTGCCGATGACGCTATGAGGGCCCGGGACGTCGGTCCAGGCACGGTGGGGTGGAAACTTCCGCCGCGTGCGGACCTGCGGCGTCCGGCCGGTGAGCGGATGGTGCTCGATGAGGTCGCCCGCCGTGCACCTCCGAGTGCCGCCAGTGCACGATGGAGTCCGGGCCAAGCCGCCGGCATCGGTCACCCCGAGGTGCATCGATCAGGAATCGAGAAGCACCCCGTCGGCCGCAGTCCCTAGCGTGGGGACAGGCAGCAGACCGCGACGATCCCACCGAGCAAAGGAGAAGTGATAGCGAGCAAGTCGAGCAGTGGCGCACAGGGCAAGGGCGGGAGCACCGCGGCAGGCCTCTCCGAGCTGGAACGGGCCGCGGTCAAGGAGCGGGCCGCAGAACTGAAGACCCAGGCCAAGCGTGGCAGCGGCACGGACCAGGCGGCCGCCGACGAGGCGGACGTGCTGGCGAAGATCGCCGACATGCCCGAGTCCGATCGATTGCTCGCACAGCGCGTCCACGCAATCGTGGCCGAGGTCGCGCCGGACCTGGCACCGAAGCTGTACTACGGGCAGCCCGGCTACGCGCGCAAGGGGAAGGTGCTGTGCTTCTTCCGCAGCGGCCAGCAGGACAAGGAGCGGTACTCGACGCTCGGCTTCAGCGTGCAGGCGAACCTGGATGACGCCAGCGGTCTCTGGCCGACCTCGTTCGCGCTCACCGAGCCGACGGACGCGGCCTGGCAGGACCTCGCTGACCTGATCAAGAAGGCTGCGGGCTGAGGTGCCGGCTCGACTGCCGCGGACCCACCCGAACACCACACGATGACGAAGGATGGTCCCCGCATGAGACTCACGCTCGACACGATCGTCCTCGGTGTGCCCCGGGTCGAGGACGCGAGGGGCTTCTACGCGTCCGCGTTCTCGCTGCCCACCCCGAGCGATGGCGCCGCCCTTGATCTGCACGGCGCCGGCCACCTCGCCGTCCAGCAGATCGACGCCCTGGCCGCCGTGGTCGGGGCGACCCCGGCGACCTCGGGCTTCCGGGGCTTCGTTGTCGGCGCCATCCTCGAGCAGCCGGGCGCGGTCAGGGACCGCCTGGACGCCGCGAGCGAGCATGGTGCGGAGATCGTGAAGCCGGCGAAGAAGCAACTCTTCGGTGAGTTCACCGCCGCCTACCGCGCGCCTGACGGTGCCGTCTGGAAGCTGGCGGCCGCGTCCAACAAGGACGCCGGCACGGTCCCGAGCACTCCCAAGCCGACCGAAACCGCCATCTACCTCGGGGTCGCCAGCCCGAAGGCCGCGAAGTCCTTCTACGAATCGCTGGGCATGGGCGTGGACCGTGACTACGGCGACAAGTTCGTCGACTTCACCGTCACCGACGGGGTGTCCCGGCTCGGTCTGCTCCCGCGCAAGGGCATCGCCAAGGACGTCGGGGGCGACAGCCAGGGCGACGGTTTCGCCGCTGTCGTCCTCACCCACACCGCCCCCTCCAGTGAAACCGTCGACGCGCTCCTGACCGCCGCAGCGGCGGCCGGCGGCCGGATCGTGTCGGAAGCGATCCGGACCGACGGCGGTGCCTACGCCGGGTACTTCGCCGACCTCGACGGGTTCCATTGGAAGGTCACCACCGGTCGATAGCCCGCCGAACGCCCGACGGCCGGCTCCCTCGAGAGGGAGCCGGCCGTCGGCGTGTGCGCCGTGCTCGACGGCGCGGGGTCGGGTCAGGAGGAGGCGCGCTCCTGGTCGTCGGCCTGCTGGCTCAGGATCGTCGCGTTCTCCTGGAGCGCCTGGACCACGTTCTGCAGGGCCGGCACGTACTGGCCCTGCCAGTCGCTGGTGAACCGCTGCGCGTCCGGGCCGTACCAGGGCGTCGCCTCGAGCTGCTGGGTCAGTTGCGCCGTCAGCTGGTTGATCACATCGGCGTCGGAGTTCATCACCCGGACGAGGTCGCGTGCGGCGGTGATGTCCATCCCGTAGACGGTGGTGCTCATGGTGTGTCCCTTCGTAGGTGCTGAGTCGCTCAGCGGTTGGTTGGTTCGTGCTGGTCAGTGCTGGTCGGAACTGGTGATTGCTGGTGGTACTGGTCACTGCGGGTCGTGCGGTCAGGTCGTGGGATCAGTCGTCGTCGTCGACGAGGCCCTCGGGCAGATCACCGTCCTTCCGGCGCAGGGCACCCAGTGCCGCGGTGCCCAGTCCAGCGAGCCCGAGGGGGGCCGCGAGGAGAGCAGGGTTGGTCGACGAGCCGCCGGTCACGGTGTCCGCGCCGAGCAGCGGGGGCGAGCCGCCGTTGGCGGTGCCGATGCTGGATCCGCCTGCGCCACCGAAGGTGACCGGGGCCGACGTCGTCGCCGGGTCGCCCGCGGCGATGCTGGGGCCACCACGGCCGAGGGACCCGGAGCCGAGACCCGCGCCGCCGGAGCCCGCCGCGCCGCCGGATCCGCCGGATCCGGAACCGTCGGAGCCGGAGCCCGAACCCCCGGAACCGGCCGACCCGAGCCCGCCCGAGCCGAGCCCGCCGCCACCGGAACCGATGCCACCGGAACTCGTGCCCGAGCCTCCGCCGAAGCCACCGCCCGAGCCCGACCCACCGCCGGTGCCGCCGGACGAACCCGTGGCACCGAGCGACCCTGACCCGAGCGACCCAGCGCCGAGCGAGCCCGACGAGCCGGAGCCGCCGGACGCCGTCGGGCCGGAGCCTGAGCCGCCCGAGGTGAGCGCCGCAGCGGCCACCGGGGCGATCGCCCCGGCTCCTCCACCGACCGCGGCCGAGGCCGCGCCCTCGGATGAGATGGTGGCAGGCAGGCTCGTCGCGCCGGCCGCCGAGCCGCCCGTGGACAGACCGAGCGTGCCGGTGCCGTCCCACCGGATGGTCAGCCCGTCCGGGGTGATGATCGTGGCGCCACCGCCGCTCGCGCCCGTGTTGTCCAGCGAGCTGGACCGGGAGCCGACACCGGTCGGCGTGATCACCACGGCCCCGTCACCGACGGCCCCCGTGGGCATCTGCCCGTTCGAGATGGCCGGCAGCGGCGCGGACAGCATCGGCGGGTTGACCGCCGTCGTCGCCGGCATGTTCGGGCTGGTGTAGGCGCTCGCCGGGATGGAGACCGACGGCGAGTCACCGCTGACGGCCTTCTGCAGGGCCGAGGCGGCCTTGAGGATGTTCGCGAACCGCTCGAGCGCCTCGCCCGTGGTCTCGATCCACGGGATCACGGTGAACTCGAGGTAGTTGGCGAACGCGGCGGCCCAGCCGGTCCAGCTCATCGCCCGGAGCGCCTTGACCACGAGCTTGAGCGCCTTCGCGATCATCTTCGCGTAGTCGGCACCCTCCTGGGCCTTCTGGGCCATCTCGTCGAGTGCGCTGACGTCGGCGCCTTGGAACCCGGTCATCGTCGGTCTCCTTTCTGCTTCTGGAAGTCGGTCCGGTCTGTCGGAACCTGCTGGTGGTGCTCGGCCCGGTGGTGCTGGTGGCCGGTGCTGCTGGTCGATGACGCTAGGCAGTCGATCGCTGCCGGGGCCAGCGCCATGGGGGTGGAAACTTCCGCCCCTGCGGTGGCCGGCGACCTCAGCTGGAGACCTCGTCCTGGAGGTCGGCGCGGCGGCGCAGCTCGGCCGCGTTCTCGCTGAGGGAGTCCGTGGCGGCCTCGAGCTCGGGGCGCAGGGAGCCGTCCCAGTCCTGCTTGAACTTGCTCGCGGCAGGCCCGATCCAGAGCACGGATTCGAGCATGGCGGAGACGTTGCCGACCATGGACTTGAGGTCCTGGGCGCCGGTGTCCATGTTCCGGGAGGCGTCCCGGGAGTACTCGGTGTCGATGCCGTAGAACTGCGAGCGGTCGTACGTCATGGTGTCCTCCTGAGGGCTTCGTCGACGCCTTGTCGACCTGCCTTCGACGCTAGGAGCGCCGTCGCCGCAGAAGCCAGCGAACAGGGGGTGGAAGGTTCCGCCGCTACGGCGCGGTCGGAGCCTCAGGATTGAGGCCGGCACCCCTCGACCGGGCCTCGTGGACGGCCTCGAGGTCCGCCGTCGTCACCAGTCGCACCTCCGCGGCACGGCGCCCGACGGCGAACCTCACGTTCTGCACGCGGCCCTCAGTCACGGTGAAGGGATCGTCGTCAGGGCCGAACGCGAGGCGGGCCACGGAGCGGATCGCGTCGTCCACGCGCTGCGCGCGTTCGAGGTTCCAGGCGTGGCCACGCCAGTGCAGGATGCGCTCGTAGATCTCCCGGTTCGACGGCGGCCGGGGGTAGTCGTCCGCGCCGGTCAACCAGGGCTCGGCGAGGGCAAGGGCGACATACCACTCGCGCGACCAGCGCTCGAGGTGCGGGGCGTCCGCGGTGGCGGCGCCGTCCGGGTCGCCCTCGGCGACCAGAGGTACCTGCGCCGGCTCGTCGCGGACCTCCTCGACGTCCACGACGAGGACGAGGTCGGTGAAGGTGCCCGTTGGAGTCTGCCGTCCGCGCAGGAGGAGCAGGTGGTTCTCGCCCTCGTCGAGCAACGCGGCCATGCCCTCCGAGAGGGCTACCCGGCGCGCGCCGCCGGGGGCGTCGAAGAGGGAGGAGAGCTGGGCGCCGGTGCTGCCGCGCCAACGGAGCCGGACGACCTCCTCGCCGACCTGGACCTCACCGACCACGCGCGACACGTGCGGTGCGACGCGGGGTAGGGCAAGGGCCGTGAGATGCAGCTGGGCGTCCGCGTCGACCTCGGGCAGCGCGCTGTCCGGCGACCGGCCCACGAGCAGAATGTCGCCGGTCCCGAGCACCACGGTCGGCACGCCCGACCCCCGTAGCGTCACCCGTAGCATCGCCCAAACCCCCGCTCTTTTAGGTCAGCCTAAGGGATGGTGCGGACCGGGCGGTCGAGTGCGGGTGGGTGCCGTACGAGCACGGTCACCCGATTCGGTTTCGTGACTTCACATGCGGGTCGCGCGCGACCCCGCCGGATCCGCTGAAGAAGCCTCGTCCACAGGGTGGATGCTGATGTCTCGGTATCCACATTTTCGTTGGTATCTTGCGGATTCTCGAGCATGGATCTAGGATAGAACGCATGTACGGAACAGGTGGTGGTGGGGTCGGGGACGGGATCGGGACCCCGCCCTGGGACGTGGCCGAGCTGGCCACGGACCCGGCCTGGCTGGAGGCCTCCTACGCCCTGTTCGACCGGGTCGAGGAGTTCCCCGTCGCCGATGCCCACCACCCGGGATCCGGGGACGCCTACGAGGGGATTCCTCCGGTCGATTTCGAGGCCCTCGCCGAGCGGCCACGGGTGGATTCCTTCACCCTGGCCGAGGTCGAACGGGCGCTGGGTGGCGATCGGGACCTGTCCGGGATCAATGAGTACGACCTCGTCGAACTGGCCGCGCTGTGGCGGCGGCTGGAGTCCGCGTGCGCGGCCGGGGTCCGGGCCGCGTCCGCCGAACTCGCCGGCCGGGTCCCGATGAGCATGGACAAGCCGGCCGTGCTGGACCGTAGGACGAACTTCCGCTCCAGCATCGCCGCCGAGGAGATCGCACCCCGGCTCGGGTGCTCCAAGCGGGAGGCGAACCGGCTCATCAATGTCGGCAAACTCCAGGACACGATCGCCGCACCAACCGGTGACGCGTTGGCCGCGGGGCTCATCGACGCCGCCAAGGCGGACCTGATCGCGACCGCGGTCGCGGTGCTGGACGCCGAACCAGCCCTGGAGGTCCAGGCCGAGATCCTGCCCAAAGCACCCGGGTGGACCCGGCACCGCCTC
>NZ_JAGSHT010000026.1 GCF_019947135.1 Occultella gossypii | reverse complement strand
GAGGCGGTGCCGGGTCCACCCGGGTGCTTTGGGCAGGATCTCGGCCTGGACCTCCAGGGCTGGTTCGGCGTCCAGCACCGCGACCGCGGTCGCGATCAGGTCCGCCTTGGCGGCGTCGATGAGCCCCACGGCCAACGCGTCACCGGTCGGTGCGGCGATCGTGTCCTGGAGTTTGCCGACATTGATGAGCCGGTTCGCCTCCCGCTTGGAGCACCCGAGCCCGGGGTGCGATCTCCTCGGCGGCGATGCTGGAGCGGAAGTTCGTCCTACGGTCCAGCACGGCCGGCTTGTCCATGCTCATCGGGACCCGGCCGGCGAGCTCGGCGGACGCGGCCCGGACCCCGGCCGCGCACGCGGACTCCAACCGCCGCCACAGCGCGGCCAGTTCGACGAGGTCGTACTCATCGATCCCCGACAGGTCCCGATCGCCACCCAGCGCCCGTTCGAGCTCGGCCAGGGTGAAGGAATCCACCCGTGACCGCTCGGCGAGGGCCTCGAAATCGACCGGAGGAATCCCCTCCCCGGCATCCCCCGATCCCGGGTGGTCGGCATCGGCGACGGGGAACTCCTCGACCCGGTCGAACAGGGCGTAGGAGGCCTCCAGCCAGGCCGGGTCCGTGGCCAGCTCGGCCACGTCCCAGGGCGGGGACCCGATCCCGTCCCCGACCCCACCACCACCTGTTCCGTACATGCGTTCTATCCTAGATCCATGCTCGAGAATCCGCAAGATACCAACGAAAATGTGGACAACGAGACATCAGCATCCACCCTGTGGACGAGGCGGAAGGACAGCACCCGCTCGCGCCTTCGGCGCAGTGCTGGCGGCCGCATCGGGAGCGGCTGCTGGCGGCTACCCGGCTTCGCACGGGCACTGCCGCGGTTGCGGAACAATGGACGTATGAGCACCACGTACCTCCAGGGCGCCCCCATCGACAACTACCCCGAGGTCCCACCCGAGGCCGCGCGCGGTCAGGCGCTGCGGATCACCGAGGTCGGCGAGGACGTCCTGCATCACCCGTGCCGGGACGTCGAGAACTTCGGGTCGCCTGAGCTGGCCGGCCTGATCGATGACATGTTCGCCACCATGCTCGTGGCCGAGGGCGTCGGCCTGGCCGCGAACCAGGTGGGTGAGGACCTCCGCCTGTTCGTCTACGACCTGACCGACGCCGACGACGTGCGCCACGTCGGCCATGTCGCGAACCCGGTCCTGACGGTGCTGGACGGCGACACCGAGGAGGGCGAGGAGGGCTGCCTGAGCGTGCCCGGTCCGGGCGCGGACCTGTTCCGGCCCGTACACGTGCGTGTCCGAGGGGTCGACCAGCACGGCGAGCCGGTCGAACTCGAGGGCTGGGACTACCTCGCCCGGTGCTTCCAGCACGAGGTCGGGCACCTGCACGGCCAGCTCTACATCGACCTGCTGAGCAAGCGGGTCCGCAAGAGGGTGCTGCGGGACATGGAGGACATGCGTGACGAGGTCCTCGAGCGCCGCGAACGCATCTCGCGGGCGTTCGCGAAGGAGCCGGCGGCCTACCCCGCACCCTGACGTCCGGTCGCACGAGACGGCCGAGCCAGTCGCCGCCACCGTGCCCTACAGTGCTGCGCATGTCCGCTGGTGGTCACCTCGCGCGCGTCCCGTTCATTCTGCATCCTCAGGCCAAGGAACTGGCCGACGGCGGTGCCTCCGGCTTCGTGCTGGTGCTGCCGGGCGGTGGTTACGCGGGGCGGGCAGAGCACGAGGGTGCGGTGATCACGGCGTTCCTCGCCGACCACGGCATCCCTTCGGGATATCTGGAGTACCCCGTCGCGCCCGCGATCTACCCGGAGGCGCTGGACCAGGTCCTGCTGGCCCTCGCGGACCTGCGCGCCGGGGTGCACGGTGCCTTTCCCGGCCCGATCGCGGTGATCGGGTTCTCCGCGGGTGGTCACCTGGCCGGCTCGGTCGCGACCGCGACCGACGCCGAGCGCGGCGACCTGGCGGCCCGCGAGGGTACGGACCCGGCGTCGCTGATCCGGCCGGACCTGGCCACCCTGTGCTACCCGGTCATCTCACTCGTGAACCGTGCCCACATCGGCTCCCGACGAAATCTGCTCGGCGACACCGACACCGAGGCCCTGGCGACCTCCCTCAGCGTGGAGCGCCGGGTCGATGCGGACACTCCCCCAGCGTTCCTGTGGCACACGGCCGACGACGCGTCGGTCCCGGTGGAGAACTCGCTCCTGATGGCCGCAGCACTGCGGGACGCCGCGGTTCCGTTCGAGTTGCACGTCTACCCGACCGGCCGGCACGGTCTCGGCCTGGCCGAGGAAGTCGGCGCGCCGGTGACCGACTGGCGGGACGCCTGGCTCAGCTGGCTCGCGCGCGGCGGCGTGGGCTCGGCCGGGTCCTGACGCCTGCGCCGTCAGGCGCACTCGGTGACCTCGTCCGCTCCGACGGGGTCGGCGGTGCGAGACCGGCGGCGGACCAGGTGCACGGTCAGCGCCACCACGATCCCGGCGACGATGATGCCTCCGAACACCAGCCAGCTCGCGGTGCCGAGCGCTGCGGCGGCCTGCGGCAGCGCCGTGCGGGCGGCGGCGCCGACGCCCACCCAGAGTCCGGACCATAGGATCGCCCCGATGACCGACCCGGCCAGGAACTTGCCGTAGCCGAGCCGGCTCGCGCCGGCGGCGGGCGGCACCAGGGTGCGCACGGCCGGGAGCAACCGGGACACGATGATCGCCAGCACGCCGTACCGGCGCAACATCCCGGTACCGCGGTCCCAGTGTCGGGTGCCGACCCGACGCACCACCCGCGACTCCCGGAGGCCGGGTCCGGCCCGCTGCCCGATCAGGTAGCCGAGGTGATCCCCGGCCGTGGCACCGAGTGCGACGACCCCGATCGCCACGGCGACCTGGTCACCGGTGGTGGTGGCCGCGCCGATGCCGAGCACCACGGTCTCCCCGGGAAACACGAACCCCAGCCCCAGCGCCGACTCGGCGAACGCGAACAGCGCACCGAGCGCGAGGAGCAGCGGACCGAAGTGGTCGGCGAGTCCGGCGAGGAGGGATTCCATGCGTCCCAGCCAACCGTCCGGGGCGGGGCCCCGGCCATGGGGTAAGCCCCCCATTCGCCCCGGGGATCCCACCCGCCACACTCAGGGTGTTGCGGCTCGGACCTCGGCTCAGGACGCCGGGACGTCCCCCTCGCGGAGCCAGGTGAGCACGGCGAGGACCCGGCGGTGGTCGTCCCCCGACGGCGGCAGGTCGAGCTTGTCGAAGATGGACGAGACGTGCTTCTCGACGGCCTTCGGGGTGATCACAAGAGCGCGACCGATCGCCGCGTTCGTGCGCCCCTGCGCCATCAGGCCGAGGACCTCGCGCTCTCGCGCGGTGAGCCGCTGCACCGGCCGGGCCCGCCGGCCGGCGAACAACTGGGCGACGACGGTGGGATCGAGCACGGTGCCCCCGGCAGCCACGCGTTCGAGGGCGTCGGAGAGTTCGTCGAGGTCGGCGACCCGGTCCTTGAGCAGATACCCCACGCCGCCGCCGGTGGCGAGCAGGTCCCCGGCATAGGACTCCTCGACGTACTGGGACAGCACCAGGACGGCGGTCCCCGGCACCTGGTCGCGGATGGTGAGCGCGGCGCGCAGGCCCTCGTCGGTGTACGACGGTGGCATCCGCACGTCCACGACGGCCACGTCGGGGCGGGCCTGGGTCACGGCTTCGATGAGTGCGTCGCCGTCCCCGACCGCGGCGACCACCTCGCAGTCCGCCTCCTCGAGGAGCCGGATCAGGCCCTCACGGAGCAGGACCGAATCCTCGGCGAGGGCGACGCGCATGGTCCCCGACCCTAGCCGAGCGTGGGCCCGGCCGCCGAGGCGTCTCGGCGGCCGGGCCAACGCGGGTCAGCGCCGGGTCAGGTCGGGTCGGTTCAGGTCCGGTCGGGTCAGGGAATCGTGGCGACCACGCGGGTACCCCCGCCGTCGGGACTGTGCACCTCGAGCACTCCGTCCACGCCGGCGAGCCGGTCGGCCAGGCCGGTCAGGCCGTGCCCCTTGCCCGGATGCGCGCCACCGACGCCGTCGTCCGTGATCTCGACCCGCAGCACGCCGTCGTCCAGCTGCTCCACGGTCACCCGTACGGTCGTCGCATCGGAGTGCTTGGCGGCGTTCACGAGCGACTCGGTGACCACGAAGTACGCGGCCGACTCACGGGCCGCGGCGAGCCGTTGACCCGGTTCGAGGCCGATGTTCAGCTCCACCGGGATCAGTGACTGCCCCGCGGCGGACCCGATCGCGGCACGCAGGCCACGGTCGCTGAGCACGGGCGGGGCGATGCCGCGGGAGAGCGTGCGGAGCTCCTCGAGACTCGCCTGGGCGTGCCCGATCGCCTCCGCGATCAGCCGCTCGGCCGCGTCCGGGTCGTCCGCGGCCAGCCGCCGCTGGGCGGACTGCAGGTCCATGCTCATCCGGACCAGCCGCTGCTGCGGCCCGTCGTGGATGTCCCGCTCGATCCGGCGCAGCGTGTCCGCCTCGGCGCCGACCACGGCGGCCCGGCTGCGGGTCAGTTCCGCGACCTGGGCACGCAGGGCCGACGACGACGTGCCGCCGAGGGTGATCCGTGCGAGGCCGCTGTGCAGGGCGACCATGCCGCGGACGACCCAGGGTGCGGTGACGAGCAGGACGCCGCCGAGCACCGTGGTCAGCAGGATGTCGGGCAGGCGCCCGGGGTAGCCGAGCAGGTCCGCGAGGCCGGTCCGACCATCGTCCGGCAGGTACCGCTCCCACACGACGTACAGCACGCCTCCGGCACCCACGACCCACCAGACCACCGTGACGACGAAGGTGGCGAGCGAGACCGGGAAGAACAGCAGGGCATGGAGCAGGTCCAGCCAGCTCTGCCCGTGGCCGAGCCTGGCCAGGAACCGGCGCAGGCCCTTCTTCTCCGTGTGGAACAGCAGGGTCGCCGGCACCGGATAGCCGAGCGCGGCCAGCCGAGCACGCTCGACGTTGCCGAGTCCCTGGGCCGCGGCAAGGGTCCCGGCCAGGATCGGCAGGCCGAGCAGCGTGACCAGCAGAGCCGACCCGAGCGCGATCCCGACCACGAAGACCACGAATCCGGCGATTCCGAACGGCAGGCAGAGGAGCAGGTACCCGCTCTCCCGGGCGGCGCGGCGCAGCAGGGACACGTGCTCGGGTGCCTCCGGACCGGGGCCGACGGGGGTCTCGAGCGCGGTCATGACGCCACCTTGCCGGTTGGAGCCGCCGAAGACCAGCGAGATCTGGAGCGCCGGGCGGCACTCGTGAGCAGCAGCACCCCGACCGTGATCGACGCGACAGCCACGAGGGGCCCGGTGGCATCCCAGAGCGTCTCGGGGCGGAATCCGCCGATGGTCAGCGCCAGCACACCCGCGCCGACGAGCAGCCCGGCCGTGAGCAGCCGCCCGGCGCCCACGTCCGCGGCGGCCAGGCGGGGCAGCCGCACCCGCTCCAGGCGGGAGAAGACCGTCACGGCCACCGCGAGGACCAGGCCGAGTACGGCCACCCAGGCGGTCACGCCGTCGAACCACTCGGCGCTCAACGGGGCCGGGGTATCGCGGCCGAGCGCGAGTACCGCGACCCCTGCGACCAGCACCAGTGCCGGTGTGTGCCACAGGTACACGGTCATCGCCGACCCGGACAGCCGGCCCACGACTGCGGCCACCCGCGGCCGCGCGGCCCACGCCGCGATCTGCTCGCGGACGGCGAGCGCAAGACCGAGCTGACCGACCGCGAGCGCGAGCAGCACCGCCGTCGGGGGGTTCATGTTGGACATCGGGTCACCCGGCAGCCCGACCATGCTCAGCGGGTACGGGCCGAGTGCCACGGCCAG
Source organism: Occultella gossypii (assembly GCF_019947135.1). Classification (GTDB taxonomy): domain Bacteria; phylum Actinomycetota; class Actinomycetes; order Actinomycetales; family Beutenbergiaceae; genus Occultella; species Occultella gossypii. Next base: position 15,344 of record NZ_JAGSHT010000026.1, on the reverse strand, counting down.
CGCCGCCACGGCGAACCCGATGACACCGAGCGCGAACGCCCGCAGCCCTCGGATGCCGCGAAGACGTCCGTGTCCGTAGTGGATGCCGACCTGGTGCACCGTGCCCCAGACGGCGATCACGTTCAGGTAGCCGAGCGCGTCCGGTGCTCCGAAGGAGAACCGGAGCACGTCCACCGCGATCGCGACGGCCGCGAAACCGATCAGTTCGCGGCCGCGCAGTGCGTCGGCCAGGCGCACCAGCACCGGGGTGAGCAGGGTGATCAGGACGTACGCGCCGAGGAACCACAGCAGTGCGCCCACGAGCCGGGCACCGACCGAGACCGGCTCGGCTGGCAGCCCGGCTTGCAGCATGAGGTGCGGCAGCGGCAGCCAGAGCGCGGCGAGCCCGAGGACCGGGATCGCCAGGCGCAACAGTCGACCGGCCACCCAGGCGCGGTCGGCACCGGAGGAGCGCCGGCGCAGGCTCATCGCGGTTGCGGCCCCACCGGCGAAGAAGATCAGGGGCATCACCTGGCTGATCCAGGTCACCACCCAGCCACCGGGGACGGTGAGGGCGTTGCTGGTGACCAGGTGGCCGTCGGAGTAGTCGATCACGGGCATCAGCCAGTGCTGGGCGACCACGAGGGCGATCGCGAACAGGCGCAGGACGTCCACGAACAGGTCCCGCGTCGGTGGCGGGCTCGCGGGGTGGGCGAGTACGGGTGGATTGAGCGTTGCGGTCATGGTGTCCAGCCTTGTCGCCGCACGGCCCGCGATCACTGGTGCCCACCGGCATCTGGACCCGGGGGTTCTCCCTACCTCGGGCCGGGGTGGGCGGTTGTAGGTTGGCCCCATGCTCGCGATCGAAGCCCGGACCGCAGGCGGTCCCGACGTCCTCACGCCCACCGACCGCCAGGCCCCGGCACCCCAGGCCGGCCAGGTGCTCGTCCGCCCCAGCGGGATCGGGGTGAACTTCTACGACACCTACGTCCGCTCGGGGGTGTACCCGCGCCAGTTCCCGTTCGTGCCCGGCAGTGAGGGCGCCGGCGAGGTGATCGCGGTCGGCGACGGCGTCACGCATCTCCCGGTCGGCCGTCTCGTCGCGTGGTCGAGCTCGCTCACCGGGTCCTATGCCGAGGAGGTCCTGCTCGCCGCCGACGCGGCGATCGTGGTGCCCGACGGCGTCGATCCGCACCTGGCCGCGGCACTGCCGCTGCAGGGCATGACGGCGCACATGCTCGTCGACGGCGTCTTCGACGTGCAGCCGGGCCAGGACGTGCTGCTCACCGCCGGCGCGGGCGGGGTCGGGCTGCTGCTCACCCAGCTCGCCGTCGCCCGCGGCGCGCGGGTGATCACCACCGTGTCGACGGCGGAGAAGGAGGCCCTGTCCCGGGCCGCAGGCGCCAGCGCCGTGATCCGCTACACCGACCTCGACGACGTCACGACCGAGCTCCCCCAGATCGTGCGGGACCTCACCGGTGGCGCCGGCGTACACGTGGCCTACGACGGTGTGGGCAGGACCACCTTCGACGCGAGCCTGGCGAGCGTCCGGCGCCGGGGCATGCTCGTGCTCTTCGGCGGCGCCAGCGGGCAGGTGCCCCCGTTCGACCTGCAGCGGCTGAACAGCTCGGGCTCGCTGTTCGTCAGCCGGCCGACGCTCGGGCACTACACCGCGGACCCGGAGGAACTCGCCTACCGGTCCGGCGCCGTGTTCGGCGCCCTGGCGAGCGGCGACCTGGACGTGCGCGTGGGCGCGACGTTCCCGCTGGCACGGGCCGCCGACGCACACCGTGCACTCGAGGGTCGCGAGACGACCGGCAAGGTGCTCCTGCTGCCCTGAACCGGCGCGCTGCGCCGCTGACCCGCCCCACGGGTCAGTGACGCAGCGCCCCGGCGAAGCCCGCCATCGGGACATCCGGATACTTGCGTAGTCCTATATAGGCGTGGTCCTATAGTCCGATGAGCATGAAGCATGCCGTCCTGGGGCTGCTCGACCTGTCCCCACTGACCGGCTACGACCTCAAGAAGTCGTTCGACGAGACCGTCAACCACTTCTGGTCCGGTGATCAGGCGCAGATCTACCGGACCCTCAGCGCACTGGTGAATGCCGGCCTGGCCGAGGTGGAGGTGGTGCCCCAGGAAGGGCGCCCGGCCCGCAAGATCCATCACATCACCGACGCCGGACGCGCGGAGCTCGACCGGTGGCTGACCGCCCCGGCCGAGCCGGCGCCCGAACGAAGCGAGTTCCTCGCCAAGCTGTTCTTCTCCCCGCGCCTGCCCGACGACGCGGTAGCAGACCTGCTGTCGCAGCGCCGCGCCGCCGCGACCACGGCCTGGGAGACGCTGCGAGCCCTCGAGGCGGCCGAGGGCACCGGCACCACCCGCGCCGAGCGGCTGCGGCTGTCCACGCTGAGCAACGGCCTGGCCCACGCCCGGGCCGAACTGGACTGGCTCGAGACGATGGAACGGGAGTTCGCCTGATGCACGTCGCGATCACGAACGAGCAGGCACCTCCGAGCGTGCTCTTCCTGCACGGCGGGAACGTCGCGGGCTGGATGTGGGAGGGACAGGTGGCCGCCCTGGCCGACCACCACTGCCTCGTGCCGGATCTGCCCGGATTCGGGGCCTCGGCCGATCAGGACTGGACCTCGCTCGTCGACGTCGCGGACCAGCTCGCCGACATCATCGGCGAGCGTGCCCACGGCGGCCGTGCCCACGTCGTCGGGCTCTCCCTCGGCGGGATCCTGGGGAGCATCCTGACCGCCCGCCATCCCGAGCGAATCCACTCCACCCTGGTCACTGGCGCGGCCCTGCGCGGCGTCCACGGCCCGACCCGCTGGTTCGGGCTCGCACAGCTGCGACTGTGGGACCAGCGCTGGTACTGGAACGCGATGGCCCGCGCGTTCCGCCTCCCGGAGGACGCGGTGGCCACCTTCGTGAGCACCGGGCTCGGGATCCGCAGGGAGAACGCCGTCGCGATGATGACCGAGGTGTACGACGGCGTCGCGCCCGTCGACCTCGACGGCCTGCGCGGCTCCGAGGTTCCGTTCCTCGCCCTGGCGGGCGAGCGGGAGCCGCGGACCGTGGCCGAGTCGTTCGCCGAGCTGACGTCGCGGTCCGGTGCGGTGACCACCCGACGGGTGCCCCGGATGCACCACACCTGGAACGCCGAGGATCCGGCGCTCTTCAACGAGGTGCTGCGCGACTGGCTGACCAGCGGGGCGGTGAACCGGCTCCTGATGCCCGCCTGAGCCCCGTCGATCAGGCACAGGACCGGTCCACCGTCGAATATCCCCCCACCATTGGAAGCGGAGGCGCGATGGACGTGATGGTCCATCAATCACCGGACGAACGTCTGGCAGTCCGTCATGTGCGTATCCGTGGATGCAACGAAGCGATCGGGGAATCAGTCGGCCATATCGCTCGGTCCCGGTACCGGGTAGCGGCACAAGATCTGCTGCTACCCGAGGGCGTGGCTGAAAGCCGCCGTAAGTGGGCTGTCCGCCATTACCCGGAGTTGGTCGCACGTGGCATCGGAATCGCGCGCGCGTTTGGATTGGACCCGTCCGACCCGAAGGTGGATGCGCTCGGCGTCGGCTACAACATGCCATTGCCTACGCCACCTCAGATCGTGGGTTGCTCGGTGCTCACCTCGCCGACCGCGGATGCGGGCATTGTGGTGCAGCGGAACTTCGACTTCGGCTTCCTCTCGCTGCCGGACGCGGTCCTTGGCCCTGGTGCCTGTCCCGAGGCGCCCGCGATGCTGAGCGAGCCGTATGTGATGGAGATCCACCCCACCGACGGTGGGATGAGCGCGCTGTTCATGTGTGCCTTCGACCTCTGCAACGGAGTGATCGATGGCATGAACGAGGCCGGCCTCGTTGTCTCGATGATGCAGCTCATCGATCGAACGGCGTCGACATTCAGCCCTCCGGACATCGAGCCGGGGTTGAACGAGTTGGAAGTGCTTCGGTTCATCCTCGACCGCTGTCGCACCGTCGAGGACGCTCAGCGCGTGTTCGAGGAGCAGAGGAGGTATCTGTCCTGGATGCCGTGCCACTACATCATCGCCGATGCCGACGGAGTCGTGATGATGGCTGAGCCCGGAGACGACAACACGATGCACACCGTGGTGAAGCGCGACGGATCGATGCGATCCACCAATCACAGCCTGCTTCGACAGATCCCCGGATCGTGGGAGAACGACCGAGAGATCCGCAGGTCCCTCGAGCGTCTACAGCGGATGGACGCGAAGGTCATGGTCGACCCCGATCATCCATTCACTGCCGACCGCCTCGCCCAGATCGCCGATCAGGTCGCCGTCAGCACACAATGGCCAGAGTCCGGCGCCGTGCTCGGCGGAACTCTCTGGTCGGCTTCGTATCGGCCACGAAGTCGTGCGCTCGCGATCCGATTCTGGTCGGGACCCGGGGCGGCAGGACGTAGACCGGCGCTGTCACCCGAGATGCACTTCCGGCTTGACCAGGCTGGATGACGCACTCATCCAGGGCGAATCTCCCGTTGGCCGTGCCCAGGTGGGGATGGCGCGGAGGGCAGGGACGGCTAGCTGGATCGGGCCCGCTGGAGCGCGTCGTACTGATTCATCCGTACCGAGACCTCACCGGACCACGCCGCGATCAGGTCGAAGTCGCGTTCATCGGAGTGGGTGGCGCCGACGAACCCGATCAGTGAGCGCTCCGCGGTGCCAAGTTTGCTGCGGTCCACGACACCGCCGAAGATCGCGTACCGGCCGCCGAAGTAGGGCGGATCGACAGGTGAGGTGTATGCGGCGCCGAGCGGGCACGGGGTGACGCTCTTCATCCCCGAGGCGAACACCCAGACCGGACGGGGGGCGAACTCCTCCGCGAGGCGGGCGGCGAACTGCCGGGCCGACGTCAGGATCCGGCCGATGTACACGGCGGAGCCGAGCACAACGCCGTCGTAACCCGCGAGGGATCCCACCGAGTCGACCGCTCGGACCTCGACGTCGTGGCCGCCCTGGCGGAGCTCGGCGGCGATGGCCTCACCGATCTCGGCGGTGGCGCCATAGGTGGATGCGATCGCTACCAGGACTCTCATGTATCCAGGGTGCGTCACCGGGTCGGGCGGATCGAGGGACCTTGGTCCTCGTCCGGCGATGGTCGCGGCCCGGGCGTCGTCGATCTCGCCCGGGCCGCTGGAACCTCGGGTTCAGCCGCGCAGCTGCGCGCCCAGCCGCGCGCCTGCGAGCGCCACGACGGCGTCCCGCACCCCGGCCGTGTCGGCCGCGGTGAGCGTCCGGTCGGCCGCGCGCAGGCGCAGCGAGAACGCCATCGACGCCTTGCCCTCACCCACGGACTCGCCCGTGTAGATGTCGAAGAGGTGGACCTCCTCGGCCAGGTCACCGGCTCCCTCGCGCACGGCGGCGAGCACGTCCGCGACCGGCGTGGCGGCATCGACGACGAGCGCGATGTCCTCCTTCGCGGCCGGGAACGTGGACAGCGGCGGCACCTGCTTCGGCTCCGTGGGTGCCGCGCCGAACAGCTCGTCCAGGTCCACCTCGAACGCGACGGTACGGGCCGGCAGGCCGAGAGCCGCCGTGACCTTCGGGGCGAGCTCGCCCGCGTGACCCAGCAGGACGCCGTCGGCCGTCGTGAACCTCGCGCACCGGCCGGGGTGCCACGGCAGGTGCTCGGTGTCCGACTCGACGACTGGCGCGACATCCACCGCCTGCGCGATCCGGTGCACCAGGGCGATGGCGTCCGCGTGGTCGGCGCGCCGGGCGCTGGTGTACACGCCGGGCGCGACGATGTTGCCGGCCAGGATGCCCGCCACCCGCAACGGCTGCGCGGGCACCGCGGCCCGGATCGCATCCAGGTCCGCATCGCTCGGGCGCACCCCCGTGGGCGGGAGCGGCGAGGGGTGACTCGCCCCATCCGGGCGTGTGACCAGGCCGATCTCGTAGATCGCCACGTCCGTCAGCCCTCGGCCCACGTTGCGCACCGCGGCGTCGGCCAGGGTGTGCAGCAACGACGTGCGCAGGTACGGCATCGCCTCCGAGAGCGGGTTCGCCAACCGGACCGCCCGGCGCCGGGGATCGTCGTCCGGCAGCGCGAGGTCGTCGTGCCGGGAGGCGGCGATGAACGGGTACGTGAGCACCTGGGTGAGCCCGGAATCGGCGAGCAGGTTCGCCACCCTGCGGCGGCGCCGCTGGGTGGGGGTCAGCCCACGGCCACCCGGGGGCGCCGGCGGCAGGACCGAGGGCACCCGGTCATACCCCTGCAGGCGCACGACCTCCTCGACCAGGTCGGCCGGCTCGGTCAGGTCAGGCCGCCACGTGGGCGGGGTGACGAGCAGCGCGTCACCGTCGGCGACCACCCGCGCGCCCAGGGACTCGAGGGTGGAGACGACCGTCTCGGTCGAGTACTCGACCCCGGCCAGCCGACCCGGCAGGGCGGCTTCGATCGCGATCGGAACGGGCGCCGTCGTGCTGTCGAGGTCGGTGACCCCGGCATCCGGCGCGCCGCCCGCGAACCGCACGAGCAGGTCGACGACGCGCTGCGCGGCGACCGCCTGCAGCGCGGTGTCCACGCCGCGCTCGAACCGCTTGGCGGCCTCGCTGGGCAGCTTGTGCCGGCGGGCGCTGCGGGCCACCGAGATCTGGTCGAAGTGGGCCGCCTCGATGAGCACGTCCGTGGTCGTGTCGGTCACTTCGGTGTCGGCGCCGCCCATCACTCCGGCGATGCCGAGGATCCGTGAGCCCGAGGTGTCCGGGGAGTCCGTGATCAGCAGGTCCTCGGCGTCCAGGGTGCGCGTGACGTCGTCCAGGGTGGTGAGCTTCTCCCCCGCCCGGGCGCGGCGCACCACGATCGGCGCGGCGAGCGTGGCCAGGTCGTAGGCGTGCAGTGGCTGACCGAGATCGAGCATCACGTAGTTCGTGATGTCCACGGCCAGGGAGATCGGGCGCATGCCCGCCTGGCGCAGCCGGGTCGCCATCCAGTCCGGCGTCGGCGCGGTCGCGTCGATGCCCCGGACGATCCGGGCGACGAACCGGTCCGCGCCCGGCACGCCGTGGATGGGCGCGTCGTCGGTGATCTCGACGGCGAACCCGCCGTCGTTCCCGGCGGGCAGGTCCGCGGCCGCCAGGCCGTGGTCGGTGAAGGCGGCGCCGGTGGAGTGGGCGTACTCGCGGGCCACGCCGCGCACGCTGAAGCAGTAGCCGCGGTCGGGGGTGACGTTGATCTCGAGGATCTCCTCGCCGAGGCCGAGCAGCTCGATCGCATCGGTGCCCGGCGCGGGTGCGTCCTCGAGCACGATGATGCCCTCGTGCCCGTCGCCGAGACCGAGCTCGCTCTCGGAGCAGATCATCCCGTCCGAGACGTGCCCGTAGGTCTTGCGGGCGGCGATCGCGAAGTCCCCCGGCAGCACGGCGCCGGGCAGGGCGACCACCACGGAGTCGCCGGCGGTGAAGTTGTGCGCACCGCAGACGATCCCGCGCGGGGACCCGTCGGCGTTGTTGTGGGCACCCACGTCGACCTGGCACCAGTTGATGGTCTTGCCGTTCTTCTGCGGCTCGGGGCTCGCTTCGAGGACCCGGCCGACCACGAGCGGGCCGGTGACGCCGGCGGCGTGCACCGCCTCCTCCTCGAGGCCGACCCGGACCAGGTCCGCGGCCAGCTGGGCGGCCGTGGTGCCCGCGGGGATCTCGACGTGGTCGCGGAGCCAGCTCGGCACGACGTACGGCATCAGCGCTGTCCTTCCTGGGAGAAGCGGATATCGCCCTCGATGATGTCGTGCATATCCGTGATGTCGTGGCGCAGCATCAGGGCGCGCTCGATGCCCATCCCGAACGCGAACCCGGAATAGACGTCCGGGTCGACGCCGCAGGCACGCAGCACGTTCGGGTTGACCATGCCGCAGCCGCCCCACTCGATCCAGCCGGCGCCGCCCTTCTTCGCCGGGAACCAGAGGTCCATCTCGGCGCTCGGCTCGGTGAACGGGAAGAACGAGGGTCGTAGCCGGGTCTTCGCGTCGGGTCCGAACATCGCCCGGGCGAAGTGGTCGAGGATCCCGGTCAGGTGCGCCATGGTCAGCCCCTTGTCCACCGCCAGGCCCTCGATCTGGTGGAACACCGGGGTGTGCGTGGCGTCGAGCTCGTCGGTGCGGAACACCTTGCCCGGGCACGCGATGTAGATGGGCAGGTCACGGGTGAGCAGCGTCCGAGCCTGCACCGGGGAGGTGTGCGTGCGCAGCACGAGATGCTCGGCGGCGCTGGCCGGATCGACGAAGAAGGTGTCCTGCATCTGCCGGGCCGGGTGGTCCGGGCCGAAGTTCAGCGCGTCGAAGTTGAACCACTCGTGCTCGAGCTCCGGGCCCTCGGCGATCTCCCAGCCCATCCCCACGAAGAAGTCCGCGACCTCGTCCATCAGGGAGTCCAGGGGGTGCCGGGCGCCGAGCGGGGCACGGTCGACGGGGATCGTCACGTCGACGGCCTCGGTCCGCAGTACCTGCTCGTCACGCTCGGCCTCGAGCTCGATCTGGCGGGCGGCGATGGCGGCGTTCAGGCGGCCACGCGAGGAACCGACGAGCTTGCCGGCCACGGCCTTGTCCGCCGGCGCGAGAGCGCCGATCGCGCGGTTGGCCAGCGCGAGCGGGCTCTTGTCCCCCGTGTGGGCCAGACGTACGTCCTTGAGCGCGTCCAGGGAGTCGGCGCCGGCGACGGCCTCGAGGGCCGCGGTCAGCTCCGCGCCGATGGCGTCGGCATCGAGCGGGGAGGGTGTTTCGGGGGTGGGCATGCGAACCTTCCGGGGCGTGTGGGGACCACTGGGAGTGTAGAGGCGCCCGCCCCGGGCGTGATGGCTCGGCTCAGATGGCGCGCGCCGGCCCGGAGGCGGGCCGGCTAAATCGACGCGTGAGCATGAGCCCATGGTGGCACAGCGCCCGTGCCGCCCGCGAGGGATGCGTACCTTCACCATTGCCCGGCCGTGCGTTAGGTTGCTAGCATTCTTGCATGACAGACGAGAAGGCCGCGAAGGCCCAGTTCAACGTCTACCTCCCGCCGGACCTGATCCGGGCGGTCAAGCACCGCTCGATCGACGACGGCCTGAGCCTGTCCGCGTTCGTCCAGCGCGCGCTGGAGACCTACCTCGAGGAGCATGACCGATGAGTCTGCGAGTCCGCCCGATCCAGTACACCGCCCACACTGCGGACTGGGTCGCCCTGGTCACGGCGCTCGGCGGCGAGCACGTGCGCGACGAGGGCGACTGGCAGCTGTTCGCCGTCGCCGGCGGCGGCGTCGCCATCCACGGCATGCCCGACGGCGATCCCGCAGTCGGCCACACGGAACTGCGGTTCGTGGTCGCGGACCTGGACGCGGCGCTGCGCGCCGTGACGCCGGCGCTGATCGAGCTCGACCTGAGCGCAAGCGTGACCACCGAGGACTTCGGCAGGTACGCCGAGGTGACCGCAGCCGACGGCCAGCATGTGTACCTGGACGAGAACTCGGACCTGGTCGGCCGCGTCGCCGGGACCGGCTCGAGCGACCGCACCCCGGCCGAAGTGCTCCCGCTCTGGTACACCCCGGATGTGGCCCGGGGCGAAGCCCTGCTCGCCGCGTTCGGCCTGCGGTCGCGGATCCGCTCCGACGCCGGACAGTGGGTCGACCTGACCGCTCCCGGTGGCGGGCTGGTCGCGGTCCACGGCGCCACCTCGGTAGGTGCGGTGCTCTCCTTCGAGCACCCGGACGTGCGTGCCCTCGCTGAGCGGCTGAGCGACGCCGGCATCGAGGCGACGGTGGTGGACGAGAACTACGGAATATCCCTGCGCATCGCGAACCCGGACTCCCCCGACGACCTGAGCGCCCGGATCTGGGTCAACCAGACCCAGGAGGACCTGTACGGGTACCAGCGGCTGGACTGACCCGGCGAGACCGCGCCGAAATTGCCTTGCCGAACCCGAGAGCCCGGAGCACTGTCGAGGCATGGTCACGGTCGACGAGGCAGGTCAGGAACTCCCCGAGCGCAGGTTCGGGTGGTGGGACATGTGGGTGCCCGAGGATGAGGATCCGCGCCAGGACGGCGCCTTCGAGAACACCGAGCGCGCCATGCTGATCGGCTTCCTCAGCGACTACCGCCTCACCCTCGAGATGAAGTGCTCCGGGCTCGACCCGGCGGACCTCGCGAAACGGTCGGTGCCGCCGTCGGATCTGTCCCTGCTCGGGTTGGTGCGCCACCTCGCGGGCGTGGAGCGGAGCTGGTTCCGTCGCATCCTCGCAGGTGAGGAGGTACCGGCGCCGTACGTGGTCGACGGCGTCGAGACCGAGTTCAGCGGCGCCGCCGCCGATCCCGCGGTGGTCGAGGAGGCCTGGGCAACCTGGCACGCCGAGGTCGCGAACTCCGAGGCGTTCGTCGCCGCCCACTCAGACCTCGGCTGGATCGGTGCGGACGGGCAGACCCCGTTGCGGCGGGTCCTCATCCACATGATCGAGGAGTACGCCCGGCACTGCGGGCACGCGGACCTGATCAGGGAACGCGTGGACGGTCGCGTCGGGCAGTAGGTCCCCGCCACGCGCGGCGCCCCACCAGTGCGGCCACCGCCAAGGCCAGGACGCCGTGCACGAGCGGATGCGTGAACCACGCCCGTCGTGGGAGCTGCTCGAGGCCGCGGTCGGACTCGGGCTCCGCGCCGCTCACCGAGTCCGCGGCCGGCGCACTTGCGGGCAACCGGACGATCCAGTCCGCGACGCCGGCCATCCACAGTCCGACCTCTGGACCGAAGCTGTGTGGCTCGCCGGCGAGGATCCGTGCCGTGATGGGTGACGCGGCCGATTCCCGGAGGCGATCCAGGGCCACCCGCACCGGCACCGTCGGGTCCGCCGCACCCCAGACGGCGTAGACCGGAACCTCGACCTCGGCCAGCGTCCCGCGGATGTCGGTATCCACGTAGTCGACGAACTCCGGGCCCGCCGAGAGCATCGTCGCCGGGATGCGGGCGAGCGGTGCCGGCGCAGCACCGGTCACGTGCCCGATCGTCCAGGAGGCCTGTTCCAGCGGGGTGACGATCGGGGCCGAGACGAGCACCAGGTACGCGAACCGTCCCGGCTCGCGGTCGGCCGCGAGCGGCACCACCCAACCGCCCTCGCTCCAGCCGATCGCCCCGATCCGGTCCGGGTCCACGCCGGGTTGGGCCGCGAGGAGGTCGGCGGCGAGGGCCACGTCGGCGGCGAGGGTGTCGAAGTCCCGGGAGAGCATCGAGTAGCCGTCTGCGCGCTTGTCGACGACGATTGCGGCCACCCCGGCGGCCGCGAGGGTCCGGGCCTCCTCGAGCAGCGACTCCAGCCCGGCGAGCCCGGAGCCCTGGACGAGCACCGCACCGGCGACCGGGCCCGCGACCCCCACCGGTAGGACCACGCGCGCCGCCAGCCGCGTCCCGTCATCGGTGTGGACCCGCGTCTCGCGCTCGGCGACCTCGTACTCGGCGCTCGGTTCCGGGAGGCGGTCCGGCGCCGGAGAGAGCGGCGCGAGCTGCGCGGCGGGCCGCCAACCGGGCGCGAACTGCGCGCTGACGACGGCGAGCACCACGCTGGTCACGACGGCGGCGCCGAGTGCCTGCAACAGGGTCCGCAGCACGCGCCACATCAGCGGGGCCCTCCCGGCGTCCCGGGTGAGCCGTAGAGCATCCCGGCGGCACGCCTGGCCAGGTCGTGGGGCTCGGCCGCGGCGATCAGGTCACGCACCCCGGCGCCGTCGAGGTTGCCGGTCAGCGCCAGCGTGGCGAGCCCGTGGACCAGGGACCAGCCGGCCACCATCGCTGCGGCCGCGTCCTCGATCCGGTCCGGCGCCGCCATCGCGTCCACCCCGGTGCGCAGTTCGGCGAACGTCTCCGCTCGGGCCACCGCCAGCTCGGGATCGCCGGCGTCGAGCAGGGTCGGCGCGAACATCACCTGGAAGTGCGCGGGGTTGGCGACCGCGAAGTCGACGTAGGCGACGCCGACGTCCAGGAACGAGCCGCCGTCGGCCCGGGCGCCCCGCAGCGTGCCGGCCAGGCGCGTGAAACCCTGCGCGGCCAACGCGGTGAGCACGCCGGTGCGGCTGCCGAAGTGGTGCCGCGGGGCGGTGTGGCTGACGCCCAGGTCTGCGGCCAGAGATCGGAGCGTGAAACCGGTCGGGCCCTGCGTTGGTCGGTGACGTGCACCGGCCGGCTCCGCCCGTGGTGGCACCGGCGGGTCCGCCGCGGTCCGCCCACGGGAGGACCTCCGTCGCCCGGAGCGCGTGAGAACCTTGAGGGGTCAAGGGCGATCACCGCACCAGCCGTCCCATCGCCGCCCGATCCCCGAGGAGTTCCATGCCCGCGCTGCACCACCTCCCCATGCAGGCGGTCGACCCCGCCACGGAGTACGACGGGTTCATCGGGTGGGTGCTCTCCCTGATGACGAGCGCGGGCGAGGTCGGCGTGGGGCTTGCGGTCCTGATCGAGACGTTCTTCCCGCCGATCCCGTCCGAGGCGATCCTGCCCGGCGCCGGCTTCCTCGCCTACGAGGGCCGGATGAGCTTCTGGGGTGCACTGGTCGCCGCGACGCTGGCCGGCCTGATCGGCGGCTGGATCTGGTACGGCCTCGGCGCTGCCCTGGGCCGGAGCCGGACCCGCTGGATCTTCGAGAAGATGCCGCTCGTGGAGGTCGCCGACTTCGACAAGGCAGAGAAGTTCTTCTCGCGCTGGGGCGGCGTGGCGGTGTTCACCGGCCGGTGCGTCCCACTGGTGCGCTCGTTCATCTCCATCCCGGCCGGGATCGAGCGGATGAACCTGTGGAAGTTCTCGCTGTACACGTTCACCGGGTCGCTGATCTGGAACGGCATCTGGATCGGGCTGGGCTACGCGTTCGGACCCGCGATCAAGCCGGTGCTCGAGCAGTGGAGCGGGGTCATCTCGAACCTGGTGCTGATCGCGATCGCCGGCCTGATCGTGTGGTTCATCATCGTCCGCCTGCGCAAGCGCGCCCGGCTGGCCCGCGAGGGCGCCACCGGCGCCACCACCGGCGAGGACGTCGAGGACCCGACGAGGTGAGCGCCGCCGTCGTCTGCTGCGGTCTGACGACGATCGACGTCACCCACGTGGTCACGGCCGTCCCGACCGCGAACCAGAAGGTGGTGGCCCGCGCCGCGCGGATCCAGGTCGGTGGCCCGGCGGCGAACGCCGCGCTCACCGTGGCGGCCCTGGGCGGGCGAGCCACGCTGGTCACCGCGCTCGGTGCCTCCACGCTCGGCGACCTCGCCCGCCACGAACTCGCGGCCGGCGGCGTCGAGGTCGTCGACCTCGCCACCGACGACGGCGCCCCACCGGTCTCCACGGTGCTGGTCACCGAGGCCACGGGTGAGCGGGCCGTGGCCTCCACCAACCACGACCGCGCCCGGGTGCTGCGCGCCGCGGACGAGTCGGTGCTCGACGGCGTCGGGTGCGTCCTCGTCGACGGTCACCTGATGGCGGCGTCCGTCGCGCTGTGTGCGGCCGCCCGCGCCCGCGGCGTGCCGACCCTGCTCGACGGCGGTTCGGACAAGCCGGGCCTGCCGACGCTGTTGGCGCACCTGGACGCCGCCGTGCTGTCGGGCGACTTCACGATCGGCGACGCGGACCCGCGGTGTGCCGACCGGCCGGCACCGACCGAGGCCCATCCCGCAGACCTGCTGGCCGCCGTCGCCAGATACGGGCCGTCCGTCGTCGCCCAGAGCCATGGCGCCGACGCGATCGAGTGCCTGCTCGACGGCGCCCCGCACCGTATCGACGTGCCGCGCCTCCCGGCGGCCCAGGTCGTCGACACCCTCGGTGCCGGCGACGTCCTGCACGGCGCGCTCGCCCACGCGATCGCCTCCGGCGCACCGTGGTTGCAGGCACTGGCGAGAGCGGCCACGGTGGCGACAGAGTCCGTAAGGCACCCCGGCGCGCTGGGGTGGGCCGACCGCCTGCCCCGATCGGACGGGTCCGGCCGCGCGAGGTAGTCGCGGACGCGTCGAATCTGTCGGAAGCGACGGACTGACTGGACGCCACCAGGACTGACTCGAGTGCTCCAGTACTGACTCGGCACCCCCTTCGCGATGAGGTCCCGCCGGCCGCAGGGCCCCGTTCGGCCGCGCTGCGAGACGCGTTGGCGACGCGGCGCGCCCGGGAACTACGCTGGCGCCATGGCCACCGAACCCGCCCCCATCTCGTTCGCCCGCGGCGCCCCCTCGCTCGACATCATCGACACCGAGGGGCTTCGCGCCGCCGCCGATCGTGCGTTCACCAACGACCCGGCCGGCACCTTCGCCTACGGCACCTCCGTGGGATACAAGCCGTTGCGCGCCTGGATCGCCGAGCGGCACAGGGTGTCCGAGGACCAGGTGCTGGTCACGAACGGGTCCATGCAGGCGGACGCGTTCCTGTTCGAGACGCTCGTCTCCGCCGGTGACACGGTCGTGGTGGAGCGCCCCTCCTACGACCGCACCCTGCTCTCCCTCAAGGGCCGGCAGGCGGACCTGCGCGCGCTCGAGCTCGAGGAGGACGGCGTCAACGTGCGCGCGTTCGCCGACCTGCTCGCCGGCGGCACTGACGTGCGCCTGGCGCACCTGATCCCGAACTTCCAGAACCCGGCCGGGTACTCCCTGTCCGGAGACAAGCGCCGCGCCCTGGTGGCGCTGGCCCGCGAGTACGACGTCACGATCTTCGAGGACGACCCGTACGTGGAGCTCCGGTTCTCCGGCGAGACCCAACCCACGATGCTGTCCCTGTCCACCTCCGGCGAGGTCGTCTACGCGTCGTCCTTCTCCAAGACGGTCTGCCCGGGCATCCGGGTCGGCTACCTGGTCGGCGACGAGGAGCTGATCGCCAAGATCGCCAAGCTCGCCACCGGCACCTACATCTCCCCGAACATGGTCGCGCAGTCGATCGTGAACGAGTTCGTGCGCGGCGGGTCCTTCGACACCTCCATCGCGACCGTGAAGACTGCCCTCGCCGAGCGCGCCGCACGACTGGCCGACGCCCTGCGCACCCAGATCCCGGACGCGAAGTTCGTGGACCCCGAGGGCGGTTACTTCCTCTGGGTGGAGTTCCCGGAGGGCACCGACGGCGACGCCCTGTTCGACGCGGCCGCTGCCCGTGGCCTCGCCATCGTCAAGGGCAGCGACTTCCTGCTCGACGGAGCGAAGAACTCGATCCGGATCGCCTACTCGGGCGTCACGCCGGACGAGATCGACGAGGGCGTCACCCGGCTCGCGCAGGCGTACGCCTCGCTCTGAGGCCGGCTTCTCGACACTGCCCGCACAACGGCGCCCGACGGCGGCGCTCACCACAGTGGTGAGCGCCGCCGGCGGCGGGGGGCCCCAGCGGGGCGCCCCCGCCCCCCCCCCGGGGGGCCC